>NZ_FNQZ01000005.1 GCF_900107545.1 Pseudobutyrivibrio sp. ACV-2 | reverse complement strand
TTGCTGCATAGATGACAATCTTAAGCATCTGACGCGGTGTAGCCTGATTCTTTCTGATTCTGTTATAAGTCTCATAAAGATCAGAAAGATTCATTTCCTCCACAAATGCACTTACCAGGCGTACCGGATCATCGGATGGAATGGATATTTCTATGTCTAGCGGAAGTTTGATTTGATGATACAAGGAAGATACAGTATAATCTCCTTGTAAGATTTTGTTTAGTAGCATAAACTAATTTTACAGCAAAAATCGGGCTTTTCGAAGCCCGATTTTTGTGTTAAACACAGTATTTCTGCATGAAAAAGAGGCCTCACACTAATTTCTTAGTGCGACAGCCCCTCTTTAAATATTTTCATCATTTCATTTGTCAAACTGTACTCTAATGGCTGCAGTTTTATTTCTTCTCTTGGAACCCACTCGGCGTATTTAAGCTCGGTGGCATCCATGGTGATAGTATCGTCACCATCAACATCGCAGAAAAATCCAGTCAAAATATCGCTGGCGATACCCCACGGCTGGGACTTGTAGTAGCGGATATTTTTCACATGAATGCCGGTTTCTTCCATAACCTCTCTGGCAACACATTCTTCAAGGGTCTCGCCGATTTCTGTGAAGCCGGCCACAAGTGCATTGTGAGCAAAGCCTGTTCTGTATTTTGTAAGAAGAAGCTTGTCACTATTTGTCACACCTACTATAACTGCAGGATTAATTCTAGGATAGACGGTCTTGCCACAATTTGGGCAGACTTTTGCGCGTTCAGTTTTTGAGTGTTCATTTAAAGAACCACATCTGCCGCAATATTTAGTGCCCTCGTACCATTCAATGAGCTGATATGCTGTGTAAGCTGCAAAGACATAGTGCTTTGGATAAAGGTAATCCTTGCGAAGTGCCCTCATATCATAAAATTCAAAGCCCTCTGGATTTGTAAATTCCTGTCCACTATTCAGGAAAAAGAAATCCTCATCATCGATAGAAAAAAGATAGGTGTATTCTAACTCAATGCCAATGATTTCAGCGGTAGGATAGGAAATGGTATTTTCCTTTTCATCAACCTTCAGTAAAAATTTCCCCTCATCAGAAATCACTACAAGGCTATTCGTATTTACGGATTTGTTACTGTAACTATTATTTAATTTTTTTGGTGCAATATCTTGAATCATCATTTTTACAATCTCCGAGGAGTATTGTACTACATAAATTGTATTGAGCACAATATTATTAGCCTCTATAGACAGAAACCTGTGCTTTGCCTTTTTCTTTGGATTCGTAAAGTGCTTTGTCAGCCCGCTCTAGCAGTTCATTGATGGTGTGTTTGTAATCGCAGTCGATAACTCCGCAGCTGAAAGTGATAGGAGATTTGGCGTCCTTTACACGTATTTCATCCAAAATTGCTTCCATGATACGTTTAGCCAAATCAGATTCACAGAATAGAACTCCTACAAATTCATCACCACCCCAGCGGGCAACCTCACCCTCGATACCTATTTCTTCTTTTAGGGTTGTAGCCATAGTACGCAATACCGTATTTCCGTATAGATGTCCATAATTGTCATTGAAATGCTTGAAGTTATCCACATCCAGAATAAAAAGTGATATGTGCTGTCCCCAAAATTGTTTCTTGCGGTTCATTTCATAACGGGATTCAAAAAGCTTTTTGTTAATAAGTCCAGTTAGCTCATCGGTATTTTCTTTTACAATCTCTATTTTTCTAAGATTAGAAAGTAGCTTTGTGCTGACGAAAATATATACGATTATAACTGATATCATCAGGGCAACACGTCCATAGGAGCGCTTCATCATATCGTTTATAGACTCATACAAATCCTTTTGAACAATAATGTTCCAATTTAACATCTCATTATTTACAACGATTACGCTCTTATTGTTGGTGCTCCATTGCACACCCTTAGAATCTGTATCCGTTGTTATTTCATCTACAGAAAGTTCCATTTCAGCAGCTGCATCATCTACTGTTTTATAGAAGCCAGCACTTCCGTTAAAAGAATTATGGGCATTCCCCATACTTACGATGGACACATCTACACCCAATGAATTAACAATACTTTCCATGGATTGTTGAAAATCATCGATGACTTTTCCGGCACCAACTACACCCAGAATATTACCATGCTCATCTTGAACCAGACAGTTAACAAACAGACTGACAGAAAACTTGTTAACTTCATCATGATCTATCTGGATATCATATTCCTGATTCAAATCCAGGAAATTAAAATACCAGCTATCAAATTCCACTGCAGGTGAAACGACCTTGTTAAGACCGCTATCGTAGTAATAGTTGTAGGTTTTATTTGAAACAAAGAAAACTACATCATAGTTGTATTTTTCTTTGTAGGTGGTCAGATATTCATATAGCTGAGTACAATTCTCATCGTATGCATTACCTGTTTCATTAGCACACCAGCTTTTCAAAAAGATGTCATTGGCCATCATTTGGGAAACCACCAGCTGCTCCTTGGCAAGCAAAGTGATTTCAGAATTGATGTCCATAGCAGAAAGCATAACATCATTCTCGGCCTGTTCTGTGGCAACCTGCTTGTAGAATAAAAAGTCGTTAATTTGCATCCAAACAAAACCAAGTACAATGAGAATAATCACTATTATATTTGCAGTAACAACAGAATTTTTTTTATTCATAATAAATCCTCTATGCACACTAATACATTATATTTATAGCACCGTTCTTTGGATATTTTGTGAATGGAACAGAAGCTGAGACGGGAGCAGGGATTCACGCTTGCAATTTCATTGTTTGGTCAGCAAGAAGTTACAAAATCTAAAAGTGATTCTTGGCAGTAAGTAACAAATATTGGATAATGTGTTAGAATTTATTGACATATTATATGTCTAATGATACTTTTTATAAAACGTTTCACGTGGTGTCCGCAATGAAATATTGCGGATAATATTTGGCTATAGGATGAAACGTTTCACTATATTGCAAGGAGGAGAGAAATGTTAAAGAAAAAGCTTTTAAAGCAAGGCGTGGCTCTATCTGTTGTGACGGCAATTTCCTTATCCCAGGTATCTTTTAGTAGCGTTGCCAAGCAAACAGAGGATGTGTCTATTCAGGCAGAGGACACAGCAGAATCAGTGGTGGCACAGGATGACAAGCAGGCAGTGACTGAGGACGATTCGGGGGAACAAGATACTCAGGAAGCTACACAGGATTCTACTGATTCTAAAAATAGGGAAGATTCCAGGGATGAAGTAGATTCAAAAGATGTTAAGGAAGAAGTAAAGTCTGCAACAAAGCAGGAAGAAGAAAGCCTAGAAGAGGAAGAGAACAGCCTGGAATCAGAAGAAGCAGAAGATGACAAAAATCTGCCAGAAGAATTAGAAGAAGATTCCAAAAAGCTTCTTGATGAAAAGAAGCCAAAGGCCCTTAAATCAAAGGCAAAATCTAATGTTTCAAATTATATTGAAAATGGGGATTTTGAAACAGGAGATTTTACAGGCTGGACATTGATGGACGGCACGCCAATCACTAATGAAAATAATTCAGTGGGCGTAGTTTCATCTGAGAAAACATACTGGGGTAGCCGCTCAATGTATATTCACGGCGATTACTGTATGCGTGGTGAGTCCAAGGAAAATGAGAGCGGTGCTATTCGTTCATCAAGCTTTGTGCTTGGTGGTGATGGTTATATTTCATTTATGATTGGTGCTGCAGCTGCTGAGGGCAAAGGCTCCATCAAAATATATAAAGAGACAGATGATGGAGAGGAGCTAATCAAAACCTACACAAACAAAAACTGGTCAGACCCTAAGACTGGACTTACACTGATTCGTGTATTTGACAGGCTGGAATCCAACATCGGTGACACTTTATTTTTTGTAATTGAAAATGGTTCAGAAGCTGGTTTTTCATTTATAAATGCAGACGATTTTAGAACCTCAATGACTAGGGATGAAGTAATATCACTTCAGAACAGCCAGCTAAAGGATATAGAAAAAGTAGATGATGAATACAGCGATTTTATAATTAACTGCTATAAGAAAAATGGAATTATCAATGACATCATCATAAAGAAAGATATTCCAGCAGAACTGGAAAGATATGCAGGAATAGAGGTAGACTTTGCTGAGCTGATTAAGTCTGAGACAGAAATCATCGAAGAATATACAGGCAAAAAGGTCGATATTGATGTGACCATTAATGGTATTGCCTTTAACGGCAACGACCTATCAGATTATTCAAAGCAAATCCTAAAAGAAGGTGTATATGAAATCTCATTCACCAGAGTCTATGACGGTAAAACAGAGGATAAGTCTGTGATTATCAACGTGGTAAAGGTGGATAAGTCGATTAAAACTGTAGAGAATGGTGGATTCGAGACAGGAGATTTGACAGGCTGGGAGGTGCTTACACCAGAGGTATTCTCAAAGAATTCTTCAGATAAATATGAAGGTGTCATCTCAGCTGAAACCTATTGGGGTGAGAAGCTACCTTACAATCAAGGAGGCAACTATCATTTAGATGGCTGGGCTGTAACTGGAGATGAGGGCGCTGGCTGGTCCATTCGTTCATCCGTATTTACGTTATCAGGCAGCGGCTGGATATCTGTAAAGATGGGTGGAAATGCTGCATCCTTTAGAGTGTACAAGCTGGACGGCACTATGATAGGAAGCTACCGACAGTCCCGCTTTAACGACAGCGAGTTCCCATATGTAGGCAAAGGTTCATGGGCTGATATGGGAAGATATTTTGTAGATCTTTCTGACTATATCGGTGAACCGCTATATATTGAGCTCGCTGATAACAAGATTAATGGACCATGGGCACTGGCATTCTTTGATGATATCGAAACATACTATGCAAAGGCTCCAAATGTAGAAAATGGATATGACACAGTGGTTGGACCTGTTTCAAAAAACGGTGATGCATACGAATATGGAGATATCAAGCTTCCATGGACCAATCTGACATATGAACAGGATTTGGTTGAACTAGACTTTGAAGGTGAGGGCTTTGAGGTAACAAATAAAGCTGGCAGCAAACAGACAGTTGAGCTGAACAGCGTGTTTAAAAATCCTGCATATCAGGATGAGCCGGTGCTTCCATATCGTCCGAAGGGCGTAAGCGGCAATGCATTAAATTTTGATGGCTATTCGAACTTCCTAGAGTACAACGAAAGGATTGATACAAGCGCGCTGACCGTGGATGCTTATATCGCTCCACGTGCATTTATGTGGGATGCTCCAAGCAATCCTCGTGAAGATCAGATTGCACAGGTAATCGCAGGCTCCTACAACACACGTGAAAAAGCAGGCTTTTTACTTGGTGTAACAAAGCATGGCTACCTGACCTACAGAATCGGTACAGGAAAAGAATGGATTGCCATGACAAGTGACGATGGCAAGCAGGTACCTCTTTATAAATGGAGCCATGTGACTGGTGTTTACAATGGTGATGCAGGCACTATGGAGCTATATCTTAATGGTGAGCTTGTGGGCAGTAAAAAAGTAGAAAAGGGCCAGATGATTGCCAGTGCCAATCTTCCAATCCGAATTGGTAAAGGTTCAGAAAGCATAATTGTGGCAGATAACCTTTTTGATGGTACTATGTTCCCAGGATTATTGGATGAGGTGTCTGTGGTTCAAAAGGCTCTCACAGCTGATGAAATAAGAGCAAATTCTCATGAGCTTCCAGAGCTTACCTATGAGCAGGCTCACGCTCAGTCTGATTTTTCAAATGACTATTACAGACCTACATTCCATGCAACACCACCTGCAAACTGGATGAACGAGCCACATTCTCTATTCCAGTACAATGGCAAATGGCATCTGTTCTATCAGTCAAACCAGGAGGGACCATACTGGCATAACATTTCCTGGGGACACTGGATATCTGATGATATGGTTTCATGGAAATATGTGAAGGATGCAGTGGTTCCAACAGCAGGTACTATTTCACCTGATGGTGTTTGGACAGGAAATGTGATATTTTCATCTGATGGCAAGCCAATGCTTCTTATCACAGCAGGGGATGATTCACGCCCAATTAATGGTTCTAATCAGCATGTAGGTCTTGCAAAGGCTGTAAACTATGATGATCCAGAGCTTACAGAATGGGAGATTGTAGGATTTGCAGTGGCACAAACTAGCCAGATGGGTATTCCTGGCGAATTTAGAGATGCTCAGGCCTTTGGCATCGGCAATAAGAGATATATGGTTGTCGGTGGTGCAGATAATGGTCGCGGCGTAGCCCATGTATTTGAAACCGAAGCAAAGACCGCAGACGAGTGGGAAGCTTCTTGTAAGAGCGGCTCACTTAATGGCCTTAACTGGACATATAAGGGTTCACTTTTAGGAAACTATTTCAATACTCACGAATATAAATCTGAATACGGTCGTGTATGGGAAATGCCAAACCTTGTACCATTGCAGGATAAAAATGGCAATGATACAGGAAAGTTCCTATTTGTATTCTCACCTCAGCATGGTGACAACGATGTATGGTATTACATTGGCAGCTTTGATGAAGCTACCTGCAAATTTACACCTGATTTCAGTGACGCCAAA
Source organism: Pseudobutyrivibrio sp. ACV-2 (assembly GCF_900107545.1). Lineage (GTDB taxonomy): Bacteria > Bacillota > Clostridia > Lachnospirales > Lachnospiraceae > Pseudobutyrivibrio. The sequence continues at coordinate 226,809 of NZ_FNQZ01000005.1, read as the reverse complement.
AGAATGGATTACGGCGATAATATTTTTACAGGCCCTACTGTATATGTAAATCCATCAGATGGAAAAACCTACATTTGCTCAATCATGCAGGAGAATGCTGATGGAGAAAGCAAGCGTACACCAGTAGACCACTACAAAGCAGGCTGGGCATTTTATGCAGGCCTTCCAAGAGAACTCTATTTAAAAGATAACGGCAGTCTTGGGATCAAAAATATCGATACATCAGCAGTTGAAGGTGATGTGGTAGTAAAGGCGACAGGCAAATCTATTGCTGAAATAAATGAACTTCTTAAGGATGTAAATAGCGATTGCATAAAGATTGATTTTGCTTTTAGAGGAGCGAGCGGTGATGTGGGCTTCGAGTTGAAAAAAGCAGGTGATTCTTTTACAAGATTTTTTATTAATGACAACCGAGTAGGTCTTGATGATAGAAGTGGAGAGTACAATCATGGTGAAATGGTTAGTGGCACAGTGTTCGTTGATAAGTGTTCGATTGAAGCTTATGTTGACGAAGCGGTAACAGTTTCAGGCAGCAAATTTATCAGAGGTGGTGGTATTAGAGCATTTGGAAATGATGAGTTAAAATGTGATGTGACTGTCACTCTCATGAAATCTATTACTGAGGCCACACCGGTAGCAGGTGGTACTGGAGCTGATGATGTAGCAGGCGATGCAGAGCCGGCTGAGCCAGTAGTTACACCAGAAGACCCTACGGTAGATGAACCAGAAGTAACTCCAGGAGAAGAACCTGTGGTAACACCAGAGAATCCAACAGATGATCCAGAAGAAGACCCAGTGGTAACTCCAGAAAATCCAGAGGTAACACCTGGGGATACTCCTACATCTGAAAACCCATCTACACCAGATGATGTGATTCGTAAAGACGTAGTGAAAAAGGCTGTAGAAGCAGTTATTTCTGTTGTCACAGAAGTATTCAATTATCTGATACAATCCATTAATTCTATATTTAGAAGTATTTTTAAATTTTAATAGGCATTACAAATGCAAATAAGAAAAGCTCCTTTTCCAAACGGGAAGGAGCTTTTTGGTACGTATTTTATTTTGTAGTGCCTCCATCGTGGTATTCCACTGGAAGACATATAAGTGCAGGATGATTGCTGTCCTTGTCACCAAGGAGCACATCAACAGCTGTGATAGCCATCTGCTCTAGTGGCTGTTCTATTGTAGAGCAAGGATATTTATCCAGGCCAAAGATTTTGATTCCGTCATAGCCGATAATCTGCACATCATCGGGAACTGATATGGATGCCTTACTTAGATAATCAATGGTTTGAACAGCCAGGGCATCAGTAGCACAAAAGATTCCATCATATTTGAATTTATTTTTTGAAATAGATTTTTCCAAAAAGCTAAAAATTTCATCAATACCATCTTCATCCCAAACTTTGTGAACAGTACATTTTACAGAGTGAGCGTTACAGTAGGCTTCAAAGCCGATGCTTCGTTTGTCAGCCTCGCCTGGCACATGGGATGAAATACCTATAAATAGAAGATTCTTGCATCCTTTTTCTATAAGCTTTTCAGCAGCGAGCTGACCACCGGTATAGTTGTCAGAGGAAATACAGGTCACGTTGGAATTGAATTTTCTATCTATGATTACAAAGGGAATATCTTCGTTTACTTCTAAGTCTGGATTGTAGGTGATAGCGATGATACCATCCACCTTGTTCTGCTGAACCATGTCCACGCAGGCTTGTTCCGTGTGAGGATCAAAGGATGTGGTGGCAAGTAGCATACGATAGCCGCGCTCACTTAATCGTCTACAACAGTAATCTGCCATATTTGAAAAGAACGGATTTATAACATTTGGAAGGATAACTGCAACAGTGCGTGTTTTGTTGGCTCGAAGGCCTCTGGCATATACATTTACTTGATAGCCCAATGCTTTTGCAGCAGCTTCTACCTTTGATTTGTATTCGTCCCCAACAGGGATGCCATTGAACACCTTGGATACAGTGCCAAGAGATACTCCCGCCAGGCGTGCAACATCCTTCATAGTGGGCTGTTTGCCATTATTATTCATATGTAAATACTCCCTATATATGTGTTGAAATTGATTGATGAAATTATGTGAAATGAAAGTGAAACATTTCACATACAACTAATATATTAGTATAAAAGTAGTGGATAGTAAAGATTAAAAAATATGCACAAAAATAAATTGAAAGATTTGTAGAAAGCCACAAAACAAAGGAAAGTTAGTAAAAGCGATTGACACCTAATGGTGCAGGTGATATCTTATCTAATGTCAATATAACGTTTCACGGAAAGGAATCGCCCAGCAATAAGAGGGCGTTTAAATTTTAAAAAGATATGAAACGTTTCATAGGAGGGTATTATGAAAAAGCAAATCAAGGCCAACTGGCAAATGTATCTCTTGCTGCTGATTCCAGTGGTGATTACATTTATCTACAAATACATTCCGATGTATGGTATTCAAATTGCTTTCAGAGATTTCAAGGCTAGCCGGGGAATTACAGGAAGCGAATGGGTGGGACTAAAGTGGTTCGTAAAATTCTTCACTTCTCCAAATTGCTTGAGAATGATAAAAAACACTTTTCTTCTCAGCGCATTTACATTGCTGTGGAGTTTTCCAATACCGATTATTGTTTCCCTTTGTTTGAATCAGCTTAGATTTTTAAAGCTAAGAAAATTCGCACAGACAGTTTTCTATGCACCACATTTCATATCAACAATGGTCATTTGCGGTATGATAAAAATCTTTTTATCTCCATCAGGCGGATTGCTAAATCTTCTTATGGGAACACAAATAGATTTTTTGACAGAGGCATCAGCATTCAGAACTATATATATCGCTTCAGAGGTTTGGCAGCATGCCGGCTGGGGCTGCATCATCTATCTGGCAACACTTGCAACTGTAGACACATCTCTTTATGAAGCTGCAAAGGTGGACGGAGCCAGCGTGTGGCAGAGAATCGTAAATATTGATATTCCGGCATTGCTTCCAATGGCAATCCTAAATCTCATCATGAGTGCAGGAGCCCTGATGAATATCGGATTTGAAAAGGTTTGGTTATTGCAGACAGATTTAAATAAAGCAGCGTCAGATGTGATTTCTGTATATGTGTACGAACAGGGTATCGAAAATGCGAAATACAGTTATTCTACAGCAGTAGGACTTTTCAATACGGTGATAAATCTGATTTTGCTTATCATTGTAAATCGAATTGCAACAAAGCATTCGGAAGTAGATTTTGTTTAGGAGATGATAGATATGAAAAAGAAAAAAGATGGCCTGGGCCTTTCCGACAAGGTGAGCGATATCATTTTGCTGATAATAATAATTGCTCTTGTAATAATTGTAGCTTATCCACTCTACTATGTTTTAGTAGCTTCTGTTTCAAATCCCTATGATGTATATGCTGGGAAAACCTTCCTCCTACCGAGCCAGTTCTCCTTAAAGGGGTATCAAGCGGTATTTTCAGATCCCAGCCTATACACCGGGTATATCAATTCAATCAAATATACCATTATAGGTACGGTTTTTTCAGTAACAATGCTTTATCTGACAGCTTATCCTCTGGCACAGAGGGATTTGCCTGGAAGAAAGTTTTTCAGTCTCTTTTTCATAATCACCATGTATTTTGGAGGCGGATTGATTCCTACATATTTGATTGTTAAAGAGACAGGTCTTATTGGAAATATGTGGTCACTTTTCATTCCAGGCGGTGTGTCAGTGGCAAATATGATTCTTGTAAGAAATTATTTCGAAACAAGCATTCCACATGAACTTATCGAGGCCGCACAGATAGATGGCTGCGACAAGATAAAGGTTTTCCTTAAAATAGTGATTCCTCTATCAATGCCAATCATGTCTGTTATGGTGGTATTTTCCATGGTGGCATATTGGAATGACTGGTTTACCGCGCTGATTTATCTGCCAAAGCCAGAAATGGCACCACTTCCACTGGTGCTCAGAAATATTCTTATCAAAAGCTCTGCCAGTGCTACTCAGGCCAGCACCATCTCAGGTGGCTACGCTGAACTGAACAAACTGACTGAAATGATAAAGTTTGCATCAATCGTAGTTGCAGCAGCTCCAATGCTTATCATCTATCCTTTCGTTCAGAAATATTTTGAAAAGGGCATGATGGCAGGCGCAGTAAAAGGTTAAAAAAGGAAGGAGAACGTATGAAAAAGAAAGTAGTATCACTAGTAATGATTGCCACTATGCTTATGTCCATGACAGCTTGTGGCGGGGGGACAGCAAAGAGGGATGAAAACCAGACAGACTTTACAGTAGTTGGAGGTCAGTCTGCATTATCACCAGGTTATGATGATAATGAGGTTTTGAATAAACTTTTAGAGGAGCAGGGAATCAATATCACCTGGAACACCATGAGTGACTCTCTTGAAGAGCAGGTAAATATTCAGATAGCTGGCGGTGATTTGCCAGATGCATATATGGGTGTAGGATTTTCAAACTATGACCTTGCTACCTATGGCGATGATGGTACCTTCATCGATTTGACAGACTACATCAACGCTGACACCATGCCAAATCTTTCCAGGATTTTAGAGGAGCATCCAGAAATTAAGGCTGCTATTACAATGGAGGATGGAAGCATTTACGGCCTTCCATCAGCAGAGCAGATGGGAACTGCGGGCATTGGCAAGGATGAAGATTATTCAATTTTCTCTGTACCACAGTTTTCTATGATTAATAAAAAATGGCTTGATGAGCTGGGACTTGAGGTACCTTCAACACTTGATGAGTTACATGCAGCTCTTGAGGCATTCAAGGAAAATGACATGGCAGCAAAGACCTATGGCGCGCCAGCAGGTTCAACAATTCCTATGTCTACCGGCTTTGATCAGTGGTGCTGGGGACAAAATATTTTCTACGCTGGCTTTGGATTTACAAACTGGATTAATGATGTATGTAATGATTTAGTTTTAAATTCTGACGGCAAGGTTGACTTTGTGTGTGATAATGAGGAATATAGAGATGCTCTCACATATTTCAGCGACTGGTATAAGGAAGGTCTTATTGACCAGGAGATGTTCTCACAGGATGACACACAGCTTATGGCAAAATGCCAGCAGGGCTATGTAGGTGTTTCTACCTGGTGGTACATCGAGGAGCTTATGGGAGACTACGCTGAGGATTATGTATTTCTCCCAGTTCTTACAGGGCCTGATGGAACAAAATATGAGGGACAGAGCAATGTAACTATCCGAACAGGTGGCGGAACAAACTCAGGAAATCTTTCAGTAACAAGTGCCTGCGGCAATCCAGAAGCGCTCCTTTCATTCTACGACAAATGGTATGAGCCAGAGACTGTAATGCAGCTTCAGTATGGCCCTATCGGTGTTTATTTCAAGGACAAGGATGAAAATGGTGTATGGAACTCTATAACAGAAGAGCAGGCAAAATCTGAGTTTGGCAAAGGCGCTGGCGAGCTTAAGAGCTACTACGAGGTGGCTGGTCCAAAGCTTATTCTTTCAGATTACTATTCATCTACATTTAATATGGAAGACAGAGCTGTTGAGAGACTTACAGACCTTTACGATTACTGGATGCCACAGGTCAAGGATACCAGCGTATATCCAATCGACTGCGTATTTACAGCAGACGAGCTTGAGACTATCGACACATACAAAACAGATTTTGAAAATGCTGTAAGCGAGCAGGAAGGCCTTTGGATTAAGGAAGGCGGTCCAACAGATGAAGAGTGGAATGCTTATGTTGAGAAGCTTGAAAGCACATGTGGTATGCAGGAATTATTAAAGGCTTATCAGGGCGCATACGATAGATACAAGGAAGCAATGTAAGCCTATTACTAAATTACAAGCAAGGAAAGACAAATGATTAGTAAGAAATTACAGGAAGCAAGAGATTACGAAAAGAAATATTTAGCCAAGGATAATAAGGACATCCGTCCACTGTTTCACCTGACTGGAACAGTGGGCTGGATAAACGATCCAAATGGTTTTAGCAGATATAAGGATACCTATCATTTATTCTATCAATATCATCCATACTGCAATCACTGGGGTCCTATGCACTGGGGACATAGTACATCTGAGGATTTAATCAAATGGGAGTACCAGCCATGCGCGTTAGCACCAGATGAGGACTACGACCAGGATGGCTGCTTTTCCGGAAGTGCTATAGAACTGGATGATGGAAGGCACTTGCTTATGTACACAAGCGTTGAAAAAAGACAGGATAGCGATGGAGTTGTTAGGGACTATCAGCAACAGTGCCTTGCAATAGGTGATGGAATAGACTATGAAAAGGTAAGCTCAAATCCTGTAATTTCTACTGATATGATTCCTGCTGGAAATGACCTGCACGATTTTAGAGACCCAAAGATAATAAAAAATAATGATACCTACTATTGCTTTGCTATAAACAGACATCCAGATGGCAGTGGACAGATCCTCGTATATGAAAGTAAGGATGCCATTAGCTGGAAGTTTAACAAGGTGCTTGACCGTTCTGACAACCAGGTGGGAAGAATCTGGGAATGCCCTGACTATTTTGAGCTTGATGATAAAAAGGTTCTTATAGTTAGCCCTCAGGAGACTGAAGGAAAGGGAGATAATATATTCCCTGGCTTTAACAACTTCTTCCTGGTTGGCGAAGGAAAAGAGTTTTTGGATTTTAACAGACAGGCAGTGCAGCCTATAGATTTAGGCCCTGACTTTTATGCCGCACAAACAATCCTTACACCAGATGGTAGAAGAGTCATGATAGCCTGGATGCAAAACTGGGAGACAGTAAACTTTGGCAATGACGCTCACGATTATTATTCCACCATGACTATTCCTAGAGAATTGAAAATCAAGGAAGGTCATGTATACCAAACCCCTATAAAAGAACTGGAAAATTATCGTAAATGCGAAGTGAAGCATTCCTGTGAAATCTTTGAGGAACAGCAATTGGCTGGAGTTTCTGGCAGAGTGATTGATATGAGTTTCGAGCTTTCAAAGGTAGATTCAGAAAAAGATTATTTATTTACCATGAAGCTGGCTAAAAATGATCGCTATGAAACCAGAGTTATAATAGACAGCAGAAGAAAAACTCTTAAGCTTGATAGAAGAAATAGTGGAATGAGATATTCTGCACTTTCTGAAAGAGAATTTCCTATAGATATAGTGGACGGTAAGCTAAAGCTTAGAGTCATTATGGATAGATTTACTTTGGAAGTGTTTGTAAATGATGGAAAACAGGCTGCATCAATGAAGATTGATACAGACATAACTGCTGATGGAATCACTTTCCAGTCTGATGAAAAAGTGAATATTGATTTGATTAAATTTGAATTATCAGATTTAAACTAGCTTATGAATAGGGGGCTGTTAAAAAACTCCCCTAAAGGAAACGAGTGAAATCTTCAGATTTCACTCGTCTTTTATTATAAAAAATGAGCCGCAAACATGAAGTTCGCGGCCCATTTTTGGTATATACTCGTTTATTTCTTAGTTTAAGCCTATGGAATAGCCTAAATCGACCATCAGGTCAATCTCGTTTTTTAAGTCATTATTCAAACAATTCCTCTAATGTAATGATTTCTGATATGTGCTCTGTGTAGGCTTTTCCTTTTATTCCATGAGCTGATATCATAATGATTTTTAATGCTTGCTTTGTTTTTGTTTCTCTTTTGAATACATCTCTCTTGTGCAAAAGATTTTCTTCATAGGTTTTATCTATTGCAAATGCTGAATCTGTAAACTTGATTTCACATATGTTGGTTATGTTATCAGCTCTTTCTATAACTAAGTCTATTTGAGCACTGTCTTCCGTGCCGATATTATGCCAAGGATAACAATTTGTCTTCACGCCTGATATGCCAAGCGCACCTTTTATGCTTTCAATATGCTGGAAACATAGCGTTTCAAATGCGCACCCGCGCCAGTTTTTATATTTCCCTTCATTTTCAATTAATTCTTCATAACTATGAAGCCTTGATTCTGATGATAGGAAGTGGTAGTGAAACAACAAGAATGGATCAATCAGTTGTATATAAAGTGGATTATTCTTTTCATAGTTTCGTTGATATTCTATTATATAACCACATTCTTTTAGATTTTCTATAGCTCTTACATAAGTACCGTCAGCTGCATTTAAATTTTCCTGCAATTCATATTTTTTGATGCCATATTTATATGTTGATAATTTTTGTAAAATCTCATTATATATAGGGGATTTGCTAAGTGTTGCTTCTAATAATCTATTAGTCTCGTTTTTTAATAATGCATTTTCATTTAAGAGTAATCGGTTAACGTTTTGTTTGAAACTTTGCGATTCATTCATCAAATCAAAGAAATATGGCAATCCGCCAAATACCATTTGACACTCGGCGATTTGTTCTTTAGACCAGTCAAATTCCCGATCCTTAAAGAATTGCTCTGTTTCGTGCAAAGTAAATGGCTTTATAAATATTTTTTGAGTTAATCTATGGTACATGCTACCGGTATTGTTAACTACGTTTTTTATAATCCATGATGTAGCTGACCCACATATTATAAATACTAAGTCACCATACTGAGTGCCACGTCTATTCCAGAACTCTTCAAATGCCGGTAAGAAATCTGAGCGTGGTGTTGCAAACCAAGGAAACTCATCAAAGAATACTATTTTTTTCCCATATGGAGATAGTTTTACAGTGTCACTATTTAACACATTTTCTAAACGAGCAAAGGCTTCATACCAGTCCTTAGGTATAGTCTTTGTATTATCTCCTGATGCAAGCAATCGCTGATGAAAAGCTTTTAACAAACTTTTGCTATTACTATTTTCAACAGCCGTTGCTCTGAAAGCGAAGTATTCTCCAAAAGTTTGTTCAACTAAGTATGTCTTGCCAACTCGCCTTCTACCATACACGCAAACGAGTTCTGATTTTTGGGTTTTGTCGCATCTTTCCAATTCTTTTCGTTCTTGTTTTCTGCTTATTATTTTCATTATTTTCACCTATATTTTACAAATATTTTGCTAACTTGATTATAACATTTTCTCCAACTAAAGGCAATTTTTAGCTATAAACTGGAGAAAACAATTAAGAATTGATAAATATCTCCAGTTTGTGAACATTTTCTGCGGTTAACCACTTTAGCACTGTGCAAATTGTATCTTGCAAAAATTAAGAAAAAACAAGGGAATAATATCTAATATAAATTCGAATAAGTGATAAAATAAATGCATATTATTTTAGGAGCAATAACTCAATGAGCAAGGACGACAAAAGAATATACACGCTTAGTGAGGAGGCGCCAGCCAAAGCGGTAATCAAGCTTGGGGTGCCTCTTATTATGGGTATGATGATAATGGTGCTCTACAATCTTGTGGACACCTATTTTATTGGACTGATGCATGATGATTATCAGCTTGCAGCAGTAAATTTGGCGTACCCAATTATGATGATTTCAATTGCCATATCCAACATGGTAGGCACAGGTGCAGCGTCACTTATAGCCAGAAGCTTTGGCGCAGGAAATAAAGAAAAGGCAAATCATACACTAACTGTAGGATTTACATTAACAGTGGTAAACAGCCTGATTGTCACAATAGTTGGAATCGCATTGCTGTCCCAGATAGTTACTGGACTAGGTGCAAAGGAAAACACCTTTGATTACACCTGCCAGTACACATTTATCATTTTACTTGGAAGCATTTTTACAATGGGAAATTATACCTTCGGCCAGTTGCTCAGGGCTGAAGGCTCCGCAAGGTATTCCATTATAGGAATGGTTCTTGGAACAATAGTAAATATCATTCTCGATCCAATATTTATCTTTGTTTTGGGACTGGAGATTAGAGGCGCTGCCATTGCCACAATTATTGGAAATGCGTCGGGAATGGTGGCATCTATTATGTTGTATGCTACGGGAAAATCACTCCTTAAGCCAAGCATGAAATACATCCTTCCAACAGCAGAGATTCTCAAGGAAATATTCTGGGTGGGTGTGCCAGCCACGTTGGAGACACTTCTCACCTCAGTTGCTTATATCGTAAATAACAACCTGGCTGTAGGCTATGGCGAGCTTACTGTTGCAGCCATGGGTGTGGCTCAAAAGATTTTATCCCTTGGAAATTATATTTATCAGGGATTTGCAGCAGGCACCCAGCCACTCATGGGATACAACTACGGCGCAAGGAATTACAAAAGAATGATGAGCATTCTCAAGTCAGGTGTAATGGTTGTAAGTTCTGTTGAACTTTGTGTAATGGCTATCTTTGGAATATTCGCCCCTCAGCTTATCGGATTATTTACTCAGTCACCTGAGGTTATAGCAACAAGCTCCATGGTGCTTAGAACAATCATGTTTATCCTGCCATTTGTAGGGGCAATCTCTATGAGCCGTACCTCCTTCCAGGCCATGGGCCAGCCACAATATGCATTTGGAATCACACTGGTGAGACAGCTGTTCTTATATGTTCCACTTTTATTATTGTTAAATCATCTTTTTGGATTCCAAGGCATGATAAAAGCTCAGCCAATCACAGAGATAATCATGATGGTAGTTTCAGTTTCATTGTTGGCTAGAGTTATCAATAGATTTTCCACAAATACAGAAATGTAATATTTTTTAGAAAAGTTTAGTTAGAATTTTCATGATAATAATCGGTGGGAGTAATCCTATGGCTGCATACTTAATAAAAATAGGTAAAGCAACTTCCTTATCCATAGCCGCAACTTTATCCACATCTTGGAAGGTAGCCAATTCATCCCGCTTACAGTAAGGACATGGACAAAATCTTTGAAGGGCCAGCGGCGTGTTGTAACCTATGAAGCCTTTTCTTACATACTTGTTCTTTTGAATCTTAAAATTTGAAATCTTTAGGAAATCTCTTGGAGCAACTTCATATGTGTTTTTACACTTTGTACAGGTGACTGTAAAGGTTGTATCTAAGGCGCATTCCGCCTCTATGGCAAGTCTTCTTCCTTTTATGAAATTGAATATAACCCAGGAAATCCCAATGAGTCCCACAACACCGCCAAATATTGGTCCAATCATTCCATGCATGAGTTAATGCTCCTTATTTGTTATAATTTCCCATCAGCTTTTTTCTTAACCTGCTCAAAGAATCACTATCAAAAATAAATCTGTCTCAGAATAATCTTTTTCTCCTGCATATGAGTAGCCAGTATAATAAATGATTGCCCCTACCAACGCGTATAATATGTGTAAAAAGTTATTGTAGATTTAACTAACTTGTGTTATTCTTTTAAATTGCGAGTTAGAGGTATATAACCACAATAAGTATTACAAAACCAAAAGGAGAATATGTATGATTAATAAGGAATTATGGGGGCGCCTAAGAGCAGGTATTTTGGCGTCTGCTGTAGCTATGTCCTCATTTTCTGGAACTGGCGTTGTATCGGCAGAAGAAAGTATCTCCTACAAGGATGGAACCTACACAGGTACCGGAGTAGGACGAAACGGGGATGTAACTGTATCAGTTATTATTCAGGATGGAAAGGTAGTAGAAATCTCTGAGGGCTCACAGTCTGAGACACCTAGAGTGTGGGAAAAAGCAAAGGCATTGTTTTCCACTATTAGCGAGAAACAGCCTACTCTATCAGAGGTTGATGGAATCGATGGTGTCAGCGGAGCTACAATCAGTAGCAATGCCATAAAGGCGGCAGTAAAGGATGCTTTTTCAAAGGCAGAAGTAAAGGCAGAGGAAAAGGAGCCAGGCACTTCAGAAGAGCCTGTAAATACTGACACTCCAAAGGAGTCTGAGAATACAGAAAAAACAGGTGATGAGGAAGAACCTAAGGAATCAGAAAATAAAGAAGAGACAGAGCATTCAGAAGAAAAAGATGACGATTCAGATACAATCAAGGGCTCAGGAACTGAAGAAGACCCTTATTTAATATCAAACGAAAAGCAGCTTCAGCTGTTTGCAAAAAATGTAGATGAAGGAAATTCATATGCGGGAGAATATGTTTCTTTAACAAAGGATATTACTTTGTCATCTAAGAATTTCAATTCCATCGGTACCTCAGATGGTTTTGATATTTTCGCAGGTACCTTCGATGGTAACAATTATTCAATCAACAACATGACAATCAGTAGTGAAAATGTGGGCGATGAAGGTCTTTTCACAGCACTTAAGGCTGGGGCTGTTGTTAAAAACCTTAAGGTGATGAATGCATCAGTTACTGCCACACCGGATTTCAGTCTTAATGCCGGAATCCTTACAGGTGATTTAAAGCGCACAGCAGTCCTTTCAAATTGTCAGGTGAGCGGAAAGATAAATGTTAAGTCTGACTCTGCAGCAGTTTCTGTAGGTGGAGTAGCAGGAAATGTTGGAGCAAAGGCCGACATCAAAAGCTGCTATGCTGATGTGGACATTGTGGCACAGCTTGAGGATGGTGTAGTAGCTGCAATCGGTGGTATAGCAGGTCTTACAAAAATGAATTCAAACATCACTGACTCGCAAGCCTCTGGAACAATCACTGCAAAGGGGGATAATGCACTTCGTGCTGGCGGCATTGTTGGTGATGCAATGGGAAACACAGCAGAAGTTATTTCCAAAATGACTATTGAAGCTGATGGAGAGGTAAACACCATCGGAGATGAGTGGAAGAATAAAGAAGTTGATTCTTCTATTTTTGAATCCGGTGATGGCTCAAAGGAAAATCCATACCAAATCGTAAATGCGGATCAGCTGGTAGCCTTTGCAGGATCCTTAGAGGATTCGGTTTTATATGATAATAAATATATCGAGCTTGCAGCAGATATCGATATTTCTGGAATAGAAAACTGGGAGCCAATTGGTGGAAGCCAGTTTGCATTTAACGGAACCTTTGATGGAAAGGGACACACAATCAATGGTCTTCATGAGGGTACAAAGGAAAATCCTAGAAGGCTCAGCAAAAATGTAGAGGATTTTTCAAATGCATTAGGTTTGTTTGGAACTCTTGGTGTTGATGCAGTAGTTAAAAATGTAAAGCTTACAAATGTTGCTATTTATGCATACCGTGAGGATGCATCATTTGTAGGTGGTATCGCAGGCTACATGCAGGGACTTAGTGATAGTGGTTCTTTCAAGGGTGCAGTGATTGACAGCTGTTCAGTGGAAGGAACTATTGAATCTACCACAGCAGAAAAAAATGCTTATGTAGGTGGTATTGCAGCCCGCCAGTACAAGGGTGCTATCATCAACTGCTACAGTAATGTGAAGCTTCGCTCTACTGTAGAGTACGGTGAGTCCATCGCATCTGTAGGTGGTATCACAGGTATGACAAACAGAGGACTTGTAGCAAACTGCTATTCTACAGGAAGCTATTTTGGCAGCATGGCTCGTGATATTGAAAATGAGATAGAGGGAATGTCATCAGTTGGAGCAGTTGTAGGTGTAGATGCTGGTGATATTGTAAACTGCTACGGCAGAGGTGACACTGAGTCTGAGCACTACAGTATTTATACAGGTGCTATCACAGGTTGGGTGACTGGTATCGGAAAAGCTTATCAGAGCTATTTTGATATTGAAAAGACCATGACTATCGCAGGCCGCAAGGAAGCTCAGGTGCAGCCATACGGCACAAAGACTGTAGGTGGTGTCAATGAAGAGGGCGAGGCCTACGAAGGCGGTGTAGTTGGTTCCCTTGAGAGCTTCACAGCAAAATCTTATGAGAATCTTGCAGATAAGCTCAATGGTAATTTTGAAAAGCTTGGTATTAGTCTTGCAAAGTACGGATTAGCAAATGATAGTCTTAAAAAGTGGGTTGTCGCAGATGGTGTAGTAACATTATCAGATGAATTCGTAAATGCGAATTACGTACAGCCAGAGGAAGAAAAGGTACCAGTTGCAGAAGATATTATGGGTGATGGTGACTGGTACGGACGTGACAATGGCGGAAAAGTCACTGTTAAAATCACTGTAAAAAATAATGAAATTGTTTCAGAGGAAATTCTTACTGGAAGCAAGGATGATACAGAAAATTATGAAAAGGCATTAGCCCGCGCAAAGGACAAAGCTATTTATGGTGACACTACAGCCTATGGTGTGGGTGATGTAAGTATGTTTGCAGGTGGCAAAGGTACAAAGGAAGATCCTTATTTAATTTCAAACGAAGCTCAGCTTCGCTATATCGCAAAGGCGATAAATGCAGATGAGACCTGGGAAGGAAAATACTTCAAGCAGACAAAGGACATCGCTCTTTCTGATGAAGAGTGGCTTCCAATCGGTTTTGCTATCAAGGTAAAAATCAAGGGTGACCCTGTACTTTACAGTGCATATCCTTTCAGAGGAAATTATGACGGCGCTGGCTACACAATCACAGGCCTTAAAATAGGTACAAAAACATCTCCAGCAAGCCTTTACACAGCAGCAATGTTTGGTTTCACAGGTGGAGATTACGAGACAAACCTTACCTATGGAGAAGATACATTAAAGATAGAGCTTAAAAATATTAACCTTCGCGACATCTACATGAACAATGAAGTGCCATACGATTCTTACACAGCAGGTCTTGTAGGAACAGGTCAAAATGGTGTGTTCATCGACAACTGCTCTGTTACAGGAAAGATTTCTGTAAAGGCAGATGATATTGCATCCCGCGGTGCAGGTCTTGCAGCCAGCATGCTTAGAGGTGCAGTTACAAACTGCTATACAGATGTTGACATCCGCGCAATCACAGAGGAAGGTGATGTATACGCCGGTGGAATGTTTGCCGTTACAAATCGTATAAACGTATTAAACAGCTACACACTTGGCGATGTATATGGAACTGCCAACACAAACAACAAGGTTCACATTGGTGGCTTCACAGGTATGGCAGGTGCTTTCCAGTACAATTGTTATGCATACGGAAATGTCACATCCAACCGCCCAACAGTAGACATCGGTATTGTAGATGGTCGTATTGCAAATATCGCTTACGACAGAAATTGTTACTTCAATCAGGATGCAAAAATCGTAGAAAACGGTACTGAAATCCAATCAGTTTACACTGGTGCCGACGGCACAGGCAGCAGTAAGGATGTTACCTTTGGAAAGTCAGCAGCTGAGATGGGTTCAGAGGATTTCGCAAAGCTTTTAAATGAAAATGTAGCAAATGTTGCCACAGAGCTTCAGGCAGCTGATGAAGAGCTTGGTGGAATAATGAGTATTTATTACACAGCAGGTGCAGCAGGACTTAAGAAGTGGATTATCAAGGACAACAAGGCTGTATTTGGTTCTGGCTCAATAAAAGAAGAAACTGTTTCTGATAAAGAAGAGGCCAAGCAGGAAAATTCTAACAAAGAAGAAGCTTCAAAAACTGATTCTGTAAAAGAGGAAACAAAGTCTCAGGAGACAACACAGGCTACTACAGATAATAAGAACGCTGCAGCAGTTGATAGTTCAGAATCAGGCTCACAGACTACACAGGCATCAGGTTCACAGTCTGCATCAGTTAGTTCAATAGGATCCACTTCAAGTGCATCGACAAATACTTCTGCAAATACTTCAAGCAACATTTCAGAGCTTGGAAATACCAACACAGTTGTAATCGCAGAAGCCCAGACTCCTACAGCAGCAAATAATACTGCACCTAAAACTACAGCTAAAAAGCTGAGTGACGCAAAGGCAGCGACAGAAAAGCTACTTGATAATGATGGTGAGGAATCTATCGAGGCTAAGACAGATGAATTGTCTGATGAAAAAGCAGAGGATACAGCAGAGTCTGAAAGCAATGAAGCAGAAGACACAGTAGACATCCCATCAGAGGATATTCCAACTGCAGCAGAGTCCCAGTCAACAAGCAATGTGACACTAATTATTGTCATCCTTCTAGGCTTGGCAGCTCTAGCATGTGCAGGCGCATATATGTTCAAAAGAACAGGTAAAATGAAATAATAATCTAAAATGGAGAGCCTAAGATTTGGGCTCTCTATTTTGTTTTTTATCGATACTGCAAGTGTGTTATCATATTTGTATCAACACATTTCTAGGGGGAGAATATGCCAGACATAAAGTACAAGCTTGCAGAGGCAATGAAGCGATGCATGAAGCATTCCACGGTGGAGAACATTACTGTAAAACAGATAGTAGAGGAGTGCGGAGTCTCCAGACAAAGCTTTTATAGAAATTTTATAGATAAATATGATTTGGTGAACTGGTACTTTGACAGGCTCTTGGAACAGTCCTTCAAGGAAATGGGAAAGGGCGAGACTATTAGGGATGGCCTAATCAAAAAGTTTCAATACATCAAGCAGGAAAGGCTTTTTTTCACAGCAGGCTTCAAGGGAGATGAGCAGAATAATCTCAAGGAACATGACTTCATTATGATTTATGAGTTCTATTGTGCTCTTATTCGTGAAAAAACTGGCGCACCACCAGAGCATCGCATCAGAAAGCTTCTTGAGATGTATTGCCAGTCATCAATTTACATGACAGTCCAGTGGCTGATGAAGGGCATGAAGGAATCCGAGGAAGAGCTTGCAGATTTGATGATTGAGGCTATGCCAGAAGCGTTACACAGATTGTTTTCAACGATCAACCTGGTATAAAAAGCCTATGATTTAGCGCAATAAAGAAATTTTCAGAAATGTTACACAAGTGAATATCTGTAACTTATATTGCTCCCCTATGAGGTGATAAAATTATTCTCGTAGGGGAGTGTTAATTATTTAACACACTAAAAAGTATAAAAAAGGAGTGTATGTTATGGCAAACAGAATTTCACTTAACCCAACATCTTATCATGGTGCTGGCGCAATCAGCGAAGTAGTAACAGAAATTAACAACAACGGATTTAAGAAGGCATTTGTTGCATCGGATCCAGACCTTATTAAGTTTGGTGTTACAGGAAAGGTTACAGACCTTCTTGATGCAGCAAAGATTCCTTATGAAATCTATTCAGATATCAAGCCAAACCCAACAATCGAAAATGTAAAGAATGGTGTAGAGGCATTCAAAAAATCAGGAGCAGACTGTATCGTAGCAATCGGTGGTGGTTCTTCAATGGACACATCAAAGGCTATCGGTATCATCATCACAAATCCAGAGTTTGCTGATGTTCGCTCACTTGAGGGCGTTGCACCAACAAAAAATCCATGTGTACCTATCATTGCAGTTCCAACTACAGCTGGTACAGCAGCAGAGGTTACAATCAACTATGTAATCACTGATGTTGAAAAGGAAAGAAAGTTCGTATGTGTTGACACACACGATATGCCTATCGTTGCAGTTGTTGACCCAGAGATGATGTCTTCAATGCCAAAGGGACTTACAGCAGCTACAGGTATGGATGCTCTTACACACGCTATCGAGGGCTACACCACAAAGGCAGCTTGGGAGATGACAGATATGTTCCATCTTGAAGCTATCCGTCTTATCTCAAAGAATCTTCGTGACGCTGTTGAAAATAAAAAGGAAGGCCGCGAGGGTATGGCTCTTGGCCAATACATTGCTGGTATGGGCTTCTCAAACGTAGGTCTTGGTATTGACCACGCTATGGCACATACACTTTCAGCTCACTATGACACACCACACGGTGTAGCATGTGCTATGTTCCTTCCAATCTCTATGGAGTTCAACCGTGAGTACACAGGTGAGAGACTTCGCGAGGTTGCTAGAGCAATGGGCGTAGAGGGCGTTGATAACATGTCACAGGAAGAGTATCGTGATGCAGCTATCGCAGCTGTTAAGAAGCTTTCTGAGGATGTAGGTATTCCAACAACTCTTGATAAGATTAAAGAGGAAGATTTAGATCAGCTTGCAACAGATGCTCTTAATGATGCATGCTACCCAGGTAATCCACGCGAGGCTACAAAGGAGCAGGTTATCGAAATGTTCCGTATGCTTATGGCATAAATTTATATTTTGCTATCAATCCATGGTTGAGAAATCAGCCATGGATTTTTTTTGTCCAAAAGATGTCAAAATATTATTCATAATAGACAAAAATACATCACAAAATACTAAAGTATTTTACAAAAATAAGTAGATTTGAGGAATAATACCCTATAACTATTGAATATATTGGCTGTTTGTTGTATAAAATGGATGAGAAGAGGATATATTTAAAATACTTTAGATATATCTAAAATTTGTAAAAGAAAGGTTTAAGGGGGAACGATGAAGAAGATTGCAAAACGGGCTATGGCTTTGACTATGGCAGCAGCTGTTGCAGCACCTGCTTTTCAGCTTTCCGGTGTGGGAACACTAGAGGCAAAGGCTGTTAATAGCATCGACAGGGTTATGGTTCATGACCCATCCATTTTTCAGTATGGGGACGATTATTATGTGTTTGGTTCTCATATCGCAACAGCAAAATCAAGTGACCTGGTAAACTGGAAACAGGTTTCTAGTGATTATCAGGATCCAAATGGAAACACAATCTATGGAAATTTAAAGGAAAATCTTGCTGAGTCATTTAAATGGGCTGGCTATGATGACGGAGATTGTTCTGGTGGCAATTATGCGGTATGGGCACCAGATGTAATCTACAATCCAAACTATGTTTGGAAGGATGGCCACAAGGGTGCATACATGCTCTACTACAGTGCATCATCTACATGGCGCAGATCCTGCATCGGCTACATGGTTTCTGACAGAGCTGATGGTGGCTACGAGTATGGCGGAACAGTAGTCTACTCTGGATTTACCAACACAGGCAAGGTGAATTACGACGGAAATAGTACCCGTGATACCACATACACAAATGACTATCTTCCATTCAATGACCTTATCGCAGAGGGCACAATTGATGGTGATGTTTCTACATGGAAGTGCTTCAACAAGGATGGCAGCTGGAATAATAATTATGCACCAAATGCCATCGATCCAACGCTTTTCTATGACGCAACAGGCGAGCATCTGTACATGGTATATGGTTCATGGTCAGGTGGTCTTTTCATCTTAGAGATTGACCAAAAGACAGGAGAGGCTATCTACCCAGGTAAAGATGGTGTGGAAGCCACAAGTGGAAATACAGTTGATCGTTACTTTGGCGTTCATATCGCAGGCAGCAATCATCAGTCAGGTGAGGGACCATACATCGAATATGACAAAAACACTGGATACTATTACATGTATGAAACCTACGGTGGACTTACCACTACAGGCGGCTACAACATGAGATTGTTCCGTTCTAAAAATGTATATGGACCATATGAGGATGCTTCAGGAAAGAATGCAGCAGGAAGCGGAGTGAACTGCTATCAGTATGGTACTAAATTGATTGGTAACTATCAGTTCTACGATCAGCCAGGCTACAGAGCAGCAGGTCACAACTCAGCACTTATTACAGATGATGGAAAATATTATCTGGTATATCATCAGAGATTTTTAGATGCATCCCGTGGCGAAGGTCATGAGGTCAGAGTTCATCAGCAGTTCTTGAATGAGGACGATTGGCTTGTAACAGCAGTTTATGAAAATAGAAACGAACTGATTCAGAAGTATACTGAGGAGGACGTAGTAGGAAGCTATGAGTTTATTAATCACGGCAATGCTGAAAAGGACGGCAGCATGCTTACTACACAGACTGTTTTATTAAACAGCGATGGAACTATTTCAGGTGATCAGAACGGCACATGGTCTATGAAGGATGGCGAGGATTACACCTATGTTACACTTGATATCGATGGTGCTACATACAAGGGTGTGTTCTTTGAACAGACTAACGACAATGGTGCTAAAACAATGACCTTCACAGCTATCGGCAATAACAATTTAGCTGTTTGGGGAAGTAAGTTTGAGCAGTCTGATGACCTTGTAGTAGGAAAGGTTGTAGAGCAGTTAAAGGATATTGTTCCTGATACAACAAGAGAAAACATTACTCTTCCAACAGAGCTTGCAGGTGCAACTATTGAGTGGTCATCTGACAATGAAGCTGTTGTTTCAGCAAAGGGTATTGTTGGTACCCCTGCAGAGGATACTACAGTAACTCTTACAGCTACTATCACATGTGGTGATGTTACAGAAACAGCAGACTACAAAGTTTTAGTATACGATGCTCCAAAGGTAATCGTTGGATATGACTTCGATGCTGTTGATGGAGAAAGCGTAGCTGCAACAAACGCTTCGCAGAAGAGCGACAGTGCAACACTTAAGGGCACAGCCTCAGTTGTAGAAGATGAAACCAGAGGAAATGTTTTAAAGCTTGAAAATACAGCTGGAAGCAAACAGGTAAATTATTTATCTCTTCCTGGTGATGTATTTGCAAATGTAGATAAGGCAGGTTACACAGTAAGCATGTGGGTAAATGTGGATTCAAGTACCTGGGAGCACAGCGCATTGTTTGAAGCTGACTGGCTTTCTGATGGTGCAACAACAGGCACATATCCAATGACAAGAATCGGTGCAAACCTTATAGGTCGTATCAATGCAAACGATTACTCAGATGCAGCTCCAGCAATAAGCTATGGTGAGCTTACAAATAAATGGCAGCTTGTAACTTACACAGTTGCCCCAAATGGTATCAAAGTCTATCTCAATGGCAACCAGATTGTTTATGACAAGAAGGACATTTCAAATTGCTTCTCAGGACAGGGTGCAGCTATCCAGAATGCAAACCATGTAATGGTTGGTGCTGGTGACATCTGGTCTGATGAGGATGTAAGAAATGCAATGTTTGACGATGTAAGAATCTATGACACAGCACTTACATCAACTGAAATTGAAAAGCTCTATGATGCTACTTATAAAGAAAACAAAGAAAAGGAAGAAATCGAGGAGCCTGAAAAGACTACAGATGAGGAAGAGCCAGAGGTAGAAGGTCAGACAAAGGTTTATGTCAGACTCGATAGAGAAGAGTTCCCTGAAAAGGCATTCTTACTTGGCACAGATGAAAATGGTAATGACATTTTTGGTGAGTCTGGTAAGGCAATGGCTCATATCGGTAATGGCTGGTATTCTGTAAATGTTCCTGATGAGATTCTTTACTCTGAGGACAAGGCTACAGATAAGGATGAGGAAGAATTAGAAGAGGAATTAGAGGAAGAGGATATAGAAGCACTCGAAGACTTGGAAGAGTTAGAGACTTCTGATGTAGAAAAGACAGAAGAGACAAAGTCTGATGCTTCAAAGACCGATGAAGAAGCTTCTAATGCAGAGGCTGAATCAAATGAGGATGCTGAAGTTTCTGAGAAATCAGAAGCTGGTGAAGAGGAGTCAGGCATCATCGAGGATATCGTAAATGCGGTTAAAGCAGTATTTGCACCAATGGAAGTAAAGGCAGAAGAGCACAATATTTTCAGTGAAGGTGTGGTACTTGCTATCAGCAATGGAAATGGATTTGTAAAAAATAACGTAAATGCGTTATTTACAGCTACACGTCCTAGCGAGTCTCAGCTTGTTGAAGAGGAGCCAAAGACAGAAAATCCAAAAACGGATGAGCCAGCAGCAGAAACTCCATCTACAGAAGAGCAAAAAACTGAGGAGCCAGCAAACACTTCAGACAATACACAGACTGGCACTACACAGCCTGCAGGTGAATCAGAGCAGCCAAGTACAACTACTCCAACAGAAACAGCTACTCCAACAAATAGCTCTGCTTCTGCAGGAAGCACATCAGGCTCATCATCAAGCAGAAGCTCATCAAGCAGTTCATCATCAAGTAGTGCAGCAACAAGCAGCTCATCTGCAGCTTCAAGTACTACATCAACAGCAGCTGCAGTTGACACAACAACCACTACAATTGCTGACACACAGGTACCTGCAGCAGGTGCTGTAACAAAGGTTGCAAGTGCTACAACAAGTAAGTCTTCAAAGGCTAAGTCAAATGCCGCAACTACAAAGACAGCTATAACTGATGAAACTACAGTTGATGACGAGGAAGAAATCGAGGTAGCTTCTGATTTAGAGGAAGAGGTTGAGACTAAAGAGGAAAAAGCTGAAGCAGAGAAGGATACAACAGCAATTGAAGAAGAGGAAGTTCCACAGGCAGTGGAAGAAACTGCTACAGAAAATAGCTTCCCAATAGTTCCAATAGTAGTTGTTGTAGTAATTCTTGCAGCAGCCGGAGCAGGATTTTATACCTACAGAAAAAGAGTATAAAATATAGCAAAAAGGACAAAAATAAAAACATAAGGTATTAATGACATAATTAACAAACTAACAAAGGAATAAGGCTGATAGGGCTATAAAGGGCTTCGGGGTTGTGTTCAAACACGGCTTCGGAGCTCTTTTATTGAAACGGAGGTTATGACCTATGAGTATGATGAAAAAGATTGAGTTTACAATCGAGAATTGATGGAGACAAAGAAATCAGTTGTAATCTCAAGCCCACGTATTAACACCAAGAAGGTTGAAAAGTTTGTAGAGATGCTGGCACCTAAGTATGAGCTTGGGGTGAATGTAACGATAGTAACCTGGCATCCAGACGCTTATGTATATGGCAAGGATTATGTAAGAATGGAACTGTTGGAGAGGTTAAGACGTGCAGGATTCGAGGTGAGACTTAGGAATGAAGACTGCGAGAGGTTTGCTGTTATTGATAATCAGGTTGTGTGGTATGGAAGCATTAATCTGCTATCAAAGGAAGATGCTGAGGATAATATCATGAGGGTGTGTGATGCTGAGATTGCGGCTGAGGTGTTGGAGTTGATGTAAGGATTGAACAAGTTGTTTGTAAGTTGACTTTTATAGTTCATCACAATATAATGAAATTACCTATCGGGTAATTTGTAATAATGGAGGTTAAACTTTGAAAATAGAATATGCTTCAACAAAAGTCGAAGCACAGTGTACTTCGTTGAAAGCGGCGCGAAAGCTTTTTGGTGGGGATAATGGATTGGCAGTTAGTTTAATGTCTAGAATTAATTCAATAAATTCTGCTGAGACAATAAAAGATATAGTGCTGCTACCTCCTTTACATTTTCATGCATTGAAGAATAAGGACGGTAAAAATCTGGATGGATATTTTGCGATTGATGTGAAATCTCGTAGAGAACCATGGAGAATAATATTACAGCCCTTAGATGATAATGGAGAACCATTTGTGCCATGTAATATTGATGAAATTGCTTCAAGCGTTAAGATAGTTGAGATATCGGAGGTAAGTAAACATTATGAGTAATTATATAGAATATAAAGATTCAATCGCATTTCATCCTGGATATTATATAAAAGAATTAATAGATGAAAGCGGATTAACACAAGAAGATTTTGCAAAAAGACTAGACACTACACCGAAGAATTTAAGTCTTCTTATTCGTGGAGAGCAAAGTTTATCCACAGATATTGCTATAAAGCTGTCTAGAATGTTAGGCACAAGTATCAGTTATTGGCAGAATCTACAGGATTCATATGATGCTGTTGCTGTACAGCTCGATTTAGAAGCAGATTATGAAGAAGAGAAAAAAATATTTGCGTTGCTAGATTATAAATATTTTAGAGAGTACTGCGGATTACCAGATTTGCCTAGAAAAATTGATGAGCAAATAAAAGTGACAAGAGAGTATTTGGGGGTGTCTTCTCTTAATGTTTTGGCTCTTCTTGTTCTGTCGGTGGTGTTTCTTCTTGTTGTAGGCCTTCTTCTTGGGTTTCTTATTGTTAGGTTGCTCGTACTGGTTCTCCTTGCTCTTCTGCTGGCCCTGGACCTTGACCATATCCGGTACGTGAATCAGATGTTTAGGTCTGCGGTGGTTTATGCGTTGATTTAATTCGGGCATCTTAGGGTCTTCTATTTTCATGTGATGGATTAATTTCGGGGATTGGTTGTTTTTTTCGTGGTACTGCTCAGTATGCTTTGTTTATTGCTTAGTGTTGCTGTGCTGTATTTGTGTGACGATGTCTTGTTAATGTTAATGGCTCTGAAGCTTTATTCAGTTCCGTTTTGGTTTATGTTGTTTTATGTGATTGGGCATTTTATGCTTGGGGATTTTGTTTTTTTGTTTGTAATGGTGCCGTTTCAGTCGGTGGTGATTGCGGTCGTGTTTTGGGTCGATTTGTTGATTCTGCCACTGTTGTATGTAGCTTTTCCACTGAGTTGGGATTTTTTTGTGTCTGTTTTGGTGGTTTTTGCGATGGTCATTGGTATGTTTCCTGGTATTGTTTTATTGTTGTTGGCAAATGGTGTGTTTGTTGTGTATGTCGGCTGGCGTTTGATATCGTTTTTGCTTATGTATAAGGTCGTTATTTTGCTATTGGTGATTGGTGTGGGCAGGTTATTCATTTCAATACTGTTGCTTTTGTGGTTGCTCTGTTAGCTGCGGTAGCCGGACTATTTTTTAGATGATCTGTGCTATTTGTTGGTTGACGTTCTGCTGTTACATCTTGTGTTGAGCCTTGTGTTTTAATACAGCGTGTGTTCTTTTGTTATTCTGCACGTGTTTTCTGCTGTACTTGTGTTTGTTGTTCGTCTTTTTGAACGCTAATTTGGTGGTTTTATTGATAATTGTTGCTTGTGTGTGGTTTTGCTTATATTGATTGTTTATGCTTGCGGTTCTATTTCGTAGGCTGTGTTTATGTCCCATCTGCCTAGGGTTTTTATACTACTTCTGCTCCGACTGCATCGTTTTTTTAATTTTGCGCTTTGTATTTTCCTTTTGATGGTGGTTGTTCTGGTTTTTTTTCAGCATTATCTATCTGTGGATGTGTTAAATGTCTAAGTGGTGTTTTATGTGGTTTTTCAGTGTTAGTGTTTGGTGTCGTTACTTGTTGTGTGTTTTATTTTTGCTCTGCGGGCTTTTTTGGTTGTCTTTTTTTCTTTGGTATGTTAAGAGACAGATCTTTGGCTTCTATTATTTATTTCGGGACGTCGAGTTGGTTTTCGATCTTTGTGGGTTCTGTTCTTGAATTTGTTTCTCCTTTATCTGGATAAGTTTGGCCTTTGGGTAAGTCGGTGACGGTTGTTTGTGATGTTGCTTTTGAAATCTGTTATTTTGCTCTTTGTGGTGCTGTTGCTGTTGTTTGCGGTTTTTTGGTTTCTTTTCTAGATGTTCTAGTATTCGTTTGTTACGTTCTGGGCATTCGGGGTTTTTCGTCTGCGGCTGCTTTTGTTGTTGTTGATTTTGTCCTCTTATCGCGTTGTTATGCTTTGTGTGATTTTGTCCGTGATCCTTTTTGCGTTGGTAGTTTTTTTGTTTTTGGTGCTGCGGCCGGGTCGGCTTATGTTGTTTTTGTTGTCATTTATGTTTCTTTCTCTAAGTTTTTTGATTTTGTATGTGGTGTTTTATTCTTTTGTTCCTTGATGGTTGACCTTTGTTGCTTGCCCCCTTTCGGAAATTTTTCCGGATTGGATTGGCCCTTGGTGCTTGATCCGATGTGGTCAATTAAAGCTGCAAAGCCAGTAAAAAAGGCTTTGCAGCTTATTCTTTAATTGGAAAAACGCAGTTTTTCGCAATAGGGCCACTTACGGTATTTCACTATCACATAAAACATAGAGCGAATCAAAGTAAATATTTTTCTGCCTTCTGAACGTAACCCTGACACGAAAATTCCCTCGATTCTACATGCTACATGCCATCTAGAGTCAAATCCGACACGTATAATTCTTTTTATCCTAATATTACGTGTCATTAGCCTAACTATTTGACACGAAAAATCCTTTCAATCCCCTTTCCACGTGCTTTCTAGTTCCGATTTGGGCACGTGAATTCTATTTTTCCCTCTATCTTCGTGCTTTCTAAAGGTAACCCCGACACGAAAATTCCCTCGATTCCACATGCTACATGCCATCTAGAGTCAAATCCGACACGTATAATTCATTTTATCCTAATATTACGTGTCATTAGCCTATCTATTTGACACGAAAAATCTTTTCAATCCCCTTTTTACGTGTTTTCTAGTTCTGATTCGGGCACGTGAATTCTATTATTCCCTCTATCTTCGTGAAACAATGGTGCCTGACCCCAATGTGGGCAACATAACGTCAACTTAGGGGTGGAAGTTGCATGCTCTCCGTGAAAGGTGAATTATTCGGCTCAATAAATCATAAGTATTTGCTGCTTAAAGATGAATCTAGACACTACAAGTAAACCAGACCGGCGTAACGTTCTGGCTTCATTTTATATAATATTTAGTTAGAAAGCTACCTTCTTATTTCTGAAGTGGGTTCGACAAATAGCTTTATTCTTTTTTCGCGGGAAGTAGCGGATGTCTTGGGATGTCAAAGAGAAGATATGAAAAGGGAACGAGGAAAATGCCGGTAAGTGTGGCGATCAAGCTGGCAAAGTTTTATCTGGTATTCCTGCGTTATGTTTTGTTATGAATTGTTATCCCCACGTTATTGATTGTGAATTTATCAGGGTAAAAACCTGTGATATTGTTATAATGTACCAAAGCATATGAGTGATGCATCGCTCACCGGTACATTTTTTTTGCAAAAGAATACGATAGCTTAAAACGTCAGGCTGGACATGAAGTCCTGTGCTGGCGTTTTTTGCGTTCAAAAACACAATCCAAAGAAAAGAGGATGAAAAATGGATTTTGAAACTTTTAAGGAGGAGCGTGTAAACCTCAATGCCGGTAAACTCTTTGAGGAGTACGCCCTTCCGTTCTGTTCCGTGCCAGAATCACTATTGGAGAACAAGAGGGCAGACCGTGAAAAGAGCAGAAGATAAGCGTGGGTAAATGTATTCAAAATGTTCCACGAAAATGGTAGACTAATCTAGGAGGAATATGTATATGGATAAAGAAATAAAGACCTATTCAATGAGCATACGTGTAAGTAGTGAAGAACTTGATAAGTTGAAACGAGCAGCTCGATTAGAGGCTTATTCTTCATATAGTGAATTTGTTAGAAGGACAGCTTTATTAGAAGCCGAAGAAATAATTCAGAAAAAATCTGGTGAAATAAAATAAATGAGGTGATGTTGTTTGAATAAAAAAAACAATGGATGTATTTATACAAAACAATGGGTAGTTGATATGATGTTAGACTTATGTGGCTATACATCTGAAAATAATCTTTCTTTAATGACAATAGTAGAGCCTAGTTGTGGCGAAGGAAGTTTTGTAATTGAAATAGTTGATAGATTATGTAAGTCATGCAAAAAGTATCAAATTGAGCCATTAAAAATGCTTGGATGTATAAGGGCATACGACATTGATAAAGATGCATTGGCTATGGTACGCAAAACTGTAACAGAGTTGTTAGGTAAGTACCAAATAGAGCAAGCTCTTGTTAATAATTTACTGTATGATTGGTTCAGAGAAGAAGACTTTATTGAAGCAAATATTGATAAGGCTGATTTAGTAATAGGTAATCCACCATATATCAGAGCTACGGATATATCTAAAGAGCTTAGACGTGCTTATAGTAAAGCATTAGATACTTTTACTATGGGGACAGATATGTATATTGCCTTTATGGAAAAAGGATTAAAAACTTTGAATGAATCCGGAAAGCTATGTTTTATCTGTTCAGATAGATGGCAAAAAAATCAGTCGGGTGTAAAATTTAGAGAATTCTTAAAGAATAATGATTTGTATTTGAGCTTTAACTGTCAAATGCATGATGTTGAAGCTTTTGAGCAGGATGTAACTGCATATCCGTCCATTTCGCTTATTCAACGTGGTATGAGTGAGAAAGTTGATATTACTTGTAACTCGACTTTTGATTGTGTAAGCGCCAAAAAAATAGTAGATAACTTTAGCAAAGGAATATGCGATACAGATTCAAAGTCGTTTAACTACATCATTTCAAATGATAATCAAAAGATTCTAGATTTTCCAACAATAGAGGAAGCTGGGATTTCGATGGGAATTGGAATAGCAACAGGTAAGGATGCTGTTTTTATTACGGAAGATCCTAATGTAGTTGAAGAAGATAGGTTAGTCCCATTAGCTTATGCGAGAGATATTAAAGATTATCACTTTCCAGCTAAACCAATTAAATGGTTAATAAATCCTTGGGAAAACGGAAACCTTGTGAAACTTGATGAATATCCTAAACTTAGAAATTATTTTTATGAGCACGAGGATGAATTAAAAGGAAGACATGTAGCTAAAAAGTATCCTGATAAATGGTTTAGAACCATCGACAAACTTAATACTGAACTTCAAAGGCAAGAAAAACTTTTAATTAGAGATATGTCTAATATGACTGAACCAATATATGAAGATGGACATTATTATCCGCATCATAATTTATATTGGATGACTTCTGATATATGGGATGTAGAAATTTTAGGAGGAATTCTTTTATCTGATGTTGTTTATAAAATGATGGAACAAAATAGTGTAAAAATGCGTGGTGGCGTAATTAGGAATCAAGCACAGTATTTACGAAAGTTAAGAGTTCCTCAATATTCATCTATTAGTGATGAAGATAAGGTAAATCTAAAAAAAGCCTTTAGGGACAGAGATAGAACAAAGGCAACAAAAATATGTGAAAGGTTGTATGGATAATGGAAAAAGAATTAGAAGAGGCATTGTTTCAAGTCTTCGATTTAGAAGTATCTGCCGCAGAAAATCAAAAACTACGCGGAAGTTCTGACCAAGGTTTGAGAGCAGGAGTAACATCTGGAAAACATTTAGACCCATTAGCAGAATATATTGCCAACAAATTGGTTTCATATGGCATAGATAAAGCAGATATTTGCACGGGAAGTAGTGGAATGGAGATACCAGGATGGTATCGTCCGAATAAGCAATGGGATATTTTAGCTTTTGATGGTAAGGCTCTTGTAAGTGCTATTGAACTTAAATCTATAGGTAGTTCTTATGGAAACAATTTTAATAATAGAACTGAAGAAGCGTTGGGCTCAGCGACAGATGCCTCTGCAGCTGTAAAGTACAATATGTTTGTAAATGAGCAACCGCCTGCTTTTGGATATGTTATGGTAGTTCGTTCGGATGAAAAATCTCGTAGTATTATTGAAAGGATACCAGAGCCACATTTCAAGGTTGATTCTGCTTTCTATCAAAATAGTTATTTGGATAGATTTAGGATTATGTGCACGCGTATGTTGAGTGAAAAATTATATGATGCAATATGGTTAGTGTTTATCGATACAGAAAAACGTACAATTGAGGAACCAGTCAAAGCATTGTCATTTGACAAATTTATGTTGAAATTAAAGACTCAAGTAGAATTGTTTAAATAAGGCAATAATTGCTTCATGGCACTTTAGATTAGAAATAGTCTAAGGTGCTTTTTTATTTACGGCGGTTGTGATCATAACGTAACACCCGCCTTTTTACTTTATAGAGTGAATTTGCTGCTTGGGAGCCTATGTTTGTATATTGATGAGAATCGAGAATCCCGTTGAGAGAGAATTTTATCAGCGTCAATGCATTGATGAAAGGTGGGATGTTACATCATTAAATAGACAGAAGAAGAGTGCTTTATTTTTAAGACTACATTTATGCGAACCTGTTCTCTACCTATGTAGTCGCGTACTCAACAGTAGAGGGCAATGCAAGGGTAGTATCTGCTGGCTCTTCAAGTAGCCAGGTAGCACAGTTTACAAGGTTTCAAACCCTTCAAATGGATGTATTCTTTATACCATTTCAAAGACAGAGGCAGATGCCCTTACAAATTCAGGCTACACCTGCCAGGAGGCTGAGTTTGTAGTCTATTAAAAATTTAATATAGGGTACATTCTAGTGTTAATCCCCGGGGTGGCGCGCCTGGCGCTGCCTCGGGGATTTTTAGGATTATAGGTAAATTATCTATTTTAATGCCAGCGTGATAGATATGGATTTGACATTACGAGACATTATCTAACATTGCCGAAAAGTGGCAATGTTCAGTTTGGGAACAAAGCAAAACCTTTCATTTAACAAGGATAACTATAATCAGGACGATACGATGGTTTGTTGCAGGCTATGGTCAGGAAAAGATAAAGTTGGAACAGTTTTAGATACTGCACGCTATATTGGATCTTTGGCGAAAGTATTTTCAAATGCTTTGAATTTTATAGAGAGAAATACAAAAACAGCTTGGGCAAAAGTTTTGTGAACGGGTTGACAGTAGAGACTTGCCGGTTTATTTAATTATGATAGGTCTTTATACAAATTATAAAGAGATTAAGGACAGCCTAGATTTTAGCTGAAGCTGCTTGACGACAGAAAATTAAAATGAATGAATTAAAAAATATGTTGCATATTACACGGAAATGATGCATTATATTAAAGAATTGAATAGACGGGAGCTTGTAAACAGGCTGAGAGGAAGGTGTGACCTTCGACCGAGAACCTGATTTGGATAATGCCAACGTAGGGATGCCATATTTTTAATTGTGTGTAAATATTTATGGAAGCCATTTGAGAAATCAGGTGGCTTCCTTTTTTTGTTGCCAGTTTACACCTGGTAAATCATGAATGAGGTTAGGAGGAGAAATGGATTTTAACACTGAATTGTATTTCATCACGGATAGCACTCTATACGAGAGGGATGAGTTTCTGTTTCGCGTGGAGGAAGCATTGAAGGGGGGAGTTACTTTGATGCAGCTTCGTGAAAAAAACAGAACCACAAAGGAATACATTGAGCTGGCAGAAGCTGTGCATGCTATTTCTAAAAGATATAATGTGCCCCTGATTATTGATGACAGAGTAGATGTAATGCTGGCTGTTGATGCCGAGGGGGTTCATGTTGGAGCAGAGGATATGCCACTTGCTACAGCTAGAAAAATAATCGGCCCCGATAAAATCTTGGGAGCTACTGCTAAAAGGGTGGATGTGGCAAAGGCTGCATACGAGGCAGGGGCTGATTATCTGGGAGTGGGGGCGATATATCCCACTACCACAAAGGTGAAGACAGTTCTGACATCTACTGACACTTTAGATGCAATCTGCAAGGCTGTGCCTATTCCTGTCAATGCTATTGGTGGGCTGAACCCTTCCAATATGGATGTTTTGAAAGGAATTAGTATCGCCGGAGTCTGTGCAGTGTCGGCAATAATGAAGGCTGATTCCCCAAAGGTGGCAGCCCAGGAAATGAAAGTGAAATTTGAGGAGTTACGAAAAGAGGCATAAGGAGAGAGGTTATGAAAGTTGTTTTATCAATAGCTGGTAGTGATAGTAGTGGTGGGGCTGGAATTCAGGCAGATTTAAAAACCATGACTGCCCACGGCGTATATGGCATGACAGCAATTACAGCGATGACGGCTCAAAATACTACAGGAGTTCTTCAAATCGAGGAGGTCAGTACAAAATTTTTAGAGAAGCAAATCGATGCATGTCTGGTGGATATTCCTGCTGATGCAGTGAAAATAGGAATGCTTCCGTCGGCTGAACAGGTGAGGGTGGTTGCAAGAAAGCTTAAGGAGTATGGTGCAAAAAATATTGTGGTAGATCCTGTAATGGTTGCAACAAGTGGTAGCAGGCTTATGAGAAATTCCACAGAAAGGGTTATGGCAGATTTACTTTTCCCGCTTGCCACAGTTATCACACCAAACATTCCAGAGGCTGAAGTGCTCATGGACAGTCGCATTGTAGATAAAATCGGAATGGAAAAAGCCGCCATCACTCTGGGGAGAGAGTACGAATGCAGCGTGCTTATAAAAGGCGGTCATAGTGTGGCTGATGCCTGCGACGTGCTGTATGACAGAGGCAAAATCACCTGGTTTGAAGGAGAAAAAATAGATAGCGAGAACACCCATGGGACTGGCTGTACACTTTCAAGCGCCATAGCATCAAACTTGGCTTTGGGATATTCCCTAAAGGATTCAATACAAAAATCAAAGGATTATATCACAGCCGCCATAGGAGCAGGACTGAATTTAGGAAGGGGCTGCGGACCACTCAATCACATGGTTGGAATAGATAATGTAAAAGGAGGAAAAGATGGTTCAGATAAATGGCAAACAATACGAAGTAGCAGGAAGAACGGTCGAGAGCTTTCTACAGGAACTTGAGTATGATTTCAGAACAATAGCCGTGGAACTTAACGAGGAAATAATTCCAAAGGTAAGTTATGGACATGTGACCATGCAGGATGGTGATGTGATGGAGGTTGTAAGCTTTGTTGGAGGAGGCTGATAAATGATTACAAAAGAGGAGTTTTATCAGGCTCTAGTGGCTAGGCATGGTCTTGAAAATCAAAGAAAGTTTGATGAGGCTTGTGTGGCAATCTGTGGCCTGGGAGGCTTAGGTTCAAACATCGCTATATGCCTTGCAAGGGTTGGGATAGGAAAACTCATATTGATAGATTTTGATGTGGTGGATGTAACAAATCTACACAGGCAGCAATACAAAATAACACAGGTTGGAGAGCCAAAGACCGAGGCTTTAAAAGACAATCTTTTGGAAATAAATCCATTTATAGATATAGACATACATCAGGTAAAGCTGGATGAAAAAAATACAGCCCCACTAATAAAAGATGCAGATGTAGTATGTGAAGCCTTTGATAAGGCAGAGTGCAAATCAATGCTTGCGGATATCGTATTTACGAATTATCCGGATAAGTATCTTGTGTCTGGCTCTGGAATGGCTGGATTCTCTAGTGTCAATGATATTGTCACAAGAAAAATCACTTCAAAATTTTATGTATCAGGAGATGGAGTAAGTGATGTGAATGATGGCATAGGTCTTGTGGCATCGCGTGTTATGACCTGCGCAGGCCATGAAGCCCATATGGTTATTAGTCTTTTGAGGGGAGAAATAACAGCCTGATATAAGGGTATTTTATGTAAAGGGAAAGGATAAAGAAATGGAAAATGACAAACTGGTAATCGGCGGAAAAGAATTTGATTCAAGATTCATCCTTGGCTCAGGTAAGTATTCAATGAAGCTTATTGAGGCTGCTGTAAAGGATGCAGGGGCACAGATTATTACCCTTGCAGTCAGAAGAACAAACACAAAGGATGAGGAAAATATTTTAGATTATATTCCAGAAAACGTAACTCTTTTACCAAACACAAGCGGGGCTAGGGATGCTAAGGAGGCTGTCAGAATAGCTCGCCTTGCCAGAGAGCTTGGCTGTGGAGATTTTGTAAAGGTGGAGATTATGAAGGATAGCAAATATCTGCTGCCTGATAATAATGAGACCATCAAGGCCACTGAAATCTTGGCAAAGGAAGGCTTTGTGGTAATGCCATATATGTACCCGGATTTGTATGCAGCCAGAGAACTTCAAAATGTAGGTGCAGCTACAATCATGCCACTTGCCTCGCCAATCGGCTCAAACAAGGGGCTTGCCACAAAAGAATTTATCCAGATTTTAATAGACGAAATAGATTTACCAATTATTGTGGACGCAGGTATCGGAAGACCTTCCCAGGCCTGCGAGGCAATGGAAATGGGTGCAGCAGCCATAATGGCAAACACTGCTCTTGCTACAGCAGGAGATTTAACAATGATGGCCTCAGCCTTTAAAAATGCCATTGAAGCAGGTCGGAAGGCTTATCTTGCAGGACTTGGTAGAGTGCTCACAAGAGGAGCAGCCGCTTCAGATCCTCTAACAGGATTCTTACACTAGGAGGCTGTCATGGAAAATAATTTTTTAATAGATTCTGATTTGCTTACGGAATCCGGCCTAAATAGAAAGCATCAAATAGAGACTGACCCATCCAGCAGAATCAATCATATGGAATATCTCCCAGGGATGGATGTAATAGAATCGGATATTCGAAAATGCGTTATGGAGCATTTTGATTCCTATGATTATAGCAAGTACACAGCAAAGGATGTAAAGCGTGCTCTTGATAGTGACAGATGTACCATAGAAGATTTCAAGGCCCTATTATCTCCTGCAGCAGAACCTTTCTTAGAGCAAATGGCAATAAAGGCCCAGAAGGAGACAAGCAAGCACTTCGGAAATACGGTATATCTTTTTACCCCACTATATATAGCAAATTATTGCGAGAACTACTGCGTGTATTGCGGCTTTAATTGCTACAACAAAATAAAAAGATTAAAGCTTGATTTTGACCAGATTGAGCATGAAATGAAGGTTATATCTGACAGTGGCATGGAGGAAATACTGATATTGACAGGAGAAAGCCCTACAAAATCAGATGTGAAATACATCGGGGAAGCCTGTAAGATTGCCAGAAAATATTTCAAGATGGTTGGAATAGAAATCTATCCTGTAAATGTGGAGGACTACAGATATCTTCACGAATGTGGAGTGGATTATGTGACTGTGTTCCAGGAGACATATGACAGCGATAAATACGAGACACTTCATCTCATGGGCAATAAAAGAATATGGCCATACAGATTTGATGCCCAGGAGCGTGCACTTATGGGTGGCATGAGAGGTGTAGCTTTTTCAGCACTACTTGGCCTTTCAGATTTTAGAAAGGATGCATTGGCATCAGCACTTCATGTGTACTATTTGCAGAGAAAATATCCACATGCAGAAATGTCTCTTTCCTGCCCAAGACTTCGTCCTATCATCAATAACGACACCATCAACCCTTTGGATGTGGGCGAAAAGCAGCTTTGCCAAATCATATGTGCCTACAGAATTTTCCTGCCTTTCTGTGGTATCACAGTTTCATCCAGAGAGACTGCAGAATTTAGAAATGGCATTGTAAAAATCGCTGCCACCAAAGTATCCGCAGGCGTATCCACAGGTATTGGGGATCACGAGGAAAAATATACAGGCAAACAGGAAGAGGAATCAGGTGATGAGCAGTTTGAAATTTGCGATGGAAGAAGCCTAAATTCCATGTATTCAGACATCACTGCAGAAGGACTTCAGCCGGTATTTAATGACTACGTTTACGTAGGATAATCATAAACGAAACGCTAAAAGGAGAATAATAGATAATGAGAGAATATACAACACAGATGGATGCAGCCCGCCAGGGGATAATCACACCTGAGATGAAGCAGGTAGCTTTGAAGGAATATCGCACCCCTGAAGAAATCAGAGATTTGGTTGCAAAGGGCCAGGTGGCAATCCCTGCCAATAAAAACCACAAATGCATCAATCCAGAGGGCGTGGGCAGCATGCTTCGCACAAAGATAAATGTAAACCTTGGAGTATCTCGTGATTGCAAGGATTACAATGTGGAGATGGAAAAGGTTATGGCTGCAGTTGATATGGGGGCAGAGGCCATCATGGATTTATCCAGCCATGGCAACACACAGCCATTTAGAAGAAAGCTCGTGGAGGAGTGCCCTGCAATGCTTGGAACAGTGCCTATCTACGATAGTGTTATTCATTATCAGCGTGACCTTGCTACACTTACAGCAAAGGATTTTATCGATGTAGTGCGCCTTCATGCTGAGGATGGTGTGGATTTTGTAACTCTCCACTGTGGAATTACTAGAAAGACCATTGACCAGATTAAAAAGCACAAAAGAAAGATGAATATAGTATCTCGTGGTGGATCACTTGTGTTTGCATGGATGACCATGACTGGTGAGGAAAATCCATTTTATGAATACTATGATGAGATTCTTGAGATTTGTCGAGAGTATGATGTGACAATTTCACTTGGTGATGCCTGCCGTCCTGGCTGTCTTGCAGATGCCAGCGACGTATGTCAGATAGAAGAGCTTGTTAGACTTGGAGAGCTTACAAAACGCGCATGGGAAAAGGATGTTCAGGTAATGGTTGAGGGACCTGGTCACATGCCAATGGATGAAATCGCAGCCAACATGAAGATTCAGCAGAAGATTTGCATGGGTGCGCCATTCTATGTACTTGGACCACTTGTAACAGATATTGCACCAGGCTACGATCACATTACATCTGCCATAGGTGGAGCCATTGCGGCTCAAAATGGTGCAGCCTTCCTGTGTTATGTTACACCTGCGGAACACCTTGCCCTTCCAAATGTAGATGATGTAAAACAGGGAATCATAGCATCAAAAATCGCAGCCCATGCAGCAGATATTGCAAAAAAGATTCCTCACGCCATGGATATGGACAACAAAATGGCTGAGGCACGCCAGCGCTTCGACTGGGATACTCAGTGGGACTGCTCCATCGACCCTGAAACAGCACGTGGCATCAGAGCCGACCGCGCCCCAGAGTTCGACGACACCTGCTCTATGTGCGGAAAATTCTGCGCCGTCCGCAGCATGAACAAGGCACTTTCTGGAGAATATATAGATATTATATAGCCTTCCCCTTGAGGGAAGAGATAATGGTTTAGCGTTATCTGCCACCCCGCAATATGCCTTCCCCTTGAGGGGAAGGTGCCGAAGGCGGATGAGGTGTTGTACCTATAAGATATATATAAATAAAAGGCACCCCAAAAACTGAGGTGCCTTTAACAAACACTTTAATTAATTATTCAAATATTATCCTTCAATAGCTATATATCTACTTTCTTCCTTCTGAGGAATAGCCTCCTTCTTTGGAATGCTCAAGCTAAGCACTCCATCCTTAAATGCTGCATGAATATCTTCCTGAGTAACCTGATCGCCTACATAGAAGCTTCGACTGCAAGAACCTGTGTAGCGTTCGCGGCGGATGTATTTACCATCGTCATCCTGCTCATCGTTGTTCTGATTTGTCTCAGCTTTGATGGTGAGATAGCCATCATTCAGCTCTGCTTTGATATCTTCTTTTGCAAAACCAGGAAGGTTCATATCTACTGTGTATCCATTTTCTGTTTCCTTAACATCAGTGGTCATCATTCTGGCAAAGCTGTCATCGTAGCTGTGACCGAAACCAGTCATACGTGGAACATTAAAGAAATCATCCATAAAATCATTTGATAAAATACTAGGCATTAACATAATTACTACCTCCTCATATATGAATATTGTTATAATCCCGTTTGCTGGCTGAGAATCATTTTGCTAAAGCTATCTCAGCTTGGTTGGTTTAGGAACTTTTCTTTGTTCCTTTGTTGTAACTACGTTATACACCCTCGGTTAGCACTCGTCAAGTTTGAGTGCTAATAATTTATAATTATTTTATATTTAATTTATAAATAGTCAGACAATGTCTCGATAAACATTGAATAAAAAAATATTGCTATTCCAAATTATTATGTTATGATTAAGGCGCAATCAAATTGTTTAATAAAGGGCAGAAAAATGAGAAATGATAAGAGACTTAACAGCATAGTTTCTTTAGTAGCTATTTTGGCTACTGTTTTTGTTGTGCTTGTTTCTGGGCTGTTTCTCGCTGAAAATGCCAATCATCACTGTAATGATGAGGCCCACTGTCCTGTTTGTTCTCTCATAGTTCAGTGTGAGAAAAATATCAAAACAATTGGTTCAGGTCTTATAATTGCACTTGTGGCAGCTATGGTGTTAGTGACCATGGCGGAAACCACTGCTCATCTCAAGTATCAGTCTGTTCAGACTACACTTGTATCCCAAAAGGTTAGATTAGATTCTTGAATACTTAAATGGAATGATAATTGTGGCCTATTTAAGGAATAGTCTGCAAAAACCTATATCCCTACTTAGGGTGAGTAGGCTTTATTTTGCTACCATTTTTGTACACGAGAAAGGATTTAATCAATGAAAAATAAAAACTTAATATCGAAGGTGTTCACTAGAAGACTGTTTGCTAAAAGCAGGAGAACTATGCCTGTTTTTGCGGGTTTAATGCTTATAGCAGGCATATTTGTTGGCTGCGGAGCATCAGGCACTGAGGGGACAGTGGATGGAAATTCCACTAAGCTAGAGTCTTCTTCAGAGGCTACAGTTGAACCAGCAGCTGCTGACACCATCTCTGTTGTAACCACCATTTTCCCTGAGTATGACTGGGCGCGCGAAATCTCAAATGGTGTTTCAAATGTTGAGATTACAATGCTTTTAGACAATGGTGTTGACCTACACAGCTACCAGCCTACTGCCGAAGACATCATGAAAATCGCTACCAGTGATGTGTTTATCTATGTAGGTGGCGAGTCAGATGAATGGGTGGAGGATGCCCTGAAGGAAGCCACTAATAAGGATATGCAGGTGGTAAATCTTCTGGAAGCCTTAGGCAGCGATGTCAAGGAAGAGGAAGTAGTAGAGGGTATGGAAGCTGAAGAAGAGGAAGAAGAAGGTGAAGGCGAGGAGGAAGAAGGCCCAGAATATGATGAGCATGTATGGCTTTCACTTTCTAATGCCCAGACTCTCGTAGATACAATCGCTGAAGCTATGGGAAAAGCGGATTCTGCAAATGCCAGCACCTATCAGTCAAATGCGAAATCCTACAATGAAAAGCTTAATGCACTTGATTTGGAATATCAGGATGTTGTTAAAGCTGCGGCAGGAGACACGCTTTTATTTGGTGACAGATTCCCATTCAGATACATGGTAGATGACTACAACCTTGATTATTATGCAGCATTTGTTGGATGCTCCGCAGAAACCGAAGCCAGCTTTGAAACTATTACTTTCCTTGCGGGCAAAATGGATGAGCTAAATCTTGGCAGTATTTTAACCATTGAAAATTCAGACCAAAAGATTGCTAAAACAATAGTCGATAATACAAAATCAAAGGATGCCAAAATCCTTTCTATGGATTCGATGCAATCTACCACCTCTGATGATGTGGCAAATGGGGTCACATATTTTAGCATAATGGAAAGCAATAAAGCAGTCTTGGAAGAGGCTTTAAATTAGTAATAGAAAGGTAGTTTTAAATGGCAATACTGACAGTAAGGAACTTGGCGGTGGGATATGACCGCAGAAGTGTTCTTGAAAATATAGATTTTGAAATCAGCGCGGGAGATTATTTTTGCATTGTGGGGGAAAATGGTTCAGGTAAAACAACCCTGATGAAAACTATATTGGGGCTGATATCTCCTGTATCAGGGATGATAGAATACGGAGATAATCTTGAAAGAAAACAAATTGGTTACCTACCTCAGCAGACAGACGCACAGCGAGATTTTCCTGCATCTGTGTACGAGATTGTGCTGTCAGGTTGTCAGAACGGTCTTGGAAATAGATTTTTCTATAGCAGTAAGCAAAAGGCTTTAGCCCTGAAACAGATTGATAAAATGGGACTAACTAATCTGAAAAACAGATGCTATAGAGAATTATCAGGAGGACAACAACAGCGAGTGTTACTTGCTAGAGCATTGTGTGCCACCTCAAGGGTTCTGCTTTTAGATGAGCCAGTATCGGGCCTTGATCCACAGATGACAGAGGAAATGTATCAGCTAATTCACGGCCTTAACGAAGAGGGGCTTACCATAATAATGATTAGCCACG
The DNA here is from genome assembly GCF_900107545.1 of Pseudobutyrivibrio sp. ACV-2. Lineage (GTDB taxonomy): Bacteria > Bacillota > Clostridia > Lachnospirales > Lachnospiraceae > Pseudobutyrivibrio. The sequence goes on along the minus strand of NZ_FNQZ01000005.1, from coordinate 187,856 downwards.
ATTTGGATAATGTAAAAAAATATGCAAATAAGATTTACGGGGTTCCATCAGAAGGCAGTAATCAGGAAGGAGGAATGCAGGTATGTTAGAAAAATTGACCATGTATTTAGCCTTTCCATTTGTTAGATATGCGCTGATTGTTGGCGTACTTATTGCTTTATGTTCTTCGTTACTTGGCGTCACTTTGGTATTAAAGCGGTACTCCTATATAGGCGATGGACTTTCACATGTAGCCTTTGGCGCTTTAGCTATAGCCAGTGTCTTAAACCTGACCAATAAAATGATTATCATTTTACCAGTCACAGTGCTGAGTGCGATTTTGCTCCTAAAAAATGGAACAAACACAAAGGTAAAGGGTGATGCAGCTATAGCTATGATTTCTGTTGGCGCCCTTGCTTTTGGCTATCTGCTTATGAATATTTTCCCTACATCCTCAAATGTTTCTGGGGATGTTTGTACCACGCTGTTTGGTTCCACCTCCATCCTCACACTCACCAAGGAGGAGGTATGGATAAGTGGAGTTCTTTCAGTGGTAGTAGTTTTTATATTTATATTTTTGTACAACAGGATTTTTGCAGTGACCTTTGATACAAATTTTGCAAATGCAGTAGGAACAAATGTAGATTTTTATAACCTTTTAATTGCCACAATCACCGCTGTAATTATAGTGTTGGCCATGAATCTGGTAGGCTCTTTGCTTATATCTGCACTTGTTATTTTCCCTGCTTTGTCAGCTATGAGTGTGTTGAAAAGCTTCAGGGCTGTTACTTTTTTTTCAGCCGTTGTATCGGTGGTGTGTGCATTTTTAGGCATTATCATTTCGATTTTGGCAGGTACACCTGTGGGTTCCACTATAGTTGCGGTAGATGTAGTATTATTTGCGGTTTGTCATGTGATAGGAAAAATCAGAGGGTAAGAAATTTATGAAGAGAGTAAATTATATATTAATGGTAGGATTTATGGCAGCAATGCTTGTAGCCTGCGGAAATGTAAGTAGTGTGGCGGCTGAGAAATCCGATATTACTGAGACTACAGACTTGGCGGATTTAGCAGAGACTTCAGGTGCCTCAACCGATGAAACCTTGATTTTTGATTCAAAGGAGCAGACCTCTACAGATGAATATGAAAGCGCACCAGATGCATCTGTCGATTTAGACCTTACAGCGCTATCATCCACATTTGTATATGCCGAGGTGTACAACATTGTTATGGAACCCTTGGCCTATGTAGGACAAACTGTAAAAATGGAAGGTTCCTGCAGTGTTTATGTAGATGAAGAAACAGGCAAACAATACTATGCCTGTCTGATTCAGGATGCAACACAGTGCTGTGCTCAGGGGCTTGAGTTTGTTTTGGATGAAAATGAATATTCATCAGAGGATTATCCAGAGCCTGGAGATGAAATTGTGTTGAAAGGGACATTTGATACTTATGATGAAAATGGCAACCAGTATCTAACGCTGACAGGAGCCACATTAGTAGAATAAAGACTTTTATATAATAAAAGGCATCCCACGGGGGATGCCTTAAATTATCTATAATATTAAGCGAAGAAATGAACGAATCCAGCCTCAATCCAAAGAGCAGCAATAACTACAACACTTAAGATGATTCCGCCAACAGCTCTGATTAATGAATGAGTATCGTCAAGGTTTGCTGATCTTTTAGCGTAGCCAGCGTTAATTGCAATATAATAAACAAAAAATAAGGTTACAGCTGAAAATACAACAAGCATAATAAGATTTAACATCGATTGGTCCTTTCTTTAAAACATATACACAACAATTCCTTTTAACAACTGTTAAGTATAATACAGGCCAATGGATATTAGTTCAATTGTTATAATTCACATAATTTTAACAATTAATACATAAGATTATAACATATTAGTGAACAAATCATAAAACAGCCACATTTATCAGTCTGTGTAGTCAAATGCAGTAAGATTCCAATACCAAGAACACATATCCTCATCTCATAATATAACAATAGAATATATAGTGTTGTCTATTAGATGCTGGCACCATATTTAGCCATTATTTATACACATAATGCAAAAACTGGATTGTACGTTATTCATAATACTGATAAAATAATTATTAGAATATCTTTATCCGGGAGAAGTATCGTGAAAGATCTTAAACATCTCTATTATTTTGAAAAGCTTCTAGAAGAATCATACAATGATCTTGCCAGACAAGGGCAGGCAGACGGCAACATCGCTATTGGTCATGTATGTTTTCAGATTCCGGAACCTCTGTTAAATTTACCAGGTTGTTTTTCTGTTCGTCTTCGAGCACCGCGCACTGGGTCCATCGAAATGGGCACCTACTATCTTAGTTCCACATTGTGTGAAGCCTGCAGGGCCTACCTTGAGCGAGCCATCGAGGGTGGCTTTAATTTTTTGGATTGCATTATTGCACCCGATGCCTGCGCCCAGATGAATAGATGTGTTGAAAATATAGAACACCTTGAGTTGATTAATAAAGACAATTTTTTTGTAAGCTATGCAGATGTTCCTATGAAGGATGATGAAACTGCATTAAAGCATTATATAAAGCAAATGCGAATCCGCATATTAGAACCCTTGTCTAAGCGTTTTGGCATAGATGTTTCAGACGAGGCTTTAAGGAGAGCCGTTGAGGAACAAAATGAAATAAGCAGGCTTCTTACTGCAATAGGAGATTATCGTAAATGCGAATCTCCCAAAATAACTGGCTATGAATTTGCCGTACTTTGTCTGGTGAGCTTCAGCTGCCCTAAATATCTAATCAAAGATAAGCTGACAGAAACGCTTGAAGAAATAAAAAACAGAGAGCCTGACAGCCCAGACAAATATCGTATACGCGTAGTAATGGTGGGCTCAGAAATTGATGACCCTGAATTCATACAGCTGGCCGAGGAATGTGGAGCTCTTGTTGTAGCAGACAGATATTGCTTTGGTTCACTTCCAGGCAGGCAGGAAATCATTTTAAATGATGAGGAGGATGCCCTCACCCAGATTTGTCGCACCTATCTGAAATGGGGCAAGTGTCCTCGATTTTTCAATCAGGAAAAAATCATGGAACGTCGTGAATACGTGGATTGGTTGGCAAAGGAGTATCATGCTGACGGCCTCATCTACGAGCAAATCAAATTCTGTGATTACTGGGGCTATGAGAGAGCGGCAGGCTTTCATATTATGGATGAAGAATACGGCTGGCCTGTGTTATCAGTAGACCGGCCATATTCGGTACGTTCTTCTGGACAGCTTCGCACCAGAATACAGGCCTTTGTAGAGCGTGTGGAGATTAAAAAGCTTGCAAGAGCAAAGGCTGAAAAAGAATGATAGTGGATGATGTATTGGTGGGAATAAATTGATTTATTTGGAGGATAATTTTGAAAAAGAAGTATGATGATTTGGATTATAGAGAAAAGGTTGCTATAGGAGCAAAGCGTCGAAAGTTTAGAGCTATAAAACGTAGACTATTTATAGGAGGCTCTGTAGTTGGCGTGCTTTTCATAGGCTTTGGTTCTTTTGCTCTGGCGAAAAAACTCACTGAGGAACCAGAGGAACAGGAAGTCGCTGTAGTAGAACAACAGGAGACAGTGGCCCTTGCAGAACCTGAGACTGTAGAGGATGATTTTAGTGATGTAAAGATTGAAGTTGTTATAAATGAACCTGATCCAGAGGAAGAGGCTAAGAAAGCTGAGGAAGAGCAGAAAGCTGAAGAGGCAAGGAAGGCTGAGGAAGCCAAAAAAGCCGAAGAAGCTAAAAAGGCTGAGGAGGCAAAAAAAGCTGAGGAAGCCAAAAAAGCTGAGGAAGCCAAAAAAGCTGAGGAAGCAAAAAAAGCTGAGGAAGCTAAAAAGGCCGAGGAACTAAAAAAAGCCGAAGAAGCCAAAAAGATTGAGGAGGCTAAAAAAGCCGAGGAAGAAAAGAAAGCTGAAGAAGCCAAAAAAGAGGAAGAAGCAAAGAAGGCTGAAGAGGCAAAATTATTAGAGGAACAAAAGCTGAAGGAAGAGGAAGCCAAAAAAGCAGAAGAGGCTAAAGCAGCAGAAGCTAATCAGGCAGACGATAACTTAAAAAAAGTAATAGATGTTTCAGTTTTTCAAGGCTCTATTGATTGGGCTCAGGTGGCAGCGTCTGGTGTAGATTGCGCCATGATTCGAGTGGGAATCAGAAAATCTACAACAGGTGAAATCCTTGCAGATGCAAATGCGAAATATAATATGCAGGAAGCTGCTAAAAACGGCTTAAAGGTTGGTGTATATTTCTTCTCCACAGCATGTAATCAGGATGAAGCAATAGAAGAGGCTAATTGGGTGGCAGATTATATTTCAGGATATTCTATTTCTATGCCCGTTGCTTTCAACTGTGAAAATTATGAAAAAGCCAGCAGTCGTCAATTTAATCTTACCAAAGATGAGCGTAGTAACATTGCTATGGCATTCTTAGGACAGGTGCAAAGCAGGGGCTATACTCCTATGTTTTATGCAAATCGCTATGAAATGTTGAACGATTCAAAATGGAATGTTTCCCAGATTCAGCAGAGCTATATGGTTTGGATGGCTTGGTATAGCAAGGATTTATCTACACTGGCTACCGGTCCAAATTACAGTGGAAAATGCTCTATGTGGCAGTACACAGACAAAGCTACAGTACCAGGAGTTGGCAAAGGTGTAGACATGTCTGTAGCATACTTTTAGACAGGAGCATAAGTAATGGGAAAAGCATTTGGAAGTGAGCCACTGGGTAGTACAATCTATTCAGGAAAACGCCCTCGTAGACGCCGGGAATGGAGAGGGCTAAAGGATACCTGGTATGATTACACCAGATGGCTTTACTACTTATTTATATTGGGCAAATTCATGATGAAGCCAAACAATTTTAAGGGCTTCTTTAGATATAGATGGATGAGCAATTATCTGGCAGTTCCGGATTTTATGGACAGGCACACGGAAGGCCTCAGAGGTACGGCGCTTCGTCTGGCCCATGAGGGTATCGGTCTAATTATTATCGACATGACTATTTCTCTGACAGATATGTTCAGGGCTGATCCAGCTATAGGCAATGACACTGAGCTTTCTAAAAAAATGGTTATCTTCGATGAAAATATGATGAGCACTTTGATGGGAGGATTTCCTAATCTTAAGTGGGTGAGCTATGAGGTACCTGCTATCTACACCAGTTCATTTATGTGCCAAGAGGGTGTAATGCACTATGTGGATAAGACCCACGAATTTGGTGTACCAAATGATGTGTGTCCTATGCCGGCAGCCGAGCTGGGAGCAGCTTTAGAGGATGATTTTCCTCATATTGGAGCATGTGCTGTTCAGTGTAACACCACCTGCGATGGTTCATTGATGGGCGGTGGACTTATGGCTCGTAGCATGAATATTCCTACATTTCAGCTATACGCACCTATCCGTCATCGTCAGGAAAGCGTGCAGCAGTATGCAGCAGATGAGGTATACAACGCTATCAAATTTATCGAGGAACACACTGGTGAAAAGTTTGATTGGAATTATTTCTTTGATAATATGGATAGATTTAATAAAGAAACCAAAGAGTTTCTTGAGTGGCTTGAAATCAATAAATCGCCATATCCTCAGCTGCTTGGAGCAACACTTGGATTTTACAGATATGGAGAATACATGGCAGCAGGGGGCCGAAGCCCAATCTTTTTAACCACAAGTCAAAAGATTACAGCCATGGCCACAAAGGCATTTAAGAACAAAGAAATGGCCTGCAAGGAATATCGTCATCGTGCAATTCTGTGGGGAGTTCAGGCTGCCTACTATACCGCATTTCCGAATTGGCTCATGAACTGCTGGGGAATAGTTCCTATAAACGATATGCTCTGTTGTGTTTCCACCGAAATGGTCAGCACCACAGACAAACAACAGGCACTTTTGGACTTGGGATATCTTTATGAAAACATGATTATGAGAAGTCGCTCCAATGGCGGCTATGAAACTGGTGTTGAAGATCTGTTTAGATTCTGTGAGCAGATGAATGCCGACATGGTAATCATGTATGTGCACATAGGCTGCAAGGCCATGTCAGGCTACACAGGATTATTTGAACAAGAAGCTAGAAAGCGTGGGCTCCACTGGATTTGGGTTAATCACAACCTGATGGTACCGCTAGATGGCACTCGACGTGATATGCGCACAGAAGTAAATCGTTACATGCGCACAATCCTAAAAGAAGAACCAGTGGACCCAAGCCTGGAAGACTTCGACGATAGTCTTTGTTGGTAAAAGAAGACGGGAGGGCCCCTTTAGGGAGTTGCCCGTCTTCTACAACCCAGCCCCATTGCCGGAGGCAATCATAATGGCTGGGTTTTCCCGCTACAGACGGGAGGGCCCTTACACTCCAAACAATACTTTATGGTATAGTTCTTCAGTGGCCACCTTGCCAATCCTTTTTGTAAATACATCTGTGGAAGGACCACCATTTTCCAGAAGTCCATTTACATATCTTAAAGACAAAGCTTTCTTGGTATTAGAGTCAGTAACGTTATTGGCTGTAGTATCGAGAAAGTTTTTTAAATGTTCTATTGCTAAATCATCAAATTCTGAGCTAATATCTTTTTTACCCTTAAAAGAAATACTCTGAAGCAATTTTATGTCATCATACCAGTGTTTACCAGCATCTCTTTTTGGAAGATGATTATATTTTGATATCAGTGAATCCATACTCTCGAAAGTATTTTTTTCAATCATTGTGTCATACATTTCGACAATCAGTGTATCGTTGCCCATAGCAAGAAATCTGTCATATGAGTATAGTGGCAAATCAAGTTCCAATGGATTGATAATAAGTGTATCCATTTTCATAAGACCGAAAAGTCCCTTGGCCCTCATTATTGAAACATGACCGAGCCCCTCGACCTTGAAGGCTTTAATATCAAATTTCATGCCCTTTACTTTGAGATTATGATAGGCAGAAGTGTTGATTGGTGTAAGGAAGTAATTTTCTTTTATAATATCCAGTAGTTCATTAAGTTTTATCATTGTTGTTCTCCCTGTGGTTAATAGTTTAATTCGAGTGTTGTGAGACCTGCTTTTCTTTGCATGATGGTGCTTAATAAAAGAAATCTCTACCCAAATGTATTAGTAAATTGTGCTATCCAATTTAAATGTATATTTACCATTCAAATTCAGGTCATGCTCTAGCATATCCAGAGCATCAACCTCATGGCCATTTTTCAATAACTCTCTAAAAATGCTTGCGCCCAAATTACCATAGGCGCCAGCTAGTACTACTTTCTTTTTGCTGAATATCCCAATTAGTTTTATTATGTATGCTGGAAAAACTAGTAAGGAATATCAAGATAGATAAATTATATCATGTAACATATTGGTAATCATTTATAAAACTGTTTCCAAAATGTGTGTATTACTTGGGAAAATCACTTTCTTTGATATACAAAAAGGCCCCTTACAAATAAGGGCCCCTTTAGTAACTGATTACTGTATGTTAATTGGCATCAAAATATTTACATGAAATACATCTTCATCAGCTGAAATAGTAAGATTGCCATTATATTTTTCAGCCAAATACCTAATGCTTTTCAAGCCGTAGCCATGAAGGTGCGGTTGTTCTTTTGTGGATTCTGGCAGCCCATTGTGGAAAGACAGTGTATTATCGTAGTAATTATCGACCAAAATGTGGACAAAGTCATTTCTGCGACGAACTGTGAGGGATATCATTCTTTTTTCATGATTTTCAAGCTTTGAAACAGCCTCAATTGCATTAGAAAGCAGATTTCCAAACATTGCATACACATCTGCTGTATCCATGTATTCCAAAAGCTGACCATCTGCCATGCAGGTAAGCTGTATATCGTTGTTGGCACAGTACAGAGATTTTTCAGTGAGGATAGTGTCTAAAGCGTGATTGTAGGTGGAAATATCTGCATCGAATGTAGACAAAAACTTTTCAGCCTGATGCTTGAAGGAACCTACTTCATCAGCATTTCTTCGAAGAAAATATTTCAGGTCATGGCAGTACATGTTTAAAAGCTCAACATTTTGCAAGGAATCATCATAATGTCTTTTATCGTTGGCGATGATTTGTTCAAGTACTGATTTCTCCATCTCAAGCTGACCTTTTTCAAAAAGACCAAGCTGGAGAAACAGCGCTAAAAGTGAGCAAATAATAGAATAGATAGAAGTGACAAAAATCAAATCATTGTCATTTGTATATCTCATTCTATAGGAGTTCAGGATAGTACAGGAAAACATAGCTATAAGGGAAACGATTGTCAGTTTAATTTGCTTATCCCGTAGCTCAAAGTCCTTTCCAAAATGGCGGGTTATCAGAAGATACTCTAGCGTCAAAATTATGATATAACACAAAATAAAATATATAGGAGTGGAATAGATTCCGTAGAAAAAGCAGCTTGATAGTGTAAGCAACGAGAAGGCCAGATGTTGGATAGAAAGGCTGGCAGTGCTCCAATATAATGCTGAAACTGGATTTAGATTGTAGCAAAAAAGTACAGCAAGGACTATGACTGCAAACTGGATTACATAAGCCAGATTTTCAAATACAAACTTATCCCAGGTAAAATTCATACCAATTAGGATAACTGCAAATAACAGAACCCTAAGTGCAAATAGCGGACGCTTTTCCTGCCATAAAAGCAGAACTCCTATTGATGCAACTAGTTCTATTAAGACTATAAATGGTGAAACATGGAAGGCTATCATAGCTGTCCTCCTAAATAATTAGTAACTTCATTGATAAAGGTTTTCTTTTTTGGACGACTGATTGGCAAAATATTTGGCCCAACCTTTACGTCATTTCCCTCTATACTGATAACATATTTTAAATTAACGAGGTAACTGTTGTTACAACGACGGAAGTTATATGGATACAAAGTAGTTTCTATCTCGCTGATTGTTCCTCTGGTATCAAACACTCCATCCATGGTGTGATAGTAAAGACGATGGGATAGTATTTCCACAAAATAGATTTTATCTGTTGAAAAGGTATGCATCTCGCCCTTTGATACAATCGTTATGTTTTTATTTGCCTGCTGCTTAACCAGGGCAACGACTTTTGGCATCTTCAAGCTGAAAGCAGTCTGTGACAATGGCTTTAGTATGTAGTCCAAAGCATTTACTTCGTAGCCGGCAATAGCATAATGTGCCAGATTGGTCAGGAAGATTAATATCACATTTGAATCAATTTCCCGCAGCTTGTGGGCTGCATCCATTCCGTTCATTCCATCCAATTCGATGTCCATAAAAATAATCTGATATTGATAATTGTATGTTTCTAAAAAACTTTCTGCAGAATTAAAGACAGTGATTTCGTATGGTATCTTCTGCTGATTGAAAAACACATCAGCTATTTCGCAAAAGGCTTTTACGTCATCACTATCATTTTCTACCAGTGCTATATTTAGCATAAGTTCCTCCGTGAAACTACTTGTTGTATCGTATTTGTTATATTCCCGTGGGTCATATTATAGCATATAAAAAGCTTCAAAAAATGGGGATAGGTGACAAAGAAGGTCATTATGATGACAGGATAGGACATTTGATTGAAATGGAAATATGACAGACATAAAATTCAACCATCCAAAGGGAAAGGGAGGAAAAAGTTAAATGTTATCAATTAACATGACGGATGTAATCAATGTACTTAAATTGATTACACCACATCTCATTGCACTAGCAGTAGTCATCGTAGCATTTATTGTTTGCATGATTGTTGCCAGCAAGAAGGAAAAGAAGGCGCGTTTTCTTATAAGAAGACATTCCCTTACAGCATTCCTGCTTGCAATTGTAACTATCGTAAACTTAATTTGCTTTGGACCATTGTCCAACATGATTACACTTGCAACAGGCAAGGGAGCAGTTACAGACAAAACAATTGAAGAAGCCAGAGAGCTTTCAAAGGAAGTTGCAGGAGAGGGTGTTGTCCTTCTTGAAAACAAGGGTGCACTTCCAATGGAATCTGGTAAAAAGCTAAACGTATTTGGATGGTCTTCAACCAATCCATATTACGGTGGTACAGGTTCCGGTGGATTCTCGGCAGATTTTGAGACAACATCGCTTTTAGATGGACTTCATGAAGCAGGCTTTGAGACAAACCAGGAGCTCTCAGATTTCTATACAAGCTACAGAACAGACAGACCGGAAATCGGATTGTTCGGCCAGGACTGGACACTTCCAGAACCAGCACTTTCAACATATCCAAAGGAACTTTTAGAGAATGCAAAAAATTACTCTGACACAGCAGTTATTGTAATTGCAAGAAGCGGTGGCGAGGGCGCTGATCTTCCAAAGGATGTGACAGCGGGGGTTACATACAATGAAAACTCAGAGGATTACAACGACTTCAAGAAAGGTCAGCATATCCTTCAGTTAGATCAGACAGAGCGTGATTTATTTGATGAAGTTTGTGGTACATACGACAACGTAATCGTTGTTTATACAGGAGCAAACACATTTGAGATGAACTTCGTCGATGAGTATCCTAGCATCAAGGGGTTAGTATGGTGCCAGGGCTTAGGACAGGGTGGCTTTCCTGCACTTGGAAGTATTTTAAATGGTGATGTAAATCCATCAGGAAAGACATCAGACACATTCGCGCGACACATCGATCATGCACCTTGGTTCAACAACTTTGGTGATTATGCATTCGATAATGTAGATGAGTTTACCTATGATTCAGGTGATCCAATTCTTGGAGTTTCTGCTCCACACTTTGTAAACTACGTAGAGGGTATCTATGTTGGATATCGTTTCTACGAAACAGCTGCAGTTGAAGGTCTCATCGATTACGATGAAGAAGTTCAGTATCCATTTGGTTACGGCTTATCATACACAACCTTCAAGCAGGAGATGGGAGATTTAAATATAGATGCTGATGGCAATGTTACAGTTGATGTAACAGTTACAAACACAGGTGATGTTGCTGGTAAATCAGCAGTTGAGCTTTATGACACACCACCTTACACAAATGGTGGAATCGAGAAATCAGCAGTAAATCTTGTGGCTTTTGATAAGACAGATGTTTTAGCACCAGGCGAGTCACAGACAGTAACACTTGATTTCACAGAGGAATCACTTGCTTCTTATGATGATAAAAATGAAAAAGCATACGTTCTTGAGGAAGGTGACTACATCATTTCTCTTAGAGAGGATGCTCATACAGTCATCGATGAGAAGATACTTAATTTAGACAATACAGTTGTCTACGGGGAAAACAATAAACGTTCAACAGATGAAGTTGCTGCAACTAATCACTTTGATACTGCTTTAGGCAACGCAACATATCTTTCAAGAGCAGATCATTTTGCAAATTATGAAGAAGCTACAGCAGCTCCTGCAAGCTTTTCTATGACAGATGAAGCTAAAGCAGAATATGTTTGCAATCTTAATTACAATCCAGAGAAGCTTAATGATTCAAATGATGAAATGCCAACAACTGGCGCTGACAATGGCATTAAGCTTGAGGACCTTAGGGGCGCTGAGTATGATGATCCACGTTGGGAAGATTTATTAGATGAACTTACAGTTGATGAAATGTCATCACTGGTAGCATTAGGTGGCTATCAGACACTTGAGGTACCATCAGTAGAAAAGGCAAGAACTACAGACTGTGATGGACCTGCTTCTATTACAAACAACTTTACAGGCAAGTTCTCAATCGGTATGCCTTCATCCGTAACTCTTGCATGTACATTCAATAAGAATCTTGCATTAGAATATGGACGTCTTATGGGCAAAATGTGCGATGAGATGGACGCATCAGGATGGTATGCACCAGCAATCAACACACATCGTGCAGCTCTTGGCGGACGTGAGTTTGAGTATGTGTCTGAGGATGGATTACTATCAGGTACACAGATTTCACAGGAGGTAATCGGTGCAAAGGAATCTGGTGTATACAGCTACATCAAACACTTTGCAATGAATGATCAGGAGACAAACCGTTGGAACATGATTTCAGTTTGGGCTCCAGAGCAGGCAATCCGAGAGATTTATTTAAAGCCATTTGAAATTGCAGTAAAACAGGGTGGTGCACAGGCAGTCATGAGTGCATACAGCTACATCGGACCACACTGGTCAGGTGCTAACGATAGCCTTCTTAACAAAGTACTCCGTGATGAATGGGGATTCCGTGGAATGGTAATTACAGACTACTTCCTTGGAGCAAACTTCATGGATGCTGATGCAGCTATCAGAAATGGTAACGACCTAATGCTCGTAGCATACGAAATGGGTACAAACACCCCTGACGACAAAACAAGTGCCACTGGTATCAAGGCACTTCGCCAGGCATCAAAGAATATAATGTACACAGTTGTAAACAGCCGTGCCTACGAGCCTGAGAACCTTCACACAGGTCTCTATCCATGGCAGATTGCATTCATCATTGTTGATATTATCATAGCAGGATTACTCATCCTTCTTGAGGTTAAGACAATGAAGAAAATAAAAGAGTTAAAGGCTACAGAATAGTTAAATAAAAATGCCTCTCCTGTCTGCAAACGGGAGAGGCTGTGCTCTTAATGAAATGAGCATTTAAAGTAGTTTCAACTCGGTAGCATCCACTTTGGAGTGGGTGCTTTCTTTATATATAATATAACATCACTGACAGGATTCAATGAATTTTTAATTTATAAATTATTGTAAAATTGGTGTAAAAAGTGATGTATTAATTATTGTAGAAATGTACCTATAAAAGTACCTAGAAATAATATATGTTACATTGAAAAATGCAAACGTATGTACTAAAATTAAATGCGCGGTTCATCCGTACAGAAAGTACCCATGACAGGGTGGTGGTCTCCCGAGCCTATATGGTATCCGAGCAATTGGATGCTAACGGAAGGGAGGTGGCGCCAATGAGCGATTATGAAATCTTGATGATTGTGCTAGGTATTATAGCATTGCCATTTATGGTTTGTGATACTCTTTTGACGTTGCTTAACTTTCTCGATAAGAGAAATAATAAGCGAAAAAAATAATGCCTCTCCTGTCGGCAAACGGGAGAGGCGCCTCTCACTGAGAGGTAAATAAATCTCATCTCGGGAGCATCCACTTTGGAGTGGGTGCTTTCTTTATCTATAATATAACATTATTAAAGGTTAGTTTCAATTGATTTTTAATTTACACTTCTTTAAACAAGTCTTCATAACTAACGTCTAGAGCAAGCTTTAGTTTTTCCAATGTGTCAAATTTAATAGATGATGTTTCGTTGTTGTAAATTCTATTAAAATTTTGATAGCTCATTGGTTCCATACGCTTAAACAACCAATATTTTGTATGGTTTTGTTCCTTTAGTATTTCATCAATTCGAAGTTGGAGCATTTTTCTATACCTTCCTACTTTTTCTTCATTAAACAATGATACAAAAAATACTGTAGGCTTTATAGAATCGACAAATAAAGAAGATTTTGAAGTAATAACAGAACCAGAAACACAGAGGGATTCTTTGGGAGTGGTTTCCATTAAAGGCTCTCTGAAAAATACAACAGGAAGAGATTTAACATACGCTCAAATCACATTTGCACTATATGATGACGATGGAGCACAAATTGGAACAGCTGTAGCAAATATTAATAATCTTGAAAAAGATGGTATTTGGAAATATTCGGCCACTCCTATGACAATGGAGTCTTGGTCGCAGTATAAGTTGACTGATATTGATTGTTTTTAGACATAACATATAGTAATTTAGGGATATTTAATTTAAGGATATAAAATCTAAAATATTTATAAATTATTAGCACTCTCTCTTGTAGAGTGCTAATTTTTGTGCTAGAACATAATTAGTAAATCGAAATGCTTGTTTAAAGGGAGAAAACCCCTGGGATTTAGGAGGTGAGTTTATGAACATCCAGAAATTTACACAGAAATCAATCGAAGCCATAAATGGCTGTGAAAAGATAGCGATGGAGTATGGCAATCAGGAACTGGAGCAGGAGCATTTGCTGATGGCGTTGATGCGTCAGGAGAATGGGCTGATTCCTTCGTTGATTAGCAAGATGAATATCGATACTACACAATTCGTAAATGCGATAGATGCAGCCCTAAACGCCAGAGTAAAGGTACAGGGTGGAGAACTTCGTGTTGGCCAGCATCTGAATTATGTCCTTACCTATGCTGAGGATGAGGCCAAAGCCATGCGAGACAGCTATGTATCTGTTGAGCATCTGATGCTTGCCATGATTAAAAAGCCTAGCACTCCAATTAAAAACATCTTTAAGACCTTTGGTATAACAAGAGATTCATTCCTGTCAGTGCTTGCTACAGTGCGTGGCAACCAAACCGTAAATACGGATAATCCAGAGGCTACCTATGACACTTTAGAAAAATATGGTTATGACCTAGTGGAAAGAGCCCGTGATAATAAGCTTGATCCTGTTATAGGCAGAGATGAGGAAATCAGAAACGTCATCAGAATTCTTAGCCGAAAGACGAAAAATAACCCAGTGCTTATCGGTGAGCCTGGTGTTGGTAAAACAGCAGTAGTAGAGGGCTTGGCTCAGCGTATTGTCAGAGGTGATGTGCCTGATGCGCTTAAAAATAAAAAGGTATTCTCACTTGAAATCGGTTCTATGATTGCCGGTGCAAAATATCAGGGTGAGTTTGAGGAAAGATTAAAAGCTGTCCTTGATGAAATCAAAAATTCTGATGGCGAAATCATCCTGTTTATAGATGAGCTTCACACTATTATCGGTGCTGGTAAAAATGGCAGCGGTGGTCTTGATGCAGGAAATATGCTAAAGCCTATGCTTGCCCGTGGCGAGCTACACTGTATTGGTGCCACTACATTGGATGAGTACCGTGAATACATCGAAAAGGATGCTGCATTAGAGCGTCGTTTCCAGCCAGTTATGGTGGATGAGCCTACAGTGGAAGATACCATTTCAATCCTTAGAGGCCTGAAGGAACGCTATGAGGTATTCCACGGCGTAAAGATCACAGATGGTGCGCTGGTTTCAGCAGCAACACTTTCTAATAGATATATATCAGATAGATTCCTTCCAGATAAGGCCATTGACCTGGTGGATGAGGCATGTGCTCTTATCAAAACAGAGCTGGATTCAATGCCAGCCGAGCTTGATGAAATGAACAGGCGTGTAATGCAGCTTGAAATTGAAGAGGCAGCCCTTAAAAAGGAAACAGATAAGCTTTCTCAGGATCGTCTTGCGGATTTGCAGAAGGAGCTCTCAGAGCTCAGAGATGAGTACAACGGCAAAAAAGCTGCATGGGACAATGAGAAAAAGCTTGTTGAGGATGTGGCAAAAGTAAAGGAAGAACTTGAGGATGTTCAGGGCCAGATAAAGATTGCCCAGCAGAAATATGACCTTGAAGAAGCAGCCAAGCTTCAGTATGGACGTCTTCCAGAACTCCAGGCAAAGCTTGATGAAGCAGAGGCAAGGCTGAAGGACAGAGACGCAAATCTGGTTCATGAAAATGTATCAGAGGAAGAGATTGCCCGCATTATCTCCAGATGGACAGGCATTCCAGTTGCCAAACTTAATGAAACAGAGCGCAGCAAGACACTTCATCTTGACGAGGAATTGCACAAGCGAGTAATGGGTCAGGACGATGCAGTAAAGCTTGTATCTGAGGCAATCATCCGTTCAAAGGCCGGCATAAAGGATCCTAGCAAACCAATCGGTTCATTCCTATTCTTAGGACCTACCGGTGTAGGTAAGACTGAGCTTGCAAAGACCTTGGCTCAGGCACTGTTCGATGATGAAAATGCAATGGTTCGACTTGATATGTCCGAATACATGGAGAAATTTAGCGTGAGCCGACTCATAGGAGCACCTCCAGGATATGTAGGATATGATGAAGGCGGTCAGCTTACAGAGGCAGTACGTCGTAAGCCATATTCGGTAGTGCTTTTTGATGAGGTGGAAAAGGCTCATCCTGATGTATTCAATGTTTTACTTCAGGTGCTTGATGATGGCCGAATCACCGATTCTCAAGGACGCACAGTGGATTTCAAAAACACAATCATTATCATGACCTCAAACCTTGGTTCACAATATCTGCTTGAAGGTATTGATGAAACAACCGGCGAGATCACCCAGGCGACAAATGATATGGTAATGAATGAGCTTAGAAATTCCTTCCGCCCAGAGTTTTTGAACAGACTTGATGAAATCATCATGTTCAAGCCATTGACTAAAAACAACATCGGTGGAATCGTTGATCTTATCCTTAAAGAGCTTAACGAAAGACTTGCAGACAGACAGCTTACAATAAAGCTCACAGATGCAGCAAAGACATTTGTCATCGACCAGGGCTATGATCCTGTATACGGCGCCCGCCCACTTCGCCGATACATTCAGAAAAATGTAGAGACAATGGCTGCAAAGATTATCCTTGGTGGGGACATCCACGAAGGTAGTGTCATAACAATTGATAGTGACGGTGCACAGCTTACAGCAAGCTGCGGTCAGTAAAATGAAAATACGGCTTCTTGATATAGTATTTAGGATTATGTATTATTAATTCTAGAAATAATAATAATCAAGAGGCCGTTTTATGTTTGAATCAATTGAAGAATTATGCAAAATTGAAGAAGAGTCCGGTACACCGTTTTGGAAGCTGGTGCAGCAGGACGATTGTAAGGAGCGTGCCATAGAAAAGGACGCTTCTTTTGATTTGATGAAAAAGATGTACACCGCTATGAAGGAGTCTGCTTTGGAGTATGACAGCAGCATGAAAAGCAATAGCGGACTTGTTGGCGGGGAAGCTGGAAAGCTTAGAAAATATCTGAACGAAGGACAGCCTCTTGTAGGTGATTTTACAGGAAGAGTCATGGAGCTTGCACTTCGAGTGGCAGAAGGAAATGCCTGTATGAAGCGAATAGTTGCAGCACCAACTGCCGGCTCATGTGGTGTGGTTCCAGCTGTTTTCATAGCCACTCAGGAAAAGTTGGGGCTATCTGATGACAAAATGACCGAGGCCTTGTATGTGGCAGCAGGAGTAGGGGCAGTAATAGCAAGCCGTGCATCCTTGGCAGGTGCTGAAGGTGGCTGTCAGGCAGAGATTGGAGCAGCCAGCTCAATGGCAGCAGCAGGTCTTGTATATCTAAAAGGTGGTAATGGAAGAGACAGTGCCAATGCAGCAGCCCTTGCACTTAAAAATCTTTTGGGCCTGGCCTGTGACCCTGTGGCAGGACTTGTGGAAGTGCCTTGTGTAAAACGAAATGTGTGTGGAGCCATGAATGCAGTCACATCTGCAGAGCTTACCATGGCAGGTATCGAAAGCAGG
The DNA here is from genome assembly GCF_900107545.1 of Pseudobutyrivibrio sp. ACV-2. Taxonomy (GTDB): domain Bacteria; phylum Bacillota; class Clostridia; order Lachnospirales; family Lachnospiraceae; genus Pseudobutyrivibrio. The sequence goes on along the minus strand of NZ_FNQZ01000005.1, from coordinate 170,609 downwards.
ATTCCTGCTGATGAGGTTTTTGATGCAATGAATTCCATTGGAAAAAGTATGAGCCCGGACATTAAAGAAACTGGAAATGGTGGTGTAGCTGCTACACCTACTGGTGAAAGGATAAAGGGGGAGATTTAAATGTTTGAAAACATTTTAAATGAAATTCGTATATGCGATATTGGGAATGTAAAGATAGGTCAGGTCGAGGATGATGATGCTAAAACAGGTGTCACTGTAATCATCGCTCCTGAGGGGGCACCTACGGGGCTTGATATCAGAGGTGGCGGTCCAGCCAGCAGAGAATCAGGTCTTATGGACCCACTTGCAGCAGCAGAGGTAGTTCATGCTGTGGTTTTAGGTGGCGGCTCAGCCTTTGGTCTTGATGCAGCAGGCGGTGTTATGAAATATCTTGCTGAGCATGATATCGGTTTTCCGGTAGGACCTGTCAGAGTTCCCCTTGTATGTCAGTCTGATATTTTTGATTTGCTTATAGGTAAAAGTGATGTGTACCCTGATAAAAAGATGGGCTATGAAGCAGCAGCTAAAGCCTTTGAAGATGAATCAGGAAACTATCGGGATGGAGCCTATGGCTGTGGCTGTGGTGCCACTGTAGGAAAGGTGCTTGGTGGAGACAGATGTACTAAAACAGGACTTGGAAGCTACGCAGTTCAGCTTGGTGATTTAAAGGTTGGCGCCATAGTGTGTACCAATGCCTTAGGTGATATTTATGATTACCAGACAGGAAAAAGAATAGCTGGTGTTCTAAATGAAGATGGCACTGAGCTTAATGAACAATCCTGCGAGGAGCTGATGCTTGGAATGTATGCTGCTGAACAGCCGGATTTTACAGCCAACACAACCATTGGTATTATCCTTACCAATGCAAAGCTTGATAAGACTAAATTATGTAAGGTGGCAGGCATGGCTCACGATGGGTATGCCAGATGTATCCGACCAATCCACACATCAATGGATGGAGACAGCATCTATGCCATGTCATTAGGTGACGTTGTTGCAAATACAGATGTGGTAGGTACACTTGCAAACCACGTTATGTGTGAAGCGATAAAAAGAAGCGTCCTTTAATTAGGAGAGATTAATGAATATTTTTGATATTATAGGACCTGTTATGGTAGGTCCATCCAGTTCCCACACAGCAGGCGCTGCCAAAATAGGTAATGTCTGCGCCAAGCTAATGGGAGAAAAAATAGAGAGCGCAGAAATTTATCTGCACGGTTCATTTGCTAAAACCGGAAAAGGCCATGGTACTGATAAGGCAATTGTAGCAGGACTTCTTGGCATGGCCTGCGATGATATTCGCATCCCAGACAGTTTTGAAATAGCAAAAGAACAGGGCTTTAGATTTACAATAGAAACAATAGATTTAACTGATGCTCATCCAAACACCGCAAAGGTTGTAATGCATGGAGTCAGTGGAGCAGAAGTAGAGGTGGTTGCCGCATCCTTAGGTGGAGGCAGAATACAGGTTTGTGGATTAGACAAGGTGGCAGTCAACTTTTCTGGTGAGTCACCTACGTTAATAGTTCACAATGTGGATCAGCCAGGCTATATTACAGAGGTTACAAGCGTCCTTGGAAAACAGGGAATAAATATAGCCACAATGCAGCTGTATCGCAAACATCGTGGCGGTGAAGCAGTAATGGTGATTGAGTGTGATGATGAGGTTTTAGAGGAAACCATAGATATACTTAGGAACCTTGAAGGAATACTTAAAGTATCTTATTATTCACCAAATTAAAAAGCATTTGCAATGTAAAAAAGGATTTTCAATGAGACTTAAATGTCTGTATTGAAAATCCTTTTTTACATGTGTATTAAATCTGCTCACCGTTTAGCATAAACACTTCGTCTGGTTCAATAGGAACACAGACACATTTTTTACCATCAACAAAAGCCGTTGTGATATCTGCTGCTTTTTCAGATGACACCTTTACCACAATGTCAGCCTGCTTGCCATCTTCTGTAACACCGCTGACTTCTTTAAGCTGTTTTGTAAGATCTACGACTCTTTCCTTGAGAACGTTTTTCTCTACGCGAAGCTCGTTATTCTTAAGAGCCTTTTCGTCAAGAATTTCTTCAGCAAGTGGAAGCTGCTCTTCAAAATAATTTTCAAATTTAGCCTGGATCTTTTCTACCTTCATATCAGAAAGACCAGAATCTGTAAGGATATTAGCAACATCCTGTGGCTCTAAAATGATTGGTTCATCCTGTCCTAGACGCTCAGTTTCAACAGTGATGAAATCAGACAGGTTCTGCTGGATATCAAGTTTTGTTTCGATAGTTTCATCTGTCTCTTCTCCAAGAGCCTGATCAAGAATATTGTTGAACGCATTTTTCTTTTGAGTTGAGGTCTTTTTTACGCCACAGCCGATGCAGTTTTCCCAGAATTCTACATGTGGTTCCTTGGTATTTTTAGTGTATGCCAGGCAAGCATGTAAATCAGTGGTGCGCTCAGAAAAACATGGGAATGTAAATGCGGTATCTACAGGCCCTACAACCCAGTCACGTTCACGGGCACCGATGCGATTTTCAGCCTCACGATAGCCCAAACCTGGTTTTGAAAGAGCAACAGGACAGATAGCACAGATGATGTAGTCGTATACTTCTTCTGACTCATCAAGTGTGAGCTCATCAGTGGTTTTCATAGGAATATCGTAAGTGTCGTGATATAAAAGAATCAGGAAGTTGCCTACATAATCGTAGGATTCAATAATACGGTTGTAATATTCAATAAGAAGCTTCTCATCCTGAAGTCTTGTTTCACGAAGTCTCATAAGCAGGTCGTGACCACTGCCTTCGATTTCATTATTAGGGTCAAATGGAAGCTCTAACAAATTGTTTCCTACCGTTCCAGAAAGTGATTTGTTTGCAATCTCTAAATATTTATGGAATTCCTCATCCTCAAGATTCAGGAAGGTCTCTTTGAATGTAAGAACCATTTCCTTATTGGCATCTACATAGCAGCCTACCATCTTGTCAAAGTTGCAGGAATCCTTCTTAAAACGGCGCTTTATTTCATTTATTTCTTTTTTATTCATAAATCTTTACTCCTGATAGTAATTAGTTACATCTTATTCAGCATGCTTTATAATTATAATTGGGTCAAAAATTGATATCAAGAGTTTTTAATTATGAGGGAGAATGAGGGATTTTTATGGGACATTTGTTAGATTTTACAAAGGCAAGAAACCAAGAGATTTATCCTTTATCAAAGACATTCTATGGGAAAAATCCGGATGGGAGAGAGATTGGTTTTACCAATTATTATATGACCATAGATGGTAAGCCTTTCTTTGCAATCAGTGGGGAGTGCCATTTTACAAGGGTGTTTGAAAACCAGTGGGAGGAAGACTTGAAAAGGCAAAAGGAGTGCACTTTGCCTTAGGAGAGTTAGCATTGGTGGAAACATTGGAATGTTAGCTATAAAAAGATACTTGACTTTAAAAGTCTAAATAACTATACTTTACTCAAATAAAGAAGGGGAACAGTCATGGCATTTACATCTATGCTTAATAATAATCTCAATAACAATAATAATTCCGTGAATAATAATCAGGGGATTTAATTTTATTGCTTTGATGAGATTTGAAGATTGTTCAAATATGTAAGAATTAGAAAGCCTCATCAGACGCAAGTTTGATGGGGCTTAACTTATGTTTATTCATATTATAAGGAGAAAAACAATGAGCGTTAAAACTACAGACGTAAGAACTCTCTCTAGAAACTTTGCAGACTATGCAGATAAAGAAGTTACAGTTTCTGGATGGGTGCGCAACATGCGTGATTCAAAGACATTTGGTTTCTTAGTACTTGCAGATGGTACTTTTTTTAATCCAGTACAGGTTGTTTTCAACCAGGAAAACATCGACAACTTCGACGAGGTTAGAAAGCTTAACGTAGGTGCAGCAGTATACGTAACAGGTACAGTTGTCCTTACACCAGAAGCAAAGCAGCCATTTGAAATTCAGGCAACAAAAATCGAGGTAGAAGGCAAGTCAACACCTGACTACCCAATCCAGCCAAAGAGACACACAATGGAATATCTTCGTACACAGACACATCTTCGTGCTCGTACTAACACATTCCAGGCAGTATTCAGAGTTCGTTCTCTTTGCGCTTATGCTATTCACAAATTCTTCCAGGAGCGCGATTTCGTATATGTTCACACTCCACTTATCACAGGTTCTGACTGCGAGGGTGCTGGCGAGATGTTCCAGGTTACAACAATGGATCTTAACAACATCCCAAAGACTGAAGATGGCAAGGTAGATTTCTCACAGGATTTCTTTGGACATGCCACAAACCTTACAGTTTCAGGTCAGCTTAACGGCGAAACATACGCACAGGCATTCAAAAACATTTACACATTTGGTCCTACATTTAGAGCTGAAAACTCAAACACAACTCGTCATGCAGCAGAGTTCTGGATGATTGAGCCAGAGATTTCATTTGCAGACCTTGAAGATGATATGCAGCTTGCAGAGGAAATGATCAAGTTCGTTATCAACTACGTTCTTGAGCATGCTCCAGAGGAAATGGAATTCTTCAACAGCTTCATCGACAAGGGACTTCTTGACAGACTTCATCATGTTGCTACTTCTGATTTCGGCCGCATCACATACACAGATGCAGTAGCAGAGCTTGAAAAGCACAACGATGAATTTGACTACAAGGTATCTTGGGGCTGTGATCTTCAGACAGAGCATGAGAGATATTTAACAGAAAAGATTTTCGGAAAGCCAGTATTTGTTACAGATTATCCAAAGGAAATCAAGGCTTTCTACATGAAGCTCAACGAAGATGGCAAGACTGTAGCAGCTATGGACTGCCTCGTTCCTGGTATCGGAGAAATCATCGGTGGTTCTCAGCGTGAGGACGACTACGATGTGCTTCTTAAGAGAATGCAGGAATGCGGTCTCAAGGAAGAGGATTATCAGTTCTACCTTGATCTTCGTAAATATGGTAGCTCACGTCATGCAGGCTTCGGTCTTGGCTTTGAGCGCTGTGTAATGTACCTTACAGGAATGGGCAACATCCGTGACGTAATTCCATTCCCACGTACTGTTGGAAACTGCGACCTATAAAAAGCTTAAGATTTGGAGGATAGATTATGAGCAAGATTTACATTCCCGAGGGATATGCTTCGGCACTAAACCTTAAAGAAACCCAGATAGCTATCAAGAAGGTAAAGGATTTCTTCCAGGCACAGCTTACAGCTGAGCTCAACCTTCATCGTGTAACCGCGCCACTTTTTGTAGAGCCTAAGTCAGGTCTTAATGACAACTTAAATGGTGTTGAGCGTCCAGTTGCTTTCGGCGTAAAGGAGCAGGGCGACAAAGAGGTAGAGGTAGTTCATTCACTTGCAAAATGGAAGAGAATGGCTTTAGGTCGCTACGGCTTTAATGTTGGTGAAGGCCTCTACACCGATATGAACGCTATTCGTCGTGACGAGGATACAGATAATATCCATTCTATCTATGTGGATCAGTGGGACTGGGAATGTATTATCGATAAAGCTTCTCGTACAGAGGAGACTCTCAAGAAATATGTAAAGAGTGTTTATGCTGCCCTTCGTGTGACAGAAAAATACATTGCAAATTCTTATGATTATGTTCAGTGTATCCTTCCAGAGGAGATTCACTTCATTACTACACAGGAGCTTGAGGATAGATGGCCAGACCTTGATGCACACCAGCGTGAATATGAAGCAGCCAAAGAATACGGTGCAATCTTCCTTATGAAGATAGGCGATTTACTTGCTTCTGGTGAAAAGCACGATGGTCGTGCTCCTGACTATGATGATTGGCAGTTAAACGGAGATATTATCGTATATTATCCAGTAGATGATATTTCTCTTGAGCTTTCATCAATGGGTATCAGAGTTGATGAGGATAGTCTTGCATCACAGCTTAAAAAAGCTGGCTGTGAGGACAGAGCCCAGCTTCCATTCCAAAAGGCAATCCTTGAGAAGAAGCTTCCATATACTATTGGTGGTGGTATTGGACAGAGCCGTATCTGTATGTTCTTCCTTCGCAAATGCCACATCGGAGAGGTTCAGTGTTCATTCTGGCCAGAGGAAGATGTAAAATATGCGAACGAAAAGGGTGTAGTTATCCTTTAAAAGACAATTGTGGTTTAAGTGTCTTTCTCACACAAACAAAATCCTTTACATTTATAATTTTTTATCGTAAAATATTCTTCGGCTCTCTTTTAAGGGAGCCGAAATTTATGTCTCAAAGTATTGTTACTGTAAAGTAACAATATTTTTTTGTTGTGAACCTTTACTTTAAGACTTTAGTGTGCTACAGTATTAATGTAGTAATCTGATAGTATTTAAGTGGGGGATATATAGGAGTAGTTGTAATAATGAATAAGAAACTTGAAACAGCAGAGATGGATGAGCTTTTAAGAGCCATTCTTAGCCTCGAGACTGTCGAGGAAGCTTACGAATTTTTTGAAGATTTATGTACAGTAAATGAAATGGTAGCTATGAAGCAGCGCTTCGAGGTTGCTAAAATGCTACGTGAAGAGCGCACATATCAGGACATTGCTGATGAAACAGGTGCTAGTTCTGCAACTATTAGCCGTGTGAATAGAGCACTTAACTATGGAAATGATGGCTATGATATGGTGCTTAAGCGCATAGGTAAATAAATATTGAATCCTTGAGAGCCGGGTCGAAAGACCTGGCTTTTCTTATTTTATATTTTTAAAATTCTATGTTAAAATCTAAGACGTAGTTTTTGTGACTACGTTTTATTTTTGTTTGGAGGCATATTAAACTATGGATAATTCCAGAAAAAGATTGAATTCGATTTTACATCAGCTGGCAGAAATAGATTACGTTCATCCAGAGGATATTCCAAATATTGATTTATACATGGATCAGGTTTTGACCTTTTTGGAAAAGGAGCTTGGTACAGTCCGTGAGGCTACAGAGGACAAGGCTATGACCAAAACCATGATTAATAACTACACAAAAAATCAGCTATTGCCTCCGCCGGAAAAGAAAAAGTATTCCAGAGACCATATGCTGAATCTTATCTTCATATATTATTTCAAGAATTTTTTAGGTTTGAAGGATATTAAAAGTATTTTGGATCCTATAAATGAGAAATATTTTGGGGATAATGATGAACTTGATTTCTTTGATATCTATTCCAACATGGTAGGCTATGAACGTAAGGTAGCAAAAGAAGTCACAAAGGACATTATCAAAAAATATAATGAGAGCCGTGATGCTTTTACGGAGCAAGATGATGAGAGCCGTGATGCCTTGCAGGATTTCACATTTATATGCCTTCTTTCCTTTGATGTTTTTGTAAAGAAAATGATGATAGAACAGTACATTTCTGGACGTCGAGAGGAAGAAGAGGAAAAAAATTCTAAGGGAAAATAAAATTTACCATAATGGTGGATAGATTTTACATTGTATGATACAATGTTAGAACATATTTTCGGATTTTTTCTAGTAAGGATATATTATTATGGATTTAAGTATGTTAAATGACAAGCAACGTGAGGGTGTCGAGACTGTAGATGGGCCAGTTTTGATTTTGGCTGGCGCGGGCTCTGGAAAGACCAGAGTGCTTACACACCGCGTTGCTTATTTAATTGAACAGGGGGTAATGCCATACAACATCATGGCCATCACATTCACCAATAAAGCGGCTCGCGAGATGAGAGAGCGTATTGACAATATTGTCGGTTTTGGTTCAGATGGAGTGTGGGTTGCTACATTCCATGCTAGTTGTGTGCGTATTCTCCGTAGATTTGGTGAGCGCGTTGGATACGGCAGCAATTTTACCATATATGACACTGATGATTGTAAGACTCTCATGAAGGAGGTTTGCAAATACCTTCAGATAGACACTAAACAGTTTAAAGAACGTACATTTTTAAATGTAATTTCTGACGCTAAAAATAAGCTTATTGGTCCTGAAGAATTTACTAACCGTGCCATGGGTGATTACAACATGTCTAGACAGGCATCGGTTTATCGTGAATATCAAGCCAGACTTCGTCAGAACAATGCTATGGATTTTGACGATTTGATTATGAAAACTGTTGAGCTTCTCAAAGTGGATGGTGAGGTCAGAGCTTTCTATAATGACAAATTTAAATACATCATGGTAGATGAGTATCAGGACACCAATGCTGCACAATTTGAACTTGTTCGTTTACTCACTGGCGGTGCACAGAATCTTTGCGTAGTAGGTGATGACGACCAGTCCATTTACAAGTTCCGTGGAGCAGATATCTACAACATTCTTAATTTTGAGGAACATTTTCCGGCTGCCCATGTAATCAAGCTTGAGCAGAACTATCGAAGCACTGGCAATATCCTAGAGGCTGCCAATTCTGTCATTGCCAATAACGAAGGTCGTAAGGAAAAAGCTCTTTGGACAGAGGCAGAGGATGGGGACAAAATTCAGTTCAAGCAGTTTGATAGCGCCTATGAGGAGGCTAGCTTCATCGCCAGCAATATAGGTGGGCTTGTTCGCAAGGGTGAGGCTGACTATCGAGATTGTGCAATTCTATATCGTACTAACGCACAGTCTCGTCTAATAGAAGAAAAAATGATTTATGAGGGCATCCCTTACAAGATTGTAGGCGGTGTAAATTTCTACAGCCGTAAGGAAATCAAGGATGTTCTTGCATATTTAAAAACGGTTGATAATGGGTCTGATGATATCGCGGTTCAGCGTATTATCAATATCCCAAAGCGAGGAATAGGTGCTACCACTATAGCAAAGGTTTCCGATTATGCCAGAGAGCATGGCATGAATTTCTACGAAGCTTTAGTTCATGCAAATGATATTCCATCCATTGGAAAGGCTGCAACAAAGATACAGGGATTTACCACTCTGATTACAAAGCTTAAAAATATCGCAGAGTCTGAAAGTGTATCAGCGCTTGTTGAGGAGATTTTGGATCAGACAGATTACGTGGCAGAGCTCAAGGCCGAGGGCACAGACGAGGCCAAAGCCCGCATAGAAAATATCGATGAGTTACTTACAAAAGCAGTGGCTTATGAAAAGGACGCAAGAGAAGAGGGAGAGGAACCTACCTTATCCGGATTCCTTGAGGACGTTGCTCTTGTGGCAGACATCGATAGTTATGAAGAAAGTGACAATTATGTGGTGCTCATGACTCTTCATGGTGCCAAAGGTCTGGAATTCCCTAGGGTTTACATGGCTGGTATGGAGGATGGTTTGTTCCCAGGGCAGGCTGCTATTTTTGATGGTGGCGGAGCTGATTCAGAGCTTGAAGAGGAAAGACGTTTGGCTTATGTTGGTATCACCAGAGCCAGAGAGCATCTGACCATGACTGCAGCCCGTATGCGTATGATTCGTGGCGAGACATCCTTCCATAAGATATCACGATTTGTAAAAGAAATCCCAGAGGATTTAATGGAAGGTAATCTTTGGGAGCCCAAGCCAGTTGATGATTATTCAAGCACTCCTATTGGGGAGTACTCTGTCTATCAAAAGCCTACAGGCTTTGGCAAGCCGTTCGCTACTTCCACAAGCTATGGTACAGCTGGCTCTACAGCTTCAACAGGCAAGGGCAGCTACAGCGCCAGCAGATATTCTGTAGGAAGTTCTACCACAGCAGTTGACAACAAAAATGGCACAAAAATCGAAAAAGGCGAATTGGAATATGGCATTGGCGACCGTGTCAGCCATATCAAATTCAAAGAAGGAACAGTTAAAAATATCATAGACGAAGGCCGCGACTATGAGGTTACGGTTGAGTTTGATGGTGTGGGTGTGAAGAAGATGTTCGCATCTTTTGCAAAATTGCGTAAATTGTAAAGATCCCAACCGCCAATTTTTCCGTGCTCCCGCAGGCCACCTTCCACACTCTCGCTGCGGTCCAGTGGGTCCTCACTCGGTGCGGAGCCTTCCTGCTCGCGCTCGCGTAGGTTGTGTGGTTGGCATTTTTGAAAAAACGAGGTGTTATATGAAACGAGGAGAAATAGTTCAGGGTAAAGTAATAAAAGTTTCTTTTCCTAATAAGGGTATAGTTGAGACATCGGAAGGTGACCGCCTTCGCGTAAAGGGGGGCCTTCTAGGGCAGACAGTTTCTGTTAGAGTTAAAAAGAGCTCAAAGGAAAAAGCTCAGGGAAATCTATTGTCTGTGGATGCTCGATCACCACTTGAAATGCAATGTCCAGCCTGTGTACATTTTGGAAAGTGTGGTGGCTGTACATATCAATCACTTCCTTACGATGAGCAGCTAAAGATAAAAGAGGGCATGATTCATGATTTGATGGCGCCTGTAATTGGTGAAGAGGTTTGGAATGCCACTTATGAGGGAATCAAGGCAAGCCCTAATCAGTTTGAATATAGAAACAAAATGGAATTCTCTTTTGGTGACGAGGTAAAGGATGGTCCATTGTCTCTTGGTATGCACAAAAAGGGAAGCTTTTATGATGTAGTTACAGTGGATGGTTGTAGAATCATTGATGCAGATATGCGCCGCGTTCTTACCATCACATTAGAATATTTTACAAATGCTAAACAGCCTTATTATCGCAAGAATACACATGAAGGATATCTTCGTCATCTTCTTGTTCGTAAGGCTGCCAAGACTGGTGAGATTCTTGTTGATTTGGTTACAAGCACACAGATTTCATCATTGTTTGAAATTGCTCTTTTAGCTGGCTGGAAAAATGCATTGCTTGAGTGCCCAGACTGGAATGGCAAAATTATAGGTATTCTTCATACTAAAAATGATAGAGAAGCCGATGTTGTGGCCGATGAAGGTACAGAAATACTCTACGGTCAGGATTGGTTTAAGGAAGAAATCCTTGGACTCTCATTTTCTATAAGCCCATTTTCATTCTTCCAAACCAATTCACTAGGCGCTGAGGTACTTTACAGCACAGCACGTGACTTTATTGCCTCAGGTGCAGATGGGGCAGAGGTGTACGACCTATACTCAGGTACAGGAACTATTGCTCAGGTTATCGCTCCAGCAGCCAAGCATGTAACAGGTGTTGAAATCATCGCAGAGGCAGTTGAGGCGGCTAAGGAAAACGCAAAACTCAATGGTCTTTCAAATTGTGATTTCATCGCAGGCGACGTACTCAAAGTGTTAGATGATATTTCAGAGAAACCTGACTATATCATTTTAGATCCACCTCGCGATGGCATCCACCCAAAGGCTCTAGATAAAATCATAGACTACGGTGTAGATTCACTCATCTACATCTCCTGCAAACCAACCAGCCTCGCCCGCGACCTAGAGGTATTCCTCGCCCGCGGCTATAAAGTGACCCGTATGGCTTGCATTGATTTATTCCCGGGCACATACCATTGCGAGACAATCGCAAAAATTGAGAGGATATAGGAACTTTATACGGTATATAATCAGCTTCCGAACTTGAAAAAGTTTGGAAGCTTTTTTATCTGCTTCCAAGGTGTGGGAGCAGCTTTTTTATTGGAGGTTTAACGATGGTAACTGAGATTGAAATTAAAGATGATATGCAGATTCTTGCAGATTTCATGTATTCAATGATTTTAAAGTATAGTGATAAGGTTGATTTGGACAGCTTGCCTGATCCAGAGGTTCTTTTTCTTATGCAGGACATAAGAAAGTTTATTAAGCTTTCGGCAGAGAAACGTAAAGAAAAAGATTTGTTTGATATTGAATACGTTTTGTTTACATGATAACATATTCGCGTAATCGAAATTTGCAAAATTCGGAAAGGCGGATAGACATTATGACAATAACTGAAAGAATATTTTTTCTTATAAAAGAACGTGGGTTAAGTCAGAATGCATTTGGCAAAGCTGCGGGGATAGCACCTAGCACAATCAGTGATTGGAAGAGAAAAGGGCATAATCCTTCCGCTGATAAGATTATGGATATATGCAGAGTATTAGAAGTATCACCGGAGGCTCTTCTTACTGGTAAAGGCATAGATGAGACGGAGGTCAAGGAGACTAAGGTGGATTATAAGGAAAAGCAGCTTTTATTGGAATATGAAGGCTTAAATGAGGATGCGCAAAAGAGACTACTGACCTATGCGAAGAAGTTGGGGGAGCTGACGAAGCTAGAGGAGATTTAGATTTAACCGTATGTATTTGCAGTCGGTTAAGCTATTGCAAATCTAAAACTTACCTAATTCGATAAGTTTATATTATGGTGGATTGAAAATGAGTAAGGTAATAAAAGAGACAATTGAAGCAGATGGTATAAGTATTCAGGTGTATTCAGAGGACTATAAGAATGATTTTATATCCCTTACAGATATAGCTAAAAAGCGAGAAGGCGAGTATCCAGGATATGTAATTCAAAATTGGATGAGAGCAAAAAGTACTATTTCATTTATTGGGCTATGGGAACGTCTTCATAATGAAGATAAATAGATGGGACTTAATGATGATTCTAAGAAAAGGCTGTTGGCTTATGCTAAGAAAGGATATTGTTATAATTTGATAAAAAATAGAAATGTATCTGTAATCAAGGATGCGCTGGGAAATAATGTTGTAATGATTAATGACATTATTTTTCGTGGAAAACGAGGAATAAAATGGATAGACGTTGAAGAGTATCTCAAGCAGTATATAGGAGAGTTCTACACAATAGCAGAGACAAATGAGGTAGTTTATATTGGTACCGATTTGCCCGATGAGTATTCACATTCAGAATACACACATATTCTAAAAGGCACTAATGAAAAAGCAAAAGCAAATGCAGCACAGGGATTGCCTGAGCTTATAATCACAGCCACTAACATGGAGCATACAGATAATTCGAAGGCTAAGCATAAAAAGGATGCGAAGTACGGCTGGTATAAATATGAATCCAGATTTGCTTTACCGGTATTTGCAAGTAATGGTGAAGTGGAAAGATACAATGTTTTTCATGTGGCAATGATTTTAAGACATGATAAAGATGGAAAGAAGTATTTATACGACATTATGAACATAAAAAAAGAAACGAGTGACCTTTTCCAGTCCGATGACCTTACTCAGTAAAAAACCCATTTCTTGATTCTTATAATAAAGACGAAAATGGTTTGTGTCAATAGTTTCTAGGATTATTTTAGGAAGGGGATATTTAATTTTTGAGGTCACAATTTGTGACCTCAAAGAAGTAATATGAAAGGGATTTTTAGCAATTGAAGAATAATGTAAATGTGTCTGTGATTCAAGATGCAGATGGAAATAATATTGTAATGATTAATGATATTGCTTTTAAGGGAAAGCGATCGATGAATTGGGATGATGTAAAGGATTATTTAAAAGGATTTGTTGGAAATAATTACACTATAGCTGACTCTAATGAAGTTGTTTATATTGGAACTGATTTACCTGATGAATATACTGGTTCAGATTATACCTATAACTTGAAAGGTGCAGTTGCTAAGGCAAAAGCTAACGCAGCGCAAGGATTAGGAGAATTAATCGAGATAGCAACAAATGGAAAGCATACAGAGAATAAAAAGGAAAAACATAATATTGATGGAGCTAATGGTTGGTATCGTTATGATTCTTGTTTTGCTCTGCCTGTATATGGAGTTGATAATAAAGTGGAAAGGTATAACATCTTTAATGTAAATTTGATAATTAGACATGATTTAGATGGCAAGAAGTATTTATACGACATAATAAACATAAAAAAAGAAACGAGCAACCCGCTTGGCTGTTAGTTCCTAACACGTACGGTAAAAAACCCATTTCTTGATTATTATAATAAAGACGAAAATGGTTTGTGTCAATAGTTTCTAGGATTATTTTAGGAAGGGGATATTTATGACAAAGGAGAAGACAAAAGTATATATTTACACTCGTGTCTCAACAGCAATGCAGATAGATGGCTATTCATTAGATGAGCAGAAGACAAGAATGAAAGGCTTCTGTGCTTACAATGAATATGAGATAGCTGGATAATATGAGGATTCAGGAGACGGTATGTTTATTTTCCAAACTATAAAATAGAAATGCCTCGAATTCGAGGCAATTAAGAAAACGTATAGAATTTGATAAAATATCTTAATATTGTACTTTTTAGCCAATTAGTATACAGTGAATTGCAAAGACTTTCTTTATATAAAAAGTACATGGAGGATTTGTTATGGAACTGGTAAGAGTACAGGATTCAGATTATAAAAAAACGTATGAGCTTTATATGACTTTTCCAGAAAATGAAAATGGATATATGAATAATGTATATGGATATAACTATGAACAGTTTCTGGAGTGGATTGAAAAAAAGAGAAATTGGTCATTGGGGAAAGAACTGCCTGAGGGATTTGTTCCTGATACTACTTATGTGTTGGTTGATGAAGGTGTTTGTGTCGGAGTTTTTAATCTAAGACATTGCTTGAATGATTTCTTAAGAGAAGGGGCAGGCCATATCGGTTATTGCATTTCAAAAAAATATCGTGGAAAGGGATATGCAACTAAAGGGCTTGCGCTTACCATTACAAAGGCCAGACAGATGGGCATTCATGAAATCTATATGTCTGTAAACAAGGACAATCCAGCAAGCCTTCGCGTGCAGATAAAAAATGGTGCATACATTCATCATGAAAACGATAAGGAGTATTTTACAAGGATAAACGAGATTGAGGAGAAAAAAGGAAATGCGTAAATCCTTCAATACAAACCAACTATGCTATTGTAAAGCATATTGTTGAAATACATGATGCAAAAATTGAGCTGGACAGTGCCCCGGAAGTGGGGACGACTATATCAGTACCGTTTTAATATTTAGTCCCATAGTCTTATCTTTTTTACAGAGACTATGGGGCTTTCTTTATAAACAGTACAGGTCAGAAATCATAAATAAGGTAGGGTGCAAACGGCAATCAAGACCCTATTGCTTTCTGTAATCTGAAGGTGATATATTATAATATTTTTTAAATGCTTTTGAGAAAGTAAATATATCACTATAACCCACGGCAAGAGAAATGTCCTGTATGGATTGAGTTGTTTCTTTTATCAGTTTTGCAGCGGTTTTCATGCGATAGGTCACAATGTATTGTTGTATTGAGCTGCCAGTGGCGTCTTTGAATAAACGACTTAGGTAGCTTCTGTTTAGCCCGCATGCATTAGATATATCGTCTATACGTAGATTGTCAGAGTATTTTAATTGAATATATTTAATGGTTTTCTTTACGTACTCCAATTGTGGACTGACATTTTTGGATACTTTAGTTTTAGATTTGTTAGTGATAAAGCTGAAAAGCTCATAGGTTTTTCCAATGCAATACAGCTCGTCATCACGCATTTTAATCATACTATTTAATATAGATTCTGGTATATCGGGGCATTCACATGGTGTAAATACCGGTTGATTTGGCCCGATACCAGCTAAATACCACATTTCAGCAAGCTTGGCTCCACCTACGTGAATCCACATATAGTGCCAAGGATCTTCTTTATCTGCTTCATAATATGATTTTACATTTGCAGGAATTAGAAAGCCTTCACCAGGCCCGATTTCGTAGCAATTATCATTTAAATAGAGTTTCCCCTTACCTGAAATGACAAAATGAAATATATCTCTTGCTCTAATGCTTGGTCCATAACCATAGCATGGTGAACATTTATATGAACCAATCTCATATAAGGAGAAATCACTGGAATTATCGTGGTCTAGGAACCATCTTCTATCAAAACCAAAATCGGATAACTTAGGAATCATAATTTTACTCCTCAAAATTCATATTTTGGAAATGTCATATTATGACAAATATATATGCGAATTATAACATTTAATATCAGCATTTAAAACACTACTATATAGCCTATAGTTGTTGTGTTTAACACAGCTGAAAAATAGCAGAAATATGTTAGGAGGTTTTTTATGAAGAAGAAAGTTGTATCTCTAGTTTTGGCAACAGCAATGTTAGCTACCTTGGCAGGATGCGGAGAGTCTGGGTCAGGTAACGCTGGTGGTTCATCAGCTATGGATGAAATCAAAATTAACATTTGGGATAACAATCAGAAGGATGGATTGCAGCAGATAGCCGACAAATGGACAGAGACATCCGGGGTAAAGGTTTCTATCGAAGTTGTAGATTGGGACAATTACTGGACATTGCTTGAAGCAGGTGCATCAGGTGGAGAAATGCCAGATGTATTCTGGATGCATTCCAACACAGCACAGATGTATATGGAAAATGGAATTCTGTTAGATTTAACAGATTACATTGCATCAGATGATAGCGTATCAGCTGATAAATATTACGAAGGCGTATGGAATCTTTACAATAGTGATGGAAAGCAATATGCACTTCCAAAAGACCACGATACAATAGCCCTTCTATATAATAAAGCTATTTTTGATCAGTACAATGTTGAATATCCAACAGATGACTGGACATGGGAAGATATGTATGAGGCTGCTAAAACTATCACAGAGGAATCAAATGGCGATGTGTACGGAATGGCTATGAATACATCCAACAATCAGGATGGTTGGTACAATCTTGTATATGACTACGGCGCACAGGTAATTACAGATGATCATAAGGGTACAACAATTGGTTCTGATGAGGGTAAAGCTGGTATGGAGATGGTTAGAAAGCTCCTTTCAGTTGGAGCACCTCAGACAGTAGTTGCTGAAACTGGTACAGATTCATTGTTCTTATCAGGAAAGACTGCAATGATTACTCAGGGTTCTTGGATGATTAATACATTTTACACTGCTGAGAATTCTGCTGATTATGCATGGGCAATGCTTCCATACGCAGATACAAATGATAATGGCACATGTGACGAGGGTGAAAGATACTCAGCATACAATGGACTTGGATGGGCTGCAAATGCTAATGTAAAGAATCCAGAGGCTTGCTATGATTTAATAGCTTATTTCTGTTCAGAGGAAGGTCAGAGACTTCAGGCAGAGTTAGGCGTGACAATGGGCGGTATGGAAGGTGTATCTGAAGATTTTTCAAATGCATTTGAAGGAATGGATGTTTCCGCTTTTGTTAGAGCTGAAGAGGAAGGTGATTTGTATTTCCGCCCATATACAAGAAAGACAACTGTATGGGAGGATGCACTACAGCAGGCAGGAGCTTTCTTGGATGCATGGCAGAGTCCTGATGATCCAGCAGTAATGGCAAAGGCTTGTGATAATGCACAGAAGATTATAGAGGATGCAATTGCGGCAGAGTAATTATCGCTAATTCTTTATTAGTCACTGCAATAAAGTATTGTTGCAGTGACTTGTTTTTTAGGAGTGGTATATCATGGAAAAAATAAAATGTAAAAAAACAAAAATGTCTATTAGTCAGAAAAAGGAAGCGTTTTGGGGTTTGGTGTTTATTTTTCCAACTATCCTGGGGCTTATAATTTTAAATTTCTATCCAGCAGTTCAAACTGTTTATCAGTCTTTTTGCAAAACAGGTGATTTTGGACGAGGAAATATTTTTGTAGGATTTGAAAACTATCGTGCTGTGGTAGCGTCAGCAGAAACATGGCAAGCACTTTGGAATACAATCAAATACACTTTAATTGAGGTTCCGCTTGGAATTGCTATTTCTTTAATTTTGGCAGCTATGATGCAACAAAAAATTAAATGTAAAACAATATTTAGAACAATATTTTTCCTGCCAATGGTATGCGCTCCAGCAGCAGTAGCAATGGTATGGAAGTGGCTATATAATCAACAATTTGGTTTATTGAACAATTCATTACATACCAATGTAGCATGGATTTCAAATCCAAATATCGCTTGGCTTTCTATTGGTATTATTGGCGTATGGTCAATTATTGGATATAACATGGTGCTATTTATAGGTGGTTTACAGGAGATTCCAAAGGACTATTATGAAGCTGCTCAGATTGATGGCGCTAGTGGAATAACTCAATTTTTTAATATTACAATTCCACTGTTAAGTCCAACAACATTTTTTATTGTTCAGACTAGAATAATAGGAGCCTTAACTATTTTTGACTTGATGTTTATGGTAATGGATAAAACAAATGTTGCACTGTATAAAACACAGTCTATAGTTTATTTGTTTTACACCTATGCATTTACTAATGGAAATAAGGGCTATGGAGCAGCAATAGTAATGATTCTTGTTGTATTTATTATGCTTGTTACTTTAATTTTGCAGAAATGTGAAAAGATGTTTGTATTTTATAACTAGGGAGGAATAGCATGGAAACGAGTAAAACAAATAAAATCATTTTATATGTGGTTTTGATAATTATGTCCCTTGTAATGCTGATTCCTTTCGCATGGATGATACTTACAGCATTAAAGACTAATCAGGAGTCAATATCAGTTTCTCCATTTTATATTTTGCCACATTCAGGTTGGCATTTTGAAAATTTTGCAACTGTATGGAAAAGCTACAATTTTATAACACTTTATAAAAACACAATTCTTATGATATTTTTCAGAGTTGTTTGTGCATGCCTTACTGCCACTATGGCAGGCTATGCTTTTGGAAGATTGAATTTCCCAGGTGAAAAATTCTTCTTTTCATTGATCTTGATACAGATGATGATTCCTGCTCAGATTTTCATCATTCCTCAATATATCATGGTATCTAAGTTAGGATGGATGAACACAACTGCAGGTTTGGTGTTTCCGGGACTTGTTACAGCCTTTGGTACATATCTGCTAAAAACTGCATACCAGGGCCTGCCAAAAGAGTTAGAAGAAGCGGCAGCCATTGATGGGGCTAATGTTGTGCAAAGATTTTTATTTATTATGTTTCCATTGACACGTTCTGCTATGGTGTCTCTTGGAATATTTACATCATTATTTGCATTTAAGGATTTAATGTGGCCTATGATTGTTTGTACAAATTCTGAAACTACAACACTTTCAGCAGGTCTGGCAAAAATGCAGGGACAATATGGAAGTGATTATCCAGCAATGATGGCTGCGGCAGTACTTGCCATTGTTCCTATGATTGTAATTTATATTATTTTCCAAAAACAGTTTGTAGAAGGAATTGCTACATCAGGAGGTAAGTTGTAATGTCTATCGTTTGGAATCCAAATAGAAGATTAATTAATATCGAGACAAAAAATTCTACCTATCAAATGAAGATAGATGATTATGGTAATTTAATTCATACTCATTATGGTGGAAAATTACAGGATACTGATATGTCTCAGGAATTAGTTTATCTGGACCGTGGATTTTCAGGTAATCCATATGAAGTAGGAAAAGTGGATAGGACATATTCTTTGGATTATCTGCCACAGGAATATAGCTGTTTTGGTACTGGAGATTATAGAATTACCGGACTTCATGTAAGGAATACAGATGGAAGTAAAGGATGTAGCCTTCATTATAAGAATCATTATATAAATCAAGGTTTATATAGCATTAAGGGACTGCCAGCAATTCATGACAGTTCTGATGACGCAAATTATGAAACACTTTGTGTGGAAATGACAGATGATGTAAATAATCTTGAAGTAACACTTATCTACAGCATCATAAATGATTTAGATATTATAGGACGAAGTGTAAAGCTTAAGAATTCTGGAAATAAGGCATTAACCATAGATAAAGTTGCTTCAATGAATTTGGATTTTACATATGGTGATTGGCAGTGGGTTAGATTTACAGGACGCCATGCCATGGAAAGAAATATTGTTCGTGGCGATATTTACCAGGGAGTTCAATCAATTGGAAGCGTAAGAGGCACAAGCAGCCACCATTATAATCCATTTACAGTAATATGTGAAAAAGAAACTACTGAGAATATGGGACAATGCTATGGATTTTCATTTCTATACAGTGGAGAACATATTACTGAAATAGAAAAGGATCAGACGGGAAGCACCAGAATATTAGTGGGTATACATCCAGATGATTTTTGTTGGAAGCTCGCCCCAGGGGATGAACTTGAATTGCCACAGGTTCTTTTAAGCTATAGTAATGAGGGGCTTGGAACTTTAAGCAGAAATTATCATAAAGTCATTAATAAAAATATTGTCAGAGGAAAGAGAAGTAAAGAAAGAAGACCAGTACTTATTAATAACTGGGAAGCTACATACTTTGATTTTACAGGTGATAAATTAGTAGAAATAGCAAGCCAGGCGCATGATATGGGTATAGAGCTATTTGTTATGGATGATGGTTGGTTTGGAAAAAGAGATGATGATAATAGCGGCTTAGGTGATTGGTATGCAAACGAAAAGAAACTAGGTTGCTCCTTAAAGGAACTGGGTGAAAAAATAAATGCTATTGGCATGGATTTTGGAATCTGGTTTGAACCAGAAATGGTATCAGAGGATAGTGATTTATATAGAAAGCATCCAGAATGGGCTGTAAAAATTCCAGGTAGAAATCCAAATTTAGCACGTAATCAGTTGGTCTTGGATTATTCTAATCCTGAAGTATGTGACTATATCATAAAATCTTTAAGTGATATTTTATCAAGTGCTCCTATAAGCTATGTTAAGTGGGATATGAACAGAAGCATTTGTGATAAGTATGGAAACAGTCTTGATGCAGATAGACAAGGTGAGTTTTCACACAGATACATACTTGGACTTTACAAGGTATTAGAAACTTTGACAACCACATTTGATGATGTACTATTTGAAGGCTGCAGTGGTGGAGGCGGTAGATTCGATGCAGGTATGATGTATTATACTCCACAAATTTGGCTGAGCGATAATACGGATGCTATTAATAGACTTTCTATTCAATATGGTTCATCCTTTGGATATCCTATATCCACTATGGGTTCCCATGTTTCTGCTTCGCCAAATCATCAGACTGGTAGAAATACACCTTTCAAGACTCGTACAACGGTTGCTATGGCTGGTACATTTGGCTATGAACTGGACATCACCAAGCTAAGCGATGATGAAAAAAAGCAGATAAAAGAAGGCATTAATCTCTTCCATCAATATTATGATATTATTCAACAGGGTGATTACTATCGTCTGTCTACCCCAGAGGATAAGTGTACAGCCTGGGCTATGATAAAAGAGGATAAATCAGAAGCCTTGATTAGCGCAGTATATCATGGAGTAGAGGCAAATCAAAAGCCTACTCATATTCGTGTACCAGGACTTGATTTAAATAGTAATTATGTTGTTGAATATGTTGGCGACGAAGTAGCTTGCCGTGAGATTTCAGGGGCAGCACTTAAAAATGGAGGCATATCTATAAATCCATCTAGGATAGAATATGATAGTTATGTAATTCATTTGGTTAGAAAGTAGAATATTCGGCTTTATGGATACCGCACCGGAGTATACTATTTTACAGTAAATAAATGACAAATAAAGTTAAATTTAGCTTGACGCAATCGATTGAAATACGTCATTATATTACCTGTAAAAGAAGTTTAATTACGGGAGGTAGCAAATGGTAAAAAACGCTTTTTTCCAGGAGATTAATGGTAACTTTGGTTTCGGATGTATGAGACTTCCGATGAATGGGGATGAGGTAGATTTCGACCAGTTTAATCAGATGATTGATAAGTTTATTGCATCTGGTTTAAACTACTTTGATACAGCACATGGATACATAAATGGCAAGTCTGAGCTTGCTATTGCAAAATGTCTTTCAGGCAGATATGACAGAAGTAAGTTTTTACTGGCAGATAAGCTTACTGATGTTTTCTTTAATAAGCAGGAAGATATTCGTCCATTTTTCATGAATCAGTTAGAGTGGTGTGGAGTAGAATATTTTGATTTCTATCTGATGCATGCTCAAAACAAGGATAACTACAAAAAGTTCAAGGCTTGTCAGGCATACGAGACAGCCTATGAGCTTAAAAAGGAAGGCTATATAAAGCATCTTGGCCTTTCCTTCCATGATAGTGCAGATGTACTTGATATGATTCTCACAGAGCATCAGGAGGTCGAGTTTGTGCAGATTCAGTTTAACTATGTGGATTATGAGGATGCTTCAGTTCAGAGCCGCAAGGTCTATGATGTGTGCGTAAAGCATAACAAGCCTGTTGTAGTAATGGAACCTGTAAAGGGCGGTAGCCTTGTAAATCTTCCACAGGATGCGGATGCTATTTTTCGTGAAATGGGAGATATGTCAAATGCCAGCTATGCCCTTAGATTTGCAGCATCATTCCCACAGATGACAATGGTTCTTTCCGGCATGAGCACAATGGAGCAGATGGAAGACAACCTCAGTTTCATGGCAGATTTCAAGCCACTTGATGAAAATGAAATGGGAGCAGTTGCAAAGGTTACAGGTATTTTCAAGAACCTTAATTTGATTCCTTGTACTGGATGCAGATACTGCGTTGAGGAAAATCATTGCCCAAAGAATATCAGGATTCCAGATCTGTTTTCAGCAAAGAATGCCCATGAGGCATTTCATGACTGGAATGCAGGTATGTATCATGACATTGTCTGTCAGGACAATGGAAAGGCCTCAGATTGTATTAAATGTGGTAAGTGCGAGCATGTATGTCCGCAGCATTTGCCAATCAGAGACTTGCTGGTAACGGTAGCAGAGACATTTGAATAATATTTAAGTAAATAACAGAACATCAATAATACTTGGGGCTGTTAAAAAACTCCCCTAAAGGAAGTTGATGGAACCAGTTGAACCAACAGCAGCCAGTGCGCTATCACCCAGGGTCTGGCCCTGGGTGATAGTATCTAATTATCTTTATAATAATTTAATTGCATCCTTTGGATTTAAAAAAATAAACTCAATTTGTTGCAAAATTATGCTATTATATATTTAAGCAGACAATGATGTCCCACCAAGGGCCAATTGTCTGCTTTTTTATATTTATTTATATGGAAAGAAGAATTGAGACAATGAAAGATGGATTTATAAAGGTTGCTGCCGTAACCCCTAAGGTGAAGGTGGCAGTTTCTCCAAGAGGAGATTTGCGTATGCCATCAGATGCCTGCGCAAACATTTGGTTAAAAGAACTGGAAGAGCTTTAAATGACCTAAGGGGAGGTTTTTACAATGGCAGCATTTGACAAAGTGAAATGTGGAATTCCTCAGATGGATGAGGCCATCGACTATATTCGACTAGGGGACAATGTGGTTTTCAGGGTTTCCTCACTTGAAGAGTTCAAACTGTTTTTGGACCCTTATGTTAAACAGGCAATTGAGGATAAAAGAAACATAATCTACTTTAGGTTTGCCAGTCATAAGCCACTGGTGGAGGACTGCCCTGAGATAAAGAAATGTGAGATTCCACTGTCTCATCGATTCGAGAACTTCACCGTGGACATACACAATATCATTGCCGAAGAAGGCTTCGACGCCTTCTATATATTTGATTGCCTTTCAGAGCTTCAGGCTGCCTGGGCTACAGACCTTATGATGGGAAATTTCTTCAAGGTTACCTGTCCATTTCTCTTTACATTGGATACAGTGGCTTATTTTCCAGTGCTTCGAGGCATGCATTCAACCTATGCCATAGATAAAATCAGAAACACCTGTCAGGTTTTTATTGATGTGTATTCTGATGATAAAAACGTATACGTAAGACCTGAAAAGGTTTGGAATCGAAATGAAGAAAAAATGCTTCTTCCCCATATCTACGAGAAGGAGACAGGAGAATTTTATCCTATTTTAGATGGAGTGAAATCCAGCAGATTTTATCAGCTGTTGGGCAAAATGCAGCGTTCGCACAAGGAGCAGCATTCTGATTATTGGGATAGATTTTTTAATCAGTCCCGAAGTCTTTATGACAGCGGCATGGATATTAAAGAAAACGCAGACAGAATGTGCAATATTATGATGACCAGGGATGAGAAGATGCGCCTTATGGTAAAGGAGAATTTCACCCCAGAGGATTATTTTGAAGTACGAGAGCACATGATAGGAACAGGAATGATAGGAGGTAAAGCCTGCGGTATGCTTCTTTCCCGTGCAATTGTCCGCAACAAGCTTCCACAAATATATGAAAACATCGAACCTCACGATTCCTTCTATGTGGGCTCTGATGTTTACTACACCTATATAGTAGATAACGATTTTTGGGACCTGCGAGTGAAGCAAAGAACCGATGAAGGTTTCTTTGCATTGGCGGAGCAGTTTGCAGGAAAGCTTCGAACTGGCAGCTTTAATGAAGAAATCAAAGAAGAATTCAGAAATATTATCGAATACTATGGTCAAGATCCATACATTATTCGTTCCAGCAGTATCCTTGAGGATGGATTCGGCAATGCTTTCGCAGGAAAATATGAGTCAGTTTTCTGTGCCAACAGAGGAACCGAAGAGGAACGTTTAGAGGAATTTGAAAATGCAGTAAGAACCGTTTATGCAAGTTCAATGAGTTTATCAGCCCTTGATTACAGAAAGCGCCGTGGCTTGGAAAAACGAGATGAGCAGATGGCTCTTTTAATTCAAAGAGTGTCAGGCTCTTACTATGGCAATTACTTTATGCCTTGCGCAGCAGGCGTGGGTTATTCCTATAGCCCATATAAATTTATAAAGGATATTGATCAGACTAAGGGAATGCTGCGTCTTGTTATGGGACTTGGAACCTCGGCAGTGGATAGAACAGAGGGCTCGTACCCTCGACTTGTCAGCCTTGCTGCTCCTGAGAAAACCGTATATACGAATTCTGCAGATATGCATAAATTCTCCCAAAGAAAAATCGAGGTGGTGGATACAAAGGAGCGATGCTTAAAGCAGCTGGAGGTTAGCAATCTTCTGCCAGATATTTCCTTCTACCATAAGACTATGCTTTTGGACCATGACTATGATGTGGAAAGCAGGCTGCGAGAGACAGGACAAAACAGAGAGGTAATGTATGTGTCTTGTAGAGGTCTGGTAAAACGCTCAGAAATCATGGATGCATTGCGGGATATTATGGCCTGTATTCAATCAGAATATAATTATCCTGTAGACATAGAGTACGCAATTAATCTATCAGAGAATGACGAATACATGATAAACCTGCTTCAGTGTAGACCGCTGCAGGTGTTCAAGGATTTGGGAGAGGTAACTATTCCAAAGGATATTCCTAGGGAGCAAATCCTTTTGGAGAGCTACGGCTGCTCTATGGGATTGTCACGCCAGGTAAAGCTGGATTTAATTGTCTATGTAGACCCAGTGGCTTACTACAACATGCCTCATTACGAGAAGAATAAGGTGGCTCAGTTTATAAGTAAGGTAAACTGGTACAGCCCTGAAAAGGACAAGCACATGTTTTTGATGAGCCCGGGACGACTTGGTACCTCATCTCCTGAACTGGGTGTGCCAACAGCCTTTTCTGATATAAGTGGATTTGAGGCCATCTGTGAGATGGAGGAAAAGAAGGCCGGCTACAATCCAGAACTGTCTTACGGCAGCCATATGTTCCAGGATTTGGTGGAGCAGGATATTCTCTATACCGCAGTTTTTGCAGGAAAAGAGGGCACAACCTTCAATCCTGATCTGCTAAAGACATTTGGCATGACTGAGAACAATAAAGGCTTCAAAAATATAACAGAGACCTTTGAAGGTGGAAGTGAGCTTAAAGATATAGTTCGGGTGTATGATGTGTCTGATATGGATGTGGAAATGTTTAATGACTTAAGTAAGGAGCATTTTATGGTGATTATATATTGAGATTGTAAATAGGTTTAATTCTCCATCTCATATTTAAAGTAATCAACCAGTGCTTCCTTTAATGCCCCTGCCTCTGCACTGAGTATATTGCCTTTGCTACTTACGATATAAAGCTTTTTTACAAGCCATTCTTCTTCGAAGCGTATAAGCTTAATTTTGTTTGAACGATTTTTGGACGCCAGATATTCAAGACTCATTCCCAAGGCATAGTTTTCCTCTGCCATTTGATGAATCAGATGTATGTCAGAGGTTTCAAGAATTACATTTGGAAACTCCAAGGTATGATCAAAGCTATACAATTGATTGATGCTTGTGGTAGACTTTGCATCCTTTTTTTAACAGAAAAGAGGTAAACTTTAGCCATCAATTCTAGAACCTATTTTTCAAGAGGGAATCTCTCACTACTTCCAACTGACACTGATTTTACTCTATCAAAAATAAAATTTGTCATTGACTATAAACAAAAAATAAATTAAAATCAAGCACAACTTACAAAGAGGTAGGGATCTATTTGATCTCTGCCTCTTTTTTTATTTAGAGAGGAGATAACGGTATGAAAAGAAGCTTAGGATTATTACTTGCAACATCATTAATTGCCACATCATTAGTTGGATGCGGAGAGTCATCAAGTAGTGAGAGCGCACAGACAGCAGGTAACGGGGATGTAATTAAAATTGGTGTGTTTGAGCCTAAGACAGGTGAAAATGGATCAGGCGGAGCTCAGGAAGAACTTGGTATTGAATTTGCTCACTCAGTGAGACCTACAGTAACAGTTGATGGAAAAGAGTACACTATTGAGCTGGATTGGCAGGATAACCAGTCAGACAAAACTGTTGCAGCTACTGCGGCACAGAAGCTTATTTCTGATGGATGTGTGGGTGTTATTGGAGGATATGGTTCAGGTACATGTATCGCAGCAGGTTCTTATTTCTCAGATGCTATGATTCCGGCAATCGGAACAAGCTGTACAAACACTAATGTAACACTTGGAAATGATTATTATTTCAGAGTATGCTACCTAGATCCTTTCCAGGGCACAGTAATGGCTGACTGGGCTATAGAGCAGGGTTATACAGAGATTGCCATAATCGACAATATTGGTAATGAGTATACATCAGGTCTAGTACAGACATTCAAGGATGAGTACGAAGCTAAAGGCGGGACAATCGTAACAGCCGAGACATTCCAAACTAACGAGTCAGACTTCAAGGCTATTCTTACAAATATTAAGAATTCAGGTGTTAAGGCCATATTTGCTCCTACAGATTATGTATATGCTCCACTTCTTTTGAATCAGGCAGCAGACCTAGGGCTTGAAGTACAGTGGATTGCAGGTGACACATGGAATAACCCAGTATTAACAGAGGATGCAGGTGATAACGCAGAGGGGGTAGTTCTTGATTGCTTCTATGCAGAGGGCGGCAATGAAGAATTCGATGCAGCCTTCAAGGAGTGGATTAACAGTGAATCAAAATACTTAGAGGCAAACCTTGGCACAGACAATATCATTGGTAATCAGGCAATGTGTTATGACGCATACATGGTAATGTGTAATGCAATCGAAAGTGCTAACTCATTAGAAGGTACAGCAATTAGAGATGCCCTTGCTAGTATTACAGTTGAGGATGGTGTAATTGGCGGAACGGTAGTATTCGATGAGAATGGTGATGCCAAGAAGAACACAACCTATGTCCTAGAGGTTAAGGATAAAGCCTTTACCTTTGTTGAGGAAGTAACTCACGGGGAATAAATAAAAGTCAGCGGAATGAGAAATCATTCCGCTGATAAATTTAGAAAAGAAGGTAACATATATGACAATATCATATTTCTTTCAACAATTATTAAATGGCTTGTCATTAGGTGGAGCGTATGCTCTGATTGCTATTGGTTACACAATGGTATATGGAATTTTAAGAATGATTAACTTCGCTCACGGCGATGTGTTTATGATGGCAGGTTATTTTGCAATTTATTCCATGGCAGCATTTCCATGGCAATTATCACTTCCAATTGTAATCATAGGAACAATAGTTCTTGGTGTGGTAATCGAAAGAATAGCATATAAACCACTGAGAACAGCTCCTAGAATGTCAGTTATGATTTCAGCAATTGGTGTATCCTATTTTTTGGAGAATCTCGCAAATTATTTATATACAGCAATGCCTCAAAGTTATCCACAGATTGATATATTAAAGCAAATACATACATTTGGGGATATTACAGTATCAAGAGTAACAATTATTGCACCAATAATCACAATAGTTCTTACCTTTTTACTAATGACACTTGTGAATCATACTAAGCTAGGCATGGCTATGAGAGCTTGTTCAAAGGACCAGGATACAGCGCGTATTATGGGAATCAAAGTGGATAGAGTAATTACCATGACCTTCGTAATAGGATGCGGACTGGCAGCAATTGGCTCAATCCTATATTTCACAGATAGAAATACAGTTCAGCCATATTCTGGATCACTTCCAGGACTTAAGTGTTTTGTTGCAGCAGTACTTGGTGGAATAGGTTCAATTCCAGGTGCCATGGTGGGAGGCTTTATCGTAGGGATAAGCCAGATTGCAATAACAGCTGCAGGCTATTCTGTATTCTCAGATGCCTTCACTTTTGTACTACTTATATTCATATTGATTATTCGTCCTACAGGAATTTTCGGCGAAAAAGCAACTGATAAAGTGTGAGGTACTGTTATGCAAAAGATAAAATTAACTAACAAAACAATATTTAATATAGCTTGTGTTGCAATAGTAGTTATACTGCTTGGTTATTTACAGGCTACTGAGATTGAGAATTCATATGCAATCACAATCATTGAACGCAGTTGTATATATGCGGTTGCAGCAGTATCTATGAACTTGATGATTGGATTCACAGGACAATTCTCCCTTGGAACGGCAGGATTCATGTGTTTAGGGGCTTATATTACAGGAATCTTCACAATGCCAATAGAAATTCGAGATCAGGTGTATTACCTATATGGCATGGCATCATTCATACATAATATTCAGGTGCCTCTTGTAGTAGCCCTTCTAATATCTGGAGTAATTGGCGCCATCATCGCATTTTTAATAGGTTGGCCAGTACTTCGTTTAAAAAGTGACTATCTAGCTATAGCTAATTTAGGTTTCTCAGAAATTGTACGAGCAGTTTTAGGCTGGGATGGACTAGGCAAGATTACTAATGCTTCGTATGGTCTCAGTAACATACCAGCCTTTTCAAGTATTTTCCAAGCAGTGATTATCTGTGGTGTGTGTATTGCATTGATGCTTTTAATGATTAATTCATCATATGGTAGAGCATTCAAAGCAATCAGAGATGACGATATTGCAGCAGAAGCTATGGGAATCAACTTATTTAAGATAAAGCAGTTAGCATTTGTAGTATCTAGCTTCTTTGCTACAGTAGCTGGCGGACTCATGGCAGTATTCTTAAGGTCTGCAGCCACATCTACTTTTACAGTAGCTCTTACTTACAATATCCTTCTTATGGTAGTCATCGGAGGAATCGGGTCAGTAAGTGGCTCTGTATTAGGTGCATTCCTTATTACAGCAGGTCAGGAGTGGCTTAGATTCCTAGACAAGGAATATTACATCGGTTCATTTAAGGTTCCATTTACTAGAACAGGATTTAGAATGGTAATTTTTTCAGTTCTTCTGATGCTATTTGTTCTTTTCTGGAATAAGGGAATTATGGGTTCAAAGGAATTCAGTTTCGATTGGTTCAAGAATATATATAAAAGTATCAAAAGAAGAATAAGGAGGAAAAAGAATGTCTAATAAAGAAAGTGTCCTCCGAGTTGAGCATGTAACAATGCAGTTTGGTGGTGTAGTTGCAGTAAATAATCTGACACTTGAGGTGAATAAGGGTGAAATCATCGCTCTTATTGGACCTAATGGTGCAGGCAAGACAACAGCATTTAACTGTATCACAGGAGTGTACGAACCAACTAATGGAGAAATATATTTTAACAATAAGATATTAGTTAGAAACCATCCTCAGGGTAAGATGAAGCGCATGTACCTAGGTGAGGATGAGGGAGAGTATTTTGGAACTATAGTAGCACCTACACCAGATGTAATCACTAAGAAAGGGATCGCCAGAACCTTTCAGAACATTCGTCTCTTTTCTTCCCAGACAGTAATGGATAATGTACTTGTGGCTAAACACATGAGAGCTAAGCAGAATCCATTCACGGCCACATTTCGGCTGAACCATAGCGAAGAAATCAGAATGCGTAAGGAGGCAGTGGAACTGTTAAAGGAGTTGGATTTATATCAGTACAAGGATGATATAGCAGGATCTCTACCATATGGAATCCAAAGGAAGCTTGAGATAGCAAGAGCATTGGCAACAGAGCCTAAGCTATTGCTATTAGATGAGCCCGCTGCAGGCATGAACCCACAGGAAACTATGGAGCTGACAGAGTACATTAAAGAAATCAGAGATAAGTATGACCTTACAATATTTATGATAGAGCACCATATGGACCTTGTCATGGAGATATCAGATAGAATATATGTGCTTGATTTCGGTAAGACAATCGCGAGTGGATTACCAGAGGAAATAGCCACTAATCAAACTGTAATAGAAGCATATCTGGGGGTGACTGAAGATGTTGGAGATTAAAGATTTAAGCGTAAGTTACGGTGGAATCAGGGCAGTAAGAAGCATATCCTTCGATGTAAATGATGGAGAGATATGTACGTTGATTGGCTCTAATGGAGCAGGTAAAAGTACTACATTAAAGTCAATCATCGGTCTGGTTAAGCCTGAGTCAGGCTCAATTAAGATAGATGGCAAGGAAATCATGGGTCAGCAGACCAATGAGATAGTAACAGAAGGAATTACGCTAGTTCCTGAGGGACGTCATGTGTTCCCTGATATGAGTGTATTAGAGAATCTTAAGATAGGCGCATATATGAGAACAGATAGCCTAGCTGATGATATCGATTATGTGTATGACTTGTTTCCTAGGCTTAAGGAGAGATTATGGCAACCGGCAGGTACATTGTCAGGTGGTGAGCAGCAGATGCTTGCAGTAGGTAGAGCTCTTATGAGCAAGCCTAAGATAATTATGATGGACGAACCTTCCTTAGGTCTTGCGCCAATTATTGTACAGGGAATATTCGACATTATTAAAGAGATTAACAAGCAGGGAGTTACGGTACTTCTTATTGAGCAGAATGCAAATATGGCACTTAAGATAGCCCACAGCGCATATGTTATGGAGACTGGAGCTATCACACTAAGAGGAACGGGTGAGGAATTAGCTAAAAATGACGAGATCAAGGCAGCATACTTAGGAGCAAAGATTAAGCATTAATCTTTGGATGAAAGAAATTGAGATAAATTAATAGAAAACGGTTGCATATTTTTTGAATATCCGTATACTTTAATCAAACAAAGGCGTTTTGAGTCACAATTGTGGCTTGAGGCGCCTTTTTATTTTACAGAAAGGAGGAGAGAGAGCATGACAACATACGCAGACATTTTTAGTAAAAAAGAACGGGTTGAGGATATGGAAATCTATGCAGGTTCTGAGGCTGTTAATGAGCAATTGGCCAGGTATGGTGTTAAGTTTGGAATTTATAAAAACAATGAATTCAAAGAGCAGCTTTTTCCGTTTGATATGATTCCAAGAATCATTGATAAGGATGAGTTTACTTACCTTGAAAAGGGATTGAAGCAAAGAGTTGTAGCTCTAAATTGTTTTATTAACGACATCTATGGCGATAAGCATATTGTTAGAGACGGCATCATACCGGAGGAATTCATTTACGCCGGTAGCGGATACTTACCTCAGTGCGATGGAATTAAGCCACCAAAGGGAATATATGCCCACATAGCAGGTATTGATTTAGTTCAGGCGAAGGATGGAGACTGGTATGTTCTGGAGGATAACCTAAGAATCCCTTCAGGCGCATCTTACCCAATGATTGCGCGAATGATTTCCAGAAGAAGCTCACCGGATCTTTTTACGGGAAAACATGTTGAAGACAACAGAAACTATGCCGCTATGCTACGTCGTACTATGGACCATGTGAATGTGGGAGGACACACGGTCATCTTGACTCCAGGCAGATATAATGCAGCTTATTTTGAACACTCGTATCTTGCAGAAAAGACAGGTGCGCATTTGGCTTCTGGACACGAGCTGATAGTTGAAAATGATCACTTGTATTTTATTGATTATTCTGGACGTAAAGAGAGAGTAGGAGCTGTATACAGACGAATATCAGATGAATATCTTGACCCAATGACCTTTAGGAAGGATTCAGTAATTGGAATTCCTCACATTTTTGATATTTACAAAAAGGGAAATGTTGCACTTATCAATGCACCAGGAAATGGTGTGGCTGATGATAAGGGAATATATTATTTCGTTCCAAAGATGGTGAAATATTATCTGAATGAGGAGCCAATTCTCAATAATGCCCCAACCTATCTTCCATACTATGAAGAGGATATGAAGTATGTGCTGGAGAATTTTGACAAGCTAGTTTTAAAGGATGTGGCAGAGGCTGGTGGATACGGAGTAGTGTTCGGCAGCAAGATGAGTTCAGAGGAAAAAGTAAACTTCAAGGAGATGTTGAAGAGTGAGCCTCGAAGATTTATTGCACAGGAGGTTATAGATTTTCTGGATATCGATATCATGGAAAAATGCGAGCTTCTTCCAAGAAAAGCGGACTTGAGAGCTTTTGTACTTATGGGGGATGAACCAATGGTATGGAAAAGTGGATTGACCAGATTTTCCAGAAATCCAGATTCATTTATTGTTAATTCTTCGCAGGGAGGAGGATTTAAAGATACATGGGTATTATCTCAGTAGAGAACACAGACAGATTATACTGGCTTGGCAGATATACAGAGCGAGTGTATACAACTATAAAGGTTTTTGAGGCCAGATTTGATTCAATGATCGATATTGATGATTTGGAGTACGAAAAGTTCTGTGAAAGTCAGGAAATTCCAAACATCTACAAGAGCAAGGAGGATTTTGTTGCTCGATATTGCTTTTCTTTGGAGGATGAGAATTCAATCTTTTCTAACCTGATGAGGGCCTATGATAATGCGATTGTGCTAAGGGACGAAATCGGAAGTGAATCCCTTTCATATATCCAATTGGCGGTATATGCCATGAATCAGGCGGCAATTAACAAATCACCATTAATTGGCTTGCAGCATGTGACGGACAATATAGCTGCATTCTGGGGAATGGCGGATGATGACATTGAGGAGTCCTCAATACGGAACATGATACGCGTTGGTAAGCTTGTGGAACGAATTGATTTATATTCACGACTAAAAGTATTTCCGGAGAGGATTCGTAAGGAGACAAGAAGACTTACTAATCGTATCGATAAAAGTACCATGCGATATGACAGTACGAGGATGGCACACATTAATTATCTGGTCCAGTTGGATGATATGCCTTATGAGACGTTAACAGATGAGATTGAACAATTGGTAGGTGAGGAGCTTTGAAAAAGCTACAGTTTGGCTATCATATGAAGCTTACTTTTAGTGACTACGTAAAAAATCATAGATTTTCACTTAAGTGTGTTCCACATGATAATGATTTACAAAAAATCGAAAATATGTCGGTGGAGGTATATCCAGATAATGTGACCAGTGAGGATGAGGATTCCTACGGAAACATTACCTTATTTGGATATACAAATGAGCTCCATAATAGTTTCGGATTTGATGTAAATGGAATTGCCGTAACTGGCAGAGAAGAGTACGAGAAAGCAGATGAACTTCACAAGATAGGTATATTTAAATATCAAACGCCAAAGACAAAGCCAGGACTTAGGACTTTGGAGTATTATCAGAAGCTTGATTTGAAAAGATTTGATTCAGCTCTTGATAAGGCATCAGCCATTATGGAAGGGTTAAGTAATTCTTTTCAGTATGTGCAAGGGGTTACAAATATGTCTACAACCTCGGAGGAGGCACTTACTGGTGGGAGCGGTGTTTGTCAGGATTATGCACATATCATGCTTTCTCTTTGCAGAATGGAAGGTATACCGTGTCGCTATGTTGCAGGCATGATGATGGGCGAGGGACTATCACATGCCTGGGTAGAGATATGGAATGACCGAAAATGGCTAGGGTTTGATCCAACCAATTATAAGCTTGTGGGAGATGAATATATCAAAATATCTAACGGAAGAGATTCAGAGGATTGTCTTGTAAATCAGGGGATATTCACCGGAAATGTAACTCAGATTCAGGACATCAATGTGGTTGTGGAAGAGGTTGTTGATGAAGGAATTGTTGGAATCAATTGAAGATGTAGTGAGGCTGTCGCTTCCTGTGGATGAGAGATTCGTAATTACGAAGCATAGATTCATGGCTGACAGGAAGAAGAGACAGAAAAGAATATGTATAGTGACCGGAATCCATGGGGATGAATTGGAGGGACAGTATGTGTGCTATGAGCTATCTAGGAGGATTAGGGAGCAGGTTGATAGCTTAAACGGCATAGTCGATATATATCCGGCGATGAATCCCTTTGGAATTGATTCCATTACAAGAGGAATTCCAGCTTTTGACCTGGATATGAATAGAATTTTTCCAGGCAATCTGGATGGAGATATGAATGAGTATCTGGCATACAAAATTATTGAGGAACTGGAGGGAGCAGATCTTGTAATAGATATTCATGCCAGCAATATTTTCCTTACAGAGGTTCCACAGATTCGTATAAACGAATTGAATGCTGATGTACTTGTACCTATAGCAAAGAAAGCAAATATGGATTTGATATGGGTACATGGCGCCAGCACAGTTTTGGAATCTACTCTTGCCTATTCACTTAACAGCAAAGGAACGAAGACACTTGTTGTGGAAATGGGGGTGGGTATGAGAATTACAGAAGAGTACGGTAATCAATTGGCTGATGGTATATTTTCTCTCATGAAGGAGCTGGGAATATGGACGGGAGCAGTTCCTGATATGAAAGAAGCAATTGTTGCCTATGATGCAGATGGCGATGATGTTTGTTATCTGAACGCGCCTTGTTCAGGTATATATATGAAGGAAAAGAAGCATGGAAGTGTGGTAGAAAAAGGAGAATTAGTAGGAAAGATTATTAATCCGTTAAGTGGAGATGTAATAGCAGAAATCAAAGCACCAGAAAAGGGGATGATTTTTACAGTTAGAGAATATCCTGTGGTGGAGGAAGGTTCGCTTATGGGAAGAATTCTCAAGGAAAAGGTAATATTGGAGAATCAGGTATGAGAGAAGATGTTATATATTCATTTAAGGGATTATACAGAGACGCTTTCAGAGTAAAAGGCTATGTTTTTGGAGAAGGTGAAAAGACAGCCTGTATCGTTGGCAGCCTACGAGGAAATGAATATCAACAGGTGTACGTGTGCAGTTTGTTGATAAAGAAACTGAAGGAACTAGAAGAGTATGGAAAGGTTTCCAAAGACAAGTCCATCATGATAGTGCCCTGTGGAAATCCTTATTCCATGAATATAAAGAAACGATTTTGGAGTATTGATAATACTGATATAAACAGAATGTTTCCTGGATACGAAAAAGGGGAAACAACACAGAGAATTGCAGCAGGAATATTTGAGCAGATAAAAGACTACAAGTACGGAATCCAGTTTGCATCCTTCTATATGCCGGGACATTTTGTGCCCCAGGTAAGGATTATGAAAACTGGAAATGAAAATATAGAGATGGCCAAGGCGTTTGGATTACCCTTTGTAGTTGTCCACAACCCAAGACCCTTTGATACAGCAACCCTAAACTACAATTGGCAAATTTGGGACACCGAGGCCTTCTCTATTTATACATCCAGTACGGAAAAGATAGATAAGAAGAGCGCTAAAACTGGCGTGAACGCTGTGTTGAACTTCTTGGCAAAAGAAGGAGTTATTGATTACGAAATTACAGAAGGATGTGTTTCAAAAGTCATAGAAAGTGACAAATTTATAAGTATCAGAACAACTAATGCCGGATTTATGAAACCACTAGTGCAGGCTGGTGATGTAGTAATCAAAGGGCAGGTGATGGCATATGTTACCAATCCATATACTGGAGAAGTTATTCAGACGGTGACTGCAAGTACAGACGGGATCATAGCTTTTGAGTACGATAGTCCGATAGTGTATCAGAATACAGCGGCTTTTAAACTTATTCCGTTATCATAAAAAAGAAGGAGATAATTGGGGAAGACAACATGATTAAACTAAACGATTATTTGTATGATGGAGAGACAATTTTTAGGATATTACAGAAATATATAGATGATCTGGAGGAAAACGCATTATCAACTCATAATCAGGTGGACTTAGTGCACTGCGCATTTCTTGACACTATATATGAGCTTTTAGAGCACAACGAATTTTTAACCTCTCAGTCTCAAAGAATTCGTGAGTTCTATAAATATATGGTAGTAGCATATCCATATTTGGCATTCACCTTTAAGGGGCGAATTAAATCTATTATCCGGTCGGAAGAAAAGTTTAATAGATACATTGTGGACTTCATATATGAATACTATCAGAAGTACCATCATTTCCCAGCAACCCAGGAGATAAAGGAAAAATTAAGTTGTTTTAGGGATGTACTCGCCTATCGAATCGTTATCTCTTTACCTAAGTGTCATTTAAAAAAGGGACAGGATTTAGAAGAGGAAGAGATTAAGCTTTTATATGAAATAGCAAATAAAACGCCTGTGTTCTTGGAATCCCAGGGGTTTACAGTTGTTAAGGCAAATTTGGAAGGGCGTGAATGCTCGGAATTGTTGGATAAAAGTTTGTGGGATACCTATAGAGATTATGTTCATAAGCCAACCAGTGCTGGATATAGATCCTTACATTTAACCTTGTTTGATGATCAGGCAAGGTGCCACGTTGAGGTGCAGCTTAGAACGAAATCTATGGATGATAGTGCTGAAATTGGAGAGTCTAATCATCTGAGATATGTGGAGTCTCAGGAGCAGCAGAAAAACAGAAGATTAGAGATACCGGAAGGGGAATGTGTATTCTTTGATGAGGCTTATGAGAGGGTTGTATCCTTGGAAAATTTAGATTTGGCAAAACTTGATGTAAATATGTTTACTGCAGTAAATAACAGCTTGATAAATGATGGCTGTGGGTTATTTAGGGGACGACAGATTTTACCATTTGAACACTTATCAAGATTTCAAAATGGATTGGTGGACTAGAAGAATTGAAGAAGCTTAAAGAATTAAACTTAGAGTTTCCAAGAATTGGAATGCGAATAATAAAATCAGCTATAGCAGTTCTACTCTGCTTTATAGTGGATTATTATAGAAATGGGGCAGGAATTGTTTTTTACTCACAGCTTTCTGCTCTCTGGTGCATGCAGGCAACCAGGAAAAGCACCATCAAAAATGCCAAGCAGAGAATGATAGGAACCTTTATAGGAACCTTTTATGGTTTCCTTTATATTGTTTTTAAGCAGCTCATTTTGCCAAAGGCAAGTGGATATGATTATGTGGGCTCAGTGATAATATCGGGAATGATTGTGCTTGTAATTTACACATCAGTATTTATTAAGAAAAAGCAGGCTTCATATTTTTCATGTGTAGTGTTTTTGAGTATTGTTGTGAATCATATTGGGGATTCAAACCCTTATTTATTTGCCTGCAATAGATTTTTAGATACTGTCATAGGTATCGCTATTGGTGTGCTGGTTAATATATGGGGATTTTAGGATAGATTTGGGGGAGGTTTTTATGGCAGCGTTTGATAGAGTTTGTTCCGGAATTCCACAGATGGATGAACAGTTCGATAATATTCGACTGGGGGATAACGTGGTTTGACGTGTGGATAAGCTGGAGGATTTCAAGCTGTTTGCAGGGCGTATGCGCAGCAGGCCATAAGGGATGGAAGAAATCTGATTTATATCAGGTTTGCAAGCCATGATACGAATGCGGGTGTAACTAAGGCGCTTATGAGTATAAAAGGAATGAATACAAACTTTAGAAAGAATCGTATGAGCAATGCTAGAATTCAGCAAATTGTAACACTTCTATACATGCACAAAGAGATCGTGACAAGTGAGGGAGTGCATGAGAAGGAGAGTAAGGGGCTTCATGATGTACTTACTAGGGCGTTTAAGAATAATGATTATTATAAGAACAATCCGACGCTTAAGGGTACCTTTGATTCCTTGTAGCATATTGATATTGAATATAAACACTAATGATGTTATATTATAGATAAAGAAAGCACCCACTCCAAAGTGGATGCTCCCGAATTTAGAAGACTTTAGCTCTCAGTGAGAGCTGCCTCTTTCGTTTGCAGACGAGAGAGGCATTATTTTTTTCGCTTGTTGTTTCTCTTATCGAGAAAGCTAAGCAACGCAAGTAGGAAACCACAAGCTGTAAAAAGCAATGCTAACACAGTTAGCATAATCATCAACATTTCATAGTCCGACATATGCGTCACCTCCCTTCCATAGTGACATCCAAATACATGGAGCACCTTATAGAATGGCTCGGGAGATTTCCACCTCGTCATGGGTACTTTCAGTGCGGATGAACCGCATAAATAAATCTAGCACAAACGTTCTGTTTTTACAATCGAACACTCCAAGTTTCTTAGTACTTTTATGAGTACATTTTTTACTCCAAATAATAGATAAGACAAGAGCATAAAAAAGGGTACAAATCGGGTACAAATAAAAATGACAGTCCTGCAAACCTCCTATTTACTAGTGTTTTCGAACACGCCCAATATTCGAGTCCCGCCTCGCGCTCGACGTTCGAGAGTCTAGAATGCTTGATAATTCAAGTGCTCTAGGCTTTCTTTTTTTGTGAATGGAACAATTTTGGGGTGTGTCTCAGTAACCCATGTTTGGATGAATTTCTTTAAATCAACTTTCATTAGTTGTAGTCTTCATGATAACATCTCCATAAAAATAAACTCAATTTGTTGCAAAATTGTGCTATTATATATTTAAGCAGACAATGATGTCCCACCAAGGGCTAATTGTCTGCTTTTTTATATTTATTTATATGGAAAGAAGAATTGAGACAATGAAAGATGGATTTATAAAGGTTGCTGCCGTAACCCCTAAGGTGAAGGTGGCAGATGTGGATTATAACTGTCAGGAAATCTGCCAGTGGATTGATAAGGCGATGGCTGAAGGTGTTAAGGTGATGGTTTTTCCAGAACTTTGCATCACAGGCTACACCTGCCAGGATTTATTTTTGCAGGACAGGTTACTGGAGGAAGCCGTGGAAGGACTGGGGACTATTTGTACCCACACCAAGGAGGTTGATGGCCTGATATTTGTGGGACTGCCACTTGCCATAAAGGGAAAACTATACAATGTGGCAGCCGCAATTAACAAAGGCAGAGTAGTTGGAATTGTTCCAAAGACATTTCTACCTAATTACAACGAGTTTTACGAAGCACGACATTTTCATTCTGGAAAAGACCTGAATACGTATATACGAATTGGCGAAGATGAGGTGCCTGTAACAACCAATCAAATTTTCACCTGCGATGTCATGCCTTCAATTAGAATTGCAGTAGAGTTATGCGAGGATTTATGGGTGCCAAATCCACCTAGTATCAGCCATGCCTTGGCAGGTGCAAACCTCATAGTAAATCTGTCAGCCTCTGATCAGATTATTGGGAAGGACAGATACCGTAGAGAGTTGGTAAGTGGTCAGTCTGCAAGATTGGTTTGCGGATATATTTATGCATCGGCAGGCCCAAGTGAATCTACACAGGATGTAGTTTATTCAGGCCATAATATCATAGCGGAAAATGGAAAGCTTTTAGGGGATTCAAAGATTTTCTCTGAAGACATGTTGGTTACCGAAATCGATATGAAATTCCTTGAGGCAGAGCGCAGGAGAATGACCACCTATGAAGCAGGTGACCAGAGCCGCGAATATAATCAATACGTATATACGAATTTTGTCTTAAACAATTCAGAAACGAAACTCACACGTTTTATCGACCCAAAGCCATTCGTGCCTTCATCAGTAGAAGAACGAGAACTACGCTGCAACGAAATTATCACCATTCAGGCAATGGGCTTAAAGAAACGACTTGAACATATAGACTGTAAAACTGCAGTTATTGGAATATCAGGAGGACTTGATTCCACACTGGCATTTCTTGTGACCCTTAAAGCCTTCGATTATTTAAACCTTGATCGAAAGGGAATAATTGCTGTAACCATGCCAGGCTTCGGCACCACAGACAGGACCTATGACAATGCAGTAAGATTAATAAAAGAAACTGGAGCCACCTTTAAGGAAATAAACATTAGTGCAGCAGTAAACCAACATTTCGCAGACATCAATCATGATCCGTCAAAACATGACATCACTTATGAAAACAGCCAGGCAAGAGAGCGAACCCAGCTGTTGATGGATATTGCAAATCAGGAGAACGGAATAGTAATTGGTACAGGAGATTTGTCGGAACTTGCCCTAGGCTGGGCCACCTATAACGGGGACCATATGTCTATGTACGCTGTGAATGCTTCCGTGCCAAAGACCCTGGTTCGCTACCTTGTAAAGTACTATGCAGATACAGTGGAAAATCAGCAGCTTAGCAAAACACTATACGATGTTTTGGATACGCCAGTATCACCAGAGTTGCTTCCTCCAACAGAGGGACAGATTTCCCAGAAGACAGAGGACTTGGTGGGACCATATGAACTCCATGATTTCTTCCTGTATCACATGCTGAGACTGGCACAGACACCTGCAAAGATTTTCCGCCTTGCCCATATCGCATTTACGAATCAGTATGATGATGAAACAATCTTAAAATGGGAGA
Organism: Pseudobutyrivibrio sp. ACV-2; assembly: GCF_900107545.1. Lineage (GTDB taxonomy): Bacteria > Bacillota > Clostridia > Lachnospirales > Lachnospiraceae > Pseudobutyrivibrio. Next base: position 130,291 of record NZ_FNQZ01000005.1, on the reverse strand, counting down.
AGACCTTCTATAGAAGATTTTTCGCACAGCATTTCAAGAGAAGTTGTTTGCCAGATGGGCCAAAGGTTGGTTCAGTGGCAGTTTCTCCAAGAGGAGATTTGCGTATGCCATCAGATGCCTGCGCAAACATTTGGTTAAAAGAACTGGAAGAGCTTTAAATGACCTTAGTAAAGAACACTTTTTGATTATTATAAAATGATTTGATAACTACCCATCAAGAAAATTTTAATAAAAATTTAATTTTACTCTTTACATCGCTAAAGTAATTGGTTATAGTTTAATACATCAGTACAGTGAAGTGCTACAGTGTGAAAGCCTTCACTGTGCTTTTTTTAAACAATTATGAGAGGAGAATCAATATGAAGAAAAGAATTTTAGCCTTTGTTCTCGCAGCTACTATGGCTATTGGAATGGCAGGTTGCGGCAGCAAGAGCGCTGACACAGCAGCAACCACAGCTGAAGGCGGTGCTCAGACAGCATCTGCTTCTAGCGACTTAAATGTAATGATTGAAACACCTGTTGAGTCACTTGACCCACAGCAGGCAACAGACGGTACATCCTTCGAGGTTATCGCAGACTACACAGACGGACTTATGCAGATGGATAGTGATGGTAACCCCGTAAATGCTATCGCTGAAAGCTATGAGGTTTCTGAGGACGGACTTACATACACCTTCAAGCTTCGTCAGGATGCAAAGTGGAGCAATGGCACAGCAGTTACAGCAGCAGATTTCGTTTTTGCTTGGCAGAGAGCAGTTGACCCTGAGGTTGCTTCAGAGTACTCATACATGCTTAGCGACATCGGTCAGATTGTAAATGCAGAGGCAATTATCGCAGGTGAGAAGGATAAGAGCGAACTTGGTGTAACAGCAGTTGATGATTACACACTGGAGGTTTCACTCAATGTTCCTGTTTCATATTTCCTTTCACTTATGTATTTCCCAACTTTCTATCCAGTAAATGAGGAGTTCTTCACATCTTGCGGAGATACATTTGGAACAAGCCCTGAGACAACACTTTCAAACGGTGCTTTCGTTTTAGATTCTTACGAGCCAGCAGCAACAGCTTTCCACCTTACAAAGAATGCTGATTACTACGATGCTTCAAGAGTTCAGTTATCAGGACTTAACTATCAGGTTATCCAGGATTCACAGACAGCGCTTATGAGCTACCAGAATGGCGACCTTGATATCACACTTGTAAATGGTGATCAGGTTGAGCAGGTTTCTGTAGACCCTGAGTTCCAGACAATTGGTGCTGGTTATCTTTGGTATGTAACTCCAAATATTAGCGCTGTTAAGGAGCTTGACAATCTTAACATCAGACTTGCACTTTCAAACGCTATCAACCGTGTTGACGTAACAAGCCAGCTTAACGATGGTTCACTTCCAACATACACCGCTGTACCACGCGACTTCTCAGCAGATTTCTCAGCTGATCAGGATAAGTTCAAGTCTGTTTGTGCAGACGATGCAGATGCAGCAGCTAAGTACTGGGAGGAAGGTCTCAAGGAGTTAGGAACAGATTCAATCACACTTGAGATGGTAGTTGATGATGACGATGCTCCAAAGAAGGTTGCTACAGTTCTTAAGTCTGAGTGGGAGGCAGCTCTTCCAGGTCTTACAGTTGAAATCGTAACAGAGCCAAAGAAGCAGCGTGTTCAGGATCTTCAGGAAGGCAACTACGAGCTTGGTCTTACAAGATGGGGACCTGACTATGATGATCCTATGACATATCTTGGTATGTGGGTAACAGATTGCTCAAACAACTACGGTTTATGGACAAACCCAGAGTATGATTCAATCATCGCTGAGTGCACAACTGGAGATCTTTGCACAGAGCTTGATGCTAGACGTACAAGACTTTACGATGCAGAGCAGATTGTAATGGAAGAAGCAGTTATCTTCCCAATCTACACAGCAGCAAACGCTACACTTGTTAAGTCAAACGTAACAGGAATTGACTTCCACCCTGTAGCACTTAACAGAGTATTCAAGGATACAGTAAAGCAGTAAGAAGCTTTTGATTATTGATTAAAGGGCGGGCCATGCTTTGATATTTAAGGTGTGGCCCAATACTTTTTTAAGAATGTGGAAAAGGAGTTTTCCCTATTCTTAAAGAAATATTTTAAAGGAGATAATGTAGTGAAAAAGTATATCTTAAAAAGAGTTCTAACTTCTATTGGAACTTTGCTTGCCATCATTCTGGTACTTTTCATACTGATGCATTTAATGCCAGGTTCACCTTTCAACGATGAAAAGTTATCAGAGGATCAGCGTCAGGTTCTTTATTCAAAGTACGGGTTAGATCAACCAATCGTAGTCCAGTTCGGACAGTATGTTGTGAATATGTGTAAAGGAGATTTTGGTGTAAGTTACAACATCTCAAAGAACACTCCAATTTCACAGTTGATTCAGTCACGACTTCCAATTTCTATCAGAATAGGATTTTTTGCAGTGCTTTTAGGTGCCTTGGTAGGCCTTATTTTAGGTTTGATTGCGGCACTGAAAAAGGACACCATTTTGGATACCATATGTACCATCATATCGGTAATCGGAGTGTCTGTGCCCTCATATGTATTTGCGTTAGGACTGAGCTTCACACTTGGCTTCAAATGGAAACTTTTCCCAATGCTCTACAGCACTGCAGATGAATTAAATTCCAGCGTTATGCCATCAATTGCTCTTTCAATGTTTACAATGGCATCAATCGCCAGATTCACTAGAACAGAAATGATTGAGGTTCTTGGCAGCGAGTATATGCTTCTTGCAGAGAGTAAGGGCTTGTCTGGAAGAAAATTGATTTTCTCCCACGCATTAAGAAACGCACTTATTCCTATCATTACTGTACTTGCTCCACTCATCGTTGATTTGATGACAGGTTCTCTGGTAGTAGAAAAGATTTTTGCAATTCCTGGTGTTGGTAGCTTGCTTGTAAATGCAATTCAGTCCAACGACTACAACGTGGTTATTGCTTTGAGCTTTATCTATTCGGCAATGTACATTGCCATAATGCTTGTGGTTGATATCCTTTACGGAATCATCGATCCAAGAATTCGTCTGGGAAAGGAGGGAGACTAAGATGAGTGATATTGCAACATATATCCCTACAGAAGATGATTTCAAGCTGAAGAACAATACAGAAGAATTAGGCTTGGATTCAAACTTTGCTTCCCAGAATTTTTGGAAGGAAGTAGTTATAAGATTCTTCAATAAAAGAAGTGCTGTAATCGGTCTGATTATGATTTTACTGATTATCGTATTTGCGATAATTGGACCGGGTATGAATGATTACACCTACGATGGAATGATTCAGGAGGAGAAGAATCTTGCTCCTAGAGTTGAGTGGCTTTCGTGGCTTAGCTTCTTCAACGGATCAGAAACTATGACCACCTCAGTTGGAGATATTCAGGTCAACAAATATGAAGAGGGTGGCCTGACAGATACCTACTATTGGTTTGGTAGTGATATCTATGGTCGTGACCTTTGGACACGTTGCTGGGAAGGTACCAGAGTTTCCCTTATCATCGCCATTGCAGCAGCTCTTATCGATATGATTATTGGTATGAGTTACGGTCTGATTTCTGGATTCTTTGGTGGCAAGATTGATATGGTAATGCAGAGAATCCTTGAGATTTGTAATGGTATTCCTCGACTTGTTATCGTGACACTTTTGCTTTTGATTTTAAAGCCAGGTATGCTCACAATAATCTTCGCATTGCTTTTAACAGAGTGGGTAGGTATGAGCCGAATTGCCAGAGCAGAAATGCTCAAGCTTAAGGAACAGGAATTTGTTCTGGCTTCAAGAACCCTTGGTGCAGGAAGCTTCTTCATCATCTTTAAAGAGGTACTTCCAAATATTGTTGGACCAGTTATCACTCAGGTTATGTTCTCAATTCCTACAGCTATTTTCACAGAGGCTTTCTTAAGCTTCGTAGGTCTTGGTATTCCAGTTCCAAAGTGCTCTCTTGGTTCACTGATTTCGGATGGTTACAATTCATTTACAACTCATCCATATCAGATTATTCCACCAATCATTATCATGGCACTTTTGATGCTTAGCTTTAACTTGCTTGGCGACGGCTTACGTGAAGCCTTCGATCCTAAGATGAAAGAAATGTGAGGTACTTAACATGAATGAAGATTTTATTTTAGATATTCGCGACCTTGATATTTCTTTCAAGACAACTGCAGGAAATGTTCATGCGATTCGCGGAATCAATATCGATTTGGAAAAGGGCGAGACAGTGGCAATCGTTGGTGAGTCAGGCTCAGGAAAGTCTGTAACCATGAAAGCTGCTATGGGAATTCTCGCAAAAAATGCAACAGTAAACTCTGGAACTATCGAGTTTAAATATGAAAATGCTGAGGGTAAGCAGATTGTAGATATCCTTAAAAAGGATAAGAGATGGATTAGAAAGCATATCAATGGTAAAAGAATTGCCATGGTTTTCCAGGATCCAATGACATCCTTAGACCCTACTATGACCATCGGCAAGCAGCTGATGGAAGGTCTCTTATGGCATTTTAAAATGTCAAAGGAGGAGGCTAGACAGAAGTCTATTTCTCTATTGAAAGAGGTTGGAATTCAGGATGCTGAAAAGAGAATGAAGCAGTATCCACATCAACTTTCAGGTGGTATGAGACAGCGTGTGGTTATCGCCATCGCACTTTCCTGTGACCCTGATTTGCTTATCTGCGATGAGCCAACCACAGCCCTTGATGTTACAATTCAGGCAAAGATTATTGAACTTATCAAGAAGGTTCAGAACGAGCGTGGAATTTCAGTTATCTACATCACACATGACCTGGGCGTTGTTGCAAAGGTGGCTGATTACGTTAACGTTATGTACGCTGGCAAGATTGTGGAGAAGGGCAAGATTAACGAGATTTTCTATGACCCACGTCATCCATATACCTGGGGACTTCTTTCTGCAATGCCAGATTTGAATACTGATGATCCAAGACTTTACACAATTCCTGGTTCACCACCAAATCTTTTGAATGAGAAGCCTGGAGATGCTTTTGCACCTAGAAATCAGTATGCCCTTAACATTGATGACAAGCTTGATCCACCAATGTTTAAGGTAACAGAGACTCATTATGCAGCAACCTGGCTGTTGGATGAGCGCGCTCCAAAGGTTGAGATGCCTAAGGAGTTGAAGGAAAGATTAGAGAGAATGAAGAAGGAGGCAGCAGAATATGGCAGTGAATTATAATGACAAGCCTCTTTTAAAGGTGGAGGGATTAAAGCAGCATTTCCCTATCAGCAAGAACTACACTGTAAAGGCAGTTGAGGGAGTATCCTTCGAGATTTATCCAGGGGAGACCTACGGTCTTGTTGGAGAGTCTGGCTCTGGAAAATCTACCATCGGAAGAAGTATCATTCGCCTTTACAATCCTACAGAGGGCAAGGTGACTTTCAACGATGTGGACATCAGTGGAAAACTTGGAAAATCAGACAAGAAGATGTTAAGAACTCAGATGCAGATGATTTTCCAGGATCCTATGTCATCACTGAACCCTCGAAAGAAGGTTGGAGATATCATCGGTGAGGGCCTTGATATTCATCACACCTACAAGGACAGAGCCGACCGTGACCGTCAGATTAAGGCAATCCTTGCGAAAGTTGGTCTTGCACCAGAGCACATTTCCCGCTATCCTCACCAGTTCTCAGGTGGACAGAGACAGCGTGTAGGAATAGCCCGGGCTCTGATTATGAATCCAAAGCTTATCATCGCTGATGAGTGTATCTCAGCTCTTGATGTTTCAATTCAGGCTCAGGTTGTAAACCTTATGAAGGACATCCAGCAGGAGACAGGTGCAGCTTACTTATTTATTGCCCATGACCTTTCAATGGTTAAGTACATCTCAGACAGAATCGGTGTACTTCATTTAGGTCACCTTTTGGAGACAGGAACAACGGACGAGATTTTCTCAAATCCTATTCATCCATACACCAAGAGTTTGCTCTCAGCAATCCCTGAGCCAAACCCTATCCTGGAGAAAAACAGAGTCTCAGAGACCTACGACTACAAGACATCTGGAATAGATTACAACAAGGGCACAGAGCACCTTGTAAGCGGTAGTCACTATGTAAAGTGCACCGATGAGGAGTTTGAGGCCTGGGTGTAGCGTTTATCAGAAATTGAGGGCAAAATTATGTGGATAGTACTTTCTTTTGTAGCGTGTTTTCTTTCTGCTGTAGCAGCAGTATATCGTAAATCCGGAATAGAAGGACAAGACCCATTTTGGTATGGAGCAATATCTCTGACAGTTACTACAATTACGATATTTCTAATTGGAATTATGACAGGTAATAATGGAGACTTGTTTTCGATGCCAGAAAGGGTCGTTGATATAACTCTTGTATCAGGGATTATTCAGGGACTATCCTGGCTTACATATATGTTTGCAATTTATTATATCGATGTGAGCAAGGTCGCAGCATTAGATAAGTTTAATATTGTTGCGACCATGCTATTTGCCTATGTAATAATTGATGAAAAAATATCACGTTCCATGTTAATTGGAACAATGTTTCTCATATTTGGAACACTTCTTGTAGTGGATTTGAAAAAAGAAACCCAGGATATTTCTGCGGAGAAAAAACAGGCTAGAAACAAAGGAATATTTTGGGGAATTGTTTCCCCAATTTTAATGGCTCTATCAAATGTTGTGGCAAAAATGGATAATAGTTCGATTAGTCCCATAGCAACTACTTCACTGCGCATCCTAATTGTGACAGTAGTTTTATGGGGCTTTTTTATATTTAGAATGAAAAAGGAAAAAATCGAATTTGTTGATTTGAAAATGCCTGGTATTAATATGAGAAACAATGTAATAAGCGGAGTTCTTACAGGTATATTTAATGTGCTAATGTATATTGCCATAGAAATGGGAATGGTATCTGTTGTCACTGCAATAGTTAAAAGTAGTGTATTGTTTACCGTAGTTTTAGCTGGAATATTCCTACATGAGAGTCTTACGAAGAAGGGCTGGGTAGGTATTATGCTGATTTTAAATGGCTTAGTTATTCTAGTTATATAATTGCAACAGTTTGGTTGCAGGTATACAAAATAAAGATGCTTTACTTTAATAGTTTAAATAGTTAAACTCTTACCCATAAACAAGATAACAAAGGCGTTATCGATTTCCAATCGGAAGTCGGTAGCGCCTAATTTTTTTGCAAAAGGAGGATAATGACTATGAGTTACCCAAAAATTGATTTCTTATACTTAAGCGAGCCAGATATGGTTAAAGCAGGTGTAAATGATCCTGTAAAGTGTACTGATTGTATGGAAGATTTATTAAAGATTCTATATGAGGGAGATTACAGAATGGGTGGTGAGAATGGAAACTCACATGGATGTATGGTTACCTTCCCAGTAGAACCCGAATTTCCTAATATGCCAAAGGATGGCCCAGACAGAAGATTCATGGCAATGCCAGCATATCTTGGCGGCAAGTTCGATATCGCAGGTATGAAATGGTATGGTTCTAACGTTGCAAACAGAGATAAAAAGGTTCCAAGATCAATCCTCACAGTCATGCTGAATGATAAGGATACAGGAGCACCAAAAGCCCTTATGTCAGCAAATCTTATCAGTGCATTTAGAACAGCTGCAATCCCAGGAGTAGGCGTAAGATACTTGGCAAAAGAGGATTCTAAGGTTCTTGGTATTGTAGGACCAGGAATGATTAACGCTATCACAGCTGAAACCTTCTGCAACCTTCGTCCAATTGAAACTATCAAAATTAAAGGACGTGGACAGGCATCAATTGATAGATTTATCAGTTACGTTAAGGAAAAATGCCCACAGGTTAAAGACTTTGTTGTATGTGAAACTCTTGAAGAGTGCGTAAGAGATTCAGATATTCTTTCCTTTGCAACATCAACACCAACTGGTGGTCAGGCAAACTATCCAACAATTAAAGACGAATGGGTTAAGAAAGGCTGCCTGATTTGTGGACCTGGAGCAGTAAATGTATCAGATGAATTGATTAACAGCTCAAAGCTTGTTGTAGATAACTCAAAGCTTTATGAGGCATGGGCAGAGGAGTATCCATATCCAACCTTTGATACAATGTTCCTTCTTGGTTGCAAGTATCTTGATATGGTTCACGAAGGAAAGCTGGATAAATCAAGAATTGAAGATTTAGGTGGAATTGTTAGCGGAGCAATTCCAGGAAGAAAAGATGATGATGAAATTATTCTCTATTCTATCGGTGGCATGCCAGTTGAGGATGTGGCATGGGGCAAGACAGTTTATGACAATGCTGTAAGGCTTGGAATTGGTACACCACTAAATCTTTGGGACACACCTTATCTTTATTAATTACTTGTATATATGAAGCCGACAAAGACGTCAGTTTATAAAGACGTTTTTTGTCGGCTTTTTTTAGAAAAGGGAGATGGTGATATATATGAATACTAAGAAATTGAGTTTATTTAGTAGTGTAGCTATTTGTGTTGGATTGATAGTTGCAACAAGTTGTTTATCTTCTCTTGGTAGTGGAATTGGTTCTCTTGGAAGATCATTTATCATTCCAATGTTTGTAGTAATGATTCTTAATATGTTTGTTGGAATCTCATTTGCAGAGTTGAATCGCTTGATGCCCAAAGCAAATGGTGGAACAAGCCAGTATCTGATGGCAGGTTTTGGTTCATTTACATCAATTACCGCAAATCTGGCAGCATATGTGGTCACTATGGCACTGACAATGACAGCTGAGCTCTCAATGTGCGGAATTGTTCTTAGGAATCTATTTTTCCCGTCCATTGATGCAAGAATCATTTCAATGATTATTCTTTTGGTTTTGTTTTATGTTAACTGGAGAGGCTTGGATTTGTTCTCCAAGGTACAGGATTTAGTTGTAATTCTCTTGATTGGCTCCATGTTTCTTTTGGGTGTGATTGGAACTTTGAAGCTTGGAAGTGGTCAGGTTATAACACAACAATCAGTACCTGCAGTAAGTGGAGTCAGTGGTTGCTTTCAAATGGCATCGGTAGCCTTTTGGTTGTTTATTGGTGTTGAGTTTGTAATACCTGTTGCTAAAGATATGAAAAATCCTAAGCGAGACGTAATTCTTGCAATTGCCATAGGCTTGGCACTTTTATTTTCTGTACAGTCACTGCTGGGAAATGCTATGGCAAATTATGTTGACTATGCAGTTTTAGCAGATGATCCAACAGGAACACCTCATATGACATTTGCAACAAATATGTTGGGAAATGTAGGCAAAGGTTGGATGGGAATTATTACAATGCTTGCTGCTATATCAACAGTTAACAGTATGTTTGCAGCGCCTCCTAGAATTATGCAAGGTATGGCAGAGGATGGAAATCTTCCAAAGATTTTTTATAAGGAAAACAAAAATCATGTAGCCTTTGCAGGACTTACTCTTATGGCAGTCGTAACTTCTGGTTTTATTATTTCTAACCTTGCTGTATCAAATGGCATTGCCTTTGTAGTTCTTGCCGCTTCATGCTTATGGCTCATTGATTACATTATGATTCATGCGGCAGTGCTTGTTCTTAGAAGAAGATACCCTAAGGCAGAGCGTAATAAATATCTGGTATTAGGTGGTATCCCTCAAATAGTTGGCATAATCGGAAATATTTATATGGTTTATGCCATTGATGTTGGAGAGTCAAGAATTTTAATCTATGAGATTTCAGCTGCAATTTTGGCAGTAATTATTGCCTACGCAATTATTTGGTGCAAGTTTGTGGTGAAAAAACCGCTATTTAAGCCAATGCCATTGGAGCTAATAAATGCTGAAGAGGAGCAGGATACAATTTCTAGGGAGGATATATTATGGGAAACGTTATAACTTTTAGTAGACAATTTGGTTCACTAGGTCGCCCTTTAGCCCAGAAGGTTGCTGAAAAAATGGGATATAAGTTCTTAGATCCTGAGATTATTGAGCAAGCCGCTAAGAGGATGGGCAAGGATGTGGAGGAACTTCTTGCTTATGATAACCAAATGGTAATAAAGAATCATTTGGATGGCTCAAAATATATTTCAATGGCTTCACCCCTTGGATTTGGTGATGCTGCCAAGCAGGCCAAGCTATATAAAATCGAAACTGAAATCATGTATGAGGAAGCAGAAAAGGGAGATTGCGTTATAGTAGGTAGAGCTGCAGATTATTTATTCAGTAAAGCAGGCAAGAAGAATGTATTTCGAGTACATGTTACTGCTCCATATGAATTTAGATATGAGCAGAGTATTTCAACCCTTGAACTTACAAGAGTGGAAGCTACAGAACATATTCATATTATTGATAAAGCCAGAGCCGGATTTTACAAAAACGTTACTGGTGAAGATTTTAATTCACCATTATATCGAGATGTTATTTTGAACATGGAGTATATCGATTTTGATGATGCTGCAGATTTAATCTGTGGCTTAGCAACAAAACGATTCTCAGTGGGATGAGAACCATTTTAAAAGTTCGTTCTTGAAGGTAAGTGCTTCGGGACAAAGCAGTACATTGGCATTGTTTACCAGATACATGGATTTTGTAAGATTTGGTTTGAATGGTCGGGCTACTGTCAAATCAGAATCTGCTTCATCAGCCATATAATCTAAAACCATTGCCACTGCTTTGTTCTCGTACACAAGCTTAAAGGCATAGTGAGTGTCTGAGAGTTCTACCATGATATTTGGGTTCCAACTACCTTTTTTAAAACTATCAAGCTGGACAATATCTAAAGGGCTACGGCTTCCTTTAAAAATTACTTGATAATCTTTAAGGGCTTTAAAAGGAATTGTTTCCAACTGAGCAAGAGGATTATTTTTTGAAACTAGAACTCGATATGAAGATGAAATTAGATGATTAGTTTCATATTTGTAATAGTCAAGGGGACCAGGAAGCATAGCTAGTTCAATCTCATGCTTATTAAGCTTATCAAGAATGACACGATCAGGCATTTCTTCAATATGAACAAGAATGTCCTTATATCTGTCAGAAAAATAATCAAAAAAATCGGTAGAAATCAGACCAATGGAATCATAGGAGCACATAATATTTAAAGGTTTTCGATTCTCAGCAAGGATAAAGTCTTTGCTTTCAACTAAAGAAAACTCCTGCAAAATATTTAAGGTGTGGGGATAAAGATTGACAGCAGCTTTTGTTGGTACCATTTCCTTATTTTTCCTGACAAATAGCTGTAACCCCAGTTCATCCTCTAAGGATAGAATTGTTTTACTTACTACCTGATGGGATACATACAAAAGCTTTGCAGCATCGGAAATACAGTGTGTCTCATATACCTTTGAAAAGTAAAACAATTGCTTCTGATTCATAATAGCCTCCATTAAATAAAAAAAGAGACAATAAGGGCTGGATTTAGACCTCATTGTCTCGGTTCGCAATAAATTGAGAGAATTTTACCATTATTGAATAAAAAAAACAATGAGAAGAAGGAGAATATATTATGGAAAATAGAATAGCAGAGCATCCAATTCTTGGAGTTCAGGAGAAAGGAAGAAAAGTTACATTTACATACGACGGAAAAACAATTGATGGTTTTGAAGGGGAGCCTATAGCTGCTGCTTTAAAGGCTCACGGACTATTGATTCATAGATATACAAAAAAGGAACACAAACCAAGAGGTATATTTTGTGCTATAGGAAGATGCACAGATTGTGTAATGGTTGTGGATGGAGTCCCTAATATAAGGACCTGTATTACCCCATTAAAAGAGGGTATGGTAATCAATACACAATATGGCGTAAGCGATAAGCCATTTGAAGAACAGTAAGGAGGAAGGATGTATGGAAAGATATGATTTGATTGTAGTTGGAGCTGGTCCTTCCGGATTAAGTGCATCCATTGAGGCCGCAAAACGAGGCATGAAAGTAATTGTTTTTGATGAAAATGAGAAGCCTGGTGGCCAGCTGTTTAAGCAAATCCACAAGTTTTTTGGATCAAAGGAGCATCATGCAAAAATAAGAGGTTTCAAAATTGGAGAAGAGCTCCTAAAAGAGGCAGATGAACTTGGAGTAGAGGTTGTTTTAAATGCAACAGTCATGGGCTTGTATATAGATAAGGAGGTGACTGTAAGAATAGGTGATGGAATCAATCACTACAAGGGGGATACCATTATTGTTGCTACTGGAGCAGCTGAGAACATGGTTACATTCCCAGGCTGGACATTGCCAGGTGTAATCGGGGCAGGAGCAGCTCAAACAATGATGAATCTTCATGGAATCAAACCAGGTAACAGAGTGTTGATGCTTGGTACAGGAAACGTTGGACTAGTTGTTTCATTCCAGTTGATTCAGGCAGGTTGTGAGGTGGTGGCTCTGGTGGATGCAGCACCAAGAGTTGGAGGCTATGGCGTTCATGCAGCAAAGGTGGCTAGGACAGGAGTACCATTTTATTTATCACACACAATTAAGGAGGCTGAGGGCGATGAGTTTATTACAGGGGTCACTATTCATGAGGTGGACAGCACTTTCACTCCAATTCCTGGGACAGAGAAACACTTTGATGTAGATACAATTTGCATGGCCGTTGGTTTATCTCCTATGTCGCAGCTCCTTAAAATGGCTGGCTGTGAAATGGAAGATAATCCAAAACGAGGTGGTCAGGTCCCAATTATCGATGATTATGGTAGAACTAGTGTCCCTGGTATTATTGCAGCTGGCGACGTATCAGGAATTGAGGAGGCAAGCTCAGCCATGATTGAAGGTAAAATGGCAGGAGTTTGTGCAGCTGAATACTTAGGTTATTGTACAGAGAAAGAATTAGAGGAAACATTAAAGGAATTAGAAAATGATTTGGAAAGTCTTCGTCAGGGAATGTTCGCTCCAAAGAACAGAGGAAAGCAGATAGAGAAGACTGAAGAGGGAATCGATATTTCTACAAACCTACTTAAGAAGGGATATGTAACTGATGAAGAAATTGAAAGATTCCCAGGGGTAACCCACAAAGTAGGAGTACATCCTGTTATGGAATGTACCCAGAACATTCCTTGTAACCCTTGCCAGGATGCATGTAAAAAAGGATGTATTTCTATAGGGGAGAATATTACAAATCTTCCTTTTGTTAAAAATGATTCAGAGTGTATCAATTGTGGAATGTGCGTTGCAAGCTGTTCAGGTCAAGCTATCTTCTTGGTGGATGAGGATGCTGGAGAAGGAAAAGCAACAGTTACTCTTCCATATGAGTTTTTACCATTGCCTGCTGTTGGAACAAGAGGTTTCGGTCTTAGCAGAGAAGGAAAAATTGTTTGTGATGCAGAGGTATTATCAGTAAAAAGTGTGCCAGCCTTTGATCATACAAACCTTCTAACAATAAGTGTCCCTAAGGAATATGCCATGAGAGCAAGATTCTTCAAGGTAGGTTGATTCGATAAAGAAAGGATGAGTACTTATGAATACAGTTGTAGATAGATCAAAAGACATCGGGCCTTTTATTCCAGCACCTGATGATGACATGATAATTTGTAGATGTGAAGAGGTTACAAAAGGAGAAATTAGAAAAGCGGTTCATGCTGGTATGTGGACCATAACGGAAATACGAAGATACTTACGAAGTGGAATGGGATTGTGTCAGGGGCAGACCTGTTCAAGACTTGTAAAAGGTATTGTTGCAAGAGAGCTTGGGGTTTCTCCAGCAGAGCTTGAACCTGCAACAGCCAGATCTCCTATGAGACCAACTGAGATGAAGGTTTTTGGTAATGAGGAGGTGAGTGCCTAATGAGTAATGTAGCAGACGTAATTATTGTTGGTGGTGGAATTATTGGATGCGCTACCGCCTATTATTTATCAAAACGAGGAAAGAGCGTAATAGTCCTTGAAGCTAGCGATAATATTGGCAATGGAGGTTCTACAAGAAATGGTGGTGGTGTACGCCAGTCAGGTAGAGATCCAAGAGAACTTCCGCTGGCTATGTATGGAATCGAAAAGTTATGGCCAGGTCTTTCAGAAGAACTTGGTGTTGATTGTGAATATCATAAGGAAGGAAATCTTCGTTTAGGAAAAACAAAGAAGCATTTGGAAATTCTTCAGGGGCTTACAGATAGAGCGGTTGCCTGTGGCCTTGATGTAAGAATGGTGGATGCTAATGAAGTTAAGGAGATTAATCCTTATCTTTCAGATGAAGTGATTGGAGCTAGTTGGTGTCCAACAGATGGCCATGCAAATCCTATGGTGACAACCCTTGCATTTTACAGCAAAGCAAGAGAAAACGGTGTGCGTTTCATAACTGGTGAGAAGGTGCTTGGCCTGAAAAAGATTCGAGGAAGAGTAAGGGAGGTTGTAACAGAAAACAGTGTTTACGAAGGTGATTATGTTGTAGTTGCAGCAGGCTATGAATCCCGTGAAATTTTAGCAACAGTTGGAATTGACGTTCCAATGCATAGAGAGTTACTTGAATGTCTTGTGACAGAGGCTGAGCCCCATATGTTTAATCAGATGCTTGGTACAGCAGAGGCAGATTTTTATGGCCACCAGTCAGATCATGGCTCATTTGTATTTGGTGGTTCATCAGGAATTGAGTTGAATAATAAGGATATTGGAATGGATAATTCTCCTTCCAATTCTGCTATTACTGCACCATGTATTTGCCGAGGCATCATGAAGTATTTTCCAGATTTGGAAAATGCTAAGATTGTCAGAACATGGGCAGGATATGTTGATACCAGCCAGGATGGTGTACCTGTTTTAGGAGAGGTTGAAGAGGTGCCAGGTCTTATAATTGCATGTGCTTTTACAGGTCATGGCTTTGGAATTGCACCAGCAGTTGGCGAACAGCTTTCTATGCTTATTACAGAAGGAAGTACAGCGATTGATTTAAGCGAGTTACGTTACGATCGATTCAAAGCGAAAATATAATGTAATCTAGGAGGATAACTGATATGGAAATGGTGAGAACAAATTATAGCTCAGGTGCTCCATTGGAAGAAAAGGTGGGTTACTCAAGAATGGTAAAGGTAGGACCATTTGTAAAGATTGGTGGAACTACATCAGTTCAGCCAGATGGAACAGTGTTTGGGGAAAATGCATATGATCAGACTAAATATGTTTTGGAAAAGCAGATTAAATTATTAGAGCAGGCCGGTGCAAAAGCGAGCGATGTAGTTTCGGTTAAGGTATACGCAACTGACATGGCTGAGTGCGGAAACATTTGCAAGGCCTATTCGGAATATTTCCATGATGTAAAACCCCTTTGTACAGTGGTAGGAACTAGTGCACTTAACAGACCTACTCAGTTTGTAGAGATAGAGATGGAAGCAATATGTTGCTAGTATAAATTTTTCCTCTTGCATAATTACATAGGAACCTTTATTATACAAATAATAAAGACAAAGGTGTCTGCTATACATGGCAGGCACCTTTTTGCAAATATGGAGAAATAAATGAAACCAATTATAGGATTGATTCCTTTGTATGATGACGAAAAAGAAAGTTTGTGGATGCTTCCTGGTTATATGAAGGCTGTTGAAGCCTGTGGTGGTGTTCCAATTATGCTGCCTCTCACAACAGATGAGCAGGGGCTGGAGACTGCCTTCAATATTTGTCAGGGCATACTTTTCACTGGAGGACACGATGTGTCACCAGCAGAGTATGGTGCTATCAAATCTGATAAATGCGGCGTGTCTTGTGAGACCAGAGATTTTATGGAAGGTTATCTTCTTGACCGCTGTATAGAGGAGGATAAACCTCTTCTTGGTATATGCCGCGGTATCCAATTTATCAATGCACACCTGGGTGGAAGTCTTTATCAGGATTTGCCAAGTGAATATGGTGAAAAAATAGAACACCATATGGCTCCACCTTATGATAGAATAGTACATAAGGTTGATGTGACTGAGGGCTCCAAGCTTGCAGAAATAATCGGTGCAGGTACACACGGTGTAAACAGTTATCATCACCAGGCTGTCAAAAGATTGGCACCAATGCTGACCCAGTCGGCAGTTTCAGAGGATGGCCTTACTGAAGCAATCGAGATTATCGGCCAAAGTTTCGGTCTGGCAGTCCAGTGGCATCCGGAGTTTTCATATCACAATAATGAGGACAGTAAAAAAGTAGTTCA
This sequence comes from Pseudobutyrivibrio sp. ACV-2, assembly GCF_900107545.1. Classification (GTDB taxonomy): domain Bacteria; phylum Bacillota; class Clostridia; order Lachnospirales; family Lachnospiraceae; genus Pseudobutyrivibrio. Next base: position 114,239 of record NZ_FNQZ01000005.1, on the reverse strand, counting down.
GGCATTTATAGATGCTTGCAAATAGAAAATTTAGAAAAGGAGAAATCAAATCTTATGAGAAAAAGACTTATTAGTGGATTATTAACAGGTATTATGGCATTGTCTTTAGTTGCCTGTGGTGGCGCATCAGGAACAGGTGCTACAGATAGCCAATCAGCAGAAAAATCTGGTTCGGCAGATTCATCAAACAAGGTATGGAAGATTGCAACAGATACTTCATTCAAGCCATTTGAGTACACAGATGACAAGGGAGATTTTGTTGGTATCGATATGGATATTCTTGCAGCTGTTGCAGAGGATCAGGGCTTCAAGTATGAGGTTCAGGTGCTTGGCTGGGATGCTTCTATCGCAGCTTGCCAGGCAGGTCAGGCAGATGCACTTATCGCAGGTGCTTCTATCACAGATGAGAGAAAGGACTCAGGTTGGATTTTCTCTGATGGATATTACGATGCAAACCAGAGCATGGCTGTTGAGGCATCTTCAACTATCACAGGCTTCGATGATTTATCAGGAAAGTCTGTTGCAGTAAAGACAGGTACAATGAGTGCTTCTTATGCTGAAAGCCTTTCAGGTGACTACGGCTTTACAGTTACATATTTTGAAGATTCTCCAACCATGTATCAGGCAGTAGTAGGTGGTCAGGTTGCAGCTTGCTTCGATGATACCCCTATTATGGCTTCTAACATCAAGGATACAGGTATTGCAATGAAGATATTAGATGGCACCGGAAATGATCCAGCATCATATGGTTTTGCTATTTTTAACGCTGACAACCAAGAGCTCGTTGATATGTTCAATGCAGGTCTTAAGAACATCAAGTCAAACGGTAAATACGATGAGATTATTGCAAAGTACCTCGGTGAATAGGCTTTGAATAATTTGTGGGCAGGGGTTATAATATATCACTGCCCATATTTTTTTATAGAAAGGTAATTTTTATGATTAGGATTATTACAGTATACGGTCCTATGCTGCTTATTGCATTGGGACGCACACTGCTGCTGGCACTTTTAGGTTTATTCTTCGCCTGCATCATTGGCATGATTTTCGGAATAATGGGAGTGGTTAAAAATAGAGCATGTAATGTCATTTCACAGATTTTTGTTGATGTGATTCGAGGTGTGCCTTTGATTGTACTTGCATTTTTTATTTACTTTGGCATTCCATACCTGTTTAACACCATTATTGGTGGTTTTGCAATGAACCTTACAGCATTGCAGGCGGGTACAGCTTGTCTTGCTTTAAACTGCGGTGCCTACATGGCAGAAATCATCAGAGCTGGTATTCAGTCGGTTGACCCAGGACAGATGGAAGCAGCTCGTTCACTTGGTCTTACCTATGGACAGGCTATGAGAAGAGTAGTTCTTCCACAGGCTATCAGAACTATGATTCCTACATTTATCAATCAGTTTATTATTACGCTCAAGGACACTTCGATTCTTTCAGTTATCGGTTTCCCAGAGCTTGTAAACACAGCGAAAAATGTTCAGGCCAACACATTTATGTCCTTCCAAACATGGGCAATCGTTGGAATTATGTATTTGATTGTTATCACCATCCTTTCTCGTAGTGCAAAGGTGGTTGAGAGGAGGCTAAGCGTTGGTAGATAATAAAGAAGTTAAAATCAGTGTTAAAAATCTCAAAAAATCCTATGGTGATTTACAGGTTTTAAAGGACATCAGTACCGATGTTCATAAGGGAGAGGTGCTTTGCATCATCGGTCCTTCCGGTTCAGGAAAGTCCACCTTCCTCAGATGTCTCAACAAGCTTGAAAAAGCTTCAGCAGGCAGCATCATCATAAATGGGCAGGATATCTTAGAAAAGAAGACTAACATCAACAAGGTTAGAGAAGATATTGGAATGGTATTCCAGCATTTCAATCTATTCAACAACCTGAACATTTTAGACAATCTTACACTTGCTCCTATCCAGTTGAAAAAGTGTTCAAAGGAAGAGGCAGTTGCTCGTGCTAAAAAGATGCTTGATAGAGTTGGTCTTGGGGATAAAGCAGCAAGCTATCCAAGCCAGTTGTCTGGTGGACAAAAGCAGCGTGTGGCTATAGCCAGAGCTCTTTGTATGGAGCCAGATATCATGCTTTTTGATGAGCCTACATCTGCCCTTGATCCAGAAATGGTAGGAGAGGTTCTTCAGGTTATGAAGGATTTGGCAGCTGAAGGTATGACTATGGTGGTGGTTACTCACGAAATGGGCTTTGCCAGAGAGGTTTCTGATCGCATTATATTTATGGATGGCGGATACATCATTGAGGAAGGCACACCAGCCGAAGTTCTTGGCAATCCAAAGGAATCCAGAACCATCGACTTTTTAAATAAAGTTTTATAATAAGGGGTTTAGGGGATGAAAAATATTATTACAATTAGCCGCCAGTTTGGAGCTGGTGGAAGCACAATTGGCCAGAAGGTAGCAGACGAGCTTGGCTATTATTACTGTGATAAAGACATGATTTTGCGTGCTGCTATCGAAAGCGGCAATCTCACACCAAACGAGGTTCGCTACTACGACGAAAAGGTTCCAAAGGAATTTGGCTTTGGGCAGAGCCTTTTTGATTTCTATAACAAACCACTTGATGAACGACTTTTTAAGGCTCAGTCGGAAGCCATAAAAAAACTTGCTGAAAAAGGAAATTGTGTTATCGTAGGCAGAAATGCAAACATTATTTTAAAGGAGTACGATAGAACACTTCATGTATTTTTATCTGCTACTGAATATTTCAGAACAAAACGTATGATGGAAAAAATGCCAGATTTGTCAGAAGAAAAGGTGGTTGAGCGCATACATGCGGTAGACAAGATGCGTAAGAAATATTGCAAATACTATACAGATACAGAATTTGGAAATGCAGCCTATTATGATTTGGCATTAAAGACGTCTACTCTTGGTTATGATAAATGTGCAGAACTGATAATTGAAGCTGCTAAGTGTTAATTGTTTATATTGTAGAAAATAAATACTAAACATTGGTAGAAACTGAGCATTGAACTTTGAGTTTCTTATCATGTATAATTAAACTAGTTCTATTACGAGGGTAGTAGAGCTAGTTTTTTTAATTTAGGGGGAAATAATTAATGAAACAACTTAAACCAATTACTAATAAGCTTCTTTGGATATTCGCCTTGGGTCAGTTTGGCTGGAGCCTGCTTTCTGGTGTGGTTTCAAATTGGATGGTTTACTACTACACAGGCGCTCCATCAGAGCAAAATCCTAATACAGGTATTTTCGCATCAGGTATCACACAAAATCCTATCTTTTTCAAATTAACACTTTTTGGATTAGTCCTTGCTGTTGGACGTATATTTGATGCTATTACAGATCCACTTATCGCAGGCTGGTCAGACAGAAGCAGTTATAAGGGTGGTCGCCGAATCCCATTTATGAGAGTTATGGCTATTCCATTTGCCTTGGTTACAATCGGACTTTTCACAATTCCGCAGACATCCAGCATTTCGTTAAATGACACAACACTTTTTATTTTGCTGATGGTGTTCTACCTTTTCATGACAATGTTCTGCACACCTTACAATGCTCTTATCGCAGAGCTTGGTGATACACAACAGCATCGAATAAATGTATCTACCTACATTTCATTTACATTTATTGTAGGTCAGAGTATTTCATTTTTGCTTCCAAACCTTGCTGGAGCTCTTACAGGCTCTTTTGGTCAGATGGGCGGAATCAGAATGGCAGTTGCATTCATGGCTACAGTTGCCTGTCTTGCTATGCTGTTCCCAGCATTTTACATCAACGAGCGGGACTACATCGACAGCAAGCCAAGCGACACCAAGCCATTTTCATCATTGGTCAAGACATTCTCAAATGGTCAGTTTAGACGCTTCGTAGCCAGTGATGTTATTTATTTCTTTGCACTTACACTTTTCCAGACTGGACTTGCATTTTACGAGACACAGCTTATGGAAATCGAGGATACATACACATTCCTTCTTACAGCTACAATGACATTCATTAGTGTTTGCCTTTATCCAGCTGTAAATATTCTTGCAAAAAAGATAGGTAAGAAGCAGCTCATTATTATTGGCTTCTTTGGATATAGCTGTGTTTTCCTCATCACAACACTTTGCGGTGTAGGTCTTCACTGGGGATTTATAGTGGCTGTTACAGCTGCAATCCCTATGGCTATCCTGGGCATTCTTCCACAGGCCTGCGTTGCAGACGTTGCAGAGCTTACTCGCCTTCAGACAGGAGAGGATAGAAGTGGAATGTTTTTCGCAGCCAGAACTTTTGCATTTAAGATGGGTCAGGCCATTGCTCTTGTAGTATTTACTTCAGTTACAGTGGCAGGCACCAAGCAGAGCTACAGAACTACAGCTCTTATAGCATTTATCACATGCTTCATAGGCGCATGCATATTCTTTACATTTAATGAGAAAAAGATTTTAGGCCAGATAAAAGAACTTAAAGGCAGTGATGAAATTTAATAGCTAAGTAACAGGCGCTTCCGCAGACAGTGGGAGCGCCTATTTTATTTCATTCATATACACACTTGTGATAAAATGGTGTAAAAGAATAATAGGAGAAATGCTTATGGTTACAGGGGTTATTGATTATTTACAGGGCATGGACGATTTGGCAGTTGTGCTGCGTCTTGTGATTGCTACGATTTGTGGCAGTCTGATTGGATGGGAGCGAGTGGTTAGAAGGCATAGTGCCGGAATTAGAACCTTTTCACTTGTGAGTCTGGGGTCTGCAGTGGCTACAGTATTGAATCTGTATCTGGCAAATTTGGATGGGTTGTCTGCAGACGTGAGCCGAATCCCGGCAGGAGTTGTTAGTGGTATAGGCTTCCTTGGAGCTGGAACCATTATCGTAACTGGACGAAATCAGATTAAAGGACTTACCACAGCGGCCTCACTATGGGTAGCATCATGTATGGGCATGGCCTTTGGAGCAGGCTATCTGGCTGTTGGTCTATCCTGCTTTGTACTTGTAATGGTGGCAAACCTCATACTCATGCGCCTGACTGTCAAAATTGAGGAATACAGTCGTTATGTCAGCATATATATTGAGGTGGAAGAAACCAACGGAATTAAAAAGCTTAGAAAAAGATTTTCTGAAATGGGATACAGTATCGTCAGCATGAACAAGACGAAGGATAAAACTCTTTCCGGAACAGACTCAGCGCTGATGGTGGAACTGGATTACGGCAAAAGCCACCCACATCAAAAACTCATGGAAGAGCTGAATAATTTAGAATTTGTTAGCTATGTGGAAGAAGTATAGTGCCTTCCCCTTGAGGGATGAGATAATGCTTTAGCTTTATCTGCCACCCCGGCGAGGGGGAAGGTGGCCGAAGGCCGGATGAGGTGTGTACCTAGAGGAATTATATAACCTTAAGTATTTATTTTTAAGTATAAAAAATATGTAGTCAGTATTCACAGGGAGGTAATCATGCTAAGAGAAGGAAAAATTTGGATTGCAAACACAGAAGGTGGCACACCAGTCTATATGCTGCCTAAAATGTCAAATCGTCACGGTCTTATAGCTGGTGCCACAGGTACTGGAAAAACAGTAACTCTCAAAGTACTTGCAGAGTCATTTTCTGACATGGGAGTGCCTGTGTTTTTGGCAGATGTAAAGGGCGATATTGCTGGAATGCTTGAAGCTGGCGTAGATAGCGAAAACATGCAGGAGAGAATCAAACGTTTTGGCCTTTCAGAGCATGGCTTTGAATATCGCAATTATCCTACAACTCTCTGGGATTTGTATGGTAAAAATGGCATCCAGGTTCGCACCTCTATTTCTGATATGGGGCCACTTCTTTTAAGCAGAATCCTTGGACTTAATGACACTCAAAGCTCAATCCTTACAATCGCTTTTAAGATAGCCGATGAAAATGGCTGGTTTCTGTATGACACCAAGGATTTAAAAGCTCTATTAAATGAGATATCTGAGAATAACAAGGATTATGCAGCAGAATATGGAAATATTGCAAAGCAAAGTGTCGGAGCAATTCTTCGTGCAGTAGTTGCTTTGGAATTAGAGGGTGGTGAACAGTTCTTTGGAATGCCGGAACTTGATATAAGGGATTGGCTCACTACCGATACCGATGGAAGAGGAATGATTCACATTCTTGATAGCCAAAGCCTGATTAATAATGGAACACTTTATTCTACCTTCTTGCTTTGGTTACTTTCAGAATTGTTTGAGACTATGCCAGAAGTAGGTGATTTGGAAAAGCCAAAGATGGTGTTCTTCTTTGATGAGGCACATCTCCTTTTCAAGGACACGCCTAAGGCTTTGCTGGATAAAATCGAACAGGTTGTAAAGCTTATCCGTTCAAAGGGAATTGGAATCTATTTCATCACTCAAAATCCTAGAGACATCCCAGATGGAGTGCTGGCACAGCTTGGCAATAAAATTCAGCATGCACTTCATGCCTACACACCATCTGATCAAAAGGCTGTAAAGGCTGCAGCAGATTCCTTCCGTGAAAATCCTGCCTTTAAGACAGCAGATGTGATTGAGGCACTGGGTACAGGCGAAGCAGTGGCATCCTTCCTACAGGAGGATGGAACACCAAGCATTGTTGAAAAGGTATTTATCCTTCCACCGCAGTCAAAGATGGGCGGCATTGATGATGCTGTAAGACAAAATGCCATTAAATCAAGCAACCTTTATAGCAAATATGCTGTGGCAGTGGACCCTGATTCAGCCTACGAGATGCTTGATAGGAAAAATCAGGAGGAAGAGGCTGCAGAGGAAAGGGCAAAAGCCGATGAGGCAGCAGCAAAACAGCAGGCCAAGGATGAAGCGGCAGCTAAAAAAGCTGCGCAAAAAGAGGCAGAAAAGGAATTTAACAGGAGAAAACGTGCTGCCAAATCAGTAGGCACCACAGTAGCTGGAACAGTAGGACGAGAAGTAGGCAAAAAAGTTGGAAAGCAGCTAGGTGGAAAATTCGGACAAACCTTAGGTGGCAACACAGGTGCTCAGTTGTTTAGAGGATTGTTGAATACTCTACTTAAATAGCCTTCCCCTTGAGGGATGAGATAATGCTTTAGCGTTATCTGCCACCCCGGCGAGGGGGAAGGTGGCCGAAGGCCGGATGAGGTGTTGTATCTAAAAAACTTATTTAGAATTAAATTTGACTCTAATTCCCATGATTGCTACAATTATCCTTGAGTGTATCCATACACTCGGGAGAGAATAATAATGGGAAACAAACATAGCAGAAAACATCATAAAAGACGACGTAACAATAGGCCTTTACTCCTGGGTGCAGTGGCTGTTTTTTTAGCCAGCGCAGGGGTTGGGGCCTATTTTTATCATGATTACACAAGCCGCGTATACGACAAATGTGTAGTGGAGCTTGGAGGTCAGGTCAGTGCTGAGGATTTCTTGAAAAACACAGCAAAGCAGGCGGCCTTTACAGATGATACTGTTATTACAACTGAACATGCAGGTGTTTATAGAGTGGGTGTTCAATCTGACCCTTACACCTATGAATGTACACTTGAGGTGGAGGATACTACTCCACCGGAGCTTACAGTAAAAAGTCTTACCCGCACCAAAAATGAAATCCCTACTCCTAAGGATTTTGTGGAGTCGGCCAGTGATGCATCAGGTGAAGTGAGGGTGTATTTTGGCGAGGGTATCAGCTTTGATAATTACGGCAAAATACCTGTCACTATAGTCGCAGAGGATTCATCAGGAAACCGGACTGAGGCTGGTACTATTCTTAATCTGGTAGAGGAATATGATATTGAGCCTCCTGTAATAGAAGGCCAGTTAGATAAAACTGTCTATGTAGGTCAGAGTGCAAGCTTCAAAACCGGAATTACGGTAAAGGATAATGTTGATACTGATATCCAGCTTCAGGTGGACAGCAGCAATGTGGATTTGGACACCCCAGGGGAGTATACCGTTATCTACACTGCCGAAGATTCAATGGGTAACAAGGATTTGGCTGAGGGAACTATCACTGTCATTGAGCAGCTTTACAGCGAGGATGAGGTATTTGCTCTTTGCGATGAAATTTTATCGCAGATTATAAAGCCTGACATGTCAGATTATGATAAGGCTCATGCCATCTACGTATGGATTCAGGGCAACATAGGCTATTCAGAAAGCACAGACAGAGATGACTGGCTTAAGGGCGCTTACGATGGTCTCACCAAACGCCACGGTGATTGCTACAACTATTTTTCAGTGGGCAAAGCTCTCCTCACCAGAGCAGGCATTAAAAACGATGATATAGAAATCATCCCTACAGCCACACGTCACCACTATTGGAGCGTCATTGACTGTGGAGAAGGCTGGCGTCACTTCGACAGTACCCCACGCCACGACAAAACGTTCAAGGGCTTCTACATCACCGATGAAGACCTTATGGCGTATTCTTCCGCGCATTATCGTTCACATAACTACGATAGGGAAAAGTATACGTATTTTAATTAGCCAATGAGCTGGGTGCTACTGCATACATGCTATTTCAATGAATATAGTGACAACGATATTGAAATAGTATGTATGCAGTAGTGCCCAGCGGATTAGGATTATGAGATGATTATGAAAAAATTGGGTATAATCGGGGGCTTAGGCCCTATGGCAACTACATATTTTATGCGCCGCATCATCGAACTTACGGACGCCAGCTGTGACCAGGAAAACATCGAAATGGTTGTATATAATTGCCCATCTATTCCTGATAGAACAGGCTTTATCCTGGGACACACCACCGAGAGTCCTCTTCCTAAAATAGAAGAGATAGCCCATGAGCTGGAGCGTCAAAATGTGGACTACATAGCCATGCCTTGCATCACGGCTCATTATTTCCACGACCAACTGGCGGATAGCATCATGATTCCCGTAAGTAACGGTATCAAAGAGACAGCGGAATATTTGAAAGCTCGTAGTATCAAAAAGGTAGGCATCATGGCCACAGATGGTACTGCCCAGATGCATCTGTTTGATTCAGTGTTTAAGGATTACGACATAGAGTGTGTCTACCCTGAGCCTGAGGCTCAAAAGCTTGTGATGAGCATCATATATGATGATGTAAAGGCAGGCCGCAAGGTCAACATGGATGAGTTTGAGCTGATAAAAGTTGAACTGTTAGGTGAAGGCTGTGAGGTCATAATATTGGGCTGTACTGAGCTTTCCATTTTAAAAAGAGACAACAATGTGGGACCAAAGGTCCTTGATATAGTTGATGTTCTGGCGGCAGACTGCGTGCGAAAATGCGCCAATCCAAGGCCTGAATGCGATAATTTAATAACTAATTAGGCTTCCCCTTGAGGGATGAGATAATGCTTTAGCATTATCTGCCACCCTGGCGAAGGGGAAGCTGTCAGCTTGCTGACTGATGAGGTGTTTTATGCAAAATAACGTACTAGATTATATAAACGAAAGTCTGGTTCGAGTACCAGATAAAATAGCCTACGCTGATGATGAGGTTCAGCTTTCGTTTTCAGATGTAAAAAGAATAATGGACAGCGTAGGTACAGGACTTTTAAACAGAGGCTGCAAGAAAGAGCCAGTCATAGTATTTATGAAAAAGAGTCCAAATACCATTGCTACATTTTTTGGAGTAATAAATGCAGGCTGCTATTATGTGCCAATCGATAGCGAAATGCCTGCAACCCGTATCAATTTAATATTAGATAACTGTAAGCCAAGGGTTATTATCTGCGATGATACAACTGCAAAGATAGCGGAAGGCTTCGATTATAAGGCAGATATCGTGCTATTCTCAGATATCGTAAATACGAATCCTGATAAGGACGCCCTTGCTCTCGTAAGGAAAAAAGCAATCGATACAGATCCTATTTACATCGTATTCACATCAGGCTCCACAGGAGTGCCAAAGGGAGTGTGTGCATGCCATCGTTCTGTAATTGATTATATCGAGCAGCTTTCAGAAACACTTGGTTTCAACGAGGATACAATCTTTGGTAATCAGACACCACTGTATTTTGATGCCTGCCTCAAGGAGCTTTATCCTACGTTAAAATTTGGTGCCACCACATATTTGATTCCACATTCATATTTCATGTTCCCAATCAAGCTTGTGGAATACATAAACGAGCACAACATCAACACAGTATGCTGGGTTGTTTCAGCCCTTACCATGATTAGTGCCTTTGCCACCTTCGATACCGTGGTACCACACACTTTAAGGACTATCGCATTCGGTAGTGAGGTATTTCCTATTAAACAGTTTAGACTCTGGAGAGCGGCAGTTCCTGAAGCAAAATTCTTTAATCTTTACGGCCCTACAGAGGGTACAGGCATGTGTTGCTATTATCCTGTAGAGCGTGAGTTTAAGGACGATGAGGTTATCCCGGTAGGTTTTCCATTTAAAAATACAGAAATCCTATTATTAAAGGAAGATAACACCTTGGCTGCAGATGGAGAGCAGGGTGAAATCTGCATCCGTGGTACCTCAGTTACACTTGGCTACTATAATAATCCTGAAAAGACAAATGAGGCATACGTTCAAAATCCTCTAAACACCGCTTATCCAGAGATTATTTATCGCACAGGTGACATAGGACATATTAACGAATATGGAGAGTTGATATTCCATTCCCGCAAAGATTTTCAGATTAAACACATGGGACATCGTATCGAGCTTGGAGAAATCGAAGCCAATGTAAACCTTGTACCTGAAATAAAATTAAGCGGCTGTATCTACGCTAAAGAGCAAAGCAAAATCGTTTTATACTACGTAGGAGACATCACAGAAGGCGACCTTATCAAGGCATTAAAGTCAAAGCTTCCACGCTACATGCTTCCAAACAAAGTCATCCGCCTGGAAGAAATGCCTTTCACCGCCAATGGCAAAATCGACCGCGTAACGTTAAATAAGATGTACACCAAATAACGTGTAAACGAATTTATAAATTTAACAGTAAATTATTAAAGAAAATAAAAACTTTAGATGAGGTGGTAGTCTGCAAACTATAGGTCTCTTAAGGGAGACATTCCTAGTCGACCGTAGAGACCTATAGTTTGTAGGCGTAACCACCGGACTTGATTTTTAGGAGGAAAACAAAATGAATGAACTTATTGAAATTTTAAATGACTTACATCCTGAGGTGGACTTTACCACAGCCAAAGATTTGGTAACCGGGGGAATTTTAGATTCCTTCGACATCGTTTCGCTGATTTCAGAAATCAACGAGGAATTTGACGTAACCATCGGAGCTGCAGAGCTCACACCAGAGAATTTTGCTTCAGCCGAAACAATCTACGCACTTATTCAGTCAAAGCTTGACGACGAGGACTAATTAAATGTTATTTACCAGTTATGAATTTCTAGGATTTCTGCTAGTAGTATTCATTGTTTATTACCTATTACCAGGAAGGGCTCAGTGGCCCTTCCTGCTTCTTGCCAGCTATGCATTCTATTTTATAGCAGACCCAAGATATCTTATCTTTATAGCCATTACCACTGCATCCACTTATTATGCCGCAAAGCAGATATCTGATAAAAAGCTATCCTTTGAGGCATGGTTTAAAGAGCATAAAAAAGAATATGAAAAGGAAGAACGCAAGGCTCTAAAAGCCAAGGAGCATGCAACAGAAAAAAGGATTTTTCTAGTATGCCTGCTGTTCAACCTGGGCATTCTTGCAGTTACAAAATACACAAACTTCACTATCGCAAATATCAATAACATCATTGGCACCTTTGGAAACAAAGGCCAGATATCATTTGTTGATTTGATTATTCCAATGGGTATTTCATTTTATACCTTCCAGTCAATGGGGTATCTCATTGATGTGTACAATGGTAAATTTGAAGCCCAAAAGAATCTATTCAAGTTTGCACTTTTTGTTTCATTTTTCCCTCAGCTGGTGCAGGGACCTATCAGCCGCTACGGGGATTTGAGTCAGACACTTTATGAGGAACACAGATTTAACTGGAAGACAGTATCTTTCGGATTAGAGCGTATCCTTTGGGGTTTCTTCAAAAAGCTTGTTATAGCAGACAGAATCCTAGTACCTGTAAAGGCAATTATCGCAGACACTGACACTTACACAGGGTTGTACGCATTTGCCGGTGCAATGTTTTATGCCTTAGAGCTTTATGCAGATTTCACAGGTGGAATTGATATTACCATCGGTGTAGCCGAGACCATGGGCATCAAGGTAACCGAAAACTTTATGCGCCCATATTTTTCTAAGAACATTAAGGAATACTGGAACAGATGGCATATCACTATGGGAACATGGTTCACAGACTATATTTTTTATCCTATCAGTGCCAGCCAGTTTATGATGAAGCTCTCTAAAAAATCAAGAGCTCGTCTGGGCAATAACCTTGGAAAGAGAGTTCCAGTATATTTATCCAGCTTTATCGTATGGTTTACCACAGGTATCTGGCATGGGGCCAGCTGGAACTTTATCGTATGGGGACTTGGCAACTTTGTAGTCATCATGATTTCACAGGAGCTTGAGCCATTTTACAGATGGTTCCATAGCAAGGTAAAGGTGGAGGGCACCTTTGGCTGGAAGCTGTTTAGAGTTATCCGTACTGTGCTTATTATGTCAAGCCTTCGTATGTTTGACTGTTATAGAGATGTGCCACTTACCTTTAAAATGTTTGGTAGCATATTTACACAGTCGCATCTTTCCCAGCTCAATGCTGATGCATTCATAGGAATGGGAATCACAGCAAGTGATTATTTAGTAGTATTTATCGGAATGTTGATTCTTATAGCAGTCAGCTTGTCAGGACGCTCAGGCTCAGTCAGAGAGAAAATCGCATGTAAGCCTGCAGCTGTTCGTTTCCTGTGCTGGTACGGACTTCTTATGGCCACCATCATTTTTGGAGCCTACGGAATCGGATATTCAGCCAGCCAGTTTATATATAATCAATTTTGATTACGGAGCATCAAATGAGAAAAATATTATCCATAGTCCTGATTTTAGCATTATCCATTTCAGGCCTATACTTAGCCACAAAACTATTAGAACCCAAATACATGTCAGGCATCCTGGAGGGTGCCATGATAGAAGAATACTATGATGATCCTACAGACCACAACGTGGTGTTCATAGGAGACTGCGAGCTCTACGAAAATATCTCGCCGGTTTATCTTTGGGAAAATTTTGGTATCAATTCATACATCCGAGGAAGCGCACAACAGCTTATCTGGCAGTCCTACTATCTGGCAGAGGAGACTATAAAACTAGAGCATCCTGATGTCATTGTTTTCAATGTACTTTCCATGAAATATAATGAGCCACAAAACGAGGCCTACAACAGAATGTCCATCGATGGAATGCGTTGGTCAAAAAGCAAGATAGACAATATCAATGCTTCCATGACAGAGGATGAAAATTTCATCGAATACGTATTTCCGTTACTCAGATATCACAGCCGCTGGAGTGATTTAAACTCTGACGATGTAGAGTATCTTTTCCACAGAGACAAGGTAGCCTTCAATGGCTATTACATGAGAGTGGATGTAAAGGAAGCCGCAGATGTTCCTGAGGGCAGACCGCTTTCAGATTACACATTTGGCGATAACGCATATGATTATTTAAACAGGCTTACAAAGCTTTGCAAGGATAATGATGTGGAGCTTATTTTGGTAAAGGCACCAACACTTTATCCATATTGGTACGATGAGTGGGACAAACAGATTACAGATTTTGCCGCAGAAAACAATCTCACCTACATAAATTTCCTGAACTATCAGGATGAGATTGGACTTGACTGGACAAAGGATACCTACGACGGAGGACTTCATTTAAATCTTGCAGGAGCTGAAAAGCTGTCCCAGTATTTTGGCAAAATTCTTTCAGAGGATTTCAAGGTACCTGATAGACGAGGTGAAGCAGGACTTGAAGCCTACTGGTCAGATGTTACCGAAAGATATAATGCAGAAATCAAGCGTCAAACTGACAACCTGGAAAAATATGGCAGTGTACATGAGCCAGAGGAGGAATAAATGAGATTTGTTATTCAACGAGTAAACGAAGCTTCTGTTGCAGTAGAAGGTCAGGTCATTGGCCAGATAAAAAAGGGCTTTCTTGTACTTATAGGTGTGTCAGGCGATGACACCAAAGAAATTGCAGATAAGATGGTGAAAAAACTTTTAGGTCTAAGAATTTTTGATGATGAAAATGACAAGATAAATCTTTCTCTCACAGATGTGGGAGGAGAGCTTCTTCTCATTTCCCAGTTTACACTTTATGCCAACTGTAAAAAGGGATATCGCCCATCCTTTATTGAAGCTGGTGCCCCAGACATGGCAAACGAAATGTATGAATACATCATTGAAAAATGTAAGTCAGAGGGTTATCACGTAGAGACAGGTTCCTTCGGTGCCGACATGAAGGTTTCACTTTTAAACGATGGACCATTTACTATTGTGTTAGATTCTGATAATATTTGATAGATATTAAATTTGCCCTCCCCAAAAAGTGGGGAGGGGTGACCGTGTAAGCGGTAGATGAGGGAAAATTATGAGTCTTATAATCAAAAACGGCAGGGTCCTAAACCCACCTACAAACACAGACGAAATATTGGATATTAAAATTGACGGGAACATTATCTCAGCTGTAGAGGCTGGTATTGTTCCCGTTTCTTTTGATACGGTAATCGATGCGGCAGGCTGTTATGTAATGCCTGGCCTTATCGATATGCACGTACATTTCAGAGATCCTGGACAAACAGCAAAAGAAGACATTGAGACTGGTTCAAAGGCAGCAGCCAGAGGCGGTTTTACCACAGTGCTTGCCATGCCAAACACAAAGCCAGTAGTAGATAATCCTGAGCTTGTAAACTATGTTCATGACAAGGCAAAGAGCGTTGGCCTCACCAGAGTTCTTCAGGTAGGCTCTGTCACAAAGGGCATGGAGGGCAAGGAGCTTTCTGATCTACAGGGAATGATTGAAGCCGGTATTCCAGCTATTTCCGAGGATGGCAAATCAGTAATGGATTCAGGCCTTTATAGAGAAGCTATGAAAATAGTAGCAAAGGAAAATATTCCAGTGCTGGCTCACTGTGAGGACATCAATCTGGTGCAGGGCGGTGTAATGAACATGGGCTCAAAGTCAGATGCTATGGGCGAAAAAGGAATCAGCAATGCCGTGGAAAATATCATCGAAGCCAGAGACATAATGCTTGCTGAAGAAACAGGTGCCACACTTCATCTTTGTCATTGCTCTACAAAGGAAAGTTACGATATTATTAAAGAAGCGAAGGCTGCAGGTGTAAAAGTATCTGGAGAGGTTTGCCCACATCACTTTACACTTACAGAAGACGATATAGTGCCAGGAGATGGTAATTATAAAATGAACCCACCAGTGCGCACAAAGGCTGACAGAGATAAGCTGCGCCAGGGTTTGGCAGAGGGCATTTTTGAAGTAATCTCCACCGACCACGCACCTCACACAGCAGAAGAAAAATCAAAGGGCTTTGCATCACCATTTGGCATTGTAGGTCTTGAAACCAGTGCAAGTCTTACATACAGCGAGCTTGTTCTAACAGGTCTTATCACACCTCTTACAATGGCTGCATACATGAGTAGTAATCCAGCCAGAATACTTGGTCGTAAGGACTTAGGTGATTTGTCAGTAGGCAAAGCCGCAGACATCACAATATTTGATCCAAAAGCAGAATACGAAATCCACGCTGCCGACTTCGTAGGCAAATCCAAAAACATGCCATACGAAAACCGCCACGTAACCGGCCGCGTCGTAAAGACCATTTTCGGTGGCAACGTCGTATATGAAGCGTAAAAGACAATGATTTAATCTAAAATTCATAGATGAGCTTGTTTTGGGAACAAATAATTAAGCCTTGTAGCTCTCAAATTTGGTATTGCTAAAGCGAAACATTTCTAGTTGAGTGTAGCAATACCAAGTTTGTGAGCGTAACAAGAAATTAACTATTTGTTACCAAAACAAGCGGACTACATGTTTTTATAGAAAGGAAAATGTCATGATTCAAAAACTCATTACCCAGATTAAAGAGAAAGATGCCCCTATAGTAGTAGGCTTAGACCCAACCTTAAAGCTTATGCCCAAGTCACTTGTAGATAAGTGGACAGCGGAATGCGGCCAGACTTTAGAGGCTGTAGGAGAGGCAATGTTTGACTACAACCGCCAGATTATGGATGCCTGCGCAGATTTAATCCCTGCAGTAAAGCCACAGATTGCTATGTATGAAAGCTTCGGTATCCCTGGTATGATTGCATACAAGAAAACAGTAGATTACGCAAAGGAGCTTGGCCTTATCGTAATAGCTGATATCAAAAGAGGCGACATCGGTTCTACATCAACAGCTTATGCTTTAGGACATCTTGGTAGCGTTCAGGTAGGGGATTACAAATATCAGGGCTTCGATGCAGATATGGCTACAGTAAATCCTTATCTTGGTACAGATGGTGTTAAGCCTTTCGTAGATGTTTGTAACGAGGAAGACAAGGGTATTTTCGTACTTTGCAAGACCTCTAACCCATCCTCTGGTGAGTTCCAGGACAGACTTATCGATGGCCGTCCACTTTATGAGCATATGGCTGAAAAGATTGAGGAGTGGGGCTCAGAGTCAATGGATGGTGACTATTCAAATGTAGGTGCTGTTGTAGGCGCTACATATCCTGAGATGGGTGCAAAGCTTAGAAAGCTTATGCCACACACCTATATCCTTGTGCCAGGCTATGGTGCTCAGGGCGGTAAGGGTGCTGATCTTGTAAACTTCTTCAACGAGGATGGGCTTGGAGCAATCGTAAACTCAAGCCGTGGAATCATTGCAGCATATCAGCAGGAAAAATATGCTAAGTTTGGCGAAGAGAATTTTGCAGGTGCCAGCCGTGCAGCAGTAGAGGATATGCTTGAAGATATCAGAAGCGCTTTCTAATTTATTATCCCCTTAAGGGGAGCGGACAAAAGTCCACTGATAGTTTTTACAACTTAAGGAGATATAGTAATAATGAAAATAAAAGAAACAGCCACTGTCATACATCAGGAGGAGTTAGCCTCAGGTATTTTCAGATTGGTCTTAGAAACAAAAATATGTGATTATGCTGTTCCAGGTCAGTTTATAAATATCTTTCCAAACGATGGCAGCAAGCTTTTACCTCGTCCAATCAGTATATGCGAAATCAATAAAGAATATGGTTTGATGGTGGTAGTGTACAGAGTAGCAGGTGCAGGAACCAAAGAGTTTTCAGAGCTTAAGCTTGGTGACCGTGTAGAGGTTATGGGACCACTTGGCAATGGATTTCCACTTGAAGGACAAAAAGCCATCGTAGTAGGTGGTGGAATTGGTGTGCCACCAATGTACGAGCTTGCAAGACAGCTTCCTGGCGATGTTATAGCTGTAATGGGTTATCGTAACGACGATTTATTCCTTGTTGAGGAATTTACAGATGTTGCCTCAGATTTAATTATTGCCACAGATGACGGCTCTGTAGGAACTCATGGCACAGTTGTGGATGCAATGAGAGAAAACCACCTCACAGCAGATGTGATTTACGCTTGCGGCCCTAAGCCAATGCTTAAGGCAGTTGCTGAATACGCTAAAGAAAAGGACATCAAATGCTATGTTTCAATGGAGGAGCGCATGGCATGTGGTGTTGGAGCATGCTTAGGCTGTGTATGCCAGTCTACAGAAAAGGATGATCACAGCCACGTAAATAACAAGCGTGTCTGCAAGGATGGCCCAGTATTTTTATCTACGGAGGTGGTTCTATAATGAATACAAAAGTTACTATTGCTGGAGTGGAGTTTCAAAATCCAATCATGGAGGCTTCAGGAACCTTTGGTTCAGGAATGGAATACTCTGAATTCGTAGATTTAAATAGCCTTGGAGCTGTTGTCACAAAGGGTGTGGCAAATGTGCCATGGCCTGGAAATCCTACACCAAGAATCGCAGAAGTTCGCTCAGGAATGCTCAATGCCATCGGGTTGCAGAACCCTGGAGTAGAGGTATTTTGTGAACGAGATTTGAAATTTTTGGAACAGTTTGAAAATACTAAAGTTTTGGTTAATGTTTGCGGTCATTCAGCCGAAGAATATATTGAAGTGGTTGAGAGATTGGCAAACGAGCCAAGAGTGGATATGCTTGAAATCAACATCTCCTGTCCAAATGTTAAGGAAGGCGGTATTGCCTTTGGTCAGGATCCTAAAGCAGTAGAGGAAATAACTCGTCTTGTTAAATCTCACGCCAAGCAGCCTATTGTAATGAAGCTTTCGCCTAACGTCACGGATATAAAGGTTATGGCCAAGGCCGCAGAGGCTGGGGGTGCTGATGCTATTTCATTAATCAATACTCTCACAGGAATGAAAATCGATGTAGAACGTCAGAGTTTTGTTCTAGCAAACAAGACCGGAGGTATGTCAGGTCCTGCTGTTCATCCTATCGCAGTTAGAATGGTATACGAGTGTGCTAACTCAGTGAAAATCCCTATAATCGGAATGGGGGGAATTTCTACCTGGGAGGATGCCATTGAAATGATGCTGGCAGGGGCAACTGCTGTATCAGTTGGAACAGCAAATTTCTATAATCCAACAGCTACTACCGACATTCTTGCAGGCATGATTGACTATCTAGAGCGCAAGAAAATAAATGACATTAATTCAATAGTGGGTATTGTAAAGTAAAGGGTTTTGTGAAAAAAATCGGGTATTAGACAGTATATGGGGATTTGTGTCTCAGTTCACTAATTATTCAGAGAAAGAACTCAGAAATATGCGTGACACATATAAAATCATTTGCTACACTTTAGATACAATCTACGAAAATAATTCCCATATATAACGATTTATATGACTACATGTGGGTTACTAGAAAAGCCTATAATTTTTTTGAAAGGAGGGAACTGATGAAGTTCAAGAAGATAGGTGAGGACAAAATCAGATGCGTAATCACCAAAGAAGAAATGGAACAGAACGGCATGGAGCTTGGAGATTTCGTCAGTGACCAGGAAAAAACCCAAAGCTTTATCAGGGATATACTAGCTGAGGCGTGTGAGACTTTAGGAATACAGACTCATGCAAAAGCCTACAGCGTACAGATGACAGTTATGCCGCAGGGTGATGTAGCTCTACTTATATCCCCAGATTCAAGTTCAGGTCTGGCTACAGCTATCGAGGAATTAAAAAAGCATTTAACAGGTTTACAGGAAACACTTTCTACCACCAAAAAAGATCCAGTTACAGCGATTAAAGGCAGCACAGCAGATGTGCCTGTTCAGTCAGCAGAAGTCATTGCTGACAACAAGGATGAGGTAACAAGTCAGTACCTTAACACTCCTCTGTGGGCCATCTTGCAGGATTTGGATTCAGCTATTGAATTGTGCAAGCACATTCCAAAATTTGAAGGTATTCAAAGTGTGCTTTACCGTTATGGTGATGATTACTATGTAAAGCTTAATTTCGAGCTTACACGTCGTCAGATTTCAGCAGTTATTCTTGTGATTGCTGAGTATGCTTCTCAGATGTTCACGGAAAGCTTCGACGGAGCATTTTTGTTAGAGCACGGAGATGTCATTTGTGAGGACTGTATAAACGTTCTATCACAGATTTAATTAAATAGATTTATCACGGGCAGCGAGAGTGCTGCCCGTTTTTTTCATCACAATTATGTGATACAATGACTAGAGATTTTTAAATGGAGAAAAACTAATTGGCAACATCAAATTCATCTAAAACAACTAAAAAAGTTAAGGGACCAAGTCAGACTGCACCCCTTGGATATAAAGGCAAGAATCAGGCTTTTTTGGACGCTGAATATTTGAGCGCCCGCTTCAAGAAAAGCTCCATTGAGGACGTTATTTCTGTAGGTATTGTTATCACAAATCCAGCCCATGAGGAGCTGGACAGATTCTATTCCACAGTTCAGCTCACCAGGGGACACAAGCTGCCGCCACTCATCACAGAGCTCACAGGCCTCACAAATGAGGAGCTTGAAAACGCACCGGCCTACGAGGATGTTATGACAGAGCTCATCACTCTCATCAAAAAATGGCAGGTTGGCAAGATTTGCGTTTGGGGCGGAGATAAAAACAATTTCCAAAGAGATTTCGAATCCCGCAATTTAGACAAGCCTCTCAAGAGAAGCGTTGCTAAATTTATCAGCACCTTTGAGAACATCCAAAAGGAAGTAAGCTTGGACATTACAGGTGGCCTTGATGCCAATCTTTCTCTTGCAGATATGAAGACCATATGCGGTCTTGGTGGCTATGTAGCTCACAACGCTTTAAACGACGCTGAGGATATGCTTCAGTGCATTCGCATTATCGAAACAGACGGAATGAAGTTTGACGGCGTAAAGGCTGCCGAATACAAAAAATTCCGTGGCGAATACGTTAAAAACCGCAGCTTTGATGACCCGGAGTCAGATGAGAACTATATCATCGATTCGAAGTTAGGAGAGCAGTTCCTTGAAGAGCTTAAAGAAAAGGGATTTGCTGATGATCCTAAAACCAAAGCCTTTATGGACGATTTAGAATTTTTACTTGGAAAGGGCAACGCCTATATGGGCACCTTCTCCGAGATGATGCTAGGAAAGGAAGAAAGCTAATGGCAAAGCAAAAATGGAAGCCAGGGAATATGGTATATCCACTGCCGGCAGTTATGGTTACCTGCAGAGGAAAGGATGGCAAGGATAATATCCTGACTGTTGCATGGACAGGAACAGTCTGCACTAATCCGCCTATGGCCTATATTTCAGTAAGGCCTAGCAGATATTCCTATTCTATGATTATGGAAACCGGGGAATTCGCTATCAACCTAACCACAGAAGAACTAGCCTTTGCCACAGATTATTGTGGTGTTACATCAGGCAGAGACGTAGACAAATTTCAGCGCTGCAACCTTCACAAGGTTCAGGCAGATGAGGTAGATGTACCACTCATTGAGGAATCTCCTGTAAACATTGAATGCAGAGTTCGCGAGGTTCATGAATATGGCAGCCACACTATGTTTGTGGCAGATGTATTATGCGTCCACGCAGACGAAAAATACATGAATGAAACAGGGCGCTTTGAGCTTGAAAAATCAAAGCCTTTGGCATATAGCCATGGCACTTATTTTGGACTTACCAGCCCACAGGGGACTTTTGGATATTCAGTAAAAAAGAAAGGCAAGAAAAAGAAATGAATAAGACAGTAAGAGGATTATTTGATTTTATAGAAAGCAGTCCATCACAGTTTCATGTGGTGGCTAATCAAAGAAAAGAATTTTTAGCCGCAGGTTTTGAGGAGCTATCAGAAGCAACTGAATGGAATCTCAAGCTTGGCGGCAATTATTTTGTCACCAGAAATGGTTCTTCTATTTTGGCCTTTAGAATGCCTAAAAAGGAATACAAGAGCTTCATGATTATGGCATCCCACACAGATTCACCAACCTTTAGAATTAAGGAAATGCCAGAGATGAAGGAAGGTCACTATGTAAAGCTAAATACAGAGCGATACGGCGGTATGCTTATGGCACCTTGGTTTGACAGACCTTTATCTATAGCAGGTCGCGCCATCGTAAGAGCTGGAGAGGGCACCATCGAAACTAGACTTGTGAATTTAGACCGTGACCTATGCATGCTTCCATCCCTTGCGATTCACATGAACCGTGAGGCCAATGATGGATATAAATACAATGCTCAAAAGGATTTGCTTCCACTTATTTCAATGGATGAAAACTTTAATCTAAAGGAGCTTGTAGCTGAATCTCTGCAGGTTAAGGCTGATGATATAATCGGTTCAGACCTATTCTTATACAACAGAGATGCAGGCCGTGTATGGGGCGCCAAGGACGAATTTATATCCATCGGAAGACTGGATGATTTGCAGTGCTCCTACAGTTCAATGAGAGGATTACTTGAAGCCAACAATACTGATTCATCAGTTTCCATACATGTAACCTTTGACAACGAAGAGGTGGGTAGCGGAACAAAGCAGGGAGCTGATTCAACATTTTTATATGACGCAATGGTGCGTATAAATGAGGCTATGAATAAGAGCCAATCGAAGCTTCTAGAAGCTATTGCCAATTCATTTATGGTATCTGCGGACAATGCCCATGCACTTCATCCAAACTATTCTGAAAAGAGTGACCCAACAAACAAGGTCTACATGAACGAGGGTGTAGTCGTAAAATTCAACGCCAATCAAAAGTACATGACAGATGGACTGGCATATGGCATTTTCACAGAGCTTTGTAAAATGTCAGACGTGCCTTATCAGACCTTTGTAAACCGCTCTGATGTGGCAGGTGGTTCCACTCTTGGAAACATCTCAAATGCTCATGTTTCCATCAACGGAGTGGACATTGGATTACCTCAGCTTGCCATGCATTCTCCTTTCGAGACAGCAGGTGTGAAAGATACCGAATATTTACTTAAAATCGCAACTAAATTTTACGAAACTGTTATTGAAAGTAACGGTCTTAGCAGTTATACTTTGTTGTAAGTCACACTTTAGCGTGATAAAGAAATAAACGAAAAGTATAACGGCCGGGAGGATTATGAATTATGCAGTTTAGGCCATGTATTGACATTCACAATGGCAAGGTGAAGCAGATTGTCGGATCTACACTTTCAGATTTAGGAAAGGAAAATGGTCAACCAAAAGAGAATTTTGTTGCAGATAAGGATGCGACATATTTTGCTAATCTTTACAAAAGGGATGGTCTCAAGGGAGGCCATATTATCAATCTCAACATGAAGGGCACCAAAGAGTACGAGGCATCAAAAGAGATGGCCCTGGAGGCACTTAGGGCATATCCTGGTGGATTACAATATGGTGGCGGTGTTGATGACAAGACAGCCCAGGAATATATAGATGCTGGTGCGAGTCATGTTATTGTTACATCCTACGTGTTTAACGATGGAAGAGTTGATTATGATGCTTTGGCACATTTATCAAAGTTGATTGGCCGAGAGCACCTGGTACTTGATTTATCCTGCACCAGAGTGGATGACAGATTTGTTATTGTTACAGACAGATGGCAGAAGATTTCTAAAGAGGTAATTACATATAATTTCCTGGATAGATTGGCTTATTTCTGTGATGAGTTCTTGATTCATGCAGCAGATGTTGAAGGCAGACAGGGGGGAATCGACAGAGATTTGGTTGGTTTACTTGCCCCTTATAAGAGAGTCCCTATTACCTATGCAGGTGGTGTTCACGATTATAGCGACATCGAGCTTATCAGTTATCTTTCGGATAATGTTATGGACTTTACAGTAGGCTCTTGCCTTGATTTGTTTGGTGGTGACTTGTCCTATGACAGGATAGTAAAGAGAATCGTACACAGGTAATTGAAAGGATTTAGGTGGCAGACATGTTCAAGGTTAATACTAATTTTCAAAAGCTTCCAGGAAGCTATCTTTTTTCAACTATAGCTAAAAAGGTGGCCGCATACAGCGAGGCCAATCCTAATGCAGATATAATCAGACTTGGTATCGGTGATGTTACTCAGCCTATAGCACCAGCTATGATTAACGCACTTCACAGCGCAGTTGACGAGATGGGCGCAGCTGATAGCTTCCACGGATACGCTCCAGATTTGGGATATCCATTCCTTCGTGAGACAATCGCTAAAAATGATTATCGGACTAGAGGTTGTGATATTTCCGCAGATGAGATTTTTGTTTCTGATGGAGCAAAGTCAGACTCAGCAGACATTCAGGAGCTTTTTGCACAAGACGTTAAAATCGCCGTATGTGACCCTGTATATCCTGTATATGTGGATTCAAATGTTATGGCAGGCCGTCTTGGTACTTATGATGAGACCCTTGGTAAATGGTCAGATTTAATCTACATGCCTACCACAGCAGATAATAAATTTGTTCCAGAATTTCCAAAGGAGACACCAGATGTAATCTATCTTTGTCTTCCAAACAACCCTACAGGAACTACTCTCACAAAGAGTCAGCTTCAGCAGTGGGTTGATTACGCTAACAAAAATGGCAGCCTTATTATTTTTGATGCTGCATACGAGGCATATATTTCCGAGGCAGATGTTCCACACAGTATTTACGAATGTACTGGCTCCAAGACATGTGCCATCGAGATTCACTCATTCTCAAAGAATGCTGGCTTCACAGGAGTACGCCTTGGTTACACAGTAGTTCCAAAGGATTTGGTATTCGACGGAGTTTCATTACACGGAATGTGGGCTCGTCGTCACGGCACCAAATTCAACGGTGCACCTTACATCATTCAGCGCGCCGGTGAGGCTGTTTATTCCCCAGAAGGACAGGCTCAGATACGTGAGCAGGTTGGCTACTACATGAACAATGCAAAGACTATCTACACAGGTCTTAAGGACGCAGGCTTCGAGGTATATGGTGGCGTTAATGCTCCATATATCTGGCTCAAGACTCCACAGAACATGACATCATGGGATTTCTTTGATTATCTCCTTGAAAAGGTTCAGATAGTAGGTACCCCTGGCGCAGGCTTCGGCCCATCAGGTGAAGGTTACTTCAGACTGACAGCATTTGGTTCTGCTGAAAATACAGTTAGAGCCATTGAAAGAATAAAGACACTTTAATAGTTTATATAAAAATAGGATGATAAATTATCCTGAGTGTGGGCTAGTGCCTGATGCTCAGGATTTTTTGTGTTCACATATTCTTCAGCAAAAGTTAAGAAAATGTTAAGACTTATTTTATGGCATTCGCAAAGCTTAATCGTTAACATAAAAGTATGGAAAAGGAAATAATAATTGAAGAAGAATTATCGGTAACTGAATTGGTTGCATTGGGGAATCCCTATGAAAATAATATGGCTCGTATTGCTGCAATGGAGGATGAGTTCTCACACACTATGGAACCAATCCTTAAGATGTACAATGCTGCAATGAATCTCGCTACAGCCAGATTAAATATTATTAGGGATGAGTTTGAATTTAGAGGACAACGTGTACCTATCCACCATATTGATACCAGGCTGAAATCATCCAAGAGCATACTTGGAAAACTGGAAAAGAAGGGAATGAGATTGTCGCTCACAGAGGCGTTTAATAACATTTATGACATAGCAGGTATCAGATGTGTGTGCCCATATATTAAGGATGTGTATCTAATCAGGGATAGGATATTGGCACAGGATGATATCCAGATTTTGGAGATAAAGGACTACATCGCCAGCCCGAAGCCGAATGGTTACCGCAGCTTGCACATGATTATCAGGGTACCTGTTTACTTCATGAGTAAGAAACAACTGGTTCCAGTTGAAATTCAGATTAGGACTTTAGCTATGGATTTGTGGGCTTCACTTGAGCACGATATTAAGTACAAGTCCCTATCTAATAAGGAAGAATCTTTAGATGCTATGGAACTTGACATGGATGAAGAACTACTACAGGCAGCAGAGCTTATCTATGCTGCCCAGCAGAAGTTTGAGATAATGAATTCTGCTATGGAAAAGTAATAATGTAAGTTTATTGTATGTTTTTAACTAGTTGAATATTTATTGGATGAGGGGGAAAAATGGATAATCCTTACAATGCAATTTCAACAGTAAAATGGTAGATGATTTTTATTTTCGCTTATTATTACTGTGGCTGATATGATACAATGTCTGTAAGGAGGAAGGAATTATGATATATCCTTTTATGACATTAAACGATAATACTGAGATTGTTCATTCTGAAATGCATGATGACGGTACTGTATTAGTTCATATTGAAACTCCTGATGAGAAGGTATGTTTTAAGCATGCAGATTGTTGGTTGCCTGAGTATAAATGGGAAGATGTTTATGAATATACAGACGAAGAAATAGCGAAGTTTGAAGATTTTATCAGGTCTACAGCTCATTTGATAATGGAGTTCTCTCAAGAAGGAGGATTTGATAATGCCTCAGGTTTTTAGAATTGGAGAGTATTGGATATATTTTTGGACTAATGAGAATAAGCCAACAGAGCCTGTGCATGTTCATGTCGCAAAAGGTTCACCAACAGCCAATGCAACTAAGATATGGATTACTAGTTCGGGAAAATGTTTATTGTGTAATAATAATTCCAAGATACCAAATCATACACTGAGGAATATTATGCGTATGATAGAGGCCAGGAGTTCTGATGTAATAGATTTATGGATTAGATATTTTGGGGAAGCTACATATTTTTGTTAATTTAAGGAAGTTGCTCAGAATTGTTTGATTAAAAAATTAAACTGCGCCAGGATAATCAATTATCCTGACGCAGTTTTTACTTTACACCTAATATATTCTTGGCATTTTCTATTCTTTCTGCTGTTGGGGATTCCACACCTTCAAGGCGATATGGAATGCCAAGCTCGTGATATTTTGGAACACCCAGGGAGTGGTAAGGAAGAACCTCAACTCTTTGAACGGATTGTAAGGTGTCTATAAATTCACGTGTGCGTGTGAGCAATTCATCATCATCGCTGCCACCTGGCACAAGCACATGGCGTATCCAGATTGGAATGCCCATATCAGATATTTCCCGAGCCATCTCAAGGATATTAGCATTATCCACACCTGTAAGCTCCTTGTGGGCTACAGGGTCGATATTTTTAATATCAAGAAGTACAGTGTCTGTCAGGCTCATTAATTCTTTCCATTTGCTGTAGAAAGGCTCTTCATGAGTGAAAGGCTGGCCGGCTGTGTCTATGCAGGTATTGATGCCCATGGCTTTTGCCTTCTTGAATAAATCAAGCATGAAATCTATCTGCAATAGTGGCTCGCCACCACTTACTGTAATGCCACCACCATTTTTCCAATAAGGCTTAAAGCGCAGAGCCTTTTTCAAAAGCTCATCAGCAGTAAATTCCTGTCCCTGATGCTCCGCCCAGGTTTCAGGATTATGACAAAAGGCGCAGCGCATCTTGCATCCATTCAAAAATATAAGGTAGCGAACACCTGGCCCATCAACTGCGCCGAAGCTTTCTAGTTTATTAACGTATCCTTTTATTTCACTCATTCATATAACCTCGTTTACAAAATATTCTGTAGCTATTTCTCTATTGCGTACAGAAAAAGTAAGGTTGCCCTCACTGTGTAAAAAGCCGCGAGTAAGAGGGCCCCAGCTCAGGTTATTTGACATCTTTTGCAAAATGTTCTGAGCTGGGAGATGGCTTACGGGAGGCTTAAAACCTTCAAGGGCAACCGTAGTATTTAAAGTGCCTCGTGGCATGTACGAGAAATTACATCAAGCTGCTGCTCCTTTGTTAAGTCGATGAACTTAACAGCGTATCCAGATACACGGATTGTGAAGTTAGCATACTCTGGCTTCTCTGGATGCTCCATAGCATCGATGAGCTTCTCCTTGCCGAATACGTTGACGTTAAGGTGATGTGCACCCTGATCGAAGTAACCGTCAAGTACATTTACAAGGTTTGCAGTACGCTCTTCATCTGTGTGACCAAGAGCACCTGGGTTGATTGTCTGTGTATTTGAAATACCATCAAGAGCCTCTTCATAAGGAAGCTTTGCAACAGAGTTGAGGGAAGCGATAAGTCCGTTTACCTCTGCACCGTATGCTGGGTTAGCACCTGGTGAAAGTGGCTCGCCAGCTGGACGACCATCAGGAAGAGCACCTGTAGCCTTACCATAAACAACGTTTGATGTGATAGTAAGGATAGATGTTGTAGGCTCTGAATCTCTGTATGTATGAATGTGACGAAGCTTGCCCATGAATGTACGAAGAAGCCAGATAGCGATTTCATCAGCTCTGTCATCATCGTTACCGTAACGTGGGAAGTCACCTTCGATTTCGAAATCTTTTGTTACACCATTCTCATCACGGATAGCCTTAACCTTTGCATACTTGATAGCTGAAAGTGAGTCTACACAGTGAGAGAAACCAGCGATACCTGTTGCAAATGAACGACGTACATGTGTATCGATGAGGGCCATCTGACAAGCCTCATAGTAGTACTTGTCGTGCATGTAGTGAATCATGTTAAGAGTTCCAACATAAAGGTGTGCAAGCCAATCCATCATCTGGTCGAACTTGTGCATAACCTCATCATAGTCAAGGTACTCTGATGTGATAGGTGTGTACTCTGGTCCAACCTGGTCGCCAGACTTCTCATCAACACCACCGTTGATAGCGTAAAGAAGACATTTAGCAAGGTTTGCACGAGCACCGAAGAACTGAAGCTCCTTACCTGTCTCTGTTGCAGATACGCAGCAGCAGATTGAGTAATCATCGCCCCATGTTACACGCATTACATCATCATTTTCGTACTGGATAGAAGATGTAGTAACAGAAATCTTTGAAGCGTACTTCTTAAAGTTTTCTGGAAGACGGCTTGAGTACATAACTGTAAGGTTTGGCTCTGGTGAAGGTCCCATGTTCTCAAGTGTGTGAAGGAATCTGTAGCAGGTTCTTGTAACCTGGTGACGTCCGTCAAGACCGATACCACCAACCTCAAGAGTAGCCCAAACTGGATCACCAGAGAAGAGCTGGTTGTAAGACTCGATACGGGCAAATTTAACCATACGGCACTTCATTGTGAAGTGGTCGATGATTTCCTGAGCCTCAGACTCTGTGATAACACCATTTGCAAGGTCACGAGAGAAGTAGATATCAAGGAATGTAGAAACACGACCTACTGACATAGCAGCACCGTTCTGTGTCTTGATAGCTGCAAGATATCCGAAGTATAACCACTGAACAGCTTCCTTTGCTGTACCAGCTGGCTTTGAAATGTCGATGCCATAGATAGCAGCCATTTCCTTCATGCCCTTAAGTGCATTAATCTGATCTGTGATTTCCTCGCGAAGCTGGAAGTCATAACGTCTCATACCCTGACGCTCTGTAGCTGCAAAATCAGCCTGCTTCTTTTCGATAAGGTAATCAATACCGTAAAGAGCAACACGACGATAATCGCCTACGATACGACCACGTCCATATGTATCTGGAAGACCTGTGAGGATTTTGTTGTGACGAGCTTTCTTCATCTCTGGAGTGTAGATGTCGAATACGCCCTGATTGTGAGTTTTATGATATTTGGTAAAGATTTCGTGAAGCTTTTCGCTTGGCTCATAGCCGTACATTCTGCAAGACTGTTCTGCCATTGTGATACCACCGAATGGCATGAATGCTCTCTTAAGAGGCTTGTCTGTCTGAAGACCAACAATCTGCTCAAGGTCCTTTGTCTCATCTGAAATGTAGCCGGCACCATGAGAAGTAAGTGAAGATACAATATCTGTATCCATATCGAGAACGCCGCCCTTTGCACGTTCCTGCGCTTGAAGCTCCTGGAGCTTACCCCAAAGAGTATTGGTTGCCTCTGTAGCATCTGCTAAGAAGGACTCATCTCCATCATATGGAGTGTAGTTGTTCTGGATGAAGTCGCGGACATCAACGTCGTCCTTCCATACGCGACCTACAAAACCGTTCCATTGTTCGAAATCGTGATTTGCCATTATTTTTCCCTTTCCTAAATAGAAATTAATAACTACTAGTTGGTGGGGTTGTGAAAGTGAATCCATGGACAGTTAGACATCACTAACACCCAACTGTCAAATACTATACCATAAAAATGTCTAAAATTTAACAATGTATTTTAATAAGTACATCAATATCTTGTTTTTTATAAATACAAAGCCGCATGACATAAATTGTAGAGAAGATTTATACAATTCCTACAATGGATTAAAGGGGTTGTTAAAAATGCGCTAAAAACTAAAAGGACCCAGTGGCTATCCTCAGATAGCCCTGAATCCTTAGTATAGAGGTATGAAGATTAAAACCTAAAAAAAACAATGGATTATCTTATCAGTCTCTGTAGCATTACTGTTTATTCCAGAGTATTCTTTTCAGCAATTTTAAATTTACTGAGTTCGGAATTGATTGATATTGCTGAATCTGAAACTGAATTAGCTGCATTTTCCACGCCGCGAGATTCATCTGCAATATTCTGAGCACTTTCAGCAAGGGTAGTAACTGTAGCTGATACCTCTTGCGAGCTTGCTGATTGCTGCTCTGAGATAGCAGCAACACTCGATGCGATATCGTTTACATCACCCATCATACTAATCATGTCCTTCATGGTTTCGGCAGCAGTGTTCAGGTCTTCATAAATCTTATTGAAGCTTACGCCAGCCTTTGCAACGGATTCGCTATTATCGTTAATAGCATCCATATTGGCCTGTGATTTATCTGCCAGGTTGTGAATGAGCTGAGTAATTTCATTGATAATAGTACTGATTTCCTTAGTGGCATCCTGGCTGTTCTGTGCAAGCTTTCCGATTTCATCTGCTACTACAGCGAAGCCTTTTCCAGCTTCACCAGCTCTGGCAGCCTCGATGCTTGCATTCAGAGATAAAAGGTTGGTCTGCTGAGAAATAGAATCAATCATGGCCACAATCTCTGTAATCTTGCTTGCGGATTCACCGACTGTGGTTACTACATCATTCATTTCATTCATTGATGTAGTGATATTATCCATATTGTTCTGCACTTCATTCATATCATGCTGTCCAATATTGGCTTGCTCAACCAATTCAAGCATGACTTCATTTGTTCGATTTCCGTTGTCAGTCAGGTCGGCTACGGCCTGCGCCAGCTGTGTTGCATTGTTCGCAAGTTCTCCAACTGCGTTGGTTATATCATCCATAGTAGAACGAATCTGTTCCATAGAAGAAGATTGTTCATTTGCTCCCGAAGTCATTTTTACAGAGGCTTCTTTCGATGAGGAGGAATCAGCTTTCAGCTGTTCGGCCTTTGCTTGGATGGAGGTGATAGTGTCGTTCATAATGTGAACGTAATCGCCCATTTCTCTGCTGATAAGACCAATTTCATCGCCTTTGTCCTGAGGCATTGTGGTGGTAAAATCACCACTTGAAATAGCAGTAATACTTTCTGACAGGTTGTTGACCGGTTTTGTAATTACCCTTGTAATAGTATTTATGATAACGAAGGTAATAAGAGCAATCAAAATTATCATAGCTATGACAGCGTAGTTCATAAATAAATTAGATGATCTCTCAACATCCTTTTTAGCTATAGATGATACCAGTGTCCACGAGGTTCCCTGAATAGGGGAAGTGGTGACATATAGCTGATCACCTGTGCCAGGCTGTTCCACAAGTATTACATCTTCAGAGCCACTGTCTATATGTGCTTTTACTGTATTTAAATAGCTATCATTTATATCAGAAATCTTTGAACCATTTAGACTTTGATCAAAGAAAGTAACAAGGTAGTCACCGGCAATGACAATAGAGGAACCAGATCCCATTGGAGTTAAGCCATTTACTTTTTCCTGGAGGTCTGAAAGAAATACGTCAGCAGCACATACACCTTTCTCTCCGTTGTAAAAATCGTTTTGGCGTACAAAGGTTACGCAAAGTTCATTAGTAGATGCATCAATATATGGTTCTGTTTCTATGAATGTTTCATGGCCCTGAGCTTCCTGATACCAACCGCGTTGTGTAGGCCTCCAGTCTGCTGCCTGAATAGTACCATTAGCAAAAATGTAGGTGTCATCAGAGAATCCAATGTAAAGACCAGTATTTGCTATGGCATCATAGTTAGCTGATGGTTCAATATATCGGAGCATCGCTTCATGGTCTTCAAATGGCACCTGCTCAAGAGTATCGCAGTATTCACCAAATTTAGCCGTAAGCATTCTAAAAGGAGTACCTAGTTCCATGGCATTTGCTTTTGTTTCTGCCTGTAGATCCATAAGCGCTATCTCTGTAATGGTTGCTCTTGCATTCAATGTTAGAAACAGAATGATAGCTACAATACCAATACTGATAATAGGCATTAGCGTTTTTAGAAGAGTTTTGCTAATGCTTTTTTTCACTTTTGTCTTTATTTTTGTTATTTTTTTGGTTACTTCAGCCATAAAAAACCTCCTTGGAATGTTACTTAATGGACATAGTATTTAGTGAAAAAAATATCACTTGGCATTCCATGTCAAAGATTATTATATGATAATTTAAATTAACTAATCGGAAAATAACAGAAAATTCATAAAACATTTACAAAATAGATAGAAAATATATCTGACTTAATAGTAAAGAAAGGCCTTAAATTGCGGAATTATGCGAAATTTCTATGTATTATGTCGTAAAATATTGTGAATATTCTATTATTTCACACATTTTTAACTGATAGCCAATAAAATGAGATAAATCCTTGGAGAATGGGATTGTGTGGTGATTGTTTATGGGTGATTTAATAAAAATGTAAGAATGATAAAGTGAGTATCTAGGCTCATAGGGCAGACATTTAGGTCCGCTCTGTGAGCTTTTTTGTTTTTTACAGGAAAGAGGGGCAATATGAGGAGGAAAATACTAATTTTCGTTATTGCGTTTGCAATAGGTATAAATCCCATATCGTCCTATGCTGAAGGGGTTGAGCCAGACCTGGAAATAGTAGATGGGGGTCTTGTTTCAGATAATGAATTAGTTGTAGAAAAAATAGAGACAACTGAAACAGAAATTGAAGCTAGTATTGAAGCGGAAATAATAGAGCCTGAAGTTGACATAGAAAAAATAGAATCGACAGTAGAGACAGTAATAGAGGAAGAATCGGTAGAGGAAAAAACGGATAATAATACGGATGAAGAAATTATAAAAGTCGCAGAAGATGAGACTAAAAGAGAACTGGGTGAAGAAAATAGTGAGGAACCTAAAGGTATAGAGATTAAGACAAATGACCCTTCAGGGGAGGTTTTAAATGAAGATATCAAGGGTACTGGAGAACTTGCTGATGAACTAAAAGAAGAATCAGAGGCTGATCTGAAAACAGAATCACAGGTAGATCCTGAGGGCGGAGATACTTTGGAACTAGATGAAAATGGATGTATATCGATTCCTATGACTTTACATGCAACAAGTGAAAACGAAGAAGATGTTTCGAGTATAAGAGTACCGGATGTAAAGATATATCTATATGCCATTCCAGTGGAGGCTACCTATGGTGAAATGTCTACAGCAAACATCGAGGCCTATCCTACAACCTCAGAAATGACAAAATATGAGAATACTAAATATCTCATTGGAGTTTCAGACTATACAGTCACTGGATATAAAAGTGAAAATGCGGATGCGGTGTTTGGAGACAGTGGACTGGCTTTGCAAAATATCTTGATGCAGGTAAATGAAGATGCATATGAGGATGGATGGTATAGATATCAGCTTGCCATAGGAAATGTGGCATTAAGCCAGGATGATTTACTATCAGCTATTTCTGTATCAGACAATCTGTATATAAATCTTGATGGCGGTTCACAGTGGTTGGAAGAAGTGGGGCTACCAGCGGGGTTCATATATATAGATATAATTAAAAATTCAGAAACTGGTATGAAGATTTATATTTCTACAGCGCAGGAGGACCTGGCAGTGAATTATGCATTTGCCCAGGAGGTAATACTTCTAAGGTCAGCTTTGACGGTTCCAACAGGAATAAACATTATCGTATTTCCGTTTATTTTGATGACTATTTTAGGTGGGATGTTGCTATTAGTCTTTCTACATCGAAGGAGTGTAGTTGTTCTGGATGAAGTCGCGGACATCAATATTGTCCTTCCATACGCGACCTACAAAACCGTTCCATTGTTCGAAATCGTGATTTGCCATTACTTTTCCCTTTCGTTAGTAAGAAACTATTAATAACTACCAGTTGGTGGGGTTGTGAAAGTGAATCCATGGACAGTTAGACTACACTAACACCAAACTGACAAATACTATAACATAAGAGTGTCTAAAAAATAACAATCTATGCAAATAATGGTTGTATTTTAATTAGTACAAGAATTAATAACAACTATAAATTGTTAATAACACAC
Source organism: Pseudobutyrivibrio sp. ACV-2 (assembly GCF_900107545.1). Classification (GTDB taxonomy): domain Bacteria; phylum Bacillota; class Clostridia; order Lachnospirales; family Lachnospiraceae; genus Pseudobutyrivibrio. The sequence goes on along the minus strand of NZ_FNQZ01000005.1, from coordinate 80,528 downwards.
CTTTATTGTTTTTGTAGTAGTATATATCCATATATAATTATGTATAAGCAAAGGGGTGCTACAAACAATGGATATTAAACAAATGCGCATTTTTCTTACGGTTGCAGAGGAGAAAAATTTTTCCAAAGCAGCCAATAAGTTGTTTATAACACAGCAGATGGTATCAAAGACTATCGCAGCCTTGGAGGAGGAGATTGGCTCACCGCTTTTTGTTAGAACTACAAAAAAGGTGGAGATTACTGCAGTGGGACGAAAAGCCTATTCCCTGATTCAAAATGTAGTGGAATTATCGAATCAATGTATCAACGAGCTGAGAGAATATGCTCAAAGCACTGATGAGCATATTTCAATATCCTATTTCACAGGCTTGAGAACCTGGATTCGTACCACTTTTAAGGAACAGCTGCTAGAGGTTATCGATAGGGAAAGAATTTCCTGGAATGTAAATTCTGATTTTATGGTAATCGATGAAGAAAAAAAGGAAATAGATTGCTTTTTTACTTTTGCAGATAAGGCCGTCATCGAATCAATAAAAAAAAGCGGTGACAGGGTAGTTATAGTTGATGAGACCAGAATGAAAATATATGTATCAAGTAGTCATCCTTGGGCAAAAAAAGGTAAAGTAGAATTTCCCGAGCTGAGAACCGAGCCTCTGATAAGTATGACCGAGCCTTTGTGGACTCCTGATGGAACACTATATTCTTCCTACAATTCATCGGGGAAGGGGAACATCTATCGTCCAAACATGGGCAGTGTTTTAGATGAGGTTGAAATTGGTAAGGGATATACGCTGATGGCGGAAATGGATGACATTTCTCAGAGATATGACGTTACTGGAATAAATCTTCCAGTATCGGAGGAGCCTATATATGTGGTTGCGATTATATCATGTAATAGCAAGTCAACCTATTTGGATAAGCTTAACAATGTGCTTATGAATGTAGCGGCAAAGCGGTTAAATAAATAATAGGGGAAGGGATTGGGTAGCTGAGGTTTTATTAAACCTCGGTAATCAGATAATAATGTAATTGGAGGTATTGTTTAATGGATGCAACAGTGGAGGTAGTGTCTGGAAAAGCTACTATGGAGAATAAAGATACTAAAAGTAATGAAAGAGTAGGTCTTTCCTTTTGGAGAAAGTTGGGCTATGGAATGGGCGAGGCTGGAACTCAGTTCAGCTGGACAATGATTAGCTCTTATTTGACAATTTACTATACAAATATTGTAGGGCTTACCCCTTTAGTAATATCAGCTATTATGCTTATTGCAAGAATTTGGGATGCCATTAATGATCCGATGTTTGGTTCAATAGCTGAAAATACAAGATCAAAATGGGGAAGATTTCGTCCTTATATTTTGTTTGGTGCACCGGTACTTTCTCTTTGCACCTGCCTTACATTTTTAAATCTTAATCTGCCAGGTGTATGGAAGATATTGTGGTGTGCCATCAGCTATATTCTTTGCGGTATGGCATACACAGCAGTAAGTATTTCTGTAGGTTCACTTGCAAATTCTATTACAACTGTAAATAAAGAGCGTGTTGCCTTAAATTCATTTAAAGGTGCAATGGGTTCTGTTGCAGGCATTCTGATGGGTGCTATTACAATGCCAATGATTCTATTCTTTGGCAATGGAGATGCAAACAGTGAAAGAGGTTATTTAGGGGCAACTATCGTATTTTCTTTAATTGCGATTCCTTGTTTGTTTACATGTGTGTTCTCTACAAAGGAAGTTGTCAGTGGTGGTGTTAAAGGAAGCAGTGAAAAACAAAATGTGGTAAAGAATCTTTGGATTTCATTCCGCACAGTTATCAAGGATAAAAATACAGCCATGCTTCTTCTTGGAATGCTTCTGTTTTTAACAGGTGTATTTGGAAGACTTGGCATTATGGCCTATTATTTCTTTAATGTTTTTGAGAATCCTGCATTAATTGCAGCAGGTGGTACAGCCTTACAGATTGGAATGCTGGTTCCAAACTTTTACATTCCATATCTTGCTCAAAAAATAGATAAAAAGGTTCTATGCTGCATTTCCTGCATGCTTGAAGCATTATGCTGTGTTGGATTTTTCTTCGCAGGAGAAGCAAAAGCAGTTGTTCCAATGGTGATTGTTTCATTCCTTTATGGTGCTGTGAATTTTGCAGGTATTGCAACCTTTAGTCTTATTGGTGAAGTTATTGATGATATCTGGCTTAAGACTGGAAACAGAGCAGATGGAATGATCTATTCTGTAATTTCATTTTCTACAAAGCTTGGAAATGCAATTGGCGGAGCAATAGGAATAATTATTCTTGGTGCTGTTGGATTTGTAGCCAACGCACAGCTTAGTGCAGACGTTGTAACAAAAATGAACGCAGTAATCAATTTTGGCCCAGCACTTATGTTTCTTCTTGCCATCATACCATTTGCCATGATTAAGATGACAAATGCAATTGGCATTGAAAACGAAGCAAAGGTTTTGGCTATACTTAACGAAAATAAATAGGCTGTAGGGCGGCCTTAAACAGCCCCCCCAAAAGTAATAAATGTATTAGGAGTGTAAAATAAATGAAGATTTTAGGTATTTCTTTTGGAAAAAAGAATGCAAACACAGATATTTTAGTAAAGGAAGCATTATTCGGAGCAAAGGAAGCTTGCCCAGATGCTGAGATTGAATTTGTAAATACAATAAACATGAAGATTGGCCGTTGCCGTGGCTGTGGTGCATGCTCAGGTGCACTTGAAAAGGGCAAGGATAATGTATGTATTTTTAAGGATGATTTTCAGGTTCTTGAGGACAAGATCCGCGAGGCTGATTCGATTATTTTGGGAGCACCTGTATATGCTCTTCAGCCTGTAGGTCAGTTCAAGGATTTCGTTGATAGATTTTCATGTCGTCATGATTATTCGGCAATCACTTATGTACTGGATAAAAGAAGAGCCGGTGAACTTCCAGGAAATGCAGATGATTTTCCAATGGAGAGACTAAAGAAAAGAACAGTTTCTTATATTTCAGTTGGTGGTGCAACTACAGATGATTGGACATCAATGGGAACAGCTTCCCTTCACATCTTTGGTTTTCCACCAATGATGAAAGTAATGGGAAATTACAATGCAAACTGCATGGGTACAACTGGAAATCCATATCTTGATGAAAAGCTAATTGATGATATGCATGAAATGGGAAAAAGAACAGCTCTTGGATTAAATGATGATTCAGTAGAGTTTTTCCGTCCAGAGGGTAAACCAGAAGAGGTTTGCCCAGTGTGCCACCAGAGACTTCTTATGGTAAACCCAGGTTCTACCACAGTGACCTGCCCAATCTGTGGAATTCATGGTCAGCTAAGTATTGTGAACAATGGTATTTCTGTTGAATTTACAAAGGAAGAGCAGGAGAGAGCCCGTGGAACCTTTAAGGGACTTCGTGAGCACACAGTTGAAATACAGAGCTTCGGTAGTATCTGTGGTCCTAAAATCATGGCAAATAAAGAGAAGCTTGATGAACTTATGAATGAACACATCAAAAATTTTGAAACTACAATTAATGGTTAATTAAAAAAAGTCCTCTGACTGAAAGTCAGGGGACTTTTCGTGTTTGACCGTTATCTGCGCTCGTGAATTTTTTTAAGAACCCACCGGATAAAAAAGCGCATTATTAGAAATGTTGTCATAAAAGACGCAATCGAAAAGCCAATAAATCCTAAGAATGGAATGCCCATTATTCTGGGTTCCATGTCTGTTACACAAATAATGGCGGAACCTACTAATAAGCCTGCTAGACACATTCCGATGACTAAGTTTCTTATGGATGCGTTAATAAGCTCAGCAAAAGGACCAGAAATCTGCAGAGTCAGGCTGGTCTTTGCTTCTCCATTTAAATAATCTCTTAAAGCATCGGCAAGCAGTGAAGGTATTTCTACCCCTTTATTAGTGGAACGATACATCTTGCGGGCAAAGCTACCAAATTCCTTCTTAATATTAAACTCGTGGATGAATGCTTCCTGCATTCGATCAATGGCGATATCAATCATGTTTATGTCAGGAGAAATGCCAGCTAGCAATCCTTCTATATGGGCGAAGGCTCTGGCAAGCATACTTACACCTTGGGGCATGACCAGATTATTTTTCTTCATGATTTCAACCAGATCCATAAGGGTTTCTGGTATCTTCACATTGCCCATTGACATGGAACCATATTTGTTTAGAAAGTCTCGCAGATCGTTATAGAGCTGTTTGCGGTTAACCTTACCCTTGGTGTCACATAAATCATAAACTGCACCCTCTAACATGTTAATGTCTTTTAAGGCAATACCTTCTACACCACGAATCATTATTTTTCGCTGGCGTTCGGTGAGCCTTCCCATCATACCCATGTCAAACCACACAATTTTACCGCCACGAATTCGTAGATTGCCAGGGTGGGGGTCCGCATGGAAGAAACCATCTTCCATAACCTGTTTAATGAAATTGTTAACCAGCTTTTTACCGATTTCTTCAGTATCGTAGCCACGGGATTCTAAGAGTTTTCTATCGTTAATGGCCTGCCCATCGATATACTCCATCACAAGAACCTTGTCGGTGGTATATTCCTTGTAAAACTTAGGTATATAAATATAGACAATATCCTTGTTGTACTCGGTAAATTCCAGAATGTTGGATGATTCCGTGATGAAATCCAATTCCTGCTGAGCCACGGCCCACATTTCATCCAAAATCATATCAAGGTCTACCATGCTTTTGATTCCGGCTACAGAAGGCATTCTCCTTACTACCTTATGTAAAAGAGTAATGTCTCTGGACATAGTCTCATATACACCGGGACGTTGCACCTTGATAACAACAGGCTCCCCATTCAAAAGTCTGGCACGATGTACCTGTGCGATGGAAGCAGAACCGATTGGTGTTTCATCAATGTTTTTGAAAATGGTTGTGTAATCCTCACCAAGAGATTCCTCAATTACAGATATAACCACTTCAAAAGGCATTGGTGCAACATCAGATGTAAGATTTAGAAGCTCATCACAATAAGACCTTGGCAATACATCTGAATGCAGGGACATAATCTGGCCAAGCTTCACATAGGTGGGGCCAAGGTCTTCAAGAATTTCACGGAGCTTGACAGGATTAATTCCACGTCCAAGCTGGTGCTTTTTTAAGACCGCTTTTATTTCGTTAAATCTCAGAGAATCATCTGATTGAGTATTGTCAGTAGTATTTTGCATTATTATTTGTCTTTTAAAGCCTCTTTAAGTTTTGCCAATTCATCTGCACTAAGTCCATTTACAAAGCCGTCGATATCCTTTTCGCCAGACTTGTTCTTTCTTTCATTAAAGGGGTGCTTCAGCTCCTGATTTAATTCCTTACCCTGTTCTACAGTGATTTCACCTTTATCAACAAGTGTATTGACGATTTCGTCAGCCTTCTCAGCAGTAAGGGCAACAGCACCTACGCCTGCCAATAATAATTTCTTTACACCATCTGTGATTGGATTTAAGTTTTCTGCCATAAGTAAGTCCTCCTGTAACTAAGTTAAATTAATAATGAAGTTATATAGTTTTGGAAAAAATATTATTCCGCCTATGATGGCGGCAATAATCGATGAATAAAGAACTGCTCCTGCAGCGGCGTCCTTTGCTTTCTTTGCAAGAGGCTTTCGCTCCTGAGTAGCCAAATCTACTACAGCCTCAAGGGATGTATTAACAAGCTCAAGAGAGGTGATAAGTCCGAACAGAAGAAGGCAAATCAGCCATTCCAGGTATGAGATATTTAGAATAAATCCAAATATAATTACCATTATTGTGGCGAAGAGATGGATTTTAATATTGCGTTCTGTCTTTATAGTGTTGAAGATTCCTTCAAAAGCAAAGCCGAAGCTTTTGAAGAGAGGTTGTTTCTTTTCCATAACTGTTCCCCGATGCAAGTAATTGAAAGTTATTTGATATGATTATTTTACTATATTCAGAAAACAATTTCTATAATTCGGATGGTTCTGAGTAATCCCCTGGAAAAGTGATTTGTAAAGGTGCAATAAAATAAAGCGAAATGTTGCACCTGAGATTTTAGTAAAATCTTCTTGTGCAATTTATTTCTATAAAAAATAAAATTAATGGCAAGAGTGAAATCAGCCTGTGCCATACAATAGTAATGTCAAAAATAGATTTAAAAAAAATTCGGTTTAAGTTTTCAAATATTTAGAAGGAGTCTAAAAGTATGGCAACAGTCAATTTGATAATCGATGGCAAGGCTATTACATGTGATGAGTCAAAGACAGTCCTTGAGGCTGCTCTTGATAACGGAATCTATATCCCACATCTTTGCCATCATAGTGATTTACATCCAAATGGTGGATGTCGTCTTTGCGTTGTAAAGCAGGAAGGTGTTGATGGTGTTATAACTTCTTGTTCAACAAAGGTTAAAGAAGGAATGGTAATCAGCACTAAAGAAGAAACAGCTGAAAAGGTTCGTAAGCTTTCGGTTGAGCTTATGTTCAAGACTCACCCAAGTGAGTGTGTAGGCTGTCCAAAATATGGTAAGTGCCACCTTGCTTCTATTTCACAGTACGTAGGTGATGCTGGTAGAGAATTCCGTCAGCAGAAATTACCTCTTATTGAAAATGAAGAAAATCCACTTATGCTTCACGAAATGTATCGTTGCATCCTTTGCGGACGCTGCGTACGTGCTTGTTCAGAGCTTCGTGGTGTTGGAGCACTTAAGTTTGAAAAGGTTGATGGCAGAATGAAGGTTGTCATCAATGGTAATAGCCTTGAGGAGGCTGGCTGTCAGTTCTGTGGCGCTTGTGTTGAGGTTTGTCCTACTGGTTCAATCCGTGACAAGGTTGGAGTATTCAAGGATGATCCAAGCTTAAGTCGTGAGATGACACTTGTCCCATGTAGCGAGGGGTGCCCAGCTCATATCAACGTTCCAAAATACATCAGATTTATTAAAGAAGGAAATTATCCAGCCGCTGCAGCAACAGTGCGCGAGAAGGCTCCTATTCCAGAATGCTTGGGCTACATCTGTGTTCACTCTTGTGAGCTTCAGTGTAAGAGACAGCACTTGGACGGACCACTTTCAATCAGAAACCTTAAGAGATTTGCAGCAAGCCAGGATGACGGAAGCTGGAAAGCAAATGCATTCCAGAAGGATGCAACAGGTAAAAAGGTTGCAATCATTGGTGCAGGCCCAGCAGGTCTTACAGCAGGCTATTATCTCAAGAAGCTTGGCCATGAGGTTACTATTTTCGAGAAGCTTCCAAAGGCAGGCGGCCAGATGAGATACGGTATTCCTTCATATAGATTGCCTCGCGAGGTTCTTGATAAGGAAATCGCAGAGATTGAGTCAATTGGTGTTGAAATCAAGTGTGGTGTAGATGTTAAGTCAGCAGCAGAGCTTAAGGCTGAGGGGTATGATGCAGTATTTGTATCAGTTGGAACACACGCTGGTAACCGACTTCCACTAGAAGGAAATGATTTACCAAACGTGTACCTTAACGCTGATTTCTTACGCTCTATCAACCTTGATGAGCCACTTCCAGTTGGAGAAAATGTAGTAGTTCTCGGTGGTGGTAACGTTGCTATCGACTGTGCAGAGTCTGCACTTCGTCTTGGAGCAAAGCATGTAGTTATGACATGTCTTGAGGCCCCTGACAAGATGACTGCTTCTGAAGAAGAAGTTACCTGGGCTAAGGAAGATGGAATCATCGTAGAGAACTCACGTACATTTGATGCCATCGAATCAGAAAATGGCAAGGTGACAGGCCTTACTGTAACAGGAATCGAGGGACTTAAATTTGGACCTAAGGGACCAGAGTTTACACGTATTCCAGATTCTACAGTTACATTCCCAGCTGATACCGTTATTTTTGCAGTTGGACAGCATCCAGATATTACAGAGGAGTTTGGTCTTGAGCTCAACAGAGGACGCATTGTCACAGCAGATGGTCATAAGACATCTGTAGAGGGTGTCTATGCAGCGGGTGATGCAGTAACAGGTACACGTTCAGTTATAGCTGCAATTGCAGAGGCAAGAGCTGCAGTTAGCGAGATTGATATATTCCTTGGCGGTGATGGTAATATCGAGGAAAATCTTGCCCCAGAGCAGATTGCAAATCCATGCATTGGCAAGAACCCAGAGCTTACAAAGACTCACAGAACAGAGCCAACAGTTACAGACTCAGAGTCTAGAAAGACAAACTTCGAGCCTATGGATTTAGGCTTCGATTGCAGCAAGGCAGGCTGTGAGGCTAGTCGTTGCTTACAGTGTGACCTTCGTGTTCAAATCTCTCCACAGAAGTTCTGGAGCGATTATATATCAGAGGAAGGAGGTCAGCAGTAATGAAAAACTTATTAGTTGTTAGTTGTGTTAGTGATGATATAAAAGCACCTCTTTCAATGTATTTAATGAAAAACTATCTTTCAGAGGTGGTTGCAGGTGTTGAAAAGTATGCCTCAGAGCTTGATGCAGATATAATGTATCTTCTTCCTGAGGGAGAAAAGGTTGAGGGATTAAATGGTGATGTGCGCTATACAAGCGCATGCTCACCTACTCTGACCAACCCATATTCTGTGGCTCAGGTACTTGGCGGAAACATTCCACGTCCTATGATTCAAGATGAATACGTGGCAGTGTATGAGGATAAGGCAGTTTCAGTTGTAACTCCAGAGGCTGCTTATGGAATTAAGAACGGTTTTAATGATAAATTTGTTGCTGTAAATGTTGGCGAGAAAACTGAAATCAAAAAGGCAACTGTTGGACAGATAGTTGGAGAGGTAGTCGCTCTTGAGGGAACAAAGGCAGTATTGCTTGGCGGCTTAAAGGGTACATTTATGGCTCCTGCAGAGGCAGCTGAGCTTAAGCTTGAGGCAACAGAAAAATTCAGCTCAATCACAGTATATGACAGCAGCGAGTGTATGGTTGATGCTTGCGTTCAGCTTATGAACCAGGCCTACAACGCATCATGCGGTAAGTGTGTTCTTTGTCGTGAGGGTACATCCCAGTTCAGACAGATTGTAACGGAAATGACAACGGGCAAGGCAAAGTCAGGTGACCTTGACCTTATCAAAGAGGTTTCAGAGCTTATCAGTATTGGAGCATACTGTCCATTTGGCCAGAACATGACAAAGCCTCTTACATCTGCTATTGCACTTTTCCCTGATGAGTTCGATGATCATATCAAGAGAAAGACCTGCAAGTGTGGCAAGTGCTACAAGGCTGCAGAGCTTTACTACATCGATCCAGATGAATGCCAGGGCTGTGGTGACTGTATCGACGCTTGCCCAGAGGATGCTATCGAAGGAAAGGATGGTTTCATCCACATTATCGATCAGGACCTTTGCGAGCAGTGTGGCAAGTGCGTATCTGCCTGCGACGAAGGCTGTATCAAAACAGCTACAAAGCTTCCTAAGCTTCCAAAGAAGAAGACTAAGGTTGGAAAATGGTAATTACATAAATAAAAGATTACACAAAGGCGCGTCACTACGGGGGCGTGCCTTTTGCTATATGTTAAAAATACAATGCAACAAAAGCTTATCTTTTATTGCAATCTGATTTTTGAGAGAAAATTTGAATGCAATATAGAATAAGGTTTAAGGAAACTGAAAATAGTTGTTATCCCCATCAGATGGTAAATTAATATCAGAAATTGTGAACAGACCGAAAGGTTTTATTTAGAGAAGGAGAACAACGAAATGGAAAACTTAAAGACACAGTTGGTTGTTATTGCAGGTGGACCATCTGGTATGTCAGCAGCTGTTCAGGCAGCTATGGATGGCGCAGAGGTTATCGTTATTGAAAAAGCAGCTATCACTGGTGGTGCTGCCAACATGGGTATGGGACCACTTGGTATTGGTACAAAATATCAGCAGGAGCAAATGATTGATGTTACTGTTGAAAAAGCATTTAACATGTTCATGGATTACACACACTACAATGTAGATGCAAGACTTGTTAAGAGATATTTCGAACAGTCTGCAGAAACTATTGAGTGGCTTGAGGATATGGGCGTTGAGTTCGAAGGCGCTTTCAAATACTTCCCACAGTCAGAGGCTACATGGCACATCGTAAAGACTGGTAACAAGATTGGACCTCGTGCAGCTGGTCACATGAATAAGGCTCTTCTTAACAAGGCTCAGGAGCTTGGCGTAAAGGTACTTCTTGAGACAGCAGGTAAGAAGATTCTTAAAGATGATGAAGGCAAGGTTTGTGGTGTTCTTGCAGTAAACAAGGATGGTGAGGAATTCACTATCGAGTGTAAAGCAGCTGTTATCGCTACAGGTGGTGCAGGATGTAACCCAGAGCTCATCAAAGAAGAAATCGGAGTAGAGTTTGGTAAGGATGTATTCAATTTTGCTATTCCAGGTCTTGTAGGCGATGGTCTTAAGATGGCTTGGGAGGCAGGTGCTGATCACCTTCCAGTTAGAATTGAGTCTGCTTGTGATGTAGGTGGTGGCGAGGAAGCTGGCGCTTCTGTAAAGAACGTTCTTAGACAGCCAAACCTTCTTGTAAATGCATTTGGCAAGCGTGTAATGAACGAAGAGTTCATGCAGAACACAACATATCTTTCAAATGTTGCTAATCACCAGAAGGATAAGAAGTTATTCTCAATTGTTGATTCAACAATCGTTAAGTCATACGTTAAGAATGGCGTTGATGTAACATCACTTGTTACTCCAGATCCAGACGTATCTTCATTCTATGATGAGATGGATGAGCTTATTGCAAAGGGCTCTAAGCAGTTCTTCAAGGCAGATACTATCGAGGAGCTCGCTGAGATGATTGGTGTAGATCCAGAAGTACTTGAGGAGACAGTAGACGATTACAACGATTACTGTGAAGGCAGAGATGAGGAATTCTTCAAGAACTACAGATACCTTCGTAAGTTAAAGAAGGGTCCATTCTACGCTGGAACATTCCATCCAGGCGGATACGGTACCGTAGGTGGAATCCGCATCAACGAAAACTGCGAAGTATGCGATAAAGACTTTATGCCTATCCCAGGACTTTACGCAGCAGGTGCTGATTCATGTAACATCTATGATGATTCATACATGTTCTTACTTCCAGGAAACTCAATGGGATACGCCGTTAACACAGGCCGTATTGCAGGTATGGAAGCCGCAGAGTACATCGAAGACTAACGTGCGTTTAGCTAACACGTAGGCTGTGTGGCTGGTTACGTCTACAATCTATATATGTCTACACTCGGCTAGGAATGCCTCGCTTAAGACATATATAGATTGCAGCCTACCAGCCCTCGTAGAACTAAGATTTTATATAACAAACAAAACTAAAGTTAAAAGAAAGATCTTATCCCTAGATGAGCCGGTAGCTGTCAAGGCTGGGTGTCGGTTTTTGAGGAGTATAGCGCAAGCGATCTCAAAAATCGATACCCTGACTTGATAGCGTAACCGGCGGACTAAAGGGAAGCCAAAGAAATTAGGAGGAAATATAAAATGGCAGGAAGACCAATATATGATCCAGCCAGCTTTAAGAATGTTGAAGAAAATGGCAAAGTCGTAGGCTTTTCATTTGCTTGGAAGGCACAGTACTATCGTTCATTTACTCTTTCAATTCTACGCGACATCATTCTTAAGGTTGATGGCGAGGACATCAAAAGAGAAGATATTAGACTTACAGTAAACGGAGATACATTTACACTCGAAGAGTGCAGAACAGTCATTGACCCAGAATATCGTTGGGAGTTTGGCGAGTATGCAACAGTAACAGTATTAAAGGAAGGTGGCCTTTCAAATGGCAAGCACAGTATTGAAGCTATCCAGAAGATTGCTCCATCATACATGCCATTCGTTATCGAGGCACCTTGCAATATAGAATTCGAGATTTAGTTTAGGAGGACAGAAAAATGAGCGATATTAAAAGAAGTGTGTCTCTCTATAGCTATCAAGACGAGTTCTATCTTGGAAAGCTTGATTTAGAGGGATGCTTAAGAGAAACAGCAGCAACAGGAGCTACAGGTGTAGAGCTTCTTGCTGAGCAGATGATTAGACAGTTTCCACTTCCAATTGAAACACAGAGCTTCAGAGACCGGTGGTTTGATTGGATGAAGAAGTACAATCTTACTCCATCATGCTATGATGCATTCTTGGAGAACCACATTTTTGATAACCGTACTCTTACATTAAAAGAGCAGGTTAAGATGATGGAGCGTGATTTACGTCTTGCATCATTACTTGGATTCCCTGTAATCCGTACACTTGTATCAACACCAATGGATGTAATCGAGGGCAGCCTTGAGTACGCTGAAAAGGTTGGTGTTAAGATTGGTCTTGAAGTACATGCTCCATTCTCACTCAACTCTGGTTGGGCAGATGGTTACATGGAAATGATTAACAGAACAGGTACAAAGCACTTTGGATTTATTCCAGATATGGGTATCTTCTGCAAGAACATTCCTGATGTTGTTCGTGACAAGGCTCGTCGTCACGGCGCAAAGGAAGAGTGCATAAAGATTGTTGATGACGCATACGCAAGCCGCGTAGCAAAGGGCTTCACAAAGATTAAGTATGACCTTAATTTAGGCAAGGCCAACATGGAATATCGTATGGCAAACGGCATGGCTGAAATGATGGATGCTGTAAAGGCTGCAGGCGGCGGCCCAGCAGACTTAGAGTATGCTGGTACATCATTCACATACTCATGGTCTGATCCACAGGATATCATCGACAATATCGATTATATCTTCCATACACATGCTAAGTTCTACAATGTTCACGAAGATCTTCAGGAGACAGCGGTAGCACTTCCAGAAGTTATCGAAGCATTTAAGAAGGCAGGTTACAAGGGCTTCTTAAGCTCAGAGTACGAAGGTGGAGAGCACCTTAGAATGGATCTCGATGTAGATTCAATCGAACAGGTTCGCCGCCACCAGGCTGCTATGGCAAAGTGTATTGGTGAGTAAGCGAGCCAATACTACACCAGCTTGCTGGTGCTAAGCAAAGTGTATCGGCGAATAGCCAAAGCATACATAACATATACTTCAGAGGAAGGGGCATTTTGCTTCTTCCTCTTTTGTGCTATACTGTGTAAAGTGTTTTTGTAATTTAGATTTTGAGGAGTTTTATGAATAGCTATAACCAATTTCAAGTAGACATATATAGAGACATGGCCAAAACTCAGCATCTGCACACAGATGTTGAGCTTTTATATGTTATCGAGGGAAGTATAAAAGTAAAGCTTAAGGATACAGTTTTTGTGCTAGAAAGAGACGATGTTCTCGTTATCAATTCCAGTATCCAGCACAGTATTGAGACTGTTGAAAAAAGTATTGTTTGCTCTATCAAATATGATTACCAGATTTTGGTTCATATATTAAAAAAGCCAAACAGCTTTTTCCTTTGTAATAGTGCCACAGACAAAACAAAATCCTATGACGGGGTTATAGGTTTATGTCGTGATATTGTTTATCAGCATGTTACATCCTTAAAAAAGACTCAAAGTCTTATTTATAGTATGCTTTACAAGCTTTTAGATGAGCTGGTAGAGCATTACATGATAGATGATACCAATACTGAGATATCTGAAAACTACGATGCAGATGAAAAACTTCAGATTATTATCCACTATGTACATACCAATTATCAGGACGGTATCAGCCTTTCAGATTTAGCCAAGCAGATGTACACCTCTACATCTACCCTTTCCCGACTATTTAAAAAGCAGACCGGTACTTATTTCGCAGAATATGTAAATCAGGTGCGTACCCGCTACGCCATCGATGAGCTTTTATACACTGAGAAGAACATGACTAAAATAGCCATGGACTGTGGTTTCTCTAATGCATCAGCATTTACAAAGGTATTCCGTGAAATCTACAACATGGCACCTACAGAATATCGTCAGAAAATGAAGGGCCAGGTTGCAAAGGAAACCATCGTTGATGAGGATATTAGGGAAAAAATCGAAACTGAGTATAAGCGAGCAGATGACGACAGCAAGCCAGAAGCACTTGTAGATGCCTTTATTGATGTTAAAAAATCTGAGGATTTAAAGCGTAACTGGAATCGCCTAGTAAATGTAGGCTTTATCCATGATATTTTACGTGCCAATAACCAGTACCACATTCAGTACCTGGCTAAAGAAATTGGATTCACCTATGCCAGAATATGGATGATATTCAATACCAAAACAATGGTATCTGACGGTGTTACAGTAGGCGATTACAACTTCGATATGATTTTCGAAGCACTTGATTTCCTTGTTGAAAACAGAATTACTCCATGGCTTGATTTCACCAATAGACCATATGCCAATGTAACAAACCCAGAGGAATCAGCATGGTTTGAGGATATTCGAATTAAGTACAAGGATGAGCGCGTTTGGGAGAATCTGTACAAGCAGTTCTTCAAAGCGCTTATACGCAGATATGGTGAAAAAGAAATCTCATACTGGCGCTTTGAAATTGGTTTGGAAGGCTTCCACAGCAATTATGATGATTTTTATATAGATGGTGGATATGATTTTGTAGATGTGTATTCTTTCATAGCAGAAACCGTCAAGACTTTGGCTCCTAATGCAAAGGTGGGATATAGTGCAGGCGCAAGTGTAGAGGCTTCAAAAGAGTTTGAAGCTGTACTTACCAAGCTTACTCAGCAAAAATATGCACCAGATTTTATTTCAACCATTGTTTTTCCATATGTTCCAAAACCAATTACGGGATTAGATGGTGGAAAGGCAGCATTTGTTCGTTCACAGGACAAGGAATTCGAAGGCTCAGAAATCGATTTGATTTATCGTTCATTTGACAAGCTTAATATTGACAGAAGCAAGCTTGTAGTAGCCGAATGGAATCTTACCTGCTCTAATCGCAATTACCTTAACGACAGTGCATTTAGAGGCTGTCTGTTAATAAGAAATATTGTTAAGTATGCCAAGGATATTGATGTTTGGGGCTTATGGATTGCCACCGATTGGCAGTGCAATTCCTACGCTGCAAGAAATATCATCAATGGCGGTGGCGGTCTTGTATCAAAGGATACTATCAGAAAGCCTATCTTCTATGCCATAAAGATGCTCAATCATTTGGGCACCAAGGTTATAGCCAGAGGTGATAACTATATGGTTACCAGAGTGGCAGATGACGAATATCAGATTATATGCTTCAATCTGGTTTGGTACAATTCCAGCTATTTCATCGATGCTGAGAATCAGGCCACTGTTGAGGAGGCAAAGTCATACTTTGACACAAAGGATCACAAAAAGCTTGTTATAAAGCTTGCAGGAGTCAGTGAAAATGCAGGCTACGTTGTAAAGCGTCGAAGTGTAAATGCTAATCATGGTTCTATCATTGATGAATGGTCTAAATTTAACAATGATAGCAAGCTTGAAAGAAGTGAAATCAAATACATTCAGGAGATATGTCTGCCAGAGCTTTCTCGTTCCCACATCAGATCACGAGGTGAGCTTCTTACAATAGAGGTGGATTTAGAGGCAGAGGAATTCTGTGTACTTCACGTATTCCCTGAATATTAAGAGCAGAGGGAATCTTTAGGGAGTTGCCCCTCTGCAATAAATACATCAACTTGATTGCATCTTAACTATGGGCGCGAAATTCACTTGCAACAATATACAAGATATTGAAAAGTTTATAAGAGAACAAAACCCAAAAAGTCGGTATTATTTATTCAAGATAAATGATATCGACTTTATTTTTTACAAATATATAGAGAAAGGAAAACACTATGGAAACTATTAAGATTGGTATTATCGGCCATGGTTTCATGGGCCACGAGCATGAGTCAATGCTCACACGCCTCGACGGCTATAAGGTTGTTGGTATTTCAGATAAAGACCCAAAGCAGCTTGAGGATGTAAAGGAAGGTATTAAGAGATACGCTTCAAATGAAGAAATGTTTAACGATCCTGAGGTGGATGTTGTACTTATCGCAGCAAACAACAATCAGCATCATGATTTGGTTATCCAGGCAGCACGTGCTGGCAAGGATATTATCTGTGAAAAGCCTGTTGCTATGAACCTTGAGGAACTTGACGACATGGTAAAGGTTGTTGATGAGTGCGGAGTAAACTTCACAGTTCATCATCAGAGACGTTATGATAAGGACTTCCGCACAATGAAGAACGTTTACGACAGCGAGACACTTGGTGATGTATATAGCATCAAGAGTAGCTTATATGGCTTTAACGGAAACATGCACGATTGGCATGTATATATTGCAGAAGGCGGCGGAATGCTCTTTGACTGGGGTGTTCACCTTCTTGACCAGATGCTCTGGATGATGCCAGGCGCAAAGATTAAGTCAGTATTTGCTGATGTTAGAAACGTAATCAACTTTGAGGTTGATGACTACTTCAAGATTCTTATGAAGTTTGACAATGGAATTATGGCTGAGGTTGAGCTTGGTACATACTTCCTTACAGATAAGATGGACAACAAGTGGTTCGAGCGTCACTGGATTATGGGTGGTAACAAGGGTACAGCTTACCTTGATGGATTTGATCCACAGGGTGCAATCGTTCGTACAAACGGCCTTCTTCAGAATGTTGGAGGTCAGCGTACTATGACAGCAGCGGGCCCTACACGTTCATTCGGTCCACCACCAGAAGGAAAGCTTATCACTGAGCCACTTCCAATAGCTGATACAACACATGAAAACTATTTCGAAAACTATGCAAGAGCATATGATGGACAGGAAGAATTCCTTGTAAAGATTCCTGAGACACGTCGTGTCCTCCGACTTATGGAAGCAGCAAGAGAGTCAGCTCGTACTGGTAAGAGTGTAGATTTTGAGTAATAAAAGACTTCTATATCTTAATGTAATTTAAGATATAGAAGTTTTTTTATGGAAAGAATTTTGAGGTAAATGATGTAGGATTTATCAACAAAAATCCTATTGTTGCTCTTATATATGTTGTGATTTTGTATATAAATGAAAACAGTTATTAAATCGTGCTTGCATAAAACTGTGTTATAATGTAGCATAACAACGATAATCATATCCTATAGGAGGGGAAAGATGAAGAAGTTTATTTCTACTATGCTTGTCGGTGCAGTTGCAATGTCAATGTTCGTTGGCTGCGGAAGCGATGCTTCAAAGACAGAGACAGCAACACAGACAACAGAAGGAACAACAGGTTCAGAAAATGTTAAAATTGACAAATTAACAATTGGTTTCGTACCATCACGTGAGCCAGACGAAATCGTAACAGCTACAGAGCCACTTAAGGACATGCTCACAGATGAGCTTGCAGGCCTTGGTTACGAGGTTGGTCAGGTAGATATCACTGTTGGAACTAGCTTTGAGGCAGTAGGTGAAGGCCTTGCAGCTGGAACTATCGACGTTGGACTTATTCCAGGTGGTACATACGTATTATATGATGATGGTTGTGACGTACTTCTTACAGCAACTAGAGATGGTCTTTCAATTGACAGCGATAGCGCAAAGGATTGGAACGACAACAAGCCTACAGAGGCTACTTCAGATCAGGTAACATACTACAGAGCACTTATCATTGCTGGCCCTTCAAAGGCTGGTCAGGCTGTTGCTGAAAAGGTAAACAGCGGTGAAGAGCTTACATGGGAAGATTTAGACGGACTTAACTGGAGCGTAATGAATTCTTCATCTCCAGCAGGATACATTTATCCTTCACTTTGGCTTCAGGACAAGTATAGAAAGCACATTACAGATCTTTCACATACAGCATTATCAGACAACTATGGTACTGCATTCTCAAGACTTGCATCAGGTCAGGTAGATGTACTTGTTACATACGCTGACGCTAGACGCGACAACGAGGATAAATGGACATCAGAGTACGGCAGAAGCGCAAGCATCTGGGATGAGACAAATGTTATTGGTGTAACAGATGGTATCTACAACGATACAATCAGCGTAAGCAAGTCATCTCCTATCATGGACGATGCTTTCAAGGCAGCCCTTTCAAAGGCATTCATCAACATCGGTAACACAGATGCTGGTAAGGAAGTAATCTCTATCTACAGCCACAATGGTTACGTTGAAGCTAAGTCAGAGGATTACGACTCAGAGAGAAAAGCTCAAGAGCTTATTATGTCATTACAATAATGTTTTATTTATTCGAATAATCGAACTATTAAAGGAAGATATTTCGGTATCTTCCTTTTTTTTGAAAAAGAACAGGAGTTATTAAATGATTAAATTTGAAGATGTTGGAAAAAAATATCCTAATGGTTTTGAGGGGTTAAAGCACGTCAATCTCGAAATTGAGCAGGGCGAATTTGTTGCTATTATTGGTCTTTCAGGTGCAGGTAAGTCAACACTTATCCGTACAATCAACAGAATGCATGATGTAACAAGTGGAAAGCTTACAGTAGATGACGTTGATGTTATGTCACTTTCAGGAAAGCAGCTCAGACGCTTCAGAAGAAAAATCGGAATGATATTCCAATCATTCAATTTGATTACTAGAACTACAGTTATTAAAAATGTACTTACTGCACTTGTGCCAGATATGCCATGGTACAGATCAGTATTTGGAATTTACACAAAAGAAGAAAAGTTACAGGCACTTCAGTGTCTTGATAAAGTCGGAATCTTGGATAAGGCTTTTGTTCGTGCTGACCAGCTTTCAGGTGGACAGCAGCAGAGAGTAGCTCTTGCCAGAACACTTGCTCAGAATCCTGCAATCATCCTTGCTGATGAACCAGTTGCTGCACTTGATCCAGTAACTGCTAACCAGGTAATGGATGATTTCAAGAAAATCAACGAGGACATGAACATTTCTATTTTAATTAATATACACCACGTTGATTTAGCTCTTAAATATGCTA
The DNA here is from genome assembly GCF_900107545.1 of Pseudobutyrivibrio sp. ACV-2. Taxonomy (GTDB): domain Bacteria; phylum Bacillota; class Clostridia; order Lachnospirales; family Lachnospiraceae; genus Pseudobutyrivibrio. The sequence continues at coordinate 61,769 of NZ_FNQZ01000005.1, read as the reverse complement.
ACAGAGTAGTTGGTATTAGAGCTGGTGAAATTGTTTATGATGGACCTGCCAGTGAAGTTACACAGGAGGTTCTGACAAATATATATAATGGCAGAGTAGATGCCGAGGGTAACGTACAGGAAGAAGAGGAGTAAACGCATGAGTATATATGATAAGGTTTTTAAGCCTCACGTTTACACATTGCCTAATGGCAAATCCGTAGAGAAGAAAGCATCTCGCGGCCCTGTTTATGCGATTATCGTTTTGGCAATGTGCATTTTGTCAGTTAAAATAACAGGCTTTAACATGGCAGTTTTAGCCCAGAGAATAGGAGAGTTTTTCGTAATCCTTGGTGATATGTTCAAATCTCCTAGACTTGAGTTTATGGATTACGTTTGGGGACCAATTTTTGACACAATCAAAATGTCACTTCTTGGTTCACTTGTAGGCTCACTTTTGGCAGTGCCTTTTGCAATGCTTGCCAGCACAAATGTGTGCCGTAACAAAGTAGTGGTTTCTGTTGTAAGATTGTTCTTCAGTATCGTTAGAACAATTCCTACCATCGTTACAGCTCTTGTTGCAACACTTATTGTTGGTTTTGGTACACTTGCAGGTACTATTTCAATTGCAGTTTTCTCATTTGCCTACATTGGAAAGCTTACATACGAGGAAATCGAAACAGTAGATATGGGCGCCTTTGAGGCTATGGAAGCTATGGGTTCAACCCGTTCTATGGCGTTCATCACAGCCATTATCCCACAGGTACTTCCATTCTTCTTATCTAACTGCCTTTTCAACTTCGAAGGTAACGTTAGATACGCAGCAGTGCTTGGTTATGTAGGTGCCGGTGGTATCGGTATTATCCTTAACGAGCGTATCTCTTGGAGAGATTATCCAAGTGTTGGTATGATTCTTATAGCTCTCTTCGTTACGGTATTTATCATTGAATCAATCAGCAGATATTTCCGTAAGAAATTGGTTTAATGGAGGGTAGTAATGAATAGTAGAATAGAACAAGCTTATGAAAAACGACCTAAGAATTGGGTCTACAATACATGTGTAGCTGTTATCACACTTGCCCTTATTGCTTGGAGCTGCAGTGCAGTAGAAGCTACAGGTGCAGCAGAAGGCAGCAACGCAATTGCATGGAATATCATCAAGGGACTTTTTACACCAGACCTTGGATTTTTGTTTAACTTTTCCACAACAGGCGTACCTTATTTGATGCTTGAAACAATTTGTATCGCTTTTCTTGGCACAATCGTGGGTGCTATTATTTCCATTCCACTTGCATTTGTTTCAGCAGCAAACTTAGTTCCAAAGCCTATAGCATTTATCGGACGTATGATTCTTATGGCCATTCGTACAATACCAGCATTTGTGTATGGTCTTATGTTTATCCGTGTAACAGGCCCAGGTGCTTTTGCCGGTCTTCTTACAATGGGTGTTTGCTCAGTAGGTATGATTACTAAAATGTACACAGAAGCTATCGAGGATTTGGATGTTCATGTTATCGAGTCTTTAGATGCAGCAGGCTGCAGCACATGGCAGAAGATTCGCTATGGTATTTTGCCACAGCTTATGCCAAACTTTGCATCAACAGCCATCTATCGTTTCGACATTAACCTTAGAGATGCTACAATTCTTGGTTTGGTTGGTGCCGGTGGTTTTGGTGCTCCACTTATCTTTGCAATGAATGCATACAGATGGAACGAGGCAGGAGCAATCCTTGCTGGATTGATTATATTGATTCTTATTATTGAGTACATCTCAACAAAGATTAGAACAAAGCTTACTAGAGGTTAAAGGAGGAGCTTATGCGTATCTTATTTACATCAGATACTCATGGTCATCTATTTCCAGTAAATTATGCAAAAAACTGCCCTGAGAATTCAGGGCTTTTTTGCATCTCTTCACAGGTGAAAAAAGATGATAATACATTGATTATAGATGGTGGTGATTCACTTCAGGGCACACCACTTATGACATACTATTTAGAGCACAGGGATGAATATGAGTTTCATCCAATGGCAGAAGGCTTTAATGAGCTTGGACTTGATTATTACACATTGGGAAATCATGATTTCAACTTTGGATATGACGCAATAGTTGATTATGCTTCCAGCATGAATGCCACATTGGTTTGTGCCAATGTTATCGACAAGGGTGGCAAGCTTGATATTAAAAAGCATGTGATTCACACAATGGCAGATGGCACAAAGGTAGGTATTACCGGAGCTGTTACAGGCTATGTTAATGTGTGGGAACAGCCAGCCAACCTTGAACTTCTCACAGTGCTTGAGCCTATGGATGTCCTTAAAGAAGAGTATGAGCTTTTAAAGGACCAATGTGATATTACAGTATGTATTTATCACGGTGGTTTTGAAGAGGATTTAAATTCAGGTAAGCTACTTTCTGATACCACTGAAAATCAGGCCTGCAAGATTTCCAGAGAGCTAGGCTTTGATATTATATTATCTGGTCATCAGCACATGCCGGTTGAGGCGGCTGAAATAGAGGGCACCCACGGCGTACAGCCACCTGCAAATGGCATCAAATTCTGTCAGCTGCAGATTGAAAAGGTAGCTGAGGGATATTCAATTTCCTCAGAGCTTGTAGATGTTAACCCTGATGAAGAAAGACTTACCTATATCATAGATGAGCATGACTTCATGGATGATTTGACGGACGCGGTAGAGATATGGCTGGATCAGCCAATCGGTTCTTTGGAGCAGGAAATAGCACCAGAGTCAAAGCTTGATGCTGCTGTTAATGGCAGTAAAGTGGCAGCCATTTTTAATCAGGTGCAGCTGGATTTTACTGGTGCAGATTTTTCTTGTACAAGCCTGGCAAATGATCCACTAGGACTTAAAAAGGATATTACAGTAAGAGACGTGCTTGGCATTTATCAATTTGCAAATACCGTAGAAGTAAAGCAGGTTACAAAAGCTGTATTAAAAGAAGCGCTTGAAAGATGTGCCGAGTATTTTGATTATGATGTAGCTACAAATGAAGTAAAGATTTCAAATGTATTTTTAGAGCCAAAGGTAGAGCATTACAACTATGATTTCTATGCTGGATTAGAATATACATTTGACATAACACGCCCTGTAGGGGATAGAGTAGTTACACTTAAAAAGCTTGATGGAACAGAGCTTTCAGATACTGAAACCTACACCCTGTCAACAAGCAACTATCGTGCCACAGGTACAGGTGGATATGAATGTATCGGTAAGGCTCCACTGGCACGTAGCTATTCAGATGAAATGCCAGACTTAGTAATCAATTTCATCAGAAAAAATAGTCCTGTAAAGGAAATCGTTAATAACAAATTTAGTATTGTTTACTAAATACACAATCTGTGTATTAAATATTTTATGCAACATGACGCCTGCAACGATTTGTTTAATTTGTTGCAGGCACATTTTTTTTCAAGATTTCCCGCAAAAATTTACTAGAAAACCCTTTTTTTTTAAAAGTGGGTTAAAGGAACGCTTGTTACTATAATAACAACTCAGTACAAAATGTTTAGGGAGGTTATTTATTATGAGCGATGTTTCAATCCAGGCTGCAACAGCAGCTACAACATCCAAAAGAACAGATCCAAAGCTTGCTGTTGGCTATGCTTTCGGTGAAGTGGGATGTCAGATGTCTTGGTACATGATCAACAACTATCTGACATTATTTTACACAGATATTGTTGGACTTACAGCTTCGGCAATTTCGTTGATTATGTTGATTGCCAGAGTTTGGGATGCAATCAATGATCCAATGATGGGTTCTATAGCGGACAGAACCAATACAAGATGGGGTCGTTTCCGTCCTTACATCTTCTTTGCACCACCATTCTTAGCTATTTTTAATGTTTTGACATTTACTGTATGGCCAATGCAGGGTATTGCAAAGGTTATCGTTTGCTTACTTTGCTACATTGGTACAGGTATGGCATACACAGCAGCATCTATTGCTTACCAGGCACTTCAGAACGTTATCGCTATTGATTCAAGACAGAGAATGTTCCTTGCTACAAGCCGTAACGTAGGTGCATCTGTTATCGGTATCGTGCTTTCAATCGTAGCAGCTCCAACACTTTTAAAGCTTTCTCATCCAGGTGTTGAGGCAGCTGATGCACAGGGATATTTCAGATTTGCTATTATCATGGCAGTGGCTCTTATTATTCCTTTCCTTATTTGCGGATTCATCTGCAAGGAAAAATTTACAGAGCAGCTTCACGCTAACAAGGGCAATACAGAAAAGCTTGGCTTCGTCGGCGCTCTTAAGGAAATCGTAAAGAACGATCAGCTTCTTATGGTAGTTCTTGCAACAGTTCTTGGTACAATCTGCGTTTCAGGTCGTATGGGACTTCTCACATTCTACATCATTTATGTAGTTGGTGATTTCATGCACATTGCAACATTCTTTACAGTAATGACTATTGCACAGCTTGTTGGTAGCTTATTCCTTCCATGGGGAACAAACACCTTCACTAAGAAGGGCTACCTCATCATCCTTCAGATGGTAATGAACGTTGGATTCCTTGCTATGTTCCTTCTTCCAAATTCAGGAATCCCAACACTTCTTGCTATCTCTGCAGTATGTGGTTTCTGTAACTCAGCTTCAGGTGTTTGCTATGGTCTTGTAGGTGATTCACTTGAGTATGGTGACTGGAAGCTTGGTCGTCGTCAGGAAGGTGTTGCTGCATCAATGCTTTCATTTGGTGTTAAGATTGCAACAGCTATCTGCGGTTCAGCAGGTGTTCTTCTTCTTGCAGCAGTTGGATATGTTCCAAATGCAGAGCAGACAGAAGCTGCTAGACAGGGTATCAACGCGGTTGTAAACCTTCTTCCATTTGTAATTGGTGTAATTTCACTTATTCCAATGTTATTCTATAAGCTTACACCAGCAAAGGTTGAGGAAATCAGAACAGACCTTGAAAATGGAAAGCGTTGCATAACAGCAGAAAAATAAAATAATGAATATTCAAGAGCTCTGCAACTGGCAGGGCTCTTTTGTTGCACAAAAACATTTGCGCTTAATTAATTATGCAAGGTATTAGGCTTATTCGGTAATTATAACTAGAGAAAAACTAAAAAATTTTAGATAAAATGATACTATGGAAAAGATTAGAGAAATTGTGGAATTTAATATTATTCATGAATCAAACAGTGAGCCAAGGGAGCAGCACTATCATCAGAATATAGATATGCTTTATGTTCTTTCAGGCTCAGTGGATGTGGTTATTGATGACAAAATCTATAATCTGAAAAAGGAGGATATGATTCTTATTAACTCAAATAAGCGTCATAAATTTGAAAACTCCGGAAATCTTTTGGCTATTAGATTTGCAATCGATTATTATCTTTTGTCTCAGACTGTGGGCACTACCCAGATGCTGTTTTTATGCAATTCTGCGGTTGATAAAAATTCAGCCTACGACAAGCTGAGACATCAGATGAAAGAAATCATCCGCTATTACTATGCCAAAGGGCAACATGACAACTGCTATCTGCAGGCATTGTATTATGAGATGCTTCATATCCTCATTGCCAATTTCATGGTAAAAACAGATGAAGCCAGAATTCTCTTTGATAATGATGCTGAAAAAGAGCGCATAAGTGAAATACAAAGCTATATTCAGGGACATTATCAGGCGGCCATAAGTCTTAATGATCTGGCAGATCAGATGTTTTTAACACCTGCTTATTTGTCAAAGTATATAAAAAAGAAATTTGGCATGACCTTTGTGGATTATCTGAACAACATTCGTCTTTTCCATGCGGTGGATGAGTTGATTTACACTAATAAAAGTTTGACTCATATAGCTATGGATAATGGCTTTAGCACGTCTGCAGCCTTCAATAAATCCTTCAAAAAGGTATTTAATGTATCACCTGGCGAATACAGAAAAAATTACGAAAATAGAAAACAGCAGAATGCCATTTTACAGGCTGATGAGCAGGGTAAGAAGCAGATTATTTCATTTATTGAAAACGAGGAGGCACACGAAGCTCATTTTGCAGCTAACAAAAAACTAATCGAGGTGGATGCCACAGAATATAAAAAGAGCTACGTGGACAAAACCAGAGTTATTAATATTGGAAATATCTACATGCTGCTACAACAAGAAGCCCAGGAACAGCTTTTGGAGCTAAAGAATAAGCTTGGCATCACCCATGTGAGGGTATGGAACGTATTTGCTGATGAAGTGTGCATCAGGGATGGCGGCAAGCATAGCTTTCATAAGCTTGATAATGTTCTTGATTTTTTAAATGATAATGATATAAAGGTCTACATGGAGTTGGGGCAGAAGCCTACACTTTTTATGTATGGGCCGGAGCGCTATATTAATGAGCTGAAGGATGAGCAGCCATTTGAGTACGATTTCTATAAAGAGCTTATAAAGGATTTAGGGATCCATCTGGTAAATCGCTATGGCATAGAAGAAATCGAAAAATGGTATTTTGAATTCTGGAACAATCCAAAGCTTCATATTGGACGAGCTGATGGTGAGTATTACAAGTATTTCGATATGATTTATACCACCTTTAAAAATATCAGTGAGGACATTAGAATTGGTGGTCCAGGACTGGTGCTTGGATATGAAAATGAACTGTCAAAGGCAGTATTTGCTATCTGGCGAAAAAGAGAAATACAACCAGATTACATATCCTTTAACTCATATCAATATGTGTCTTTTACAGATGGTGATAATACATATGGAAAGAAGTCTCTAGATAAGAATTATCTTATCAATCAGATAACAATAGTAAAACAGGAAATGGCAGATGCTAATTTTTCTGTAAAGGAAATTCATCTAGATGAATGGAATTTTACTATTTCAAATAGAAATGTATTGAACGATAGCTGTAATCAGGCCGCTTACATCATGAAAAACTACATTGATATGGCAGGGAATGTGGATGTAATGAGCTACTGGCATGGTCTGGATTTGTATGCAGAATTTTATGATACAAACACACTCCTAAGTGGCGATGCAGGATTGATTTCAAGGGATGGAATAAAAAAGCCATCATTCTATGCAATAGAATTTATGAACAGGGCACACTCAAAGGAGCTGATGCGCAATGAAAATGCCATGCTAAACACTAATGGAAGAGGAAGCTTTTCTATAGTATGTCATAACTTCAAGGGTCTGTCTGAAAAATATTTAGATATAGATGAGGATATGATTCAGATAAAGGATATTGAGCACTACCTTGAGGATGCGGAAGATTTACAGCTGAATTTTAGACTGGACAATGTTCAAAATGGCACCTATCAGGTGAAGACCTATTACATAAATCCTGAATACGGTAGCGTTCAGGATTTGTGGAAGAGATTGAATCTTTCCAACTCTATGGAGAGTGAGGAAATCCAGTTTATCAAACAACATGCCAATCCAAATATGGAGATGCAGCAGATAGAGGTTAATGACGGAAAGCTTGAGATAGAGTATATTCTAAGAGCCTCAGAGGTAAGATTTATAGAGATAAAATACCAATTTAATTATGATTGATATTTGCAAATTTTGGCAGGACAAAAATTATAGTATGATTTTTGTCCTGCCTTTTTCTATACTTTGTCGGGGTGCATTTTTAGGAAATAATACATGCCAAAATGGATAAAGTAAGAAACAGCATTTAGACATAAAATGTTCACATAACATTCGAAAGGGTGAAAGGAGAAAGTAATGAAGGTATTAGGTATTTCTTTTGGTCGTATCGATCAAAGAAGTGATGTTATGGTAAAGGAGGCTCTCTTCGCTGCAAAGGCTGCAGGGGCAGAAGTAGAGTTTATCAATACAGTAAGACTTAACATCGGACATTGCAGAGCTTGCGATTATTGCAGCCGCTGCAGAGATAAGGGAGACGTGGAAATCCACTGCTGTATGAAGGATGATTATTCAATCCTTGAGGAGAAGTGCTTAGAGGCAGACGGAATCATCATCGGTGCTCCAGTTTATGCTGTAGGTATCGTTGGTCAATTCAAAAACTTTGTAGACAGATTTGGTCCATCACACGATAGAGCAGCTCTTTTAGAGGAAAACAAAAAGCGTGCCGAAGCTGGCAAGCCACTCCTTGATGAGAGATATTTCAAGGACAGATATGTAGGTTACATTTCAGTTGGTGGTGCTCAGACACACAACTGGGTAGCGCTTGGACTTCCAATGCTTGATCTATTCTCATTCTCATTCTGCATGAAGTGCGTAGGTCACGTAGATGCATATGATCAGGGACGTACAGGTCATCCATTATTTGACAAGGACCTTATGAAGAAGTGTGCAGACCTTGGTACAGCTGTAGCTGAATCTTTGGGCAAGCCATATGATGAGGTAGATACATGGGTTGGCGATGAAGGCGTTTGCCCAGTTTGCCACAATCCACTTCTTTCAATGAATGGCACAACAACAGTTGAGTGCCCAATCTGTGGTATTTATGGAAAGCTCTCTGTAGATGGGGATAAGGTAACAGTAGAGTTTTCTGAAGAGCAGAAGAATAGAGCTCGTAACACAATTCCAGGAATCTACGAGCACTACAACGAAATCCAAAACATGATCACCGTCTGCGTCCCTAAACTCCAAGCCAACAAAGACACATTGCCGGTGATGATGGAGAAGTACAAAAATTTCGATTTACATTGGGACTAACTTAAGCGTTGCACAGTGTGCAACCCACTTGTCCCAGGTGAATAATAAACCTAACAAATTTAAATGAGCCATTCCTGATGAAAATCTTATTGTTTTTGTTGAGTATAACAAAGTGATAACAAAAACAATTAGATTTTCACAGGAATGGCGGGGTAAATTACTAGAATTTCACATGGTTAAGTGAGTCATCTCTGATGAATATCTTATTATTTTGGTTGAGTATAACAAAGTGATAACCAAAATAATTAGATATTCACAGAGATGACGGAGTAAATTATTCATTTGTTAAAAAGGGGGAAAAACAATGGATACTACTAACATGGCAGGCACATCTGCAAAATCTGGCATCACCAAAGTGAACCAGTATGGCATGGCACCACTAAAGCCAATCAACTATCTTGTTTATGGAATGGGCAACTTTGCTTCCCAGCTTTCATGGACAATGGTAAGCACTTACCTTTCAATTTTCTATACTGATGTATTCGGTTTAGGAACAGGTGCAGTTGCACTTCTGATGCTTATTGCAAAGGTATGGGATGGTATTAACGATCCTATGATGGGAACAATTATGGAACGTACTCACACAAAGCATGGCCGCTTCCGTCCATACATTGTTGTTGGTGCAATATTCCTTGTTATCTTTACAGTACTTACATTTACAGTGCCAGGTTTCTCTGGTCCAGCTAAGCTTGCTTATGCTTACATTACATACATCGGTCTTGGTATGTCATACACAATGACAAACGTGCCTTATCTTGCACTTCCAGTTGTTATGACACGTGACCCTAAGGAAATCAATAAGCTTAATGCAGCTCAGATGATGGGTATGACAATCGGTCAGATTATCCTTAACCTTTTTGTTCTTCGTCTCGTAGAGTGGTTTGGTCACGGCGAGCAGGCTGCAGGTTATCATTCAACAGCAATTCTTCTTGCACTCATTGCACTTCCAATGTTCTGGGCAGTAGCAGCACTTTCAAAGGAAAGAATTGATGTTAAGAAGAGCGAGCAGGGTAGCATTATCGAAGGTCTTAAGCTTATTGCTAAAAACAAGAACCTTGTTTGCGCATTACTTTATAGCTTAATGAACATGTTTGGTATGCTTGGTCGTATTTCAGTTGCAGTTTACTTCTATATGCACTGTGTTCAGAACTTTGCATTCATCACAATCTTCATGATGATGCAGATGATTGTTGGTACAATTGTAATGCCAATCGCTCCAAGACTTTGCATGAAGTATGGTAAGAGAAACATCGCTATTGTTTCAATGCTTATTCAGGGTCTTTCACTTATCATCATCTTCTTTGGACCAGCAGAGAGCATTCCATTCAACTTTGTTATGATGGTTATCTACGGCTTAGGTTACATCGCTGGCCCTTCAGGAAGTGGTATGATAGTTGATGCTATCGATGATTTCGATCTTAAGTATGGTTACAGAAATGATGGTATGGCATTCTCATTCTCAGGAATGGCTACAAAGATTGGTACAGCCCTTGCAAACTCATTATTCCTTGTAATCATGGGTAAGTTCGGTTATGACAATATGTTTGCTCTTAAGGGTCAGCTTGAAGCAGCAACAGAATCATCTGTTATTGCTGATTTAACAAGCCAGATTTCACACATCCAGTTTGGTATTGATATGTGTGCAAACCTTCTTCCAGGTATTGTATTCTTACTTGGTATCATTCCACTTCTTTTCTATACTCTTGACAAGCCAGGTTACATGGACAAGGTAAGAGATGGTCTTACAGAAAGAAATAATAATCGTGGAATCTAATAAAGATTTTTCCGGTGAGTGATTAAAAAATGATTCAGTGAGCTATTAAGCGTCACTGAATCATTTTTATTTAAGGCTGATATTATTAAAATCTAAAGCTTCAAAATCATTTACCGGCATAGGTTTGAAAAAGTAAAAGCCTTGCATGATGTCACAACCTTTATCTAAAAGGAAATCTGCCTGTTCTTTTGTCTCGACGCCTTCAGCTATAAGGTCAATTTGAAGACTACGTAACATTTTTATTATATGATTGATAATAATTTTACTTTTATCCTTGTGCAGCTCGCCTCTAAAGAAACCATAGTCTAGTTTTATTACATTTACAGGTACTTCTTTAAGCATATTTAAAGAGGAGTATCCACTGCCGAAATCATCCATTTCTACTATGAAGCCATATTCATGGAGTCTTTCTGTGGTTTCTAGTATCAGCTGCGAGTTTGCCACGTAGGCACCTTCGGTAATTTCTATTCGTAATTGTAAAGGCGATATATTATGGCGTTTAGTCAAATCACTAAAGTATTTTGCAATATTGTTATTTGCCTCAATATCGAATCGAGACAGGTTGATGGAAATGGATTTTTTGTCACCCTGTTTATCCCACCTGTGTATATCCTGACAGACTTTGTCCCATACATATTTGTCCAACTCATAGATGAGATTTGCTTGCTCTAGCATAGGAATAAAAAGACCAGGGCTAATCCAGCCTAAAGCACCATGATTCCATCTACATAAAGCCTCAGCACCAACTATTTTACCTGTTTTGTAATTTACCTGTGGTTGATACCACACTTGAATTTCATTTTGTTTTAAAGCTGTAGAAAAATGTCCGCATACATCTGAAAGAAGTTTTCCCTTTTCCCATTGGTCAATGTTATATACCTCATAATCACCACTATTAGATTCCCTGGCTTTTCTTTCGGCAAATCTTGCATAGTCTAGCATATGGTCTATTTCCAAGGTTTCGTAGTCAGATGGTGTTAAAACATAGATACCATAGCTTACCTGCACATCATAGTCACTGCCTCTGTTAATAAAGAAATTTTTTATTGGTGTTAATATGGATTGGACTCGATTGTCCAAAATGCTTCCTTCAGGAATTATAGCAAGTAGGACAAAATGATCAGCGTCCAGTCTTCCTATAGCTTCCTTAGGAGTAAGGTGTTCAGACACTCTTTCAACGAAAAATCTAAGTAAGTCATCCCCCGCCTGTCTACCTAATTGATTGTTTATAAATTTAAAATTCTTAATATTGTTATAGGTGATAATGTAAGGTGTTGTAGGATTTGTTTGTAATAGTTCAATAACTTTTTTGTTAAAGCCCGCAGCGCTGAAGGCACCAGTGAGAGAATCATACTCAGTCAATTGGCGGATTTTATGTTCCTGCTCTTTTTTGATCAGTCGTTGCTGCGAGATAAAATGTAGTGTAATAAGAATAATGATTATGCAGGCACTAAAAATAATGTAGCCATAAACATAAATATAATCGTAGAAAGTGTATTTATAAAGTTTACGTGAAGTGTAATCCAAAATAATAGCCTGTCTTTGGGAATCACTAATCATTGAAATGCCCTGATTAATACCGCTAATGAGAGCCCTGCTTTCAGGTGTATCTATGGCACCAACCTGAAATTCCACAGTATACACAGTAGAAGGATGTATAATCAAATCCTTGTATGAAGGCTTTTGAAGAATATAGCTCCACACATAAGTATTGTGAATCAGAGCATTTACCCTATCTTTGCGAAGGGCATCTATACAATCTGGCATTGTTTTAAAGAAAACTATTTCTATTTCAGGATATAAAGTTTTGAGAGTTTCTGCACCACCAGCTAATGAGCTTAGCATTCCTATTTTTGAATGAGTAAGGTCTGGAAGTGGGTCTCCAACAGAAGTGACAATAGTAAATGGTGTTACCATGAGATCTTCTGAAATAACAGTGTCTTGTCCTGCAGCACTTTTTATAGCGCTACCTAGTGGCATAACTAAATCATACGCTGGGTTATCAAGCGCGTCCTTTAGGGTTTTTTCTTCAATTTCCTCAAATGTCACATCATAGCCTGCGTTTTCAGCCGCAATCCGCAATAAATCAATGCCTATACCAACGATATTATCTGAATCGTCCACGTAAAGCATAGGACACCTATCTGTAGGTACACCTACTGTAATAGTAGGTTTTAAGGTTCCGGAACTGGCAGTAGATTTGATTACACAAAATGGAGTAAGTATTAAAGAAAAAATGATAAAAAAATATATTTTTTTAAAAAAATTATTCATTATTGAAATCTCCAACGCACTATCCTAAGAATACTACATAATTAAGTTTTTTCTATGAAGTAGAAGAGTCGACAATAGTAATATTTTTTGAGCTGCAATATTTGACAAAGAAATATTGCGTATTTTTTAACAATCAAATATCCTTGCAAAAATTGACAAAAGGAGGCATAACATTTTTAAAGTCGCAACATAATTATTAAGATATAGTATCACTATAGAAAACAGGTAATAACCCGGAGGTAAAATATTTCATGGAAAAGAAAAAAGTACTTGGTATTTCATTTGGCCGTAAGATGTCAAACTGTGATGTTATGGTTAAAGAAGCACTTATGGAGTGCGAGAGAGAAGGTTGTGATGTTGCATTTCTTCGCGCAGATGATTTAGATATCAATAATTGTACAGGATGTATCGCATGTGTTATCGGTATGATGTCTGGCCGTGGCCGTGGATACTGTGTAAAGCATGATGATTTCGATATTCTTGATGAGGCAGTTATGCAGGCAGATGCTGTTATCCTTGCTTGCCCTACATATGAGACATCAGTTACAGGTAGATTCAAAACTATTTGCGATAGAATCGGACCTAGCCACGATATCACATTCAGAAAGGCTCGCTACGATGAAGGAAAGGCAGCTGGTGTTCCAGAGGAGCAGCTTCCAGATACAAGAGCTTTCAAGAAGCGTTCAGCAGCTCTTATTTCTGTAGGTGGAGCTATGACAGAAGAGTGGATTGCTCTTACACTTCCAATGATGTACGAGTTCACATTCCCAATGGCTATCGATGTTGTAGATACAGTTGAGTACTACGGAGCTATGGCTTGCGAGAACGTAGCAGGTAACCCAGAGATGATGTCTAGAATGACTCAGGTTGGTAAGAACATCGTTGCTTCTATCAACGCTGAGGATGAGGAAGAAAGAATCAAGTTCCGTGGCGAGGAAGAGGGAACATGCCCAATCTGCCACACAAGACTTATCCAGTTTGCTCATGACAAAAAGACAGCTTCTTGCCTTGTTTGCGGAAGCCGTGGAACATTTGATATTGTTGATGGTGAGTTTGTAATGCACTACACACAGGAAGAGCTTGATCGTTCAAGACTTCGTTGGGGTGGTAAGCTTGAGCACTCTACAGAAATCAAGACTCAGGCTCAGCCAGCAGGCACTATCAAGAACCTCAAGGAGCTTAAGCAGCCTTATGCAGACTTCAACCCAGGCGTATGGCCAGTTGATACAAATGCAAATGGCAATGTAAAGGCTTAATTGTTCCTGTGATAGCGTGAGATGTTCATTAGCTTTAATGAAATCTCATAAGCAAACATATCATCGGGATTTGTAATATCAATCCCAAATAGAGCTTTCATTTTTTCGATTCGATAAAAAAACGTAGATTTATGAATATGAAGTGCTTCGGCTGCGGCTGGGGCACTTCTATTTTTTTGAATGTAGGTTTTAAGTGTGGTAAGGTATTCCGTTCCATTTTTAGTATCATAGGCTTCCATAAATTTCAGGGCAGGGTGAATTGTGGAAGCTACAATTTCAGGGTTATCAATTGATCCAGCTACAGTGCCAGCTGCTACAAAGAGTAACAAGGTACTTGTAATCGGTGGTGGCCCAGCAGGACTTCAGGCTGCAATCACAGCATTTGACAGAGGTCATAAGGTGACACTTGTGGAAAAGAAGGGCAACCTTGGAGGACTTCTTTACTTCACAGATATTGATGTAGACAAGCCAGATTTACGTAACTTCAAGAACGTGCTCATCCGTGAGGTTGAAAAGCGTGATATTGATGTGCGTCTCAATACTGAGGCTACACCAGAGTTTGTTAAGGAATTTGGTGCAGACACAGTAATCATTGCAACAGGTTCACTTCCAACATGCCCACCAATCAAGGGTATCGAAAATGCTCATCAGGCTATGGAGGTTTATGATGGTCTTGAGGTTGGCAAGAAGGTTGTAATGATAGGTGGCGGTCTTGTAGGCTGTGAGACAGGTCTTCATCTTACAAAGCTTGGTCATGAGGTAACCGTAGTAGAGATGCTTGACCGTGTAGCAAACGAAGCATACGGAAGCTACCGTGAGGCTCTTGTTTGGGAAATGGGAAATCATGGCATGAAGTCTATGCCAAAGACAAAGTGTCTTGAAATTCTTCCAAATGGTGTGAGAGTAGAAAATGCAGATGGTGAGCAGACACTTGAGGCTGACACAGTCCTTTTTGCTCTTGGTATGAAGACGGTACCTTATGATGAATTAAAGGCTGCAGCAGGTGATGCTGAAGTATTTATCGTAGGTGATTCAATCAAGCCTGGTCAGGTAGATCAGTGCACACGTTCTGGTTATCTTGCAGCAATCGATATCGCTCGTCCAGAAAAATTCGTTGATCACGAATATAGAGGAATAATAAATCCAGCTTAAGTTTCGCGCTGTAATAAAGTTTTATGAGGGTGCAACGTTCAAAAATAGAGTGTTGCACCTTCTCTTTTTCAGAAAGACTAAGTCGCAAAATATGAAAAAGATATTAGGTTTTAAAAATATGATTACATAAGGATAAAACCTAAAATAACCTGGAAAAGAAAACAATGCTGGAGGAAATAATAAATGAAAGAAAAATGGATTAACGTATTTACGTTAGCATTTACTGTAGCTTTGTTGCCACCGATTTGGGCAGTACTTTCACCATACATCGGTGTGACAGTTGGAGCTGTAGCACTTATATGTGCAGGGCTTTTTGCTTGTCTTGGCAATGATATAAAAAAGGCTATTCCGGTTTCCATGGGATTTGTTTTAGGCGATGTATGGGCAGTGGTTGCGCTTCAGATTATGGCACACTCATCACTTAATCCAAACCTGACACTTTACCTTACATTATTTGTTTTAGGCGGACTTGCAGTAATCCTTGGCTCTATCGGAGAAAAAGTGATTTTTGTTCCTGCCTGGCTTGCAGGATGGGCAATCGGTCTTACAATCATGGGTCCTATGGATATAAACCTTATTGGTTCCATGGTGCCACAAATTGCCGTAGCTATGCTTGCAGGTGTTTGGTATGTAGGCGTTGTTGGAGATTTATTCCAAAAGCTCTTAATCAAAATCTTTAGCAAATAAGCTGCAACATAACAACGACTTTTGTTGCGTAGTGCATTTTATAGTAAATACAATCCGCAATAAAAGAAAAAGATATGAACCACGTAAAATATGATTTAGTTTGTTTAAAAACTAAAATAATCATAAATCAAAAAGGTAAATAATTTAGGAGAATAAACATGAGCTATAAGATTTTAACAATCAATCCAGGCTCAACATCCACTAAAGTAGGCTTCTTTAATGGGGAAGAGCTTGAGTTTTCTGTAAATGTATCTCATGATGCTGCAAAGCTTGCTGAGTTTGCAACTATCAGTGATCAGCTTCCATACAGAAAAGAAATTATTCTTGCTGAGATTGAGAAAGCAGGCATTGACCTTTCAACAGTAGATGCTTTTGTTGGAAGAGGTGGCGGACTTCTTGCAGTAGAGGGCGGTACTTATGAGGTAAACGATGTACTTTTAGATCATGCAAAGCGTGGTGCTAATGGTATTCAGCATCCTGCACAGCTTGGTTCACAGCTCGCAAATGAATTTGCAAAGCAGTACTCAAAGCCAGCTTTTGTAGTAAACCCACCTGACACAGATGAGTTTATTATCGAAGCTAGAATGACAGGTATCAAGGGCGTTTATCGTGAGTCACATCTTCACGCACTTAACCTTAAGGAAACAGCTATTCGTCATTCAAATCTTAACGGCGTTAAGTACGAAGACAAAAATTATATAGTTTGCCATATCGGTGGTGGTGTTTCAATTTCAGCTCACCGCAAGGGCAAGATGATTGATGGAAACGACATCGTTACAGGTGATGGCCCAATGGCACCAACCCGCTGCGGCTCAGTTCCAGCAGCACAGATGATTCGCTACGCATATGATCATCCAGATAAAAAAGAGACACTTAGTCTCACAACAAAGACAGGTGGTTTTGTAAGTCACTTAGGAACATCAGATGCTCTTGATGTATTTAACAGAGCAGAGGCTGGTGACAAAGAAGCAAAGCTTCTCTGGGATACAATGACTTACCAGATTATCAGATACATTGGCTCAATGGCAACTGTTCTTCATGGTCAGGTAGATGGAATCCTTCTTGGCGGTGGAATGGTTCACAATAAAAAGCTGGTTGCCGACATCACAGACGCCTGCTCATGGATTGCACCAGTTACAGCATATCCAGGAGAGTTCGAGCTTGAAGCCATGGCTGCAGGCGCCATCCGCGTCCTAGATGGCGAAGAGCAAGCCAAAGTCTACAACGGCCAGCCAAGCTGGACACCAGAATCGTTATAGCGTTTTCAATTGTGTGTCGATTACCGATACACATTAACAAATTTAGATGAGCTTTGTAGGCTTCAAATTTGAGGTCTCTTAAGCGAAGCATTCCTAGCTGAGCGTAGAGACCTCAAGTTTGTAGCCGTAACAAAGCGGACTATGTTACTAAGGAGAGTAAAGATGAATCAGACAAAAGTTAATCCATATTCACGTAGTGTTTCGATCATCGGTGTTGGATGTACTCCATTCATGTACACAGTTGATAATCCAGAAACAGACGGTCTTACTGAGGGAGAGTTATTCGGATATGCAGCACTTAAAGCAATGGAAGATGCTGGCGTAAATCCACAGGATATTGATTTTTATTTCCATGGTGAGGCTTCACCACTTCACCAGTCAAATTACCTTACACCAAACGTACAGATTGCAAACTGGTTTGGTATGAAGGGCAAGGCTTCTATCCATCATTCAGAAGCTTGTTGTACAGGTTACTATGCAATCGAGCAGGCTGTAAATGCAGTAGCATCTGGTAAGTACAATTGTGTACTTTCAGGATGTGTTGAATTTGGTGATAGCGCAGCAGTTCCAAATCATCCATATAAGCGTGAAAAGCTTACAATGGAGAAATTCCTCCAGACAACAGCTTGGCTTTATGACAGAACTTACACACGTTCACTTATGGCTGGACAGGAGCTTATCTATGATGATGCTGCTGAGTGGTACAAGAGAACTCGCGGACTTACAGATGAGCAGATGGACGATACAATCAACTGGATGTCTATCAACAATAGAAAGAATGCTTCAAAGGATGAGCTTGCTATCGAGCGTCGTACTTATGAAGAAATCGCAAAGGAAGCTGGCTTTGATAATGTAATGGATTACATGAGAAGCCCATACAACCCAAAGAATGGTGACTTCCTTAGAATGAGTGGTATCGAGCTTAAGTGTGACGGTGCTGCAGCTGTTATCGTTTGTGCAACAGATATGGTTGACAAATACATGGGCAACAAGAACCACAAGCCTATCGAGGTACTTGGTTGTGGATGCGCAGCTTGCGAGGCTACAACTCCTCACTTCGAGGTTAGAGCTACAGAAGAAGCTATCCGTCAGGTTTATGATGTAACAGGTGTTAAGCCAGAAGAGCTTGATATCTTCTACGCAAACGACTTCATTATCACATCACACCTTGTATCAGCAGAAATCGCTGGCTACTTGCCATACGGCGAAGGCTGGAAATACATCTGCGAAGGCAGAACAGCTTACGACGGAGACAAGCCAATCAATACAAACGGTGGTAGAACTTCATTCGGTCATGCACATGCAGCTTCAGGTCTTGCTGACCTTTATGAGTGTGTTAAGCAGATGCGTGGCGAGTGTGGCGAGAGACAGGTTAAGAAGCTTCCAAAGACAGCTATGTTACGTGGTTACGGCGGAGCTCAGAATATCTGCTCTTACATCATTAGAACTATCGATTAATTGGAGGTGTCGAAATGGCAATTAAGTTAGAAAAAGTCGTTCAGGGCTTCTATGATCGCCTTGAAGAGGGAAAGATTTGTGGTAGAAAGTGCCCTAAGTGTGGCGCTGTAGAATTCCCACCAGTATATGCATGTAACTCATGCGGTAACCTTGAGACAGAGTGGTATGAGATTTCTGGAAATGCAAAAATGCATTCAATCGTTATGCCAGCTGCTCTTTCATCAAAGCCTGAATACAAGGCTATGGGTAAATTCGCTTATGGCGAAATCGAATTAGAAGAAGGCGCACGCCTTAACGCAGTAGTACGTGGTATCTCAAAGAAGACACGTAAGGAGCTCCTTGATAAGCTCCCACTTGATGTTCACGCAGCAATTTACCAGCGTGATGGATATAAGACAGTCGTATTTGACTTAGACGAAAAGTATTTAGGAGGAAATTAAAAATGGAAAGAAAAGAATTAGAAGCACAGATTATTGAGATGGTAGCTAAGTGCTACAACGTAGACGCAGCAGGTCTTACAATGGAGACAACTTTTAAGGAGGACCTTAAGGGCGCTTCTGTGCTTATGGTAGGTCTTGTATCTGAAATCGAAAATGAGCTTGATGCTATGATTGCACTTCAGGATGCAGCAGCTTGCGCAACAATTGGCGAGTTAGTAGACAAGGTTGAAGAAGAGCTTTAATTTAAAGCTTTCAATTCGTATATACGAAGGAGAATATAATGAGCGTACTTGATAAAATTTACGAGAAGGCTAAGGCCAACCCACAAAAGGTTGCGTTTCCTGAAGCTGAAAATGAAAAAATGATGCAAGCCGCTTATGAGACAGGAAAGGAAGGATATATTGTTCCTGTATTAGTAGGCGACAGTGCAAAGATTAAAGAACTTATAGCTGAGCGCGGTTATGAGGAATCCGTATTTACGATAGTTGATATCGCAGATGAGGATTATAAGAATGATATCATCGCAAAGTATGTAGCACTTCCAGACACAAAGCTTAAGGAAAAGGCTCTTGGCCGTCGTATGGAAAATCCACTTTACTATGCAATGGCTATGCAGGCTGTTGGTGAAGCAGATGTTACATTTGCAGGTATCGACAATACAACAGGTGATGTACTTCTCGCTGGTCAGATGATTATCGGACTTAAGGAAGGCATCAGCACAGTTTCATCTATCGGACTTTGCGATATTCCTGGTTTCGAGGGTAGTGAAGGACAGCTTCTTGCAGTAGGCGACAGTGCTGTTTGTACAAATCCATCAGCAGAGCAGCTTGCTGATATTGCAATCTCTGCTTGTGACACTGTAAAGGGACTCCTTGACTGGGAGCCAAGATGTGCAATGGTTTGCTATTCAACACTTGGTTCAGGCCAGGGCGAGCTTATCGACAAGGTAAAGGAAGCACTTGCTATCGCAAATGAAAAGCGTCCTGACCTTGATATCGATGGTGAGTTCCAGCTTGATGCAGCTATTGTTCCTGCAGTAGCAGCAAAGAAGGTTAACCGTGAGAGCAAGGTAGCAGGTAAGGCAAACGTTCTTATCTGGCCAGATCTTAACGTAGGTAATACAGCTGTAAAGCTTATCCAGCAGTTTGGTCATGCAGATGCATACGGACCAATGCTTCAGGGCTTCAACAGCATTGTATGTGACTGCTCAAGAGGGGCCCCTGTTTCAGAAATCAAGGGTAATGTAATCATTTCAGCAGTCCGTGCACTTGGTCAAAAGAAAAACTAGTTTTACAAAAAAGGCTTCCCCCTGTGGGGGCGAAAGAGGTCCGGGGGACCTCTGCTTTGAGCCGACCGGAGCGGCAGCGGAGAAAAGCTGTCACCGAAGGTGACTGATGAGGGCTAAAGAGGTGGCATGCTATGAGGGGTGTACTAGGCGTAGGTATCGACCTTGTATCAATCAGTGAAATAAAAGACCTTGATGAGCGCACAAAGGGTGCATTCGTCAAGCAGACATATTCTGAAATTGAAAAAGAGGATGCAAAATCTGCGTCTAACTACTACGAGTTTCTGGCAGGCAGATTTGCTGTAAAGGAAGCTGTCTACAAAGCTATTTGTGGCAGCTTTACAGATATCAACTTTGATTTCAGACGGGTGGAAACCAAACGGATGTCAAACGGCGCACCCAAATTCATACAAAATGAACAACTCCTTAAGATCCTTAAAACAATAGGCGCCACAGATGTGAAAATTTCCATCTCAAATCAAGGTGATTTAGCAATTGCTATAGCAGAACTCATATCATAAAAAAAATCTTATTTGACGCGCGTCAAATAAGATTTTTTTAATTCTAATTCATAAATTCTATCATCTCGCTCATCCAGCCTGCTGCCGATGTACCTACAGCAGTGGCGCAGCCGTGACCTCCAGTAGGATAGGCTTTGTACATTACCTCTACACCTGCATTTTCAAGAGCCTGATACATTCTGAGCGCGTTGCTAGGTGGAACCAAATCATCATCATCGCAGGCCCACACAAAGGTCTTTGGATAATCCTGTGTCACATGTAAATCAATGGAAAGAGGATTACGTAGGCTATCATTTGCACCTGCAAGAGCTCTGAAGCTATCCTCGTGCTGTTCACTTTCAAAACTGATTACAGGATAAGAAAGTGCTACCTTATCAGGTCTTCCGGAAAAGTCCTTGTAGCGCTCATAAAGAACAGGAAAGCTTTCTGCTAATTCTTCATTTACCAGTTTGTTGTATTCATCATGATAGCAAGCCTGTGATGCTGTAAGATGACCACCAGCAGAAAATCCTATAACCAGCAAATCATCGGCTAGGTTATACTGTTTTGCCAAATATCTCATGCACTTGATTGCAAGTGTTAAATCCTTTTGTGGAATAGGATAGAAGTTTGGTGTGCATCTGTAATTTGTGATACATACAGCATAGCCGGCCTTTTCCAACACAGCAGCTGTTTCCATTCCTTCATTCGAGATGGAGACAGTCATGTATGCACCGCCAGGTACAACAAGTGCCATTTTACGATGTTCCTTGAAGCTTTCGTTTAACTTAAGTAAGCCCAAATGCTCCTGCTTGCCGTCAGTTGCAGCAAAGAAATCGTCAGGTGTTTCATCCGACCATAGCTGAATAAATGAATATTTATCTGTCTCCAAAATTTCATGGATTTTGTTGGAAATTTCTACGATGCCATCTCCTAGATAAGGAGCACCCCAAGGCATTTTCAACATAGTGTTTACTTCTTTGATAGGCAAATCTCTCAGCTCATCTGGAACCATTTCGATGAATTCAAGTGGCATCATATATGTAAAATGTGCCATAACTGCTTCATCACCTAAAATGTCATTGATAGTGTTATTTAGTGTATACATTTCTTCCCCCTTATAATCGAAAATAGCGCAGGTATCATACCTACGCAGCTAATTATATTATAATTGTCATTCAAAAAAATAGTACAATATTAACCTATGTGCGACATTTTTTTATTTGACAGCCGATGAAATTGAGAGCTTTGTTTTAATGTAGGCTTTAGGTGATATGCCGTAATAGGCTTTGAACTTTTTGCTGAAATGACTTGAATCAAAGCAGCCCACCTCAAGTGCAATATCGGTGAGATTTGTTTTGCCATTTTTCAGGATTTCCAAGGCATGCTCCATCTGCGATTCGGTGATGATATTTGTAAAGCTTTTACCGGTGGTTCTATGGATAAGGCGGCTAAGATACGCGGTGGAATATCCAAAAAATTGGGCGGTGCCTTCCAAAGTGGCAGTTTTGTAGTTGATGCTGAGATACCCTAGAATCGCCACCATCAGATTGTTCTGTGATTGAGATTTCAGATTAGGCACAATGGCTTGCATTTCGTATTCACGTACCAGATGAAGCAGGAATTCCTGGGTGAGAAGGCTTATGGAATACTCATAGGCATGTGGCTTTTGTACCGCTTCCGATAGCAGATGTATGGCTATTTCCTTTAACCATTCATCATGGCCTGTAGGAAATAAAATGTAAGGACTGTTATCTTTTTGATATATGATATTTTCCAGATAATTTATAAGTACCTTGCCACCTCTTATCAGACTCAAAAAATTCTGGTCGAAATAATCCTTGTTCATCATCAGATTTAATATCACGGAATCATCATTGGTGCAGGATAGTGCATGGATGGAGCTAGGTGTCATGATGCACACATCACCAGTATTCATTTCAAAGGAATACCCCTCAAAGCAGTTGGTGCAGTGGCCGGTGGCAACATAGACTATCTCCACATAGTTGTGATTGTGCAAAACAGGATAGCTGTAGCGGCGATGTCGTGTGATACCTACATTTGAGCTGCTTTGTACATCGCTTATGGTGACACCCTTCTTATTTTCACTTTTATCTAAAAAATAATGGGAAGTAGAGGTAATAACTATTTTGCCCTGGTCAGCTAAATCCAGGTATTCGCCAATGGGGATGGCTTTTGACCATAGACTGTGATCAGAGCTTAGATAGGCTGCTCTACAGAGACGCTCTTCTTCATCCATAGGCAATTTCTCAAAGTTTTCGTATCTCAAATCCTACCATTCTCCTTCTATTTTCATAACAGTAATGATATCACATAATGTCAAAATTTTACATGTTTAGAGCAAAACATATACAAGCTAACAACATGCCGGATGCCGTATTATCATAATATGAAATAGTTACATGGAGGATTTATTGTGATGAAAGATAATCATATTTTTCCATTTTTATGGATGCGTGGTGAAGATGAGGAAATTATCCGCACTGAGCTTGCAAAAATAGATGAAGCAGGAATTAAATCAGTATGCCTTGAGGCTCGTCCACATCCTGAGTATGCGGGAGATAAGTGGTGGCATGATGTGGATATTGTCATTGACGAAGCAAAAAAGCGTGATATGACAATCTGGATTTTAGATGATGCACATTTCCCAACAGGAATGGCAAATGATGGCATGAAGAACCAGCCGGAAAAATGCAGACGTTATTTATTTACACAGTTTGTTGATGTGGTAGGGCCACTACCACAGGGTCAGGTGGATGTTGAACTCCTTACTACAAGACAGTTTACATGGCAGGATTTTGGCAAGCAGTTCTCAGAGCCAATCTATGATGAGACAAAGCTTTTATCAGTAACCGCCTACAAGGTATACAAGGATGATGAACTGACAGGGGAATATATAGATTTAACTGATAAGGTTAAAGATGGTTACCTTACAGCAGATTTCCCTGCAGGGGTATGGAGAGTATTTGTTACTTTCTCAACTACGAAAATGGGGCCAAAGCTTGAGTACATCAATTATATTGAGGATGGTTCAGTTCAGGTGCTTATTGACGAGGTTTATGAGAAACACTACGCTCGATACAAGGATTTATTCGGAACTGTAATTGCAGGATTTTTCTCAGATGAACCAGGCTTCTACAACTCTGAAGGCTATGGCAGCATGAAGATTGGAGACAAGGCTACATTACCTTGGGGTAAGGAGCTTGAAGAGCAATTGACAAAAGCCCTTGGCAAAGATGCATATCTAAAGCTTCCACTTCTTTTTGCAGAAGACAGTGAGGATGAATGTCGAGAATTGCGAATGACATATATGGATTTAGTCTCAAAGCTTTATTCAAAGAACTTTAGCTGCAAGCTTGGGGAGTGGTGCAGGGCTCACAATGTTATGTACATAGGCCACATTGTAGAGGACTATAACAACCACATGAGACTTGGAGCCGGTCCGGGACACTATTTTAGAGCCATGGCTGGTCAGGATATGGCTGGAATCGACAATATTGGTTATCAGCTAATGCCAGGCAATGATGTAGCTACACGTCACACAGGATTTTCCGATATCATACCTGACTTTTATCATTATCAGGTAGGAAAGCTTGGTTCTTCAGCTGCAGCAATTGATCCAGCGAAAAAGGGACGTCTGATGTGCGAGACCTTTGGGGCATACGGTTGGAGACTAGGCGTACGTGATATGAAATGGATTGTGGATTATCAGGTGGCGCAGGGTGTGAATTACTTTGTACCTCATGCATTTTCAATGGCTGAATATCCTGACAATGACTGTCCACCACACTTCTATGCCAGAGGAAATAACCCTCAGTTTGAGTATTTCTGCCATTTGATGAAATATACAGACAGGCTGTGTAAGCTGTTTTCTGGTGGTAAAAATGTGCCTCAGGTAGCTGTGCTTTACGAGGCTGAGTCCGATTGGGCAGGCAACACAATGTATGGTTATGAAGTTGCAAGAGACCTACTGAATCATCAGATTGATTTTGAATTTATTCCAGCAGATGTATTTGAAAATGCTGATTACTATGGATGCCGAGTAGAAGATGGCAATCTGATTGTAAACGACAGAACTATGAAAGCGCTCATAATTCCTGAGTGTCAGTATTTATCCAAGGTAGCTGCTAAATTTATTTTAGATAACCCTGATTTACAGGTCTACTATGTAAATGAAAAACCACATGGAATTGCGGAAAATGATGACAGCGACTTATTTACAGGTATTTTAAGAAGAGAAAAGATGGATGGTGTAGCTTTTGATTTGATAGGCTATAGACTGATGAATGAGGGTATCAGAGATGACCTTTATCTCTCTAAATATAATGAGCATCTTCGTCAGTACCATTATCGTAAAGACGGTAAAGATATATATTTTCTGATTAATGCATCTGTTAGCGAGACTATCGAGGGCGATATAGTATTGCCAAAAGCAGATGGCTATGCAGTTTACGATGCAATGCATGATATATCAGTTAGACTTATACCTAATGAAGGAAAAATGCATTTGTGCTTAAAGCCTTATGAATCAATTATCGTATATACGAATCCAGAAGAATGCCAGGAGCCAACAGCAGCAATTAATTTTGATAAAGCTGTTTCACTAGATACATTTGATGTACAGCTTAATCAGATAGCCTGTGATACTCCACGATATGAAAAGGCCTTTAAGCTTCAGCCAATCTCTAATGTTTACAGAGATTTCTCAGGTGAGATAGTTTACACTACAGAGTTTGAGGTGGAGTCTATTCCAAATAAGGCTACCTTCTTTGCTGAGCAGGTGTTTGAGTGCATGACAGTAGAGGTAAACGGCAAAGAAGCCGGAAAGAAAATAACACCACCATATGAGGTGGACGTTACAGACACATTGACTGTAGGAACAAACATATTAAAAGTTCGTGTGGCAACAACAGCTCTTCGAGATGCCAATACAAAGCCAGGAATATTTGGCAAAGAAAGAACCATCATCGAACCAACTGGTATGTTTGGGGAGGTGCAGGTGAGATTTTATAAGTAGAATCCTTTGCAAAAAGTACTCCATATAACAAAAATCAGGTCACCCGCCAGTGACCTGATTTTTTTGAAAATTATTATCCAAGTGCCACATCAAGTATCATCATAAGCACAAAGCCTAAAGAAAATGCTATAGTGCCAATATTTGAGTGCTTTCCTTCGGACATTTCAGGAATCAATTCCTCTACAACTACATATATCATTGCTCCTGCGGCAAAGGCCAACAGATATGGCAGCACAGGCACCACAAGGCCTGTGGCTAAAATAGTGAGCACTGAAGCTACAGGCTCAACCGCGCCAGAGAGCACTCCATAGAAAAAGGTTTTACCTTTTGACATCCCTTCCGAGCGAAGTGGCATGGAAACGATGGCACCCTCAGGGAAATTCTGGATAGCAATACCCAGTGCAAGAGCCAGGGCAGTTGCGTGACTTACATTCACATGCCCTGACATCCAGCCTGCATATACAACACCAACAGCCATTCCCTCTGGAATATTATGTAGGGTCACAGCCAAAATCATTTTTGTGGTTTTGGAAAAGTTGCATTTTATACCTTCTTCCTGATTGTCCATGTGGATATGTGGTGTCACCACATCAAGAAACAGTAGAAAACCCATACCTATGAGAAAACCAATGGCTGCCGGGATAAAAGAAAGCTTTCCCATGCCAGAAGAGCTCTCTAGTGATGGCTGTAATAAACTCCAAAATGAAGCCGCCACCATGACTCCCGCTGCAAATCCAGTGAGTATTTTTTGTAATTTTTCTGAAATCTGATTTTTTAAAAGAAAGACCATTGCAGCACCTAAGCTGGTGCCTAAAAATGGAATCATTACACCTTGGAATACAGTAAAATTCATAGCAAGCCCCCAGTCAGTATTTAGTTATGTATTAAGTACACAGTAGCATAGACAATGTGGGAATACAATATTGGAAACTACATTTGAAAAACAGCTTGACACAATTATATGTGCCAAGCTGTTTTGCGATTTAGACTTAGTATTTATACAACTCCAGCATAAACACTCCAGGCATATTTCCAAAGTGAAGTGCCATTTTTTCATCACCATTGAGGCGTTTGTCGGAGATGAATTTTCCATTTTCCATATGACCTGCCTCAAGGCTTAGGATGTCTGCTTTTTTGTTTTCACCTGTCTTAACATCAAAGCTTACAGAGCATTCCAGACCAATCAGTAAGAATTTGTTATCATCAAGCTCAAATACTGAGAAGCTTCCAAGAGGCTTTCCAGATGTTCTTGGAGAATAGCCAACTTTGAAATCGTACTCTTTGCAGCGAACAAGGCAGCCGTAGTCGTACTCCCCATGACGAACATATGACTGAAGCTTATTGGTGCCACGGTACTGTAAGTAAAGTGGTTCAAGCTCATCTAATAATTTGTAAGTAGCTGCAAGGGCTTCCTTGCTTCCTCTTGTATCAAACGCAGATGGGTCGATATTAAGGGCAATCATGACTTCCATTGGTGGCTTGTCTACGAGCTCAGGATCAAGTGCCAATTCTTCGATTCCAAATGGTGAAAAGCAAACTGCATTGTGGTGAAGCTGGGCGTAAAGTGCGTAAGAAGATGCCACTGCATCCTTTCTGATTTCAGGGATGAAGAGGGCATTTCCTTCATAAGCGTATTCATCCATAACATCTGCGCAGAATGGCACATAAACATCTGGAGCCAAAGCAAAAAGTGATGGAGCGACAGCCTTCCAGATTTTGTGGACATCTCGGTTTGGACCACCTGATGGGTAAGTTCCTGCAATCCATGGATATTGCTTTAACCATGCATTGGCGTAGCAAGGCAGGTTGTATTCCTTTTGACCTGCAACTGTGATTTCCTCTACGGCTTTTGCAAAATGATATGCCATGAAAAATTCTTCTGCATTATCCTTAAATGCTTCCTTCCAGGTGCAAGCCACATCATAAAGCTTTCCGATTTCCTCTGGAACTGGTGATTCAAAAAGCTCATTAGCCTTTGCAGAGTAATCTCTGGCAGTGCCGAGTAGTCCAATCTCATTTTCTACCTGCATTCCTATTACTGTGCATTCATTTTCATCGATTGATTTGATGTGAGCCATGATTGCTGCAAAGGTCTTTTTGTCTGCTTCAATTGCCTCATGGCAAAGTGGTGAGATAGTGCTTATTTTGTCGCCATTTACCTTTTCAGCTAAAAAATATTTTTTAGAATCGAGCTTAACCCAGCTTGGAACGTACATTGATTCAGCATTTTTCCAAAGACCAAACCAAAGGAATACAAGCTTTTTGCCTTCCTTACGTGCCTGATTTATGATTCCATCAATGAGAGAAAAGTCGTATTTGCCTTCCTCAGGCTCGATACATTCCCAGTATATAGGGACGATTAAAGAGTTGAGATTAAGCTCTCTAACCTGAGGCCAGATTTTTTCTTCCATTTCCTGTAATGTGGATGCACTTGAGTTGTGAATTTCCCCACTGTGCATGAAAAAAGGCTTGCCATCAACGTATAGAGTACCAATGCCTTTTTCGTCTACTTTAAATTCTGATTTACACATTTATTAAACCCTCCTAATAAGCCAGCTGCGCCCTTGCAGCAGGCATTTCTTTTGTTATCTACATATAAATTTAATACGTTGAGGGTATGTGATTCAATCTTAGTTATCTAACCTTGATAGTAAAATATTAAGATATTGTAGAACAATTACATAATGTGGCTCATGCGGTATTGATTTGGAGTTAGTTTGTATTGTTTGAAAAATACTTTTCCGAAATAGCTGGCGCTGGTGTAGCCACATTTTTCTGCAATTTCTTTGATAGACATAGAGGGCTCCTGGACCAGTAGAATCTGGGCATGCAGCAGTCGAATGCCATTTAAATATTTTACTATGGTAACGCCTGTATGCTCTTTGAAAATACTGCAAAGGTATTCAGGGGTTCTAGAGGTAATCTGAGCCAGAGTGTCCAATGAAACATCCTCTCCATAGTGAGCCTCTAAATATTCTATCGCCTGAGTGATGGTGGGGTTACCATAGTCGGCAGAGCCTGAAGCAATGTGAGTCAGACAGAATGATAAATCGGTAATAAGCGCGTAGGTCTCCTGTGATAAAAGCATATGCTTATGGCGGCTGTTTTGCTCAGCAATTTCTATTAGCTTTTTATGATGAGCGTCAATCATTTCACGGTTGCTTAACAGGTAGGCACCTGAGGAATTAATCTTTAGTGCACGAAATAGCAGTGGCACGATACTGCCATTAAATCCCACAATGTCTAAAATCCATTTTCCGCCTGTGCTGTGATACTCATGGGGGGTGTTGCTGAAAATAATAAAGCATTGTCCCTTATCAATAACGTATTTACGGTTATCAAGTATTAGCTCACCCTGGCCTTCCTTGCAGAAAATAATCTGATTTAGATTAATTCCATGCATTCTGTAAACCGGCTCCTGGTCGTGGTTTGCCCCCAGTAATACCAGCTTCAAAGGAATAGTGTCATATTCATTTTTCTTATACTGAAAAGAACGTAGCATCCGCCTGTCACCTCTCATCTTAAAAATGTACTATATATATTACAATAATAATATTGAGGCGTGCCCATGGTCAAGTTATACTTCTAGGTATAGAAAGTCTAGCCTGTAGCTAACAATTAATTATGTTTCTTAAGGAGAGCTTTCCATGCTCGACGTAGAAATATAATTGATTGTTAGCGTAACAGGCGGAATATTGAGAAAAACTAGCTTGTAATTCTAACAGGCGGAATATTTAGAAAATCCTAGGGGGTATAACATGAATTTAACTGATACTCAAAAGCAGTTTGTAGAAGACTTGCTTAACAAAATGACACTTGAAGAAAAGGTAGGCCAGCTCAATCAGGATTCGCCATCCATAGTAGGTGGTTTTGACGTGCCTTTTGAAGAATTGATAGAGATGCTCACTGATGGAAGAATATCTCAGGAAGAATTTGGCAAAATAATGGCCACAGCAGAAAGAGACTTCCATGAGGATGATATCAGAGCAGGCATGGTTGGCGCTGTTATGGGCAACGACCCAGTAAAGGCCAACGAGCTGCAAAAGATTGCAGTGGAAGAAACACGCCTTGGCATCCCACTTCTTATGGGCTTTGATGTTATCCATGGTCTTAGAAGTGTGTTCCCTATTGCCATTGCAGAGGCAGGAAGCTTCGATGATGATTTGATGGAGCGTACTGCACAGATGGCTGCCAAGGAATCAAGAGCCTATGGTATCAACTGGAACTTTGCTCCTATGCTTGATGTAGCAAGAGATTCAAGATGGGGCCGTGTTTCCGAAGGACCAGGCGAGGATCCGTTCCTTGCAAGCCGTTTTGCCAGAGCAAAAATCAAGGGGCTTCAGAACAATAATGAGGCAACAGACAGCTATGTAGCAGCCTGCACAAAGCATTATGTTGCATATTCAGCTTGCGAGGCAGGCCGTGATTACAACACAACCACAATGTCTACGTCACAGCTTTACAATGTATATCTTCCAACCTTCAAGGCGGCTATGGAAGAGGGGGCATGCTCAGCAATGGCTTCCTTCAACGATTTGAATGGTGTTCCATGCACTGTAAATTCATACACACTTAGAGACATCCTTAAGGGTGAGCTTGGCCTTAAAGGCTTTGTAGTAAGTGATGCAAATGGAATTCGTGAATGCGTTACACATGGTATTGCAGAGGATGATGTGGATGCAGGTATTCAGGCTTTAAATGCAGGTCTTGATATGGATATGGGTACTAGAATTTTCTATAACCATATTGCAGATGCTGTAAAGGCTGGTAAGGTTTCAATGGAAACACTTGATGATGCAGTCAGAAGAATTCTTAGTGTAAAAGTATGGCTTGGATTATTTGAAAATCCTTATGTTCCACAGGATGTAATTGATGCCTATAGCAAGGCACTTCCAGCAGAGCACGTAGCACTTTGCGAGGAAGCAGCAGAAAAATCTATCGTATTACTTAAAAATGATGACAAGCTTCTGCCACTTGATAAATCAGCAAAGGTAACTGTAGTAGGCGAGCTTGCAGATAGAGCAGATGAGGTAGTAGGTGCATGGTCCCTTGCATGGGAAAAGGATGACTGCGTTTCAATCAAGTCAGGTCTTGAGGCGGCAGGCGTTAGCTTCGAATATTATCCTGTATGTGGTCCAGAGGGAGACCTTAATGCTGATGAATTAAAAGCTGCTATCGAGTCAGATTCAGATATCGTAATTGCGGTAGTTGGAGAATACACCAGCATGAGTGGTGAAGCATCTTCAAAGGCTGATATCACATTGCCAGGTCATCAGCAGGAAATGCTTAAAAAGCTTGTTGCAGCAGGCAAAAAGGTAGTAGCAGTTCTTATGAACGGAAGACCTCTTGCCCTTGGCTGGGAGGCAGAAAAACTTCCTGCAATCATCGAGGGCTGGCATCTTGGAATTCAGATGGGTAATGCCATTACAAAGGTACTATTCGGTGATGTGAACCCATCAGGAAAGCTTTCTAGCACATTTTCATCAGTAAACGGACAGGAGCCACTTTATTACAATCATCCAAACACAGGACGTCCAGGCTCAAAGAGTAAATTTACATCTAAATATTTAGACGCACCAATCGAACCATGCTTCCCATTTGGTTACGGCTTGTCTTACACAACATTTGAGTACAGCGATTTGAAGCTTACAGAAACAGCAGATGAGGTAGTAGCTTCATTTACACTGAAAAATAAAGGTGATGTGGCAGGCACAGAAATAGCACAGCTTTACATGCAGGATGTAACAGCCAGCCTTGTTCGTCCAGTGAGAGAGCTCAAGGCTTATGAGAGAGTTCAGCTTAACCCAGGAGAGGAAAAGCAGCTTACACTTTCACTTCGTAAATGCGATATGGGCTTCTATAATAACGCAGGTAAGTACCTATGCGAGGATGGCTTATACCGTATATACGTAGGTGGCAATTCAAGAGATACTCTTGAAGCGGAAATCCGAATTCAGTTTAAATAAATGTTATAAGTGGCAGAGTCTTTCTGCCACTTATTCTGCTATAAGGAATAAAAAAGTGAAACAATCTATGTCCAGTGAATATACAACAGAAATTTTAACTAAAGAAAATGGAAATACTATCAGTTCAAGAGAAGACTATTTTGTGCTGTATATAGTCCGCGGCAGTGTTTCTATCACCTTGCAGGGACAGTTGCACAGATGTGAAAAAGGGGATTTTTTCTTTTTAAATCCTTCAGAATCGGCACAGCTTAATTGGCAGAAGGAAAGCGTAATCCTAAATTTAAAAATCGACTCTGGAATTCTTCATACCAAAAGTGGAATACAGGATATTTTCTTTTCTGCACATAAGACAGTCTCTGAAAATAAAAAGTTGTCTCACACTGCTGAATTAATCAAGGGCTTTTGGGCTGTTAGGGCAGATTCTAATTCGAAGGGCGGTTTTGGAGAAACGGGGGCATACTATACTTTACTTGATGATTTGATAAAGCATTATGTAGTAAAAAATCCAATCTCTAAAGGCTCTTTAGATGATTATGGCTCAAAAATGCTTCGCTACATTCATATGAATTTCCGCAATCACATATCCCTGGATGAAGTGGCAGATAGCCTTTATATCTCCACACCTACAGCGTCCCGGGTCTTCTATGACACTACAGGTGTAAAGTTTGGGGATTATGTCAGGACACTGCGGCTTAATAAGGCAAAACAACTACTTGAAACGACAGGAGATACTATTACTGAAATAGCTTTGAATGTAGGTTTTGGCAGTCCATCTGCCATGAACAAGCTGTTTCTTAAATATATAGGAACAACTCCATCAGAGTACCGAAATGCACATCCAATGAAACCGGATAAAAGCGAGGCTGAAAATGATGAAGCGTTAAGTACTCTGTTAGAATCTAGCGAAGATGATGAGGACCATGAATTAACAGTAAACCTATCGAATGTTTCTAGGAATACAAAATTGGTGACCTATCAGCCACCAATTTTAAATGTAGGAACTCTGAAATCATTAAGCTCCGCTCAGATGCAAAAGCAGGTCACATATATTACTGATAGCCTTGGTATAAAATATGTCCGTTTGTGGGGGATGTTTGCAAATGATTTGCATCTTCAAACAGAAAATAAAGGTGTCTACAATTTCTCATTTATGGATGAGATTTTAGACTACATAGTGGATCATGATTTGAACCTGTTTTTGGATATCGGTCTTAGAGGGGATGGCGCCAGAGCAAATGAAAGTACAATGGTATTTGAGGAGCAAAATTTTCTAATCTTTCATTCCAAAGAAGAGTGGCTTCACATGGTAGAAAGCTTTTTGGATCATATACGATACAGATATGATAGGGCAGTTAGCAACTGGGTTATTGAGGTTTCCTTTTTCCTTAATAATGCTCCTTATTATGAGGGGACTGGGTACTCGGCAGTTGATGCTTGGAATGAAACAGTGGCAATGATCAGGAGAAAAATACCAGGTATGAAGGTGGCCGGGCCTGGAATGCCACTGGTGAATGATAAAGACCTCAATAAAATGTGGGTAGAACATCTGCTTACAGCGGATGAAAAACCAGATTACATAACATGTATTTCATTTCCCTACAATGATTCAATCAAAGATGGTGATGAACGGATTGAAAGCTACAGGACAGTTGGGGATAGAGAGTTTCACAGGTCATCAAACACTCTTGAAATAGTGGATAGGATAAAGGGGCTTACTGAAATATTAAGGGCGAACAATTACCTTGGAAAATGTATTATTACGGACTGGAACTACAGCATTTCCAGCAGAAATTATCTTCAGGATTCCACATTCAGGGCAGCATATACAGCACAGTGCATAATTAACAGCATGGATGATGTAGATGTGTTTGGTATTTTCTATGCATCTGATTTATTGTCGGCATACTCTGATACCAGGTCATTATTGCAGGGCAGCGCAGGAATTTTGAGCCGAGACGGGATAGAAAAACCTGTATTTCATGCTTTTAGATTTTTAGGTCAATTAGGAAAGCAGGTGTTTTTTAAAACAGATAACTGCATAATCACCGGCAATAATGATGGCAGTGAAATCAAAATACTATTGCACAACTGTCAATCTCCAGAGGCGGATTATTATCTGTTATCTGAGGATGCATTTAAGCCTACAGAGGTATCCCAGATGTTTTCTTCCAAGCCTCTGATTCTAAAAATAAAGTTGGAAGGTGTAGCCTTTGGCGATAAGGTGCAGATACATCAGAATATACTAAATGAAGACCATGGCTCAGTGCTTCATCATTGGATACAGATGGGCTGTAGTCATAATCTAAGCAGGGAGGATTTGCAATATTTAAAAAATGTGTCTATTCCAGAAACGCTGATAGAGGAGATAACAATTGAGAATTCTTCGTTAGAGCTTAATGTGGAATTGAAACCAAATGAGGTTCGACAAATATGCCTACGAGGCGCAAATTAAAATGAAAGAAATGACAAATTGATGTTTCAAAATAAGTAGCAAGTACACATTGACGAAATAATTGACAATCAAAAATTGAATAACAGAAAAGCATCTTTCCCAAAAAATATTTATCATAGGATTATGCAATGATTGTAAAAATTAAATCAGTACTGAGATTTTGAAGGAGAGGAATAATGAATCAGAAAACAGAAAAAACAAATCCTAAAGTTGCTTTCTTTTACAGCTTAGGACAAATCGGGTCAGATCTTTCATGGTATATGATAAACACATACCTTACAGTATTTTATACAGATGTTGTGGGACTTTCGGCAGTTGCAATATCAATGATTATGCTTATTGCAAGAATATGGGATGCCGTCAATGATCCAATGATGGGGGCAATAGCTGATAGAACAAAAACACGTTGGGGTACATTCAGACCATACTTGATGTTTGCCCCACCATTTTTAGCACTGTTTAATATTTTGACATTTACAGTATTTCCAGTTGAGGGTGCTTTAAAGGTTGCCATCTGTATGATTTGCTACATTGGAGCTGGAATGGCATATACAGTTGTAAACATCAGCTATGGCGGATTGATAAATCGTATTGCAAAAAACTCACAGGTAAGAATGAATTATGTTACAGCAAAATCAATTGCAGCCAGTGTTCTTTCAATGATTTTATCAGCTGTGGTTATGCCGGTTATTCTATTTTTCAGTAACACAATGAAAAATGGTGAGAAGGCAGCGGATGCCCATGGCTATTTTATGACAGTAGTGATTTGCTCAATCATTCTTATTCCATGCTTTTGGTTATGTGCATGGAAATGTAAGGAAACAGTTCACGCGACAAAAATAGATGCACCAGCAGAAAAGAAGCCAATTGGAAAATCACTTAAGGCATTATTTAAGAACAAATATCTTTTAATGACAGTATTCTGCGTTTTCGCAGGTGCTTGTGGCGCTATGGCAAGAATGTCAATGCTTTCATTCTATGTAATTTATGTAGTAGGTTCATTTACTATGATTGCACCTATCTACACTACAATGACTGTATGCAGTTTACTTGGAAGCTTCACACTTCCTTGGGGAACAAAGACCTTTGGTAAAAGAAATTATCTTTTGATACTTACATTCCTGTCTATAACAGGGCTTGTACTTATGTTTTTAGTACCAGCAGATAATCCGGTATTCCTTTTATCTGTAAGTGCCCTGATTGGATTGACAATGTGTAGTGGAAATATTTGTACAGGTATGCTGGCAGACTGTATAGACTACGGTGATTATGAGTATGGTGTAAGAGACGAAGGTCTTACATTTTCATTTATGGGATTTGGCGTAAAGCTTGCAACTGCTATTACAGGTTCTGTTACAGTACTTTTACTAGCCAAGGTAGGTTATGTACCAAATGCTGACCAGACAGAGACAGCAAAAATGGGAATCAATGCACTTGTAAATCTTTTCCCAGCAGCAGTTATGTTACTTTCTGTTGTTCCACTTTTCTTCTACAGACTTGATGGAAAGATGGATGAAATCGCAAATGCTCTCGATGAGAGAAATGGGGGTAAATAATGAAATACGAACATATTGTACTTGATGAAAAGTGCGGCGTTACTCTTGATGCATACATCCAGGAGACAGAAGGGGAGTACAGGTCAATAATCAAAAGACCTGCAGTAATTGTAATACCTGGTGGCGGATATATGTTTTGCTCTGACAGAGAGGCAGATCCAATCGCTTTTAAATACCTTGGCGCTGGATATGATGCCTTTGTGCTTCGCTATTCACTGAATGAAGATGCAACCTGGCCAAAGCCACTTTTGGATTATGAGCAGGCATTTAGCTATATTGAAGCCCACGCTGAGGAGTGGAAAATTAACATAGATAAAATAGCTGTTTGTGGATTTTCGGCAGGTGGCCATCTGGCAGGTGCAGTGGCTACATTGGCAAAGCATAAGCCTGCGGCTGCCATATTGGGCTATCCGGTTCTCACTGAAACAGTGGATGAAATCCTTCCAGGAGCGCCATATATCTATCAAAAGGTGGATAAGGACACTGCTCCTTGTTTTATCTTTGGCTCTTGCGCTGACAGCGTGGTAAATGTAAATAATCTTATAAAGATGCAGCAGGCGCTGGCTGACAACAATATCACATTTGAAACCCACATTTATCCATTTGGACCACATGGTTTTTCCACAGGCGAGGATTCAATCCAAGGAAAGAGCGCAGCTTTTTGTGAAAGAATTCCTCATTGGGTAGATGACAGTATTGGCTTCCTGCAGGATATGCTAGGTAAATTCAAGGCCGACCAACAACCTGGTGAAAACAATACAGGATTGGAAGAACCGGTTTGTCGACCACATATTGTAGATGACGGCAATGCCTGGTTATCTGTTGACTGTACAATTGGCAGGGTGTTCGGAAACCCAAAGGCCGTAGAGGATATTGCTGAGTTTATCAAGGTGATGAAGGAATACATAGTTCCTTTTGCGCCAGACATGACCTTTGAAGATATGATGAACATCATGAGAAACATGAAACTGAAAGACCTCTTAATGGAACGACATGTGCCAGTAGATATTGCAGAACTCAACAAAGTATTAAATAAAATCCCTAATATTTAAATATATGCAACAAATAGACTGCTTTTTTTGCAGTCTATTTGACGTTAAAAAAATGTCGAAAATAAAATAAAAAATAACGCATTTTTCAAATGTTAAAAGGTGACTTTACAGGTAAAATGTAAAAAGAATGTAAAGAATAGGAGAAGGAAAATGTCGTACAAATTACAAAACCCAATTATTCCTGGATACTATCCAGATCCATCTATCATCAGAGTGGATGATGATTTTTATATCGCTGTTTCAAGCTTTGAGATGTGCCCTGGCTTGCCTATTTTCCATAGCAAGGATTTAGCACACTGGGAACAGATTGCAAATGCAATTGGACCTGAAAATGGATTTCACATGGAGAAAAACTGTGGCGTAGGTGGTGTTATGGCTCCAACCCTTCGCTATCATAAAGGAACATACTATATCATCAACACCAATTTCGCAGACAAGGGTAATTACATCATCACTGCAAAGGATCCTAAGGGACCTTGGTCTGAGCCTCACTGGCTTGATGATGTGCCAGGCATTGATGCATCAATTTTCTTTGATGACGATGATAAGTGCTACGTAATGGGAACTGGCGATTGCTGGGACAACGGCGCAGGCCAGATGGAACGAGGAATTTGGGTTGCAGAATTTGATATAGACAATTTTAAGCTTAAATCTGAGCCATTCACTATTTACAATAGCGCACTCAGAAACGCTGCTTCACCAGAGTCTCCACATCTGTATCATATAGGGGATTACTACTATTTAATGATTGCTGAAGGCGGCACAGAGCATTATCATTCTGTTGCTGTAGCCCGTTCTAAGGAGCTTTTCAGTTTCTTTGAGGGCAATCCAGCCAACCCTGTTCTCACCCATCGACATATGGGATTTAGAAGCCCTATCATCAACGTGGGGCACGCTGATTTTGTTCAGCTTAAGGATGGCAGTTGGTATGCAGTAATGCTTGCATCACGCCTTATCGATGGCGAGTGCAAAAACCTTGGCCGTGAAACCTTTATCTGTCCTGTAATCTGGGAGCGCGACTGGCCAGTATTTACACCAGAAACAGGAAAGGTTGAATGGGAATACGAAGGTCCTGCTTCATTAAAGGAATGTCCTGTTGAAAAACCTGCAGCAAGAGTAGACTTCGACAGCGACAAGCTTCCTCTTGATATGGTATTCTGGGGACGTCCACAGGATGATATCTGGCAGATTAAGGATTCAAAGCTTGAGCTAAAGTGTATTCGCCAAAAGCTTGAGGACGATATTAGATCTATGAGCTTTGAGGTTAATCTTTCAGATGACAATTATGTTGCATTCCTCGGAAAGAGACAGACTCAGATTGACCAGACATTTGCATGCAAGATGTCCTTTGAACCAAAAGCAGCTGAGTGTGCTGGCCTTGCTTTAGTACAAGCTATGAATCATCAGCTTCATATCTTCAGATGCCTTGAAGACGGTAAGCATGTTGTTAAAGCAGCAGTAATCACAGCAGATTATGCTATACCACCTTATATTCCAGGCTTTGAAAGCACAACAAATGTAAAAGTGGTAGCAGCAGCGCCATACGATAAGGAAGATATAGTGCTTCAGCTTGAAATGCAGGGCGAGGATTTTACAGTACGCTTTGGTGAAAATGAGTCTGAGCTTAGAGAGCTTTGCAAGGTGGATGGTCACATCATCAACCCTGAAAAGGTTGGTTGCATGACAGGAACACTTGTGGGAATGTACGCTACCGGAAATGGTACAGATATTGACAATAGCGCAAAGTTTGATTGGTTTGAAATTAAATAGCCTATAAAATGGAATAGCCTCTGGACCCCATCTAAACTGGATGGTACCAGAGGCTTTTATTATATCAGCGCACATAGTGCGCAGTTTACCGTAACCTTAAAGCCTTCAGCTAAAAGGAAACGATAGAAAAACCGTCCTTAAGTCCTTGCACCTGCAAATAGGACTTTACATCAAGAACTCTTTTGGTGAGTCTGTGACCTGTTTGAGTAAAGCCATCGCTTTCCACTTCATTAAAAATGATATCATTACCATCTTCAATTCCTCGACGGTCAGTAACGTGGTATCTGACAATTCCACTTGCAATTCGTGCAAATTCTTCTTTTGAAACTGTTACACTCACTTCGACGTTCCCACCAGCAGCACCTGTTTTTAAGGTGTTAGTGTCTGCAAAAAACTGACGACCTAATTCGTCTTCTTTCCCACCGCTCATCGCCTGACTCAGTCCTTTGATTAGGTCCTCTCTTCCTGCCATAAATAACTCCTTTGTGAGTGCCTATAAAATACTGTAAAAATAGAATACTATTAGAATTTGACCATTCTGTGACTAAAAAATGAATTAAGGAGAAATATATTGTGTCTTACATTGTTGACGTGAAAAAGAGATTAGTTTAAAATTCTTGTCGTAAACGATACAGTAAAGCAGTTAGGCCAGAACTGCATTTTTCGGTAAAAATATGCAGTTCTTCATTTAATTTTAAAGGAGTATTAAGGATGATTGAATGGAAGAATTTAGACCAGTTGGAGTCTTACAAGAAGCTTCAGGGTCTCAAAGACCAGGTAGAGCTTAAGTCTGTAATGGCAGGCTCAAATGGTGCAAAGCGAGTTGCAGAATACTCAGTACCAATGTCAAATGGAATGGCTTATAACTTCGCTTCAAAGCAGGTTGATGATGTGGTTCTTGAAGCACTTCAGGAACTTGCAGATGAGGCAGAGCTTACAGACAAGTATTCAGCACTTTTCAACGGTGAGGTTATCAACACTGGCGAAAAGAGATTAGTTCTTCACCAGCTTACACGTGGACAGCTTGGTGGCGATGTTATTGCTGATGATGTAAATAAGAGAGAGTTCTATGTAAAGCAGCAGGAGCGTATCGCTGAGTTCGCTAACAAGGTTCACGCAGGTGAAATCACAAACGAAGCAGGCGAAAAGTTCACAACTGTTGTTCAGATTGGTATAGGTGGTTCGGATCTTGGCCCTCGTGCTATGTATCTTGCTCTTGAAAACTGGGCAAAGGTTACAGGCACATTTAAGATGGAAGCTCGTTTCATCTCAAACGTAGATCCAGATGATGCTGCATCAGTTCTTGCAGGCGTTGATGTTGCACATTCTATCTTTATCCTTGTTTCTAAGTCAGGTACTACACTTGAGACTCTTACAAACGAGTCATTTGTTAAGGATGCACTTGCAAAGGCAGGTCTTGATGCATCAAAGCACATGATTGCTGTTACATCTGAGACTTCACCACTTGCAAAGTCAGCTGATTATCTTGACGCATTCTTCATGGACGATTACATCGGTGGACGCTACTCATCTACATCTTCTGTAGGTGGTGCAGTACTTTCACTTGCATTTGGTCCAGAAGTATTTGCCAGATTTTTAAATGGTGCAGCAGCAGAGGATGCTCTTGCAAAGAATGCTGATATCCGCAAGAACCCAGCAATGCTTGATGCATTAATCGGTGTTTATGAGAGAAACGTACTTGGATTTGGTACTACAGCAGTTCTTCCATACTCACAGGCACTTAGCCGTTTCCCAGCTCATTTACAGCAGCTTGACATGGAGTCAAACGGCAAGAGCGTTAACCGTTTCGGTGAGCCTGTTGATTATGTTACAGGTCCAGTTATCTTTGGTGAGCCAGGTACAAACGGACAGCACAGCTTCTATCAGCTCCTTCACCAGGGAACAGATATCATTCCACTTCAGTTCGTAGGCTTCAAGAAGAGCCAGATGGCAACAGACGTTGTTATCGAGGACAGCACATCACAACAGAAGCTTTGCGCTAACGTAGTAGCACAGGTTATGGCTTTTGCTTGTGGTAAGGACGACGACAACAGAAATAAATATTTCGCAGGTAACCGTCCATCATCTATCATCGTAGGTGATCAGCTTACACCAGAGACACTTGGTGCACTTCTTGCTCACTTCGAAAACAAGGTTATGTTCCAGGGCTTTGTATGGAACCTTAACTCATTCGATCAAGAAGGTGTTCAGCTTGGCAAGACTCTTGCAAAGAAGGTACTTTCAGGTGATACATCAGATGCACTTGCAGCTTATGTAAAGCTTCTTGATATCTAGGATTTTACAATCTAAAATGTTTATTAAAAATGGCTATCGCGTATTGCGATAGCCATTTTTTTGGTTTATCATCTTTCATAGTGTGTAAATTGCTGAAGCAACAATTTTCCCAATTGTTAGCTTATCAGCGGGAGAGGTATTATGGCAGATTATATTGACAAAGAACAAGAATCAGTAAATAAAACTTTTGCTGGGGAGAAGGCCAAGCTTTCCACCATGAGTTTCAAGGAAAAGCTGGATTATATTTGGGCATACTACAAGCTTCACATTTTTGTAGTGCTTATGATAATCGGTGTCTTAGGATGGGGTATCCATCATGCCCTGACCTATGTTCAGTACAAATTCTTTGGTATGGTCATCAATTCCAGCCAGTATAGCACTGAAGTGGAAGAGCAGATGCACGATATTTTAGGAATGGAAAAGCATGATGGCTTCAGTCTCACAGCGGATTTATATACAGATGAGGCTTACAATATGGGCGGCTATGGAAATAAGCTTGATATCTACATCATGGCTGGCCAGCTGGATTTCGCATTTACGGATGAAGAGGGCATAAAGCATCTGGTGGATATGGGTGCAGTACGAGACCTGAAGGACACAGTTCCAGACGAATTGCTTTCAAAATGGCAATCAGAGGATTTGCTATACAGCATGGAAGTCACAGATGATGACGGCATCACCGCCACCTACGATGTTGCGGTAGACATCAGTGGCAGTCCAATTCATGAGTATTTCGGATTAGATGACAATACAAAATATTTGCTGATCGCAGGACTCAGTGAATCAGAAGAATACATGAACAATTTTTATAAATTGTTAGAAGATATAGAAAGTAAATAAAGCCTTCCCCTTGAGGGGAAGGTGCCCAGAGGGCGGATGAGGTGTCTGGCGACCCTCACACACTACGCTGAAAGGAGAACCCCAACCTTGAACAAATTTTTTAACAACAGATTATTCGATGGAATTTCAAAAATTACAGACATCATACTAATAGGCTTTTACTTCATAGTGTGCTCACTACCTATATTTACCATTGGAGCCAGCGCCACAGGCCTATACTATGCCACTAACAAATGCATCTATAGAGGCCGCGGCTACACCACAGAATTTTTCCATTCTTTCAAGGAAAACTTCAAGCAGTCCACATTGTCATGGCTTATATTCATGGCTATTTTTGCTATCTTAGGTGGTGATATTTACATCACCAGACACCTAATCAGCCCTGACAGCCCATTTGCTGCAGCATCATTATTTTTCCTAGTGCTGTTTGTATTTACCATTATTTGGGCTATTTATCATTTTGCATATATTGCGCGTTTCAGCAATGGCTTTAAGGAATCATTCAAAGTTTCCGCAGTATTCATGGTAATCAATTTTGGATGGAGCCTTGTTATTTTAGGCGAAATCATCATACTTTTGCTGGTAATGTATCGTTTTCCTGTGTTGATTTTATTCTCACCAGGACTTATTTCATGCGCTATCCAGCCTATTCTTGAAAAGGTATTCCACAAGTACATGAGCGAAGAAGACCTTCAGATGGAAGAGGAATTGAGATAATCTAAGCTTTACTTGGCTAATCAATATAAAAGGGGGATTTTAAAGTGGCTTTTATTACAATGAGTTTGCTTTCAGAATCATTAAAGCGAACAGTACCGGTAAACGTAATTTTACCGGCAGACAAGTTATATTTTCCAGGTGAACCAAAGCGAGAGGATAAGCCTTTTAAGACTTTATACCTGCTTCACGGAATCCTGGGCAACTACACAGACTGGGTAAACGGCACCAGAATTACCAGATGGGCAGAGGAGAACAATCTTGCAGTGGTTATGCCATCTGGTGACAATGCGTTCTATGTGGATCAGCCATGGGCTTGCAACAATTATGGAGAGTTTATTGGTAAGGAATTAGTAGAACTTACCAGAAAGATATTTCCACTGTCTCACGAAAGAGAGGACACATTTATAGGCGGCCTTTCCATGGGAGGTTTCGGAGCTATGAGAAATGGCCTGAAATATTGTGACACATTTGGTTATGTGGTAGCTCTTTCTGGAGCCTATATTATTGATGACTTAACAGAGCGCACCAACGATACACCGATGTTTATGGACCGCAGGGATTATGCTGAAAGCGTATTCGGAGATTTAGAAAAAGCTATAGATAGCGACCTTAATCCAAAATACATAGCAAGTGAAAATATCAAAGCAGGCAAGGAGTGCCCAAAGATTTTTATGGCTTGTGGTGAGGATGATGATTTACTACCACACAATAAAAGCATGTACGAAGATTTAAAGAGCAAGGGACTTGATGTTACCCTTACAATCGACAAAGGAAATCACGAATGGGATTT
The DNA here is from genome assembly GCF_900107545.1 of Pseudobutyrivibrio sp. ACV-2. Taxonomy (GTDB): domain Bacteria; phylum Bacillota; class Clostridia; order Lachnospirales; family Lachnospiraceae; genus Pseudobutyrivibrio. The sequence goes on along the minus strand of NZ_FNQZ01000005.1, from coordinate 18,582 downwards.
CTGGGATAAATATTTAAAGATAGCTATCGACGAGTTTCTTCCAACAGAAATTTCTAAAAATGGAATCAACAGCGGTAACATAGGAAAGTAATAATTATCAAATTATTACTTTCCGTACATGGCACTGATTTTGGAACAAAATTAGTGTCTGCCAAAGGCAGATTCAAATGCTGCTTACCTTGGCAGCATTTGAACCCAGGAAAGTAATAATTATCAAATTATTACTTTCCGTACATGGCACTGATTTTGGAACAAAATTAGTGTCTGCCAAAGGCAGATTCAAATGCTGCTTACCTTGGCAGCATTTGAACCCCAGGAAGGCAATAATTATCAAGTGAGAAAATTGCCATAAAAGTTTAATAATTGTCAAAAAACTAACCCTCTTTTGTTAGAGTTTTGTTATAATTAACTTAGCAAAATTTTAACAAAGGGGGAATTTTTATGTCTACAAAGGTGTATGATTGCCTGAAGCAGATAGGCGAGAAAATCATTGAAAATAAAGATTTTCTCACCGATTTAGACAGAGAAATAGGCGATGCTGATCACGGTGTCAACATGGCCAGGGGCTTTCAGGCAGTAATCGAAAAAGTGGACCCAGAGGATGCAGATATTGGAAATGTCCTAAAGAAAACAGGCATGACTCTGCTTTCTACTGTGGGTGGAGCATCTGGTCCGCTGTATGGCACAGCCTACATGGAGGCTGCAAAGGTATTTGCAGGCAAAACAGAAGTAGGTGGGGAAGACTTCAAAGCCGCACTTGAAGCTGCAATAGCAGGCATTCAAAAGCGAGGAAAAGCAGTAAAGGGAGAAAAGACGATGCTTGATGCCTTGATGCCAGCGACAGATGTATTTTCAGAAAAGATAGCAGGTGGTGCCAGCTTAGTAGAGGCTCTTGATGCGGCTTGTACAGCGGCAGCAGAAGGCGTTGAGTTTACAAAAACTATCGCAGCCACAAAAGGACGTGCCAGCTATTTAGGAGACCGTAGTATAGGTCATCAGGACCCAGGCGCCACATCTCTTACCATGACACTAGAAACAATCAGAGATTTTTTAAAGGAGTAAATGTGTATGGTTGGACTTGTTTTGGTATCCCATAGTGGAAAAATAGCTGAGGGCCTAAAAGATTTAACTGCAGAGATAGCTTCAAAGCATAAAGGGATTGTAGCAGCCGGGGGAATGGAGGACGGTTCCATTGGCACAGATGCAATTCGTATTTCCGAAGCAATCCGTCAGGCAAATGACGGAGATGGGGTGGTAGTATTAGCTGATCTTGGAAGTGGGGTAATGAGCTCCGAGACAGCAATAGAGCTTCTTGAAGATGAAGATATAAAGGTAGTCTTAGCGGATGCACCGTTAGTAGAAGGCACCATAGCCGCCGCAGTGAGTGCAATGGTTGGAAATAGCCTGGAAGCAGTCCTAAAATCCGCAGAAGACTGTCGTGGACAGAAGAAGATCTTATAACGTTAGCGTAACAGGCGAGAGAATACCTAAGGAGGAGGTAAATGTATGAAAAAACTGATTAATGAAGTGGACAACGTGGTAGATGAAATGCTAGAGGGTATGGTAGCCGCATATCCACAGTACATCCGTCGTTTGGATGGGCTTGATGTTGTAGTTAGAGCAGGTGGCTCTAAAGGCAAGGTTGCCCTGGTATCAGGCGGTGGTAGTGGTCATGAGCCTGCCCATGGTGGATATGTAGGCAAGGGCATGTTGGATGGAGCAGTTGCCGGTGCAGTATTTACATCTCCAACACCTGATCAGGTTTATGAGGCAATCAAAGCTGCAGATGGCGGCAAGGGCGTTTTGCTTGTAATCAAAAACTACACTGGTGATGTAATGAATTTTGAAATGGCAGCAGATATGGCTCGTGATGAAGGCATCGAGGTAGAGCAGGTTATCACAGCTGATGATGTGGCTGTGGAAAACAGCACCTGGACCACAGGCCGTCGTGGAATAGCTGGTACTATTTTTGTACACAAGATTGCAGGTGCCTGTGCAGAAGCAGGTGGCAGTCTAGCTGATGTTAAGCGTGTGGCTGAAAAGGTTATCGAAAATGTCCGTTCAATGGGTATGGCAGTGGATGCCTGCACAGTTCCGGCTGCAGGAAAGCCAAGCTTTGATTTAGCAGAAGATGAAATCGAAATTGGTATTGGAATCCATGGTGAGCCTGGAGTAAACCGTGAAAAGATAGGTACTGTAAATGAGATAGCAGATAAACTTTTAGACAAGATTTTTGCAGAAGGTATCTACAACTCAGGCGATGAGGTAGCAGTCATGGTAAATGGCATGGGAGGCACACCTCTTATGGAACTTTTTATTGCTAATAAGCATGTAAAGGAGGTTCTTGATAGCAAGGGCATCAAGATAGCAAAAACTCTTGTAGGCAACTATATGACATCCCTGGATATGGAAGGCTTCTCAATCACATTGTTAAAGGTAGATGATGAACTAAAGAAGCTTCTTGAGGCTCCAGCTGACACACCTGCATTTGTGCAGGTTTAAGATGGCTAATTTCTGATGAAATTTGCTATTCTATAAAAAATAAAAAAACACTTACACATACCAAAATAATCTGCTATAATCCTTGACTATCGGGAAAAACATATAGAAGATTTCAGGGTATTATATTGGAAACGCACATCCTGTAGGATGCTAACGAACAACACAGATATCTTCTCCATTTTATTAAGAAAGAGAGGAAATATTTATGTTACCACAGAGCAAACTACAGGATGTATTTTTTACTGCCTTTATGGCATTTGTGATGGTTTATGCAATGATTTGCTATAACATTTCACTTAACGTTGGAGGAATGCACAATTATGTTTTCCTTGCAGCCTTCCATGAGATTATCATTATGTGGCCTATCGCAGTCGTGCTTGAGCTTTTATTTGTAGGAAAGCTTGCACAAAAGCTTGCATTTAGATTTGTTACACCAGGCAAGGATCCTATGATTATGATGATTCTTGGTATATCAGCTATGTCTGTATGCCTTATGTGTCCACTTATGAGTCTTGCAGCTACAATTCTTTTTAAGGATGCAGGAAGTGAAATCATAGCAGTATGGCTTCAGACTACAGCCATGAATTTCCCAATGGCTCTTTGCTGGCAGATATTTTTTGCTGGCCCATTTGTTAGAAATGTATTTGGTCTTATTATGAGAGCTATTTCAAAAAATCCACAAACAAATAAAGCAGAAGCTTGCTAATTACAAGGGCTCTACCAAAAATGGTAGGGCTCTTGTTATTTTCGTCTATCAAAACCACTGGCCTGATAGAAAGTACTTTTGTCTTTATACATAGCCTCGTCAGCTTTTGTCTGAAGTTCATCCACAGTTGAACCAGGGTAGTCACTATATTGGGCGTAGCCCACGCTTGCGGACATACTATTTATATATTGTCCTTTGTATTCTGACAGCCTGGTTTTAAACAGGAGGATGGCCTTTTCCACCTCTGACTTTTGGGCTAGAAGAGAAATTGCAAATTCATCTCCACCTATTCGACAAATATTTGCTTTCTCAAAGCCTTCAAATGTGGACTGAAGTATTTTTGCAGTGGTGGCTATCAGCTCATCCCCAGCCTCGTGACCAAAGTTATCGTTGTAGTATTTCAGTCTGTTGGAATCCACCATTATGATTGTGAAATCCTTTGGCAATCCATTCTTTTTGAGTTCGTCTATGGTCAGGTAAAATTTTCTCCTGTTACCAAGCTTCGTAAGTTCATCATTGAAGGCATAAAATTTTGTGATATCGTACTCCTGTTGTTCTTTGATGGACATGCTAATTCTTTTATAAATCAAAAGTACCTGAGCCAGAACATAAAGATATATATCAAAAACAAGGATGTCTACATATCTGAAAAGCACATTGTTAATATAGAGTACAAGTGAAATCAAAGCTAAAACAATAAATGCCAGATTCACATATGAGACTATCAGATTTTTTCCGGAGTTCTTTCTGTTTATTACATCAACAATTGAGTAGTAGCCTGTTGCTAAAAATACTACTACTATGTAGATTTGGCCTAAATAAATCAAAGTGCCCCATTCTGTGACACCGAATAAAGCCAGACAAACTGCAATGCATGAGATCCCAGAGATAGTATCACCTACCACATAGTCTACCAAGGTATCTCTTTCATACACATAGCGCTGCATTCGGAAAAATAATAGAGGCATAATGTGGTAAGAGAGAATGGTGAGGATAGAATAACCTACTATGTGTCCAAACAGTATAAAAGGAAGCCTGCAGTCATTCAACATCCATTGGGCGGAACCAATTGAAAATATACCGGCATAGAGTAAAGCTCCGAAAATCCTTCTACGATTTTTCCCTGCAGTTGTGATGGCAAAGGTGCAGGCGATTATAATTTCAATGATACCTGTGACAGTAAAAGCTGCAAAAAATAGTATAAGAATGATGTTTTCTTTTGCTACTCTGGTGCCGTAAAGGGCGCGGCTTGTTATAAATGCCTCTGATATAGATGCACCGTAGAGCTCCTTGCGCATCTTCATATCAATAGAAATGTCCTTACCTGAATATTTTTCGTATAAAGGAATCCAAAACTCTTTTTTCCCAGCTACAGTAGAACGGCCTAAAAATACATTTTCAACGGAATGCCCCACTTCTTCACCGTCAATATGGGCTGAAAATGTATCATAGTAGGCCCTGATAATAAGAAACTCGTTGTTCCTTACTTCAGGCAAAGTATTTTTAATAGTAAAAGCCTGCTCACTTTCACCGTAAGGAAACTCAATGGGCTGTCCATCTACAGACCAGTTTTCATTCAAATATCGGAAATCCTCACGGTATTCACTATCAGAATCATTGGAATATTGAAAACCAACACATATACTTATGATAACGATAAATGAATATATTAAAGCTGCTGCTCTTCGAAAGCGTCTAATCTTCATAACTGCTTTCACTCCTAACACTCATACAATGGATACAGATACGTCTACATTCCAACCCGTGTCACGATGATAACATACAATTGTGTATAAAAAATTATGAAAAAAAGTCCCTTGAGTAAATCAAAGGACTTTACGGAATTAGTTATATTCAGGTGTAATGGTTTTAAAGGTGCCATCTTCATTGTATTCAAGCTCACAGTACTTAACATTTCGTCTGTGGTTGATACCTTGAGATATTTCACAATCGTGGTAGAACAGATATGTTTTACCGTGATACTCTACGATAGAGTGGTGTGTGGTCCAGCCAAGTACTGGTTCAAGGATTCGTCCCTGATAGGTGAATGGGCCATATGGATTATCAGCTACCGCATATACGATATAGTGTGTGGTGCCAGTAGAATAAGAGAAGTAATACTTGCCATTGTGCTTATGCATCCATGGATCTTCGAAATATCTGCGATCCTCATCACCAGCTAAAAGCTCATTGCCATTCTCATCTAGAATAACCACATCTACAGGCTCTTTCTCAAATCCACTCATGTCATCCTTCATAAGACCAACCTTTGGCCATACAGCATGCTCATTCTTTTCTGGCTCTGCACCGTTTGGATCAAATGTACCAGTGCGGTATTTTTCAAGCTGACCGCCCCAGAGACCGCCGAAGTAGATATATACTTTTTCATCATCGTCGATGAAAGAGCAAGGGTCGATGCTAAAGCTTCCTGGAATATAATCAGGTCTTGGTGTAAATGGTCCTGCAGGGTTTTTGCCTTCTGCAATGCCTATTCTAAATATTCCATCCTTGTCTCTAGCTGGGAATACCAGGTGGTAGATTCCATTTTTAAATACACAATCAGGTGCCCACATCTGATTGCTTACCCAAGGGACTTGCGTCTGATGAAGTACCATGCCGTAGTCTGTTACTTCATCTGAGCCTTCCTCCATTGAAAATACATGGTAGTCTTCCATTTGGTATTCATCACCATTGTCGTTGTCTTCACCATTGTGAGGGATGTCATGTGAAGGATAGATGTAAATCTTGTCCTCGTAGACATGTGCAGAAGGATCTGCAGTGAAAAGTTCAGTGATTAGGGGTTTGTTTTGTGGTTTCATGTTTTTAAAATCTCCTGTTAATAATAGTAATTTACTCACTATAAGGCTAGCGGGAAAGCGCAGCCATTAATGCTTGTCTCCTTATCCCTTAACAGCTCCAGCTGTTAATCCATCTACAATCTGGTTAGAGAAAGCACAATATACAATGATTGTTGGTACGATTGCGATGATAATAGCTGCAAACATCTGTGAGTAATTTGTATTGTAAGGTCCAACGAATTTTGAAAGAGAAACAGGAAGTGTTTTCTTTAAATCGTCAGATATAAATACCATTGCAAGTAAAAGCTCGTTCCAGTTGCCTACGAAGGTCATAAGTCCTGTAACGAAAAGTCCGGTTTTACCAAGTGGAAGACAAACCTTAAAGAAAATCTGATAGATTGTTGCACCGTCGATGCAGGCACTTTCAATCAGTTCGTTTGGCATGCCTTCGAAGAATCCAACCATGATAAATATGGTGATTGGAAGAGCAAAGGTCAGATATGGAAGAATCAGACCAGTAAGGCTGTTTGAAAGGCCAACCTTGGCAAAACGTGTAAATAAAGGAATCAATACGCAGTGCACAGGAATCATCATGCCTGTAAGGAAATATACCAAAGCAAGATGTGCGCCCTTCCAGCGCATACGAGCGATTCCAAAGGCTGCCATTGAGCCGATAACCATGCTGAGCAAAAGAGTAACTACACATACGATAAATGAGTTAAGTGTTGCGATGCCCAGCTTTCCGGCAGTCCATGCAAATGTGAAATTTTCAAAGGTTGGATTTTGTGGCAGAGCAAATGGAGCAGTAAAAATCTCTTTATTTGTCTTGAATGCCACATTAAATGTCCAAAGTAGTGGTGCCAGGTACAGTATAGCCATGAGCACCAGAAAAATATAAATAATGATTTTGGATATTGATAATTTTTTCATAGTATATACTCCTACATCTCGTACTGCTCAGTTTTTACCACCTTATTTATAAACAGCGTAACGGCCAGACAAAGCACTAAAAGCAGCACGCCAATCGCGCTGGCGTAGCCGTATTTGAAATATTTAAAACCCTGCTGATACAGGTGAGTAGCAAGTACCTCTGTCTTGTGGTTTGGGCCACCTTCTGTCATGTTGAAAATCATGTCGAAGAATTTAAGAGAGCCAATTGCATTAAGTGACATTGCGGTTGCAACCATTGGGCGAATGAGTGGGAGAGTGATGTATCTAAAGCTCTTCACCTTGCTGCAACCATCAATGTAACTTGCCTCATATAAGGATTTGCTAATGCCGGAAATCTGAGCCATGTAAAGCATCATTGATTGACCGACGTATTGCCATAAAGCTACAAATGCGATTACCCACATTGGAAGAATGATAAATCCCTTTGTATCCATAAGCCACAGTGGGCCTTCGATGCCAACTTTCTCAAGGAGCTGATTGATACCAAGTTTTGGACTGAAGATGAACATCCACAATAGACCAAGAGCTGCAGATGAAAGTACACATGGCAGATATATGATATTTTTGAAAAGGTTTCTTCCCTTATCTATGTTTGTAAGAAGGGCTGCTAAAAACAGACCCATAATAAGCTGAGTTACACAGGAATATATAAGAAAGAATACCGAATTTTTCAGTGCTATTTTTAAAGTTTTGTCCCCGATTAATGCCTGATAATTTTTTAATCCAACAAATTTTGGTGGTGTCAGTGCGTTGTAATCACAGAATGAGTAATATACGGACTGGCAAATTGGAATAAATAGAATAAATGTAAACAGAATCAACGCTGGTGCCATAAAAATAATAATGGCTTTTTTATTTCTTAATAATTTATCCATAACTAATCTTCCTTAAATGCTGATTTTTGGTAAAAGAAGTGGGGCGCAGGGAAGTTGCGCCCCATATAATAAAAGGTATTGAAGAAAAAGAATGTTAACGGCAATTAGCCTCATAGAACTCTTCCATGTCGGTAGCAGCTTCTGCTGGTGTCATATCACCAAGGAATACTGAAACCATTGTGTCATCGAAGTGAGAACCTGTCTCTGTTGTTGGCATTGATTCGTTGTAGAAACCAAATGTACCCTTTGCGTTTTCAAATATGTCCATAACGTATGCAAGCTGTGCAGGTGCTGCAGATGCATCGTATTCAACCTTTGTTACAGGAATCTTTCCACCAACCTCAGCTGTGTACTTCTGAGCTGTGTCATCTGTGAAGTACTTCATGAATGCTGCACAAGCTTCAGGATTCTTTGTTGATGAGCTCATGCAAAGTGAATCAGATTTTGCGATAAGTCTCTGAACACCTGGGAACTGGAATACACCACACTTAGACTCGAACTCTGGGTTTTCACCGTTGATCTGTCCGATTGCCCATGAACCCTGGATTAGGATAGCAGCTTCTTCATTGTAGAAGTTTGCTGTAGCAACATCGTTTGTATCACCAGCTGCTGTCTTCTGGAAGTACTTAGAAAGCTCTAAAAGCTTATTAGCTGCTGACTCAAGCTTTCCATCCTCCCAAGAAGCAGAACCATCTGCAAGCTTTGCAAGGTCAACGCCTTCAGCTTCGCAAAGGTAACCAGCAACCATTGAGAGGCACCATGCTGTACCAGCTGAAATAGTGATTGGTGTGTAACCTGCTTTCTGAAGCTTGTCACAAGCTGTGAGCATTTCATCCCAATTTGTAGGAACTTCAACGCCTGCGTCTTCAAACATCTCTGTGTTGTAGAAGCAGCAAGCTGCAGCTGTATTAAGAGGAACGGCGTAAATCTTTCCGTCGTATGTCTGCTGTGTAAATACTGCATCGCTTGTGAATGTATCCTTCCAGCCATCCTGTGCAAGATAATCATCAAGTGGAGCAGCGATGCCAGGTGCTACATAATCTGTAAGCTGTGGACCTGGGCTGACAATAAATACATCTGGTGTTTCCCCAGCAGCTACCAGCGCATTTAGCTTGTCATAGTATTCTTCAAGGTTTGTAGTAACTACATTTACGTGATACTTACCTTCGTAGTCTTTGTTGAATCTTTCAACATTTTCCTTGTAACCAAGAGAGATAAGATCCTGTGTGGCATCAAGGTCATCCCAGAACATCCATGTGATTTCCTGTACACCGTCTGCTGATGCAGCATCCCCCGAAGCTGAATCAGATGAGCTTGATGATGAACCACAGCCTGTAAATACAGTTGCAACCATCATTGCGGCCATTAAGGTCGCGAGAATTTTCTTTTTCATTATTTCTCCTCCTTAATTACTAGGGCAAATGAGCCTCCCTCCATATTTAGTTTTGTCGTACAAATGACTCATTTACCGGCTAGCTTTTTGTTAATTTCAATGTAGCACACAATTTATTCACATTCTTTTAAATTGTTGTTTCTTGATTATCAAAAATTGCTATACTGCGAAATCGAACAAAGGTACTATTGTATAAATAATCCTAAAACGTGATGGAAAAATGGTGCAAAATACACAAATTGTCATATTTAGATGAGAAAATTATGGCAAATACCTGTGTTTTTTATATACAATAAGAGCAACAATTAGTTTGAGGAGTTAATATTAATTATTGCTTTAATAAATGATTCAAAAATAAAGACAAATAATTGGGGAATTATTTTATAGATATTAAGGAGAAGGTCGTTATGATTGAAACACTTGACGGTATTTATGAGACCGTAAATTACAAGCAAAGTACCAGCCTGAAGCTGTATGATAATGTGCAGTATGAGGATTATCCCATGCATTGGCATCCTGCCATCGAGATTGTCATGCCAGTGGAAAATTCCTACAAGCTGGTGTTTTCAAATGGGGAGGTAATTCTTAAGGAAAATGATATTTGTATCATTTGTCCAGGCTGCGTTCATTCTATTATCGCACCACCTACGGGAAGACGTATTATTTTCCAGCCTAACCCAAATACGCTTCGTTTCCTGCGTGAGGTGGAGGTGCTGTTTTCCATTATGTCTCCATATTGTGTTATCACAAAAAGGGATTATCCGGATATCCACGGAACACTCAGGAAAATGCTTGTTGATATCCGTGAGGAATACATGGGGGGATTACCATTTTCAGAGGTGAGCATTTATAGCAAGCTTCTTGATATGCTTGTGTTGATTGGCACACACTATTCTGTTAGTAACGTAAATACGAATTACAATCCTATCATTAAAGAAGAGTATGCTCCTAAATTTATGGAGATATGTGATTACATCAATGCCCACTGCGCCGAGGATCTAAAGCTGGATGATATAGCAGATATGAGCGGCTTCAGCAAATTCTATTTTGAAAGATTATTCAAGCAGTTCACAGGTACCAGCTTTTATAAATATGTAAATCAAAAGCGCATCGCCAAAGCTCAGGATTTACTGGTGGCGCCGGGTGTATCCGTCACAGAGGTTGCTTTAAATTGCGGGTTCACATCCATATCCTCATTTATAAGGATGTTCAAGCTTCAAAAGGGCTGTACACCTACTGAATTCAAAAGCATGTATTGGATAAATGATGCGAAAAAAGCCTAGGGCACTAATTTAGTGTAAAACAGACTAATATCAGTGTGATGTTTAGTCTGTTTTTTTTGTATATTATAATTACTGTATTTAAAAAGATTAAAATTTTATAAAATATAAAGGATACTTATTTACAGAAATGTGAATTATTCATAAACTAGCTAAGTATGGAGTTAAAACACAATTGTATTTTGACTCCTTCAATTGGGTATAAATATGAATGATTAAAAGGGACATTATTAAAATGGAGGATTTTTAGATGAAGGAGTTTTTTAAGAAAATTGGCCGCTTTTTAAAGAAGCATATCAAGCTGATTATCGTGCTTGTGATTGTTGTGGCCATAGCCATTTACGTGCGCTACAGTATGCAAAAGGCTAAGGAAGTTTTGGAGGAACAGGCAAATCAGCCAGTTACAGCTACCATAGATCAGATGGATTTGCAGAAATCTGTTTCTGTTACAGGAACGCTGAATGCTGTTGATTCAGCAAAGGTTACATCTACAATCGGTGGTACCATGACAGGTATTAAAGTTAAAAAAATCAACTTCAAGGAAGGTGATTATGTAGAGGCAGGCGACGTTGTAGTTGAATTTGATGGTGATGACTATGACAGAAAGATCACTGAATTAAATGCAAAATATAGCATTGATGAGTTACAGAGCACCCAGAGCATGGAGGAAGCTCAAAGACAGATAGAAGAGACTCAGAGAAATATTCAGGACATCCAGGACAAAATCGAAAAAGACCAGAAATGGCTTGATGAGAATCTGACTATTTACAACAATTTAAAGGATGCCTTTGACCAGTATGAAAAATACAAGGATTCAGATAGCAGCGTCGTTAGTCGTTGGATGAGTGAATCTGCAGCAGCTGCAGCACTTTCAGACCCAGTGACAATTACAGGCTATGAAACAAGACGTGATGGAATCAAGGCTCAGCAGAATCAGATAGCTACTTATCAAAATACAATTCTTTCTTTGCAGAACAAAATTCAGCTTGCAGAAATGAATCAGAACTATGCAAAAAGCTACACTCAGGTAGACGAAAAAGATAAGGTTTACGAAAGCAAGGACGCTACCCACGTATCAGCACCAATTTCAGGCTACATCATCACAATGAATGTAACAGAGGGCAACAACTATGCTCAGGGTAATACCGTATTTACGATAGCAGATACAAGCGGATTTGTTGTTGAAGCTACAGTCAACGAATATGATATCGCAAATATTGAGGAAGGACTTCCAGCAAAGGTTAAATTTGAGGCAACTGGAGATGAGACTTTTGATGGCGATGTTACATTTGTTTCTTTGGCATCTACTGCAGCAATTGCAAATAATGCAGGTCAGCAGGGACAGGGCGGTTCATCAGTAGCTACATACAATGTAAAGATTAAGCTTAATGAAGTGGACAAGAGAATGCGCGTGGGCATGACAGCGAAGGCCAGCGTAATTCTTGACTCAGTTAAAGATGTTTTATGTGTTCCGTACGACTGTGTTCAGACAGATGATGACGGTAAAAACTTTGTTACAACTATAGACAAAGATGGCAACAAAAAAGATATTAGTGTTACCACGGGACTTGAGAGTGACTATTTAGTTGAGATTAAAGGAAAAAATCTTAAAAAGGGTATGACAGTGGAAGCTATCGTTGAGGATGCTCCAAGTACAGACCTTATGGATTATGTATATATGGAGTAGGAGGTTTATATGGCAGACAATAAAATGCTTGACCTTCGCAATATACATAAAAGCTTTTTCATTGGTACACCTAATGAATTTGAGGTTCTTCACGGACTCAACTTCAGCGTTAATGAAGGTGAGTTTGTTTCCATCGTGGGTCAGTCAGGTTCAGGTAAGTCCACACTGATGAACATCATCGGCGCTTTGGACAGACCTACTGAGGGCGAATATACCTTGGATGGAGTTGATATTGAGAAGGCAAAAGACCATGAGCTATCGGTTCTTAGAAATAAAAAGATAGGATTTGTTTTTCAGACCTACAACCTTATTGCCAGAACCAGTGCTCTTAAAAATGTAGAGCTTCCTATGATGTACGCAGGCATGGGAAGAGCAGAACGTACTGAGCGTGCAAAAATGCTCTTAGAGCAGGTTGAAATGACGGACAGAATGATGCACAAGCCAGATGAGCTTTCCGGTGGACAAAAACAGCGTGTTGCCATCGCGAGAGCCATGGCAAACGACCCTGCAATTATACTTGCTGATGAGCCTACAGGTGCTCTTGATTCGGCTACTGGACGACTTATCATGGATATTTTCCATCGTCTTCATGAGGAGCAGGGAAAGACAATCATTCTAATCACCCATTCTCCAGAACTTTCAATGGAGACAGAGAGGATTATCACTCTAAAGGATGGAAGCATCATCGGCGAGTCAAAGGGAACCTGGAGCGGATTAAATGCAAAGGAGGGTGCGTAAATGTTATTTACAGAAAATATCCTCGTTGCACTTGCGGGACTTAAAGCAAACATCATGCGTTCCCTGCTTACAATGCTTGGAATAATAATCGGTATAGCATCGGTTATCGCCATAATGACAGTTGGTAATTCCATCACTTTGATTGTAAACAGTACCATGCAGGAGCTGGGTGCCAACAACCTTCAGGTAGGTGTTATGGCAAAGTCACAGGATACTGAAACTACAGATTCAGGAATGAACTACGGTAGTGGATATACCCGTGAAATGACTGATGAAGATCTTATCACAAATGATATGATTGCCGCTTTCGCAAATGAGTACAAAGATGATATTAAATATATCCTTTTACAGGAAAATATAGGTGATTATTACAGCAGTGCTGCAAAGGTTACCGAAGGTACTAAGAGTGCCAATGTTAAAATTGTAGGCTACAACAAAGACTACATGCTTTTCAACGATAAGGAAGTGGTGGCAGGTCGTAATTTCCTTGATCAGGATTACAAAAATGCCAACAAGGTTTGTATGGTTTCCGACAAGATGGTTGAGAGATTGTACAAGGGTGATGCCAGCAAGGTGCTAGGCAAGGAAATAGAGATTGTACGTGGCGATACTTACTATACTTACTATGTAGTGGGTGTTTATAAATATGTGAACGATCAGTTCTCATTTGGTGTTTCAGACAATCCAACCACAGAGGTTATGATTCCATATGTCACTGCCAGAAGGGAAAATCATACTCAGAATAAGGGCTATGAATATTTCATGCTTGTTACATCTGTAAACACAGATAACAATCAGTTTGTTACAGTTGCCAGAGATTATTTCAATACACGTTTCTACTCTAGAAATGATTCCTACGAGGTGGCAGCTATCAGCATGACATCCATGATGGATAGAATGAATTCCATGATGAATATGATTGAGCTTGCACTATCTGTAATCGCAGGTATTTCACTGGTGGTTGGTGGTATCGGTGTTATGAACATCATGCTTGTTTCCATCACCGAACGAACCAAGGAAATCGGAACTAGAAAAGCACTTGGTGCCACAAATGGTTCCATCAGACTTCAGTTCATTACAGAGTCTGTGGTTATCTGTGTAATCGGTGGTATTATCGGAATCATCCTTGGAGTTATCCTTGGAACATTCGCTGTTAAATTAATGGGATACGAGGCTGCTGTTTCAGTTTCAAGTATCTTTATAGCAGTTGGCTTCTCAATGGCTATCGGTATCTTCTTTGGATATTACCCAGCCAATAAGGCTGCTAAGCTAAATCCTATCGACGCTTTAAGATATGAATAGCAGACAGGAAAAGCAGACAGGAGGGTCCCTTTAGGGAGTTGCCTGTCTGCCACAACCCAGCCCCATTGCCGGAGGCAATCCTAATGGCTGGGTTTTCCCGCTTACAGACTAAAGGAGCATTTTGCCCCTTTTTTAAACATTCAATGAATTAAATGTGAAAAAATATATATAGACCCCTTTCTGTGCTAGAATCCAAATAGTGGGATAATACACAGAAAGGGGTTTTTATGCAAATTAGTATCGGTACATCTTTTAAAACTGATGCCACAGCTGCAGCAGCTGAGGTAACTGCAAAGGTAGGTAGCCCAAAACTTCTAATTCTACTCACATCCTTTGATTTGTTTGAGAAGATTTCAACAGTCATATCGGAAAAATACCCTGACACACCAATCATTGGAACAGGAACAATTTCTTATTGGGATAAAGATTCCTCAGACAAAAGAACAATTTTAATTGCCTTTGGCAATGATATAGATGTTGAAGTAGGCGTTATTCGCAAGTTATCTACTGCACCAATGTTTGACATTCCTGCAATGGAGGAAAAGGTCTCAAAAATTTCAGCAGGCGACAGTAACACAGTATGTCTGGAATTCTGCACCAACGACGAGGAGAGACTTGTAACCACTTTAAATGTGGCTCTTGAGAGAGCTCGTATTCCAATCGTTGGTGGAACAATCTTTGGCTATCCACAGGGATACACGCCAAAGGTATTGATGAATGGACAGCTATATCCTGACGCATGCTGCTATGCTCTTATCAAGAGTAAATCAGGAAAAATTAGAACATATTCTGAGAATATTTATGGCCCGATGCCAGGTGCAAAAACACATATTGCTACAAAGGTTAATCTGTCAAACAAGGAGCTTATTTCTCTTGATGGCAGACCTGCAGCAGATGTGTATTGCCAGGATACTGATGTAAGTCGAAATCAGATTGCTGATAATGTACTTACAAATCCATTAGGACGTGTAATCGGAGATCAGATATTTGTATGTAGTCCGTATGCTATCGGAAATAACGGTTCCCTTATCAATTACAAGAGAGTTAACGAAAATGATTCCATTCAGGTACTTGAGCTCAAGGATTACGATTCAATCCAGTATGATACAAGACAGAGTATCAAGAGCGGAAGTGGAAAGATTTCATTAGTCTTTTCTGTTAACTGTATATACAGACATTTACTATTCGACAATAAAGGATATCTAAAAGAGTTCATAAGCAATATGTCATCACTTGGCCCTCATATTGGAATAGTAGGTGGTGGCGAGCAGTACAAAAGACAGCACGTAAATCAGACCATGGTTTGTGCAGTATTTGAATAATCATCCAGATTATGGTTTTCAGTTGATGAGGGTTCTTGGAGGAGATATTATATGGGACTTTTTGGAAGAAAAAAAGCTGTAGAAGAGCCAAAGGCTGCAGCTGCTGAACAGGAAAAGAAGATTGATTTAAAATCCAGAATGAAGGCTATTAAGGAAGTTGGCCGTTTCTCTGTACTTCAGAAGGAAAAGCTTGAACAGGAGGAAGCAAATACTATCCGTGGTATTGAAACTATCAGAGATTCATTTTCCGTAGTTGAAGACAAGTATGGCAATATTTCTGATTCTGTAACCGACTTCAAGGAGCAGTTCAGAACAATCGAGGAAATCACAAAGGCCTTTGATGATATTGTAAAAAAGCTTGTTATAACAGCTGATGATTCTCATGACGGAATGGAAAAGGTCGACTCCAGCTCTGGAGCGGTAGCTGATACAATCGCAGAGGTTGAGGAGGTTTTTGCAGCCTTTCAGAAGAGCTTTGATGATATCAGAGAAAAGGTTGAACAGATTGGTGGGTTTGCAAAACAGACAAATCTGCTGGCTTTAAATGCTTCTATTGAGGCAGCCCGCGCAGGTGAGGCAGGAAGAGGCTTTGCCGTTGTTGCTGATGAGGTAACAAATCTTTCTACCGAAATTCAAAGCGTGGTAGCTTCTATTTACGACAGTATGAAGGAGCTGGATGAAAACAACAATCGTCTGGTTGAGTCTGTAGGCCATACAAAAGAAGCCATCGAGACCTCTCATGAGCGTGTTGTTGAAACACAGGAGGTTGTAGGCCAGATTAGAACAGTTGCCGATGAAGTAACAAATCAAAGCGAACAGATGGCAGGCGTATTTGAAAACTGTGAGGCATCTATCAATGATATTTCAAACAATATCGAGGATTCCCGCAGCTATTTCGACACCGTTTCAAATGACATTGAAGATATCAAGGTTAAGATTACCCAGAAGGGCTTTATGTTTGAGGATATGAACAATGTACTGGAACAGATTGGCGCATTGACAGATTTGTAAAAATATATGATTTTGAGGCAGCCCGATAAAAATGGGCTGTCTTTTTTGAGTCAAAATAATAAATAAGAGGCTAGAGTAAAATTTCACTCGGAAAATTGAATAAATAAAAAAGAACATCCTTCTTTGTGATAAAGTTATTTTTGCGAAAAAACAAAACAAGGGAGGATGTTCTTTTATGGAAGAAATTATAAGCTATTTTTACGAGGTTTTCATCCCTAAAATCATTGATGTTAGGATAAATTTTTATAAAGATGAGCATCATTGTGTTGGAGACCTTGCTTTAGCTACGAAAAATGAGACTGATAAACTAGGAAGGAAGGTCCTTGAATGCTTTATTTCAGAGATGGATTTGCTAATAAAGGAACTTCCTGAGAGGAAGCGACAGTGGTATGTTGAGCGTTCTGCAGATAAGAAAAGTTTAACTACAACATTAGGCGAAATTGTTTTTACAAAGACTTTGTATACATCAAAAACAGAATTGACTGACGATGGAAAAGAACTCCAATGTTACTTGTTAGATAAATTCCTAAAGTTAGAGGAAAATCAATCAATGACTGAGGATGTAGTGTCAAAAATCTACGAAGAGGCGGTTGATACATCATATCAAAAAGCAGGTGTTGAATGTGCACCTGAAGGGATTACGAAGCAGACGGTAAAGAATCTTCTTCATAAGACACAGTTTCCAAGAAGCTTTCAGATTCCAGAAACGAAAAAGACAGTCGATTATCTTTACATTGATGCTGACGAAGATCATTATCATTTGCAGTTTCATGAGGCTCGAGGTGACATAGAAGTAAATGAGAATGGCAGAAAGAATAATGGTGCTATGACAAAAATGATTTACGTGTATGAAGGTATAGAGCCAGAAGCACCAAAGAGTGACCGCAATAAACTTATAAATACACACTACTTCTTGAGGGGCTATGACCAGTCTAGTAAAGATATGTGGAAAGAGGTTTTTGAATATATAGATGTAACATATGATGTCGATAAGATAAAGAAGATTTATATTAATTCAGATGGTGGCCAATGGATAAAGACAGGATATAGAGGGTTAGCTGATACCACATTTGTTTTAGATGAATTTCACTTATCTAAGTATGTGTTCAAAATGATAGCTCACACTAAGGACACTCAAGATGATGCAAGAAATGAGATTTATTCATGCATTAGAAATCAAACAAAGGAAGATTTTTTCAAAGTCGTTGAAAAGCTAAAAGGATGCACAACATCAGAAAAGACTCATAAAAAGATTGATGATGCAGCCAAGTACATGACTTCCAACTGGACAGCAGCAAAACTTAGATTAAAGAAAAAAGAAGGAGTTGTAGGAAGTTCAACTGAAGGCCATGTTTATCATGCGTTATCCAGAAGGATGAGCACACAAGCTCTTGGGTGGAGCACAGTTGGTGCAAACCAGATGGCAAGGCTCAGAGAATATAAATTGAATGGCGGAGATATGCTTGAGCTTGCGAAATATCAAAAGGAAGATGTTCCTTTAGCTGCAGGAGCTGAAGAAGTTGTTCTAAGTGCGACTGCTATTTTAGCATCAGAGAGAACAAATAGAACTAAACTTCAAAAAGAGTATGGAAAATATGCACAGACTATGAGTTCAAGTTTATCCATACAAAGTTCAAAACGATTAACATTTTATCTACATGGAAAACTGTAAAAAGGAAACAACACCTTACGGTGTTGCCTTGAATAAAGTGCTACGCACGGACCTAATCTTTCATTTGCTTGATTACAGTGTATCTGCCAAGAAATGGGTGTCAAGGATGCTTTGCACCGAAGGCATAGTCCTTGACACGCATTTCAAGGCAGATAAAATATCAACAAGCAACCGAAGGATTATTTGTTGTACAAGAAAGTTAGGCATTGAGCATTAATCAGCGGCCTGCGGAGCAGGGCTTCCTTTTAAAAGAGAAAAAGAGTAAGATAATCTCAAATCTAATTCTTATCACAAATGCACAGGGATAGTCTTTTCTGTGTTTTCCGAGTACAAATTTACGCTGCC
>NZ_FNQZ01000010.1 GCF_900107545.1 Pseudobutyrivibrio sp. ACV-2 | reverse complement strand
ACAGTAAAGGATTTCTATAGCAAGAACTAATGGCAAATATGAGAATAGACGGAGAAAAAATATATCTAACCCCTATTTCAGATGAGGATTTGGCAGATTTTGTCCGCTGGCGTAATAGTCAGTTGGTAAGAGAACGCTATATATACCGTGGCGAATTTACCATAGAAGGGCAAAAGGCCTGGATAAAGTGCCATGTGGATACAGGTGAAGCCATTCAGTACATTATCTGGGATAAGCAGGATGATAAAAGAATCGGCTGCGTGTATATCCAGGATATTGACAATGTTAATCACAAAGGTGAATATGGCATTTTCATAGGTGAGGAAGACTATTTGGGAGGTGGCCGAGGACGCGAGGCTGCAGAACTTATAGTAGACTATGCTTTTTCACATTTGAGTATGCATAAAATATATTTAAGAGTTTTATCTGACAACATTCGAGCATACAAATCCTATGAGCATGCAGGGTTTGTAAAAGAGGGATTATTCCATGACGATGTTTGTATAGATGGACTCTATCATGACGTGATTTTTATGGCTAGATATAAGGATTGAAGGTGCAGAAAATGAAAGTTTCTTTTGTAATACCATGCTATAGATCTGAAAAAACTCTGGAAATAGTAGTAAGCGAAATACAAAATAAAATGCAGCAAATGACAGAGCATACTTACGAAATCATTTTGGTCAATGACTGTTCGCCTGATGGCACACTAAGTGTTATTCGTAGGCTCTGTGCAGACAATGAAAATATCATTGGAATAGACCATGCTAAAAACTTTGGTCAGCACGCAGCTTTGATGGCTGGATTCAGCTTTGTATCAGGTGATGTAGTTGTATGCCTGGATGATGATGGTCAGACACCTGCTGACGAGGTAGACAAGCTTCTGGACAAAATAGATGAAGGCTATGATGTTGTTTATGCCGAGTACAAGCATAAACAGCATTCTGGTTTTAGAAATTTTGGTAGCTGGGTCAATAAAAAAATGACAGAAACCATGCTAAACAAGCCAAAGGAACTCTATGTTTCAAGCTATTTTGCTGCTAAAAGATTTATCGTAGATGAAATGCTCAATTACAAGGGCGCGTACCCTTATGTAATCGGTTTAGTTCTAAGAAGTACAAAAAGTATTTGCAATGTAGAAGTAAACCATCGAGAGCGTATGGTTGGTGAATCCGGTTATAGCATGAAAAAGCTTCTTGGACTTTGGATGAATGGATTTACGTCATTTTCTATTTTGCCACTTAGAATGGCGTCATATAGTGGAGGATTTGTCGCTATCCTAGGATTTGTGTACGCAATTATAGTGATAATCAGAAAATTCAGTGATCCTACAAGAATGTTAGGATGGAGTTCTGTTGTTTCTATCATGCTTATTTTAGGAGGGATGATACTTTTAGTATTAGGTCTTATTGGTGAGTATGTAGGTAGAATTTATATAAACATGAATAATTCACCCCAATATGTTATAAAGAGTGTAATTAAGAAAGATAAGATGTAATCAAATAATAAAAAATAGATACGAAGAGTTTAGATTAAACTACTCAAGAAAAGGGGAAAATGAAAAATAGATGTAGATTTTTGGAAAGCATTTTATGGTTATGGGTGACATACATCACATCATATTTAACATATAAAATGACAACTTCTGATGGAGTCACGTTTGCATCAGATTATCTTGTTCATATTAAGTATTCTTTAGCAGGCAAAGGATATAGTCTTTTATCATTAATCATTATATTGTTATATAGGATTTCAAATAGTACTTTGCCTATTGCTGTTCTTATTGGAGTAATTGTATCAACAACTGGAGTGGCAATAAGAAAAGTATTATTGTACTCGATAGATGTGAGAGTTGACAAAGAAGTAGTAAATAAGAACTATAATATTATAACATTTCTTTCGTTTGCACTTCTTTTTATTTCTTCTTTATATATCCCAGAAAAAACTCCATTCTACCTTTTGACTGATGAGATTGGTAATTTAGTAAGGCTTGAACATACATATATACAATCGTATTTAACACAGCCATGGCACAATTCTACATATATTGCTATGCGATTGTTTGCTATGATTTCTATTGTTGTATACATAAGAATTATCAGAAATGTTGATATAAAAATAATAGATTTTATAGCATTTTTTGTTAGCTTAGTGTTATCCAATATGTTCAAACCTAACTTTATTGTTGCATTTGCACCTTCAGTATTTATATTTTTTATTGTTGCAATGATACAAAAAAAAGATATAAAAAAATATATTATACTGCTGGCTATAATTGTATTGAGTATGTGCCCATTGATATATCAGTATAAAGTTCTTTATACAGCGGACAATGATTCTGGGATAGTTCTTACTTTTAGCGTAATAAAAGAGCTGATAAATGGCGGATATTTTAAATGGATGGTTCTGGCTACATATCTATTTCCTACATTAGTATCAATTTTATGTATACATGAAGGATTATTTGATTATATTTTTGGTTTTGCATGGGTGTTCGAGGTAGTAACATTTATACAAAAACATTTTCTACTTGAAAACGGAATGCGAATGTTGGATGGTAACTGGGGATGGAATATGATGTTTGCATCACTTGTACTATATGTGGTTTGTATAGGAAAACTTTTATCTTTACGTGAGATGGAAGATAAGCAAAATAATTTCTATAATCTTACATGGGGAATATTAGCAATACATATTATCTATGGATTTATGTATTTTGGGATGATTTTAAGAGGAGGGGCATATGCAATTTAATATCGATGTATTAAATGCAGATTGATGCCTGTTGGTAAACGATAAAACGTATACTTAAATGTGATGTTCTTAGTGAGTTTTATGACAAAAGAGAATATAGGTTTTTATTTTTCCACATATGATTAAGAAATGTACACTTGCCAATATTATCTAAAAAAATTCTTGATAAAAATGGAATGCCAAGGCGTTATATAATACTGCTCACATATTTTATAATGTAGTATAATTTATTCATGCTAAACCAAAGCATTTACTATTTTTCAAACAAAAAAGGAGGGGGTATTTACAATGTTTGAACAAATAAAATTAGATTATGCCACAAACGCTCTGGAACCATGGATTGATCAGGCTACAATAGAGACGCATTATGGTAAGCATCATGTGACATACACAAAGAATTTTAATGATTTGGTCGAAAAGGCCGGTTTGACTGATAAGTCCGTCGAGGAAATCCTAGGAAACCTCGATAAAGTAGATGAGTCAATTCGCCAGGGACTTAAGAATCAAGGTGGTGGATATTATAACCACAATCTATATTTTGAAATGTTCTCACCTAACCCAGCTAAAGCGCCAACAGGAAAGCTGGCAGATGCTATAAATAACAAATTTGGAAATACAGATAACTGTAAAGAAGAAATATCAAAGCTTGCAGCAGCTCAGTTTGGTTCTGGATGGGCATGGCTTTCTACAGATAATTCAGGAGAACTATATGTTTCAAATTCTTTAAATCAGGATAATCCTATTTCAGAAGGTTCGGGTCATATTCCACTTATTGCATTAGATGTGTGGGAGCACGCTTACTATCTGAAATACAAGAATCTACGCCCAGACTACATCAGAGCCTTTTGGGAGATTCTTGATTGGGATAAAGTGAGTGCCAGATACGAGCAGATAGTTGGATAGAATACATCTTGTAATAATCGCAAAACCACTTTAATAAGCGCCAAAAAAGGCGCTTACTTTAATATATGAATGTTTTCAGTCGTAAGTGCTTAGTCTTCCACAGGATGTAGAAAACATGAAAACATCGGCTATATTATGCTATAATACAGTATCAAGGTTAAAATAAACCTTGGTACTGTTTTTTATATTAAACACGCATCGGAGAAAAATGGTATGGGTATCTATTTAAATCCAGGAACAGAAAAGTTTGAGGAAGCAATACGATCAGAAATCTTCATAGATAAGACAAGGATGATAGATTATCTTAATTCTGTAATTGATACAAAGCAGAAATATGTGGCAGTTTCTCGTCCTAGAAGATTTGGAAAGACCATAGCTGCTGATATGATAGGTGCGTATTACGACATTTCTACAGATAGCAGAAGTATATTTGCAGATAAAAAGCTCAATCCTGAGATAAATAACGATGACCATAAATATATTCCAAAACAACAATGGGATCTTTATCTAAATAAATATAATGTTATACATATCGATATGGTTAAATTTATCAAGGGCAAGGATAATGTGGATGATTGTATTGAATTAGTAAATAAAAGAGTTACTAAGGATATTGTGAATGCCTTTCCAGACGTTGATTTTTCAGATGTTAACGATTTGCATACAAGCTTAGAAGAAATATACGCTGCCAACAAAACGAAGTTTGTGATGGTTATAGACGAATGGGATTGTGTGTTCCGAAAGCTTCAAAATGATTTGGAGGGGCAAAAAAGATATCTGGATTTCCTACGTGATTTGATGAAAGATGAACCATACATTGCATTGGCTTATATGACAGGAATTCTTCCAATAAAGAAATACGGTGAGCACTCGGCATTGAATATGTTCGACGAATACTCAATGATAGAACCTGCTCAGTTGGCGGAATATGTGGGGTTTACAGATGAGGAAGTACTGCAGCAATGCAAAGATTACGGACGTAATTTTGACGATTTGAAATGTTGGTATGACGGCTATCACCTGACTGGGGTAGTTCCACCTCACGAGGTGAATCCACAAGAATATCATATTTATAGTCCATTGTCTGTTGTAAATTCTATTAGAACCGGGACCTTTAGTAATTATTGGAATGAAACTGAGACTGGAGAAGCATTAAAAGAGTACATACGTAGAAATTTTGATGGTTTAAAAGAAGATGTAGCAGTATTAATGAATGGCGGCCGAGTGTCAGTAAATGTAAGTACATATCAAAACGATATGACAACATTCAATTCAAAAGATGATATTTTTACATTGCTCATCCACTTAGGATATCTTGGCTACGATAGCCATAGTAAGGAAGTTTTTATTCCAAATAAAGAGGTTAGAGAGGTATTCAGGGAAACGACGCAAGATCAAGAGTGGAACTACTTATTCCAAGTATTAAATAATTCTCAGAAACTACTCGAAGCCACATGGGCAGGAGATGAGGCTGTTGTTGCAAAAATGGTAGAAGAGGCTCACATGAGAGCTGGTAACCAAACATATAATAGCGAAGCTGCGTTATCATATGCAGTTCGTTTAGCATATTTTAATGCGGAGGAATACTACACACTGATTCCAGAGATGCAAGCAGGTAAAGGATATGCGGATTTGGTGTACATACCATCTCCAAAGTACCCTGATAAGCCAGCTATTCTTATTGAGTTAAAATGGAACAAGGATGCAGAGTCCGCAATGAGTCAAATTACAGATAAAAAGTATCCTGATGCATTGAAAAAATACGAAGGAAATATAATTCTTGTGGGAATAAATTATGACAAAGAAGTAAGACCTGATAGTGAGGGGTATAAGCATCATAGTTGTAGGATTATGAGGGGATAAAGTTTGGTGCGAGAAAATTGACAGTAAAGAAGAAATCTCTCCGTAGATTTAGTTAGTGTCTTTTAATTAGGATATTTAGAGTTAGATTCCTTTTAAAACTATAAAGGAAGAAGACAATGTTAAAAATAATATTTGGGGTTAGGTATAGCATTCAATTCCCGAAATAAAATTTAAAAGTCTAAAAGATATATTTGACTATTTAGGGCGACAGGACAGTTCGTTCTTATGTAAACGGTAAATCATCAGTACCTCGTTCCATTTGTTCGGATTTGAGATAATTCTGTATAACAACTATGGATTGTATGGAAACTATGGACATAGTTCTCATACAAGTCATAAAATCCGAACATATAGGAGGATATACTCATATGAAAAATTCAGCTGCCTTAAAAAGACAGATGCGTTATCAGCAATGGGTTGAAGAAGTTAAAGACTTCAATTCCAGACCCAAAGACATGACAGTTCGTGAATGGTGTGCCCTTCACGATATTAAACCACCAACCTTCTATGATCACATGCGACGAGTTCAGGACTATTTCGCAAGCCAGCTTCAGACTACAGATGAATCTAATCAGATGATTGTTAGTGAACCGACTTTTGTTGAACTATCACCTGCTATTACTGAACCAAAACCAGTAACGTATGGAGTAGCTTCAATTCAGCCATATATAAAATTTAATATAAAGAAAATAAATAAAAGCAAACGTTTTTGCTGGATCTGTATTTTTTATACGATTTTGCCAAAAATGTTTGCTTTTTTTGTTTGCTGTGATATTATACGAACAGGAGGATGAAAAAATATGAACACAATTGTCAGATTAGCTGCACTTACAATAAAGAATTTTAAAAATGTTACTAACGGTAGAGTAATTATGCCAGGAGCGCTTGGGAAATCTTTTATAAGAGATAACTCGGAGGTACTTGGCATATATGGGCAAAATGGTTCGGGAAAGACTGCTGTTGTTGATGTTATGTATTTTCTTCAACAGATATTTCTTGGCGAGAAATTAGATGAAGAGATAGCAGACTATATTTCTGCGGATGCTGAGACAGCTGAAATTGAAGTTGATTACAATATTTTTATAAAACGAGTGATTTATGAAGTCACATATAAGGTATCTTTGAGAAAGGAAGATAGAAGTGTTGTAATAATCCGAGAGTCTCTTAGCTGTGCAAAAAATGAGTGCGATAAAAGAACAAATAAAACAGTATTTATGGAATTTGATCGAAATGATACTTCGCAAGTGTTTAAGCCAGCCATTAGAGTACAGGAGCTTATTGAGGAAAATAAGGAAAACAAAACAGATATTATAGTTGCAAAAAAAATGGCAGAAAAAAGCAACTGCTCATATATATTCGGAGAGAGTAGTAGAGAAATATTCTGTAAAGAGTATCTAAATGGTTTTAAGGATTATGCATTTATTATTTCGACATTATACAAATATGCGGTTAAAGATTTATTCGTAATAAGGAGCTCTCATTCAGGAGTTATCACTGCTCAAATAGTTTTGCCAATGGCATTCAGACTTGATGAAAGCGATGGTGGAAGTAAGGGGGATTTGCCTATTTTTATGAAGGACCCAATTACGTTGCCTCTGCGTGAAAAGCAATTATTATATGGAATAGTTGGCCAAATAAATCTAGTTATTAATAAAATTATTCCAGGTCTTCAGATTTCTATAAAAGAACATGGAAAACAAGCACTTGACTCAGGAGAAGATGGTTGGAAGGTTGAGTTGATGTCTAAACGCGATGGACAGTCTGAAATACCAATCAGAATGGAATCTGAAGGCATAGTTAAAATTATTTCCATTCTCAGTGCCCTTATTCAGGCTTATAATGAGCCTTCTGTTTGCTTGGTAATTGATGAGCTTGATGCAGGAATATTTGAGTTTATGCTTGGTGAGTTGTTGGATATTTTTAATACCGATGGAAAGGGTCAACTATTATTTACTTCTCATAATCTTCGTGCTCTTGAAATGTTAGATAAAGAGAATATTATGTTTTCGACGGTTAATCCAGATAATCGATATATACGAATGAAAAATTTGCGTGAGTCAAACAACTTTAGAAAACAATATATAAAGACACTCACATTAGGGGGCCAAGATGAACTGATTTATGATGAAACCAATAGCTTAAAGATTGCTAGGGCTTTTAGAAAGGCAGGTAGAAGCATTGGTGAATCTTAAGAAGAAGGTTATTATTTTCATAGTAGAAGGCCCATCGGATAAGGCTGCGTTAGGTACCATTTTTCAGAATTATTTTTCGACCGATGAAGTTAGATTTTTAGTGATACATGGTGATATAACTACAGAGCCTCATGTATCGCGAGACAATATAATATCTCGCTTGAACGACCAAATAAAAAGGACGATGGATAGATATGGTTATGAATCAGAGGATGTACAAGAGGTTATCCATCTAGTTGATACTGATGGTGCTTTTGTGAAAACGGATATCGTTGTTCAAAATGATAGTGCGGAGAAGCCATTTTATTATGAAGATAGAATTGAAACAAATAACAGAGATGGAATAATATCCCGAAATGAGTGTAAAAAGGGTATCCTCACAAAACTATATCTAACTGGAAAAGTGTGTGAATCTCTGTGTGAGGGCGGAATTAAATACAGAGTGTATTATAATTCTTGTAATCTAGAGCATGTTTTATATGGAGAGCTAAAAGCGTTCACAGATAGAGAAAAGGAAGAATTGGCAGATGATTTTGCTGAGAAATATGAGGATGAAGTGGAGGCTTTTGTTGCTTTTATAACAAATCCAGAATTTGCAGTCATAGATAGTTATAAGAAAACTTGGGCTTTTATAGAAAAAGACTCGAATTCGTTGAAGCGGTACAGTAATTTGGGGTTGGTGTTTGGGAAAATAGATTAGTGATTTGAAACGGCTTTAATATTGCACATAGTTTTTCTGTAGTAAGCGAAGGGAGTGTTACAACTATGAAAATGGAGACCAAGATACATAATACGGATAATAAGGCGCTGCAATCAGTTATTTGGGCAAAGGCATTCTATAATGCATATATTGCCCTGGAACAGACAAAACAAGAGTGTCCTTTTGAAATAATGATAGATGTACCAGTAATTGTGAATGGATGTTTTTCGATAGAATTATCCATAAAGGCTCTTCTAATTAACAGTGGAATTCAATACAACAAAAGACATAATATTTATATTTTATTTTCGCTATTGCCTGACTCACTACAGTTTGAGGTTTTGGATCATTTGTTGACGAAGGCGCCTGAATATAGAGAAGAAGGTAAAGTACTAGATGAGCTATTACTGATATCAAATGCATTTGTGGATTGGAGATATTCATTTGAAGGTACTTTAGCACCAGCAGTAGATTCAAGATTTATATCAGCTTTTGCAAATGCATTGTGTTGGACGTTATTGGCACATTATAACGTGAAAATAGAAAAGGTAGATGATGATTTGAAAAGTGATGAGGAAATTGATTTGATGTTTGAGGAAAATCGAAGGATGTGTAAGGATAGAAATCTCTCAATTATTGGGAAGAAACTTTTATAATCAGGCTCAGGCTGTGTACACTTAGGTGAGGACAAATACGAAATTACGATATATACTTCCTAGCATGTACTGTGCTGCGTTAAAAAATATAAGTGACCAAGCAAAGTTAAAAGCAAGCTGCACAAAGTAAACCATCATTGTAGCAAACTTTGCTTTTTTCTTTCCTGGGGTATCTGCTGAAGCGGCCATCAAGAAATAACTACCTAAACCCATTAGGATATAATGAATCCGCCCATGCAATAGGGAATAGCCAATCAGGCGGCGCTAGCATTGGCTGTTTCATAACCCCATATGAAATTTAAAGATATTGTACGAAATAGATGTTTGTCTAATATGTCCTCAGAGGGGGGACATGATTTTGAAAATCTTGATATAGTAAAGAAAAAAGTAGGTGAGTGTATGAGTAAAAAAGATAAAGTCATAAAATTAATGCAAGATGGCGAATTATATACGATTAAAATGATTGCTTATGAAACATCATTAACAGAATTGGATGTACTTAGAGTATTATACAAATATGATAATATGTTTAATGTTTACGCGATGAACTTGCCTAATGATTATGATGGTAGTTGCCTTTATAAAATCAATAATAGATATTCAAAAGAAAGATAAATAGCATTGACAATGCGCATTGCATGCGTATAATTATAAGTGAATAAACATTTTCGAGGTAACTGATGTGAAAAGACAAATTTTAATTAAAAGCCTTGAAAATGCTGGCTTTTATCTGCTCAGAAATGGCGGTAGTCATGATATTTATACCAATGGTACAACACAGGTCGTGATACCGCGTCACAGAGAGCTTAATGAGATAACAGCTAAGCAGATTATCAAGAAGGCAGGATTTAATCCCTACCTTGCTTGATTTTTCTGTAGGGGAAGAGTGGAAAGGTGTTATTATGAAGGTTGCATATCCGGTATTAATTAAACAATCTGGTGACGTATTTTTGGTTTATATTCCTGATTTGGATGGCTATACAGAAGGGATGGATTTGGCAGATGCTATAGAAATGGCTAGAGACTACATTGGATTAGCTTGCATGGGACAAGAGGATAGTTTGCCAGAAGTATCTACCTATAAACAAGCCGTGGCGAAAGCAAAAAAGAATAACGATATTTTTGACTATTCAGATGGTTTACAGACAATGGTAGATGTCGATTTGGAGGAATACCGAAGACAATTTGATAATCGCGCAGTTAGGAAGAATTGCACAGTCCCATATTGGATGACGGTAAAGGCTGATGAAGCTGGTTTGAATTATTCAAGAGTGCTTCAGGATGCTATTGCAAACATATTAAATTTACAATATAATCTAAGAAATTAAAATTTGTCTTTTAAAAAAGGGTTAGCAGTAATATATACCGCTAGCCTTTTTCGTATTATTTCTCAAAAGATATTACCCAGAATTTACATATTATATAGTATAATTAAGCTGTGCTTCGGCACAGCTTTAACTATTTCACAAGCACACAAAGGAGGGATTTGCAATGTTTGAACAGATTAAACTAGACTATGCAACAGATGCTCTTGAACCATGGATTGACCAAATCACAATTGAGACTCATCATGGCAAGCATCACGCTACATACACAAAGAACTTCAATGATTTGGTTGAAAAAGCAGGTTTGACTGGCAAGTCAGCGGAGGAAATATTGGCCCATCTGGACACTGTAGATGCCTCACTTCGTCAGGGCCTCAAGAACCAAGGCGGAGGTTATTATAATCATAATCTTTATTTTGAAATGTTTTCTCCAAATCCAGCAAAGGCACCAACTGGCAAGCTTGCGGATGCTATCAACAAAAAGTTTGGCAGTCTAGAAACATGTAAAGAAGAAATAACAAAACTTGCAGCAGCACAGTTTGGTTCAGGCTGGGCTTGGCTTTCAACAGACAAATCTGGAGTGCTTGCAGTTTCCAAGACAGACAATCAGGATAATCCTATCTCAGAGGGGACAGGAATGATTCCTCTCGTTGCTCTTGATGTGTGGGAACATGCTTATTATTTAAAATATAAAAATTTACGCCCAGATTATATTAATGCATTCTGGGAAGTCCTGGATTGGGGTAAGGTCAGCGCTAGATATGAGGAGATTATAAAATAATGTGCTGACTACACAGGGGGAGCAAAATGAAACTGCTGGATTACAAGAATTCGCTAGTAAACGACTACAAAAAGAACAGAAAAACCTTCATATTTTACCTTATTCTGCGGGCATTTGTAATTTTGACTTTAATTAGATGTGTTCTCACAAAGAATTATGAAAGTGCTGCATTATGCGTGTTGTCACTAATTCTGTTTTTGATGCCAGCTTTTTTGCAACAGAAAATGAGAGTAGAAATACCGGCGGTGTTTCAAGCCATCATTTTTAGTTTTATTTATGCGGCTGAAATTCTCGGTGAGGTAGATCATTACTATGTCAAAATTCCTGGTTGGGACACAATGCTCCACACTATGAATGGGTTCTTGTGTGCAGCCATTGGATTTTCGCTAATTTACCTGTTGAATCGAGGAAGCAAAAACATCAATTTATCTCCATTTTATCTTACGCTTGTAGCATTTTGTTTTTCTATGACAGTAGGTGTCATGTGGGAATTTTTCGAATTTACAATGGACCAGTTTTTCTATCTGGACATGCAAAAGGATTTCATAGTGCAAAACATAGGCTCTGTTACCCTTGACCCGGATAATTCAGGAATGCCATTCTTCATTGGAAATATTACCGACACAATCGTCAACACAGCTGACGGTAAATCCTACGTGATAAGCAATGGTTACCTAGACATTGGAATCATCGATACTATGAAGGATTTGATGGTAAATCTGATTGGGGCTGTGGCTTTTAGCATTATTGGCTACATCACATTAAAATATTCTAAGAAATCTATAATAGCTGAAAATTTAATGATTAAACCTAATGATTAATCTGAAAAAATCTCACGAAAACTTTACAAAGACTTTACATTAACCTACTACCATACAGTCATGATGATTATGATAATTCTTTTAATGGTAGTAGGTTTTATTATGCTTGTTGTTGGTGCCAACCATTTTGTGGATGGCAGCGCATCACGAGCCAAAAATTTCAAAGTTCCATCCCTAATCATCTGGCTGACGGTAAACAAATTCATTGACATTCACAAATAAGGTAGCCTAAAAAGAAATAAAAAAAGTGATTATATGCTATAATAAAAGTATCGGAGATATATTCTTCGATACTTTTTTATATCACCCAAGGAGGCCAACCAAATGGGATATTACCTAAATCCAGGTAATGAAGAGTTTAAAAGAATAATTAAATCATTATATATAGATAAAACAGGGCTGATAAGCATCATAAATTCCAAACTGGAGACCAAGCGTAATCTTATTTGTGTCAGTCGACCTAGAAGGTTTGGAAAAAGCTATGCAGCTCAGATGCTGTGTGCCTATTATGACTGTACTTGTGATTCACATGATTTGTTTGCTGCCTACACTATTGCAAATGACCGTGATTATGAGACGCATCTGAATAATTATAATGTAATATATTTGGATATTACCAGCTTTATATCAACGATAAATAGCACGAATTCAGATATATCTACAGTGGTTGGCGACATTCAAAATGCTGTGGTTAAAGAGCTGGGGGCAAGCATTGATAATCTTGATTTAACGGAAACATTTACAAATATAATATTGCAGTTCGTTGAATTAACCGGGAAAAAGATTATTTTTATTATAGATGAGTGGGATGCTATTATTCGAGAAGCTAAGGATAACGATGAGGTGCAGAATGCATATCTGAATTTACTTAGAAGCCTGTTTAAAAACGGTAATTTCACATCTAGGGCTATCGCGGCAGCGTACATAACTGGCATTCTCCCTATAAAAAAGGATGGAACAGAATCAGCTGTCTCAGATTTTGATGAGTATACTATCATTAATCCTGGCAGCTTCGCAGAATTTACCGGATTTACCGAGGATGATATCGATAATATTTGCGCAAACAGTGGGAAAGACATTAGTCCAAATGAGCTAAAGGCATGGTATGACGGATATTCTTTAGATGGCGATAGACCTATTTTTAACCCATATTCTGTTATGCAGGCAATTGAGCGAGGTAAATTGGAATCCTATTGGAGAAAGACTACTGCAGCGGAAACACTTTTTACATATATAAATATGGATTTTAAAGGGCTGCAAGAGGATATAGCACGACTCATATCAGGAGAAACAATCCCTGTTGATGTATATAACTTCAATAACGACGTTGAGACCTTCAACAGCAAGGACGATGTTTTGACATTGCTGATCCATCTTGGATATTTATCATATGATAGCAGAGAAAAAACAGTGCATATTCCCAATAAGGAAGTTAGAACTGAGTTCGAGTCATTACTAAAAAATGAGAGCAAATCAAGGTTAACTGAGTTAGTCGCTCGCTCAGAAGCACTTTTCAGTAACGCACTGGCTTTGGACGGAGAGGCAGTTTCAACAGCAATTGACAGGATTAGATGTTCTGAATATGCACCAACTTTTTACAATAATGAGCAGGCTTTGAGATATGTTATAAAGTTTGCTTTCATCAGCTGCACAGATTCATACCAGAAGGTAGAGGAACTGCCATCGGGCAAAGGCGTGGCAGATGTTGTATATATCCCTAGAAAATCATCGCCTCTACCGGCTATGGTAATAGAACTAAAATGGAACAAAACAGGTGAGGCAGCTTTAGATCAGATTAAAAATAAAAACTATCCAGTTGAATTATTAGACTATGCAGGAGATGTTCTTCTTGTTGGAATTAATTATGATGAGCATACCAAAAGACATGAATGCGTGATAGAAAGGGTAAAAATGTAATTATAGTATATATGCGTCACACATAGCTTAAAGATTCACTGACATCTATTCTGGTACACGGGGCAGTGGTAGTTATATTTTTATTAATATTAATTGGATTTGCTCCAATAATTGGGCGAGATTTAGCCAAGACTAAAACGAGTTTTTACACAACTGAAATCAACGGGGAAACATATGCATGGAAAGGAAAAAGCAGATGTTTAATGTTTATGACATAAAAGATGGGGAGCATATAATAAATAGAGAAACGTTTCTAGAAATTGCTAGAATCTTATGTGATAGAGAAAGCGCAGATGAGGTAAAAAAAGCGGAAGATACTTATGGTGAAATGCTATCTGAAATGCTGCATACCTTCTCGACTGGGGCAGTAGTGAAATATTTGAATGGAGAAGGGCAGTTTACAAATTTTAAAAGTATAAATCAGTTTAAATGCTGGCTTATAGTGAATCAGCATATGCCATCTTTCAAGTCACTTCTTGACTATTTTAAGCTCTATTGTGAAAATAACAATATTTTATTGCCCAGGTTAAATATAGCATTTGGAGATTACTACGAATCGATTATTTATAATACAGAAGTATATTTTCGAAATACTTTTAGACCAGAATGGCTTGAAGAAGAACAGATTAAGAAAGCAATAAGAGATGTAGACAAGTCTATTGTTATTAATGGAAATGCCATCGAAAGTCCTGTTTTTGGAATAATGCCTCCGACTAAGCTATCTGGTGGAGTAAAGACATTAATGCTTATGTACAATAATCCTCATATGGTGTTTAATGCATCTACCTGTGGAGATAATTGTGTCCCATTTATTGAGGAGATGATTAAAGAAAAAGATATTCTTATAGGCTTATATCATGCAATGGATTTTTCAAAAAAAGATTTTGAAGCATATATTGTTAATGGAGATGTAGTGATTAATTCTTATGAAGAATATATAGAACTTGCTGATAAATATTGCAGAGGATAGAGGATGAAGGGGAAGTATAAAATTCGGGTTCAAAACACTGCAGTTCGATTTGAATTTGAAATAGAGAGAAATATAAATATTTTACGTGGTGATAGTGGCACTGGTAAAACGACATTGGTAGCGATGATAATTGATTATCAAAGCCAAGGAACAGCCAGCGGAGTTGAACTAGTGTGTAAAAAGAACTGCGTGGCTCTGACAGGTTTAGGTAATAATTGGAAGATTTTTTTGAGTGCGATTCATGATTCAATCGTTTTTATTGATGAAGGAGAATCATATGTTAGAACTAAAGAATTTGCGTCTTTTATTAAGAAAACAGATAATTACTATGTCATAGCAACAAGAAATAATCTATATGAAATACCTTATAGCGTGGATGCCATTTTTGAAGTGAAGTCGTCTGGAAAATATGGTTCACTAAAAACAACATATAATCATTTTGAACGTATGTATTCAGCAGTTGATATTTCCCCAAAAAGGCTTAAAGACTATGAAGTAATAATAACAGAGGATTCTAATTCTGGCTTTGATTTTTTTTCTAAGGTTGGTAAAGACCATGACATTGCATGTATATCTTCTGATGGAAAATCAAATGTCTTAAAAGTTGCTAAGGACAATTCAAATAGCAAAGAGCTAATCATTGCAGATGGTGCTGCTTTTGGACCAGAGATGGCGAATGTTTACAAATTAACATCTGAAAATGAATGTAGACTTTTCCTACCCGAGAGCTTTGAATGGATGCTTTTAGATTCCGATGTTCTGAAAGATAGTGAAATCAGAACTATACTTGAGAAACCATATAATTACATTGAATCAGAAAAGTATTTTAGTTGGGAAAATTATTTCACGGATATTTTAATTGATAAGACAAATGGTAAACCATCTCAGTATAATAAAAAAACGTTGAATAAATTTTATTTGAGCGATAAGAATGTTAAAAGCGTTTTGGAAAGGTTTTTTCACGTTTGAGCATGAACAAGGGATAAAGATGAATTAATTACAAAATAACGATAGAGAATAAGCTGTAGAAAAATCATAATCCAAACACCATTACTACATGCCGCTCCATTTCTTGTATAATGTGATATACTTACTTCATGCTTCACCATAGCACATATTTATTTTCAAACATAGAAATAAAAATGGGGGGATTTTACAATCAAAAAATCATTAAAGTAAGCGCCACACAAGGCGCTTACTTTAATATATGAGTGTTTGCATTCTTGCTAAAAGTTATAGAAAGTTATAGAATAGAGAAAAAGTTATAGAAAGTTATAGAAAAATATAAAAGTTATAGAAGGAGAAAGAATGACAAACCCATTTACACTTTCCTTTGGAAAGCAGCCATTGACATATATTTCCAGGCTTGAGCAAACAAATGAGGTGATTGAAAATTTCACGGCTGACCCTGCAAATTGTATGATGTATATGATTACAGGAGTCAGAGGTGCTGGTAAGACTGTGTTAATGACTAGCATTGCCAAACAATTATCAGAAGACAAAAAGTGGATAATCATCGAGTTAAATCCAGAACTAGACTTGCTCGAACAGTTGGCGGCTAAATTATACAATTTGCCGGAGTCACACATGCTGTTTGCACAGGCAAAGTTGGATTTGTCTTTCTTTGGCATTGGAATAAGTGTAGAAGGTGGTCATCAGTTTACCAGCATTGACACTGCCATCGAAACTATGCTTGGACTTTTGAAAAAAGAAGGGAAAAAAGTATTAGTATTATTAGATGAGGTTACAAATAATAAATCCATGCGTGTATTGGCCCATTCTTTTCAGATATACATAAGAAAAGAACTGGATATTTTTATTCTTATGACCGGATTATATGAAAATATATATCAGCTACAAAACGAGAAATCATTAACATTTCTTTATCGTGCACCCAAAATTCACATGTTGCCGTTGAATAAAGGTGCTATCATAGATAGCTATAAATCGATATTCAAAATAGATAATCAAGATGCAAAAGAAATGGCTGATGAAACTAAAGGCTATGCCTTTGCCTATCAGGTATTAGGGTATGTTAAATGGAGAAATCCAGATAAATCATTAAAGGATGTAATTCCGGAATATGAACAGTATTTGGAAGAGTATGTCTATCAAAAAATATGGTCAGAATTATCTGATACAGATCGAAATGTATTGTTTGGATTAGATGGCGCGGAAGAAATAAAGATTAAAGATTTACGGGAAAAGATAGATATGTCTTCCAGCCTGTTTTCGACTTATCGTGATAGATTGGATAAAAAAGGGTTAATAGACACTAGTAAGTATGGCTATATAGGACTATTGTTGCCTAGGTTTTCTAATTTTGTTGAGAAACAGAGATAGAGATAATATAGCAGTTTTATACCATAGAAACTTTTAAAATATAATTACCATAGGGGAACTTATAAATGAATCTACTTCAACACAATCTTGATTCACTCAGAACCATAATTCGCCAATTACTAGCAGAAAATAAAGAACTAAAATCCAAACTGAGATCCGCAGGTATTCCCTATGATACTGCGGATTTTTTTGATTTGGGAACTTCTAATAATGAAAAATATGATTATGACCAAGGGGGACGCATCCAAACTAGGTTTATAACTGACGAAATGACAAAAGGATTTTATAGAATGTTTTGGGGAAGACCTGATGTTTATGCTAAGCGCTCGACTAAGGGTCAGTACTATCCTATCTGCGAGAATAGATGGACTGCAAGTAAATGTCCCTGGCAAAGAGGTGAAACACATGAGTGTGCAACCTGCCCAAATCAGAAATATGCTTCTCTATCAGTTGATATAATAAAAAAGCATTTGATCGGGTATAAAGAAGATTGTACAGATGCGATAGGTGTTTATCCGTTACTTGCTGATGGTACTTGCAGGTTTCTTGTGTTTGATTTTGATAATCACGATGAAGAAACATCTGATACTAAATTCTCTATATGTGAATGGCAGGATGAAGTAGATGCTTTAAGGCTTATTTGCAGTCAGAATGGTATACCACATCTGGTAGAACGCTCACGTTCAGGTAAAGGTGCTCATGTCTGGATATTTTTCAAATCACCAATACCGGCTGCTAAAGCGAGAAGATTTGGATTTTTGCTAATGGATAAAGGTTCTATGTCAGTGAATCTTAAATCTTTTTCATATTATGATCGAATGTTTCCTACTCAGGACTGTTCAGATGGCTTAGGAAATCTGATAGCACTTCCTCTTCAAGGACAGGCGCTAAAAAATGGAAACAGTGCATTTGTTGATGAAAACTGGAATGCATACCCTGACCAGTGGAAAGTTTTGCTGGAAAGAACTCAGAAGCTGGATGAACCTATAATAGACAAATATATTATAAAGTGGCAATCAGAATTAACGGGAACTATGGCTCTATCTAAGAATTTAGATTCGGAATATAAGATGGTGCCTTGGAGACGAAAGAACAAATTTGATAAGCGTGATGTCAATGGAATATTACATTTAGTACTAGCTGATGGTGTATATATTGACACTCTGAATATCACGCCACATTTAATGAATCAGATTAGGAGTATGGCGACCTTTGATAATCCTGTTTATTATAAAAATCAGAGGATAGGGGTGTCAAACTATAAAAATTCAAAAATTATATATACGGCGGATAACTATGAAGGGTATATAAAGGTGCCTAGAGGATTGTTGTCAGAAATAATAGAACAATCGAAAAAGGCAGGTATTGTAACAGAAGTATTGAACGAGAGAAACAATGGAAAACCGATAAAAGTCTCATTTAATGGCGATTTACATACGCAACAGGAATTGGCCGCAGAAAAATTGTTGGCAAATGAAGATGGAGTACTAGCAGCCTCGACAGCATTTGGCAAGACAGTTGTTAGTGCCTATCTTATCGGCAAAAGAAAGGTTAATACCTTAATCTTGCTCCAAAGTAAGGATTTGTTAGAACAGTGGGTATCTGAGTTACAGCGTTTCCTTATTATTGATGAGGAACCACCTGAGTATAAAACTAAGTCTGGTCGAACTAAAAAGAGAGATAGTGCCATAGGAGTGTTGCATGGTAGTAAAAATACATTAACAGGCATTATAGATGTGGCAATGATAGGTTCAGTATATTCAAAAGGGAAAATACTTGAAAGCATCAACAATTACGGAATGGTCATAGTTGACGAATGCCATCACACAGCATCTTCAATGTGGCAAGCAGTTTTAAACAAAGTAAATGCAAGATATTTGTATGGTGTTTCTGCAACTCCCATTAGGGGAGATGAGCTAGATAAACTGATTTTTTTGTATCTTGGACCGATGCGTCATCGGTACACGGCTGCGGAGCGTGCTTTAGACCAAGGAATAGGGCATTATTTTCTCCCAAGATATACCCGAGCTATTGATAAAAACGGCAGCCAAACTGATATTAATAAAGCGTATGATATTATTGCAAATGATGATTTGAGAAATGAGCAGATAATTGATGATGTGAAAAAATGTCTTAAGAATCATCAGACACCTGTTGTATTAACTAGAACTAAGGAGCATGCAAAACTCTTGCATGACAATTTGGCAGAATACGCACAGCATGTGTTTCTTTATTACGGTGATAATACTGATAAAGAAAATAGAGAAATAAGAGAAAATATGAAGTCCGTCCCACAGAAGGAATCCATGTTGTTGATAGCAACAGGTTCAAAAATAGGTGAAGGTTTTGATTTTCCTAGATTAGATACACTAATGCTTGCGGCTCCAATATCATTTGAAGGCAGACTAGAGCAATATGTCGGTCGCCTAAATCGAGATTATGAAGGCAAAGCGGCAGTCTATGTATATGACTATGTTGATTCGCATATACGATATTTTAACAGGATGTTTGGGAAAAGACTAAAAACTTATAAGAAAATTGGCTTTTCAATGCTAGATGAGGCTTTTGCCCAAATGATTACTCACAAAGACTCTATGGATATAGGCGAAGATGAGATAAATTATATTTTTGATTCGACTGATTACAAATACCAATTTGAACAAGACCTTATAAATGCAATAAAAACAATTGTGATTTCAAGTCCTAAACTACGTGCTAAAAAAGTCGAAAGATTTATTCAAATCATAAAGAATCAGCAGGAAAAAGGTGTTTATGTTACTGTTCTTACAAACTCACCGGACGTATACAAATATGATAATCAATCTGCAGTAATTCAATTGATTGAAGAGCTTAAAGCCGTGGCGATAGACGTCATTGTAAAAGAATCAGTGGAAGAATGCTTCGCCATAATTGACGATAAGCTTGTGTGGCATGGTGGTATGAATTTACTTGGTGACTCAGATGTATGGGATAACCTTATCAGGATAGAAGACAAAAGAATCGCCTCCGAACTGATGATAAAAACCGACAACACAAGGGATTAAGGGTATACCCGGAAAAACAAAGGTACATTCCAACTTAATATATAGTATAATTAGTCTACACATGAGTTCTATTTTAAGCATAGTACAACTCAAAACGAGAAGGAGGACTAGTAATGGGGGAAATGAACACAAAAGCAATGTATAAATTGTCTTACGGATTGTTTGTTTGCACAGCTGTTCAGGGGGATAAAATCAACGGCTGCATTATTAACACTGCTATTCAGGCGGCCTCAGAGCCAAACACCATCACAGTAGCTATCAACAAGGCTAACTACACTCACGACATGGTAAAAGCCACTGGCGTTTGCAATGTATCAGTCATCAGCGAAGCGGCCAGCTTTGATTTGTTCAAGCATTTTGGGTTCCAGTCGGGCAGGGATGTAGACAAATTTGCTGACTACCCAGAGGCCAACTACAAAACTGCTGAAAATGGTGTTCCATACATCACAGCCGGCACCAATGCCTACTTTTCACTTAAAGTAAAAGATACAGTGGATTTAGGTTCACACACATTGTTCATCTGTGAGCCAAAAGCAATGGAAGTGTTGGATAGCACACCATCCTGCACCTACAGCTACTATCAGGACAATATCAAGCCAAAGCCAGAAGCTGTCGGCACCACTCCAAAAGGTGAGACCATCTGGCGCTGCCGCATATGCGGATACGAATGGGTTGGTGAAGAACTGCCAGACGATTTTATCTGCCCTATTTGCAAGCATCCAAAGGCCGATTTTGAAAAAATCCAAAGATAAAAACTATAAATTAAAAGGAATTTAACCACATGACACGCCGAGAACTAGAAGTAACAGATCAAAAAGAAATAAACAGAATCCTATCCACCTGCAAGTACCTCCATCTGGGGCTTGTGGACGATGGCATGCCATACGTGGTGCCTTTAAATTATGGCTTTGAATATGATTCTAATGGTAAATTGATTCTATGGCTTCACGGAGCCACCAAGGGCTACAAGATAGATGTAATCAAAAAGAATCCGACTTGCTGTTTTACCATGGAATGCAACGTGGCACCATTCCCTGGTAAAATGGCATGTCAATATGGTATGACCTACGAATGTATCATGGGCAGAGGCCAGGTTCATCTCATAGATGACGTTGCGCAGCGAGCTCATGCATTACGCGTATTGATGCAGACTCAGACAGGACGCGACGATTTTACATTTGATGAGCGTATGTCCAGTATTGTTAGCATCATGAAAATAGAAGTAGATGAACTAACAGCCAAAAAACGTCCATTGCCAGCTACATTAGAGCAGAAATCACTGCTAATCATTGGGTATGGTCAGTATGGCCATCTGGTAGAGGAACTGGCTAAAGAATGCGGATACAGCAAAATCGCAGCTTTGGACGATAACGCGGAAGATGCGCTAGATACCATTGATTCAGTGGAAAAATATAAAAACGTATATACGGATTATGTGGTGGCAATCGGAAATCCTGATATTCGAAAGGAAGTAACTGAACGCCTTGATAGTGTGATGAATCTTGCCACCCTAATACATCCTAAGGCTACAGTGAGCAAGGCTGCACATATCGCCCCAGGCTGCATCATTGAGCAAAACGTAGTGATACATAGAGATACCACCATAGAAAAATCCACCATCATCAATGCAGGGGCTGTGATAAATCATGACAGCACTGTAGGTGAATACTCGCAAGTGGGCTGCAATGCAGTGGTGGCCGCCAGAGCTCAGGTGCCAGCCAAAACAAAAGTCATGCACTGTCAGTGCTACAATAATTAATTAAATTAGGAGACATTTTTTGAATACTTTACTTTTAATCCTTGAAATAATCGGCATCATAGCGTTAATACTTTGTATTCTTGGGTTAATAAACAAGCCCTTTAGCATATACGCAAATGACAAATCAAACCAAAACCCTTTGGAGGGCCAAACAGTTGTATTTGTGGAGGATGAAAATGATATCGTAAATGCGGATGGAGTAAAAGGGCATTTGAAGACAGTAGGACACGAATCTCGAAGGGCGTCATTTTATGGGCTAGTAATCAAACGCTTTTTTGACATTATCATGAGCCTTGCGGGAATGATTATCCTAAGCCCGGTATTTTTATTCCTAAGCATATGGATTTTAATTGATGATCCAGGTCCCATTCTTTTCACCCAAAAGCGCTTAGGCCAAAACAAAAGATACTTCAAGTTGCACAAATTCAGGTCAATGAAAATGTGCACACCACATGACAGACCTACCCACATGCTTGATAATCCAGAGCAATATATTACCAAAGCCGGCAAATTCATCAGGGCACATTCCCTTGACGAGTTGCCACAGATTTGGGATATTTTTATTGGAAATATGAGCGTGGTTGGCCCTCGTCCAGGCCTGTGGAATCAGGATGTGCTCACCGCCGAACGTGATAAATATGGTGCCAACAGCATTAAGCCAGGCCTTACTGGATGGGCACAGATAAATGGCAGGGACGAGCTTGAGATTCCTGATAAGGCAAGATTAGATGGGGAATATGTCAAAAATCTGGGCATCGCCATGGATTTGAAATGCTTCTTTGGCTCCATTGGAGTTTTTACAGGCGACGAAAGTGTTGTGGAAGGCGGCACCGGCGCCATAGAAAATGAAAAGCAGTTTAGGAAATAGCTAATGATATCAACAATAAAGACCAAATTAAATTACAAAAATATACTGTTTTTGATGTGCTGCGTAGTACTTGCCCATTTTGGACTGTACTACGGACTCATCACAAATGTAAGAATAATGCTTCTGGCGGGGGCTTTCATCCTGGCCAGAAGCATTTATTTAAGAAAGCTTCCATTCGATATTAATCTGCTGTTTTTATTTGCAGCATTTATCATAAAAGCCATGCTGGATCAGCATACAGGCAAGGCCTGGAGAGTGCCTACCACACTTGCCATGCCGGTGCTTATGTATCTGTTTGGTAAATTCATAGTGGCTGTTCGCTCAAACCAAAAGAACTTAACAGCTACAAAAATCACGCCAAACGGTCCGGCTCAAGTTGAAGTATCAAATCCATTAGTAGAAAAGACCACCGGTGTATTCACCTCGGCAGAGAGAGCGGTACTTGCATTTGTAGCCACCGCAGTGGGTATGACCTATTATGGATTTTTAAATTTTCGCCTTACCAGACAGAATCCTGCTTTTTCAGATGCGGGGCTGTATTTCCTGGCATTCAAGGATGGTCAGTACAGCACGATTAATACATTTCTGTTCTCATTTATTCCAGTGACGGCATTTGCCATTTCCTTGATAATATTGGTGTTTTACAAATTGGCAGCTAAAAACAAAGCTTTAGACAAATGCAAACATCTAGTAGTATTTGGCGCATTTGCTGTAATTTCGGTCATCGCCATATGGGTCTACATCCATGACCTTCGTTGGGAAGCACTTAAAGAAGGCATCCATCTCATGTTCACCCAGCACTGGGGCAACTTCGCATTTACGATATTTGAGCGGAATTCCAGCAGTAACATGATGTTGGACTATGGTCGCGAGTCTGGAATAATGGTGTTTGTACCATTACTGATTTTTTGGATTCTGACCATCAAGGACGCAATCCAGCTTTCTATTAATAAAAATGTGGACATTTTCACAAAAACATTGCTATTATCTGCATTTACACTATTTAATGTATATTATTTCATAGAAGAGGAAGCCTTTACCAACCCATATTACTGGTATTTCGGCCTTGCTGTAAGCGGCGCAATCAGTATTATTAGACTTACATCTCAAAAAACACAAAATTAATGCAGTATTATGTTACAATTCAGATATATGTTGACTGAACGGGAGGTAATTTATGAGCAAGGTACTTATATTTATGGCAGAAGGCCATGAGGAAATCGAAGCTCTCACAGTGGTAGATTTATTGCGCAGAGCAGGAATTGACATTTACACAGTTTCCATCACCGGCGAAAAGAAGGTGACAGGAAGCCACGGCATTACTACAGTTTGTGACAAGCTTATCGAAACTGTAAACTTTGATGACGCAGATATGCTGGTACTCCCAGGCGGAATGCCAGGTACACTGAACCTTGGAAACTGTGAGCTTCTTATGGATCAGGTTCACGGATTCAACACATCAAAAAAGGGGCTGGCAGCCATCTGCGCAGCACCTACAGTATTTGGTAAAGCCGGTCTCTTAGAGGGCAAAAAGGCCACCTGCTATCCAGGAATGGAAGGAGACCTTAAGGGTGCCAACACATCAACAGATGCTGTTTGCCACGATGGTCACATCATCACCAGCCGCGGCATGGGCACAGCCATCCCATTCGCCCTTGAAATCATCCGCACATTCCAAGGTGATGAAGCAGCAGAAAAACTAGCAAAATCAATTGTATATTAGCCTTCCCCCGCTGGGGACGAGATAATGCTTTAGCATTATCTGCCACCCCGGCGAGGGGGAAGGTGTCAGCGCTAGCTGACGGATGAGGGCAGTAACCTAAAACAAGCCAATACATATAGTTTAAAGGAGATAACAAATGGAATTAATCCCAAGCTTTTCCGTGGATCATACAAAAATTGTTCCAGGAATATTTTTAAGTAGACAAGATCAGGTAGGCGATAGCCTGGTTACCACATATGACATCAGAATGAAGCGTCCAAACAGAGAGCCAGTACTTGATGTTGCTGCAATGCATACTTTAGAGCATATCATAGCTACGTATTTACGTAATGACCCAGACTGGAAGGATGAAGTTATCTACTGGGGACCAATGGGCTGCCTCACAGGTTGCTACCTCATTTTAAAGGGTGGACGTAAGCCAGAGGAAATCTACGATTTAATCTTAAATGCATACAAATCAGTAGAGTCAAACGACACAGTACCTGGCACTACACCAGAAAACTGCGGTCACTACCTCATGCACAACCTGGGCATGGCAAAATGGTATGCGAAAGAATTCGTAGAATACCTCGAAGCAAACCGCGACAACCAGCTCATCTTCGAGTACCCAAAAACCGAACGCCTCGTCACCGGCGACGGCAGCCAGTTCTTCGATTCATAAAAAGGAGGAAAATAAATGAGAATAGGTATCATAGGCGCAATGCAGATGGAAATTGAAAACCTCAAGCCATCTATCCAAAATGCAGAAATTGAAACTCTCAGTGGTATCCAGTTTATAAAAGGTGATGTCCACGGCGTAGAAATCGTAGCCGCAGTCAGCGGTGTGGGCAAAGTGTTCGCAGCCGTGTGCACAGAGATTATGATTCTTCACTTCGGTGTGGAAAAAGTAATCAATATTGGTGTTGCAGGCTCACTTGTAAAAGACCTTAAGGTTCTTGACGTAGCTGTTGCCAATTCAGCAGTTCAGCATGATATGAACACTACAGCCATCGGTGATCCTGCAGGTCTTATTTCCGGAATCAATGTTATCAATTTCGAGGCAGACAAAGAGCTTAATAAATTGGTATGTGAAGTTCTCGATGAAAAAGAAATCTATCATCAGGAAGGCATCATTGCATCTGGAGACTTGTTTGTAGATACAGATAAACAGCGCAACAACATCCATGTAAAATTTGATGCTATTGCAGCAGATATGGAAGGTGCAGCAATCGCTCACGTATGCTACATCAATCAGATTCCATTTACTATCATCCGTTCTATTTCTGATGGTGACGGAAGCGCTATGGACTATAACACCTTTGCTGGTAAGGCCGCAGAGCAGTCCATCTCTGTAATACTATCTGTTTTATCAAGATTAAATTAAATCATATGAAACTAATAATCCTGAGGTCTTTTTGGTGACATCAATCACCCAAATAGACACTCAGGATTATTTATATAACAAAGTTTCCTATATCGTTGACAGTTAGTCATTAAAAACTTAAAATGAAAAAGGCTTTTTAGCAAAATAAACGAGGAGATGAGAAGATATGTATATGGATGATTACAAGCGTTGGCTTGAAGCAGATCTTGAGGACTGCGATCTTAAGCCAGAGCTTAACAAAATCAACGGAAATGAAGAAGAAATCAAGGACAGATTCGCTGTAGCACTTGC
The DNA here is from genome assembly GCF_900107545.1 of Pseudobutyrivibrio sp. ACV-2. Classification (GTDB taxonomy): domain Bacteria; phylum Bacillota; class Clostridia; order Lachnospirales; family Lachnospiraceae; genus Pseudobutyrivibrio. The sequence goes on along the minus strand of NZ_FNQZ01000010.1, from coordinate 90,051 downwards.
ATTCGGTACAGCTGGACTTCGTGGTGTCCTTGGCGCTGGTACAAACAGAATGAATATTTACGTGGTTCGTCAGGCTACACAGGGCCTTGCAAACTGGGTAAAGACTCAGGGCGGCAATCAGACAGTAGCTATCAGCTACGACTCACGTCTTAAGAGCGATGTATTCGCAAAGACAGCAGCAGGTGTACTTGCAGCAAACGGTATCAATGTTCGTATTTACGATGCACTTATGCCAGTACCTGCTCTTTCATTTGCTACACGTTACTATAAATGCAACGCTGGTATCATGGTTACAGCATCTCACAACCCAGCTAAGTACAACGGTTACAAGGCTTACGGTCCAGACGGATGCCAGATGACAGATGATGCAGCAGCTATCGTATATGCGGAGATTCAAAAGACAGACGTCCTCACAGGAGCAAAGGTTATGTCATTTGCAGAGGGTGTTGAAAAGGGACTTATCAAATTCGTTGGCGACGATTGCAAGGATGCTTTCTATGCAGCAATCGAAGAGCGTCAGGTTCGTCCAGGTCTTTGCAAGACAGCAGGACTTAAGCTTGTTTACAGCCCACTTAACGGCTCAGGCTTAGTTCCAGTTACTCGCGTACTCAACGATATCGGTATCACAGATATCACAATCGTTCCAGAGCAGGAATATCCAAACGGATACTTCACTACATGCAGCTATCCAAACCCAGAAATCTTTGACGCTCTTAAGCTTGGTCTTGAGCTTGCAAAGGAAGAGGGAGCAGATCTTATGCTTGCTACTGACCCAGATGCTGACCGTGTTGGTATTGCTATGAAGTGTCCAGATGGCAGCTATGAGCTCGTTTCTGGTAATGAAGTTGGTGTACTTCTTCTTGATTATATCTGCGCAGGTCGTATCGAAAAGGGCACAATGCCAAAGAACCCTGTAGCAGTCAAGTCTATTGTTTCTACACCACTTGCAGATGCAGTTGCAGAGCACTACGGAGTAGAGCTTCGTTCAGTTCTTACTGGATTCAAGTGGATTGGTGACCAGATTGCAGGTCTTGAGGCAGATGGCGAGGTAGACAGATTTATCTTCGGTTTCGAAGAGTCTTACGGATACCTTGCAGGTCCTTATGTTCGTGATAAGGATGCTGTTATCGGATCAATGCTTATCTGCGAGATGGCTGCTTACTATCGCAGCATCGGAAGCTCTATCAAGCAGCGTCTTGAGGAGATTTATGCAGAGTACGGCCGCTACTTGAACAAGGTTGACTCATTCGAGTTCCCTGGTCTTTCAGGTATGGACACAATGGCTGGTATCATGAGCTCACTTCGTGAGAACCCACCAGCTGATTTCGCAGGAATCGCTGTAACAAAGGTTACAGATTACAAGAACACAGAAGAGACAGGTCTTCCATCAGCAAACGTACTTATCTATGGCCTTGAGAATGGCAGCACAGTAGTTGTTCGTCCTTCAGGTACAGAGCCAAAGATCAAGACTTACTTCACTACAAAGGGTAAGGACCTTGATGAAGCACAGGCTATGAAAGACAAGCTCGCTGATGCCCTAAAACCAATATTCGCCTAAAGCCTTCCCCCTGAGGGGGAAGGTGTCAGCTTTAGCTGACGGATGAGGGCAGGCTTCCCATAGAGGGTTGCTAGGCTCCAGTGGAGCCTGTTTAGCAACGACCGAGCCGGGAGGCGAGACAAGCTGTCAGCGCCAGCTGACTGATGAGGTGCCCAGGCTTCCCGAAAGGGAAGCCTTTTTTTATGCCATAAAATAAAACATGTGCTATAATACAAAAGATTATGTAAAAAAATTAGTCAGGAGAAAAAACTTTGAAAATACTAGTAACCGGCGCAGCCGGATTTGTAGGAAAAAATTTAGTAGAAACACTTAAATGCATGTCTGATGGCAGAGACAAATACCATTGTTTTTCCGATGAAGAAATCACAATATATGAATATGACAAGGATTCAACTTTAGAGGAGCTTGACCGTTACTGCAGTGATTGCGATTTCGTATTCAATCTTGCAGGCGTCAACCGCCCAAAGGACAACAGTGAATTCATGGCAGGTAATTTTGGATTTGCCAGCACATTGCTTGATACACTAAAAAAACATGGCAACACTTGTCCTGTGATGCTTTCATCATCTATACAAGCTACACTTCTAGGCCGCTATGCAGGCAGCGAATATGGACAGAGCAAGCTTGCAGGGGAGGAGCTTTTCTTCAATTATGAGCAGGAGACAGGAGCTAAGGTTTTGGTATACCGATTCCCAAATCTTTTCGGAAAATGGTGCCGCCCAAATTACAATTCAGCAGTTGCCACCTTCTGCAACAACAAGGCAAACGACCTTGAAATCACAGTAAACGATCCAAGCACAGAGCTTGAGCTTGTATATATAGATGATTTGGTAGATGAAATGGTATGCGCCCTTCAGGGAAATGAGCATCGCTGCGATTTCGATGAAGATGGACAGGTGTCACCTGATACAGCAGGCAAATACTGCTATGTGCCAGTTTCGCATCATGCCACTTTAGGTGAAATAGTTGAACTTCTAGACAGCTTCGTGGCTCAGCCAAAGACACTTATGATGCCAGCTATCACTGATGGAAGCTTTGCTAAAAAACTATACAGCACTTATCTTAGCTATCTTCCAAAGGAAAAGGCCATATATGATTTAGAAATGAAGGTTGATAACCGAGGCTCATTCACAGAAGTTTTAAAGACCTTTGACCACGGACAGTTTTCAGTAAATATCAGCAAGCCTGGTATCACTAAAGGGCAGCACTGGCACCACACCAAATGGGAGATTTTCATGGTAGTGTCAGGTCATGGAGTGATTCAGCAACGCAGGGTAGGCCTCGATGAAAATGGACAGCCTTATCCTATCCATGAATACATGGTCAGCGGAGACAAGCTTCAAGCTGTTTATATGCTTCCAGGTTACACACATAATATCATCAACCTATCTGATACAGACGATATGGTTACCTTGATGTTTGCCAATGAATTATTTAACCCTCAGAAACCAGAGACCTATTTCGAAGAGGTTTAAAATATGAGTAAAAATTCTAAAAGTATTGTAAGTACCGCCATGGTACTTACAGTTTTAACTCTTTGCTTCAAGGTACTTGGATTTGTAAAGCAGATGGTAGTGGCATATTTCTTTGGTACCACCGGTGCCACAGATGTTTACTACATGGCCTTCAATTTCGTGGGCACATTGTCATCTGCATTTATCAGGGCTATCACCATTTCCATGGTGAGCATCTATACCCATTGCCTGGTGCAAAAGGGGCGGGATGAAGCTTCAAAGCTTTTGAGTGCCTGTCTGGAGCTACTGCTTCCGGTGGTTCTAGTGGTGCTGCTGTTTGCCTATATGTTTACTCCGCAGATAGCCCACATGCTGGCACCTAGCTACAGCCCAAGTGAATCACTTTTACTGCAATCGTATTTACGGATTTGCTATCCATTCTTTCTTTTTGCAGTAGTCACCCTAGTGTGGACTACTTTAATGGATGCCAACAAAGATTTCGTAGTCAGCCGTACCGAGTCCTTTATTACAAGCGTAGTGACCATCCTTAGCTGTGTGCTTTTGTATCAGGTACTTGCGGTTGCATCGCTGGTTGTGGCTCAGTACATCAGCTACATCATATTCGGTGCACTGCTTCTTATACGAGGTCGCAAATATTTTAAATTCACCTTCGTAGCCTTCAAGGATGTACCAGAGGTTCGCACAGTTTTACTCACAGCATTACCACTTTTTGTGGGTAACTCAGTGTCTCAGATAAACAAGATTGTGGATAACGCACTTTCCTCAGGGCTTGGAGATGGAAATGTGTCAGCCCTCTCGTATGCTGTCACCTTGGAAGATTTTGTTACGATTATTTTGGTAAACAATGTTGTAGATATCCTATACGTAAATTTCTCAACCTACACTGCTGAGGAAGATTACGAAAAACTTACCGATACAATGAGACAGGCCATCAACATCATGATATGCATGCTGATTCCTATTACAATTGTGGCCTGCATGTGCGCCAGCGACATTGTAACTATTATTTTCAAAAGAGGAAATTTTGATGAGTCATCTGTTGCCATGACAAGTGCAGCATTGATAGGATACGCAGCTGGTTTTACAAGTATGGGCGTAAGGGATATAATCCTAAGAGGATTGTATTCATTTAAGGATACCAAAGGTCCTATGATTACAGGATTTTTTGCAGTAGGCTTCAACATTTTCTTTAGTATACTGCTGTCCCGGTTCATAGGAATTATGGGTATCTCAATTGCCAGCTCCATCAGCTTGACAATAAATTTCTTGATTAATTCAAGAATGTTGAAAAAACACATTCCAAACTATAGCTTAAGAGGTCACCTACCGGTGCTCCTAAAACAGATACCAGGTATCGTATATGCGATAATCGTAATTACGATAATTCGTCACTTCGTCACTAACCTATACGCATCCTTCATCCTATCCGGCGCCCTCGCCTTAATAGGATACGCGTTGATATTACTTATCGTGAAAATTGATGAAGTCGAATACGTAAAAAATAGATTACTATCTAGAATTAATAGGTAATAAGTGTGCCAACTCAACCTTGGCAAGCGCGAGGAGGAGGGCCCCATGCCAAGTAAGGAGGGACCCCTTGGGGAGGTTCCCTTGCTTGAGTATGGGAGGTGGCCTCCGGGAGCATGTGATACTCCGATGGCACACTCACACAACCTACATATATTAGGAGGAAAAAGAAATGATTCCAGTAATGAACGTCCAGAGACAATACGCTTCTCTCCAAGAGGAGCTCGACAACGCCGCCCTTGAGGTACTTCACTCAGGCGGATATATCCTCGGCCCAAAGGTAGCCGATTTTGAAAAGCAATTCGCAGAATACTGCGGAGCAAAATATGCAGTAGGCGTAGGCAATGGTACAGACGCCCTTGTAATTGCACTTCTTGCAGCAGGCATCGGCTCAGGCGACGAAGTTATCACCACTGCTATGACCTTTGTTTCAACAGCTGAGGCTATTGCTCAGGTAGGTGCTACACCAGTATTTGTAGACATTGATCCACAGACCTACACTATGGATGCCACAAAGCTAGAGGCAGCTTTTACAGAAAAAACAAAAGCTGTCATCCCTGTTCACATCTATGGTCAGGCTGCTGATATGGATGAAATAGTTAAAATCGCTCATGCCCATGGCGCACTTGTTATCGAAGACTGCGCACAGGCAGCAGGAGCAAAATATAAGGGACGCCGCACATGCTCACTTGGTGATGTGGCTTGCGTAAGCTTCTTCCCAACCAAAAATCTTGGTGCAGCAGGTGATGCCGGCATCATTGTTACCAGCGATGAGGATTTATACAAGGGCTGCATGGCATACCGTGTTCACGGCTCAGGTCTTAACGGTGCTTACACCTATGCCAGATTAAATGGCCAGGATTTTGACGAAAGCAAAATTGATTTCCACGGTAATCTTCCAAAATACTATAACTATCTTGTAGGATTCAACTCACGACTTGATGCTCTTCAGGCTGCAATGCTTGCAGTAAAGCTACCACATCTTGATGCATGGAATGAGCGTAGAAGACAGATTGCAGCTATTTACAATGAAAAGATTACAAATCCACTTTTCACAAAGCCAGTTGTAGCAGAATACAATGAGCACATTTTCTATGTATACCCAATGAAGGTTTCAGATAGAAGCCGCTTCAGAGCATACATGGAGGAAAAGGGAATTTCTACAGGTGTTTACTTCCCGGTTCCAATGCATGAGCAGGCTTGCTTCGCAGGTCTTGGCTACAAGCATGGAGATTTCCCAGTGGCAGAGGATTTAGCAGATCATGGAGTAACAATCCCAATGTTCCCAGAGCTTACAGATGATGAAATCAATGCTGTTATTGATGCAGTGAACAAATTTGAATAAATGAGTAACTAGTGGTATAATTGTTACAGAAATGTTTCATTTGAATGAGCGAGGAGGGTTAATTACTTATGAAAAAATTACTTGCACGAGTGTTGTGTCTTACAGTTACTGCTGTTGCATTAGTTAGTAGTACAGGTGTTGCTCAGGCAAAGGTCTATAACTACGACATCACAGAGGACAATTTCCCTGCAGCAGATTACGCTACCCGTTATGCAGATGTAAAGACTGCATTAGGTGATGACAAGGCTGTCCTTTATAATCACTACAAGCTTTTTGGTGCTGAGGAAGGCCGTATCGTTAAAATAACAGACGAGGTTTTAAAGTCACAGGCAAATGCTGAGAGCACTATCGTTGCATCAAAGATATTTGCGCTTACAGTGCTTCCTACCATCGTAAATGACACTATGACAGATGGTGAAAAGGTTAAAGCCGTTGAGAATTGGATGAAGACAAATATCACATATGGTGTTTCAAAAGACAATAGCTGTTATCACATCGTTGGCCCAATGACTGCTGGCCCAACTACTGACGAGGGCTATGCTGAAACCTTTGAATTTTTCATGGATGCTCTTGGCATCGAGGCTATTACAAACAGTGATTTAAAATCTAATAAGGTCAACGTCGATGGTGTATGGTATAATATAAACATTCCTGCAGGTGTTTTATATTAAAAGAGGCGAAACATGGCTACAACAAAAGCTAGAAGAACAAACGAAAGATTTTATGATGCTTATTTAGATTTTGACTGTCAGCTCTGTGAGTTGCTGGGCGTGGAAAAGGATGGCGTGCAGGCTTATCGCATGCGCATGAAAGAGGCATGGTACGAGGCCAAGGAATTGATTCCGGAATGGGAGAGTATCGATCAAAGGCTTGAAGTCATCAGAGAACGATATCAGGTTCTAAAGCAGGGTAAGTCCAAATTCGACGATGTCCATGGTAAGGACGAGGACGTTGTATGGATTCAGATTTTCCGTGAGCGTCTGGATGCCCAGGCGGATCCTTTGGCAAAATACTCAAAGCTTTCCTTTGAAAAGAAAAAGAAGGACAAGGGTATTTTCCAAAAGCTTGGCAAACTATTTAAATAAAGAATGTAATGGGAAGTGCATATTAGTGCACTTCCCATTTTGTTGTGATATAATTGGTAGGATTGAGACTAGATATTTAGAAGAGGTAAATCATGTTCCAAAACAACGGAAAATTAAAACTTTTAATTATAGTCGGCACTCGACCAGAAATCATTCGCCTGGCGGCCGTGATTAAAAAATGCCGCAAATACTTTGATTGTGTTCTGGCGCATACCGGACAGAATTACGATTACAACCTTAACGGAGTATTTTTCAAAGATCTACAGTTGGATGATCCTGAAGTCTACATGGACGCAGTTGGAGATAACCTTGGCCAGACTGTAGGTAATATTATTGCTAAATCATATGAGCTCATGGTTGAGATTCAGCCTAATGCCCTTTTGATTTTAGGAGACACTAATTCATGCCTTTCTGCAATCGCCGCAAAGCGACTTCATATTCCTATATTTCACATGGAAGCTGGAAACAGATGTAAAGACGAGTGTCTTCCAGAAGAGACCAATCGCCGCATCGTCGATATTATTTCAGATGTTAATCTTGCATATTCAGAGCATGCGCGCCGTTATCTTGCAGATTGTGGACTTCCAAAGGAACGCACTTATGTTACAGGTTCACCTATGGCAGAAGTTCTTCACGAAAATCTTGAGTCCATCGAAGCCAGCGGTGTACTTACACAACTTGGACTAGAGCCAAAGAAATACATTTTGCTCTCAGCACATCGTGAGGAAAACATCGACACTGAAAAGAATTTCACATCTCTTTTCACAGCTATCAACAAGCTTGCAGAAAAGTACGATATGCCAATCCTTTACAGCTGTCATCCACGTTCAAGAAAGCGCCTTGAGGCGTCAGGCTTCAAGCTTGACTCAAGGGTACGTATGCATGAACCACTAGGCTTCCACGATTACAATCATTTGCAGATGAATGCCTTTGCAGTTGTTTCAGACTCTGGAACACTTCCAGAGGAATCAAGCTTTTTCACAAGCATTGGTCGTCCATTCCCAGCAGTGTGCATCCGCACATCCACAGAACGTCCGGAAGCACTTGATAAAGCATGCTTTATTCTTGCAGGAATCGACGAGCTTTCACTACTTCAGGCTGTAGATACCGCGGTAGAGATGAACGAAAATGGAGATTATGGCATTCCAGTTCCAGACTACATAGAAGAAAACGTATCTACAAAGGTCGTTAAAATCATCCAGTCTTACACACGTGTTGTAGACAAGATGGTTTGGCGCAAGGACATCTAACCCGTCGTACACGTTTAAATAAATGCGTAAGTTAATAAATAATTAATATATAAATTTTAATAATTAGATGAGCCAATCAGGAGAAAACTTGGCGAGTCGATAATAAAAATAATTAGATGAGCTGGTAGCTAACAAGGCTGAGGCCTCTTAAGCGAAGCATTCTAAGCTGAGCGTAGAGGTCACAGACTTGTTAGCGTAACCAGCGGACTAAGGAGAATAAAAAATCATGAATTGTGAATTATTTAAAGACAAGACTTTGATGATTACAGGAGGAACAGGTTCATTCGGTTCTACAGTACTTAAGCATTTCCTTGATTCAGATTTAAAGGAAATTCGTATTTTCTCACGTGATGAGAAAAAGCAGGATGATATGCGTCATCAGCTTCAGGCAGAGCACCCAGACCTTGCTGGCAAGGTTAAATTTTACATCGGCGATGTTCGCAATATGCGCTCAGTTCAGGATGCTATGCCAGGTGTTGATTTCATCTTCCATGCAGCTGCCCTTAAGCAGGTTCCATCATGCGAGTTCTTCCCAATGGAAGCAGTTCGTACAAATGTAGAGGGTACAGACAATGTACTTCATGCAGCAGTAGAAGCTGGCGTTCAGCGTGTAGTATGTCTTTCAACAGACAAGGCAGCTTACCCTATCAATGCCATGGGTATTTCAAAGGCCATGATGGAAAAAGTAATCGGTGCTAATGCACGTGTTGCAGCAGGCAAAACCACTATCTGCACCACTCGTTACGGTAATGTTATGTGCTCTCGTGGTTCAGTTATTCCACTTTTCATCGATCAGATTAAGGCAGGTAACCCAATCACCATCACAGATCCAGAGATGACTCGTTTCCTTATGAACCTTGATGAGGCAGTTGCTCTTGTTATGTTTGCTTTCGAACATGGTGAGCCAGGTGACCTTTTTGTTCAGAAGTCAGATGCTTCTACAATCGGAGATTTAGCAAAGGCTGTTCAGCAGCTCTTTGGTGACACAGGCACAAAAATCATCGGTACTCGTCACGGCGAAAAGCTTTACGAGACACTTATGACTAATGAAGAGTGCGTTCGTGCCGTAGATATGGGTGATTACTACCGAGTTCTTCCAGATGGACGTGACCTTAACTATGACAAGTTCTTTGTAGATGGTGAGGTTCATACCATGGCATCAGACTCTTACACATCACACAATACAAAGCGCCTTGATGTTCAGGGTACTGTAGATAAAATCATGACTACAGATTACGTTAGAGAAATGTTGGAGAATTGGGGTAAATAATGAAAAAAGATACGATAAAGTGGTTCGCGATTCTTCACGTTATTATACTGATTTTTTCTGTAAACAGTATTTGCTCAAAAACTGCTGCTCAGTATGATTTTTTAAGTCCAAAGTGGATTTTATTCTATGGAATAGTAGTATGCATTCTTGGTTTCTATGCGATAGCATGGCAGCAGGTATTAAAGCATCTACCTTTGATTACTACCTATGCCAACAAGGCTGCTACAACTATCTGGGGCCTGATTTGGGGGGCTATCATTTTCAAGGAAAGCATAACCATACCTAAAATCATCGGAGCTATCGTAGTTATAGCAGGTGTTTATCTTGTGGTTAGCGGAGATGAAGAAGTAATCTCAGGAGAAAAAGAGAAAAAGGAGGGCAAGAAAAATGCTTAAATATGCACTTATCATGCTCACCGGTACATTCATTGCTTCATGCTCTCAGATTGTATTGAAAAAGGCAGCTGAAAAAGAATATGCCAGCAAAATCGCTGAGTATTTAAATCCAATGGTTATGGGCGCTTACATTGTTTTCTTTGGAGCATCACTTTGCTCGGTAATTGGCTACAAAATGGTACCGCTTTCTATAGGACCTATCCTTGAAGCCACAGGTTACATATGGGTAGCAATCCTTGGAAAAATATTCCTGGGTGAGCATATCAGCAAAAAGAAGGGGCTTGGATTGCTCGTAATCATTGTTGGTATAGTAATTGCCAGCTTTGGAATCTAGTAAATAGAGTTTAAATTATTACTTTAATATGATAAAGTGTAAGGAGCGTACTTTTTTGTATGCTCCTTATTTTATTAACAGGAGGTAAAAAGATGAATCAAGGAATTGGAACAAAATGTGTACAGGCTGGCTATACTCCAGGAAACGGCGAACCACGTCAGATTCCAATAGTTCAGTCTACTACTTTTAAATATGATACAAGCGAGGACATGGGAAAGCTTTTTGACCTTGAGGCAGAAGGTTATTTCTACACACGTCTTCAAAATCCAACTAATGACTATGTAGCTGCAAAGATTGCTGCTCTTGAGGGTGGTACAGCAGCTATGCTTACATCATCAGGACAGGCAGCCAACTTTTTTGCACTTTTCAATATTTGTGAATGCGGCAGCCACATTGTCGCATCCTCATCAATCTATGGTGGTACCTTCAACCTTATCGCTGTAACCATGAAAAAGATGGGTGTTGATGTTACATTTGTCGATCCTATGGCATCAGAGGAAGAGCTTAACGCAGCATTCCAGGAAAATACTCGCGCAGTATTTGGCGAGACAATCGCAAATCCAGCACTTACAGTTTTAGACATCGAGAAATTTGCAAAGGCTGCACATGAGCATGGTGTTCCACTTATCGTAGACAACACATTCCCAACACCAGTAAACTGCAGACCTATCGAGTGGGGAGCAGATATTGTCACTCATTCAACAACTAAATACATGGATGGTCACGGCGCAGCAGTAGGAGGTTGCATCGTAGATTCAGGTAAATTCGACTGGATGGCTCACGCTGATAAATTTCCAGGACTTTGTACACCAGATGACAGCTATCACGGTATTACATACGCTGAGAAGTTCGGCAAGGAAGGTGCTTTCATTACAAAATGTACAGCACAGCTTATGAGAGATTTTGGTTGCATCCAGTCGCCACAGCATGCATTCATACTTAACCTTGGCCTTGAATCACTTCATGTGCGTATGCCACGTCACGTTGAAAACGGACTTGCTGTTGCAAAATTCTTATCAGAACAGCCAGAGGTTAAAAAGGTTACATACCCAGGACTTGAAGGTGACAAATACTATGAAATCGCCCAGAAGTATCTTCCAAAGGGAGGCTGCGGCGTAGTATCCTTCGAGCTTGAAGGCGGACGTAGTGCAGCAGAAAGCTTTATGAAAAAGCTCAAGCTTATCGCTATCGAAACACACGTTGCAGATGCTAGAAGCTGCTGCTTAAATCCAGCTACATCAACCCACCGTCAGATGACAGATGAGCAGCTAGAAGCAGCCGGAATTCCAGCAGGACTTATCCGCGTATCCTGCGGCCTTGAAGACAGCTCTGACCTAATCGCAGATATAGCGCAGGCATTAAAATAAAAGCCATAGCCTTCCCCCTGAGGGGGAAGGTGGCCCACCGGGCCGGATGAGGGTAATATGTTATTCAATTCATATATATTCATATTTTTATTCATGCCAATGTGCATACTTGGCTACTTTGCACTCAACCACACAGGAAAATACAAACTGGGACATGCCTTTTTACTAGGGATGTCCCTGTGGTTTTACGGCTACTTTAATCCATCATATCTGCTGATAATCATTTCCAGTGTATGTATCAATTTTCTGTTTTACCGATGGATGAAAGGCATGCAGAGAGCCACCATACTTCAGGCAGTCACAGAAAATGAAGAACTGCAAAACCTGGCAGGTTCATCTCTTGGCAGGCTAAAAAAGTGTAAGCCAATCATGCTATTTGGAGTAGCCATCAATCTTGGAATAATATTTTATTTCAAGTACATGGACTTCTTTATTGAAAACGTAAATACGATAATGAAAATGGATTGGCCGCTGCTTCACATTTTACTGCCACTAGGAATCAGCTTTTTCACATTCCAGCAGATTTCATTTATAGTGGATACATTTAGAGGCGAAGTGCCAGAATACGATTTTTTGACTTACGCATGCTATGTCACATTTTTCCCACAGCTTGTGGCAGGTCCTATAGTGACCCATGATGAGCTGATACCACAGCTTCTGGATAAATCCAAAAAGAAGTTTAACTGGGATAACATGGCAAAGGGCCTTTATATGTTTGCCATAGGTATGGGAAAAAAGGTTCTCTTGGCGGATGTATTCGGCATAGCGGTAAACTGGGGCTATGAAAATGTGGCAACACTTCAAGCTACAAATGCAATCCTTATAGCAGTGGGATATTGCTTCCAGCTATATTTTGATTTTAGTGGATACTGCGATATGGCCATTGGACTTGGTAAAATGCTAAACATTGATTTACCAGTGAATTTCAATTCCCCATATAAAGCTGTTACCATCACAGATTTCTGGAATCGCTGGCATATGACCCTTAGCAGATTTTTCACCAGATATGTGTACATTCCTTTGGGTGGTAGCCGAAAAGGAAATATCCGCACATATATAAATTTGTTTATAGTATTTTTACTTAGTGGTTTCTGGCATGGAGCAGCCTGGACCTTTGTGCTGTGGTCGGTGCTTAATGGTTTATTCTGCATTGTCACCAGAATGTTTAAAAAGTTCTTTGACAATCTTCATCCCGCACTTGGTTGGATGATTACCCAGGGCTTTTTCACATTGTCAGTTGTATTTTTCAGAGCAAATACAATAGGTGATGCCATTTCATTAATAAAGCAGATTCTCTATGTGGATTTCACACCGATAGATGTCCACATACTTGAAGCCTTCAAAATCCCAGGCCTTAACTATTTCTGGGACGGCACGGCACTGACTAATTCGCTGCCATTTATCTATGTTGGAGTATTTTACTATCTTGCGCTATTCATCGTGCTTGGCTGTAAAAACTCAGTAGAAAAAATGCGACAGTTCGTACCAAACATAAAAAACATGCTCTGGACCGCAATCCTTTTATCCTGGTCCATAGCATCCCTGTCAGGAATCAGCACATTCCTATATTTTAATTTCTAAATGAGAGACTATATGTTGAATACAAAAAAATGGTGGCTAGCAACAGCCTTAATTATAGTATTAATTTTAGGTGCCCTTGCCACCCCAATCATCTACATAGACCCCTACTTCCACTACCACGCGCCTCAGGCCAGCCTATACTACACCCTGGACAACGAGCGCAGCCAAAATGATGGAATCATCCGTCACTTCGACTATGACTCAATGATTATAGGCACATCCATGGCGGAAAACTTCAAGACCAGCGAGGCCGAGGAGTTGTTTGGTGGAAGCTTTATCAAGGTCCCATTTGCAGGTGGAACCTACAAAGAGCAAAACGACAACATAGCTAAAGCCATTAAATACAACCCGGATTTAAAGGTTGTCATCAGGCCACTAGATTATGCGTATCTGATGGATGATAAGGATAGAGTAAGAAATGATCTGGGCTCATATCCCGATTATCTCTACGATAATAATCCATTCAACGATGTGAAATACATTTTCAATAAACAGATACTATTTGATATTTGTTTGCCGATGCTTGATGAAGCCAGAAGTGGTGATGCTGCCACTGGAATAACAAGCTTTGATGATTATGCAAACTGGATGGAAGAGGCACAGTTTGGTTCAGATATCGTGCTAGGGGATAGAGCAGAATACAATTCGCCTGAAGAGATTCAGCCATTTGTAGATGAAGTAAAAGAGATGGTACATGACAACATCATACAAAACGTGGTATCTTTGGCCAAGGCCAATCCGGATGTGCAGTTCTACTATTACCTGACACCATACTCTATAGCCTGGTGGGGCTCTCAGATGGAGCTGGGCACAGTGGAACGCTGGATAGCTGCAGAGGAATACGCCATCTCATTGATGCTTGAATGCGACAACATTCATCTGTATTCCTTCAACAATGAGTTTAATCTTACCACAAACTTAGATAACTACAGTGACGAGTGTCACCATGGTGATTGGGTTAACTCTCAAATCCTCGGCTGGCTTTACTCAGGCACAGATAGATTAACTAAAGATAATTACGAAGAATACATCAGCGTAGAAAAAGAATTCTACATGAACTATGATTATTCTTCACTACTAAATAAATAACGTAAATACGAAATGCTGCCAGCACTTTAAAACTGGCAGCATTTTTTAATCACTGATTCAATCGATATTCTTTTGGCGTCTTATTATATTTTTTCTTGAACTGTCTGTTGAAATGTGACAGATTATCAAACCCAACTTCCTGAGAAATATCTAAAATATTCTCTTCCGTAGACAGTAACAGGCGTGCTGCCATGGAAAGTCTATAGTCGTTTAGATAGGTGATAAAGCTTACACCGAAGGTCTCCTTGAAAAATCGCATAAAGTGTGACTCAGAGAAACCGGCTATATCTGCCATATCAGCTACAGTGGTAGGCTCGCTATAATGTAATTCTACGTGTTTGATGACAGGTTTGAGCTTATCTATATTCTTTTTGCTGGAAGCATCTATTTTCTCTTCATATAAAGTAACCAGATTAAATAAAAGTAGATACAGATTACCCTTGATGGCCAGTCCCCAGGCACCTTCCCGGTGGGATGATATATTATCATTGGCATCTAAATATCGCTTAATACTTTCGTATCCTGGTACACCCTGACTAAAGACGTGAGGTACATCTACAGTGTTCTGGAAAAATGGTAATAGAAAACTATCATAAAATTCATCAAGGGAAGAAGAAAACATTTTCTCATCGAAAAGAATATTTTCGTATTCCATAGAGTCATCTTCATATTGAAAAATTCCGTGAATATTTCCAGGAATTAAAAAAGCAATATCTCCAGCTGAAACATTATATTCAACACCTTCAATAACAAGGATTCCACGGCCTTTTTTTATGTAAATAAACTCCACATCCTCATGCCAGTGTAGTGGCACCGACTCGAAGTCTAGTGGAATAGTACATGGGTATGTGTTGTAAGGAATGTTGTAATCGAAGTGGCTGGTCCTCTCATGAATGGCCTGATAATCATTAATATTTAACATATGCACCTCCAGGATGATAGAATAGTATCACTTTTTAATACGATTGCGCAAGCCTAAATCACGTAAACGAGATTATACTGTCATCAGAGTTGATAGTTAATTGCTGATGTGTTCAGAAATTTTCAAGCAATCCCAAAAGAAAAAACATATCAGCACTTTTTATGAGGAGGATAAAATGACAGCAAACGAGTATATCAAGGTAAGATTTGGTCGTCACATGGATCAGTGTACAAATGAAGAAATCTACATTGGTCTCTTAGAGTATGTAAAGGATCAGGCAAAGAATAAGGAAATTGCCGGTGGTAAGAAGAAGCTTTACTACATCAGTGCAGAGTTCCTTATCGGAAAGCTTTTATCAAATAACCTTATTAACCTTGGACTTTATGATGAAGTAAAGGCAGAGCTTGAGGCTTGCGGAAAGTCACTTGCTGAAATCGAGGAAATCGAAGTTGAGCCATCTTTAGGTAACGGCGGTCTTGGTAGACTTGCAGCTTGCTTCCTTGATTCAATCGCAACACTTGGTCTTAATGGTGATGGTGTTGGTCTTGCATATCATATGGGTCTTTTCAAACAGGTATTTAAAAACAATCTTCAGACTGAAGAACCAAACCCATGGATGAGACATCACAGCTGGATGACAAAGACAGAGAGAACTTACCAGGTAGATTTTGGTGGTTTCAATGTTACATCCCGCATGTATGATATTGATGTTACAGGCTATGATTCAGTAACAACAAAGCTACATCTTTTTGATGTAGACACAGTAGATGAGAGCATCATCGGCGAGGGCATTAGCTTCGATAAGGCTGCATTTACAAAAAACCTTACTCTCTTCCTTTATCCGGATGATTCAGATGACAACGGAAGATTACTTCGCGTATATCAGCAGTATTTCATGGTTTCAAACGCTGCACAGCTCATTTTAGATGAGGCTGTAGAAAAGGGCTCAAACCTTTATGACCTTGCTGATTATGCAGTAATCCAGATTAATGATACACACCCTTCAATGGTTATTCCTGAGTTAGTTCGACTCCTTCAGATTCGTGGTCTTACAATGGACGAGGCAATTGATGTGGTTTCTAAGTGCACAGCTTACACTAACCACACAATCCTCGCTGAGGCCCTTGAGAAGTGGCCAATCCACTTCATGATGAAGGCTGTCCCACAGCTTATGCCTATTATCCGCGAGCTTCACAACCGCGTAGCAAGAAAGGTTGCAGATCCAGATGTTGCTATCATCAGAGACGGACTTGTTCACATGGCACACATGGATATTCACTATGGTATTTCAATCAATGGTGTTGCAGCTCTTCACACAGAGATTTTAAAGGAGACAGAGCTTCACAAGTTCTATGAGCTCTACCCAGAGAAATTCAACAACAAGACAAACGGTATTACATTCCGTCGTTGGTTATTATATTGCAACCCAGAGCTTTCAAAGCTTATCGAAGAGCTCATCGGACCAGGCTTCAAGAAGGACGCTACAGAGCTAAAGAAGCTTGAGCAGTTCATGAACGATGATGCTGTAGTTCAGAAGTTCCTTGATGTTAAGAATACACGTAAGACTGTTCTCAAGAAATACCTTGCAAAGACACAGGGTATCGAAATCGATGACAACAGCGTTTACGATATCCAGATTAAGAGACTTCACGAGTACAAGCGTCAGCAGATGAACGCACTTTATGTAATCAACAAGTACTTCGAGATTAAGGAAGGCAAGAAGCCAGCTCGCCCAATCACAGTTATCTTTGGTGCGAAGGCAGCTCCAGCTTACGTGATCGCAAAAGATATCATCCACCTTATCCTCTGCCTCCAGGAAATCATTGCAAAGGATCCAGAGGTTAGCCCATATCTCAATGTAGTTATGGTTGAAAACTACAACGTAACACTTGCTGAGAAGCTTATTCCAGCTTGCGATATTCACGAGCAGATTTCACTTGCTTCTAAGGAAGCATCTGGTACTTCAAACATGAAGTTCATGCTCAACGGTGCCGTAGCCATCGGTACTATGGACGGTGCAAACGTAGAGATGCACGATTTCGTAGGCGATGACAACATCTTCATCTTCGGTGAGGATTCAGACACAGTAATCAAGCGCTATGCAGACGCAAGCTACTGCTCACGCGACTACTACGAGAAGGACGCAAACCTCAAGAAATGCGTAGACTTCATCGTATCTGACAAGCTCATGGAAGTAGGCCAGCGAGAGAACCTTGAGCGTCTCTACAACGAGCTCTTAAATAAGGACTGGTTCATGACATTCCCAGACTTCAAGGATTACTGCGAGACAAAGGAAAAGGCATACAAGGCATTCGAAGACCGCACAGAGTGGGGCCGCAAAATGATCAAAAACATCGCCAACGCAGGCTTCTTCTCAAGCGACCGTACAATAGCTCAATACAACGAGGATATCTGGCACCTATAAAATGCGTAGGGTAATCAACCATATTACAAGTTCGCGTTCTAGACGTTTGTCTATACAGCCAATAAATAACAATGCTGCGCCTCTAGACAAAAGTCTAGATAGCCAGTAGGTAACAAGCCCTAGGTCTCTTAAGCGAAGCATTCTAAGCTGAGCGTAGAGACCTAGGGCTTGTGACCGTAACTGGCGAGCCACAGCCTAAGGGCTAGCCATCTCAACTACGCGAGCCACAGCCTAAGGGCTAGCCACGACACATATTGCTTTTCCATCCCTAACATGATAAGATATAACCTAGTTGTGACCCTATATTCAGAGGGTCCCCGTAGTTAGGAGGATATAATATGAGCACACCAATAATCGTTATGCTTGTAATCCTTGTGATATTGATTGCGGCATTCGTTGCTTTATATTTTATGGGGAAAAAAGCCGAGGCACGTCGTGCTGAACAGCAGGTTCAGATGGATGCCATGGCACAGCAGGTTTCAATGCTTATCATCGATAAAAAGATGATGAAGTTCAAGGATGCAGGATTCCCAGAGCAGATGATGAATGCAGTTCCTTGGTATCAGAAGGGCATGAAAGTACCTGTTGTCAAGGCCAAGGTTGGCCCACAGATGATGACACTTATCGCTGACGGAGAAATTTTCGACCAGATTCCTGTTAAAAAGGAAGTTAAGGCTACAGTTTCTGGTCTCTACATCACAAAGGTAAGAGGACTTCGCGGAGGAAATGCTCCAGTGGAAGCTAAAAAGAAAAAGGGCCTTAGAGCATGGGCGTTAAAGAAGCGCAAAGAGCTCGAAGCAGAACAGAATAAAAACAAATAAAAAGTTCACAGAATTTTAAAGAGCGCCAAGTTTGGCGCTCTTTTATTGTATTTACAAAAGTGTTAAAATATTCATACTAATCAAACGATTTACATATTGGGAGGGGTTTTATGGAAAAAATACAATTGCATATTGCCAAAATTATTATCTCGATGACTTTTGTAATTATCGCATTTGCGGTATCGCCAAATCTTACGGTAAGTGCAGCCTCAAATGATGAGTTACAGGCAGCCGCAAAGGTTTTTGATGCAGACTACTATGCTACACTTTATCCTGATGTGGCAGCTTATTCAAATGGTAGTCAGCTGTGGCTATTAAATCACTATATTTATCATGGTATTTACGAAAACAGAAATGCCAGCGCTACATTTAATGCCACAGATTACATGCAGAAAAATCCGGACCTTCAGATACTTTATGGGGACAATATGCTCGCATATGTGTATCACTACGCTAATGTAGGACAGTTTGAAGGAAGAGATGGAATTCCTGTTGCAGGTACAGAGATAGTCGTACCAAAGACCTACACGCTTTTAGGCATATATTCAACAGAATATAACCATGAGGCACCACGAGGTAATAACATTGCTATTGCAGCAGGTCATGTTAATGGTACGGTTGTGGAGCCAGGAAAGACCTTCTCTGCCAACAAGGCTATTGGACCTCGCACAGCAGCAAACGGTTTTGTAGATGCACCTGTTTTCATCAATAAGGAGCATGCTATTGGCATTGGTGGTGGAGTTTGTCAGGTTTCTTCCACTATTTATGCTGCTATGAAAACTGCAGGGGTTCCTGCTTCTGAGCGTCATCCACATTCACTTCCTGTAAATTATTTACCAGCAGGATGGGATGCAACAATCTCAGGAAATACCTTGGATTTAAAATTTGTGAATAAATACGATTCTAATATAGTTGTATGGGAAACTGCTAATAATGGTATTTTAACTGCAGCTCTGTATTTGCAGAACTAAATAAGATATAGATTTTGCTATTAGTGTTATCGACATTTTTAAATAGCGAGGATTTAAATAGTGAGCGAGTTATTTAATCTTAAATCACCTGAAGTAGTAGAATATATAAAAGAAATAAATGCAGTCAGAAAAGTGGATAACAAACGTCACTTAGACTTGGCCTGCGATTTATTTGATATGGCTCAGGAGCAGGGAGATGACTTACTTAAAGACTTTGCCAGCTGTACCTTGGGAGATGCCAGCTGCCAGAACAATGATTTTTCTCAGGCATTATATTATCTTTCTGCTGGAATAGATGGTTTGTCTCAAACAGAAGAGCATATGCTGGTATGTCAGAGCTATAATGAGATGGGTACGATTTTTAGAAGTGAAGGACATTTCATCACCAGCGAAGAATGCTATTTAACCGGAATTAGTCGTGCACGAAAGTACAAGCTCTATTTTATGGAAGGCATGATTTGCTCCAATTTTGCAGCCTTATGTGAGCAGATGGGTGGTATGGTAGAAAGCCTGGAGTATCACTATAGAGCGGTAGAATGCTGTGGGTATATCGAAGATCCATATATAAAAAACACATTTCTAATCGGAGAATATTCTTTGATTGCAAAGCAGTTTGTGGAGCTTGAGAAATTTGAAGAAGCAAGAGAAACACTGCGAGATATGGAAATGCTAATCAGGTTATACCCTGAGTTTGATAGTGCCTTTGATGTATGCATTGCAAGATTTTACTATTATCACGATGCAGGAGACAGAAAGAAATCAGATGAAAGCAAGATTGCTTGTATTCAGGCCTTTTATCAGTGTAATGATTTCGTCAGACATTTTGATGAGATAGTGGGACTGGTATCACTACTTCTTGAGGACAAAGATTATGTTGAGCTTGAAAAAATATTTGAGCGCATAGATGGAGTTGATGATTACGAGGATATCATGAATCTTAGGCTTCACATGGAAACCTTCAAGATTAAAATGTATCGCGAAATAGGTGATTTCGAAAAAATGAAAGATTCAGCTTACAACTATTTCCTGTTTGATTCAATTAAGGCAGAAGAAGGAAGGCACTCATTTATCACCACACTAAATCTTCGTTCCCAGATTCAGCTTAAGGAATGAAACATTTTTGACAGTTAAGCCTTTAATATTTATAATGTTATCAATTAGACAGAAGACATTTAATCGGTCTTCTGTCAATTTATGTGCGGGAGTTTATAAAATGGCAAAACTATATTTTTACTATGGAGCAATGGGGTCATCCAAGACAGCCAATGCACTTATGACACACTTCAACTATCAGGAGGTAGGCCAAAACGCCCTTCTTGTGAAGCCAGCAGTGGATACAAGGGATGGAGAACGGGTGGTACATTCTCGTATAGGCTTAGAAAACGAATGTATCTTCCTAGAGGATTTGGTAGAAATGTCTGAGGAAGAGATTAAAAAATATGACTGCATCATCGTTGATGAGGTGCAGTTTGCCACACCTGAACAGGTAGACTATCTATCTGATATTGTAGATTTTATGGATGTACCAGTGGTGGCTTATGGCCTCAGGGCCGATTTTAAAAACGAACTGTTTCCAGGGTCAAAGCGCCTGATTGCCATAGCTGACGTAATCCATGAAGTGAAAACTGTATGCTGGTGCGGCCGCAAAGCCACCTGCAACACCCGTTACAACGAAAACGGCGTAGTTCGCAGCGGCCCTCAGGTGATGTTAGGAGCCAACGACTCCTACATAGCGTTATGCCGCAAACACTTTAAGTTGGGACAACTCCGTCCAGAATAAATAAGCGTTTATAGCTAAAAGATAAATTTTTCGCGGAATCAACTCTACCAGAGTTGGATCCTAGAAAAAGTAAGCTTGTAGCTAACAAAGTTGATATCTCTTAAGCGAAACATTCTAAGTTGAGCGTAGAGATATCAACTTTGTTAGCGTAACAAGCGAAGGCTTTAGATACACTAGATACACTACTATATCGAGGTACGTAATGACATTTAGTATTTCCACAACATTAATATTTTTAGCGTACTGCATCGTTTGGATTCAACTACCAGGGATGCTTTTTTGTGATATTTTACTTCCCCGCAGATTCAAGTTTTCAACCAGACTTCTGGCAGGATTTTTTATAGGTTTTGTGTACATGGCAGCCCTTTATTTCATAGAGTCATTGGCTGGCCTAAATGGTTTAATCATGTTGGCAGGCCCACTCACATCTACAGCAGGCCTGATATATTTCATCAAAAAAGGTAAGCCATACATTTTCAATGCAGGAGAACACTTCAGGTTCACCTATCTGATTATTTTCGTGTTTATCTATATTGTTTCAGCACTAAGTTTTCAACTTAAATATCTGTTCGCATTTTCAGGCCAGACCACACAGGTCTACCATGATTTCCTGTTTCATACAGGAAACATAGTATCCCTCAGTCGCTCATTCCCAGGGATGGATATCAGAATTTCAGGTCTGACCTTTTATTATCATTATTTTTATGAGCTGATTTTTGCAATGTGCAAGCATATCTTCGCTACAGATGCATTCACAGTCTATATGAACGGCAATGCATTGATTTGTGCATTCCCTCTTACCCTTGCTTTAATCACATTGGGAGAAAGAATCCGCGGAGCTAAATCCTACTACAATTTCGAGTACTTTTTCTTCTGCTTCGGTTTACTTATCTCTGGAATATGCCTCCTTCCATTAAACGTGTTGGGGGGCAGATTCCCACTCTCATGGATGGATAATCATTTTTTTGGAAATGGTAACGCCATGGGACTTGCAGTGAGCCTAACCATTCTCACAATCGATGTGCTTACTGAAATATGGTATGATAAGCTTGTATTTACGAATGTTATAGCAATATTTTTGCTTGGTGCAGCAGCCACAGGCTTTAAGGGAACAACAGGTATTTTGCTTGTTGCTATCACCTGGATTGTTTTTGTTGTGGAGTGGATAATAATTAAACGTTTCCATGTGCAACAGCTTTTATATAACGTGGCATTAACCTTGGGCTTTGCCCTTATCTATTTTGGTGTAACAGTAGGGCTTCATTCATCAGGTTCTAACAACCGTGCCATGCAGCTTACCTGCGCCGGTACACTTGAATCCGGCAGAGTAGGTCAGATTTTCAGCAAGCTTGGAATCGACTATATGGCCATGCCTTGGGTAATCCTTGCAGTTATTCTTGCAGCGCTATTTATTATGGGCCCATGTATAGCACTTTTTGTTGCATTCACTATCGGCAAATTCCAGACCCTCATTAAAGATGGTGTAATTGGCGATGTTTTTGACTGGTTTGCTATCGGTTCATCACTTATGGGCTTAATCGGATTTCTTTTTATAAGTGTCCCAGGCCAATCACAGGTGTACTTTGTGATTACCAACGCTGGCTTGATATTTTACTGTACAATGAAATATCTTATGGCCAACCGTCTTACACCTATATTCAAAATAATGCAGGGCTGGTTCTGCATCTGCACCTTGCTTTTAGTGGCAGATGTGGTTCATTACTGTCAGGACGATTTCAATCAGATGGTAATTTTCCATACCCCAGCCGAGGATAGAGCAGATCTTGTAAGCAGTGATACAATGGATGCATATTTCTGGCTGAGGGACAATACTCCAGCAGATTCTGTGCTTGCTGTGGACAGGCTCTCAGAAGAGCTTGATTACAGAAATATCTATTTTTATGCCAGTGCATTTGCTGAGCGTCAGTGCTATTTAGAGGGTTATGACTATTCAGATGTACCAGAATCAAAGGTGGAAGAAATGCTTTCTACCAATAATCTGTTCTTTAGTGACGACCCTCTGGTGCAGCAGAATGCACTAGAAGAAAATGACATAGATTATTTAGTGGTGACAAAGTTGTCTCACCCAGACTACATGGATTCAAATCCACAGCTTAAAAGCGTTTACGTCAACTCTGATGTAATAATATACAAATGTAATAGGAGATAAAACCTATGAAAGAACTTGAATATCCCTTTGATGCGGACTATTTACTTTCAAAGAAAAAGCGAATAAAAAAAGAGCTTTTAGCCTCAGATACCAAATTTATCGACAAGAAAATTGCCATCTTAGGAGGCAGCACCACCGCCAACATAATGCTTATTATGGAGCTGTTCCTTTTAAATAATGGTATCCGCCCTAGCTTCTACGAAAGCGAATACAATAAATATTACGAGGATGCAGTTTTCGACAATCCTGAGCTTTTAGAATTTGCTCCTGATATCATATATGTATGCACCAGCAACCGCAATATCACTGAATTCCCAAGCCTTGCCATGAGCGAAGCAGATGTGGATGAGTTGCTTAATGCACAGTATCAGAAATTCGAAACAATCTGGAGCAGTTTAGCTGAAAAATACAATTGTCCTATCATCCAGAACAATTTCGAGATGCCACTTTTCAGGCTTATGGGAAATATGGATGCCTGGGATTACCGCGGAGCGACCTGTTTCACAAACCGTTTAAATGAAAAGCTTTATAGCTATGCTAGGGCCCATGAAAACTTTTACATCTGCGATTTGAATTACATATCCGCTGACTATGGCTTCAAGGAATGGTCCGAGCCTTCATACTGGTACATGTACAAATATGCTATGTGTGTTCCAGCTATCCCATATCTTTCCTTTAATGTTGCCAACATTATTAAATCCATTTTTGGTAAAAATAAAAAGGGATTTGTACTTGATTTGGACAATACTCTCTGGGGTGGTGTCATTGGTGATGATGGTGTGGATGGCATCGCACTTGGTCCAGAGGAAGCAGAAGGTCAGGCTTACACTGAGTTCCAGCAATACCTTAAGGCTCATCAACAGCTTGGCGTCATTTTGAATATTGACTCAAAAAACGAGCATGAAAATGCTATTGCAGGAATTAATCATCCGGATAGTGTATTCACTGAAAATGATTTTATTTCCATCAAAGCAAACTGGGATCCAAAGGATAAAAATTTTGCTGATATTGCCTCGGAGCTTACGTTGCTTCCGGAAAGCCTGGTTTTTGTGGATGACAATCCAGCAGAAAGACACATTGTTACAGAACAGCTAAAGGGTGTGTGCGCCCCAGAGCTTGACAGTGTTTCTTCTTACATTCAGACTATAGACCGCAGTGGCTTTTTCGAGACCACAAGCCTGTCTGCAGACGATTTAAAGAGAAATGAAATGTATCAGGAAAACGCAGCAAGAGCAAAGCTTCAAAGTAGCTTTTCCGATTACGGTCAGTATCTTGACTCCCTTGAGATGACGGCAGAGATTGACAGTTTCATACCAGTTTACATGGCGCGCATTGCTCAGTTGACCAACAAATCCAACCAGTTCAACCTCACCACAAAGCGCTATACTCAGGCCGAAATCGAGGCTACTGCAGCAGATGCTGGATATATCACACTCTATGGAAAGCTCATTGATAAATTTGGCGACAATGGTGTAGTGAGCATTGCCATCGGAAAGTTTGATGGGGATGCATGTGATATCGAACTTTGGCTTATGAGCTGCAGAGTTTTAAAACGTGACATGGAATACGCCATGATGGATGAGATGGTTAAACGCTGCAAGGCTGCAGGTGTGACCACACTCCGCGGTCACTACCTTCCAACCGAGAAAAATAAGATGGTTAAAAACTTCTATGGCGACATGGGATTTGACCTTATCATCGAAAATCCTGATGGGTCATCAGATTGGAAGCTTGACCTGACAAGCTATGAAAATCAAAATAAACATATTAAATGCCAGTAAACACTGGAATTTTAAAGAATCAAAGGATTACTATGTTAAAAGATATAATTGCAAACAAAAAATTAATTGCTAAACTGGCCAAAAACGACTTTAAGCAGAAATTTGCAGGCTCCACACTAGGTGTCATATGGGCATTTGTTCAGCCTGTAGTCACAGTGTTAGTATACTGGATAGTATTTGACAAGGCATTAAATGCCGGCACTCAGGGTACCAAAGCAGGTATCCAGGCGCCATTCGTACTATGGCTTTCTGCCGGTATTGTACCTTGGTTTTATTTTAGTGAAGTGCTTTCTGCAGGAACTGTGGTGCTGCAGGAATACAACTATCTGGTTAAAAAGGTTGTATTTCCCATCAATGTTCTTCCAATCGTAAAGGCGGTTTCATCACTTTTCGTACATGCCTTTTTCGTATTATTTACATTGGTGGTTTACTTGCTTTACGGATATGGAGTTAGTTTCTACATCCTGCAGGTGATTTATTATTCACTTTCAATGATGGCCCTTGCAGTGGGAATCATCTATTTGACCAGCTCTTTATGTGTATTCTTCAGAGATATGGCACAACTGGTAAACATATTCCTTCAGATAGGAGTCTGGGCCACACCAATCATGTGGAATTTCGACGGAATGGTTGGCAGTATGCCAAAATGGTTGGCTGTGATTTTAAAGCTCAACCCAATGTATTACATCACAAGTGGTTACCGAGATGCCTTCATTTCACAGACAGGATTTTGGACAAGACCGGCTTTGACCGCATATTTCTGGATACTTACCATCATTATGTTTGTGCTTGGAACCCACGTGTTCAAGAAACTCCAATCACAGTTTGCTGATGTTTTATAGGAAAACACAAATATTTAATAAGCTCTCTGAAAGTTATCGTTCAGAGAGCTTATTTTTGACAAGTTGTACTAAAATTTGTGAAAGTTTTCGGATAATATTTTATCTTTAAAAGACAACATAAAATAATACCTTGTGCTAAAATTAAATATAGCTAGATTAAAGGGGGCCTGATATTATGAAGGGTAAGTTACTTTCGAAGCTGAGAAGGACAGTCACAGTCAGCATGGTTGCCCTGATTGGTTCTTGCATACTCATGAACACCTTCAACTATTTACCTGCTAATGCTGATGAGGATATAGTGGTTCAAATAGTAGCCCACAGAGGATATTCTGGGGCATATCCTGAAAATACGCTTAGCGCTTTTGCCGGAGCGTATGCCAACGGAGCAAAAACCGTTGAGTTTGATGTTAGAAAAACAAAAGATGGAGAGCTGGTTATATACCACGATGACACCTTACAGAAACTTGACGGCACAGAAAACTCCATCGCTGATTATACATACGATGAACTTCTGCAATTAGATGCTGGCGAATGGTACGGCAGGGAGTTCAGATTAGAGCGAATCCCAACCTTAGACCAAACTTTGGATTTGCTTGGTTCAACAAATATGCGCTTGTTTTGTGAGCTCAAAGACATAGGCAATGATCCGGATTTTGTTGCATCAGTTTATAACAAGTTCGTTCAATATGGACTTTTAGACAAAGTAGTATTTCTATCATTTAATTATGATTATCTTGCCACAATAAAACAAATTAATCCAGAACAGCCAATCATGAAACTTGCCTCATTCGGTAAGTCCACTCTGCCAACGAAATATCCGGCAGAGTACTACGGCGTAAACATGAAGACATTAACACCAAAGACAGTTCGTGCAATTCACGAAGCAGGATCAAAGGTTTATTCCTACACTCCTGATACAAAAGGTCAGATGCTATCTCTGCAGCGTTTAGGTGTGGATGGCGTAATCACTGACTATGTAGACATGGGGGCGTTGTAAACATATTTCACCCACTTCAGGTATGGGGTTGCCTGAAGTACCAAAAAGACACCGCGAATGCGGTGTCTTTTTTTGACGTAAATAAATCAATGCATCTTCGGTGCAGGCACTTTTTGTTATGTGATAAATATCTGACACAGTTTAAAAAGTGTGGCTGCTAGTTGGGCGAATACTGGCTTATATTTATATAAATTTTACAAATTACTATTTCAATTAACTGGAAAATTATCCCTTATACAATTGAAAGATGCTGATATAATACATGGGCATTTCGTTGCATATTATGTATGGCAGGTATAAGGAGATCGGCTTAATGATAAGTAGTATTTTTTATTTTCTAACCTTTTATATATTCATAGCGATTGTGACTTGGCATTCACCAGCTAAAGTTGCAGTAAAAAAGGTTGTCAATACGATTGATATAAAAAAAGTATTTATTGTTATTGGATTGCTATTATATTGTATTTTCTTTGTACGATTTACAGTTAGTCAAGATAATACTATATACACTTGGGATTGGGCAGGATACTGGAAGAACTCTATCGATAGGACAAATCTGCTATTTAGTGTTAATTTTATGGATGGTTTAAAATCACTTTGGTATTCTATTAACTTTGATGACTATAACACGTATTTACCTTCTGTAATAGCGTTGCCTTTGCATTTTACCGGAGCTGGATTTGTTAATTATGTTACAGTAGTAGCATTTTTTTTCTTGACACCAGCGCTTATTTTGCATGGTTTATTAGCTGTTCGATTATTATCAAATAAAAATGCCAGTTCTGTATTTTGCCTATCTATTTTTCTAGGAGTGATATATTGCACATTCTATAGAGCACTTCTTAGAGGAATGATAGATGTAGCGATTCTTATACCTATTTCATTAGCAATTTTTTATTTACTAGAATTTGATTTTTCTAAAATTGATCATGTTAGAAATGTCTTTGTTAGTTTACTGCTACTTTTAGCTTGGATATCCAGAAGATATGCTTTGTTTTTCGTAGTGGGATATGTCGTTACAATGATTTATAAAGCTATATATGATTATATAAAGCAAGAGAAAAAGTCTAATGTGATTATAAAGACTACTGTTTTTAATTTCTTGGAAATAGGTGGGATTAGTTTATGCGTTCTACTTATATTTTTTAAAGACTTTTTATTAAATACTATTATGTCAAATGGTGAAGCTTTTACAGCCTATAAATTACCATTTATAGTATCATTTCTTTCGCTTATGGTATACCAAAGTGTTATGCATGTTGTGCTTCTTTGTGTTTCAGTATATATATGTATTGTAAATAGAAAGTATTTAAATCAATTAGTAATTATATTAATATTAACTATTTCTACTTTTTGTTCGTTTTTGAATGTCCAAACACCAGGTATTCAACATGGCTTAATTTGGGCCACTGGATTCTTTATTCTACAGATATTAATATTTGATTTTTATAATGAATCGAAAAAGATAAAAGTACGGATAAATATACTCACTGTACTATTAGTAGTAGATTTTATAATTGTTGGATTTGGACATTTTATAATGAAAGAAGGAGAATATAAAGAAGCGTCCTATATGCATTTTCCTCTTGTTAGAGAAGATATAGTAAATGTTAATAAAATAGTGGATTCAATTAATTCTCGTACCCAAGAAAAAAATGATACCTATGTTGCTGTTGGTGAGCAATTGTTTAATTCGGATACTATAAGAAATGTAAGATTGCCTGAAATAATAAATGCCACCCCGAGTGCTTCGTTTGTGTCTGATGTGGACTTAAGAGATGGTTTTCCAAGTAGTTTCTTAAGTGCTCATTATGTTTTAGCGTGTAACTCACCTAGTTGTACTTATAACAACGGTGAAGAGATACTTAGATACATTAATACTGAAATAATTAACACTGAATCACATATTGGAAAACATTACAATCTAATTGAGTCTTACGATATTGATGGTGGATTAACGATTAAAATATATGAAAGAGTATCGGATTATTCTATAAATGATTTGGAGCTTATAGCCAAGCATTTTGATGAAATATACCCTCATCATGAAGAACTATTTAGAGACAGGATATTATAAAATATCACCCCAATACAGCAATATAATTGCAGTTTTGGGGTGTATTTTTTGACTTAATTATATCGTTGCCTAGCAAGTAAGTAGATTATAACAAGGTGAATAAAAGAATAATTGCAGAGTTATAAAATGTGTGCATTATTACGATTATGTAAATGAAAATAATATGGTATACTATTCGACGCTTATTACGCTACATTATGTGACAATACAACGAATTAAAGATAGCTGAGGTTTAATATATGAAAATATTCAGAAAGTTGAATAGTCCGGTTACAACATCCATTGGAATGTTTGACTTATTTAAAGGAATAGCAATGGTGCTGATTGTGCTAATGCACAACAGATCAAATTTTCCTATGTTGATGATTGATATTATCACAAAGTATAGTGAATCAGGCACTTTAAAAAACATACCATTTGTTTTTGAAAAATCTATTATTGCTGGAATATGTATTTCAGTTTTAGGTGCTGTATTAGCTTCTTTGATGCCAGCAATGTTTATTTTGTCAGGATATAGTGTTCGAAAAAGACCAATTTTAAAGAATTTTTCTTTAGAGATGAAGGAGCTGATTAAGCCTTATTTATGGACCACTATTGTTACTGTGTTATTTAACATTATTATTCATTTTTGTTTCTTTAGGTACTTACCTGGTGCTTTTCAAGAAAGTTTAAAAGTACTTGCTGGAATGTTATTAGGATTTTCGCAAACTGTTCAATTTGAAAACATTATCATCTTTGCTAATGGGCCTGTTTGGTTTATTTTAGCGTTATTCTGGGCATTGGGCATTTTTAATATCTTATTAAGTGTTGTCGATGAAGCAAAAATTAAATATTATGCTTTAGGTTTATCAATCATAGGGTGGCTATTGAGTTATACGGACTTCACACCTTTTTGCTTGTCTCAAGGATTAGTTGGAGTTTTGTATGTTTATATGGGGTATTACATTAGGAAAAATAAAGCGCTGACATCACAGCATAGTAGAAAAAACCTCTTTAATTATACTTCATTTGTAATAATACCTAATATTATTCTAGTTGCATTGGGAATGATAACCGAAATGTCAGATAATGTTTATTCTTTAGGACCAGTAACATATATAGAAAGTGGCCTATTAGGAATAGGTGTGTTATATGTCTTTCTAAGAATTAATAAGCTGTTTAATGGGAAGATAGCAAACGCTTTGAGATATTTAGGAGTATATTCATTATATTTTATGTGTATCCATACTGTAGAAATGATAGCTGTTCCTTGGTATGTCATTGCTGAAAAGTTGATTAATCAGCCAGTTTTAGGTTTTGTAATTTTATACATTTTCAGATTGATAATAATAGTAATTGCTTTGAAGATTTTGGTTAAATTTATAGAAATCTATAAAAGTCATATGTATAGAAGCGGGGGTCGATAGGAATGCTAGAGTATTTAAAAACACTTGAAAACCATAAAGATGCATATGCTGTGAAGATGTTAGATGGTCCTAATGTAGATAGTTGGACCTATTCAGATTATCTTCATGATATGAAAAGATGTGCATATCAGCTGGAGGCAAAGTTTGGTCCTATTGAAGGGAGGCATATATGTATCTTAGCCAATACCGATTATCGATACATGGTTCTTCTTGGTGCAATTATTTTTTCTCGCGCTGTGGCTGTTCCATTGAATAATTTAGAAACCGTTGAAAATTTATTATTTGCTGTTAATCAAGTTGAATCTGATATTTTAATTCTTTCAGAATATGCAGAGAAAAGCACATTTAAGGATTTGCTATTGGTTAGCGAAGAGACGCTATTTGATGGTATGGCAGTGTCGCCACTTGAAAAAGAATTATTTGATTTTAAAGATGAAGAGGCAAATAAATTAGCACTTATTTTATTTACCTCTGGAACCACAAGTCTTTCAAAGGGAGTTGAATTATCAGTTTTCAGCTTGTTTGGAAATAAAAGAAAGTTCCTTCCACTTGTGTATATGAATGGTACAGAAGATGCCTTAAATTCAATAGGGTATACTAATTTCCCTATGTATCATCTTGGAGGAATTCTCGCTTGGCTCAGTTGGACTCAAAATGGTTGCACAATTTGTATGAGTAAAGATCCTAAGCATATGCTTTCAGATTTAGAGAATATAACCATTGATTACGCAGTTGTGACACCTGCCATATTAAAAATGTGGGTAAATTGTATTAAGAGAGGTCAAAAAAAACGTATAGGTAATCCAAAACATGTGGTATCTGGTGGAGCGTTGATTGAGCCTACTCTCAGTAAATTCTTTATGGATAATAATATCACTGTTGCTCAATGTTATGGAATGACTGAACTTGGTAATCTTGTCACGGTAAATTATGACATGGAAAACCACATTGACTCAATAGGAAAAGCTATGGATGGTGTAGATATCAATTTTGTTGATGGGGAATTATGTATTAAATCTTGGAGTAACATGATTGGCTATTATAATAACCCCGAAGAAACTAAGGATTGTCTGAAAGACGGAGTAATCTCCACTGGCGATTTGGGTTACATAGATGAAGCTGGTTACGTGTACCTTACTGGAAGAAAAAAGAATTTAATCATTCTCTCTGGAGGAGAAAATGTTAGTCCAGAGGAAATTGAATCTAAGGTATATGAAAACCCTCTAGTTAAAGAGTGTAAAGTTTTTGAGAAAAAAGATCGAATTGCTATTGAAGTGTATGCCAATAACCAGGATGAGCAGAGCATTAGGGAGTACATAAGCGACCTCAATCAAACGCAGCCAGCGTATAAAAAGATATACTTTGTAGAATTTAGGGATACTGAATTTGATAAAACGGCAAGTGGAAAAATTAAACGCTAGCAATCAAAAGAGGACATAGAGAATGAATGAAATATAGGTGAACTCATTGAGTCTATTAAAGGGAAAACTAATTAAGTAATTAAGTAATTTATAAGGGATTAGTGATTATTGGTAGTCTCTTGTTTGCTATAGGTTTCACTCCTTTTGGGTTGTCGCGGGGATTGGTTGGAGTTTTGGATGTTTATATGGGTTACTACATCAGAAAAAATAAAGTGCTAACTTCAGAGCACAGTAGGAATCTATATGTATATATGCACTTCTAGTGGCAATTCCTAATACAATTCAAGCTATTTTAGGGATAAAGGCAGGAATAGGATATGATGGCTATTCTTTAGGACCAATTAGTTTTATGGTAAATGGTCTATTAGGAATAGGTGTGGCATATGTTTTTTTGCGAGTTGATAAGTCAGTTAGCGGAAAAATATCAAACACAATAAGATATTTAGGACGATATTCACTATATTTTATGTGTATTCACACAGTAGAAATGATAGCAATAGCTTTGAGGATGTTGATAAAATTTATAGAAATATATAAAAGCCGAATAGGCAGAAGGGGGGGTGATAGGAGTGCTTCAATATTTAAAATTACTAGAAAACCATAACGATGTAACAGCCGTAAAGATGCTAGATGGCTCGAATGTGGACAATTGGACATATTCAGATTATCTTCGTGACATTAGAAGATGTGCATATCAGTTAGAGGAAAAGCTTGGCCGTATTGAAGGAAAACATATATGCCTTTTAGCAGATAGCGATTATAGATATATAGTTCTTCTTAGTGCGATTATTTTTTCTCGTGCCGTGGCTGTTCCTTTGAATAATTATGAAAACTCTGAAAATTTGAAGTTCGCAGTAAAAAAGGCTGATGGTGATTTGGTAATTTGTTCAGAACAGGCTGAGAAAAAAGCGTTTAGAGACTTGCCTATTATTATTGAAGAGCAGTTATTTGATGACATTTTTGACTCTGTTGCTGAAAAAGAATTACATGATTTTGTAGATGACGAGGGTGAAAAACTTTCTCTTATACTGTTTACATCTGGTACAACTAGTTTTTCGAAAGGTGTAGCACTATCAGCCATGAGCTTGTTTGGAAGCATAAGAACATTGTTACCTTTTGAATATGTGAATAATGCAGGAAATGAGGTGAATTTGAAGGCATATACTAATTTCCCTCTATACCACATTGGGGGACTTAGTTTTTGGCTTAGTTGGACTTCGTATGGTTGCACAATGTGCATGAGCAAAGATGTTAAACATATTTTAGCAGATTTAGAAAATATTACAGTGGATTATGCAACTATAACACCCGCCATGATGAAAATGTGGGCTAATTTTATCAAACGAGGACAAAAAAAACGTATTGGTAACCCGAAACATATTGGCTCAGGTGGCGCAAGCATAGATCCACATATCGTGAAGCTTTTTAAGGAAAACGATATTACGGTTTGCCAATTTTATGGTATGACGGAAAGCGGTAATGCTTCAGCAATAAATTATGATATGGGAAAACATGTTGATTCAATAGGCAAAGCAGTAGATGGAACAGAAATATTTTGTATAGATGGTGAAATATGTGTTAAATCACAGAGCAACATGTTGGGGTATTATAATAACCCTAAAGAGACAAAAGCCTGTTTGAATGATGGAGTAATTTATACTGGTGATTTGGGCTATATCGATGAGGATGGGTATGTTTACCTTACTGGAAGAAAAAAGAATTTAATCATTCTTTCTGGCGGGGAAAATGTCAGTCCAGAAGAAATCGAGTCTAAGGTATACGAAAATCCTTTAGTGAAAGAGTGTAAAGTTTTCGAAAAAAAAGATCGAATTGCTATTGAGGTGTATGCAAATAACCAGGATGAGCAGAACATTAGGGAATACATAAGTAACCTCAATCAAACTCAGCCTGCATATAGAAAGATATACTTTATAGAATTTAGAGAAACGGAGTTCGAAAAAACAGCAAGTGGAAAGATTAAACGATAGTTATATAGTTGGAGGAATTAGAAAATGAATGAATTATTTGAATCAATTAAGGGAATAATAATTGATATAGCAGATATACCAGAGGATGAAGTTACATTAGATAGTGCGATGATAGACGACTTGTGTCTTTCATCGATTGAGATAATGACGATCATTGGAGATATTGAAGCGAAATACGGAATTAAGTTTTCGTCTGATGATTTATCAAAAATAAGAAACATTGCTGATCTCATTCAAACAACTGAGAGCAAAATGGATTAGTTATTTTTATAGGAATAAAAGAAGGAACCATCAATGAAAAAGAGAATTCTTATAATGAATGATTTAGCCTATGGTGGTGGCGTGGAAAAACTTATGTATGATTTAGTATGGGCATGGCACGAAAAATACGACATCACTGTCATGACCTATAAATATGATGAGTCATTCTACGACCAGTATCCTACGGATGTTAGATATATCTCTGAAAGCGTTCCAAAGGAGTATAAATCAAATTTCGTTGTTCATGTCTATAGCTATATCAATCGTAAAATATATGAGCGTACTTTTATGGGCAAAATCAAAAAGATGAATTTTGATGTTTTGCTTTGTATGAAAGATGGTGGAACGCTATTAAGTGCATTAAAATACGATATTCCTTTGAAATATGCATGGAACCATACAGATTACAATAATCATTATTACACTGAGCACATTTTTGGCAGTAAAGAAAATGAAGTCAAAGCCATGCAGCAGTTTAAAAATATAATATGTGTGTCCCAGGATATAAAAAAAGGTGTATGTGATGTTATAGGTGACCCAGGGAATCTTATTGTTAAATACAATCCAATCAATATTGAGAATGTATTAAAAAAGGCCAAGGAACCGGTAGTGGATATTGATTCGTTGGAATTACCAAAGGATAAACAACCATTTAGATTTGTCAGTGTAGGCAGAATTAATGATCAAAAGGGGTATCCTCTTTTGATTGAAGCTTGTAGAGCACTGGAAGATGAAGGATACAATTTCGAAGTAATTGTTATTGGTGGAAGAGAACCATGGGGCAATGAATATGAGAAGATTCAGGAAAGATTATATAAAACAGGTGTTACCAGTTGTAAGTTTATAGGACCACGTCAAAACTCATACAAATATATTGCAGCTGCAGATTGGTTTATTTCAAGTTCTATTTATGAGGGATATTCTCTTGTGAGCCAGGAAGCAGCACTGCTTGATATTCCAATGATTCTTACAGACTGCTCAGGAGTTAGAGAGCTGCTTGGTGACAGCGAGTATGGAATTGTTACTCCAATACATGTTGTAGGAATCTATAAAGCTATGAAGAGAGTAATGGATGACCCGAGTCTTCATGAATATTACAAAAACAAGATTATGGAGCGAAAGAAAATCATTACTTATCAGGAACGTATTAGAGAAATTGAAAAGTTGATTGAGGATGAAAATGAATAAGAATTGGACAACGGTTATAGAGCCAAAGGTTCCATTGTTTAGGGTGCCGGTAAAGGAAATTATTAAATACAGAGAATTAGTGTGGACTTTAGTTAAAAGAAACTATGAGGTTCAGTATAAACAGACAATATTAGGTCCATTATGGTTGATTTTTAGTTTAATTATCAATTCAGGAATTTTTTCCTTTGTATTTGGATATGTAGGTAAATTTTCATCGGATGGAACACCGTATTTTCTTTTTTACATGACGGGAAGTGTGGTATGGGATTTCTTTATTAGCTGTTTTGGAAGCAATACAGGAGTTCTGCTGGAAAACAGTTATCTTTTTGGCAAGGTATATTTCCCAAGACTTATAATGCCAATCGCAAATATCCTATTTAATGCTATAAGAGTAGGAATCAAGTTTATAGTGACTATGGTTGCATGGCTATTCTTTTATTTGGCTGGAGATGCTCAGATGATAGGAGCAAAAATCCTGTTTGTTATACCTATAGCATTTTTAATGTCCATGATGGGAACAGCGATGGGACTGATTGTTTCATGTATAACTATAAAATATAGAGATTTTTCGCATATGGTGGGGTTACTTACTACAGTGATGATGTATGTTTCACCTGTTATATATTCTTCTAGTCAGTTGCCAGAATTTATTCAGGGAGTGGTATATATTAATCCAATTTCGTCTTTTGTAGAGGCATTTCGTTATTGCGTGTTAGGTACAGGAGAGATTAATGTGTTGGCTCTGTTGTACAGTACTATTTTTACATTGGTGCTAACAATGGCAGCAGTAGTATTGTTTAATCAGACTGAAAAGGATTTCATAGATATTATCTAGGAGTATAAAAAATAAGGAGTGCTATGAAGAAAAAAATTCTGTTTACAAATGATATTGTCGTGGGCGGAGGGGTAGAAAAGCTCATGTACGATTTAGTGTGGGCATGGCATAAAAAGTATGATATTACCATTATGACCTTTGATTATGATAAACGTTTTTATGATTATTATCCTAGTGATGTAGCGTACCTAAGTCTTTCAAAATGGATAAAAGATCCTGACGCTGAGAAAGGTTTTTGGTTTTGGTTGAGAAAACCATACAGAGCCATAGTTGAGCATATGGTAAATGTCATGGGATTTGATGTCCTGCTGTGCATGAAGGATGGTTGGCCTCTTTGGAGAGGTACCAGATACAATATCCCTAAAAAATTTGCATGGAATCATACTGATTACAATAGTCATTATGATTCAAAATATATATTTGGAAATGAAGAAAACGAAGTTAAGGTTATGCAGAAGTACGACAATATTGTCTGCGTGGCCAAGGATGTTAAAAAGGGTGTCAGTGATGTGATAGGTAACCCTGGAAATCTTATTGTTAGATATAATCCAATAAATGTGGATCATATAATAAAAAGATCCAAGGAACTGGTAACAGATATTGACTCAATGAATCTTCCTGAAGAAAAGCGTCCGGTAAGATTTATTTCTGTAGGTAGATTGAATGAGCAGAAAGGATACACTCTTCTTATACAGGCGGCTAAAATGCTTGAAGATGAGGGTTATAACTTTGAAATTATAGTTATTGGCTCTAAAGGGAAATGGGGTGGAGATGAATATGAAAGAATTCAGAAGACCCTTAGAGAAACAGGTGCGAAGAGCTGTAAATTTATAGGTGGAAGAAAAAATCCATATAAATACATGGCTATCGCGGATTGGTTTATCTCAAGCTCTATATTCGAAGGGTATTCGTTGGTAAGTCAAGAAGCTGCAATTCTAGATGTGCCTATGCTTTTAACTGACTGCTCTGGTGCTAGAGAACTTTTAGGTGACAGCGAATACGGTATTGTTATGCCGATAGGGGTGGACGGAATTTACCAAAATATGAAAAGAGTACTGGATAACCCAGAACTTCATAGTTACTACAAAGAAAAAATTTCTGAGAGAAAAAAGATTATAGATTTTGATAAGAGAGTCTCAGAAATTGAAAAGCTTTTTAATTAGTTTAAAGAGAGTGAGTTAATGGAATATAGTGTTATAATTCCGGTTTATAATACAGAATCTTATTTGAAAGCTTGTCTAAGCTCTGTTTCAAAACAGAATTTTAGGGATTATGAAATCATCTTAGTTGATGATGGAAGTACTGATAATTCAGGAAAAATATGCGATGAATTTGCAGCAGAGTATGAGGGAGGGTGCAGGGTTATTCATAAAGAAAACGGTGGCCTTTCTTCTGCAAGAAACGCAGGGCTTGAAGTTGCTAAGGGAAAATGGATTGTCTTTGTAGATAGCGATGATATGATTTCAGAGGATTTTTTTACTTTGCTTGAGGATGCTAAAAGTGAATGTGATGCGCAAATGTATACATACAACTTTAGACGAGTTGATGTAGAAGGAAATATAGGTGATAAGGTAATTTATTCTGTTGAAAATCACGGACAAAGCTTTCCAAAGGATAAAGATTTGAGTGACTATATTTGTAATCATTTAAGTTTGTATAGAGATGGTTGGGAAGCTTGTGGAAGAATATATAAGAAAAGCATTATTGATGAATATAATATTCGTTTTGTAGATACTAAGATAATTTTTGCAGAAGATTTATGCTTTACTCTTGAATATTTGCTTCATGTTAAGACCATATTCAAGCTATGCAATATGCTTTATTTTTATAGAATTACACCTGGATCACTAGTCAACAAAGCGTCGTTGGATACTATGTTGATAAAATTGTATAAATTGAGCGAGTATTTCTATGAAAAATGCAAATCCTATAACAAGCCATTGGTAAAAGATTTCAAGGTATTTTTTAGCAATCTCATAGGATTTCATATCGAATATAAGCTTAGAGATTTAAGTGCAGAGGATTTAGGTAAGCAGTTGGATTACTTGAGAAACACCAAGTATGCCAAAAAGTGGGCCGATATTGGAATTAGAGGAAACGATTTTGATGAACAATGATGTAGTTTTAAAAATAGAAAATGTAGGTAAAGACTATATTTTAGGAACTGTTACTGGAGAAACATTTAAGGATGCTCTGCGCCGGCGAAAATTAAAAAGCAAAGGTGTTGATGATACATTACAGGGACATAATAAAGTGTTTACTGCGCTGGATGATGTTTCACTGGAAATACATCGTGGTGAATGTGTAGGAATCATCGGTTCAAATGGCGCTGGTAAATCTACACTGTTAAAGTTAAT
This sequence comes from Pseudobutyrivibrio sp. ACV-2, assembly GCF_900107545.1. Taxonomy (GTDB): domain Bacteria; phylum Bacillota; class Clostridia; order Lachnospirales; family Lachnospiraceae; genus Pseudobutyrivibrio. Next base: position 51,533 of record NZ_FNQZ01000010.1, on the reverse strand, counting down.
ATCACGTATCACATCTCCAACAAGAGGAAATATATATATCGATGGAAAAGTATCAAGTATGCTAGAGGTTGGAACCGGTTTTCATCCCGAACTGACCGGAAGAGAAAACATTTATCTCAACGGATCAATTTTGGGAATGCGTCGACAGGAAATAGATGAAAAACTTGCTTCTATTATCGATTTTTCTGAGTGCATTGAATTCATTGATACTCCTGTTAAAAGATATTCATCTGGAATGTATGTAAAACTGGCTTTTTCGGTGGCGGCTCATCTTGACTCCGATATTATGATAATGGATGAGGTACTGGCAGTTGGAGATATCAAGTTTCAGCATAAATGCTTAGACAAAATGCGTGAAATAGCAAAGACCGAGGGAAGAACAATCCTGTACGTCAGCCACAATATGGATACAGTACATAATCTTTGTGATAGATGTATAGTTTTGCAGCATGGCAGACTTGCATTTGACGGTTCAGTAGATGAAGCTGTTAAACTGTATAATGGTGTAAAGTACAAAACAGAAACCACCTCAGATTACACTAAATATATGAGACCAGGTTGGCTTCAAAGAGATGATGTGAGACTTACTTGGGCTGAATATATTGACAAGGATAATAACGTATTTTCTGATGATAAGATGCGTCTATTATTTAAATATAAAAATATAAACAATGTTCAAAATGCAGGTATACGAGTTGAGTTTATGTCTGACAGTGACCACCCATTTGCAACACAGATTTTTGAAAATGTAATAGGTGGAATTGCAGGAGAGGAAGGCGAATTTGAAGTAACTGTGGATTTATCAATGATTCAGCCGGGAACCTATAAAACCTTCTACACAGTATACGTTCTCAATCCTTATGATGAAGGTGTGGATTTGGATTGTGTACGAGGTCTTGAACTTACAATAGAACGTAATCATATTCCTGGAGAGCTTAAGTGGCGAGCAAACTCTTGGGGAAGCATTAAGTTGTGATTTTGGTTTTCAAGCGAGTTTAGAAAAATTAAAGAGAGTTTTGTCATTTATAGCGTATGCTTATAGATGACAAAACTCTCTTTTTAATAGTAATTCGATACAAATTAGTCAGATTTTCATTTTATAAGCAAATATGGTAAAATGTTTCAGAATAGGACTAATTTGGTCATTAGGAGAATTTATGAGTGTTATAGAAGTAAAGCATGTGGACAAAGTCTACAAGCTTTTTGATAGTAATAAGGCCAGAGTAGCTGATACTTTGGGTCTCACCAAAAAGAAGCATTACAAGGAGCATTTTGCACTGAAGGACATGTCCTTTGATGTTAAAAAAGGTGAATGCGTAGGACTTATCGGTACCAATGGCTCTGGAAAGTCCACTATATTAAAGATTATCACAGGTGTTCTTTCACCTACCCATGGTGAAGTCACAGTAGATGGCAGAATATCAGCTCTTCTAGAGCTTGGAGCTGGTTTCAATATGGAGTACACCGGCATCGAAAATATATACTTAAACGGTACCATGTTAGGTTATTCCAACGAGGAAATAGACGAAAAGCTTGACGAGATTCTAGCTTTTGCAGATATTGGAGATTTCGTCTTTCAACCGGTCAAGACTTATTCTTCAGGTATGTTTGTCAGACTTGCATTTGCAGTGGCAATCAATATCGACCCTGAGATTTTAATTGTTGACGAGGCCCTTTCTGTAGGTGACGTATTCTTCCAGGCAAAGTGCTACAAAAAATTCGAGGAGTTCAAGGAAGCAGGAAAGACCATTCTTTTCGTTTCCCACGACCTTGGTGCTATCAGCAAGTATTGCGATAGAGCCATCCTTATTAATAAGGGTGATAAAGTAGCCGAAGGCACTCCAAAGGATATGATTGATATCTATAAAAAGATTTTAGTTGGCCAGGAGCCACATCTTGGCAGCAAGGCTAGCCAGGCAATGGAAGCTAATGAGCAGTCTGTAAAGTCTGCGGCGCAGCCTTCAGATGATGGCACTCTTTGGAAGTCCCATTATCAGCTGAATCCAAATGTCAATGAATACGGTGATGGCAGAGCCAAAATCGTAGATTTTGCCATAATAGATGAAAATGGTAACTACACAAACGCCATTTTAAAGGGTAGCACCTTTACAGTTAAATCAAAGGTGCATTTTAACACAGACATTAACAACCCGATATTCACACTTACTTTCAAGACCATCAAAGGTATCGATGTCACGGGCACTAATACCATGTACGAAAAATGTGATGTTGGTCTGTGTAAAGAGGGCGAGGAATACGTTGCTACCTTTACACAAAAGATGGATATGCAGGGCGGCGAATATCTTATGTCAATTAGCTGCACTGGCTATGATGGAGTTGATTTTGTGGCCTACAACAGGCTTTACGATATAATGAATATTACGGTGGTCAGCTCGAAGAACACCGTAGGTTTTTATGATATGAATTCACAGGTCAGTGTAGAGCGAGTTAAATAATAACGGAGGGGCAGATGATACAGGAAAAGTATAACAATCGAATTTTCGATGAAGGAACTGCAGAAGCGATTCAATTATATTCGCATCTCAGAAGTAATGCTCTTTCACCGGTCAATATTACATCAAATGACAAGGTGCTTGTGGTTGATCCAGACAGTGTTTCACTGGTTGAGTGGGTCGATGAACAGGCTAGTGATACCACTGTGCTTTTGACAGATTCCTACAAAAACAGCATGGAAAACATCGTGTCTCTATTGCCAGAATCAGTAGAAAAAAAGGCCATAGAGGAAATCAAAAAGACCTTTAACATTATTTTAAACATTGGAAATCTTTCAGAGACTCCGGCTACCCTTAAAAAGCTTTTGGCTGAGGATGGACGCCTGGTTTATGCCCTTTCTGAAAAGGAGCGTCTTTCTTCATTTGCTAAAAAACTTCTTGATGAAGCAGGGTTTAAAGATATCAAAACATTTAGACTCCACCCTGATTATCTGTACACTACAGAGATTTACGCAGAGGACTATATAGGAGGAGGCGCAGGTGATTACCTGCTCATAGCAAGATAACAGATAATGGATAGATTATTATACGAAAAGCTTTCTAATCAGCGCAATCCGCGCTTTAACATAATCACAGATATTGTGGACCGGGACGGCACAAAGGTGGTCATCAAAAGACCATACAGCTCAGAGGCCACAGCACATATTCATAAGACCTACGACAACTACAGGGGCTTGCAGGAAACATTGCAGGGCTCTGATTTTTGCGTAAATGAGACAAAACTTGTAGGGGATACCATCGAGTGCGAATTCATTCAGGGAGACTGCCTTACAAGCAAGGATTCAGCAGAATATGCCGAGGCAATCCGCAAAGCCTACATGCCTCATGCTATGCAGTTTGAGTGCACTCCAGAATTTGTAGAAGTATTTGGCGAGGTAAGCCTTCCACAGGGAGTTCTTGCAGCAAAATACATCGACATTGATCTTATTTTTGAAAATATCATCAAAACAAATAAGGGCTGGGAGATTATCGACTACGAGTGGACCTTCGATTTCCCAATCCCTATCAACTATCTGCTCTACAGAGCCAGAATCTTTGGCGGAATGGTAGCATCTTTTGCAAAAGTTCCTTACGAGGAAGAGCAGGTTTACCAGCAGATGGAAGAGCACTTCCAAAGCAAATATTGCTATAAGGGCGTTAAAAACTTAAGTGAGCTACAGGCTCATGTGGCAAAAAATAATAAAACTGCCGCTGATTTTACTATCGCAAGCCGTGATTACCAAATCCAAAAGCTTGAGGAGCTGGTGGCAAAAAAGGATGTTCATATCCGAAATATCGAAGCTTTAAATGCTATGCAGACAGCAAAATACGATGAAATCGTTAATTCCAAGGCTTACAAGGCAATCGAGGATTTTAGAGCCTTCAGGTCTTTCTTAAAGGGCGAGGATACTCCTGTACGCCAAGCCAGGCGTGCCCGCAAGGAGGCTATCAAAGAGGCTAAGCTTGCAGCAAAGCAAAGAAAGCTTGCAGCAAATGACGAGGGCCCAAAGGTTGCCGTTCATTTGCACCTGTTTTACATGGATTTGCTGGATGAGTTTGTTGAATACTTTTCACATATTCCATACAAATTTGATTTATATATCTCTACTACTGAGACTACAGATGTTGCCGCAGTAAAGGCAAAGGTTCGCGAGCTTAAGCAGGTGGATGTTGTTGATGTGAGAAAGCTTCAAAACAGAGGACGCGACCTGGCACCTCTTTATGTGGAGTTTGCTTCAGAGATTATGAAGCATGATTATTTCCTTCATGTTCACACTAAAAAGTCTTTATATTCAGGCTCTGAAAAGATGGGGTGGAGACAGTATTGCCTTAATCTTTTGACAGGTTCAGAGGAGCAGGTGAACTACATCTTTGATTTGTTTGAAAATCAAAATGCAGGTCTTATTTACCCTGACTACTATGTGGAGATTCCGGATATTGCCTATTCATGGCTTGCAAATACAGCCCAGGGAAGAGAGCTGTTCAAGCAATACGATTTAGGAGATATGCCTACAGTATTTAATTATCCTGCAGGTTCATTCTTCTGGGCTTCAACCAAGGCCTTTAGCCCACTCTTTGAACACGGCTACACCTACGAGGATTTTCCTGAGGAAGCTGGTCAGACAGATGGAACTCTTGCCCATGCTCTCGAAAGAATAGTTCCTTTCATCGCTAAAAAGCAGGGCTTTGATTCATTTATTTTAAATGCTGATGGAGGCCAGACCTTCAAGAACAAGAGTCTTATGCCGTTCATGAATACCATTCATTTTGATAAGGAAAATATTATCCCGATGCTTGGTACCTATGAGACCATTTCCTTTGATATATTTGACACACTTATTGCCCGTACCATCTTCAATCCAGATGATGTATTTACCATGATGGGCGATATTATTAAATCAAAGTACAATGTATCAGTTGATTTCTTACAGCTTCGTAAGGATGCTGAGGCTGCAGCCTTTGCTAAATACGGTGCTTTGACAACTATTGACAAGATTTATGTTGAAATCTCCAATGATAAGCTTATCGGAGATTTCGCTCAGGACATCAAAAAGCTTGAGGGCGATTTAGAGACAGCACTTTGCATCCCTAGACAGGATATGGTAGATGTCTACAATCAGCTTAAGGCCATGGGCAAGCGTATTATCCTTGTCAGTGATATGTATCTCAACCGAGTTCAGATTGTTGGCTTACTTCGTAAATGCGGTATTTCCGGCTATGACGAGCTCCTTATTTCCTGCGAGGTTGGACTTCGCAAGGATGATGGTTCGATGTGGGATATGCTCATGACCAAATATAACCCTAACACCTTCATCCACGTGGGAGACAATTTCCGAAGCGATTCACAGCTTCCAATGGAAAGATACATACCAAACCACATTATTTTAAATGCCAATACATTGCTTGAGCTTTCAGATTTCCCTTACTTCAAGCAGGAGGCAGGCAAATCCTTAGCCAATTCTATAATGATTGGACAGGCTTTATCTGGTGCACTTTTCAATACACCATTTGCCTTCAAAGAGGATAGCAGTCTGACCTTCAGAAATATTTACGATTTTGGCTACACAGTGCTGGGTCCACTTCTTACCAGATTTACCGAGTGGATTGTGGATGAAAACAAAAAGAATCACCAGAGACTTTTACTTCTTGCAAGAGAAGGCTACATGCTTGAAAAGCTTATCAAGACCTACTGTGCAGGGATGGAAATACAAGAGCCGGATATGGTTTACTTCCTTACCTCACGCCGTGCCTGCACCGTGGCAGCTCTTGAAAATGAAGAGGATATCAGGGAGCTTGCATCACAGAAATACCGCGGAACCTTCAGCAATTTTCTAAGTGAGCGTTTTGGCGTAGCCCTTCATCCAAACGATGAGGACATCCACTTGGATTATGATGATCTTCCAGAAGAGTTCTTTGAAAAGCTCTTAGAATACAAGGACGAGATTCTAGCCCGTGCAAAGCAGGAAAAGAATGCATACATGGTTTACATCCGTGAAGCTTTAGTTGGTGCCAGCGATGTAGCTGTTGTAGATGTAGGTTTCTCTGGAACCATTCAGTATTTCCTTATGAAGCTCACAGGCCGTGACATCGAGGGTCATTACCTTGCCCTTCATTCCAACAAGCCGGTTAGAATCGGCGGTAAGGCAGATGCCATTTTTGAAATTACAGATCCTACTCTTATTCCAAAGAGCAAGATTTTAAAATATCAGTTGTTCCTTGAAAATGCGTTGGCAGCGCCTTACGGACAGCTGACACACTTCACCATGGAGGATGGTAAGCCAATGCCACACTTCAAGGATGACGATTACCTCAGCGATGATGTCAAACGTCTCCAGCGAGGAATTCTTGACTACACAGCTCATTATGCCAGTGTATCAAAATATCTTAGTGATGATGTTCGTGTGGAGCCAGTGGTTGTGGAAGATATATTCCACGACATCATTGCAAATCACACTTTGACAGAGGACATCGCTACTGCTCTTGTAGTTGAGGATAGTTACTGCCGAGACGGCGTTCAGAAATTTGATATTACAACCGGTACATGGAAGGTAGATTAGTTTGAGAGATACATTTAATGTGGTATTCATTCGATACCATCTAACTAAAAAAAATACGCTTTTGTTCCAGGGATTCTATCCCTTTGATAACCCAAAAGGCTACGAACTTGTAGCAGAATTAAACGGTCAGCCTTATGATATGCGCATCACCATCAATGAAGGCAATGAGGTTCGACGCAGATATATCGCAGCCCACAAAAGTGTTTCAAAAGAATATGTTGGTGAGATAGATTTACCAACAGATTTATCAAAGGTTAAAAGCCTAAAGCTTATCTGTGTCTTAGGCGAAAATGGTACTTCAAATCAGGTGCGCTCAGTAGTATACAAAGCATCAGGTAAAGACCTTCAGAAGCTTAAAAAGGAATACGAGTACAACCTTGAGCGTGCAGCAGTATCTGACGACAAGATTCAGATTTTAGGCTGGGCTATAGGCAATGTGCCGGAGGAATTTCACCTTTACGATGGCAATACCGAAATCCCTATTACTGTAAAGCGTATGTTCCGTAAAGACGTATATGGAGTTTATCCAGAACTTACAGAAAAATGTGATTCAGGACTTGAGATTGTTTTCCCTAAAGGAAACTACAAAAAGCTCAGACTTACTATCACAGCAGAAGGTCAGACCTACGACTGCAAGGTAGATACAGCCCATGTGCTTACAGGTGGAAATCTTCTTCCTAAGAAGAGCCTGTGGGAGCGTATCGAGCTTTACAGACAGGACAACGGACTTAGCTCAACTATCAAGCATGCCATCGACAAGCTAAAGGATTCAGAAGCACCAAAGTACACCTACATGGACTTCCTCACCAGCTTTGGTCCTACAGAGGTAGAGCTACAGCGTCAGAGGGATGAGCAGTTCGACTACAATCCTCTCATGAGTATAGTAGTTCCAATGTATCAGACTCCTGAGAAATTCCTTGTTGAGCTTATTGATTCTATCATCGCTCAGACCTACACCAACTGGGAGCTTTGTCTTGCAGATGGTAGCCCTGATGACAGCCTTGGTACATTCATTTTAAATAAATATGGAAATGATAGTCGTGTGAAATATACTCATCTTGAGGCTAACCTTGGTATTTCAGATAACACCAACGCTGCAATAGCATTAGCCAAAGGTGATTTCATAGTTCTTTCAGACCATGATGACACTCTCGCACCAAACGCTATGTACGAGTGTGTTGCTGCTATAAATAAGGACCGCAGCATAGATGTTATCTATACTGACGAGGACAAGATTTCCATGGACTCAAAGGAATACTTTGAGCCAGTATTCAAGCCAGATTACAACTTAGACTTACTTTGTTCAGTTAACTATATCTGTCATCTTTTCATATTCAGAAGAGACATCTACGAAAAGGTAGGTGCCTTCAACAAAGAATACGACGGAGCCCAGGATCATGATTTCATTCTTCGCTGCTGCGAGGCTGCAGGCAATGTGTATCATGTACCAAAGGCTTTATATCACTGGAGAAGCCATGCTGCTTCAACTGCCATGTCAGCAGAAAGCAAGCTCTATGCATTTGATGCAGGAGCTCGTGCAGTTCAGGCACATTATGACAGACTTGGCATCCCTGCAAAGGTTGAGCAGGACACTTTCTATGGTTGTTACCGCACCATTTATAATTGGGGCAAACAGCCAAAGGTCTCCATCATCATCCCTAACAAGGATCACACAGATGATTTGGATAAATGTATTAAATCAATAGACACCAAATCATCCTATAAAAATATTGAGTTTGTTATCGTTGAAAACAATTCAACAGAGCCAGAAACTTTTGAGTACTACAAATCAATCGAAGGCCGTGAGGATGTAAAGATTGTAAGATATGAGACCCCAGGCTTTAACTTCTCAGCCATTAACAACCTTGGAGCAAAATATGCTACAGGTGATATGTTCCTTCTACTTAACAATGATACAGAAATCATCAACGAGGACTGTATCAAGGAATTAGTGGATGTGTGCCTACGTCCAGAAGTAGGTATCTGTGGAGCACTTCTCTATTATCCAGACAACACAGTGCAGCATGCAGGTGTTGTAATGGGAATCGGTGGTATCGCAGGTCATACCTTTGTTGGTCTTGAGCGCAGTGAACCAGGCTACATGTTCAGAGCTGTTACCACTCAGGATTTATCTGCCGTTACAGCAGCATGTCTCATGGTTCGTAAAGACGTATTTGAGCAGGTGGGTGGTCTTACAGAAGACCTGGCAGTAGCCTTCAACGATGTAGATTTCTGCATGAAGGTTCGCGATGCAGGCTACCTTATAGTCTACAATCCACACGCAGAGCTTTACCATTACGAGTCCAAATCCCGTGGCTATGAGGACACAGGAGAAAAGGTAGCTCGCTTCAATTCCGAAGTAGAAAAGCTTGAAAAGAGATGGCCAGATATTTTAGAAAAAGGTGATCCATACTACAATCCAAACCTATCAATTCTTGATGGTTGGTACAGACTAAAAGAAGAATAAAAGGGCTTCCCCTTGAGGGGAAGCTGTCACCGTAGAGGTGACTGATGAGGTGTATCCTTCCCCGAATCGGGGAAGGATATTTTTATGAAATCCGTAATAAGTAAAACGGAAAATTACTAAAGAACAATACGAATGAAAAAGAAAGTACTATTAAATATATCAGCTGATTATAAATAAGTCTGCGTCCATAGGTAGCTAAGTCATATTTGATTGTTATTTCGCCATTTTCAGGATTAAATCCTGCTTCAGTAATAAGTCCTTCGGATACATTGACAGCAGCAAAGCTAAATACAGCGATGAATGGTATGTAATGACCTGCAATAAAAAGACCAAAATGTAATGTGACTAAATGTATATCTATTCCGTTGGTCATTTGATAGATGAATGCTATACAAACTGCCATCCATCCAGCGACAGTATGTAAAGCCAATGATTTGGCAAACTTTCTGACCGAAGGGAAAATAAACAATACTGGTACGCACCATAGTATTTCAAAAGCTACAATTGTGATTGTCATATGTTCAACTAGCTCAGCATTTAAGAGTTCTACAGAATGTTGCAGTGTATGATGTGGGGCAAAATAAACTGCTAAAATATAAATAGGAAGGGAAACGATGAATTGTTTTGGAATGGCGGATTTTACTGATTGTTCCTTTATAATTGTGGAAATCAGTATAATCAAAAACATACTAACACACATAATGGCTGAAGTAGGCTTTGTCATTATGGTGCCAGTGATGCCAATTGCCAGTAGTATAAAAGTTAGAATATCTCTTTTACCTTCACAATATCTTGCCAGGCTCAGAAATACAATTGTGCTTGAAAATGCTGCAATAGATTCAGTCCTTTGAATGGACAATGTGTATGTAATAAGGGGAAAACCAGTGAGAGAAGCAAGATACAAAAGGTGCAACCAAGGCCTTAGTTTAGTGATTCTGGACCAGCCCATGTATTGCATGACTATTAGCCCTAATAGATAGATGGACATATTAAAATAGGCTTCGGGAAGAGAGACCTGTAAATCAGAAGTGTGAGATATGAAAAGCGCACTGACAAATATTGAGTATATAAGGGAGACTACATAAAGGACGTTTATATATGTAAGACGCCCCTTTATGTGTATCCCAAAATAGAATGTGATAATTGCCAAAGCAATAAAACACAAAATTAACACTAATCCTAAATGCTGCATAACTCAAAATCCCTCGTACGTTAATATTCTTTTGCTTAACGCTGTGCTTCCAGAGCACTAAAGTAAGATAAAACAGAACTTAAAAATGAATCTATTTCTAAATCCTCAAGATATCTTATTTCACCATCCTCTGTGCTTATCAAATAAGAAGCATCATAAAAAATGTTATCATATTCTGTGGATGCATCTTTATCAAAAAGACTGCTTCCGAGGAAATAGTTTTCAGTGTTAATATCTAAAAAATCAAGAAGTGTAGGTGTCATGCAAAGGGAATTGCGACCGTTTGCATCGATTTTTTCAGCTTCAATTCCATCATAGTAAATGAAAAGTGGAATAGCATCCAAATCTGTACATTCTCTTTTGTGATTAGGAAAAGCGTCTGTAAAATCCTGATCTGCGTAAGTGGCATGGTCAGTGGTGAAAATAAGGATTGTATCCTCAGCCATCGGTGACGCCTTAAATTCCTTTAAAAATTCACCAAACTGTCTATCAAGATTATAAAATTTGTTCAGCTCCTGGTCAGAACCGTCACCAAACACATCATCAGTAGAGTCAAAGGATACGTGAGTGCCAAAGGTGTAGATGCAAAGCAAAAATGGTGATTCCTGTTCATGAAGATTATTGGCTGAATCCATCAAAAGGTCGTAGGCTTCCACATCAGTCATGCCTTCAGCAAAACCAGATACATGGTCTTTATCCATAATAACCTGATCAAAACCCAAATTATCGCAATAAGCAACGAAATCATCGTTGAAAGGCTCTACATTAATGAAGTTTGTAGAATATCCATGTTCTTTGAGAGTACCATGAAGGGAAACCAGATTATTCCCCTGAGCATCGTCATTGAGTTTAAATCCACTGAAAAGCTGACCCTGCACACCACGAAGGGTTGGGAATGTGTGGTTGTAATAATTATCAAAGGATATACATTCTTTTTCAAATTCCTGAAGGTTTGACATCACTTTTCTTTCATCACTGATGATGTTGTAGGAAAGCCCTTCTGTAAAAATCAAAATGATATTTGGATTTTCAGGTAATGCGTCAGCTTTTGAAAACCCATCGGATAACTCATCCTGGTAAAAGGCGGAGAGTGCTACTTCTGGATTATCAGCTGCACGCTTAACCTGTTGATATCTGATTTCATCTGCAAAAATAGTAGCAAAGCTTTGAACTGGACTAAAACGCTTGTAATCTCTGTAAATAAAAATTTCTGAGATAAATAGAAGAGCTAAAACTGCAAATAAATATTTTTTATTTACCTTTTTTATCATGTTACATCCAGGGAGAAATACTACAGCAAGAACAATGAAGCTGCCTAAAGCATAAGTGATAGCTTTGCCACCCAAATCAGCCAGGAATTTAACATTTTTTAGCATCGTTAATGTGGTAAAGCTGTTACCAAAGTAAAGCACAGTCATCTGCCCGGTATAGATAAAGTAAAGAATGTTGCTGACAATACCAAGAGGTTTATTTTTATCAACCAGAAAATTATATATTAGAAAAACACTTAATAGCTCTATAAGTCCAACTGTTATGTAGGTGCCATTTTTAGTGGTAGAGTATGTCAATACAGTGATAACAGCTGCCAGCACAAATTTTATAATGGTGTAAATCATATATCTGAAGGATTTATCCTTTATTTTAGAACTCAATATTACTACTCCTTTTTAAATCATAGTGACTATATTAACATAAAACCTCGAATTATACATTAATTTGTATGTGTTATGGGGATATGTTAAAATTACACCGTTAATACTTGATATATAAGGACATTGATAAATGGAGAATAAAAATACGTTGGACTTCATGTCACAGGGGAAGGACAACAATCTTAATCTGGTGAGATTATTCGCAGCATTGATGGTTGTCTATATGCATTCATTTGCATTATGCGAGGGCAAGCTTGAGTCGGATTTGATGTACACCCTGACTTTCCACAAGGCATTATCAGGCCAGGTAGGGGTGGACATTTTTTTTGTTATAAGTGGATTTTTGATTTATAGAAGCTATGACAGAAGCAATAATATAGGAAAATATCTTAGAGCGCGATTCCTTAGAATCTGGCCACTTTTGGCATTGTTCATCTTATCGACAGCCTTTGTAATCGGACCTGCCATAAGCACACTTTCACCTAAAGAATATTTTTCACAGGATATAAAAGGGTATCTTTTAAACCTTGTTTTTTACCATAACAACACCACACTTCCAGGGGTTTTTGAACATCATATCAATCACAGCGTAAACGGAAGTATATGGACATTACAATACGAAGTTCTGTGTTACATATTGGTACTTTTTTTGGTTCCAATTCTCAGAAAATATAAAAAAATGATTTTTCCGCTAATAGCCTTATCTGCAGCGGTTTATTTGTTTTTCACATACGCATGGACAGAGGAAAGATTTTTCATTTTATCTACAATTATTTTGGTAAATTTAGGACGCCTCTCCTTACAATTTGAGATGGGTATCCTGTTTTATATATTCAGAGACAAAATTATATTGTCCTGGAAATGGTTTTCTGCAGCGGTTATTGGGATTGTTGCAGCATCCTATTTTATTGATTATGAAATAGCCTTTGCTGCCTTTGGTTCCTATATAGTTTTGTATCTGGGCTTCAATTATTACGGAGCATCAAGGCTTTACAACAAAGTGGGGGATATTTCTTATGGAGTTTACGTCCTTTCATTTTTGGTGCAGCAGCTTGTGCTTGATTGGCTTGGCGTTGTGCCTTACGGATATCGGGCACCAAATATGAACTCCTACATCAACTTTATTATTTCCACAGCGATAGTTATACCACTTGCATTTATCAGCTGGCATTGCTTTGAAAAGCATATACTTAAATTAAAATAATTTCCAGGCGGAGTAAAAATGAGCGAAATCAAAGAATATAAAGAACCTACCAATAAAATAGAAAAGGGTCTTATGTACCTGCAGCATTACGGAATTAAGCAGACTGTTGCCAAATCCTTCAGAAAAGCCATCGGCCATGACCAAGAGCACTACAGTTATCGCAAATTCCTTAAGGCACATCCTACTACAGCAGAGGAATTAGATAAGCAGCGTCATACCGTATTTACGTACAATCCTGTCATAAGCATAGTTATTCCCTTGTACAATACACCTGAACGTTTTTTGACAGAGCTGATTCAGTCCTTCGAGAAACAGACTTATACTCACTGGCAGCTTTGCCTTGGTGATGGCAGTCCTAAGGAAGGTTTAAAGGACATTATCCTGAATGCCACAGATGGAAAATGGGATGACAGAATCGTCTATAAAAAGCTTGAAGGAAACACAGGCATTGCAGGCAACACTAATGAGGCAATGAAACTTGCAACAGGTGATTTTATCGGCTTCACAGACCATGATGACTTAATCACTGAGGATGCCATGTTCTACATAGCAAAGGCCTTAAATGAGGACAACACCATCGAGGCGCTGTACTCTGACGAGGATAAAATTGACATGGACTCCAAAGAATATTTTCTACCTCATTTCAAGTCAGATTTTAATATAGATTTACTTTGTTCTCACAATTACATCACACACCTTTTTGTGGCAAGAGCAGATTTGGTAAAGGCTTCAGGTGGAATCAAATCTGAATTCGACGGGGCACAGGATCACGACTTTGACTTAAGAATATTAGAGCAGTGCACCAATATTTACCATATTCCAAGAGTACTCTATCATTGGCGCACACACCCTGCATCTACTGCAGATCATCCAGAGGCAAAGATGTACGCATACGAAAACGGTCGTCGAGCTGTTGAGGAGCACTACAGGAGAATCGGTATACCAGCCAGAGTTGAACTTGATACACATTTGGGATATTACCGCACAGTATATGAGTGGCCAGACACTCCACTTTTATCTGTTGTAATTCCAAATATGAATCATTTATCGGATATAAGAGATTGCATCGACAGCATCACAGATATAAACGTATATACGAATTTAGAATTTGTTATTGTAGAAAATAATTCAACGGACAAGGCTTTATTTGATTACTACAGAGAGCTTGAATTAAGAAATGATATCAATGTTCGCATTGTTGATTTCACAAAAGCGTTTCCAGAGTCTAAGGGCAGCTTCAACTTTTCAGCGCTGGTAAATTATGGAGTGAGCCAGGCAAAGGGAGAGTATATCCTTCTTCTCAACAACGATACCAGAATGATTAACGACAAAGCTATCACAGAGATGATGGGCTTTATTCGAAGAGAAGATGTTGGCGCAGTCGGGGCCAGACTCTACTATGGAAACAACACTGTTCAACATGCAGGCCTCATCATAGGTTTAGGAGGAGTAGCCAATTCTCAGTTCCTTGGCAGTGGCCGTGAGCAGGTGGGATATTTTTATCGTAGCACCTGTGTTCAGGATTTGTCGGCAGTTACCGGAGCCTGCCTACTCACCAAAAAATCAGTATGGGATGAAGTGGGAGGCTTTGATGAACAGCTTGCTGTGGCTTTTAACGATGTGGATTATTGTCTCAAGCTTAGAAGCAAGGACAAGCTAGTGGTGTATACTCCATTTTCAGAGTGGTATCATTTGGAGTCAAAAAGCCGTGGACTTGACCACGAGGATCCATCAAAAAAACGCAGAATGGATGAAGAGACAGAATATTTTATGTCTAAATGGAAGGATTATTATGAGGCAGGCGACCCATATTACAATCCTAATCTCTCACTGAAGAAATTTGATTACAGTTTTGGAAGGGAATAATATTTGTTTCAAGAACATTGAGGTCAGTTTTATCCATAGCAAATGAAACAAAAGTAATTTATAATAGAGTAAATACACACTATATAATGTATAGGGAGAATCCAGTTGTACAAGAAGAAGAAACGCTCGTGGGTAAAGCACCTTGATTTTATTCTGCTTGATATGCTTGCAGCAGAGCTGGCACTCTTTTTGGCTATCTTTGTCAGATATGAAGGAGCCATCATTTTCATCAGCAGATTTGAGCATTACACTCTATATCAGAATTTAGCATTTATTTTGCCATTTCTGGATTTAACTGGTGTACTTTTTACAGAAACCTACACGGGTATTTTACGAAGAACAAAATATCAGGAGATACCTGCTACCATTTGGCATTCCCTTTTGAATTTTTTGGGAGTCTTGATTTACATGTATTTAATGAGGACTTCATTCCTCTATTCAAGACTTGCCATTGGTCTGTTTGCATTTTTCATGGTAGTTGTATCCTACATAATCAGATGTGGATGGAAGAGGGTTATTCGTCAAAGAATGCTTAAGGATGTCAATAAGACATCCCTTATTGTTGTGGCTGAATCAGGCACTGTTGAGACCTGCCTTTCTGAAATTGCACATAGCCCTTACATGGAATTCAAGGTTAAGGGCGTTTGTGTGGTAGATGTGGATATGACAGGCCAGGAGATAGGCGGAGTTCCTGTAGTGGCTTCTTCTGATACTTTATTTGAATATCTTAGAACCAACGTTGTTGATGAAGTATTTCTCGATGGCAATACCAGAGCCAGCGAGGAAACTTTAGCAGGGCGACTGGTCGAGCAGGGGCTTACAGTTCATGTATCCCTAATTCACACAGACAATCTCATGCCAAACAGAATAATGGAGACTTACGGCCGCTATATCGTTCTTACTACAAGTATGCATATCGCCAGCAACCGCCAGGCCTTCATCAAAAGAGTAATAGATATCATTGGCTCTATCGTAGGGCTTGTAATAGCATTCATTGCATTTATTATTTTTGCGCCAATTATCAAAATGCAGTCCAAGGGACCGGTTTTTTTCAGCCAAACCAGGATTGGTAGAAACGGTAGAGAGTTCAAGTTCTATAAGTTCAGAACTATGTACATTGATGCAGAAGAGCGTAAGAAAGAACTTATGGCTCAAAATGAAATCAAAGGAAATATGTTCAAAATGGAAAACGACCCAAGAATTATTCCTATTGGTCACTTCCTTAGAAAATATTCCATTGATGAGCTTCCTCAGTTCTGGAACGTGTTGAAGGGGGATATGTCACTTGTTGGTACCCGCCCACCTTTACCTGACGAATATGAAAATTATGCACTTCATCATAAGGCCAGACTTTCAATCAAACCAGGGCTTACCGGCATGTGGCAGGTCAGTGGTCGCAGTGATATAACCGATTTTGAGGATGTTGTTGCACTCGACACAGAGTATATTCAGGACTGGTCACTTTTATTGGATCTAAAGATTCTTCTGAAAACGGTTGCTGTAGTTTTTGGCGGAAAGGGGTCGAAATAAATGGGACAGGCTTATTTTACCCTGATTGTCTGGGCTATTGACACTGACATGGATCAGTTCAAGGATATGCTTGAGTCCATTGACGAGCAGGAATATCGCGACTTTGAGTTATATATTTTAGACAACAATCCAACCAATGATATCCAGGTGGTAATAAAAGAATTTTTCCCTGATATTGTGGATAAGGTTCACTATCGCAGGTTAAAAAAGAAACAGGGAGCAGCCTACGCCTACAATATCGGCGCCCATTTTGCAGAAGGAAATCAGCTGGTATATGTAGGACAGCATGATCGTCTAAGCTTCAGTACCCTTAGTGCGCTGAATGATAAGCTGACGGAAATTCAAGAAGAAAATGGGGATAGTGAAGAAGCATCTTGCATTATTTATTCAGACCACGATGAGCTTATTGGTCTTGATAGGCGTAATCCTCACTTTAAACCTGACTTTAATAAAGAATTGTTCCTACAGACAAACTACATAGGAGATTTTATTTGCATTAGCAAATCTTTATACAAAAGACTTGGAACATTTCAGGAAAAAGCTCAGAATGCATACATTTATGAATATATTCTGCGCGCGGCGTTTAAAAAGGAAAAAATCTATCATATTCCATCACTTTTATATCATAAGCGTGTGATAGATAAACCTATGAATAAGGAGCAGCGCGCAGCAGCCAATTTTTCATGTAAGGAACATCTCGCGCTTGCAATTCATTACCTGAGACAATCAGGTGTAATTTGCGAGGGACGAGTGGATCAGTCTCTGAAAAAATGGCACATTGATTATGATGAAAGTTCTTTCCGACGCTTCGGTGGTGACTACATGTTCTTGAGAGATGAAAAGGTGCGACTTTTCACCAGAAACAATGCAAAGAAAATGTATGCTGTCCTAAGTCAGCCTGATGTTGCGGTAGTTGGTGTACGCTTTTTAGGACGTGGCTTCACCTATGATAACGCAGGATATATTTTTGATGAAAATGGTAACACCTACCCGGCATTTCATGGTCAGAGAATTTTCAGAGATACCTATGAGGGGCTTGGAAGTATGCCAAGAGATGTGGCTTTTGTTGACGCAGGATGCTGCATGATTGATGCAAAGGTTTATAGGATACTTCACGGATTTGATACAAGACTATCTGGTAATGACGCCATGTTTGACTTTTGCATTCGAGCCAGAAAAAGAGGTTATCGCACAGTTGTGCTGCCTCAATGTATAGCTATAGATAGAAATGGACCAACAGCAAATGCAGAAAATGAAGAAGAGCAAGTATCAGCTAACAATACTCTCTTGGAAAAACATGGTGCAATAATAAAAAAAGGTGATGGTTTTTATAATAGAAATCTTCCTATGGGAAATGAAAACTATATCCTGCCAGGAACGGAAAGTGATAGTTGATTTTCAGTCATGAAATTGTAAAAAATATATGAAGAAATTTTTACGATTTCTTGACAATTATAGAACCCTTAGAGTAGACTAATCACTAGCTATTGCCTAAAACCTTTAAGGCAATAATTTTACTTTGAGAATGGAGTAATATTAATAATGGATGAATATAGAAATCGCGGTAGCCGCGGTACTCGTGGCACTGGAAGTGGTCGTAATACACGCAGTGGCCATAGCAATAGCCGAAACTATAATAGCAGAGGCTCAGAGTTAAACGTTGAGTTCTACGATTTAGATGACATGCCGAGAGGCCGCTATTACGACGACGAGGAGGACTACGCACCTAGGAGACGTTCTTCAGATGAACCACCTAGAAGACGTTCAACCTCAAGACCAGCAGGTTCAAGACCTTCAGGATCCAGATCCGGCAGCTCAAGACCATCGGGCTCCAGACCATCAGGCCAGCGCCCTTCAAGCTCTAGGTCGTCTTCACAGCACCGCCGCCCATCATCAGGGCCTAGACGAAGCAGCAAGGCTCAAAAGAAAAAGCAGGCACGCCGCACCATACTTGTGGTTGAGATAGTAATCGTAATCATACTTGCCTTGGTATTCTTCCTCTGGAGCAAATTCGGCAAGGTTAACTGGGACAACATCCAGATGGACGAAATCGAAGTCAATAATCTTGATGAGGGCACAACAGAAGTCCTTAGCAACTACACCACACTTGCTTTATTCGGTGTTGATAACCGTTCCAATGGAAATCTTGACAGTGGTAACTCTGACGCTATCATCCTTGTTTCTATCAACAACGACACCAAGGATGTCAAGATGGTATCAGTTCAGCGTGATACATATCTCCGAGTTGACAAGGACCTTTATCGTAAATGTAACTACGCATACAACCACGGTGGTGTTGAAAAAGCACTTGAGATGCTCAATACTAACCTTGACTTAAAGATTGATGGCTATGTATCAGTTGACTTCTACGCGCTTGCTAAAATCGTAGATGACCTTGGTGGACTTGACCTAGACATCACTCAAAAGATGATCGACACTAACAACCCAGAGACTGGTCAGAACGCTTTGGCAGGCTATATCGCAGAGGTAGAAAACGTCCTCAACTACTATCCAGATGAAAAAGATGGATGGAAGATGAGCGATTGCTATTTCGACAAGCCAGGCACATATCACCTAAACGGTGCCCAGGTAGTTGGCTACTGTCGAAACAGATATGCAGTTAATAACGACTATGGTCGTGCAGATAATCAGCGTAAGGTTGTAAAGCTTATTGTTGAAAAAGCAAAGAGCGCAAATGTATCACAGCTCAACAAAATTGCTGATGATGTATTCCCTAAGATTTCTACCAGCCTTTCACTTTCACAGTGCATCTCCATGGCAGCATCTGTAGGTGATTACAACATGGCAGAGTCTTCAGGCTTCCCATTTGCACTTAAGACTACTACAGTCAGCAAAAAGACAGGTAGCGTCGTAGTACCATGTACACTTACATCAAATGTAGTTCAGCTTCATAGCTTCCTATTTGATCAACAGGATTACGACCCTACAGACGATATGGTTGATGTTATCAGCGACCACATCAAATCTGAAACTGGTTACAGCGAATCCAGTGCGGAAATCACTCAACAGGCTCAGTAATTTCATAAAATATTCAGAGCTCTTATCTTCGGATAAGAGCTCTAGTTTTACATTTTAATTGTTTAGTGGTAAAATTAGGCATCTGTAGCAAATTTCACAGTATTTTGTTATAAGAAACGGCACAAGAAAGGAACATTTTTATGTGTGGAATAGTTGGATATGTAGGTAAATCACAAGCAGCTCCAATCTTGCTTGATGGACTTAGCAAGCTTGAATACCGCGGATACGATTCAGCAGGTATGGCTGTTTATGATGGACAGAAGATAGAATTTGAAAAGGCAAAGGGACGACTTCGCCTTCTTTCAGAAAAGACTCACGATGGAGAGAGCATGCAGGGTACAATCGGTATCGGTCATACACGTTGGGCTACACACGGTGAGCCTAGCGAAGCAAATGCTCATCCACATCTCAATGAGTCAGAAACTATTGCTGTAGTTCACAATGGTATTATTGAAAACTACGCAAAGCTTAAGGAAAAGCTTATTGGACGTGGCTATTCATTCAAGTCAGAGACAGACACAGAGGTTGTAGCTCACCTTCTTGATTATTATTACAATCAGGGCAATGACCCACTTACCTGTGTTACAAAGGTTATGCACCGTGTAGAGGGCGCATATGCTCTTGGTATCATCTTTGCTGATTATCCAGATGAGATTTATTCAGTTCGTAAGGACAGCCCACTTATTGTTGGAAAGGGCAAGGATGGAAATCTCATCGCATCTGATGTACCAGCAGTTCTTAAGTACACTCGCGAAGTTTACTTCATCGAAAACGAGGAAATCGCAAAGCTTACATGTGAAGCTATTGAATTCTACGACGTAGATGGTCAGCCAATCGAGAAAAAGTCAAAGACAATCGATTGGGATGTTGATGCAGCAGAAAAGGGTGGTTATGATCACTTCATGATTAAGGAAATCCACGAGGAGCCAAAGACTGTTCGTGATACTCTTAATCCACGTATCAAAAATAACAAAGTAGAAATAGAAGAGCTTGGCATGACAGATGAAGAGATTAAAACAATCTCCCGCATCCGCATCGTCGCCTGCGGTTCTGCTTATCACACTGGCGTTACAGCTAAATACGTTTTCGAGGAGATGGCTCGTATCCCTGTAGAGGTGGATATCGCCTCAGAGTTTAGATATCGCAATCCTATCCTTCAGGACAACGAGCTTGTTATTGCTATCAGCCAGTCTGGTGAAACAGCTGACACTAAGGAAGCTGTTCGAATGGCTCGCGCTATGGGCAACATGACTCTTGCTATCGTAAACGTAGTAGGTTCATCTATCGCCCGCGAATCAGAAAAGGTTATGTACACATGGGCAGGCCCTGAGATTTCAGTTGCTACAACAAAGGCGTATTCAGCACAGCTTATCGCCCTTTACCTTCTTGCTATGAAGTTTGCAGATGTACGAGGACTTCTTACAGCAGAGGAACAGAAAGAACTTATCACTGACCTTAAGATGCTTCCAGAGCAGATTGAAATGCTTCTTGGCAACAAAGAGCGCATCCAGAAATTCGCTAATCGATTTGTTGCTGCAAAGGATGTATTCTTCATCGGACGTGGCATCGATTACGCTATCGCACTTGAAGGATCCCTTAAGCTTAAGGAAATCTCTTACATTCACTCAGAAGCATACGCAGCTGGAGAGCTTAAGCATGGTACTATTTCCCTTATTGAGGATGGTACACTTGTAGCTGCAGTTGCTACACAGGAAAACATCTATGCAAAGACCGTTTCTAATGTAGTTGAATGCAAGACACGTGGAGCATTCATTCTTGCTGTTACAACAGTAGGTCATGAGGATATTGAGGATATAGCAGATTACGTTATGTACATTCCAAAGACTAACAAATACTTCACTAACTCACTTGCTATCATCCCACTCCAGCTTTTTGGTTACTATGTATCAGTCGGAAAAGGCTATGATGTAGATCATCCAAGAAACTTAGCTAAATCCGTTACAGTAGAATAAAAGATTTTCAAAAAGGTACTTGTTTTCTCATGGAAATCAAGTACCTTTCACTTAGTCATCACATTAGGGTTTTACACTACTGAATGTAATCAAGAAATGGAGGCGAGTTTATGAGCGATTTTTTTAACAATGACAATAACGATTCAAAAGAACAAACTACATACTCATACAAAAGAGATGAAATAAATCAGGGCGAGTCCTATTATCAATGGACACCTTACGATGATGGTAACAGAGCCCGCAATAAAAAGAAAAGCTCTCTTGGCAAGAAACTGGGCAATGCAGCAGCCATAGCACTTGTTTTTGGACTTGTTGCAGGTCTTGCCTTCCAGTCAGTAGTTGTAGTATCAAACAAATTAATCACAAATAATACGGCAACAGAAAAAACTGTCACAGAGGAACAGACTAAATCCTCATCAAATAGTGAGATTAATTCCACTAAGACAGCGACCGGCACAACAGCCAGCACACAGATCACAACAGACGTATCTGAGATAGCAGAAAATGTTCTTCCGGCAATAGTTCAAGTTACAAATGTAGGAATCAGAGAATACCAGACCTTCTTTGGAACAATGCAGCAGCAGAGCACATCAGCAGGTTCAGGTATCATAGTTTCACAGGATGATGAGTATATCTACATTGCATCCAACAACCACGTTGTTAGTGGCGCTGAGACTCTTACTATCACATTCAACGATGGCGAGGCAGTAGAAGGTACAATTAAAGGCACTGATTCATCATGTGATTTGGCAGTAGTAGCTGTAGCAGTCAAGGACATTAAGGAAGACACACTATCAGAAATCAAGGTTGCTACCTTAGGCGATTCAGATTCTACAGTAGTAGGCGAGGCTGCTATCGTTATCGGTAATGCCATGGGATATGGTACATCAGTAACAAACGGTATCATCTCAGCAAAGGACCGCGAGGTCTCTATTCAGGATGATGACGGAAATACAGTTACCAATTCACTTCTTCAGACAAATGCAGCAGTCAACCCTGGTAACTCAGGCGGAGCACTTTTAAATGCCAAGGGTGAAGTGATCGGTATTGTTTCAGCAAAACTTTCCAATGAGGAGGTAGAGGGTATGGGCTATGCTATCCCTATCTCATACGCTTGGAACATAATTCAGCAGATGATTGATAATGATGTTGTATCTGAGCTTGATGCTTCATACATCGGCATCGCAGGCAAGGACATCACAGCATCTATGTCAGAGCAGTACAACATCCCAGTTGGTGTTTATGTAGCCCAGGTAGTTGAAGGCTCAGGCGCAGAAGCAGCTGGTATCGAGGTAGAAGATGTTATTACTTCCTTTAATGGACGTAAAGTCACATCAGTAAACACATTGAATAACATCATGCAGTACATCAAAGCAGGTACCACAGTAGATATCACTGTAGCCCGTCACGACAAAAACTACGAAGAGGAAACACTTAAAGTAACTCTTACACGTCGTATCGAAAAAGTTCAATAAAATAGGTGGATTTTCTATCTGATATTTTTACCCCTAGGTTTATCCTAGGGGTATTTTTGTGTTACAATAGCATCTGATTTATTTTGGGAAGGTGTTATTAAAATGAACAAGAAAAAAATCATCTTAGGTATTCTCATCGTAGCTTGGCTTTGCTTCATATGGGGACACAGCCTCCAACCGGCAGTAGTATCCGATGGAGAAAGTGGAGTTTTTTTGGAATTTTTCTCAAAGTTCATTCCGGCCTTAAAAAATGCTGAAGACGGAATGTTCATTATCAGAAAGGCTGCTCATTTTACAGAATATACAGTTTTGGGTGCTCTTCTGACAGGAAATGCAATTCTTTATGTTCGTGGATTTGTCAATAGATTTTTCCATCCCGCCTTTGCAGGTCTGGCAGTTTCATTTGTGGATGAAACAATTCAGCTATTTGTCGAAGGACGCTCAGGCCAGGTTAGCGATATGTGGATTGACTTTGCAGGTGTATGTTTAGGGATATTAGTTATTCTTGCAATTGTTAATAATAAGGGCCGCGCCCATGGCAGGAATTACTAATTAAAGTGCTATCATGGACAGTTTCATTATGGTAGAATAATTCTATCTTAAATGTGAATGCTAATAAGGGAGGCATCGTATGGGCAAAAAAAGAATAGTTATCGCACTTGGACACGACGCACTTGGCACAACAGTGCAGGAACAATGGGACGCTACAAAGCGCACAGCTGTTGCTGTGGCAGAGTTTATACAGCAGGATTATCAGGTGGTTATCACTCACAGTAATGGTCCTCAGGTAGGCATGATTCACACAGCTTTATCAGAGTTCTATCAGAATCATCCAGATTACACACCTACTCCTATGTCAGTTTGCTCCGCAATGAGCCAGGGATATATTGGATATGACTTGCAGCAGGCTATTCGCTCAGAGCTTGTAGGCCGAGGCATTTACAAGCCAGTATCTACTATCCTTACACAGGTTACAGTAGACCCTTACGATGAGGCCTTTTATAAGCCAACCAAAATCATCGGTCGTGTAATGACAGCAGAAGATGCTGAGGCTGAGGAAGCAAAGGGCAATCATACAGTTGAGGTAGAAGGCGGCTATCGCAGAATCGTTGCAGCTCCAAAGCCAATGGAGATTGTTGAAATAGATGCAGTTAAAGCTCTTTGCGAGGCTGATCAGGTAGTTATCGCATGTGGCGGTGGCGGTATTCCTGTTCTCACTCAGGATAACAAATTAAAGGGTGCATCTGCTGTAGTTGAAAAGGATATAGCAGCAGGTCTTCTTGCAGCAGAGGTTGACGCTGATATGCTTGTCATCCTTACATCAGTAACAAAGGTATGCAAGAACTTCGGTACACCTGACGAAGAGCCACTTGATTACATTTCAGTATCAGATGCCAAAAAGATGCTTGAAGCTGGCGAGTTTGGCGCAACAGATATGGCACCAAAGATTCAGGCAGCTATCGACTACATTGGTGATTCTGCAATACGCAAGGTTTTAATCACAAAATTATCTGATGCCGGAAATGCCGTAGGTGGCCAGACCGGTACTATGATAGGTAAATAATATTTTTTAAGCAGCGTTCATACGCTGCTTTTTTTTTGTGATTTTTT
Source organism: Pseudobutyrivibrio sp. ACV-2 (assembly GCF_900107545.1). Lineage (GTDB taxonomy): Bacteria > Bacillota > Clostridia > Lachnospirales > Lachnospiraceae > Pseudobutyrivibrio. The sequence continues at coordinate 26,974 of NZ_FNQZ01000010.1, read as the reverse complement.
AATAAAAACTTTAGTTAGTCACTTGAAACCATCCTATAAAAATGCTATATTTACTACGGCTGTTAGATGAGGCTAACAATGATTATACAAATATAACTTACAATTTGCGTATTTTGTTAGAATTGTCTAAAAACTTGTTGCTTAAATTGGTAACAATTCATTTTACATGTAAAAGGAAGGAAATATGATGCCACTATTAGTAGCGCCAACAGGCGAGGAACAAATGATTAAGCGAATTGGCGGTAACGAGGAAGTTAAGCGCCATTTGCAGGAGCTGGGTTTTGTGCCTGGCGGATATATTACAGTTGTCAATGAGATTGGCGGTAATCTTATTGTCAATGTCAAGGAGTCAAGGGTGGCTGTAGATAAGTCTTTGGCTCAAAAAATATTTGTTTAAACAAAGTAAAAGGAGAGAGTAACCATGACACTTAGAGACGTACAGGTTGGTCAGACTGCCAAGGTAAAAAAAATCGATGGCGAAGGCGCGGTTAAGCGCAGAATAATGGATATGGGAATCACAAAGGGCGTAGAAGTTTACGTTCGCAAGATTGCTCCACTTGGAGACCCGGTAGAAATTACAGTAAGAGGCTATGAGCTCTCAGTGCGTAAGGCTGATGCTGAGATGATCTTAGTTGAAGAATAGGAGAAAATCATGGGAATTCGTATTGCGTTAGCAGGTAATCCAAACTGCGGAAAGACTACATTATTCAATGCTCTTACAGGTTCTAACCAGTTCGTAGGAAACTGGCCAGGTGTTACTGTAGAGTACAAGGAAGGTAAATTCAAAGGAGATAAGGAAGTTACCATAGTTGACCTTCCAGGTATTTACTCACTTTCTCCATACACATTAGAAGAGGTAGTATCTCGTAACTATCTTATTGATGAAAAGCCAGAGGCAATCATCAATGTTATCGATGGTACAAACCTTGAAAGAAACCTTTATCTTACCACTCAGATTGTTGAGCTTGGTATTCCAGTTGTTATCGCTATCAACATGATGGATGTTGTTGAGAAAAACGGCGATAAGATTAACACAAAGAAGCTTTCAGAGGAGATTGGCGTTCCAGCCATCGAGATTTCCGCTCTTAAAAACAGAGGTCTCAAGGATATTGTTGAAGCGGCAGTTAAGGCTGCTAAGGAAGCTAAACCACAGTCTCCTAAGCATAGATTTGAGGGCTCTGTTGAGCATGCACTTGCTCACATCGAAGAGCTTTGCCTTCACAGTATTGACGATGAAAATGTTCAGAGATGGTACTCAATCAAACTCTTTGAGCGCGATGAGAAAATCCAGGAAAAGCTTGGCCTTTCAGAGGATGTTATCTCTCATATTGAAAAGGACATTGTTTCATGTGAGAAGGAGCTTGATGATGATTCAGAATCAATCATCACAGGTGAAAGATATAACTATATCGGAACTATCATCAACGGCTGTGTAAAGAAAGCCAGCAGAGGCATGACTACATCTGACAAGATCGATCAGGTGGTTACAAACCGTTTCCTTGCCCTTCCTATTTTCGCGGTAGTTATGTTCCTTGTTTACTTTGTTTCAGTTACAACAGTAGGTACATGGGCTACAGATTGGGCAAATGATGGTGTGTTCGGAGATGGATGGCATTTATTTGCAATAGGTTCAAGCCAATACAACGACGCAGCTGAGGAGTTCACAGCTAATCAGCTTATCGTAGATGGATATGATTTATATGTCGAAGAAAACGGCTCAGAGCCTACAGGCGATTTCGAATATCCTGTAGAGGATGAGGAAACAGCTGCTGTTGAATACGAAACAGCTACTCTTGTTGACTACGAAGCAGCTGCAGCTTACGTAGAGGCTAATGAGGAGCCAGACCCGGCAGATTATGGTATCTGGATTCCTGGTGTTCCAGTATTCGTTGAGGCTGGTCTTGATGCTATCAATTGTAACGATGTTGTTAAAGGACTTATCCTTGACGGTATCGTAGCTGGTGTTGGTGCAGTTCTTGGTTTCGTACCACAGATGCTTGTACTTTTCATCTTCCTTGCATTCCTTGAGGCTTGCGGTTACATGGCACGTGTTGCCTTCATCATGGACCGTATCTTCAGAAAGTTTGGTCTTTCAGGTAAGTCATTCATTCCAATGCTTATCGGTACAGGTTGTGGTGTTCCTGGTATCATGGCATCACGTACTATCGAAAATGATAGAGATCGCAAGATGACAATCATGACTACAACATTTATTCCTTGTGGAGCTAAGCTTCCATTCATCGCAATGGTAGCAGGCGCTATCTTCGGTGGTGCAGCTTGGGTTGCACCAACAGCTTACTTCCTCGGAATTTTCTCAATCATTGTTTCAGGTATCATGCTCAAGAAGACAAAGCTCTTCGCAGGCGATCCAGCACCATTCGTTATGGAACTTCCAGCATACCACTGGCCAACAGCTTCAAACGTTCTTCGCAGCATGTGGGAGCGAGGCTGGTCATTCATTAAAAAGGCTGGTACTATCATCCTTCTTTCAACAATCATTGTTTGGTTTGCAACATTCTTTGGTTTTGTTGATGGTGCATTTACAATGCTTGAGGAAGACCAGATTGATCATTCAATCCTCGCTGGTCTTGGTAAGTGCCTCGCATGGATCTTCCTTCCACTTGGCTTTGGCGATTGGGAAGCAACAGTTGCTTCAATCACAGGTCTTGTTGCTAAGGAAAACATCGTTGGTACACTTGCTATCATCTATGGCGCTTCTGGTGATGTTTACGAGACAATGCGTGCAGCATTTACAGATGCATCAGGTATGGCATTCCTTGCATTCAACCTTCTTTGCGCTCCTTGCTTCGCAGCTATGGGTGCAATCAAGCGTGAGATGAACAACACTAAGTGGTTCTGGACTGCAATCGGATATCAGTGCGGTTTTGCATGGGTAATCGGTCTTATCATCTATCAGGTAGGTCGTGTATTCACAGGCGAAGGCTTCGGAATCGGTACTATATTTGGCATCGCAGCAATCTGCTGCCTTGTATATGGTATCATTCGTAAGGATAAATATAATAAGTAATTGTTAGTAGAATGAGGGCAATAATATGGGAACATTAATAGTTGTTTTAATCTTAGCTGCAATCGTGGCAGCGATTATACGTTCAATTGTAAAAGCACATAAGCGCGGAGAGCATCCTGGATGTGGCGGTGACTGTGGCAGCTGTGGACATTGTTCTCATTCTGTGTAATACATTTTATAATTCATTAATTAAAAGAGCCTTAGACTTTTGACAGTCCAAGGCTTTTTGTATATTATGAGATTATGAGTGAGATAATAAAATTTTCCGTAATAATTCCCACATACGGAGTGGGTGACTATATAGGTGATGCTTTAGGTGGTTTAATGACTCAGACCTATGATAATTTTGAGGTTATCATAGTGGATGATTGTTCTCCTGATAATTCAGGAGATATAGCTCGAAGCTATGTTAGCAGGGATGATAGATTTTTCTATTATAAGCACGAAATTAATCAGGGCGTTTCTGCAGCGAGAAATACCGGTATCGAGCACGCCACAGGTGACTACATTTTATTCTTAGACCCGGACGATCTATACGAGAGAAATCTATTAAGGGTATGTGCAGCCACACTTGAGCGGAATCCTGTAGATTTGCTGGTGTACAGCTTCACAGAAGACTACCGCAACAACCAGTCAGGCAAAATCGAATACACAAAGCGTATCAATCTGGAGCAGATGGATTTTGATGATGATATACTTTCCACAAATGATCCTGTTATCATCCATAAGCTGGCCATGCAGATGGAAGAAATCACCATGCTTGGTTATCCATGGAATAAATGCTACAAGACTAGCTTGATTAAGGAAAATAATCTTCGTTTTCAAAAGATTAAACATGTTGAGGACATACTTTTCAATTGCGATTTCCTGGATTATACTAATTCACTTACTATCCTTAATGATGTACTCTATCACTATCGCAATCAGGGACAGGTGCGCCTGACAGGTGGCGATATAGATGATTACTTTGAACTACAAAAGAAGCGTGTAAAACGTATTTATGACCAGCAACAGAGCTGGAAGACCTGCGATTTCGAAGCGCTGGGTATACTAGCCAAAATATACTTTAGAAGCTTTCAATCCGCCATGGTACGCCAGCTTGAAACAGGTCTTAAAACAGATGAAATACTATCCTGGTGCAAAAACGAAGCAGAAACAGAGGCTTTTCAGGAATTACGCAAATACTTACCAGATAATTCCCGCACAATAAAATTACTCTACAAGCCAATCGCAGATGGAATGTTTGGCACAGCTCTCCACCGGGCCCGCCTGATGAAATACACCCGCCAACATTTCCCAGCCGTATTCAACCGCGCTAAACAAATCCGCTAACGCCCATTTTTATGCGTCACAATAAAACGGACTTCTATTTATAGACTATAGATAGCTGGTAGGTATCAATAATTATCTTTATCTTTTGAGAGTGTAGCGCTGTTGCATATGAGCACAACCTATAGATAGCTGGTAGGTAACAATTATTACCCCTATTTTTCGAGAGTATAGTGAAAACGATGAGAAAAATAGGGGTAATGATTGTAACCGTAACCAGCGAGCCGCAACCTAGATTTCTGTAACAGGCAAGCCACAACCTAAAGTCTGTATCGAGCCACAATACAGATTTGCTTTTACAATGGGAAAGATATATAATAGATTACGTGAGAAGGAGGGTTTAATATGACTGAAGGCGGTTTTTTAATTTTCTTTTTTGCATTAATATTACTAGTTGTCATTGTTGCAGTTATTGCAGTAGTGTCTGCAGTTTCAGGCGCCACAGCAGCAATTGTTGACGAAGAAGACGGCGAAGAGGATTAGCAAATCCTGAAATCATGATTACTTGAGGCGTCTATTATACATAGACGTCTCTTTTTATGGAGACTAGAGTTTGGATATCAAAATATTTGTGGCAACCCATAAGCCATGCCAATTGCCGACCCAGAGCTGCTATGTACCCATACAGGTAGGCTCCGCCGGCAAGGACTCAATTGCATACAGCGTTCTTGGAATAAATGATAGATCTGGAAATATTATCCGAGATGATAGTGGTGATAATATTTCAGCAAAAAATCCATACTACTGTGAGCTTACAGCCACATATTATATCTGGAAAAATGTCACTGCAGACGTAGTTGGATTATGTCACTACAGACGTTTCTTCACAAATAAAAAGGGTTTAGGAGACGAGGAACAGCCATTTAAGAATGTATTGACCGAAGACGAAATCCAAAATATAATGTTGAATTCGGATGTAGTAGTTCCAAAACGAAACAAGTATTTTATCGAAACCCTTTATAGCCACTATTCCCATACTATGGATGGAATGCATTTAGATGTGGCTCGTGAGGTTATGGCTGAAGCTTATCCTGAAGACCTCAAATACATGGATGCCATTTATTCCAGAACCAATGGAAGTATGTACAACATGTGCATCATGAAAAAGGAACTATTCGATAAATACAGCGAGTGGCTATTCACTTTACTTGCTGGAGTTGAAGAAAGGGTTGATGTGTCAGGGCTTTCCGACTTCCAGGCCCGACTTTTTGGGCGTGTAAGTGAAATACTCATGAACGTTTGGCTCCTTAAAATCCAATCTGAAGGTGTTAAGGTTACGGAAGTAACAGCAGCGTACTCTGAAAAAATCAACTGGTTCAAGAAGGGCTTTTGGTTCCTTGAAGCAAAATTCTTGGGCAAGAAATATACAAAGAGTGCTTAGAAAAGGTTATATCTATGAAAATAAACAAGAGGAGGCTAATTGCAAAGGTGCTTCTTTTAATTATAGCATTTATCTTAATTGCTTTTGCTAGTCCTCTTAGAATGGTGAAATACAATTTAACATACAGTAATTTACCTGAAGCTTTTGACGGTTATAAAATATTACAGATTACAGATTTTCATTGCAAAGAATTTGGTTATCAGGAAGAACCCCTTATCAATATGGTAAAAAAGGCAAAGCCTGATATCATAGTTCTCACTGGTGATATTGTTGATGAGAAACATCCCATAGACAATGCGGTTTATCTTTTGGAGGGACTGACTAAAATCGCTCCAGTATATTACGTTACTGGCAATCATGAATTTGTAGAGGGTGCTCCATATCAGGATTTTAGATACTATTGTGATAAATATGGAGTTGAGCAGCTGGTTAACGAGACGACAGAAATAAAAAAAGATGGTGAGAAAATTCTTATTTCTGGATTAGATTTTGTGTCATCCACATACAATATGAAGGATAAAGTGGGCTATGCAGATGCCAGCTATTTCAACCTTCTTCTATATCACGATTCATCCAAATTTGAATTTTTATCTGAATATGGATATGACCTGGTGCTTAGTGGACATGGTCATGGTGGATTGATAAGACTTCCTTTTTTAGGTGGTCTCATTGGAACTGATTATTCTCTATTTCCTAAATACGACTATGGAGAATTTCATGAAAAGAACTCCACTATGATTGCAAGCTCTGGTCTTGGAGACGCTAGAATACCTAGATGGAATAATCCTAGAGAGTGCGTTCTCATCAAGCTTCATAAGGCTGATAATTGATAAATAATATCAAAAAAAGTCATAAAAATCAGAAACACAAAAATTTAACATAGACAATTTACTTTATTACGATAAAGTGCTTGATTTTAGGTAGTATTTAATGTTATTATCTTCTGAGCGTGTACAAATGTTTTTGTACAAAAGACACTCATGGAGGAGATATGGCAGAGAAGACTACCTATTTTGTTTTAAAGGAAAAAGCGGTGCCAGAGGTATTACTTAAAGTTGTTGCCGCTAAAAAGCTCATTGATACAGGCAAATGCGATTCTGTTCAGGAAGCTACAGAGCAGGTCGGAATCAGCCGCAGTTCTTTCTACAAATACAAAGACGATATTTTCCCATTTCATGAGGATACAAAAGGAAAGACGATAAATATGGTTATCCAACTTGAGGATGAGCCTGGAATTCTATCCAGTGTTTTGGAAGAAATAGCTCATTTCCACGTAAACATATTAACCATCCATCAAAGTATTCCAGTCAACGGCTTCGCTACACTTACCATCTCGGTGGACGTGCTGGAGGATTCTGGAGATTTTTCAGATCTTGTCAGTGCTATTGAAAACGTTAGCGGAGTTCACTATGTAAAAATATTAGCAAGGGAGTGACAGACAAGATGAAAGCAGCAATTATGGGTTACGGAACAATAGGTTCCGGAGTAGCAAAAGTTTTAGACACTAATAAAGACGTGATAGAAAAGCGCCTGGGCGAGTCTATCGAGCTTAAATACATTCTTGATCTCAGAGAGTTTCCGGATGATCCTCATGCAGATTGTTTTGTAAAGGATTACAAGGAAATCGCAAAAGATAAAGAGGTAAAAATCGTTGTCGAGACCATGGGTGGAGTTGAGCCAGCCTTCACATTTGTTAAGGCAATGCTTGAGTCAGGAAAGTCTGTTGCGACTTCAAATAAAGCCCTTGTAGCAGACAAGGGTGCAGAGCTCATGAAAATCGCTGAAGAGAACAATACAAACTTTGTTTTCGAAGCAGCAGTAGGTGGCGGTATTCCTATTATCCGTACTCTTACTGCATGCCTTACAGGTGATGTGATTGAGGAAATATCTGCTATCTGCAACGGAACTACTAACTACATGCTCACCAACATGGAGCAGTTTGGAAGCGACTACGCTGAAATCCTTGCTGAAGCACAGCGCCTTGGTTATGCAGAAAAGGATCCAACAGCAGACGTTGAAGGATATGACAGCTGTCGCAAGATAGCTATTTTGACATCTTTGATTTCAGGCAAAAATGTTGATTTCAACGATATCCCAACAGAAGGTATCAGCAAAATCTCATCAACAGATTTCAAATACGCTAAGGCTATGGGAAGAAGCATCAAGCTTATCGCTCACAGTGAAAAGGTGGGAAATACATATTGCTGCCGTGTTGCTCCATTTTTGGTAAAACCTGATAACATGCTTCACCATGTGGCAGGAGTTATGAATGCTGTATCAGTAAAAGGAAATATGCTTGGCGAGTCAATGTACTATGGTGCAGGAGCAGGCGCGCTTCCTACAGCATCAGCAGTAGTTGGAGATATGGTATTCCTTGCCAGAAATACAGATAAGCACGTTAAAATCGGCTGGACAGATGAAAAGCTTTCTCTTGCAAATACAAACGAAGAAAAGCATAGATTCTTTGTCAGAACATCTGCACTTCAGTCAAATATTGAAAACGAATTCGAAGAGGTAGAGTACTCTACATTAGATTTAGACGAAGAAGTAGGCTTCGTCACAGCAGAAATGACCGAGGCTGAATTTGCAGAGCGCAAAGCAGCATTAGGTGGAATTATTTCGGTAATTCGTTTGTATTAATATGCCTTCCCCTTGAGGGAAGAGATAATGCTTTAGCGTTATCTGCCACCACGGCGAGTGGGAAGGTGCCCGAAGGGAAGAGATAATGCTTTAGCATTATCTGCCACCCCGGCGAGGGGCGGATGAGGTGTCAGTGTGTAAATTATTGAATGTAATCTTCTTATTTAGAATCTTACCACATTAGGAGAATATGCTATGTACGTTACATGTTTAGATTTAGAAGGTGTTTTAGTCCCAGAAATTTGGATTGCATTTGCAGAAGCATCAGGTATCCCAGAGCTTAAGAAAACTACTCGCGACGAGCCAGACTACGACAAGCTTATGAATTACAGAATTGCAATCCTAAAGGAGCATAGCCTTGGTTTAAAAGAAATCCAGGAAACCATTGCAACTATCGATCCACTACCAGGTGCCAAAGAATTCTTAGACAAGCTCAGAGCACAGGGACAGGTTATTATTATCAGTGATACATTTTCACAGTTTGCAGGGCCTCTTATGGAAAAACTTGGTATGCCTACTATTTTCTGTAATGAACTTATTGTTGCAGATAATGGTGAAATTACAGGCTACAAGATGCGCTGCGATAAGAGTAAGCTTACTACTGTAAGAGCATTACAGTCATGTGGTTTTGAGACCATTGCCAGTGGTGATAGCTTCAATGATCTTGCCATGATTGAAACATCAAAAGCAGGCTTTTTATTCCGTACCACAGATGCTATTAAAAAGGATTATCCGCAATATCCAGCATTTGAAGAGTACGATGATTTATATGATGCCATAGTAAAGGCACAAAACTAAAAGGATTTAAAAGCAAGTTTTGTTATCAAAACTTGCTTTTGTTTTGCCCTTAAATGTACCAATTGTACATATAATAGCTAATATCTCTAATGAAAACAGACAATATAATCTTCTAATTATCTATATTTACTTCTTAAATCACTGTATACAATAGCAATATTTATCAATTATGTACAATTAATGTAGAAATCGTGAAAAAATTATGTTGAATTTTACCCTGCTGTCGTGTATCATTAACTTATAAAAGTTAATAAATGCCCGTGAGAGATGAGAATGTGGCTGTTTCAAGAGATGAGCTCTTGCATCATTAGGCATGTTCTTTTTTTGTGCCTAAATGCATGAGGGTAGTATGGAGTGTAAATAATGCATAGAGAGTTCATTCAAAAATTGGAAGCAAATCCAGTTATAGCAGCCATAAAAGACGACTCAGGTTTAACCGAAGCCCTTGAGACTGAATGCGAAATCATTTTCATTTTATATGGAGATGTCTGCACGATACCGCAAATCGTAAATCGTGTTAAGTCTGCAGGCAAAATTGCTATGGTGCATCTAGACCTGATAACAGGTCTTAATAACACCAAAGAAATCTCAGTCGACTTTATCAAAAATAATACCCAGGCAGATGGAATTATCACCACAAAGGGTAACCTTATCGGAAGGGCAAAGGAGTTGGGCTTATATACAGTGCTCAGATATTTCGTAATCGACAGCATGGCTCTTGTTAATATCGAAAAGCAGGACCGCCACGGAATATCTCAGCCAGATGTCATCGAAATACTCCCAGGTATAGTCTTACCTAAGATTATTAAAAGAGTAAAGGATGTCAGCAGAGTCCCAGTTCTAGCAGGGGGACTTATTAGCGACCGAGATGACGTAATGAATGCACTTAATAATGGGGTGCTTGCCGTATCAACCACAAACCAAGAGGTATGGAAGCTTTAAGTGTATTTGATAGCCGCTCCGAAATTTTTAGGCCAATGCCAAAAGGCGAGGAAAAAGGAGGAGTAATAATGGCAAAATATGTAATGGCTCTCGACGCAGGAACAACTAGCAACAGATGTATTCTTTTCAATGAAAAAGGTGAGATGTGTTCTGTTGCACAAAAGGAATTTACACAGTATTTTCCACAGCCAGGTTGGGTTGAACACGACGCAAACGAAATCTGGCAGACACAGCTTTCAGTAGCACGTGAAGCTATGAGAAAAGTTGGAGCAAAATCAGAAGATATTGCAGCTATCGGTATCACAAACCAGCGTGAAACCGTTATCGTTTGGGATAGAGCAACAGGACAGCCTATCACACACGCTATCGTATGGCAGTGCCGTCGTACTGCAGATTTTGCAGAGCAGATGAAGGGCAAAATTCCTGGTATCGTTGAAAAATTCCAGCAGAAGACAGGTCTTAAATTTGACCCTTATTTCTCTGGTACAAAAATCCGTTGGATTCTTGACAATGTTGAAGGTGCTCGTGAAAGAGCAGAAAAGGGCGAGCTTGCCTTTGGTACTGTAGATTCTTGGTTAATCTACAAGCTTACAAAGGGCAAAGTACACGTTACAGATTACTCAAATGCATCTCGTACATTGTTATTCAATATCAATACACTTGAGTGGGATGACGAGCTTTGCCAGATTCTTGAGATTCCAAAGAGTATGCTTCCAGAGGCTAAGCCTTCAAGCTTTATCTATGGTGAGACAGATCCAGAATTCTTTGGCGGCCCTATTCGTATCGCAGGTGCTGCAGGTGACCAGCAGGCAGCTCTTTTTGGACAGACCTGCTACAAAGAAGGTGAAGCAAAGAACACCTATGGTACAGGTTGCTTCATGCTTATGAACACAGGTGAAAAGCCAATCTTCTCTAAGAATGACCTTCTTACTACTATCGCTTGGGGACTTGATGGCAAGGTTACATATGCTCTTGAAGGTTCTGTATATGTAGCTGGTGCTGCTATCCAGTGGCTCCGTGATGAATTAAAGATTGTTGATTCTTCACCAGATTCAGAGTACTTCGCTACTCGCGTAAAGGATACAAATGGTTGCTATGTTGTACCTGCATTTACAGGACTTGGTGCACCATACTGGGATCCATACGCACGTGGAGCTATCACAGGCCTTACACGTGGTGTTAACAAATATCACCTCATCAGAGCAACACTTGAGTCATTAGCATATCAGACATACGATGTTTTACATGCTATGGAGCTTGATTCAGGCAAGCACCTTACAGCATTAAAGGTCGATGGTGGTGCATCAAACAACAACTTCTTGATGCAGTTCCAGTCTGATATCATCAACACTGATGTACTTCGTCCAAGCTGTGTTGAGACAACAGCTATGGGTGCAGCTTACCTTGCAGGTCTTGCGGTTGGTTACTGGAAGAGCAAGGAAGATGTTATCAAGAACTGGTCTGTTGACCGCGAGTTCAAGCCAGAGATGACAAATGCTGACAGAACAGCGGCTATCAAGGGCTGGTCAAAGGCTGTAGCAGCAACACGTGGTTGGGCTAAGGAATAAAAATTAAATAAAGGGGGAAATTATTATGTCAGTTTACGTAGGTGAGTTTATTGGTACTATCTTGCTGGTTTTACTAGGCGATGGTGTTTGCTGTAACACATCACTTGAGAAATCAGGCTTCAAGGGTGGCGGAGTAGTTCACATCCTCATCGGTTGGGGAATGGCAGTTATGGTTCCTGCATTTGCAATGAGCAACTTTACAGGATGTCCATCAGCATTCAACCCTGCAGTTACAATCGGCATCGCTATCAGAAGCGGTGACTGGAGCACAGTTCCAGGACAGATTGTTGCACAGATGCTTGGTGGTTTCGTTGGCGCAGCTATCCTTATTTGCCTCTATGGTGATCACATCAGAGCAACAGCTAATGATGATGTAGTTAGAGGATGCTTCTGTACTGGACCTTCTATACCAAACACAGTACTTAATTTCCTTTCAGAGTTTGTAGCTACATTCGTACTTGTATTCACACTTGCTCTTATTCCAGCAGGCGCTGACCGTGTTGTTTGGGTACTTGTATACGGTGTAATCGTTGCTTGTGGTGCTTCATTTGGTGGCCTTACAGGATACGCTATGAATGCAGCAAGAGATTCAGCTCCTCGTTTAGCTTATCAGCTCCTTGCTCCAAGCTTTGGCAAGAAGAACGCTAACTGGGGATATGGTTGGATTCCTCTAGTAGCTCCTATCTGTGGTGGTGTTGTTGCATCTCTTCTTTATAATGTACTTGCAGCTGCCCAGATGTTCGGCTAGAATAAACATATAAGAATTTCAGTAGTCAATACTGAAGCCATTTATAACTAAATTATTGATACGCTGAGGATTGGAGTCGGTATTGAACGCATTTGTACGTGCGTTTAATCACCGACTCCTTTTTTCAAAAAAATTAGAAAATAGGAGAAGATAATATGTTGTATGATGTCATAATCATAGGCGCAGGCGTTTCTGGTAGCGCAATTGCAAGAGAACTCTCACGTTTTGAAGTGGGCGTCTGTGTTCTTGAAAAGTGTGAAGATGTTTGTGAGGGTACATCGAAAGCAAATTCTGCAATTGTGCACGCAGGCTTTGATGCTGCAGCCGGTTCACTGATGGCAAAATTAAACGTACGCGGAAATGAGATGATGGACGACCTCTGCCGTGATTTGGACATTCCGTTCAAAAGAAACGGTTCTATGGTTGTTTGTATCCACAAGGAGGCTCTTCCAGGCCTACAGGACCTCTATGATAGGGGCGTTAAAAATGGGGTTAAGGGCCTTAAAATTCTCACCCGTGAGGAAGCCCTTGAGATGGAGCCAAACCTTTCTGACAATGTAGAAGGAGCATTATATGCACCAACTGGCGGTATTATCTGCCCATTCAAGCTATGTATTGCAATGGCAGAAAATGCAAATGTAAATGGAGTAGACTTTAGATTTAATACAAAGGTAGAAGATATTAAAAAAGATGAAGATGGACTATGGCACATTCGCACCAACAACGGTGAGTATGTTTCAAAATATGTTGTAAATGCAGCAGGTGTTCATTCTGGTGTAATCCACAACATGGTAAGTAAACCAGATGATAAAATCGAAATCATCCCAAGACGTGGTGACTATTGTCTATTAGACAAGGAAGTAGGTACACATGTTTCTCATACTATCTTCCCACAGCCTACCAATCTTGGTAAAGGTGTTTTGGTTTCACCTACTGTTCATGGAAATCTTATCGTTGGCCCTACTGCCATCGATATCGAGGATAAAGAGGGAACAAATACTACAGCAGCTGGTATCAATGATCTTATTGCAAAGGCAAATGACCATGTAAAGAACCTTCCAATGAGAAAGGTTATCACATCCTTTGCTGGTCTTCGTGCCCACGAGGCACGCCACGAGTTTATCATAGGCGAAGTAGATGGTGCACCACACTTTATCGATGTAGCTGCAATTGAATCCCCAGGTCTTACATCAAGCCCAGCTATAGGCGAGATGGTAGGAAATATGTTAAAGGATATGATGGGACTTACACCAAAGGCAAACTGGATTAGCACCAGAAAAGATGTCATGAACCCATCAGAATTAACAATTGAAGAAAGAAACGAATTAATCAAGAAAAATCCAGCATATGGCAATATTATTTGTCGTTGCGAATCTATATCTGAGGGAGAAATCCTTGATGCAATCCACAGACCACTTGGCGCTCGTTCATTAGACGGAGTTAAGAGAAGAACACGTGCTGGAATGGGAAGATGCCAGGCAGGTTTCTGTTCTCCTAAAACAATGGAAATTCTTCATAGAGAGCTCGGCCTTAACTACGAAGAAATCACAAAGAGCGGTGGACGTTCAAACATCGTAATTGAGCGCACCAAGAATCAGAAGGGAGGCGAGCAATAATGTTGAATTATGATATTGTTATTGTTGGCGGTGGCCCAGCAGGACTTGCAGCAGCTGTTGCAGCCAGAAACGCTGGTGTAGATAAAATTCTTATATTAGAACGTGATAAAGAGTTGGGTGGAATCCTTAACCAGTGCATCCACAATGGTTTTGGACTTCATACTTTTAAAGAGGAGCTCACAGGCCCTGAATATGCATACCGTTTTATTGAAAAGGTTCTCGATGCAAAAATTGAGTACAAGCTCAACACCATGGTTATGGATATCTCAAGCGACAGAGTTGTTACTGCCATGAGCCGTGAGGATGGAATGTATCAGATTAAGGCTGGTGCAGTTATCCTTGCCATGGGATGTAGAGAGCGTCCAAGAGGAGCTTTAAATATTCCAGGCTACAGACCGGCAGGTATTTTCTCTGCAGGTACAGCTCAGCGCCTTGTGAATATTGAGGGATATATGCCAGGCCGTGAGGTAGTAATCCTTGGTTCAGGCGATATCGGACTTATCATGGCTCGTCGTATGACACTCGAAGGCGCCAAGGTTAAAGTGGTTGCTGAGCTTATGCCATATTCAGGCGGCTTAAAAAGAAATATAGTTCAGTGTCTTGATGATTTTGGTATTCCTCTTAAGCTTTCACACACAGTTGTAGATATCGAAGGCAAGGAACACCTTACAGCCGTTACAATTGCAGCAGTTGATAATAAGGGCAAGCCAATTCCTGGCACAGAGGAAAGATATACCTGTGATACACTGCTTCTTTCTTGCGGACTTATTCCAGAAAATGAGCTTTCAAGAACTGCTGGTGTAGAGATGAGTCCTATCACAAGCGGCCCTATCGTAAATGAGTCACTTGAGACCAACATCCCTGGCGTATTCGCCTGCGGAAATGTCCTTCATGTACATGATCTTGTTGACTATGTTTCCGAGGAAGCAGATAGAGCTGGCCAAAACGCAGCAAAATTTGTAAAAGGTGAGCTCTCAGATGGCGCGGCAGACATCGAAATCGTTGCCACAGATGGCGCCAGATATACAGTTCCATCTACAATCAATGTAGACAGAATGGACGACAAGCTCACAGTTCGTTTCAGAGTTGGTGCAGTATACAAGGATTCATATGTCAGCGTTTACTTTGATGATGAGCGTGTAATGCACAACAAAAAACGTATTATGGCTCCAGGTGAAATGGAACAGGTTATTCTTCTTAAAGATAAGCTTTCAGCAAAACCAGAGCTTAAGAAAATTACAGTTAAAATCGAAGCAGAGTAAGTAGGAGGCAGAAGATAAAATGGAAAAAAGAGAGTTAACATGTATCGGCTGCCCAATGGGTTGTGCGATTACAGTAGAATTAGAAAATGGTGAGGTTACATCTGTAACAGGTAACACCTGCAAAAGTGGAGAGAATTACGCTAAAAACGAGGTAACTCATCCAGAGAGAACAGTTACATCTACAGCTGTTATCCTAGGCGGCGACAAGCCTCGTGTATCAGTCAAAACAAAGTCCAACATTCCAAAGGACAAAATAGCTGATGTAATGAAAGAGATTGATGCAGCAGTTATGAAGGCTCCAATTCATATTGGAGACGTGGTAGTAAAAGATGTCTGCGGAACAGGGGTAGATGTAGTAGCTACACGAAACGTAGAAACCATCTAGCCATTTAGCCTTCAGCGATAAGTGAAAAGTGTCGCCTTTTAGGTGACGGATGAATCATGCAATTAAAAGCAAGTAGAAACCATCTGTATTGGTTTCTGCTTGCTTTTTTATGCCCTGTTTTACTATACTTATTAAAGAAATTTTTTAAAGGAGCTTTCCTAATGAAGAAGCGAATATTCGGTTTAGATATACTTAGAGTAATAGGGGTATTGTTTATTTTTGCCTATCACTACACCATAAGCTATCTGCTTACAGCAGGCGGCCAGGAGAAAATCATGGCCGACATGAATTATTTTTTCAATATCATGGCCAGACCGGCCAGCATTTCTCTGTTTCTGATTTCAGGCTACGCCCTGATGCACAACCATGAGGAAAACATCCCTCTAAAGGATTATTTTATCAGGCGCTTCAAGGGTATTTACATACCTTTTTATGTAGCATATTTCATGATGTTTTTCTTATATTTCTTTGTGAATAACAAGACCCCTGGCTACTATTCCAGAACCTATACATTTATAGATACTATTCTGGGTATTGATGGTGTTATGAACCAGCTCCATTCCAATTTCTACATGATAGGAGAGTGGTTTATGTCCTGCATTGTCATATGCTATTTGCTGTTCCCTCTTTTGTCCAGACTGCTTCACAGGTTTGATAAAATCACTTTGGCAGCGTTAGTTATCTGGTCGGCATTTGTCCTTTACGTACGAAATCCATTCCCACTTGAGGTATTTAAAAATCCGCTTTTTGTAGTGGTATATTTTTATCTTGGCATGTTCCTGTACAAATATTTTGGCGACAAAACATTCTCGCCTCCAGCCAGGACTATCAGCCTGATTATATTCATAGCAGCACTTGTTTATTTTATGATTGCAGGCTATATGCCACAAATGATGCCTGTTGATTTTTCGTTGGAAATCAAAGAAATATTCTATGCAGCCATGGCTATCACACTGTTTGTACTCTTGAGGGATGTTGATGTTTCCCCAGAAAAAACATTCTATAAAGTGATAGCATACATATCCAAAATCAGCTGGTATGTTATACTTACACATCATGCAATCATGATATTATTCTTCTATTATCGTGACGTGACAGACTATGGTAATAAAGACTTTGTGGTGCTGTTTATGCTTTTCGTTATACTTAGCACCCTTGCAGCAGAAATAGTAATGCGTACATCCAATTGGATAAAGAAAAACGCGTTTAACAAATAATTAATAGAAAAGAGAGTTAAAGTATGGATATTACTAAACAAATAGCATCCGAGCTTCAGGTAAGACAGGCTCAGGTAGATGCAGCAGTACAGCTTTTGGACGAAGGAAACACAGTCCCTTTTATTTCAAGATATCGTAAGGAAGTAACAGGGGGCTTAAACGACGAGCAACTTCGTGCCCTTTCAGAACGTCTTACGTATTTACGTAATCTTGAAGATAAAAAGGCTACTTGTCTTGCTTCAATTGAGGAACAGGGACTTCTCACAGAGGAGCTTAAAAAAGCTATCTTAGAGGCAACTACTCAGGTTGCAGTTGACGATTTATATCGTCCATACAGACCAAAGCGTCGTACCCGCGCAACCATCGCAAAGGAAAAGGGCTTAGAGCCACTTGCCAATATCATCATTCTCCAGATGACAAATAAATCACTTGAGGAAGAAGCTAAAGCCTTCATTAATCCGGAAAAAGAGGTGACCACTGCAGAGGATGCTATCGCAGGAGCATGCGACATCATTGCTGAAAGCATTTCAGATGACGCAGATTATCGTACATGGATTCGCGAAAAGACTTTTAAAAATGGTCGCATCGTATCTAAAGCAAAGGATGCAGAGGCAGAATCCGTTTACGAAAATTACTACGATTATGATGAAGCTATTGCAAAGCTTCCTGGACATCGTATCCTTGCTCTCAATCGTGGTGAAAAGGAAAAGATTCTAAAGGTATCTATAGAAGCCCCAGTAGAGGATATACTTAGATATTTAGAAAAAAAGATTATCACAAAGGATAACGTAAATACGAATCAGGCTCTTATCACTACTATCGAAGATGCCTACACAAGACTTATTGCGCCATCAATAGAAAATGAAATCAGAAACAATCTTACAGAGGTTGCAGAGGATGGAGCTATCAAGGTATTCGGTAAAAACCTTACACAGCTTCTTATGCAGCCTCCAATCGCAGGACGAAATGTACTGGGTTGGGATCCAGCCTTCAGAACAGGTTGCAAGATTGCAGTAGTCGATGCTACAGGAAAGGTGTTGGATACCACTGTTGTTTACCCAGCAGCTCCTCAGAATAAGGTGGAAGAAACTAAAAAAGTTATCAAAGCCCTTATTAAAAAATACAATGTATCCCTTATTTCTCTGGGGAATGGAACGGCCAGCCGTGAGTCAGAGCAGATTATTGTAGACATGTTAAAAGAGATACCTGAAAAGGTAGAATATATCATCGTTAACGAAGCCGGTGCATCTGTATATTCAGCCAGCAAGCTTGCTACGGAGGAATTTCCTAATTTCGATGTAGGACAGCGTAGTGCCACATCAATGGCACGCCGTCTTCAGGACCCACTTGCAGAGCTTGTTAAAATCGATCCAAAGTCAGTTGGTGTAGGACAATATCAGCACGACATGAATCAAAAGAAATTGGACGAAACATTAGCAGGTGTAGTTGAGGATTGCGTTAACGCAGTTGGTGTGGATCTTAACACAGCATCTGCATCTCTCTTAGAATATGTGTCTGGTATCAATAAGACCATTGCGAAAAATATCGTAGAGTACCGTGAAGCTAATGGCCGTTTCAATTCAAGAGCGGAGCTTAAAAAGGTACCAAAGCTTGGACCCAAAGCCTTCGAACAGTGCGCAGGCTTTATGCGCATCATCGGTGGAAAGAATCCTCTTGATGCCACAGCGGTACACCCAGAGAGCTACGATGCTGCAAAAGCCCTTCTTGAAAAATTAGGCTTTAACACCAAAGATAT
The DNA here is from genome assembly GCF_900107545.1 of Pseudobutyrivibrio sp. ACV-2. Taxonomy (GTDB): domain Bacteria; phylum Bacillota; class Clostridia; order Lachnospirales; family Lachnospiraceae; genus Pseudobutyrivibrio. The sequence continues at coordinate 8,304 of NZ_FNQZ01000010.1, read as the reverse complement.
AGCTGCAGGTACACTTAAGGATATCCACAAAAGTATCTCTGATATCAAGGCTTTATCCACAGAACTTGGTGTTGGTGAGATGACTTTAGAGGATATCGTTAAAGAACTTGAAAAACCGGGACGTGATCCACGTGAGGACATGCCAAAGCCAATCCTAAAAAGTGACGTCCTTGAAATGAAGGATCTTAAGCCTGGAATGCAGCTTAAAGGTACAGTTAGAAATGTAATCGACTTTGGTGCATTCATAGACATCGGTGTACACCAGGATGGTCTTGTGCACATTTCGCAGATGACAGACCGCTATATCAAGCACCCACTAGAGGTTGTTTCAGTTGGTGACATTGTAGATGTAGAAGTTTTGTCAGTTGATGAGAAAAAAGGACGTATAGCGCTGACTATGAAGCTTAATAAAGAAAAGAAGAACTAAGAAAACTTAAAGGTTTAAGTCTTGTAATCATACACAGTTTTCTGGTTTGAAAATTGTTATAATTTTACAAAATAATACCCTAAAAGGCCGCTTCTGTTGACATTATTAGACATAATACCTATACTTTTCAATATAGAAAAGTAACAGTGAGTGTGCTTTTTAGGAGATATGGTTTGAGTGAGTCGTTAGGGGTTTCGGCTCACTTTTTTTGTGTATAAAATTTGGACAAATGGCAACTTTTTTGTGGTTGCTATTTTTTTAACGGCATTTATGGTAAACTAATAAAAAATAGGGAGATTCTGATTATGAACAACATCAAGTTTAGCGTTAGGATTAATGAGCAGGATTTATACAGATTTAATTTATTTCACACATATACCTCCACTCAAGGGATTCTTTCGGTGGTGCTATTTGTTCTTTTAATAGCAGTTTGGATTATGCGTTTTTCAATGCTTTCTCCAATATATCGCCTGTTTTATCCTCTGGTAGCCATCATATTTCTTGTCTACATCCCTGGCAGTCTAAAGCTCAGGGTTAAAAATCAAATGACTCAGGAGGTGTTCAAGCATCCCCTTACTTATGAGCTGACAGAATCAGGCATTATGGTTTCTTCACCAGCTTCAGAGGATCCTGCAGAGCTTCCATGGGAATACATCTACAAGATTTCCACCTGGAAAGAATACCTGCTTATTTACAGCAATCGTGTCAATGCATACATCATCCCAAAGGAAGATATAAAGGATGTGTATAGCCCGACAATCGATTACATCAAAAAACACGTAGAGGATTATAAACTACAGATAAAATGATAGAAGTTTTTGAAACAAATACACCAGAAGAAACAGAAGAGGTAGGCCGTAAGCTTGCGGAAGAATCAACTCCTGGTCAGGTTTTCACCCTTATAGGTGACCTTGGCGTTGGTAAAACAGTATTCACCCAAGGCTTTGCAACAGGCCTCAATATCGATGAAGCCATTTGCAGTCCAACCTTCACTATAGTGCAGGAATACGACACAGGCAGGCTTCCTTTCTATCACTTCGATGTTTACCGCATCGGTGACGTAGAGGAGATGGATGAAATCGGCTACGAGGATTATGTTTATGGAGATGGAGTATGTCTTATTGAATGGGCAAACCTCATCCAGGAAATCCTTCCAGAGCACTACATCCAGATCACAATAGAGAAAAATCTAGAAAAAGGATTCGACTATCGTAAAATCACGATAGAGCATATATAGAACAATGAAAATATTAGGAATAGATGGCTCAGGCCTTGTTGCCTCAGTAGCCATTGTAGAAGATGACAATTTAATCGGTGAGTACACTACAGGATACAAAAAGACTCACTCTCAGACGCTGCTTCCTATGCTGGATGAGCTTTCAAAGATGGTAGAACTTGATTTGAACACTCTTGATGCCATTGCTGTTGCAGCAGGCCCAGGCTCATTTACAGGTCTTAGAATCGCTTCAGCCACAGCCAAGGGATTAGGTCTTTCACTAGGATGCCCTATTGTATCAGTTCCCACAGTGGATGCCATAGCGTTTAATCTTTGGGGCAGTGACACTTTGATTTGCCCAATCATGGATGCCAGACGAGGACAAGTTTACACCGGTCTATACAGTTTTGAGGCAGATGGCCAGTTTACAGTTGTTAAACCACAGTGCGCAGTGGACTTCGCTGAAATAGCAGACCAAATTAATAAAACCGGGCAGCCAGTCACATTCCTTGGGGATGGTGTGTCAGTTTTCACAGATAAAATATCAGAACTTATCACAGTTCCTTACAGATTTGCACCAGCTCACCTTAATCGTCAGCATGCTTCTTCTGTAGCAACTCTTGGAAAGCTTTACTACGAAAATGGTGACTGCGAACCAGCAGCAGACCATAGACCTGAATACCTTAGATTATCTCAGGCTGAGCGCGAACGCATGGAAAAGGAAGGAAAAGCTTAATGGCTTTTGATTTTAGATATGCCACGATAGATGACATAGAAAGTATTGCAGCTATAGAGCTTGCCTCCATGAGCAATCCATGGAAAGCAGATGCCTATCAGGAAGCTGTAGGTTCAGACCATGCCTTTGTCATGGTGGCAGAGCAGGGTGGGAAAATAGCGGGCTTTGCAGTTTTTTACTTGACTCCACCAGAGTCAGAACTTCCCGATATCGTAGTTTCACAGGAATACAGAGGCCAGGGCCTTGGCAGGATGCTGCTTACCCATTGCTTTGAGGAACTTCGTGCAAAATCCATCGAAACTATTTTCCTGGAGGTAAGAGTTTCAAACGCCCCAGCCCGAGCACTCTACGAGCACCTAGGCTTTGAATCCATCGGCACCCGCAAATACTTCTATTCCAACCCAACCGAAGACGCCCTATGCATGCGCATAGACATATAGAAATATTAAAGCCTTCCCCTCAGAGGGGAAGGTGGCCCGCCAGGGCCGGATGAGGTGGAAAGCCTTCCCCCTCTGGGGGAAGGTGTCAGCGCCAGCTGACGGATGAGGGAGTACCTACCGCCTTAAACAAACTTCCATCTTTACCAATCATCCAACACCCTTTTTAGAAAGGACCCTACAAAAAATGCTAGACATATGCTTACTAGGCACCGCCGGCATGATGCCTCTCCCAAACAGGTGGCTTACCTCATGCTTATTCAGATTCAACGGCGAAGGCCTTCTTATAGATTGCGGCGAGGGTACTCAAGTTGCCCTGCGTGAGGCAGGCTTCTCCCCAAACCCCATTTCAGTAATATGCCTTACTCATTATCATGCTGACCATGTCAGCGGTTTACCAGGCCTATTGCTTTCCATGGGCAACTCAGACAGAACAGAGCCCATTACAATCATTGGCCCTAAAGGGCTTGAGCGTGTGGTAAATTCTCTTAGAGTTATCGCACCTGAATTACCATTTGAAATTAATTTTCACGAGTTGACACAGCCAGACGAACGTATTGAAATTCTTGGCTATCACATACATGCTTTTAAAGTCAACCACAATGTGCTGTGTTACGGCTACACTATAGATATCCCTAGAAAAGGCCGTTTTGACGTAGAAGCAGCCAGATCTCTAGGCTTGCCTGTTACTCTATGGAACCCACTTCAAAAAGGCAGTTCCGTAGAATTTGAAGGTAAAACCTACACCCCAGACATGGTGATGGGTCAGGCCAGAAAGGGAATCAAAGTTACATATTGTACTGATACAAGACCTACAAAATCTTTAGTAGAAGCAGCAGACTCTTCAGATCTTTTGATATGTGAAGGTATGTATGCCGAAGAGGACAAGCTTGCAAAAGCAAAGCAGAATAAACATATGACTTTCTATGAAGCGGCCCAAGTGGCAAAGGAGGCAGGTGTCAACGAACTTTGGCTCACCCACTTCTCGCCATCCATGACAGGTCATAAAAGATACATGAAAGCGGTTTGTGATATTTTCCCACAGGCAAAACTTGGGGAGGACGGTAAGTTTCTAGAGCTCGATTTTGCGGAGGAATAAGCATGAAAAAGGTACTGCGAATAGGAATAGCGGTTATCTGTATGGTTTCTTTGATAGTGGGTTACTATGCCTATCTGTCACATCGAAATGATACAGCCCGTGCTGATGAAAACGTTGAACTTTCCGAGGTTCAAGCTATTATTTCCAAAAACTTTAGTACGGATTATCCTGCCACTCCTAGAGCAGTTGTCAAATGGTACAATCGAATAATTACAGCCTACTACGGTGAAGAATTCAATCAAAATCAGCTAGAACAAATGGTAGACCAGGCTCGTACTCTTATGGATGATGAACTTCTTCAATACAATCCAAGGGATACCTATGTGGCATCTCTGAATCTGGAGATTGAGGATTATCATAATAGATCCAGAACGATAGTATCTTCCACTGTCAGTGATTCAAAGGAAGTTCAATTCAAAACTATCAACGGATATGAGTGCGCATTTGTTCATGCCTATTATTTTATTAGAGAGGGCAGTTCCTATGACAGAACCTATGAGGATTTCTGCCTAAGAAAAGATTCAAAAGGACGCTGGAAGATTCTCACCTGGAGACTGTCTACAGAGGATGAAATAAATGGATACTAAAGAAATAAAAATACTCGCTATAGAAAGCTCCTGCGATGAAACAGCGGCGGCGGTAGTTATCAACGGACGAGATGTTAAAAGTAATGTGATATCCACACAGATACCACTTCATACACTATACGGAGGAGTTGTTCCTGAAATCGCTTCCCGCAAACATATTGAACGAATTAATCAAGTTATCGAGCAAGCGCTCGATGATGCTGATATGGGGCTTGATGACATGGATGCCATAGCAGTCACCTATGGACCGGGCCTTGTTGGAGCTCTTCTTGTAGGCGTAGCTGAAGCAAAGGCTATTGCATTTGCAACAGGTAAGCCTCTTATTGGTGTTCACCACATCGAAGGCCACATCAGTGCAAACTATATCGAAAATAAAGAATTAAAGCCACCATTTCTGTGCCTTGTTGTCTCAGGTGGTCACACCCATCTTGTCAGGGTTGCAGACTATGGTAAATACGAAATATTAGGTCGCACCAGAGATGATGCGGCTGGAGAAGCTTTTGACAAAGTGGCTCGTGCCATAGGCTTGGGGTACCCAGGCGGGCCTAAAATCGAAAAGGCGGCCCATGAGGGAGATCCTTTTGCCATTCAGTTTACACGACCAAAAGTTACTGATGGAGTTTACGATTTCTCCTTTAGTGGTCTTAAATCTCAGGTTCTAAATTATATAAACGGAGCCCAAATGAAGGGAGAGACCATCAACGAAGCGGACGTCGCAGCATCATTCCAACAGACGGTAATTGACACTCTTTGTGAGCATGCAGCTTTAGCTATCGATGAATTTGGTATGACCAAATTCGCCATAGCAGGCGGTGTTGCCTCAAATCAAACACTTCGCGCAGCAATGGTACAGATGTGCAAAGAAAAAGGTGTTGAATTTTATCATCCTTCACCTATACTGTGCACAGATAATGCAGCTATGATTGGCGCAGCAGCTTACTATGAGTTTTTAGCAGGACGTCGTGATGGTTGGGATTTAAATGCTATCCCTAATCTTAAATTAGGGGAGCGTTAGACTTTACTTATAGACGGGATGTCGCCGTATGTAACTCAAGAGGTATAAAATGAACAAATTTACAGCCATAGTTCTTGCGGCCGGAAGTGGCAAACGCATGGAACAGGACATTCCAAAACAATATATGAAACTAGGCGGTGTTCCATTAATGGTTCACTGTCTTCGTACCTTTCAGCAGAGCAAATGTACCCAGATTGTTCTCGTAGTAGCTCCTGGTGATATCGAAAAATGTCGTACAGAAATAATTGAAAAATATCACATTGATAAATGCATAGCTATAGTTGAAGGAGGAGAAGAGCGATATAATTCTGTTTACTCAGGACTTCAGGCTATAGATGATGGTTATGTTCTGATTCACGATTGTGCCAGAGCATTTGTAACTACAGATATTATCCACAGATGTATGTCTGCAGTAACTCTATATGAATCATGTGTGGTAGGAATGCCTACAAAAGATACAGTAAAACTCACGGATGACAGCCGTAAAGTACTGGATACCCCAGAGAGAAAAAATGTATGGATTGTGCAAACGCCCCAATGTTTTGAGTATACGCTGATAAAATCTGCCTACGATAAGGTAATAGCTGACGCAGATACATCTATTACTGATGATGCTATGATAGTGGAAAAAGCAACTAATCATGATGTACACATGATAGAAGGCTCCTACACAAATATCAAAGTTACAACACCTGAAGATGTGGCGTTCGGAGAGGCTATTTTAAGCTTCAAAAGACAAGAAAAGACATAAAATGTCGTAATTTTCTGAATTTTAAATTTTAATAAAAAACTTCTCAAATTATGTTGACATATGGTTGAACGGATGATATCATTCTAATCGTGTTCGAGAGATACACAATCAAAAACACATGGAGAGGTATCGAAGTGGTCATAACGAGGCGGTCTTGAAAACCGTTTGTCCGCAAGGGCGCGTGGGTTCGAATCCCACCCTCTCCGTTAAGTATAGGCAATCGCGAAAGCGGTTGCCTTTTGTTTTAGACGTATATAGAAATGCACAGCTTTAGATGTATGGAGATTGCCGCGATGTTATACTTTTCATGTGATTATGCAGAGGGATGTCACTCTAGAGTTTTGAAGGCTTTAAGTGATTCAAATATGATTTCAACACCAGGTTACGGCGAGGATGATTTTTGCAGAGCAGCGAAAACTAAAATAAAAGAATATATTAATTGTCCTAATGCCGATATTTATTTTCTCGTAGGTGGAACACAGACTAATCAGGTTGTCATAGATTCAATGTTATCTAATTATGACGGTGTAGTTGCTGCAGCCACTGGACACGTAGCTGTTCATGAGGCAGGAGCTATAGAATACAGTGGCCATAAGGTCATCACATTACCAGCTCACCAGGGCAAGCTTGACGCAGATGAACTTAAACAAATGCTTGTAGACCATTACGCTGATGACAGTTCTGAGCACATGGTAAATCCTGGCATGGTTTACATTTCATATCCTACTGAATACGGAACACTCTATTCACGAACAGAGTTAGAGGCTGTATCATCTGTATGTGCACAGTATAACATCCCACTGTTTATAGATGGTGCGCGCCTTGCTTATGGTCTTGCTGCACAGGATGATCTTTCAATGGCTGATATAGCATCGTATGCAGATGTGTTCTATATTGGCGGAACAAAAGTAGGTGCGTTATTCGGAGAAGCGGTGGTATTCACTAAAGGAAACACACCAAAACACATGATTACTCAAATAAAACAGCACGGTGCGCTATTAGCGAAAGGCCGACTTCTTGGAGTTCAGTTTGCGGAAATGTTTACTGATGACCTGTATATGGAAATGGGAAGTCATGCCATAGAACAAGCTAATAAAATTAGAGAATGTCTCAAAACTAAAGGGTATACTCTGTTCATGGAAAATCCAACCAATCAAATATTTGTAGTGATGGATAATGAATCCCTCAAAGAATTTGGTCAGAAAGTTGTATATGGGTTCTGGGAGAAGTACGATGAAAGTCATACTGTAGTCAGAATTGCTACTAGCTGGGCTACATCTGACGATTCAGTTGAGGCTCTTATGGCTATACTGTGAAAAATGTTTAAAATATCTAAAAAACTTGTTGACACGATATCAGCTGGATGCTATTATAAACAAGCTGTCGCGAGAGATTAAAGCCTTTAAGTGAAGTTTATGTTATCTCATGACAAACGCACAAAATAGAAAAAGCGCTTGACAAAAAGTTGGGCAAATGATACTATTTACAAGCTAACTCTTCTAGGTTGGCAGAATGATTTCAAAAGAAGTTAAATAAAATTGTTGACAAACAGCTAGCATCGTGGTAATATAAACGAGTTGCTGCTGAAAGCAACAAATAAGAAGATTGATAACTGAACAGTGAAACAAACCTTGAATTAATACAAGTTTTTAAAACATGTATCCTTGAAATTCATTTAGTTTCTAGACGAAACAATACAAACCTTTATTAGTAAACAAGTCAGTTTTATACTGATTCGGAATTAAACTTTTTAACATGAGAGTTTGATCCTGGCTCAGGATGAACGCTGGCGGCGTGCTTAACACATGCAAGTCGAACGAAGCAGTTTATTACGATCCCTTCGGGGTGACGATTTACTGACTGAGTGGCGGACGGGTGAGTAACGCGTGGGTAACCTGCCTTGTACAGGGGGACAACAGTTGGAAACGACTGCTAATACCGCATAAGCGCACGATGTCGCATGACAAAGTGTGAAAAGATTTATCGGTACAAGATGGACCCGCGTCTGATTAGCTAGTTGGTGAGGTAACGGCCCA
>NZ_FNQZ01000006.1 GCF_900107545.1 Pseudobutyrivibrio sp. ACV-2 | reverse complement strand
AAGCTTGTCTACCTCGTCAGCAGGTGTCTGACCATCATCATCCAGGCATACAACTACATCACCTGATACAAAGCTGAATCCAGCCATCAAAGCTGCGTGCTGACCAAAGTTTTTAGCATGGTCTATTCCAATGATATTTTCATTGTCTGCGCAGAGTCTACGAATAACACTTAGTGTGCCATCTGGCGAACAGTCATTGACTAAAATGATTTCGTAGGTATGCTCTGTCATTTGCTGCATTTTATTTTGTATTTCGCTTACTACTATTTCCAGAGTTTTTTCAGATCTATAGCATGGTATTACAAAAGAAACTTTCATTTTCTGCACCTTCAATCCTTATATCTAGCCATAAAAATCACGTCATGATAGAGTCCATCTATACAAACATCGTCATGGAATAATCCCTCTTTTACAAACCCTGCATGCTCATAGGATTTGTATGCTCGAATGTTGTCAGATAAAACTCTTAAATATATTTTATGCATACTCAAATGTGAAAAAGCATAGTCTACTATAAGTTCTGCAGCCTCGCGTCCTCGGCCACCTCCCAAATAGTCTTCCTCACCTATGAAAATGCCATATTCACCTTTGTGATTAACATTGTCAATATCCTGGATATACACGCAGCCGATTCTTTTATCATCCTGCTTGTCCCAGATAATGTACTGAATGGTTTCACCTGTATCCACATGGGATTTTATCCAGGCCTTTTGCCCTTCTATGGTAAATTCGCCTCGGTATATATAGCGTTCTCTTACCAACTGGCTATTACGCCAGCGGACAAAATCTGCCAAATCCTCATCTGAAATAGGGGTTAGATATATTTTTTCTCCGTCTATTCTCATATTTGCCATTAGTTCTTGCTATAGAAATCCTTTACTGTTTTTACTACCTTTGCATGATCCTCATCTGTAAGACCATAGTAAAGAGGAAGTCTGACAAGTCTCTCACTTTCCTTTGTGGTAAAGATATCTTCGCCACTGAAGCGACCATATTTTTTACCGGCAGGTGCAGAATGAAGAGGAATATAGTGGAATACCATAAGGATATCATTTTCCTTGGCATAGTTAATAAGTGCTGTACGCTCCTCCAAGTCCTTACACTTAAGATAGAACATATGGGCATTGTGAGTGCAGCCTTCAGGAACCACTGGTAAATCAACTTTTCCTGCATCAGCTAATTCTTTGAAAGCGTCATAGTATTTGTTCCAAGAGTTCATTCTGTCATCAAAAATCTTGTCAGCAGATTCCAACTGACCATAGAGATAGGCAGCATTAAGCTCAGATGGAAGATATGAAGAGCCTGCCTCTACCCATGTGTATTTATCAATTTGTCCACGGAAGAATTTAGCTCTGTTTGTACCCTTTTCACGGATGATTTCTGCTGGCTCAATCATATCCTGATTTTTAATCAAGAGTGCTCCACCCTCACCCATTGAATAGTTTTTAGTTTCATGGAATGAGAAAGCGCCGTAATCTCCGATTGTTCCGAGGGACTTTCCCTTGTATGTGCTCATGATACCCTGGGCAGCATCCTCTACTACAAGCAGATTATGTCTGCGGGCAATATCCATGATAGTATCCATCTCGCAAGATACACCAGCGTAATGAACAGGCACGATTGCCTTTGTATTTTCTGTAATTGCTGCTTCGATTTTGTTTTCGTCAATATTCATTGTATCTGGGCGGATATCCACAAACACAACCTTCGCTCCACGAAGTACAAACGCATCAGCTGTAGATACGAATGTATATGAAGGCATGATTACTTCATCACCTGGTTTAATATCACATAAGAGGGCAGCCATTTCTGTAGCATGTGTGCAAGATGTGGTCAGAAGCACCTTTGGTGATCCTGTTTTTTCCTCAAGCCACGCATTACATTTCTTAGTGTATTCGCCATCACCGCAGATCTTGTGCTTTGCGATGGCGTCCTCGATATATTTTGTTTCTGTTCCCACAAATGGTGGGACGTTAAATGGTATCATTTTGTATCCTTCCTAAATATGTTATAATCTTGTCCTTTATATAATTGAATAGCCTATTATTTCTATAATACATATGGAGCTCATACTGTTCAAATTACAAATAATCTCCTCCATTTAGTAACGACATAAAATAACATACACCGCATATCAAATGCAGCAGCAATGCAATAGTCTCTGCTACTAATTTCTTGTTAACTTTGAATCTTTCATCTTCTGAATAAGCCTCTTTTATATCAATACACCATTCTTCTAATGATACAAAGAAAACAACAAACAGGCCACAGATATAGCCCCATGCAAAGTTAAAGTGCATCGCCCTAAATCCTTTTTCATATAAGAAAAAGGCCATCAATAGCCCCGCAAGATATATTTGCCATCCAAACCGATATTGTTCAGATTCACGCAACTGCTTTATATGAAATAACAGTACAACAATAGGAAACCCTGCTGCTAAAATTATTGCCAAAGGAAGGTTGGATACATAGTTCAACCACACTTTGCCTAAACATATTCCTATACCATTATCCTCTCCTCTACTAGATGTTCCTGTAAACACTCCAGCATATTGATATAGTAATACACACAAAGTAGGAACATATGTTAATGCCAAACATAAAGTCTGCCTAAAATTTTTAAACTTCATTTTAAGCAACCTATATATTGCAACTATACCGACCACTGCCATGTGTGGTAATGTATATGCTGGTTTAGTCATTGTAACCAAAAACATAAACAATGAAAAAATTAGATAATTTTTGTGTTTTGCAAACGTCAGTATTTCTGCCTTTTCAAAATCCGACTCATAGTTAAGCATAGTGTATGCTCCATAAATGAATGAGCCAATTATAAATGGACGAGACGCCAAATAGGTGGCATTATGCCAAGCGTTATGTGTAAATACACCTACATATCTATTATAAATCCCTACTTTTGCAAATAAGGGATTATAAATCATTGAACAGAAAAATAATGCTACTGTTGAAAAGGTAGCTAATATTCCAATATTTGTTTTTTTTCGGAAACTTATTCTAGTATAGATTAACGCTAAAATGTTAAAACCTGTAACTGTTAGTGACATCGCTAAGCTCGGCCAAACAAATTTATTTAGTAGAGCTGCCGTTTTGAACATTATAGGATAGGGAAAACTATAGTCAGTAGGTATTCCTAACATTTCATCAATATAAGCACCTATATCTGAGTGATATATTTCACCGTTAGAAGCTTGCTTATAAACTAAAACGAACATTAACACAGTACATATAAACAATGTTCCTATCCAAATTACTAAATCAAACAATTTATATTTCTTATCATTCCTATACATATATTATCCCTTTAACTATGGTACTCCTTCTTACTCAACCAAATTTACTAAAATATTATAATTTGATTAAAATCTGTAGTCACAATTTTTATATGTGATATACATGTAACATAACCCTACAAATACTTGATACACAAACATTATATAAGCTAAATTCACACGCCATTTTGCGATCTTATTCTGTTTGTCTCTAATATATCCATCAGCCATAAATAAAACTGTTGTCAATTGAATTGCTAAGTCGTAACCCCAACTAAAATCATTGGTTCCACCTTGAGTTAATAGGAAAAACTGAGCCCACCCTATAATCAACGCAGTTAGTGTAATTACCATCGCCACATTTTCTTTTACACGTTTATAATCAAACAATATAAATACAACCGGAACCATCACTAACGATATTCCTATTACTTTGAGTACACTGTAATCGTAATATGTACCAAAATGAATACTAACATCCATCTTGTCTGTATTATTCTTAAATACCGATAATTGCCACACCATTATCAATAACGTCGGTAATACTGCAATAAAATTTTTAATTCCAATAAAAATATCCTTATTTGAGCACATCACGAACAAAGTATATACTCCCATTGCTGCTATATATACGGTTGCCCAACTAGGTTTTGCTAATACAGAAAGTGCGCTAAATATAGAAAAAAGTAAATAATCTTTATTATTATTTTTAAAATCGTTCATGTATTTTATGAAAAAATAAAAGCATAATAGACCTATTGGTCTCACCACAACTATAGTTGGATTATGCAATGGATTAGGTCCCGCCTGCCACCTAAAATATACCCAATCATTTAACCAACTCCTTGCGCCCATAAAAATCATCGCGGATATACTTAAAAAATCAACAAAATATGAATTTTCTACCTTTGTATATTTTTTTATAATAAATCTAAAAACAAGAATTGAGCAAACATTGCATAAGGTCAAAAAAACTGCCTGAACCGTTACGTAATCAAGTCTGAACATATAATGCAACAGCTTAATACTGATGTGAAATAACGGGTATGGTGCAACAAGTGTTAAACCAACATCCAATAAATCCTGGGCGTCTATTTCCGGACGAATAATATATTTCGCAAGTTTAATATGCTCCTCAAAATCCCAATATGGTCCTAATGTGTAATAGATAAGAATCCATATTAGGCTAACCGCTATAACACCTAACCAAAATGGTGTGTCAGTATAATTTTTAAAAATATATTCCAACTTTTTCTTCATTTTATTTCTACCTTGTACTATATAAATCCATATCCAAAAATGTATCTAGATATTTCCAACCGCTAGGCTGAACATATTTCTCAGCAGGGCTGCCTTTACCAATCATAACGTATTTTGCTTTTAAAGATCCGCCGTTTTCTTCTAAATATTCATCTCTACAACAATTTAATCCAAACTTCGATGGTACACCATATAAAGTTTGGGTTCCATATGCCCATACAATTGTATTATCCCATTCACTAATTCCCTGTTCCGCATTTAAATAATCTGTCAAACGACTTACTTCAGTTTCAAATGAAGCATTACTACTTGTGTTTAAAAATTTTACATCTCCCTTAGTAAACCATGTCATGTAAAAGGAAAGTAGCAGCACTACTCCAATGAGGGGACTTGCCTTTTGATCCATAGCCAGTATTAGGAAGAATCCACATACAAGACAAATAAACTGTCTCCCACCGTTTCCTACATCATAAAGCATCCAAAAAGCTGCTATAAAAGCTAATGGGATTATTAGAACAGATACATATGACAATTTCCTATCACGGAACGTCTTATATAATAACCAAAGCATTGCAATAATAAGTAATACATATGAAGCATACCACATATAATTCCGTGCTAAAGTCCCTAGTATAAGTTCCTTACATTCTGAATATGCTAAAAGAAATCTCTCTAAAGTGCTTTCAATCCCTGGTCGTATACCATATCTAAATGCCCGAACCCAAGAAGCATCTATTAGAGGCCAAAAATATAATGATGTATATTTTTTTATTATTACAATATATGTAGCAGTAGATAATATCATCACTATGCCTATAATTGCTGAGACTAATTTACCGACCTTTTTTAAGGCAAAGTAGAATAATGGTAAACCAAATACTGCGCAATATCCTCTCATTAATGTTAAAAGAACTAGAAGAACCAATGCTATAACCAACCAAATATTAAATTGTCTTGAATCATATGAATATTTGAATGCAATTATAACATAAATAACGGTTAGAGACGCAATAAAGCTTTCCGCCATACACTGCAAACTATAGTAATGTAATATGCCAAAACTAATCCACATAATCGAGAAAGACGTGAATTGAACCAGCCTTGGTTTTAATAAAATTACAAATAATTCAAAGGCAATAATCCAATAAATAACATTGTATATAATTGGGGAAGAATAATTCCATCCAGCTATCATTCCCAATAATGTAAAAGGAACATATATAATTGGTGACCATGCCGCCATTTTCCCAATTTCTGCATGGCTTTCATTAAAACCATAATAGCCCTGTAAGTTGCCCCCATTCACCAAACTCTCAATTTGCTTATAATATAATATTCCATCCCCCCAAGAAGATATTGGCAAATCAAATACACTATCTCCAAATCTCAAATTTAAAAAGTAGTATATAAATGTTGTCATTATAGGTATAATCACGCCTAAAACAAGCATAAAATACCTTTTCATTATGTTTCTATCTTTCCCCATTAAAATCATCCCATCATCAACTATTCATTAAAATAAACTCTTATTCTATCCTTTCCATAGAAAATTGCCGCACACTGATTACATCCTCCATAATATATTTTTTTATCTCCAGACCAGTCCCAATCACTAGTTCCATCATCTAAACTTGTATAATACACATACTGGCACCAATCCACATTTTGTCTATAAATCTCAACATCCATATCAGGAGATTCTATTATCTCATCTATAATATCATCCCAGAAATAATAGCTTTCTTTTATTAATGCCACATGTTCTTTTATGTCAGATGGTATTAATACACCTATCTCCTCTTGATGATTTGCGCAGTATATATAATTAATTAAAACACAACAAAGCCCTAATGGAATAACAATTTTCCATTGTATTTCTCTGTCAATCTTTACGGCTAGCCATTGTCCCAATCTAAATGTTAATACTGCAAAAGCTATGAAAACTAAATAATCTTCTACAAAATATATTCTAGGTGTAAATTCTGAATCATATGTCTTATGTGAGCCTACTACATATGGAGCTACTGCACCAAATGCAGCCACAAGTGAACACAGATAACCCATAATAATCACAAGAATCTTAGGCTTCTTTTCAGACTTAACCATCATTCCGGCTAATAGGATCAAAACAATAAATAAGATAATCCATGGTCGCGTCTGATATGATACAGTAAAACGAGTTTTCACACGATAAGCTGTTACCATTAAAGCTTCTACATAATCTACAGGTATATCCTCTCCACTTCTCTCACGTATACCAGGCGCTGCAATCATAAGAAGTCCGACAAAAATATATAATACTAAAGGGAGAATTTTTCTTGTTAATTTCTCACCATTTTTATAATTATAAATAAAAACATAAATGACATAAAATATGCCAGTTGCCACACAATTCATTAAACAAGTGCAGGTAATCATTCCTAGAATAATCATCAGAATGTAATCCTTTTTGCTACGTGTATCGTTATACTTTACAATATTTCCATAGGCAAACATACTCACCATCATCATCAGAGAGTATCCAGGTACACCTGACCACCAATTATATACATCGCTATAATAATAGCTTGTAAGAAGCAGTAATGCCAACAAGAATGTAAATATATCTAATACATAACTATTCTGCACAGCTCCCAATAGCTTTACTAATCTTCTTACAGCATACAGCGTTCCTATGATAACTAATAGAAATACAATTACCATACAGATTCCAAAGCTATGCCCCCTATCTTTAAACCAATATAACGGATTAAATAGTACCTGTGTGAAGGCAGCAAATACACCTGACTGTCCAAAGCTATGCATATAGTTCCATCCAGCTCTATGCAAAGCCTCTCCAACCAAATTACTTCCCCACCAATTAATTCCATGGGCAAAATCGTCATTTGCTGGCATAGAATAATAAACACTATATACAAAAGGGCTAAGTAACCATATATATCCTATTATCAACGGAATTCTAAGTAATATTTCTTTAATATTTATTTTCTTTAACATAAACCTATTTACCTTACTGATTATCAAAATACAATGTGACAGATTTTTTCTGATAATATACGTTCAACATAATTTGTTTAGAACTATAGACTTCATCAAAATCTACATCAAATGTTTCCCCACTAACTAACCCTGAATATAGGAAATATGGGGTCCATGAAACATCTGACTCTCTATGGACCTTTACATCATCATCTGGTGATTGTTCTATCTCTAAAAGAACGCCATCCCATAGGTCATAGCTTGATTTAATAAGTTCTTTCTTGTTATACATATCAACTGGAACAGAGTTGAGATAGGCGCTATTTCTAACAAGACCAATCACACCCACTATGACAATACAGACTGTTACAAGAGCTATATGACTGCTCTTAAAATCTATTTTTATTAATCTTGCGAATTTCCTTCCTATCACCATAGCAAATATGCCTATACATATGACAATCAGAAGCCCCATTACATATTGCATTCTTACATCCATATATGTAGTTGTGAAATTACGTCCATACATATATGGAAAAATAGAACCCAATATTGCTATCCCGCAAACTAATCCTAACATAAAAATATTAGTAGTTTTGTGCTTATTTTTATTTGAGGCTATACCTATCAAAAATATACCCAAAAATGCTGCTAATACCCATGGTTTTACAACAATTGTAGACGTAATCCTAGAGACAATATCTATAACAGATTGTCTAACTGCATTTCCTAAATTGGATTCAACTTGATATCCAGATTGTCTTACGAAATTTCCCGGAGCAAAAACTACTGATACTCCAAGTACCACAAACTCCAATAATGGTAACAATCTATGAACTAATTCTTTTTTATCTGTGATGGTTCCTTTACCAACCAAAAACATCAAGTATATATACACTACACCAAGTGGGACATCACAAAACTCATTTGTTGCAGGTATGATAGCTGTTACTGATAGCCACACCATATATTTTAGTTCTTTTGTTTCCAAGTATTTTATATTTAGTGCTACAGCTAATAACATAAGTGCCATAGGAAGAGCATAAGCTGTCGCTCCTACATACCAGTTATAAGCTTCAACGTAATAATAAGTTGTATAAAAAGTAGCTATTAGTATAAACGTTGACCAATTTGAAAGAATTCCATTGCAATCTAATATATATCTTATTATCTCGTTTAGTGAGTATATGATTATCCCTGTGAAAAAGAGAAACAAAACGATCATATATACTCCATATGCATGACCTAGATGAATATGTAGATTCAATGGATTAATAATTTTTTGAATGATAAATATTAACCATCTTCCGCTGTGAAATCGCCAGTTCCACACACTATACAATATTGCATTTAGCAATAAATTGTCTGAACAAGTGTCCGCGCCAAAAGCAAAATCATCACTCGCTGGCACAGAATAATACAAAGAATAAAAATACGGAACAAACAACACTAAATACAGGATTCCCAGTATATATCTATGTACATGCTTCTTTGACAGAAACTTTCTATAACTATTTTCCATTTTAATCATTTACCCTTCTAATTGAAGCCAAGCTCACTGTAACCATATGGCAAAATTATTTTTGTAATCTATTAATTTTGCAACTATGCCGCTTTGTCTTTTCATCATAGTTTATTCCCACCATTAAAATATCACCACTGAAAGCCTTTATTATCTCGGGATAATTTTTATTCTCTATCTGAGAAATCGCAGCCTCAGCAGTTTTGTTCCATTTTAATTCTATAACCAAAGCTGGATCCGCAGTGGTCTTTTGGGGAATATATACAACATCAGCCACACCTTTACCGGATGGCAACTCTTCTATTTTACTGTATTTATCTACACAAGTTAGATATGCAAACTTGATGACATATCTCAAGGCTTGCTCGTCATTATAGAATGTTGGCGCATATTCCGACATTCTTATATCATCTATAGTTTTCGCTACTTTTTCCTCATTTTGCTCGATAGTATCTTGTAATAAAGTATCTGATTGTGTAACTAACTTGGCCAATTCACTTTTTGATGAATTTTTTAACAGGGCTACAAACTCTGTTTTTATTTCCTCATTTGGAATTCTTGCCTTATGAGTTATACTATCAAAAGCCAAATATCCAAGGTGTATTAACAATGTCAACACATCATCTTTTGTCTTGAATGTTTCAACATCATTGCTGAAGCCCGATATATCAACTTCAAGATGCTCACCTGTTATAAGTCTAGCGATATCATCCTGCAATCCTGCAAAATTCATACTGATATATGTAACTAATGATTCGGCTGCAGTTGTCTTTTGCCAATATGACTCAAAACTATTGCGAGACACTGCTTGCATGACTGAATAGGGATTGTATATAGATGTTCCTTTGTCAAATAAGTATCCATCATACCATTCCTTAAAGAGTTGCGGATTCAATCCTTTATCTGAACAAATCTGACAAACCTCTTTTTCTAAGAAACCAGTATATTCAGTAAATACACCGGGATTTAATATCGAATATTCATTAAAGTCTGATATGGCAGATTCTGTCCCATCCTTTTTAATTGGAAGAATTCCTGTCATATATGCACCTGCTACTACTCTTGGTGTAATATTTCCGTTTTTGAATATCTCCCTTAGAAAATTCAAATAACCAATCTGAACTTTATCATTTTTTTTTGCTTCTCGAATAAGGGCATCCCATTCATCAATGATAAACACTATCTTTTTTCCTGTATATTCCACATAGTCTAATAAACATTCAGATAATCTTCTAGTATCATCAACTCTAGACTCCGCCTTACATAAATCTCGGATAATATCTTTTTTAAGCAAAGGCACAAAGTTTATTAAATCCTTACCCTCGCCATTCAATTCAGAAAGCAATCCAGTTATATCAATATAAATAACATTGTATTTATTTATAAATTTTTCATAATCATCTGATTTTGAAATCTCTAATCCTTCAAATAAAGAATGGGAGTCACATGTATAATCATAATAAGCGCATAACATTTGGGCAGCATAAGATTTTCCAAAACGCCTAGGTCTACTGATACATGTCAATTTGCTAGATGTATCAATAGTGTCGTTTATTAATCTAATTAAGCCCGTTTTATCTATATAATCTTTGTCTTTAATTGTGGCAAAACCACTATTGCCTGGATTTAAATATGTACCCATTTTTATCATTCTTTCATAAAAATATAATAAGTCTACAATTTAATAATCAATTGCTATTAAACCTGGCATCCTTTACTACTGAAACTACACATACACATATTGTCAATAGTGTGATAATCTCACTTATCCGCCATAACAGCGGCTCTCTAAAGCGAATTGTAAGATTTTCTGGATGTTCTAATTTGGGGATTTTAATCAGATTATTATCTCCCGCCGACCAATCTATCTCAGTTCCATTTTCATCTAAAACATAAACATTTTTATATGAGAGAACTGGAATAATAATGCCATCCGCTGTTTCTACAAACTCCGACGTCTTAAGCGACTCCCTATCTGTATCTACTGGCAAATAGAGTTTGTCAGCCCAACTTTCCACCGCTGTCTCATTGGTGACTGTCGTATTGTAAATTGATAGTGTGTAATCAAAATATCCTGTACATACTACTGCTAATGCTGCAAAGCCAGCTATAACAAAAATTACCTTTTTACTGATAAGTTGCTTCAGACTATATGTGCCTGAAATTATAAAACACGTTGTCATCACCATAAGGTACCTCCATGGATACTGAACAGATGACACCAGCTTGTCTAAAACTGATTCCCCTGCAAAAACGTCCCATGGAAAATATACTGTGGACACCCATCCTGCAATAATACCACAGATGAATAACACAACAATATTTCTTGATAAAGCCTGCTTCTTTTTCGCAATGGCAATGATTATAAATATGAGTGTCACGATAAAACAAAGCACAACTGATATGCCTATATTTAAATGACCTTCATCAGCCGCAGTCCATTGAAAACTACTACCACCACCATATGTCAACATTCCAAACAACTGACTGATATATAAACCTTCTGATCTGATACTATCCTTTGTCAAAATATTGTTGATATATAAATCCATAGATGTATAGGAATCTATAAATGGGATGATAAAAAACGCGTTTATCCCGAAGATAAATAATAGAGCTAATCCAAGCTCCCTAAGATGTTTTAATGTGTCTTTCCATAGAACCAGACAATATATCAATGCCAATACTACTACAATCTCAGTTGTAAGTATGTGGCTTTGAATCATGCCGGTTGCACCAATTACAAGAGGAAGTATAGTTCCCACCCTATTTTTTTCTGTATTATCAATATCATATATGCGATAAAGGCCATAAGTTACAAGTGGTATAAATATCATGGCAGTGTATTCACCAACTGCTGCACGAACATAAAGATTAGTCAATCTGTAGCCTGCCAACATATACAAACCTGTTGCAAATAATCCCCACTCCCCAGACCTAAACAATCTCTTAAAACTATAAAAACTCACAAAAACTGTAACAGCATTTACCAAAATAAGATAAATATTGTAGCATCTCCATAGCTTTACACCTATATTAAAAAGAATCGCTGGAATGTACAAAAAGATATTTCCATAAAATGTGGTACACACATATCCGTGTCCATACCAAGCTCCACTTTCATATCTTACTGGAAACTGCCCCTTTGAAAGTTCATCTGCAATAGCTTGAATCCTGCCTAAATGAAACTGTAAATCGTGTCCAGCTTCATATATGCCGCTTCTAAACGCAGGCAGACTCGCCACAAATATAATTCCTAAAAGAAATATTGAATAAATAAATTTTTGTTTAGTTATTTTTTGCATCGAAATATCTATTATCTCCCCCACAAAACAAAATCTCCGTCCTTGGCTACTTGCGCTGTATAATTTTCCATTATGTATTTTCCGACCTCACCATCCATGAAATCCTGATATTTTACATTACTGGTATCAATGAGCACATAATCCGCCTGGTTATCTGGATTTATTTCATAATATTCTAATAGCTTTGTATTTTTCTGTGTGCGGGCATATACAGAATACGTACCTTGCTTTGCATCGCAATTCAAATATCCTGTGCTATTACTTCCAAATGCTACGAGAAGCTTGTCATCTTTGGATACATAGTTTGTAACTAAATTATAAACGGATTGGTTAGCCTTATAGTCCTCCGGAAGAAGAGCTATACCTTTTAGCTCACCTTCAGTAACAATCCATCTTTCCTTTAATATGTCTGAATAGCCACCGTTACCTTCTGCCACCCAAAAACATAAGAAGAATACAGCTGAAATAATCATCAATCTCACTAAACCGAGCATCTCACCATTAGTGCATAACAACAATATGACAGCTATTGCGGCATACACTGCCATGTGGCCTGGCACAGAAATATCCTGATTTGTAGATACAGCCCAAACAAATTGCGCTGCAGTAGACATGGTAAACATCAACCATAGTACTTCTTTTTCACTATTGATTGTATTATTGTAGGCGCCAATTACGGTATAGCCATTTTCAGATCTTTCATGGATTAAATATGGGAACCAAAAATAGACTAATATCAGCGCATATATAAATCGCGAATTTGATATGCTATCTACTTTCAAAAAGCAAACAGCTAGTAGAAATACAAACCAGTAAAGCGATAGTATTCCTTTTTCTAAATAATCATCGATATTAATGATTCGCTTAAATAAATTAATCAACACTACTGGTATATATGCGACCACTCCAAATGCTGCATAGCTAATAAGAATTTTTCCGAATCTGACAAATACATTTTCCTCATAATCCTGATCGCCAAGATATTTTAATTGAGATAACGCTTCTGGTATACCAGATGTCAGCTGCAAATATGTCAGAAAAGCAATTCCACATATGACACATGTAGTAACAAATAAAATTAATGGCATAATTCCTATGTCACTGCTATACATCTTCCAGATGATAATAACACCAATAACAACAGCCAATATTAACATGGTTGGATATGCCAAAATAGCTATTGAGGCAGCAATACCTGTTAGGACAAAATAGGCTACGTTTCTGCTTTCATGATATCTAATTAAAAAACAGAGTATTAACATGACTGCAATTTCACAATAGGATTTGTATGAGAAATTTTTCCATGTAACAACAAATAAAAAGTAGAACAGGGCACCATAATATGCACCATCTTCATACGCTGTTTTTCTAATAGTGAAATATAAATAAATAGCCACTAAAGCCCTGACGATCATATAGGCTATTCTCATTAACAAAACAAGACCTATATTTATCCCTGCTGTTTCAAACATTGGCTTAAAAACATCATAATAGAGTGCAAACAACGGCCATGCCAGAAATCCTCCAGTCTGTAGAGATTCCCAGCTATCAACAAACATATGCTGCCCCTGGTTGATTCCTTTATAAATGGTAAGTAACCCATTTTCATCTACATAAAGACCGGAATTTAATGTCCATAGAGCCCATGCAGCAATTACAATTACCAATAAAGACTTTACGAATAAATTTTTAGAACTTTGTTCCATATTTTTCCACCTTAATGCGTACTAATTCAGTATTATAGTTTATCACATTAATCTATTCATAGCAAAAAAAGAACCTGAAGTCGATTGACTTCAGGTTCTCTAAATATCTTTCAATTAATTATTAGTTACACCTATACCAAGATTTGGTGCATAAGTTGGTGTCTGTACAGGAACTGCTCCAGCCTTAATTGCTGTAGTTGAACCTGAAACTAAATCATAAACAGAGTAGATTGTTGCCCCTTTTGCGTAAGCATCATTCCATGTAGGAATAACTCTCCATCCAGCTTCCTTTGGCTCACTAGCGTAATGAACGTAGTATGCAATTATATCATCACCATATTTCTGTCTTAAATCACCATTTCTTGTGGCATAAACATCAATTGCAAACGCAGCATTTGGCTGTCTTTCTTCCCAAATACCAAAATCCAAAAAGTGATTCAAAAGAACAGCATCAGCTTCTGGCTTATAATAATCGTAGCCATAAAAATGCAAAACATCTAAATATGCATTAGCATAATACTTTGCATCAAATACTGTAGAAATAAGCTGTTTTTCTTCTGCTGTGAGCTCTCTCTTGTACTGGTCTGTACGTACATTGCCAGCAAATGCGCTTGTTGTAAATACTGTAACTGCAGTTACTAAAGCAAGAGCTCCTGATAAAATCCTTGTAACTCTGAATTTTTTCATAATAATATTACCACCTTTCTCATTATTGTATTGTCATTACATTTGTAATGTTTGTACATAACCCTATGGTAAGTGTAGAATATAACCATGTACAAATCAAGGTGAAACTATGTATTTTGTGTGAATTATTACACACCTAGTTTATATAATCTACTATGGCTTTAGCATTTAATCCATATTTTTCTTTAATTCCAGCAGATGGTCCAGATTCCATAAATTGATCATGAAAACCAACTGGTTTTACAACAGCTTTATGCTTCTCACCGGCTAATGTTTCGCAAATAACAGAATATAACCCACCCTTGATACTATGATTCTCAACAGTAATAATTGTATCAACCATATCTGCTACTTTGCGAACGCATTCTTCGTCTAATGGCTTGATACTACGGATATTAATAAGTTTACCTTTTTTGCCTGTATTCTTTGATGCTTCCCAGCCTTCAAGAGCCTGCTCCAAGGCACTACCCTCAAAAATAATAGCAAAGTCATCACCTTCATCATATAATATCTCGGCTTTACCTATCTCAAACTTAATATCTTTATCATGGATAATTGGCTGAACCTCTCTAGCAACTCGCATATAACAAGGGCCTTCCATGTCTATCATAGCTCTAATTGCGGCAGCCACCTCATTTTCATCAGAAGGACACAACACTGTCATCCTAGGAATAACTCTACTTATAGCCATATCCTCTGTCGAGTGATGACCTGGACCGTCCGCTCCATCATCTACTCCGGCATGAGTACCAATTATCTTTACATTCAAATTATTATTACATACTTGTCTTGTCTGTGGAAAAGTCATTCCATTTGAAAAAATAGATAATGCCACATATACAGGAATAAAACCTTCTATTGCCATGCCGCCTGCTGCTGATACCGTACTCTGTTCTGCAATACCCATTTCAAAAAATCTATCAGGATGAGCCTGACTAAACTCATAAACATTTACAGATTTGCTTACATCACTTGAAAACACACAAATCTTATTATTTGTCTCAGCAAGTTCTATCAGTGTATTACCGATAGCTTCTTTTGGGATGCTGTATTCATACTGACTAAACATTTGTACCTCCAATCTGAGCCTCAAGCTCAGCCTTAGCTATTTCATATTGCTCATCTGTTGGAATATTACGATGCCACTGACCATCATTTTCCATAAAACTAATTCCTTTACCCTTTACAGTATGAGCAATAATGCATTTAGGCTTACCATATTGAGACTGAAGTGAGGTAATTGCAGAATCAATTTCTTCCATACTATGGCCGTTAATGTCTTTTACAAACCAACCAAAGCTCTCGAGCCTATCAGCTAATGGCTCAATAGAAATAACATTCTCCACTGGTTGATGAGAACAAAGTCCATTTCTGTCAATAATAAGAACCAGATTATCTAGTTTAAAATGCCCAGCTTCCATCAGGGCTTCCCATATCTGTCCTTCATGTGTTTCACCATCGCCAATCATTACATAAACGGTATCGCGGCTCTTCTTTAATTTTTTTGCAAAAGCCATTCCAACTCCATAAGAAAGACCTTGACCTAATAAGCCTGTTGTAACATCTGTTTCAGGAAGTTTTTCTCGATTTGTATGTCCTGAGAGTCTTGAATTAAGCTTTCTAAATGTATGAAGTTCTTCATCTTTAACTATTCCAAGCTCATGTAACTCAGCATACAAAGCTGTAACAGCATGTCCCTTTGAAAGAATAAATCTATCACGTTCATCGCTATCATAATCAATGATACACTCACCAAGATATGTAATAATATCACACGCTGAAAGAGCACCACCAAGATGACCTGATGCCCCATCATGAACCATATTCAGTATCTTTAATCGATTTTTTAAAGCTGTTGCTCTAAGATCGTCATAATTAACATTAAGTATTTTTTTCATTAGATTATTCCTTGCTAAATCTCTTTAATTATTATTTTTATAATCCTCATAAATCTTAGCAGCCAAAACCTTATTGTAGCTTGGCTTATCAGCACCATGAACATTTGAAAGGATTTTGTTGATATCATACATTCCAACATCCCCCTTCTCTATCAAGAACTGAGCGTACTTTCTATTGATACCATATTTAGAAGATATAGCATATGGTAACTCGTAATCCCAATCCTTCTTTGCCTTTTCTTTAATATAGTATTTATCAATAAGACTATAAATTTCATCCATTTTATAATCTGTTCCATGATACTTGTTCATGAACTCGCAAATTTGCTCAAGTCTAAGGTTTCCTGGTACCTCACCTATTCCATAAAGAGTACCATCAACTAACGCTTTTCTTTCAGGGGACTTGAGCTGTAAAAATCTCTGCGCCATAGCGTAGCTGATTCCTTTATTTTCATGAAGATGAATACCAAGAGTAATATCCTTATCAAGATATTTATCAGCCAATTCATAAATATACTCTATTTCTGGCATATCAAGAAGTCCATATGTATCTGCCATCGAAATAGCAAATGGATGTAAATCATTTATACGCTTAAAGTTTTCAATCTTCTGCTCCTCAGTATATGCACCATAAAAATTAATGAGGTTTACCGAACATTTATATCCTTTATTAATGGTTTTTTTGCAGTTTTCGATTCCTTCCTCAAAATCGTAAACATGAAATGTTGTACGAATCAAATCAACATTCCCACCATCATAATCCTCAATGTTGTTTACATCAAAGCGATATGCCATAAGTGCAAATCTGGTATCATATGAATTCTCTGGTATTACCTTTCTAGCATCTGCAACATTTCTAAATAAAGAAACATTTTCATCGTAATCGTCAGTTGTTAAAAAACCTAACTCAATGTAATCAAGGCCAGCTTTGCAAAGACCTAATACTGTATCCAAAATCATATCTTTACCAAATCTTGAATCATTGAGATGGCCTCCATCTCTTAACGATGTATCTAATAAAATTATATTATCTTTCATAAAACACCTTTTCTAATATTAATTCATTCCATATTTATTCTTAATAAAACCATAAACAGCATCTGCTAATTCAAAATCATCAGCATTATCCACATCAACACATTCTACTGCATCGCATTCGGCAATGTAAGGATTTATATTGCTACGGGCATGTGTTTCAGCAAATGATTCTTTAGTAAATACATATGGAGTTGGGATTTCAAGATAATAAGCTTCCATATCCTGTGTACGTGGTGGATTACTTAAATCAAAGTTGAATGGCTTACCATCCTTCCATATGAAGGTCTGTATTTTTTGGCCAGCAAATGCTGACTTGTAATTTCCTGATTGTACTGCTTGTATACATTCTTTAATGTGTTCAGTACTTGTAAAAGGAGTTGTCGCATGGCAAAGAACATATACATCAGCCTCTATAGTCTTGACAAACTCCTCATAAATAGCACGCCCCTTGCAATATTTATCATCCAAAAATGTTGGACGCTGAAGCCATTGCACTCCCTCTGGAAGATAACCTGTTATTTCTTCCTGGCTACAATAGCAATATACTTCATCAATACATTCACCTTTAAGCGCAACTAATTTATCTAAAATAACTTGCACTAGTGGAGTTCCATCAGAAAACTTCTTTAGGTTTTTTCCTGGCAGTCTTTCGTTATTAAGCTTAATAGGTACAAATGCTACTGTTTTCATTTTTTAATCACCTCATCTATAAACTCACAAATATTATGCATTGCATTTGGCTCAAACATTCCATCTGGCTCAACATAGCCCGCAGAATCCGTCTTAATTAAATCGACTACTTCCTCTGCTGTATCAACAATAGGAACATTCTTCTCTTTAATAAAATACTCCATATTAACTACTGTGTCACCAAAATTCAAAAGAATAGTTTTACAACCAAAACCAATTCCTTCCCAAACAGAGGCTGTGCGGGTGCTTACAACAACTGCGCTTTCGGCCAGATATTTGAAAATATGATTTTCACCGTTATCTATCACATCAAGCTTAGGAGTATTAAGCCAAGGATATCTTTCTTTATAGTATCCAAATTCCTTTGGGTGAAGCTTGTATATTATATGATATTCATCCCCTAGTAGTTCCGCTGTTCTGGCAGCCACTTTACTGATTTCTTCACCCTCAGTAAGTGTTGAAATGAAACATATAGTCTTATCATTCTTTGGATTTGCAGATTGATAATGAGCTCTTTGCTTTTCAAAAAACGGGAAACCTACTGTGCGCATTTTTACATTGCCAGGAAGATTTACTATTGGTAACTGGGTCTCGCTGTAGACAAGCTCGTAATCTGGAAGTTCATTCAAATGGTCTTCTGGATTGTATTGCATTGGTGTATGTGTTGGAAATGCGAATCCATGACTATACTCTGCTGTTGGAATACCTCGTTCATGCCCCAACATATTCATGGCATAACATTCCATTGCGTAATAACAAATCTCTATAATAAGCTTTGGTCGTGCTTTGTCCAGAATTTTTCCGCAATATTTCTTAGTCACATCTATGTAGTACATTCTATCAACGATTTCTGGAATAAGCTTATCCTTTAAATCTGGACCAAATTCTTTTTTCAACTCATCAAAGATTGGTGCTAATTTTGCCTTTACCTCTTCAGTTCTTCGCTGCCTCTTTGGTGTATTAAGCTTTTTTGATAGTTTAACCGCAATATTTGTTTCAAAAGCTACCCTGTCAGTAAAATAAACATTGTTCATGCCGTTTGGTTGACAGTGACCGTGATTTTCCGGATGTTCTAGTATAACACTGTTATATTTTTTTGCTATTTCGTCGCAATAAATATCTTCATATACGCCGGTGTCTGGATTTTTTGTTCTGCGACCATTTCCGACAAACAGCACATCAACATTTCTATACATAAAAGGCTTAAGGGCATTCAATGCCATTGTAATAAGCTCCTTTTTTGTAAATGCTGCCTCTGTTTCTTCAGTCCTGCCAACAGTTTGTGCCTTTATAGCATTATGGATTTCATAACGATACAGCGCCCATACATGCATTCCCTCAATCTCTATTTGATTGCATTTATTTTTTTTCTCAAAATATAGAAAATTTTCAATTGTCGGTTCCATATGTTCTCTCACTGATTATGTATCTAGGTCTTTGCTTTGTCTCCATGTAGGTCTTGCCAACATATTCTCCGATTACACCGAGAGAAATAAGCTGGATACCACCAAGGAAAGTAATAGCAACCATAAGGCTTGCCCAGCCTGCGTTGGTGTTGCCAAGGAAATGCTGAACAACTGAATATATAAGGAGCACTAAGCTGATAAAAGCTACAAACACGCCAAAACCTGTAATCATTCTGATAGGCTTTACACTTAGGCTTGTGATACCGTCAAATGCAAGGGAAAGCATCTTTGATAATGGATAGTGGCTCTCTCCTGCGATACGCTCGTTTCTGGCATAGTAAACACTTGTACTCTTAAAGCCTACAAGAGGGAACATTCCTCTAAGGAAAAGGTTTACCTCTTTGAAGTTTGCGAATTCATTAAGGACGCGGCTTGAAACAAGACGATAGTCTGCGTGGTTAAACACAACCTCTGCGCCCATACCATTTAAAAGCTTGTAAAAGCTTTCAGCTGTAAATCTCTTGAAGAAGGTATCTGTCTGACGACTGTTACGTACACCATATACGATTTCACATCCGTCCAAATATGCATCTACCATTTCGTTCATGGCATTGATGTCGTCCTGACCGTCACAATCGATAGAAATGGTGATATCACAAAGCTCCTTTGCTTCCATCAGACCTGCTAAAACGGCATTTTGATGACCACGGTTGCGGCTTTGGGTGATACCTACAAAATGCTCATTCTGCTTTGCTAAATCCTTGATTATTTCCCAGGTTTTATCCTTTGAACCATCATTTACAAACATAACACGAGACTTGTCATCAATCTTTTCAAGATTGATAAGCTCTTTTATTTTGTCCAGAAATAATGGTGCTGTGATTGGAAGAACCTCTTCCTCGTTATAGCATGGTATTACTATGTATAGGACTGGTTTCATTTTTTCTCCTTCTTTTGCCCTCATTCGTCCCTTCGGGACACCTTCCCCCAGAGGGGGAAGGCTTAGTAGAAGAACCCTATTTTAACTAAAAATTTTATCTACGAAAGCATGTATTGAATAGCTTTGTCTAATCTCTTCGTTTTCCAGATATGGTTTTGACAACCATTCTTCGCCTGGAAGAGTAAATGCGCTGTAGTCACCTGATTTTTCTGCTTCATCAGCCTTGGCAGATAAATCTGTCATGATTGCATAATCGTTGTCATTGTAAAAATCGTACTCTGTGATATAGCTATTATTAGTCACCAGCTTTTTCTTGACACCGACAGTCTCAAGTGTGCGCATTGTAAGCCCCTGCTGATGCTCCTGTGTTAAGTCAAGGATTGCCTTGGTTTCAATGCACTGCTGTCTCATTTCATCGTGGGTATATGGCTTAAATGTGATGATATCCATATCCAAATTCTTCACAAGCTTTGGATCTTTAATCTTCTTACCCCAATATACCACTGGGCTCAAGTACAATTTGAACAATAATTTTTTGTCAGGGTTGGCTTTTTTGAACGCCTCTAAATATCTGTAGCGATATGGGAAATAGGCTGAAACACTGACGTAGTCGTATTTGTACTGTGCTGGCTGTTCCATTGTGGCTGCATCAAACTCATCTGTGTAGAAAAGTGGAAGCAGCTCATATCCCATGTCTGTATTTTTTACATCAACTGAGTCAAAATCATATCTCTTGTCAAAAAGTAATCCGAGTTTTCCCTTGTGGCGAACATATTCCACAGGATCCCAGGTGTAATATATGGTTTTAGCACCTGGTGCCAAAGCATTTTCCTTTATGGTAATGATAGTTTCTTCTGACAGAACGTTGCCTCTGATTACAAGGAAATAGTCATAGCCACTGACTGGCTTTTCTGCAAGGATTTGGCTTGTAAGCTGTTTATTGAATTTATCAAATACGTTTTTCCTATGAAGGATATCCTCCATATTTTTTAGAATTAAAAATTTTCCTCTTGAAGGTTCCTCATCATAAAACTTGACATTAGCTCCTCTGGATTCCAGCTCATCCTTGATGTTGGTCTGGAAGGAGTAGAAATTTGGCATTATGATTAGAATATTTTTTTGCTTAAAGTTCATGGTAACCTCTAGTAACACCTCATCCGCCCTCCGGGCACCTTCCCCCTCGCCGGGGTGGCAGATAACGCTAAAGCATTATCTCATCCCTCAAGGGGAAGGCTTAAAGGTGATTAATAGCCTCCTCAGCTTCTTTACGTATGATTTCTGGGTTGAATACTTTGCGGAAGCGATAGTACTCTACCGGGCGACCACCGTATTCGCGGAAGCTGTGGTTGATTTGCTTTACTACACTGCCTTCAAAGTCGAATTTAAGGCCCTTTTCATGGGCTTTCTCGATTGACTTGTGTACTAATGCATCGTAAGTCTGAAGTCTTGAATGCTCTGGAACAGGACCACCTGCATCAAGATATAAGCTCTCATCATCCCACACTAAAAAGCTAAGGGATAATACTTCGTCATTTTCTCCAAGTGCTGCAAATACTTCACCTGCGTTATGTGCATAAGCCGCTTCGTATATACGAATCCATTGTTCACGTGTAAATGGAACTGGAAGATTCTGTCTGGCAAAAATCTTTTCGTGCTCTGTGTAGAATGTATCAGCATCGATTGTTCCGAAATGATGAACGTTCTTTTCGCCTTTTCGAATCATGTTTTTATATTTACTGCTGATTCCAGCGTCAACCTTTTCCATATCGCTGGTATCCTCAATAACATAAGTATATCTAGGAATGCAGCTATATCTGTGCCAGAAAAATGGAAGGAAGTTTTGATATTTGTACTGGAATTGCTGCTCGTAAATATCAAGCCCCATGCTTTCGATAAATTCTATAGCTGCATCGCAGATTTCTTCCTCGTAGCTGGCGCGTTTTGCTAAAGATTGTGGATCCTTTGGATAGCTAACCACCAAACCGTTTGTCTGTGTGAGTGGTGGCTTGGTGATACGCTTTACACCATTTTTATCCTCAAGATAATATGGCATTGCTGCCCATATACGGCCTCCCTTTTCATAGATCCACACATCCCAGTTCTCAGGGCCTACAATGGCGTCGAGCCACCATGGCTGCGAATAAATGCAGACGTAGTTGTCGGCGCAAAATTTGTTGAATAGTTCTTTGTTATTCATGCTATTTATATATCCTTCTTGCGATTACTTCGTAATCAAATTGGAGTTTTGCGAAGGCAAATGATTTAGCCTTTGTCTGCTCTAAAATCATTGGCTCCTCTGTGATTCTTTCAAAGACCTTTACCATGTCATCCACTGTTTCTACAAAGAAATAGTTTTCTCCATTACAATCACTGTAAGTGGCATCCTTGTAAGTCTCGTGTGGGTAGGTCATGTTGGCACAGCCGCAACACATGGCGGTCTCAAAGGTAGATGACTGTCCACCTGGCTGGCAATACAAATCAACTCCGGCAAGGAATTGCTCGATCTCCTTATTAACCTTCCAGCCCATAAAATGCACTCTGCTATCAGCCTCTAACAGCGGGCGAATAACGCTTTCCATTTCTGATGGAATGGAGCCAAACACAAACATTGCAAGACGAGGATCATTAACCTTTGAAAATGCCTCTAAAAGCTCTGCAGTACGCTTGCCTGCAGAAAGCTTTCCCGAATGAGCCATGATAATAGCATCACCTGGGAGGGCATATCTGTTAATGATTTCCTGACGAGCCTGACGCTGCTGCTCTGGAGAATAAATGATTCCTCCGATGGCCATAAACTCCATTTTATCATCTGGGATACCGTAAATATCCTTAAGCCAGTCACGCATCTGAACGCCCAGATAAAGCACCTTGTCCACTTGAGGCAATGCCTTGTGAACGAAATATCCATGTACAATCTGGTAAAATGCCTTGCTGGCTGGTGTCATTGCAGAATTAGTGTAATCCTCGTGGCTATCCATATAGAACAGGCACTCTGGATGATGCTTACAATAATCAGCCACATCCATCATTTCGTATCCACAAACTCCATGATAGAGAATTGTATCTGGCTGTATTTCATTTAAGTATTTCTTTAGCTTGTGACACTTTTGGATTTTCTCTGTCCACAAATCACTCCAAAGGATTCTGTCATATTTCAAACGGATAAGTCTAGCACCGTTTGCCATGATTCTGTCTTCCTCTGGGCCTTCCACAAGCTCACTTCCTTCATAATGATAGACATCAGTGATAATGGTGGTATCATGACCATCCTTCATGTTCATATCTATTAAAACATTTTCCTGATATAGCATGCCCTCCGTAAAATGGGACGGCATACCTATATGTAAAACTTTCATGTGTTATATATCTCCAAGTATGATTTATACATTACTGAATTATCGTAATGTTCAACAGCATAGCCTCTAATCTCATCTGAAGTGAGATTTCTGTTCATCTGAGTTGCTGTTGCCTTTTTTAAAGCTTCAAGTGTTGCGGCATATTTCACATCTGCATCCCCTGCAATGTCTACCTTTACGAAAGTCCCGAAAGGTGCAGGTGCAGTTTCTTTCGTGCCACATTCATCTAGCCCTACCACCGGTGTTCCGCAACACAATGCCTCGATACAAGTGGTTGGGAAATTTTCTGCTTTAGAGCATATTATAAACAAATCCGCCTCAGAATACCACCTGGCCAGTTCATCCTGGTTTTTGGTACGGGCAATCAGCTGGACATTGGCACTGTGGCGTTTTGTTTCATCCGCTCCAACCATCACAAACTGTGTATCTGGCATAGTTTCTGCTAAATCAAGTACCATTTGTCCACCCTTGCGAACATCCATTATGTTTGGAGCCACTGCAAGGATTAGCTTATCTTCAGGTTTTATACAGTATTCTGCTCTAAGGGCATTGTCCTTTTTTCTAGGATAAAAAATGCCATCAGTGTCAATTCCATTATGGATAACCTGAATATTATTCTGATACAAATATGTTTCTCTTGTCTTATCTGCAAGCCATTTTGATGGTGTGACTATTGCTTTTAAATTAAGACCTTCCATGCTTTGCTTTTTGTCAGCAAGCATCTGAGCAGTTTTGTCAATCATGAATGAGCTTACGTATTCTCTAAGATATGGGCAGTTGCCACAGCCACTTTTGTACCCTTCGCACTCATAGGCAAATCCACACTTACCTGTATACATGTATTCACAGTGAAATGTCCATACTACAGGAATCTGCTCCTGTTTTAGAAACCCAAGCAATTCACCTAGATTTACAAAATATGCATGAAGCTCATGTATATGAATCAAATCCGGCTTAAACTCTTTGATATATCGAATAAGGTTTTCGGTAGATTTAGGTGAATAGTAGCCATTTTTCCCTGTAATACGGGCTAAAAGAGCATGCTTTTTTGTCTCCCAGTCTAAACCAAACTTATAAATACCCGGTTCATCTATGACATCTCCGCGACCATAGGCTACGCGAGCTTCATGTCCGTCTTCGTTCAGACGTCGATAAAGGTCGTAGACTATTTTGCCTGTGGAGCTGTATTTGCAGTTTACATCGATTAGAAGTATTTTCATTATTCTGTGTATATTCCAGCTTCTGTAAGTTCTTCTTCTGTAGGTGCGGTGATTAAGACTGCCTTAAGGCGACCATAGTAAACAAACATACTACCGCCTGCTGCAGCATGTGCATGACCATTTTGGAGTGCATCCTTAAGGTCATCTATGCCACCAGCGCCACCGCATGCTGTCACAGGTATGTTGACAGCATTTACAACAGCATTTATCAGCTTTGTGTCATAACCTGTCATCATTCCATCACGATCGATGCTGTTTAAGAATATTTCTCCCACACCAAGAGCTTCGGCATGTTTTGCCAGCTCAACAGGAGACATATTGATAACCTTTGTGCCATCGCAAATAACACATTTATATTCACCCTTTACCAGCTTAGCATCGATAGATGCAACAACAGACTGAGAGCCTGCCAGTGCTACTGCATCCTTTACAAGCTGTTCATCTTCTACAAGGCTTGTGTTAAGCACAACCTTTTCATAGCCGATTGCAAGAAGCTTTCTCACCTGTTCTAAAGTCTTGATGCCGCCGCCATAGGAAAGTGGCATAAATGCTTCTGACGCCATATCTGTAAGAAGCTCAAAATCTGGTTCTATACCCTTTTTACTGGCAGATATATCAAGTACTGCCATCTCATCAATACCCTTACGATTAAAAATTTTCAAGGCATTTACAGGGTCGCCCAAATAGGTTGGCTTTTTAAAATTTATTGTTTTAATCAGGTCTCTGTCATCAATCAAGAGAACTGGGATAATTCTTGGTCTATTAAACATAATTACCTCTTATTTGACGAAATTCTCGAGTAGTCTCATGCCAAAGTCATGGCTCTTTTCCGGATGGAACTGTACACCATACACATTGCCTTTATTTACGGCACATGCAAATTCATAACCATAATCGCATGTCATCATAACATCCTCTGGATTCTTGCAGACCGCATGATATGTATGTACAAAGTAATATCTCTGTCGGCCTTCAATCCCTCTAAGAAGTGGCACATCCTTTTTAAACTCTACAATATCCCATCCCATGTGAGGTACTTTAAGATTCATTTCTGCCGGGATATTAAACTTTTTACATTCAAAATCTATGAGTCCAAGTCCTGGAAGTTCACCTTCCTCTGAAGCATTTCCTAAAAGCTGCATTCCGAGGCAGATACCAAGGATTGGCTTGCCATTTTTTGCTTCTTCTTTAATCAGATCCACCAGGCCGCCCTCGTTTAGTTTGCTCATGCCTGCATCGAATGCACCTACGCCTGGGAGGATGATTCGATCTGCGTTTTTTATTTTCTCCGGGTCTGAAGTAATTACGCTTTTTTCGCCAATTACCTTAAGCATATTTGCTATACTGCCTAGATTACCCAGGCCATAGTTTATTATTGCTACCATAGTTTTTCTAATGCCTACGCCGGTTACGGCTACAATCTGCATGGGGATTTTTTTCATCGTTTTCACTATACTCTCAAAAAATCCCCATGCAGATTGCAGCCTACCGGCTTACTCTTTCTCTTAAAATTTACTATCAGAATGTATTAGGTAAAAACGAAATATACGCTAGAAACGCATATTACGTTTTTCGATGCCTAACAGCTGACTTATTTTTACGCCCAAACGAATCATCCACATGGAGTTTTTGTAGTCATCCGGAACGTGGGCTGGAGCGTTTATGATTTCGTCAAATTCCTCTGTTGTTACGCCTAGCTTTTTAGCTATGTATTCCTTGTCCTGCTCCATTTGATCCACGTCGTATGGATTGGTCTTAAGTTTCTCCAATGCTTCTTCACGGGTCATTGTTCCAGCAAGAATCTGGGTTGAGAATACATTTTTACGTGTATCAAAACCAAATTTATATGGCAAATAATAGCCTTCGAAAAATCTGGTGAATACGTTTTCATAGTGCTTATTTTCGTATTTTGTCCATCCGTATTTTTCGTGAAGGAATTCTTCAGCCTTAGCCTTGTCATAAACAACATAGTCAAGTGGATAAAAGCGTTTCATTCCATAAACATATTTATAGAGTAGACGATATTTTAGGATGCCACAGGTAGGATAGGTCTTCAGTGGACGCTTACCAAATTTCTTATGGATATCCTTATACATTCTCAGGTCATTCATGTAAATCCATTCAACAGGTGGTCGAACGAATTCTGTACTGTTGTTAGAACCTGTAAGGACCCATTTAATCTTATGCTTTACTGCATAATTGTAAAGCGATGAGAAAATAGCGTGATCCTGTGGGGCATCACAACTACTAATGCCAGACTTAAACATTGAAAGCTGAAAATCACTCATTTCTTTCCAGTTGATAACGTCTGTATACATATCAAGGTCCATTCCCTTGACAATCTTTTCAATGTTTTCAACAGCTACGTTAAGATTCCAACCGGTGTCTACAACGTAAATAAGAGGACGAAGATGCATTACCTCCTTGGCAATATATGCCAGATAAGAGCTATCTGCTCCTCCTGACATTCCAAGGATGCAATCGTAATCCTTGCCCTCTCCATCTTTTCGAATCTGAGCTGCTACTTTTTCCAGCTCTTCACGATTTTCCTTTGTAGGATCCCAATATGGTTTTATATTTTTTTCGAAGTTGCGGCAGTGATCACAGACACCTTCTTCGTCAAAGACAATCATGGAGTCTGTAGTGTCCATAACACATTGAGTGCAGCGTTGAAATTCTCTTTTAATTTTAGGTACGTATATTGGCATAGTTTTCTTTACTCTTTCTAAGAACCCCGCTTGCAGGCTGCTGTTTGGATTTATGAACATTTTTTCATCGTTGTCACTATACTCTCAAAAATGCTCATAAATCCAAACAGCAGCACACAAGCTTACTTTAAAAAACATTGTAATTTATTAATAACGAAATACAACGATTAATCGTTTGAATCGGCTTCGAGGTCTTTTAGGATTTCGTCGGGGTTGACGATTTTGTCGAAGCCTTCGGTGCTCTCTTTTTTGAATAGGATGCGCACTGTCATTAGGACGAGTTTGATGTCTAATAAAAAGCTATATTTTTCAATGTACATCAAGTCTAGCTTGAGTTTGTCGTATGCGGAGGTATTATACTTTCCGTAAATCTGTGCATATCCTGTAAGACCGCCCTTTACTTTGCTACGAAGCTCGAATTCTGGGATAGCCTCAGTGTATTTTTCCACGTGTTCTGTGCGTTCTGGACGTGGGCCTACGATTGACATGTCGCCCTTTATTATGTTGAAAAGCTGTGGTAGCTCGTCTACACGAGTAGCACGAATTACATGTCCTACCTTTGTGATTCTGTCGTCATCATCATCGGCTGGACGCTGATCTGCGTTTTCTACCATACTTCTAAATTTCAAAATATCAAATACTTTGCCATCCTTTGTCACACGGGCCTGCTTGTAAAATACAGGACCATGATCCTCTAGCTTTATAGCAATGGCAATGATTATCATAAGTGGTGACAATACCACAGATGCCACTGTGCATAATACTATATCAAAAAAGCGCTTTACAAACTCCTGCTCGGGTGTGAGACCTGTTGTATTGATATGTACAAGTGGTGTATCAAACTGATGAATCTTTTCGCCGCCTGAAATGATAACATCGGAAATCTTTGGTGTAATGTAAGTCTGGATGTTATGCATGTAGCAATATTTCAATAAGTCATTACGTTTTTTTGCACCTACATCCGAAATGACGATACCGTCATAATCCTTCATCAACTCGATGATTTTATCCATGCCCTCAGTGATGCTTACAATTTTGCTGACATTGTAGCTATCTGAACGGGTGTCCATCTTAAGCTTAAGACCAACTGATTCCTTTTTGCCATATACCATCAAAAGCTTGCTTGCTCTGGCATATCTATCATATATTGCAAAGAATATATATACACAAACAAAAGAAAATGCAAAATCAATAAGAGTAAGTATCACAAGTGGCCCTGCCGGAATAAGCAAATTGGCCATCAGACTCAACTGCAAATAGGTGATAAAGTTTACTATAAAAATACCTATCCACTGAGAAAACAGTACATCTGCTATTCTAAGGTATCCATACTTAAAGCCTTCACACAAATGGATGATGACAAGCATCATAAGAAAATATATGCCCATCAATACGTATTTGCCTCGACCCAGGAATGGATAAAAATATGCCCTGTCAAAAATCTTATATTTCCACATGAAATAATAAGCCACGGCCATAATAAGCAATTCAATTATACTTTCGATTTTTCTAACGGTATTTTTATTCTTCATTCTGCCCTCAGTTTACATACTCTAATATTATTTTAGATATGTATTCCATATCCTCTATATCATAAATCTGTGTAATCGGTACTGGAACCAGATATTTAGACAAATGCTTTTCAAAATCATTAGTCTTATCAGATTCTGCAATCCATCTCCACCAACGTGGGACGAATATTTTGTTGGCAACCAAATGCTCTCTGACACCTTCTTTTTCTACTAAAAGAGGATAAACCATAGGAGCCCCGTTTTCCAACACAGGTGACAACTGATTGATATGCTTCAATCTATTATGAATAGCATTAAAGTTTGCTATTCTTTTGTCATTTACTGATTCTATATCTATGCTTTCCATCAGAGCTTTGGTGAGGGATGACATGTAACACATTCCCTCAGAGTTAATATGCTCTTCATTTTCTTTTGACATTTCATAAGATGAATCTGGCCCTGCCTCAAGAGACTTAAATAAAAATCCAGCTGTTTCTGCACTGTTTCCTTTTGGAATGTCTAAGCCTTTTAATCTATCAGCTACAAGAAATGCACCATCTGGAACTCCAAAAAACTTTCTGCAGCTATAGGCACTATACGAACCACGGACAGGTTTTGTGAAAAATCCCTGAGTATTATCGAATAATACGTGACTATGTTCAGCAATAATATCCATCTGCTGCACATGTGTCATTATACCAAAATAATTCGTATATACGAATAATGCAGTATTATCAAAACCGCCTTCGGGCTCAACTGGCATAAACTGATTGTCAATGTTGTAATATAAAACCTCTATACCAGCTTCAAGCAAACCAGCTTCTACTGTCTTGCAGGTGTAGTAAGGTATGTATACCTTCTCAAAGTCTCCTGCAAGAGCTGCATATGCAATAGCACTTCTTCCAGAGTTTAGAGCTACATGCTGAAACCCTGGGAAGAAGGATTTGTTTATTTTCTTTAGTTCAAGTGGCAATGGGCCGCCATATTCTTTCATTTTATTTATCAAATCTTCCTACAAAATCCATTGTGCTGCAGTCCTTAAGTGGGAACTCTACGCTCTCGCCTGTTGCAGCCGATTTATAAATTGCAAGAACCATCTCAAGGGCGCGGCGTCCTGCCTCACCATTTACATATGGCTCTCTATCATTTTCTATAGCATCAATTACATCGCGATATAGCTTTGAGTGACCAAAACCATATACGTTTGGAGGGAGCTCTGAACACTCCTTCTTTACCTGCTCTGGCTCATCGATGTAATCAGAGAAGTTCCACTCCTCAAGAAGGTTTACAGCGTCACCGCCAGCCTTTACAGTTCCCTTGTCACCGAAGATATAAAGTGTCTCTTCAAGGTTCTTAGGGAATACATTTGTAGTACCTTCGATGATACCATAGCTTCCGTTGGCAAACTGAACTAATGCAATACCTAAATCCTCTGCCTGTATATAGTCGTGCTTTAATCTGTCTGTCATACCAACTACTCTAACAACGTCATCACCCATCATCCAACGGAGAAGGTCGATGTCATGGATACACTGATTCATAAGTGCTCCACCATCCTGCTCCCATGTGCCTCTCCATGAAGCGCGGTCATAGTACTCGTGGTCACGTGCCCAGCGGATGTGAGCTGTTCCATATAAAAGACGACCAAATCTTCCCTTTTCAAGAGCTTCTCTAATCATCTGGATAGACTTGTTAAATCTGTTCTGGTGGCAGGCACATACCTTAACACCCTTTCTGTGACCAGCCTCGATAATTGCATCAGCATCTGCAAGTGAAAGTGCGATTGGCTTTTCAATGATAACATGGCATCCTGCTTCGATGCAGTCGAGAGCAATCTGAGCATGCTTTCCTGACTCTGTGGCGATAGCTACAAGTTCTGGCTTTTCATTTGCAAGCATCTCCTTGTAGTCTGTGTACTGCTTTACATAGTTAGCATCCAAATCAAATTTTCTGATTTTGTCCTCAGTATTTTTAAGGTCAAGGTCACAAAGTGCTACTAAATCTAATCCTGTTTTCTGTGATGCAACAACGTGGTTTGGTGAAATACGTCCGCATCCGATAATTGCATATTTCATAATATTATCTCTCCTCCTGAGCATCTTTTGCTCCAACTAATATATATACCAATAAATATACATAATATGGTGTCATGTACTTATAGAACATATCCAGTCCCATATCAATAAAGATAAAAGATACCAACATTGACAGCCCTATCATTTTTCCAACCCTATTCTTTGATAAGAATGACTTAACTAATAATAATACAGGTAGCCAATAATACAATATAAATCCAACAATTCCGAACGAGAAAAGAATCTCCGTATAATTCATATGAGTTTGTGAGTTTTCTAACTCATAAACTCCTTCTGATATTTTTACCAAAGTACATGCTGAATATGGCATTTCTTTAAATGCATAAAATCCATGCCCTAGTATTGGTTTTTCAAAAAAATGAGCCTTAAATGCATCCCATATTGCTTTTCTTTGACCAGTACTTGTCTTAAAGTTATATTCTGTGGCGTTCGCTTCCTCTAACAACTCTACTATTCTGCCTATAACAATATCATTTAATAGAGGTACAAAATAACAAAGAATACCTAAGAAACATATAACTGCTAAAAAAATACATATATTTTTCTTTAGTGTAATCTGATCATTAGATGAACCAATAAATAATATGGCAAACACAAAAACTATTGGAATAAGTGACGACTTTGAGCCTGACAATAAAATTCCACTTATTCCTACTACTGTAGGAATAAGAAGTATTAGCCTCTTCCGTTCAACTATGATTGCGTATAAGATTGGAATCAACATTAATAAGTAAAGGTTACCGGTGTCAATAACTGATGCACCTGGCAATTCACCAACCCTTACCAAAACACCTGCACGGACTTCATCCCATAATGAATCATAAAGAATATTTGTTATAAAGACCACGATAATTACGAAACTTCCAACACTGGTAAGAATATCTAATATATCATCTTTATTGTGCCATAATATTTCATAACACAATAATGCAGGTACAATTGTTAACAATGTATACTGCATACTATATTCGTCTGTATTTATAAATAGCTTAAAATGTCCATATATAAATTCAAAAAAAACAAATACCACCAACCATAGTATTGCTGGATTAATAATGCTATTCTTTGTTGCTTTATAATCATTAGCAGTTAATATGCAACAATATAGAAAGCCAATTCCTACTACTATAACATTCATTACTACAGCATAATTTCTGACAACACCATAAGAGCATCGTATATATACTACTAATGAGATTATAATAATAGATATCCACTTTTTATTCTCAAGTATTTGTTTCATTTTAAATCTCCACAACTAAAATCCAAATATATTAGGTGCTGTTTCAAACCACACTATTCTTGCGCCAAGGTCTTGCAGATATGCAGCCAGTGCTCCGGCTGTGTATTCTGCACCAGTCATAACCCACTCAGGTGCGTCAAATATTGCAATCTCTGGTGCTACCACCTCATAAAAATGTGTTTCTGCTGGCATACTGTTGTTGCCATGATGTCCACACTGGAGGATATCTGCATGTAAATCCTCGCCGTAGGTATCTACCAGATACTCTGCAAGATATTTGCTATGAGCGTCTGCACAAATCAGAATACTTCTGTCCTCTGTTTCCATCTTGAAAACCAGTGAGACATTATTTGGTACGTCCTCTCGCCCTTCAATAACAACATCATCACAGCTGTTGAAAAATGTAATCTTAAGCCCATCTGAAAATGTCAAAACATCATTTCTATCGATATAGTTGATGTTGTCTGCACCTGTTGTTATCTGCTGAAATGTCTCGAATGTATCCACATCATCCCACTCTTCCAATGGAAGGCTATGGAATGTTTCAGCATCAA
This sequence comes from Pseudobutyrivibrio sp. ACV-2, assembly GCF_900107545.1. Lineage (GTDB taxonomy): Bacteria > Bacillota > Clostridia > Lachnospirales > Lachnospiraceae > Pseudobutyrivibrio. Next base: position 176,412 of record NZ_FNQZ01000006.1, on the reverse strand, counting down.
GTGGTGTGGCATAAATATTTTTAATCTTGATACCCTTAGGATTTTCGTAGATAGCATTGAAGGTATCTATGTGATCCTTGTGATAATGGGATAAAATCCAGGCATCAACCACTCCACCGTTTTTCTTGATGGCCTTTCGCATCTGCTCTTCATTGCCTGCGTTGCCACCATCTATAACGATGACAGTGCCATCGTTTATATTTTTCATGATATACGCCATGCCCTGGTCACCGGATTCATCCTCATACTCAGTCAAAATCCAATCAGGGTCGTTTGGCTCAAGCACAGCATAGTAGGTAGTTCTGCCATATAACTTAAATCCATAATTCAGGTAAGTATTAAGTACAGTATCTACTGCCGACACAACTACAAAATCTATATTTTCCTCTTTGCAATAATCCACTATTATCTGAGGCTTTGGTATAGGATTGGTAAGCTCATAAGCCTCATCTGGAATATCTCTGGCGTAAGGCATTGAAAACCTTGAGTCAATCTGCCTAAGGTAAACTGCCAAATCCTTTGGCGCCATTATTCGTATTTTATCACTATCATAATCCGCAAACAAATCTGAAATGGTTACCACATCCTGCGGTACCTTCATTCTGTTTTCAGCCTTCGCAAACCATTCTTCTGAGTAAATTGAATGTCCTATTATACTGATTGTTAGTAACATGCCAATGAAAGCGATAAATTTCTTCTTGCCATGCAGTTTTGTTAAACTCAAGACTAATCCATACGCAATTATACCGATAACAGGTATCAAATTAAAAAAACGTCTGAAATACTGATCGAATGTACTAGCCTCATATATTTTTCCACTGAGATAAACTGTTAAAGGATTATAGATAAATATTAGAATTAAAAGTGGATACCATAAAAATCCATATCTTTTGATTTTTTCTTTTTCTATAAAAAATATACCAATGAGAGCGATACCAAACAGTGCTGCAAAAATATAATTTCCCCAATATTCATTGGAAATATAAATTAGAAATTCGTTCCAAACCATCTATACCACCAGTTAATATCTTTCCCACGATGAAAAATTCTAGTAACTCCCGCCATATCCTGAATCAGCATACTCATAAGTATGTAAAATACGTATAAATAGATAACACCAAATAGGCTGGCAACTAAATATCTCAATCCGTAAATACGTCTATGGTAAATGCACATAACAAACCAGACACTCATATCAAGACATGGTAAGAGAATCAATCCCATACTGCTTAACGAGCTAATTCCTAGCGAAACTAGCGCAATCTGAACAGCGTTTGTATTTTTAATGTCACTCTTATATTCATCAAATAAATAAATCATAAAGAAAGGCAATGCTATAGCTCCAAGAACCGCCTTACCCTGCCATAGAGTACCTAGCAATCTAAATGTCAATGAACTGTGCGAATAAAAACCAAACATAAAAGTAAAAGCCAACAAACTCATGAAAATCATACGATTTTCAAATTCTTCAAACAGGAACATAGCCATATAATATAATGCAAAATACGCTACCAAAAGCAATATAACAGGCATTATAGTATGGCATATAGTGGCAACTTCAAATCCTGATATTTTAGCCAAATATGCAATGTAAGTAGGCCATGCTACAACAGCTCTTTTATCTGCAGTAAATGGCATTTCGCCAGTAATATAATTTACGTATGCTATCGTATCTGTAGTTATAGTATCCTGACTATTTACTACATAGTCATAATCGTCATATGACCATTCTCCCACTTGGTATCCATAGGCAAAATATAACTGAACACCTAATATAACTGCAAATACTGCGGTATATAAGATTTTATATATTTTATCCTTTATACCACGATTTAATTTTTGACCTATCCAACTTGGTACATTTTTAAGCTTGCTTAGTGCCAATTTTATTTGGGCAAAATCCTTTTTCACCCAACCAAGACACATACACATAGTTATAAATGAATAGGAAATACATAATGCTGAAAAAGAACCTGTAAATGGTTTGTCAAAAGTATTCCAATATTGATGCCACTCAAGCACTGAGCATAAAACATAAAAAATTCCCAGCGACGAAAACCATCCAACAAAATATGTAACTACCGGCTTCTTACCGGCAGGATTTTTTTTAGTATATGTAATTAGTCTGCCTATTGCTACCGGTATTATGGTGAAATGCAGCAAAAAGGCTATGGCTCTAAATAGTGTCATTAACTCTCTTTTCCATCAGGCATTTTGCAAACTCAAAATCGATAGGATAATCAATGTCTATTGAATCCTCACGACTCATGATATATGCCACTGTGTTATCACAATAATAGGTTCTGTTATTTTTCAAAAGGTCATAATCCAAAATGTAAATTGCACCATTTGGGACTATGTAAGTCTCATTATTCTGGCGGTTGCTCATGGTTACCCCTGTGCCAAAGCCTGCATTATGAACTCTGCCATTTTCGTCTGTTACGTGGTACCAGCTGGCTGGGACCTCGGCTTCTGCAAATGAAATAAGAGTAGTGGCATCATCCGCTTTAAACTGGGCAATAGCTTCTTCTATGTGCTTTTCAGTTCTAAGAGGAACTGTAGGAAGAAGTACCATGAACTTATCAATTTTTTCGCCTGTTTCATTCATGACGAACTCTGTAGCATGAAGATAAACATCGATAGCTGATGCGGTATCGCTTGAAAGCTCCGCTGGTCTCATAAATGGGACCTCTGCACCATATTCTTTTGCTACTGCTGCAATGGTTTCATCATCAGTGGTGACGATTACTCTATCTATACATTTTGCTTTTTTGGCGGCCTCTATAGTCCATGCAATCAAAGGCTTGCCACATATTTCTTTTATGTTTTTTCCTGGGACTCCTTTGGAGCCACCTCTAGCTGGAATAAATGCAATCATAATTTACTCTTTCTCAATCCTCCGCTGGCAGGCGACAATTGCTATACCCACTATTTTTTCATCGTTTTCACTATACTCTCAAAAATAGTGGGTATAGCAATTGCCACCTGCCAGCTAGGTTGTGTGAATATCTACGCGAAATAGAAATTTATTTATACGCTACACGCTACGATTTAGAAATCGCCCCACTGGAATAATTCGTCTTCGGTGATGTCGCGCTTTAATTCTTTTCCGATGAGCATCTCATAGAATTTTGGTGAGATGGCTGTGCCTGGGCGTTTGTAGTCGAGGTCGTCCTCGGTAAGGATGTGGCCTTTTTTGAGGTCACGAGCTGCTACGATTGAACGCTTGTATTCTTCACGCTGATGCTTGCTCTCGTTTACTACCTTACGGAAGCTTCCCATCATCTTGTAGCCTTGCTCTGCTGCATCGCAGATGATTTTCATTTCCTCTGGGTTTGCTGAAATCTTGTGATCCCAACCCTTCATGTTCTTGTCCATTGTGAAATGCTTCTCGATGATGCATACATTTTTAGCAATAGACATGATAGGTGCAACCACGCCAAATGTGTGATCAGAATATCCTGTAGGATAGCCAAAAGCCATGCGATACATATCGATATTGTTAAGGTTAACCTGCTCGTCTGCTGGTGGGTAGATAGATACACAGTGAAGTACGCAGATTTCCTTGCAGCCGCCTGCCTCGATTGCTGCGATAGCATTTACTACATCATCCATTCCTGTAAGACCAGTAGAAATAACTACAGGCACACCCTTGCTTCCGATATACTTAAGGAATGGTACGTTTTCAACGTCCATAGATGCAACCTTGATGAATGGCACGTGAAGCTCATCAACAAGTAAATCAACACCAGCTTTATCAAATGGTGTAGATGTAAAATCGATATCAAGCTCATCACAATATGCCTTGAGCTCGTGATGCTGCTCCTTTGAAAGAGCGTAAGCCTCTACGATAGACTCTAATGTGTAGTCTGTTCTGTTTCTATAATCATCTCCAAGGAAGAAGTTGTCCTCATAATTCTTCTTTGAAAATACATTGCTCTTTGTGAAAGACTGAAGCTTGATGCAGTCAGCACCACACTCCTTTGCTGTCTTGATCATTGTCTTGGCAAGCTCCATATCACCATTGTGATTAGCTCCAAGCTCTGCAATAACGTATGGCTTTTTGCCACCTGATACCATATCCTGATAATTAAATCTCATAGGAATCCTCCATAATTATGTTGCTCCACCAATAGCCGTTGTGACTTTGGCTTGTGTCTATTTTATTAATATCCAAATCCTTTAATTCGTCATAAAGATACTTAAAGTATGGATAACGTTTAGCTAAATTGAAATAATGTGTAAGCTTAACCTGATACTCCTGCTGCACATTGTGGCTGGTGCCGACTGTGTTGTTATCGTGAATGCGATATATGGTTGCGGCATTTCTAACCAGCTTTCCTGCACCCACATCCATAAGAAGTCTGCTGAAAACATACCAGTCAAACACAGGGCAATCGCCTTCACTTAGGGAATCAATATATTCCTCACTAAGTAAAGCAAGATTTATCGCTGTTGTTCCCATGCCAATAAAATTGCTTTGGGAGATAGCTTTAACGCTTGTCACGAATTCAGGCATACTTTCCAGTACAGTACTGCCATTCTCCGTAACCAATTCATTATAGTAGAAAGCATAGGATTTGTCTAATTCGTACGCTTTTTTATACTCTTCAATTCTGGCATTGACAAAGGTATCATCTGCATCTGCCACCACAAGTAGGTCATAACCTGCCGCCTTGGCCGCCTTTATCATCTCTATTCTGGTCTGTGCTACAGAACAATGCTTTGGCTCAAGGTCTAAAAATATATCTGCAGTAATATTTAAATCTTCAAGTTCAACTTTAGAATAGTTGTCATTTACTATTAAAACATCAAAATCTATATCAGTTTGATTAGCTACGCAGGTCATCAGATCTTTAAAAAAGTGCTTTGCCTGCTTGTATATTACTGTTCCAAATGCTACTTTCATTCACTGGCTCCATAATTCATTCACTATTTCGTAACAATTCTACCATAATTACAAATCCACTAATACACAAAAATAAAAGAAGACGAGCTATAGCCCGTCTCCATATTGTAGAAATATTTATTTGTGCTCTTCAAGCTTTAGCTTTACAGCTACGAAGCCTTCAGCGTACTGGCAGTGGTTACCATAGCCCCAGATTTTGTTGCGCTCGATATTTGTCTCAAAAAGGTTTCCCTGTCTGTTGTGGGCAGCCTCATAGCATTGGAGTGCTGCACGCTTCTTTTCAACAAAATCAGATACGTCTACGAATACATTTGGATAGAATGACTCACCAATGATGTATGGATTTGATTGGAACATCAAAAGATTGTCGCAATGTCTTGCAGCTGTGTAGCAAATCTGATGAGCTGCAAGGTGGTCTGTGTTGTAATCCTCTTTGAAATGGAAAATACATGTATCAATGTCATACTCAGAGATGATTTTCTCAAGATTCTGCATTGTTTCCTGTGAATATTCAAGATTGCCATATTTGGCTGCTGGGAACTCCAATTCCTTAACACCAAGGGCCTTGCAGGCATTCGCACTGTTTTCGCGACCTGTTTCAGTCTTGATGTCCAAATCCATAAGGTCTGACTTTACTTCTGTATCTGTCAATGTGATTTTATATACATTTTTACCCATGGCAATGTACTTTGCCATTGTTCCACCTGCTCCAAGTTCTGCGTCATCAAAATGAGCGCCAATAACTAATATATTGTTCATAGTCTTCCTCCTTAATAAATAGAAGCTCAAATAAATCTATCATTTTATTATTGACCTTAGCTTTTATCCCACCAAAAGTCAATAGAGTTAATTTCAACTTTTTATCAATAAGAGTTTAGAATTTAACCTCTCCCTCATGCTTCATTAGAGTGGCTGAAATCACCCCTGTCACTCCTGTGATCTCGTCTACAAGCTTGCTGCCTTCCTTTGTTTTTATCTCTATAACCATAGTGATTGAACCCTTTGTGGAGCTTTTTGAATCAACCTTATGGGCTGTGGTATATTTTTTTACTATCTCCATTGCACTCTGCTGAGTCTCTGGATTTTCCACCTTTAACACCAGAAGTTCCGGTGATGAAATGGCTGGAATCATATTAAAGGCAACGATTCCTATTGTGATAAAAATCGACATGATAACTGCCAGCTTGAAAAGTCCTGCGCCTGTTACAATACCTATTCCGATGGACCAAAATAAAAATAATAAATCCATAGGCTCCTTGATGGCAGTTCTGAATCTGACGATAGAAAGCGCACCAACCATACCTAACGAGATAACCAGATTAGACTGCATGGCAAGAATAATTCCTGCAGTTACAAGAGAAATAACTGACATGGATACGGCATAATTTCTGTTGTAAAAAGTACTTCTGGTAAAGAATCTGTAAACAAAGAATATATATAGTGCTATAAGAAATGTCTCAAGCATTACAGCTGATATATAGGTTGCGGACATATCCGCTGCTGCAAAGCCCTCTAATACTGATTTTTTGATAATATCTGAAAAGCTCATCTTATTTTTAGTTCCTCTCTAACCATTGCATATTTTGAAAATGACTGTCTGTGGAGATTGTTGATATCCACCAGCTGCAGCAAATGTCTCGGCAAAAATTCGTCGTATTTAACCTCTAAAATGTGCCACCCCGGTTCCATGACAGGGATAGGAAATTCTTCGGATGTATCAAAAAAACGTTCAACTTCCGTACTGCCCCTTAAATTTTTGTCAAAAGTAATTCGCACGTTGCCCGCCGGCTCCACAAATGCACATCTGTCATATTCCACAATGCATTTTGGTTGCATACCTGATTTTAGATTTGCCGCAAATAATTCTGTGGCAAGTTTACCGTCTGTCACGTCAGCAGTTTCCTGTAAAAAGCCATTCACTTGAGAGGCTGTAATAGTTTCTGAATCCTTTTTTGTCATGCCTCGCAGCTTGTATTTCTTTTCAAGATTAATATATTCTGGATTGTCCAAATAGTAGCGTATGCGGTACTTGAATCTGTTGTCTGTGCCGGCTCTGTTTTCATTTAAACATTTATCAAAATAATCGTCAAAATACAGACTGCGTATGGTATAGTACTCTGAGTCATGGTGCTCATCAGTTTCCATAAACGGACTTAATCTGTATTTGATTTTTTCCAAAGTGATATCTGGTACCAGAAATTTCAGTTCGTGGCGATATTCCACTGTTCACCTCACATAAATAATTGTAATTATAAACCATATCGATATAATGATATCAAGGAATTTACACTATTACATCATAATAATCTTTAATTAGAAAGGCAAACCTTTTCGATTTTATGGAACGAATAAAAGACCTCATTACTATCAACCTAACTCACCGCATCCTTTCCATAATTTTTATTATTGTTATGGCCATTTGCGCCTGGGTTATCGTTGTGACTTCTTCAAGAGTTTCCCCGGAATATACCATTTCCAAGATTTTCATTACGCAAAGACGTTTTGATTCCCTGACCAAATATAATATTCCTTCTGAAACGCCCCTGACTACTGAAATATATATTGGTGATGAAAAACTTATATATGATGTAATCGATAATAGCTTTTACTATTCTCACATTGATGGCAACGACTTTGGCAAGGAAACTCTTCACATCGAAAATGATACCTATCCTTATGATGAAGCATTAAAGGGCAATTTCATCCACGCCGCCATTTTAAATAACGACGCACCAAAGCTAATACTTTACAATAAAGATTCCATAAGTGTTTCAAATTTTGTTGTCACTAATCTTCCGCTTATGAATATTTCCATTTCAGTGGATACTGCTCTAGAATTAGATCTAGACGAGACCTACGATATATTGGATTACGCTCCGGGATATATGACCTTGTATGATAACCGTGACGATTTCGATTCCAGCAAAAGAACAACAAACACAGCGCTCAAGATTCATCGTCGTGGCGGCACCACTGTTGATTTTCCACAAAAAAGTTATCGCATAACTCTTTTAGACTCAACCAACAACTTCGGTGACTCTAAAAATATGAATCTATTGGGCCTTAGAACCGACGACGATTGGATATTATATTCCGCATATTCGGATTATGAAAAAATCAGAACTGTGTTTTCCATGAATTTGTGGCGACAGATGTCATCGGAAAACAACGAATGGGGCGCGACTGCATCAAACCAGTATAAATATGTGGAGTTGTTCTTTAATGGAAGATATCACGGCCTGTATGCGTTGACTTACCCTATTGATAATAAATCTTTTAATATCTCCACCGGAGAAGCTTTATTCAAAAAATCCGACTGGTCTGAAACCGAATTTGCCCTGGACCTGGAGCCTATGGATGATAATCCCGACCTTTTATGGCTGCCTGGATATACTGTTAAAAGCGGTTCTGAATTAAGCTACAGTATTTTGCATCAGCTGTATTACAATATGGCCTATTCCAACGACCCTTACACCATTCGTGAAAGCGTGGATACTGATAATTCCATTGATTTATGGATATTCTACAAGCTTACTCAGGCGGTTGACAACATTTATGGTTCGGGAGTAAAAAACCTGTATGCCGCCACCAAACTATCTGAAACCGGGTACGAAGGATACAAACTCCTTTTTTCCCCATGGGATATGGATCAAACCTGGGGGAACAGATATGTTGACGGGGAAGGTCATCACGGGATAAGCTCCTACTACAATCCTATCGACTACGACCTGACTATCGATTGGGGGGCTGTACCATTTTTAATCAACTGTGGTGACACAGAAATCATCAATCAAGTCAAAGCCAGATACGTAGTTTTAAGAGAATCTGTATTATCTGATCAAAACCTCGTTTCCATGATTGATCAGTATGAATCAGATATATATGATTCCGGTGCTTTTGACCGCACCATGGCTCGCTGGCCTGATGGCAACTACTACGACTCTACTGTAAAGCTAGATGATTTTAGATACTATGTAATAGAGCGAATGAAATACATGGATTTTTATATTGAATCTTTATAAATAAAAATGCTTCTTCCAATGCTGTATTGTAGCTATGGAAGAAGCATTTTTTATTTTAAATATTTATCCATCTCATCCATGAGTGTCTTTTTGTCGAAGTGACTCTTATTGTAGCTCAAAGCATTCTGTCCCATTTCTGCGATTCGCTCCTGGGCCATCTTGCTCATTGTTATTATGCTAAAAGCCAACTCCTCGGCATCACCGATACTAGAGCACATGCCGCAATCGGCTTCTTTGATGATTCTGGCTGTTTCACCTTTTGCTGATGCGATGATTGGCATAGCACATGCCATGTATGACTGCAATTTGGCAGGGATGGTTTTTGCAAAGAGTTCATCATCTGCAAATGAAATGAAAGCAGCATCGCCTTTGGCAAGAAGGCCTGGAACTTCTTTTGGCTGAACTCGTCCTGCAAACTCAAACATATCCCAAACACCATTTTTAGTGATTGATTCTTCAAAGGACTTTCTGGCACGACCATCTCCAACAATAGTAAATCGGATGTTCTTGATTCCCTGTTCACGAATAATTTTCGCAGCAAAAGGTAAAATCTCCAGTCCCTGAGCCTGACCAATATTACCTGTGAAAATCACATTAAAGCCTTTATGCTCAACCTTTGGAAGTGGCTGGTAAAACTCCTCTGCATACTGTGGCCAAAAACTTACTTTGTCCTTTTCCTTATCATCTACGTATTTACGAATTCCATCTACAAAACTTGGGCTTGTACCCCAAATATGTGTACATCCCTTGTAGATTTTTCTCACCATTCTCTCAATAGGCTTAACTACAATTGGTGAATGTATACCAGTTATCATCTCCACATTTTCTGGCCACAAATCCTGTACATAAAGGTAGCATGGAATCTTGTGCTTTCTGGCATAACGTACACCTACCTTGCATTGATTCATAGGTGAGGTTTCAAACATGAAAACTTCATCAGCTTTTATCCTTGTAAACAGGCTCCACCAAAAGCCGAAAAATGGAAAACTGAAATAGTTCATGATAAGACCAAGCTTTCCATTTCCTCTTGCAATCAATGGAATTCTGTGAATCTCCACCCCATTTACAGTTTCTTCTGTATTTTTAAACCACCCGTAACCTGGATAAAATTTCCCCTCAGGATAATTAGGTATTCCTGTAACTACAGTAACTTTATATCCTCTTTTAACCCACTCAAAAGCCATATCATTTATCCTAAACTGCTCAGGATAAAAGTACTGACAAATTATTAATATATGCTTCATTAAAATTTAAGTACGGTTTTGGCTGGAACACCAACAACCTCACATCTCCCTTTTGTGTTTTTAATTACGCAAGAGCCGGCCCAAATATGGGTTTCGTCTCCAATTTTCTTCCCCTGAACAATTTGTGCACCGGTACCTACTTCGATTAGGTTACCTAATGTGCAGGAACCTGAAATATTTGCGTTAGGATTTAGTGTATTGAAATCTCCTAAAACGCTATCGTGCGCAACTGTGCAATTAAAGTTGATAAGGTTCTGATTACCTATTTTCACATCAACTGTGAGTATAGCACCAGCACAGATTATATTTCCTTCACCCATAGTAACTTTATCTGAAATGGTTGCTGAAGGATCAATAAGATTTGGAAAATGAACCCTAGGATTTTTGCCATAAAGCTCATATAAAAACTTGCGTCTTTCCATTGAGCCCATGGCAATAACTACGTCTAAGTCCTCTGTAGTTTCTGTAATGAAACTATCATCACCAATGACATCTTCACCTGGTTCAACATCTATATATCCTAATATGTTCCATGTAGGTGTTACTACATTTATACGCTCAATCAACCATCTGGTCTCTTTGCCTGCGCCGCCTGTACCTACTATAACTATGTTTCGCATATTAACTCCTTAAAATACACTATTATGCTTTTGCATCAGTTATCGCAATATTCTGCCCACTAATCATATCTGCCCCGTCTGAAAGTAAAAATGCAAGAGTTGGCACTACCTGTTCTACTTTGAGATTTTCTTTCTGAGGCATATTTTGGGCATTCATTTCTTTTATAAGATCCGGTAAATCCTTTAAAAAGCGTGTATCTATCATCTCAGGACTAACCCCGTTTACTGTTATGCCCTTTTCAGCGTACTCAGCAGCCAATGATTTCAGCAGTCCAAGTAAAGCGTATTTAGCTGTGGTATAAACCGTAGTGTATTTAGGTGGCATTCCCACCGTACATGAGGTAAGCATAAATATTACTTTGCCATATTTCTGCTTGCTCATGGCAGGCAGAAACTCACCTAGTATCTCTACTATCGGTCTAAGGTCTGTCTCTATATTTTCTGCAAAGTTGCACCAGCTTTGCTTTTTGAAATGTTTATTTTCCATTGGCAATGCTGCCATATGAACGATATGGTCTGGCTTTATTTCACGCTCACTAAGAAAATCCAGCATTTTTCTGACTGATACAGAATCAGAAAAATCCGCCTGTACAAGCATCAATTTGGCTCCAAGCTTTTCCTCAAGAGGTAAGAGCCTTTCAACACTGCTGCGGTAATGAGCCACCACTATATCATAATTGTCTGCTACATTTTCAATTAATGAACAGCCAAGCTCTGATGAAGCACCTGTAACAAATAAAGTCTTTTTTTCTCTCATTAATTATTTCTCCGTAAACATAGCTTTAAGAGGTCGCGATGACCTCTTAATTCTATACCACTAAAATTTGCATTTTCCCTCTAAGAACCTTTTTGCCGCTCTGGTTTGTGATGGTAACCTTTAACTCAAGGCGCTGAACACTTTCAACCAGTTCTACGATTTCGCCCTTTACAGTCAGTTCATCACCAATATAAACAGGACTTGAGAATTTCGTTTCCACCTGTTGAATAAGGCTGCGCTCGCCAGGTATATAAACACCTGCCAAAGTAGAAAGAAAGCTGGCTGTAAGCATGCCATAGGCCACCCTACCTGGATGTCCTTTTGATATGGCAAAAGCCTCATCGTTATGTAGTGGGTTGATATCACCAGTAATTCCTTTGAAGCTGTCCAACATTTCCTGAGTAATGGTCACCTTGAAGGACTCACTCATGCCCACGCTTAAATCTTCAAATTTGTAATTGTTCATTACTGCACCTTTGAAAGAATTGTATCAACCATTTCACCTACGTTTTTAAGAGCCTGGATTTCCTTCATATCAAACTTAACATTGAACTTTTTCTCACAGGCAACTACAAGATTGATTTGCTCTAATGAGTCCCAATCCTCAATATCGTCAGCTGTTGTAGCATCTGTAAGCTCTATTTCATCGTCATCGAATACGTCCTGGAAAATCTCTGTCAAAATCTCAAGTACTTCTTCTCTTGTCATATCATAAACCTCCGTTTAATAACCAATCTGATGTAAAATCTCTGGAACTGGCATTCCATCTCTTAAATGGAATAAGAAATATAATACTCCACACATTGCAAACATAAGAGCCACATTTTGGATTAATATAAGTGATAATGCTCTTTTGTTTTCCTTTTCATCTGTACCAAAACAGATAGCCAGTGCCATGTATATAGGTATCAAATATCTATAGGAAATTTGTACTCGCTGGCTTCCTTCAAGAGGTGTAAATCTAACAAGACAACCCACGAATATAGCCACTACACAAACAAATAGTCCAACGCAGATAATTATTTTCTGCCAATTCTTAAGTCTGTTACCTCTGCTAATTACGACTCCTGCTATCAAGACAATTAACATTGTCACAATGGCTGCCATCGGCGCCTTGGCGTTTAGGTTTACGTTACCAAGCTCACTACCGATAACATGATGTATGTTGTACCAGAAATCTACCTTGATTCCTTCCCAAACGAATTTGGCTGTTCCTGCAGGATCTGCTACAACATCGAATAAAGTGTATGCCGCTCTGCTGGTGTCTGTTTCGATGGTTGCATGATTTTGAGTAAGCACGAACTGGTCATACAAAATGTAGGAATATTTTGGATACATTTTTGCTACAACACCAATAACTCCTACTACAAATGCTCCACCAAAAATGTATTCATACCATTTTTTGCTCAAGCATACATCTGTCCACCATTTTTTCAAAGGAATAACAAAGAACCAGATTCCAAACAATGTGTAAACCATTTTGTTAGGTACAAGCACAAGTAACGCTATTCCAATAAAATATACGTACCATGCATGTAGTCGAACATTTTCCTTGCTGAAGTAGAGACACATAGCAAGTAATATCATGGAAAACAGTATGCTCATGTTGTCATAAGAGTATGACCCGCACAGCTGTAATATAGTTGGGAATAATGAAAATGTCAGCAGCTGTAGCTTTCCCACTGGAAGAAGCTTTATGCAAAACCAGCCTGCCACTATGAGTGTAAGACTGTTGACAAATCTGCCCATGAATAGCAGCCCTGAAAACCCAAGGCCAAGCCATCTGGCTATTGCTATTCCCAGTCCTGACAACAGATATCTGCGCGCCTGTGTAGGCTTGATATAACAAGGAACCAGAGCTTTTAATTCGTCTGATGTACTAAACCAGTTAAAATCTGCAAGGACCTGATACTGATAAGGAAATGTAACATCAACAAATGGAAGCTTGATGTATTCCTCTGCTCGCATCATTGAATATGTGGTGCCTTCAATCCAGTTTGGCTCACTGCCTGGCGTAGTGTCATAATCATGGTCTTTGATACCCATGTATACATCAGAGCAATGATACGCACTATAGAAATGATGAACTTCATCAGCCCCAGAAATAGGAGGCATCACAAACTGCATCACTATACTCCAGCCCAACGTGAGAATCACATAAACTCTGGAATAGCTCCACTCTTTCTTTCTGAAAAACAGCCACAGCAGGTATAGCACCATAGCAATCATTACAACAAGAATAAGACCAAAATACATATTGTAATGACGGGATTTGGTTCTGTTGAAGCAATTAATTAAAAAGAAAACTATAGAATAGATAATACCTACAGCTGCTATTAGTACAGCGCCTATACTTGCAGCTTTATTTCTATCCATTGGATAAAATAAACTCTTAATTTTTTCCAAATAATTATCCTCTCTAACTCTAGTACCTAGCGTACTATTTACCGCGGAGACGGCTTTCCATCTTGCTTAATTCATCAAGCTGTCCCATGTCCATCCATGTATTTTCGTTAATTGGATAAACCCCTACCTTTTTATCATCATCCTTTAGTCTGTTGATAATATCTGGGAATCCAATAACTTCTCCATCTTTGATGTAATCTATAACCTCTGGCTCTACAATATAGATGCCTGTATTTGTAAAGAAGCTGAATTCCGGCTTTTCTTTCATGTCAATGATATTGCCATGTTCGCCAAACTCAACCACACCATAAGCAATCTGGAAGTTGCGAAGGGAACAGACCATCGTAATCATATTGCCTTCTTTTTTGTGATGCTCGTATATCTTGGAGTAATCCTCCTCGATTAGGATATCACAATTGGTAAGGATAAAGGTTTCATTAACCTTGCCACGAAGTAAGGACAATCCACCTCCTGTACCAAGTGGAGCATCTTCATCAACAAATTCGATATCATAAGGCTTTGGAGTTTCACCGTAGTAGGACTTAATCATGCCCTTTTTATGATTTACAATCATGAACATCTTATTGATGCCATATTCTGCAAAGCTATCCATGATAAGCTCTGATATAGGTTTGTCTCCAACTGGAATAAGTGGCTTTGGAAGGATGCGTGTATAAGGATATAGACGTGTGCCCTTACCGCCTGCCATCATTACAACTGGAGCTGAAATATTGCTCTGCTTTGTAAGATTATTTTCGCTCCAGAATATGGTGTCGATAACTCTGCCTTCATCATCCACAATTGGAAGTCCCTGAATATTATGACGGCGAAGGAAATCTCTGGCGTCATCACGCTCATCTTCCTTGAGACTACGAGGCTTATAATTGGCAATTTTGCTAACAGGCTCATTTAAATCGCCGCCTGACAAAATAAAACGTCTAACATCACCCTCTGATACAGCAGCAAGCAATTTATTGTCTTCATCAACAATAAATGCTGTTTTTCGTCCGCTGGCATCAAAGGTTCGCATTGCCTGTAAAATTGTATCTTCTTCGTGTATTAAAACATTTAGCATACTTAAATTCTCTATTTAAAATTTCTGATTACATCCAAAACTCTATCTACACCTTCTGAGGTAAGATTCGTTGAACAAGGTACGTTTACTACTCTCTTCCAATACCAAGGTGCTTTCTCAAGCTCGTAGGTACGAGAACCTTCGTATGGGAGCTGATCTGAAATAAGTCCCCAGATTGGACGCGACTGGATGTGATTTTCCTTGAGTTCCTCAATAAGTCTGTCACGACCTGTCTCATCGTTTTCAAATACTACCGAATAGAACCAGTAGTTGCTGCGAATACCTTCGCGGAAATCCTGAACATGAAGGCCTTCCATTTTATCCACAGCATCTTTGTAGCGCAAATAGTTTGCTTCTTTTGTTTTGATGAAATCTTCAAGCTGCTCTAACTGAGCAAGGCCAAGTGCTGCCTGAAGATTGGTCATTCTATAGTTAAATCCGATTTCATCATGGATAAAGTTAGCCTGATCTGCCTTGGCCTGTGTGGTAAGGTGCTTTGCATGGGCAAGCTCCTCAGGATCTTTAGCCACAATCATACCGCCACCACCTGTGGTGATGATTTTGTTGCCGTTGAAGGAATAGCAGCCGAAATCACCCATTGTTCCGGCATACTTTCCTGCGTATTTACCCTCTGTGTAGTATGTGCCAAGAGCCTCTGTAGCATCTTCAACAACTCTGATATTGTATTTTTCAGCTATTGGTAAAATAGACTCCATATCAGCCATGTTGCCAAATACATGAACAACTACCATGGCTTTAATATGACGACCTGTCTGTTTATCAATAAGCTTTCCATCTGTGAAATCACACTCTGTCTCGCAGAATTTTTTAAGCTTTACTGGATCCATGCACAGACTATCGTCACAGTCCATGAAGATTGGCTCTGCGCCGATGTATTTTGTAGGATTGACTGCAGCAATAAATGTAAGAGTAGGTACAATAACCGCATCTTCTCTGGTAACGCCGCTAAGTAGCAAGCTTATGTGAAGGGCTGATGTACCATTCTGTGTGCTGACTGCCGCTGGAGCCTTTACATATTCTGCAAGCTTTTTTTCAAAGTCACTTACATAAGGTCCTGCTGTAGAAACCCACTCTGTCTCTACTGCATCTGTAACGTATTTTAGTTCGTTTCCTTTTAAATTTGGAACTGATAAAGCTATAAATTCATCTGACATAATTATTTACCTCTAATCTTCTAGTCCCCTGGTTGAAAAAATTAAATGTTATAAATATCAACTTTATATTTATCTAAGTTGTGACGTAAAAATTCGATTGTCTCGGCAAGTCCCTGCTCGAATGTGAACTGAGGCTTCCAATCTGTAAGCTCTAAGATTTTAGCATTAGAGCCAAGGAGGCGGTTAACCTCTGATTTTTCTGGACGGAGGCGATCCTCGTCACAGATAATTCTTGCGTTTGGATTAATCTGATGGATAAGCTCTTCTGCAAGCTGACCGATAGAAATCTCCTTTTGAGTTGCAATATTTATTTCCTGACCGATGGTCTTGTCGCTTTCATACATTGCGATGAAGCCATGGGCTGTATCCTTAACATAGTTGAAATCGCGGGTAGGTGTAAGAGAACCAAGCTTGATTTCCTCTTTGCCTGCAAGAAGCTGTGTGATGATAGTAGGAATAACTGCACGAGCTGACTGACGTGGTCCAAATGTGTTAAATGGACGCACGATTGTAACAGGCAAATCAAATGAGCGATAGAATGACTCTGCAAGTCTGTCTGCTCCGATTTTGGTAGCAGAATATGGAGACTGACCCTGATATGGGTGCTTCTCATCGATTGGAACATACTGAGCTGTACCGTATACTTCAGATGTAGAAGTAACAAGCACACGCTTTGTTCCTAAATCCCTCGCTGCCTGAAGGATATTAAGTGTACCCTTGATGTTGGTGTCTACGTAAGCATCAGGGCTGTGGTATGAAAATGGAATAGCGATAAGTGCAGCTAAATGGAACACTGCATCGCAGCCCTTCATAGCTTCACGAACACCGTTAGGGTCTCTGACATCACCTGCAAATACCTCTACATGGTCCATAATGCTTTTATCTAATGTGTCAAGCCATCCCCAGTTATTGAAGGAATTATAGTAAACAAAAGCTTTTACCTCATATCCCTTTTTAACTAATTCCTCAACCAAGTGAGAACCTATAAATCCATCTGATCCAGTAACTAATACTTTACTCATGTTTCATCTCCTTAAAATAGTCGTACATTGATTTTGCAACCAATGCAACATTATCAGGCTCCAAACGAGCATCGCTCATTGCATAAGTATTTCCCGGGCGAGCACAGCTCATATAGGCTGCCAAATACTTTATAATATCTTCTCGCTCTGGCTTTTTCCAAGATGCCATAGCAGATTCATAATTTTCATAAATATCTTCTATGTGCATTACACCTGGCGCATCCTGGTACAATGCATTTCCACCCATGATAACCGGGTGACGAAGAAGCATCGCCTCTATTCCTGCGGTACCTGTTAAGGTCGCAACGCACTGGCTTTTTTCTATTAGTTCAAAACTATCCTCCCATGGATTTATTAAAACAATGTTTGGATATTCTGCTAATGCCTTGTAGAAATTGTTGTCTCTGCAACCAAGGAAAGAATAATGTTCCTTTGCATAAATAACTGTGTCTGCCGGAATTGATTTTGCCAGATTGTCCAGGAAGAACAACTGCTTTTCATATTTCTGAGCACATACCAGTGTGGATGCCTCCGGCTGCAGATGCAAAGGATAATAAACGAATTTCTTGGTCATATCAGGCTTTTTGTAATATTTCATACTAGCCTTGTATCTGAAGTAGAATAAAATCTGCTCCATTGTACGCTCATAAGCCTTGTAGTAAAGATATGAGCCCTTGTCTCTGGTGTGAGGATTGAAAAATCTCTGTCTAACCCAGAACAGCGGAAGTATAAAAAACTTTGCTTTCCACTTTGGCTTCTTTCCTGAGAACTGCATGAATGCTGGTTTTGAGTGCTTTTCTTCAAAACCAGAAAGGAAATCTTCTGCCTTTTTCAGCTGCTCGTCAGTATATTCTTTTGTTAAATAATCCTGTGGCATGTCATACATCATCTCAAAAGGATCATTTAACATGTAATGATGTGTTAAATCCATTCCTACGGAACGCATCAATAATGCTGAATAATAATGTGTGCCCACCTTTTTGCCTACCAGGTATGCTATGTAGGTGAGTAATGTAGCTATAACTTCGTCATAGTAGAAGTCTACGTCATAGGTGGTAAATACGTGCTCCCAGAATGCAAACAAGCCACAAGCGGTCTGAACACAGTACTCATAACCCCTATATACTAAAAATCTATCTGCGTATATATATTTCCAAATTGGTGAAGCGTCATATTTCTTTTCGTATTCTACCAATTTTTCAAGGGTAAATTCGTCCCAATGAGCATTCATAAACTCTGACATTTCACAGATAATGACTTTTTCATCATTTGGTTCGAATTTATCTCTGATGTATTTTGACTCCTTACAGTCACAGGTTATGAAAATACCTCTGGCTTCAGGATCATGATTTTTTCTGATGTCTTTATATATGGCTGGCGACAAATCATCAAATGGACGTCTAGCCATAAAGCATAAATTAAGCACAGTTTTATCCTCGTTCTCTTATTCTTAACTTAAGAAGTATAGCACAAACCACTAATATGGTAAACAAAGTGAATCCCGCTGCAATATAGATGTTTGGAATAATCAAATAAAACAGCACGCCCGGTATTACCATGGATAGCACTGGAAGCCAGCTGTTGGCCACCAGCTTTAAAAATGGGTAATTAAATTGCTTCGTAAGTTTTATCATTAATAGCAGCGAATACAGAGCATATGACAAACCTGTACCGATAGCCACCATGTTAATGCTTCTTTCTACCAATAACACTAATGCACTGGAGAAAATCATGTTAAAGATACAAA
Source organism: Pseudobutyrivibrio sp. ACV-2 (assembly GCF_900107545.1). Lineage (GTDB taxonomy): Bacteria > Bacillota > Clostridia > Lachnospirales > Lachnospiraceae > Pseudobutyrivibrio. The sequence goes on along the minus strand of NZ_FNQZ01000006.1, from coordinate 157,435 downwards.
GTGCTACTGAGTTTGCAATTAAAGATTTGTTAAGCTTTACCACGCTGAAAATATTTCCAAAAAGCATTGTGGTTGAATATATAGCAACACCTATGATAAGAATTTGCGTCGCCACATTTCCATCTGTGTATCTTGGCATAAATATACCTACGAATATAGGCATTATATAGAATACTAATACACATGCAATGCCTGAGATAGCCGATGTAATGCAGGTAAAGTAGCCTGCCTTATCAAGCAGTTCCTTCTCGTCGTGATTAGCTCCATATAAATGTGAAATCTTAATATAGAATACTTGGGAAATTGTCTGTGGTACAAGGACCATTGTTGTGAATCCCATTGTTGGTACTGAGTAAACACCCAGTGCATTGTCCGAGTCCTCAAAGAACAGCTGAATTACGTGTTTATCCACATTTTGAACTATTGTCCATATCAGGCTGTTTATTAGAAGTGGAAGACCACCCACTACCATCAACTTCATATAGTTAAAATCTAAATCAAGTCTGGTCCCTTTAAAGGAATCCTTGTAAAAGAAAATGATTCCTATGAGAGCTGATGAAATGGACATGGCATACAGACCATAGTAGCCAAAAATCTTAATGAAAACTACACCGATTCCAAACGCCAGAACCGTACGTATAAATCCAAGCAGAGCTGATTTATTGTATTTTCCCTGCATTCTCACTGTAGAGTTTGCCATATCGTCAAAACTCTTCAGAAGAATCATAATAGGACACATTGCATAACCAAAAGCATAAAATGTGTTCTTTTCATCTATACCAATCTGACCTCTGTAATTAAAAAAAACCCATGCTTCAAAGAGGATAAATATTAAAGTATAAACCAGTAACATGAAAGTTACAGTAATATTTCTTTGTTTGTTTGCTTCGTTAAAATCCTTACGTCCAAGTGCCTGTGGATAATCCCTGTTGTATGCGTTAAGCACTCCAAACTGTGCGTAATTCATGTAAGTCATTACGATTAGACAGGCACTGTAAATACCCATTGGACGCGAGTCTACTTCGTGCTTTGAATAAACGTTCAGTACGAATGATAAGCCTGAACAAATTACTGTTGATAAAGTTACTAATATAAAATCTGCACTCTTAAGCTTTTTTAGCAGTGTTGTAAATATCCTCATAAATTTTGATTACTTCTTCCATGTATGTGTCAAAGTTGTTTAGCTCTTTGACGCGTCTTCTTGCCCCCTCAGATTTCATGCGATAAATCTCGCTGTTGTCCAAAAGTTCGTTTATATTTGATATAAAAGCCTCTCTGTCTGTAGGCTTTTTATCAGTTCCACATATTTTTCCGCAGCTATCATCGACGGTCACATTAAGACCGCCCACTTTACTGGCTACGACAGGTTTACCAAATGTCATAGCTTCAAGGGCTGCCATTCCGAAGCCCTCAAATTTGGATGGTACCACTAAAATCTTAGTCTGATTCATGTAGACATAAGGATTGTGCTGCATCCCTACCATCTTGATATTGTCCATCAATCCCATCTTGCCTATCAGGCTCAGGCATTCACTTCCTAAATAGCCTCCGCCTACCATAATTGCTTTGACTTTTGGATGAGTTTTCTTAATCTCACCCACAATCCTTACAAATTCATATGGGTTTTTGTCATCTGTAAGATAACCAACAAAGAGAAGATCAGATTTTGTAGCCTCTAACTTCTCTTTTTTCATTTCAGTTCCTGCTACGTATCCCTTTTCGTATGTCTTTACTGCATTGTATGGGATACCAAGGACGTTAGTCTTACCTTCCATCTTATCTTTGAACCATGCGTCTTCTGCCACCTTTTTGTCTGGAAGGATAATCCTGGCGAAAGACTTGCATGCTCCACCATAAATGATGGATTTTGGACCAATCTTTTGTGCCCATTTAGGCATTGAATATAAATGGCTCACAATAGGAATGGTATCTGTGACCTTTGTGCACATAACACTGCAGTCATATTCATAGGCATGGATAATATCAGGATGAATTTCATCAATAACTCCTTTAATGACTTTCTCATCCACCTTTTCCACACCGATATACTCGATGTTTTGCTCCAATAGTTTGGTTTCTATCGAACCTGTAGCTGTGAGATATACACAGCGTATTTCCTCAGGCATGGCTTTAATAATGTTGATAGCTACATTTTCCATGCCAGAATAGGTGTTTGATTTGGATACATGTAAGACTGTCATTATTAACTCCTAGTCTACAGAATATAGCTTTTGCCAAATTCTGTCCTTTAAAACTAAAGTTTACTGTAGAGTTCTCGCATTACTTTATTAACAGTTTCTTTGTCAAACTGTTTCATAACTTCAATGTTAGCCTGTCCCATTTGTTCGCGTTTTGTTAAATTGTCAGAAAGGGCTTTATTAAGCGCTGTTACCAGTGTTGCCGCATCGTGAGAATCAAAGAAATATCCTCCAATTCCCTCTTCGATCAGGTCAGTGTTGCCACGAATCTTTGAGCAAACCACCGGCATGCCAACAGACATAGCCTCCATCAATGCAACTGGAAGTCCCTCCTGATGTGATGGAAATACGTATATGTCGCTAGCTGCAAAAATATCAGCAACATCTGAACGAAATCCCAGCATCTGAACATAGTCAGAAAGTCCAAGTCGGGCTATGTTTTCTTCAAGCTCGGCTTGAATTTTACCTCTTCCTGCTATTAAATATTTTATTTTGTATTTAGGCTGAACACGTTCATCGCTGCCCTCAGCAAGAAGCGTGCCATTATCCTTCATCATCTTTAGAGCTCTAAGAACCTCTGTATGATTCTTTCTTGGAATCAGCTCTCCAACCGATAAAATAATTATGGTTTCATCATCAATTCCAAGTTCTTTTCGGATTTTTTGTCTTGCACCTTCGCTTGCAACAAATTTGTGTGTATCTACACCTGCGCCAGGAACATATGCCACCTGTTTTGCTTTCATTTTTTGAGCGTTGGCGTAATCCTCTTTATTGATTGTTATCAACAAATCGGTGTATTTGCTGCACCACTTTTCCACATTTTTGAAAATTATAGTGTTTATAAGACTGGCTCCCTTGAAAAAGTGAAATCCATGAGCTGCGTAAATAACCTTTGTCCCATAAAGTTTTCTAGCCCTTCTGCAGGCCAATCGACAAACAACTCCTCCAATAGGGGATTGGGTATGAACTATTTCATACTTATTTTTCTCTACCTCTGTTTTAAGAAGTTTATATGCTTTTGAAAGCTCTCCAAAATGAAATATCTTTCGGAGACTGGATGTCTCAATTACCCGGCATCCTAAATCATCTAATTTTTTTCTTCGTGCGGCTAGAGCTTCCGGGCTCACCGCACTGTCATCGTCCTGCCAACAGCAGGCAACGTCTACTGCATATCCTAAGTCTTGAAGTATTTTAATGTTGTCGATATTAAATTGAGTTACCATGTACGCGGTATGGGCGTGCATGAGTGCCTTTTTACTTGCCGACATTAGCGTTAGTCTCTCCCTCAGCCACACCCTCTGTGGCATCTTTTGTAAAGATGACTCTCAGAGTCATCAATATTAATTGAATATCAAGTAGTACTGAACATTTTTCACAATAAATCATGTCAAGCTTCAGCTTGTCATATGAGGTTGTGTTGTATTTTCCATAAACCTGGGCATAGCCTGTAAGCCCTGCCTTTACATGGGTACGGAAAGCAAACTCTGGAACCTCTTTTATATATTCAGCAATGATTTCCGGGCGCTCTGGACGAGGGCCAACTACTGACATTTCACCCTTGAAAATATTGAAGAACTGAGGAATCTCGTCGATTCTGGTAGCTCTAATAAAATGTCCAATAGGTGTAATTCTGTCATCATTGACGCTGGCAAGTCTGGCTTTACCATCCTTTTCCGCATCAGTAATCATTGACCTGAATTTCATGATTTTGTACTCTTTTCCACCGATAGTACAACGGGTCTGTTTATAAAATACAGGGCCACCGTCATAACTGTGGATAAGTATAGCTGTAACAAGCATAATTGGAGATGTAAGAATGATACCAATACCAGAAATCAAAATATCTCCAACTCTCTTAATTGCTGCTGAAATGGCATCCATTCCAACATTCTTACACAAATACAAAGGTGTGTCAAAAAGATTGACCTCTTCAGAACCCTTTATAATAATATCCGAAATTTTTGGTGTGAAATAAACTCGCTTACCTGTGGCAAAACAAGCCTTTACAATATCGTTTCTGATTTCTGCCGGAACATCATTTATCAGAACTGCATCGTAGTTTTCCAGTTCTTTTGTGATTTTTTCAAGAGGTTCATTGCAGCTCATTTCGCCTGTGATACTATATTTGTCTGCACGCCTGTTCATCTTGACAACCAAATCATTTTGGTATTCACCATAAATATTTAAAATAGTAAATGGTGGGAATACCATTCGATAAACCTTTGTACAGATATATGTAACTGCAAGTACTGCAACACAGTCCACTAAAATAAGAACTATGATGTAGGCTAATGTAATCCACATAAGCACTTTGATACGTGCCATCAATATAACAATTACATATTCCAAAGCATTTACGATTCCCATAGCGATAGCCTGGGACATGGTAAGTATGGAAATACGACCACTTCCGATACTAAAGCCTTTAAAGGTATTGATGACCAAAATCGTAAGAACTGCATAAAGTCCCACCATCAGATAGTTACCAAGGCCAAGGAATCTTCTTTCCATAAGCATCTGCAGTCTAAAGTACCACATAACTGCGAACAGTGCGGTCAAAACAGCAACCAGCACTGCGCAGCTTACAAAACGAAATATCTTCTTTTCAGTTTCAACGTTATTACTTCTTGAATTATTCATAGCAACCTATATTAATTATTTAGAAATATGATCTGTTCATATCTACGCGGCCCTTAATTCCAGGAACAGAACCTGTACTTGAATACTGCCACATAGTATATTTTCCACCATATGTACATTTTGTATTGTATTGAGCAATCCATACGTGGCAAGAAATTGAACCTGCATCCATCTTTGATGTCATCCAATTCTTGCTGCAGTATAGACCTGCCTTATATCCAGATGATTGTACTGTAGCAACAAAAGCATTTACGATAGCTGTACGCTCAGCATTAGTAAGCTTACTTTGACCTCTTGTTGTATCCTCCATATCAATATAGATAGGATATGCACAACCTCCGGCTTTTTGAGCCATGGCTACTGCCATCGACGCTTCCTGAACTGCCTCTGCTTCATTTAGGGCTCTTGAGAAGATATATACACCAGTTGCAACACCTGCAGCCTTGGCACCCTTCATATTCTGGTAGAAATATGGGTCTTCGTGAAGCTGTCCATCATTCTGTCCTCTATATCCACAACGAATGATAGCAAAGCTAACTGCTGATTTAGCCTGGTTCCAATCTATGTTACCCTGATATTTTGAAACATCGATACCGTTACCCTTTACTAAAAGAGCTCCGTCTGGACCGAAATCATACTTAACACCCTGGATTGTCTGAGTGCCTGTAATCTTATTTCCATTTTTATCGAAGAAATATGTTGCACCATCGATTGACTGCCATCCAAAATATCTGTATGACGCACTCTTGTAGTAGAAAGTTTTGTCCTTGGCATAATCGGCTACTGTTGCAGGCTTTGTTAAGCCTTCATCAAGAAATAGTTCATGACCTTCCTTGTCTTTTAATCTCTCTGTCGAGCTTGAACCCATACCAGTAACAGTATATGTAACAGTTAAGCTATTATCTGTAGCTCCATCTGAGAATGTTGCTATACCTGTCAAAGTATAGTCACCATCCTGTGGTATTGTGCAGGTTCCCTTGCCGTTTGTCATGGCAATATCAGTTCCGTTGATCTTTACTGAACCTACATTAGCTGAAGCTTTAACTGTAAATGTCCCTGCTGAAAAAGTCATATCAAGAGTAGCTGTTTCTACTTTTGAATTATTTGTTGCAACTGCAGCTACCTTGCGGATTTTTGAAGCAAAAAATCTGTTAGGTGTGTTAAGTGCAATCGCAAGTGGGCGCGAACCGTTTACACGCGCTTTAGAACTATCATTAGTTTTTTCTTCAGAAGGTGCTGCTTGAGGCTCATCTGTTTGAGGTTGTGGCTCTGCAGTTTTTTCTTCTTGAGGTTTATTTTCTTCCTGAGGCTTACTCTCTTCTTTTGACTCATTTTTTGCATCTTCTTTTGCTTTTTTATCTGCTTCTTCCTGAGCCTTTTTGTCAGCCTCTTCTTTTGCTTTCTTGTCTGTCTCTTCTTGGGCCTTCTTATCAGCTTCTTCTTTTGCTTTCTTGTCTGCTTCTTCCTTGGCCTTTTTCTCTGCCTCTTCTTTAGCCTTCTTTTCTTCTTCGACCTTCTTCTCTGCAGCGGTCTGAGTCTTCTTATACTTGAATACTACCTCAATGTCCTTATCAGCTACTGTTCCTTTGACAGGGCTTAAAGTTATAAGCTCATATCCATCTAAACCAGTCTTGCCAGCATATTCATATGCTGCACCTACAGCTTTTTTCTCAGTAGCTCTGGTTTCTACCTTTTCATCTACTGTTCCGTCAGCATTACAATAAACATCCTTTACAGTAATGGTATGCTCCTTAGCTGCAACCTTTACCTCATGGCTTACAGATGTTTTGCCGCCATCTTTTTTAGTAGCCTTGCTGGCCTTTGCAGTGCTCTTTGGTGCAACAATTTCTGCTCCTGTGATTCCTTTAGCTGAGCCGCCGTTTTCCTCTTTACGTGAGTCAACCCACTCAACTGTATCCTTAGGAACTTCCTCTACTGGAGCTGCAGCTTTTGGCTGCTGATCTTCTGAAGCAACGTCCTTTTTAATCTGCTTTGTGATTTCTTTTTGAACCTTGAACTCTACCTTATCCTTTACGTTTACTTTTGTAAGGTAGCTCTGAGGATCGTAGAGAGGACCGTCGTCTAAATCGTACAACATACATGCCACATAATCGCCAGGATTTAAATCCTTTTCGGCAATAACACCATCCTCGTCCTCATCTGTGTAAACTGTACCCTCTACATCCTTAAGAGCCATCGCAAAGGACTGAATAGCAGTCTCTTTGTCTAAATAAAGATTGTATAGTGGATCACTTTTTACATCACCGCGTTGTGTTTCAACTACTTCACCATTTTCATCTGTAATCTCAACATCAACGTTTCTATCTCTAAGAATGGAGATGACGTCCTGATTATCATATGACGCAGTCAAATCAGCGATTTGAGTATTAATATCATCAATGGCCTCGATGTAGCTTGAGAGCGCCTCAGCCTTCTTTGGCTCCATAAGCTTTACCTGAAATGGCACACCTGTCACTGCATTATCGTCAGCATCTGATATATAAATAGTCAAATCTTTTTCAAGTGATTCGCTGGTTATATCTACTTTTTTAAACTCAGGAATATATACATCTTCGACAGCGGCAACTTCTTCCACTACCTCCGCTTCCTGAATTATTTCCTCTTCTTGTGGCTCATCTTTTGGCTGAAGTGCATTGTAAATGCCATAGCCTCCTGCTCCCAGGGCAGCAACGCCCACCACACTTGCTGTGGCAATGCTTACCGCCTTATGGGTGCCTATAAAAAACTTAAGGCCACCAAAAATTCCTTTCATTTTCATCATCTCCCAAAACTTCTAGTCTCTTAATTATGTATTCTACTTATTAGAATACATATCTGTGTAATACTTCTGATAATCACCAGATGTTACATTCTTCATCCAATCTTCGTGCTCGAAGAACCAAGCGATTGTCTTCTTGATGCCTTCCTCGAAGCATGTCTCTGGATACCAGCCTACCTCAGCCTTGATTTTGTCTGGGGCAATAGCGTAACGTCTGTCATGACCCTTACGGTCTGTAACGTATTTGATAAGGTTCTCTGAAACAAGTTCCTTACGTGGATCACCGTCTGGAAGCATCTCCTGAAGTGTATCAAGGATGATGTGGATAATCTGGATGTTCTGCTTTTCGTTGTGTCCACCGATGTTGTAAGTCTCGAAGAGCTTACCCTGCTCCTGAACCATATCGATTCCCTTAGCGTGGTCTTCTACGAATAACCAATCACGGACATTCTTACCATCACCATAAACTGGAAGGTCTTTGCCCTGAAGAGCATTGTTGATGATAAGTGGAATGAGCTTTTCTGGGAACTGGTAAGGGCCGTAGTTATTTGAGCAGTTTGTAATGTTTGCTGGGAACTTATATGTATCCATGTAAGCCTTTACAAGCATGTCAGATGAAGCCTTTGATGCTGAGTATGGTGAGTGTGGATCGTATGGTGATGTCTCATAGAAGAATGCGTTGTCATCATCTGGAAGTGATCCGTAAACTTCGTCTGTAGATACGTGAAGGAACTTCTTGCCTTCCTTGAATGTGCCGTCAGGGAGCTCCCATGCAGCCTTTGCACAGTTAAGCATTACAGCAGTACCAAGTACGTTTGTCTGTACGAATACTTCTGGGTTCTTGATTGAACGGTCTACGTGTGACTCTGCAGCAAAGTGAACTACTCTGTCGATATCATTTTCAGCGAAAATCTTGCTGATTGCTTCCTTATCACAAATGTCAGCCTTTACAAATGTGTAGTTGTCGCGGTTCTCGATATCCTTAAGGTTCTCAAGGTTACCAGCGTATGTAAGCTTATCAACATTGATAATTCTGATTTCGTTGTCATATTTCTTAAACATGTAGTGAATGTAGTTTGAACCGATGAAACCTGCTCCACCTGTTACTAAATAAGTTCTCATTTTTTTCTCCTTAAATTAAACATAATCTTTTGCTTTCGCAATTAATCTATTATACGCAGAGAATAAACTGCGGATAGATGCTCGTGTGATGTTTGAGCTTACGCCAACACCAAAGGTTGTGTTGCCGTGACGCTCATCGCGCATTTCGATATAGGCTGCAGCCTTTGCACCTGAGCCCTGCGACTGAGCAAGTGTATGCTCGGTGTAATCGATAAGTGTAAAATCAAGCTCTGGTATGCACTGCTTGATAGCAAGCTTAACTGCATCAATAGGACCATTTCCTTCTGCTTCTGAATGGAATTTTTCTCCATGATAGCTGAAGTCAAGAACAGCAACTGTGTCGTCTGTATCCTTGTCATCCTTGATAACCACGTACTCAAGTGTAAGTGGCTCTTTGTTCTCCAAGTACTGTGACTTGAATGCCTCCATGATGCGCTGTGGTGTAACTTCGCCACCCTGTTTCTCAGAGATGTACTGAACAACATCTGCGAATTCACGCTGCATCTTCTTTGGAAGCTTGTAGCCATAAACTGTGTCCATAACAAAAGCGACACCGCCCTTGCCAGACTGGCTGTTGATACGAACTACTGGCTCGTACTTACGGCCGATATCAGCAGGGTCGATTGGAAGATATGGAACCTCCCAATACATATTCTGGCGATTGTGCATTGCAGTTACGCCCTTATTTATTGCATCCTGGTGTGAACCAGAGAATGCTGTAAACACAAGCTCACCTGCATATGGGTGTCTTGCGTCTGTTGGCATTTTGGTAACTCTCTCGCATACTTCGACAATTTCTTTGATGTCGTCAAGCTCAAGCTCAGGGTTTACGCCCTGTGAGAACATGTTGTATGCGATTGTAAGAATATCCACATTTCCTGTACGCTCACCGTTTCCAAGAAGTGTTCCCTCAACACGGTCAGCACCTGCTAAAAGACCAAGCTCTGTAATGGCAACACCTGTACCACGGTCGTTATGTGGATGAATAGAAAGGATGATATTTTCTCTATCCTTAAAGTGAGTGCTCATCCATTCAATTTGATCTGCGTAAACATTTGGTGTGTTCATTTCAACTGTTGCAGGAAGATTGAAAATAATAGGAGCATCTGTAGCATGATTCCATGTGTCCTGAACAGCAGTACAAATATCGAGTGCAAACTCTACCTCAGTTCCTGTGAAGGACTCTGGTGAGTATTCAAGCTGAAGGTTACCATTGTAGCGATCAAGTCTGTCCTTAACCATCTGAGTGCCCTTCTTTGCAATCTCGATAATTTCGTCTTTTTCAGCATTAAACACTACATCACGCTGTAATGTAGATGTGGAATTGTAAATATGGAAAATGACATTTGGAATGCCCTGAATTGCCTCAAATGTACGGTCGATAAGCTCTTCTCTACACTGAGAAAGCACCTGCACCTTTACATCTGAAGGGATTTTATTTTCTTTTACTAACTGTCTTAAGAAATCAAATTCAATCTGGCTGGCTGCTGGGAAGCCAATTTCTATTTCTTTGAAGCCTAGCTTTAGTAGGAGGTCGAATAGTTCCATTTTTTCGTCGACGTTCATTGGCTCGACGAGGGCTTGGTTACCGTCACGTAGGTCTACTGAGCACCAAATTGGAGCTTTGGTGATTTGCTTCTCAGGCCATGTACGCTCTGGGAACTGTAATACTGGGTTGGCTTTGTAACGCTTGTAGTTCAACATTGTTCTTCCTCCTTAATATAGCTTACTTGTGAATTATCACTTTAAGTTTTGGCTTGCTTTATTTTTGTGTTTGTAATTTGGGTTGTGGCTCGCTTGTTACGTCTACAATGTATCATACCTCTACACTCGGCTAGGAATGCCTCGCTTTAGAGGCATGATACATTGTAGACTACAAGCTATTTTCACTTTTTTAGCAAGCTCTGACTAACACATGTTTCACAAGTACGATTTGTGTATGAATGACCCTGTTGAGAGGGGTATCCGCTGTTTTATTCTCCGAGACCAGATTCTATTGCAGTAGTGATTTCGGCTAGCGCCTCGACCTCATCGGCGCCCTCGCAGAATAGTTCAATTTCATCTCCAGACTTTACGCAGGCACCAAGTACGCTAAGCACTGATTTGGCATTTGCCTCGTAATTGTTATCTGTACAAAAAGTGATTTTGCTTTGATATTTCATAGCAACCTCACACAATAAACCAGCTGGACGCAAGTGCAGTCCAATGGCGTTTTTAATTATTACTTTTTGCGAAACCATATTATATCTATATCCTTATTTCTAAAGAATTGTTTTTGTAATTAACTCTGCTAATGCCTTTGCATCGGCTTCGATTTCTTCCTGATTTTTGCCCTCTATCATAACACGAACAAGTGGCTCTGTACCTGATGGGCGGATGAGTACTCTTCCCTCTCCTGCAAACTTCTCCTCCAGCTTTTCAATAGCTGAAGCGATTTCAGGATACTCCATGTAGCTTTCCTTCTTGTGGTTTGGCACCTTTGCATTTACAAGCGCCTGTGGAAGGACTGTCATAATTGATGCAAGTGCTGAAAGAGATTTGCCAGTTTCTACCATTACACGAAGTAGGTGAAGGGCTGAAAGCAATCCATCTCCAGTAGTATTATCATCTAAGAAAATAACATGTCCGCTCTGCTCACCACCGATGTTGTAGCCATTTGCAAGCATGTTCTCTAATACATATCTATCGCCGACCTTAGTAGCTTCAACATTGATGCCCTGTTCTTTAGCCATTAATGTGAAACCAAGGTTTGTCATTACAGTAACTACGCAGGTATTTTTCTTTAGTGTTCCCTTGTCCTTCATGTGCTTAGCACAGATAGCCATAATCTGGTCACCATCAATAAGATGTCCCTTTTCATCTACGGCAAGCATTCTATCTGCATCACCATCAAATGCAAGGCCGACCTGGGCGTTTTCAGCAACAACTCTGGCTCTTAGCTCATCCATGTGAGTACTTCCGCAGTTGCTGTTGATATTGGTTCCATCAGGATTGTTGTGGATTGTGATAAGCTCTGCACCAAGTTCTGATAAACAAGCAACACTTGTACGATATGATGCGCCCTCAGCACAGTCAATAACGATTTTAACTCCTGACAAATTAAGTGGAACTGTGTGCTTTAAGAAATCCACATACTCACGGCCAAGGTCAAATCTGTAATCAATCTTTCCGATTTCTGCACCTGTAGGAAGGTTGACTCCCTGTAAGTTTGATTCGATTAATCTCTGGATTTCATCCTCTAGCTCATCAGAAAGCTTGAATCCCTCTCCATTGAAAAACTTGATTCCGTTGAATTCCATTGGGTTGTGGCTGGCAGAAATAACTACACCAGCATCTACCTTATGCTTTCTGGTAAGGTAAGCAATGGCTGGTGTTGGAAGAACTCCTACATAAACTGCGTTTGCTCCAACTGAACAAATACCACTCATAAGAGCAGAAGCAAGCATTGTTCCTGAAATACGAGTATCACAACCAACGATGATTGTAGGCTGGTGGCTTGCCTCTTTAGTGAGTACATAAGCTCCTGCCTGGCCAAGTGAACGCGCTAAATCTATTGTCAACTCTGAGCCTGCTACTCCTCTGACTCCATCTGTTCCAAATAATCTTCCCATTTTAATTAAACCTCTTTCTATGTTAATCCTGGTCATCGTCATCTGTTGTAGACTCTTCTTTTGCATTTGGGTCCTCAATGACGCTAACAGTAACGGATGTATTTTGAATAGTTATTCCTTCTGGATTGTCAAATTGCAATACTGCATTCTGATTTGCCCCGGCACCAAGTGCTGAACAGTCAATGTATCCTTGCACCGAGCCAGCATCAAGCGATGCAAGTGCCGATTCCGTACCAAATACATTTACCATGACTTCCTCTACATCAAGAGTTGCACCAAGTCCATGATTTACATTTCTAAGCTCGATGTTTGAGGCAGGCACATTTATAGTGGATGCTGTCTCGCCTTCCATAGTTACATAAATAGACACCTTTGGAGATGTACCCTCTGCAAGTGTAACTCCCTCTGGAAGATATGAGCTTATGTCTACTGTAGTAGTAAATGAACCTGTTAAATTTGACAGGTTAATAACTGATTCAGGAATAGTGATATTGCTTACGTTATTAAGGGCTGTGGCCTCACCTATAATCATTACAGATGGTGGGTCAGTCTTGATGCTTCCCAATGTAAGTCCCGGCTGTAATATACCGCTGGTCTTTACAGCAATATCTACTGTCTTCGTATTTACGAATTTAACTGTAACACCAACTGTTGACACGGAAAGACTAAGCTTTTTGATATCTACCGTATCACCGTTTTTATCATAATATTTTGGAATGACATTTTCAGTGAAATTGGTGCTTACACCGTCCACATTTGCTGTGGCTACAACTGATTCTATTTTATCTACTATTTCCTGTGGACCTGTCACTGTAACAACAGTAGGACTGCAGGTTACTTCCTCCACAGCAAGCTCTGGTGCAAGCTCACCTGTTGTCTGAGCACTGATTACGAATCTTTCTGTGGTTAAATCTTTAAGCACCACATACAGATAATTCTGTCTGCTTGAAATAGTGATGTAGTTGGCATATGAGCGAGCAGCCAAAGTGACCGGGATGCGCTCTTCATTTTCCAGATTGTTCATATCTGCAATTGCAGAAAAATCTGATGGTGATAGCTTTTCAATAATGGAACGCTTGGCTGTTACTCTAAAGCTCACGGTATTAATACCGTCTTTTATCTCGTAAAGCTTTCCCCGGTTTGTCAGTACATCCTCGTTGGTGACTGTTACCACGGATGTAAATGTCCTGGTTTGCTTTGGATCGTCGATGTTGACCACCACAAGCCAAAGTAAAAATGAAAATATAATAGCAAGTATCTTAAGTCCGACATTTTTCGTGAGGGCATCAATCAAGTTTTGTTTCATACTGTGCCCTCCTTTTCTGCTGTCTCAAAGTTACCACCTTCGTTGCCAGAATTTTGTAATCTCTTGAGCTCTGCAATAAGCTCGTCTTCCTTAACATCTCTGACGATTCGACCTTCTCTTGCGTAGGAAACTGTACCTGTCTCTTCTGATACAACAATGGTCAGAGAGTCTGAAACCTCACTGATTCCAACTGCTGCACGATGTCTTGTACCAAGGTCCTTGGAAAGAGCCATGTTGTCAGATAGTGGCAAATAGCAGGTGGCAGATACAACTCTGTCCCCGCGTATGATGACAGCTCCATCGTGAAGCGGAGTGTTTTTCTCGAAAATATTAATCAATAGTTGACGTGTAACTAAGGCATCTATACCAATACCTGTACGCTCAAACTCAGTAAGCTGCATATCGTTTTCCACGACAATAAGGGCACCGGTTTTCACTGCGCCCATTTCATAACAAGCTGTAACCAGACCAACGATTGTGGAATCATCAAACCTCTTAGAAGCTGTCTTTAAAATATTCCATGAAAATAAAGAGGTGATTTTTCTGCGACCAATCTGCTCTAAAGCTCTGCGCAGCTCTGGCTGGAACACTACAATAAGCACTGTTACAGCTACAGAAACCAGTCTTTCACCCAACCATAAAATGGTATTCATCTGGAAGATGGCCGCCAGTACAAAGAACAGCATTATAATCAGCACACCTCTGATAAGCATCCAAACTCTGCTGTTTTTAACCCAAACCAGCAGATGATACATAAAATATGCAATTATAAAAACTTCAATTACATCTGTTATGGAAACATCTGGAATATTTACATTGAAATAATCATCGATGAAAGCATCAACAGCATTGACAAAATCTACCAATGGAATTCGTCCTCACTTTCCCGTTAGGGATTATATTTTTTTAACTTCTTTGTCTTCTTCAGCGATTCGGATTTTAGGAACCGCAGTAACGTAATAATAGTAATCATCATCCTCGAACTGAACCTTTTCAATACGAGAATAATCTAAATCTAATACAAAATAATTCAGGATTACACCAACCATAAATACAAGGATATTTCCCAGTATGAGTCCAGGAATTTGTGACTTCTGGCTTGAGAACAGGTATCCTGCAAGCATGATGATGAACTCAACTGCTACCCCGGCTGCATTTGCGATAATCCAAGACATATTTATGCTGGCCTGTCTAAGCAAATAAACCACCATGTACATGGCCACCATAGCTATAATAAAAAACCAGAATAGTCGGTTTCCTATCATCTGCTCCTTTATGAGAGAAAACACCGAAACATCTGAAGTCTCGTCTACGATTGCAGTGGTGTTATCTTTGATTATGTGCAGATAATATGCAATAACCGAGCCACATACTATAGATGTAAGCTCGTTGAGATTGGACATAAGACCGGCACCAAGAGACATAACATAAGGTGAACCAATGGAATAACAGATTGGCACCATAACCATGTTAAATGAGTTTTTACTTCTAAAATAAGCACAAACAAGGTAGCCTGCCACGACAAGTCCCAGTGTAACGAATGCGACCTCGGCACTAAGTGATGCAAGATCGACAAACAGAACTATGGCAAGCACTAAAGCAACTCCTTGTATTGGAAAAAATGCACAGACTATTGAGATGATTATAGAAACCCAAATCTGGCTGATGGTTTTGTTATGACCAAAATTGGAACTGATGCAAAGCAATCCAATAAAAGCGACGAATGCACTCCAAAGCTTTAAAAAAAGCATTTCTTTCGACAGAACAAATCTGCGTATATCATCTCTAAATCTAATAAATGCGTTCATTTAACTATCCTCTCTTGCAAGTAACGGCTTTGTCTGCTGAGCTTCCTCATCGTACATTTTACCTAGCTTTTGGTATTTTGAGGCAAGCTCTTTAATGAGGCGTTTGCCGCGTCTGTAGCGCTTGGCAGCTCGCACCCTGGCGCCATGAACGTGCATTATGATATAGGCAGCATACGCTAATAATCCTGCCAAAGCTATAATCAAAAGATACATGGTAGTAAGATTTTCGATGACATTACTGACCAGGTATACAACGATTCCTGAATAAATAGCTCCGAAGAAAAGTGTTCCCGCGATAAAGCCACCCCAACCATGGAGAGCAATATATTCTTTTTTTGAATAGCGGAGCATAGGCTGATACTCAGGGCCCATTTCTTTTTCAAAAATGGCCATGGAAGTCATGTGCCTGACTCTTTCTTCATTAATCATAAATTATCCCCTTTTAGCGAAGAATAGACTCCCCGCACAATAATTCAGAATAAGTATAGCATAAACAGTTTCTAAAAAAAACACCTACCGAAATCTAGTCCGGTAGGTGTACTATTTTTATTTCTGCAAAAATCTCATTGCATTTTCCCTCTTCTGTTTTGGCTTTGGTGGCTCAGGCAACTGCTCCTTTTCGATAGATTTAGCGAGAGCATTTGCTGTGTTATTCTTGCAGGCATCGCAATATTTACCAGTTTTTATTGTAGCTCCACAAATCTCGCAATCAATTCCAATTGGGGAATCATCAGTAAATTGCAGTCTCTCCTCACGAATCCACTGACGAAGCTGGTTTGTACTAACCTCATTTTCATCAGAAATCTCCTGCATGGACGCACGAGGATTATTGCGAATATATTCCTTTACATTCTGGAATTTCGTCTCCATCTCGTCTCGGCATGATGGGCAAATATTTGGTCCTCCTAAATAATTGAACAACCTTCCACAAGTCTTACAATTACGTACATCCATAGATGATACCTCCTAAATTACTGTACCTTTCCGATACAGATACTTATGCCATATACCCTTTGTATTCCCCCTTCTTTAAGCACTTTAGTAACTTCGTCCATCGTTGTCCCTGTTGTATAAATATCATCAACTATAAGTACTTTTCTAAATTGTACAATATTTTTCTGTAAACTAAAAGCATTTAACAGATTTTTCTTTCTTTTTAGGCTATTTAATTGTTTCATAACTGTCGTGTCGCTATCTCGTCTGATAATTTCACCTGCAAGTGGAATGCCGGTGGCATCGCTCAATGCTTTACCAAACACCTTGGCCTGATTATATCCACGCATCTTTTCCTTTTCTTTATACATTGGGACTGGGACTATAGCTTCTATTCCATTTTTCTTGAGCCAGCCACCATACATCCTTGCAGCATGCCTGGCAAACACCTTTCCATAACATCTTCTATTTGAATATTTGAATCTGTACATGGCATTTTTCATCTCACCGGTATACACATAGATGCCCTTGTTTTGATCATAATAATGCTCGAAGGTTTTGCAGGTATTACAGAATTCAACACGGGTATCTTCTATGGGGGCACCGCATTTCATACATACACCATCACCCACTAGCCTGATTTTTGGCTGACATTCCTTGCAAAATCCCACATCTTTTTCTATTTTCAATAAAACTTTGTCACAAGCCACACAACGTTTTGGATACAATATTCCTATCGCTAGGTCTATAATTTCTTTATATATATGCATTTGTACTCCTATTTGACTTATTGGGGTAATCTCTTTAAAATTTAGTCACTAATAGCCGAAGGGTGCGCCCTTTCTATTAGCAGATATAGATAAAGGATTTAAATATGAAAAAAAGATTTTTAAGTTTGATTTTGGCTGCATCTATGGCCTTTGCTATGGTAAGCTGCGGCAAAAAAGATAGTGAACAGCCCATTAGTGAGGTAAAAGACGAATCCGTTGAGGATTCATATCGCTATAATATAACAGCACTTTTATCAGAAGACAATACCTACGACAAAGTTCTTCTTCAAGGATTTTCCGATGCCCTTGAAGACTACATGGGTGCTGAGCATATCAACATCACAACCAAAACAGTTTCTGAAGAGAAATCCGCTGACATGATAGCATCTTCTGCGATAGCAAAATCTCCAGATATGATTTTCACTACCGGCAAACCTACACTTTTATCTGCCAGCGACCAGACTGATATTATTCCAATCATTGCAACTGGTATAGTTGATTTCAAAGGAACCCTTAGAATCGCCAGTCTCAATGGTAAATCCTGGGATAAAACCACAGGCAGAAACATCACTGGTATCAGCTCTAAGCCAAGCATTGTGGAGCAGGTTTCCCTTATGATTGAAGCCACAGACGATTTACAGACTGTGGGTATTCTATTTTCACCAGAAGATACCGATGCAATTTATCAAAATGAAATATTTGAAGCTTACCTAGACCAGGCAGGTATTCCATGGAAGGAATACGCTATTCCAGCCACAAATACTTCCACAGTGGCTGATATAAGTGAAAAGTCAACAGCTCTTACACCAAGCAAATACGTAGCTTTCTCCGCAAAACAGGGCGTAGATAACGATGTTGTTGCTTTGGGAGAGGATACAGTTTTAGGTCTTAACTCCACATCCTCTACCCGCACTGCTTTGATTTCAAGTTTCTGGCAGGGTGGCAAGGTTCTTCCTACTACTCCTGAAGAATCAGATTCAGAAGATGAAACTACTACAGAAGTAAGTGACTCCGAGGAAGATATTACTGTAACACTTGAAGACCTTATGAAGGAAATATGCACAGAGTGCTCAGCTATTTACATTCCTTTTGGAAGTCTTCTTACAGACCAGATGGAAACTATCGGAAATATAGCCACAGAAGCTTCCGTTACAATAGTTGCAGGTGATACCACAATCGGTGAAAATGCACTTGTTACACTTTTTTCTGACCCTTATATAAGCGGATACAGTGCCGGAAAAAAAGCTGTGAAAGTATTCAATGGCGATGATATTAAAACCATTAAAATCGGCAGTATAGATTCTGACGATGCTGTAAAACTCTACAATGGAGAAATCGCAGAAAAGCTAGGCAAGGAGTTTCCAAAGTCTTTCAACGAGATTTCTAATTTCCTTGAAACCTACGAATACGGAAGTACCACTACCAGATACGTTCCAAGCGAGGAAGAATAATCTATGATACTACACGTTATCAAATCTAACATTTATTCTGGTGCTGAAAATGTAGTGTGCCAGATTATCAAAGGTCTTTCAGACCGTGAGGATTTTGTCTATATGGCTCCTCACGGTCCTATCGAAGACAAGCTTCGTTCTATTGGCTTGTATGAAAACTACCGTGGTGTAGATAAAATCACTGTTTCTGAAATTAAAAAAGCTGTTAATGAGCTTAAACCAACTGCGGTTCATGCTCACGATTTTACAGCCAGTGTTCTATGTGGATATGCTCTAAAGGGGCGTGTTCCTGTTATTTCTCACATTCACTGCAATCCTCTTTGGTTAAAGAATTCTTTTCACCCTAATTCAATTTCATATTATATTGCCAGCAGATGGTTCAGTGAGATTATCACTGTATCTGATGCCGTTAGCCGTGAATATGTATATAGTGATAAAATCAAATGTCCTATCACAACACTTGGCAATCCATTTTCAGTGGAACAAGTCTTAAATGCTGCTAGAGAAGGCGTTTCAGATTCATCAGATATACTTTATGTAGGCAGATTTAATCCAGCTAAAAACCCACTTGGTGCCATCAAGATTTTTGAAGCATTACCTGACCACAATCAGCTTACCTTCAGGATGATTGGTAACGGGGAGCTTTTGGAGGAATGTAAGGAATATGCTGCCACCCATGGACTTAATGTTGTATTCGAAGGTTTCAAGGATAATGTTTATACCTTTATGAACTCAACCAAGCTGGTCCTCATGCCTTCTATTTTCGAGGGCTTTGGCCTGGTTGCTTTGGAGGCTATGTCCCTTGGAAAGCCTGTTGTGTGTTCAGGTGTGGGGGGGCTTTCAGATATTATTAATGAAGATTGCGGCTACATCTGTAGTGACACTGCTACTTACTCTGCTGCAATCACAGAACTTTTAACCGATAAAAATATTTACGGACAAAAAACAACTGCAGCACGAAACCGCGCTGCAGAGTTTGATAATCTTGATAAATATTGTAATCAGATGCTTAGCATCTATAAAAATTTAATTTAACCGTCTTAATTATAATCCGTAGTTTACCATCATTCCGGAATATTGGCTTGTGGCATATGGTGCTGTCAAAGTCTTTCCTGGATTTTTGTATTCTACAATGGACTTATCTACATAGGCCATTGGATTAATAGATGCTTTAGTGGCTGCCTTGCTAATGGCGGCCTTTAATTGATTCAGAGTGCTAAACGCATGAGCTTTGTCCTCACTGTTTATCACTTCTGAAAGACGATCCTCATCCAATTCTAAATGGCCTACTCCATCAATGAGTATTCCTGCAAAGGCTAAACTCTCTCTCATTCCCTTGGCAATCGATGAAATCTCGTTAAATAAAGTACGATTCTGGTGAACTCCATTGTATCGAAGACTCACATTAATCATGCCATTGTAGCTATCCAAAAGCTGCTGAACGCCATCGGTTAAAGCTTCTGCATCATTTTTAAGGCCAATCTGCACCTCGCCATTTGAAGGAGCCTTAAGTACAAGTTCATAGGCTTTGTTTACGGTGAAGTTGTTCGATAGTGACTGGTGAGCAGTTCCGTTTAGCTTGAAGTTGGAGTTGCTAGGCATCTGGGTAACTCTGTCGATGCCAAGTGTCTGCAGTTCATGGCGCGAAATATTAGATGAGATATTGAATAAAACATTCTCATCTTCGGAAACGCCTGTTGCCTTTGATACTATCTGGATTGCATTTTGCCCAACCCTATTTGAAATCAATTGAGCACCAAGCCCTATATCAGATGTATTAAGCAGGCGGACAATTTTGTTTTGAACGACAAGGTTGTCCTCTCCGTCGTTTACGTTGAACTGGAATTCGTAGGAATGATTCCTGATATCCAAATCAAACGAATACTGACCTTCTTCAAAATCACGGCCATCTTTGTCTAAAAATTTGCCTGTATTAATCTGTGGTGTAGCCAAAGACTCTACTTCGATGCTGAAACCATCGGCATCATCTTCACCATTGCCAACATAGGTAGCTTCTACAGAATCTGTGTCTGAAGAAGAAGCTATGCGTTTTGAAAGGATGGCTTCAATATCGTCACCGGCTGCTGAAAGGTTAGATACCGAAAGACTCATAGAGTTTGCATGTTCTTTGATATCAATTGCGAACTGTCCTATGTCTTCAGTATCTTTTATCTTGTATAGAGGAGAGTCTTTATTGGTTTTGACTATTTTGTTGTATGTGTCTCGAAGCTCGCTTTTCTTATGGGATTCGTAACGTGATCCTATGTCTCTACCATAGGTCGTCATAAAATAATCGTATACTGCATCAATGCGTGCCATAAGACATCCCCTCCTTTCTTTTTTGTTTTCCCAGCCCTCGATATGCCTTAACATACCAAGGACATAAAATTACACTTTTACTTATTATCATAATATCATATATAATAAATTTTGTAAACACGCTATATTTAGTAATGTTATCTGACAATTATCATATATGTAGTTGCCATGAAATGGCTTTATATTTTGATTATATCAAGCATTTCATTTACTCTTTGTTCGTATGAACAATGTGACTTTACATAATCATATCCGGCCTGAGCGATTCTATTTCTTTCTTCGTCATGTGATAGATAATAATCTACTTTTTCAAATAAATCTCTTTCATTGTAGTACCATACCATGTGCTTGCCGTTTTCAAAGAACATTGGAAGTTCGGCCTGGAAATTGGTGATGCAAAAACCACCGGCTCCTAAAATATCATATACCCTAAGAGGTATCCCGCTTTTTATGTTAGGTATGGTAATGTTTAAATTTATTTTTGAACCAGCAAAAACCTTTGGCATTTCTTCCCAGTAGTCAACGCTTCCCCTATTATTTACCCGAATTAAATCTCTGGTTTCATTGTTTGAATAAAGGCTGACATTGTGATGTTTTGAGAGCTCTATAAGTATGCTTCTCCTCTGTTTTTGAGCGATTTTAAAGCCTAAGGCTGTAACTGAAAATATCAGATTCAAATCTGAAAGGGAGTCCTCTGATTTATCCAGCTCAAAATATGTTTCAAGCTCCATCAAAATCTCTGGAGTAAGCATCCTGTCTACAATGTTCACTCCCTGCAAATCCTTTTGGGCTTCCATGGTTGCCTCAAAATAGCCCTTTAGATAATCCGGTAATGTATATTCCATCTTGTCGTAGGAATTCTTCTCATAGAGTGAACCTACAAAGCTGATTTCGTTTTTGTAGTCATCCAAATCCTTTGAATGTGAAAATAGATGCATGGTCCTATCACAATCTACTGCTAAAGGCAGATGGTAGATATGGTCTGCTCCCATTCCCTTAAATTCTTCCACATTTGTTAAATCAAAAAGGAAAATCCTGTTAACACTGTTGAAAACTGACCTGTGATAGAGAGATATCAGTGGATTATCGCAGCTCCAACACACATACAAAAGACCACATTCCTCACAAACATTTGATATTAGTGGGAAATAGTTGACTGTAAATAAAAAGTCATAGGTTTCAGATAAAATCATGCCCTTTAATTTCTCGGCGAAGGCTTCATCTACATCATAATTCAAAAGTTCCTGGTAGACTTCCTCTACTTCGTAGCCCAGCTTTTCGAATGTGAACTTTATGTCTAGATAGTTGTACGCTTTCCAGCGGTACATTAGGATTTTTTTCATTGGGTGTTTTTAGTGTATGCTGTGGTGTGTTGGTGGGTAAGTATTCTTCAATGATTAATTATTTTTGTTTTGAGGGTCGACTTTAGGTACACCCCTCATCAGTCACCTGAAGGTGACAGCTTCCCCCCAGGGGGAAGCCTTTGGGTTTGACCACTCATCAGTCAACAAGCTGACAGGTTCCCACTGAGGGGAAGCCTTTTAGACGTGTAGGGAGTCTACGCCGTAGGTGTTACGTAGGATTTCTACCAGTTGTTGGTAGGTGGCCAGGGCTTGGTCGGATTGGCCTGCTGCATCCAGGCTTTCGATTTGTTTGAGCAGGGCTTCTTCCAAGTTGTACATCTCCTGGAATTTCTCTGGGTTTGCCATTTTTGCATCTACAACTTTTCTATATTCCACATAGAAAGTAGAAAGCTGCTGAATAAATTGGTCCATTTTCACTCTAAGTCCTAATGAATCCTTTAGGATTGTCAGTGCATGTTTTGGATCGGTATCAATGCTGTCATAAAATCGTCTAAAGGATATTCCAAGGATGTATTCAATACAATCCTTGTTTGGGTCAGCCTTTGGCTCCATCCACTCCAAATGATATTCTCTCCACGCCTTTGTCAAATCGGAATATTTCATGGCCAGCTCTAGTATTTCTCTGAAGCTACCATAATCTTCTTTTATAGCAAGGTCATTTTCCAGAATTCTGATGTCCAGGAAATAATTCATTTCCTTCTCACCCTTTGTTCCCTTGAATCCTGCTTTAATATTTTTAAGCTGCTCATTGTTCATTGCGCTACAGCTTAGATTAATCTCATTTTCGATTACATCTCTAAGACCTGGGCGCACAAAAAATTTGCCTAGCACATCTCTTATCTCTTTTTTGCCACCGTACTGGGCTGCCTTTTTTAAAAGTATAATCAGAAAACCACGATTGATGCGAACCACAGGCGATGCCCAGGCAATCCTGCGGTAATAGTGAACTACCGGACCGAAATCATCTTTTTTCATGGCGCATGCCATAAGGTATGCGTAAATGGAATTTACATTGTAGTCTTCAAAAATATCATTGATGAATATGCCTCCCTGGATGAATACCATGCCTCTGTCATCCTTATAGCGCTTCATTACGGCTAAGTAATAGTTGCAGGTTTCTACACATTCATCATCAAGTTCTCTCATAAACATGGCTCTGGAGGCGTAAATTCCAAGTTTTGCTCTTGCCACCTCCATAAGATCCTTGGACTCTTTATACTTTCTGTAGAGCTCTAGTAATTTGTCATTTTGTTTTGTCTCAGCGTAGCCTATTCCTAGGCCTACTATAAAGGTTCCTCTATATCTTATTGCATCGTTATCGGTGCTTTCGTATGTCTGTTTAATTCCAGATTCACAATATTTTATGAGCTCATCATATTTATCTATACTTCTATATTCCTGAACCAGCTGATAAATCCAGCGGAGGTTTTTCGGCTGCTCCTCCATCATATCCAAAAGTAATGGAATGTTTCTAAGGGATCTTGCTTCATTATCCTCGTAGCTATCAAAAAGATATCCAAAATGTCCTGCCCTGAGATCCAAAAATATCGTGTTTCCGAATGCCGGCTCGATGTACTCGTGAACCTTTCCCACAAAATGTGTTTCCGGTGTGACGGTACACATTCTGGTTACTTCAACATCCTGATATTCGCTGGCGTCCCAGTTGAGATAATTGCGCTGATAGTAACCTCCTAAGTTGTAAGACGTGCAGTCAGGCTGCTTGAAGAAATCTATAGCAAATTTGCAGTCTAAGAAAAATTCGTCGTCATCAAGATATATGAACATCTTGCCATTGGCCTGATCCAGTTGGAAATTGCGGGCTGCAGCAAAATCGTTAATCCATTTAAAATCAAAAACCTCATCAGCATATTTTTCTACTATTGCCCTTGTCTCAGGTGAGCAGCCAGTGTCCACTACTTGGATTTCAGAATCAATCGCCTCGCGAAGTGGCATCAATGATTTCAGGCATCGCTCGGTTGTCTCGGCTCTGCCACAACAAATAAGACCGATTGTGAGCAGTTTGGTTTTTGGTTTTGTGTTCATGGTAAGCCCTCTCCCCTTTATATTTTAAAAGGCTCGTCTGGTGACGAGCCTTATTTTTTTCCTTTAATATGATCCAACGATAAGTGGTCTGTAGATTTCCTCTCCTTCGATAAGTCCTTCGACCTTGCCTAAGCAATCATCAATCAATCGATTTATCTCTCTGCTGACTATTGCCTTTTCTCCAGGTGCTGTTACAAGTCCTCTAAAGTCGTAAATATCAATATTTCTAATTTCTACTATTTTATTTTCAATGTCTTGGAGGATTTCACTGAGCTTCCATTGGATGCTCTCTGTTCTATCCATTACTAACTGTGTGTCACTTAAGTTTTCACTTATATCGTAAATCATATTGCAGTAGTTTTCAAACTTTTCAACGATTTCCGAATAATCCATTCCCATTGATTCGAGGTACTCACCTAATACTAAAGCTTTCTGTTGGCATCCTATCAGGATTCTAAGATCTGCTGCGTCGTTTCCTGTGCCTCCTGCTTCAAATCTGTGGCTGGCTGTGTAAAGCTCTAATACCATTGTTAACATCTTGCTTCTTGTAAAATATGCCATACGCTTTACCTCTTTTCTATATATGAAAACCTCGCATTTTGGCCACCGCTAAAGCGGTACTTCTTCTCTCCAGTGGAAGTCAAAGATGTAAGGAGTTTTGGCTTTGTTAATTTTTTATTCAATTGTAATTTTCATTCAACATCCCCACCTCCTTATTGAGGTGGGGAGTTATTTATTTGATTTATACTTCTGATGAACTATTCAGCTCTACTGAAGGAGTGAAAGAACACCCTGTGTTGCCTGATTTGCCTGAGCCAGCATTGACTGTCCTGCCTGCTGTAAGATGTTGTTCTTGCTGTACTCAACCATTGTGTCGGCCATATCTGTGTCGCGGATTCGAGATTCAGCTGCCTCTGTGTTTTCAACTACGTTGTCTAAGTTCTTGATAGAGTGCTCTAATCTGTTCTGTACTGCACCAAGTTCTGCTCTTTGTGCTGAAACTCTCTGGATTGCATCTGCTATAGCGTCGATTGCGTATGTTGCAGCCTTTCCTGTTGCATCTGAAACGTTAAGTCCGTTGATACCGATTGATTTAGCGTTCATGGCTTCCATCTTGATGTTCAGCTTGTTTGTCATGGCTGCATCTGCACCTACGTGAAGGTTAAGTGTAAGTGCGTTCTGGATGTTGACGAAACCTTTGTCGATTGAGAAGCTGATTGTTGTAGTTGGTACTGGCTGGCCTTCAACTGTCTTGTTGATGTTGCTTGTCTTCCAGTAATAGTTTCCTGTTGTCTCCCAAGGCTGTGCATTTGCAGATGTTGCATGCATTGCTGATACATCTTTGCCAGCTGCCTTAGCTGCATTAATTGCTGCTGTATTTGACCATTTATCTACATCTGCGGATCCATCTGTAGCTCCTACTGAAGAAGCGGCCTTAAGCTCGATGGCTACCTGCTGATATGCGAATGTTGCTTTTACAAGTGTTACGTTGGCATCGTCTACACCAGTATTTGGATTATAGCTCTTTGAAAATCTTGTAACTGTATTGCCGTTATATTTAATAGTTGATCCCTGTGTAATAAGATTTACAAGGTATCCATTTGTTACTCTAGCGTTTGAAATATCAGTTCCTACTGACGCATCATTGATTGTATATGTCTTTCCATCGATTGAAACGGTCTCACCTGTTGTAAAGTTCCATGGACCATCTTCTGAGTCTTCGTTTGCAACATTGTAAAATGCAGTTATATGAAGAGCCTCTGCAACTTCAAGGTTTGAAGCAGCACCGATTGTGTACTGGATTCCACCGATTGTGTACTTCTCACCAGCTTCAAGAGATTCCATTGTAAATGTTGCTCTTGTGGTGTTCTGTACAAGTGTTCCGTCAAGACCTGCATCATGTGCTGTAATATACATTTTACGTAGTCCAACATCACCCTTAAGTAGGTAGGTCTCATTGAACTTTGTTGTAGATGCGATACGATCGATTTCCTGAGTGAGCTGATTGATTTCGTTCTGGATATCGTCACGATCTGACTCTGAGTTTGTACCATTGGCTGCCTGAACTGCCAATTCGTTCATTCTCTGGAGCATGTCGTGAACTTCAGTGAGGGCACCTTCAGCTGTCTGTACTGAAGATACACCGTCAGATGCGTTTGTAGAAGCTTGGGTCAGACCACGAATCTGCTTTCTCATCTTTTCAGAAATTGAAAGACCTGCTGCGTCATCAGCTGCTCTGTTGATCTTAAATCCTGAAGAAAGTTTCTCAGTACTCTTTGACTGTGCGTCTGTTGTTATGTTCAGAGTTCTTGATGAGTTTGCTGCCTGCAAGTTATGCTGTACTACCATAATAATTCCTCCATGAGATTTTGCTAAGTCCTTTTAGCAACTAAATCCGTTTTGTTTTTGATAGCCCAACATCCGTGTCTGGCCTTGTTATTAAATTGATTTTAATAAGATTTCGAATTCGATTTTGTAAGGTGATTAGGTGTAACAATTGTTCCTTACACCTTATTTATCGAAAGTAGCCCTCAAAACTTTAGTCTTTCCTGAAAAAAAGTTAAATTATCTAATAATACCCACTTAAATATCAATGCCACAAAAAAACCGCAAACCCTTGATTTTACTGGGTTTGCGGAATTCGTATATGCGTTAAAAATGTTATAAAAAATAATTACTTCTTTTTGTCTAAAAAGGCTGGGTCGCCGGCTCTGGTACGAGCCATCATGTTCTTATAATATGATGTGACAACATCTCCGGACCTTTTTATTTCTCGTATATCCTTTTTGATATTGGCGAAACGGGTTTTGGCATATTCCTTATTTTTATATTCTGAGGCCTCTACATCGGCTGTAAGGTCAGCTATACGTCGGATAAGATCCTGCATGAGGCGGATTTCATCTGCATAAGTTTCTCTGTCTTCATCCAAGATGTCCTTTACCCTGTTGAAAAGCTGTTCAAAACCGTCATCCAGCATGATTATGCGGTCTATGAGCTCAGACTTCATATTCATGTTTTTTTCCAAATCATCAGGTGTGGTGTTTGGATTCTGCAGAATTTCGGCCTGTTCTTTGTTTCGTATTTGAAGAACACGCAGTATGTCAGCTTTCTTTTCCAATGATTCACGTAGCATGATTACGTAGTCCATATTTTCCATAGCTTTTGACCTCCGATTTGTGTAACTTCACCTGTACTTAGCCCTCGTAACTCAGCCCTCGTAACTTAGCCCTCATCCGTCAGCTGCGCTGACACCTTCCCCCCGAGGGGGAAGGCTATTAAAAAAGGCTCCTCGTGTGAGGAGCCTTTTTATATCCTTTAGTTATCCTGCGATGATATGGGTCTGACCATCCAGCTTTCTTCCATTGGCTGTCAGCTTCATTACATCCTTCCAGGCATCTCGCATAGTGCGTAAATGTTTTAGCACCTCACGCAAGATTTCCGGATCTTTGGAAACAATCGCCTGCTTCAGGCAGCTCCTAAGATAAGAATATACTGCATGGAAGTCCTTTGCAACTGGATATTTATCATCAAGGGTAATTTCAAACTCCTCGATGATACGATCCGTCTTTCTGATGTTGTTGTGAGCCTTCTCAATATCATGGTTCTCACAGGCAACAATTGCTATGTTACAAAATTTGATAGCTCCTTCATAAAGCATCAATGTCAGTTCAGCCGGGCTAGCTGTCAGTATTTTATTGCGTGCGTAAGCATCATATCCATTCATTGGTGTCATAAATTTCGCCTCCTGTAATCACTTTTATCTCGGCTATATCTCTTTAAAATCAGCCTCCACCAAGCATTGATGTTAATGAAGAAGAATTGTTCTGTAGTTTCGCTAAAGCAGCCTCCATCTTTGAGAACTTCTTGTAATATGCATCTTCCTGGTCTTTAATTCTGTCTGTCCACTGCTTAATTAAATCACTATAATTTGAGTACTCTGAAGCCATTTCTTTGTCATTGTAAACCGTATATACGGATTTAACTGCGGTAGACTTCATTCGCTTATCCAGATTGTTGTATAAATCTGAAGTAAGGTTCTTCATGAACTCAATTACAGTATCAGGCTCTTCAGCGATTGCAGTTCTAAGCTTATCTGTAAGGCCTGATGTGTAAGTATCCTCTGAATCACCGTTGATGTGATAAGCGTAGTTTTCATTTTTCTCAGCTCTAAGGGTTCCAAGGGTTTGGATACCAAATGTAGCCAAAGAATACATCTTGCCATTTATTTCGTAGGATTTCATCATTCCAGTGGTTATGCTGGAAATCAAGCCGCTTAAGGTTGTATCTCTACGAAGAAGTGAATCCTTAATCTTTTGCTCCCACTTTTCTACTTCAGTCTCTGACATCTGAGATTTCTCATCGTCGGTCAATGGCTCATAATCCTTTGCGGAGTCGGCATTATAAAGCTTTTGCATCTCGTTAATGAGATTATTGTAGGTTGTTAAGAAATCTTTAATCTTGTCATACAGTGCATCTGTATCGTTGGAAACTGTGATGTTTATTGCATCTGTAGTTGTAGCAAGGGCATCTATAGTCAAACCATTTACTGTGATTGTATTTGAGTTTGAAGTATAGTTTTCATTGTTTATGATAAATTCGGCATCCTGGCCATCTATCTTTTTGGCGTTGGATTTCACACGCTCTTCCTCTGGCTTGGCCAGATTATCCGCTGTTAAAGAAACCCTGTACTGAATTCTCTCAGCCAGCTCCTTGTTGTCACTCTGAATCCAGAAATCGCTGTAGCTTTCATCAGAGTCTGAATTCTTGGAACCGAAGGTAGACTCGATATAATCCTTCCAATCGGCATACTGCTCCAGGGTTGCATTTGCCTTACTCACGGCAGCATCAGAAGGGTCAGCCGAATTTAATGTTACATAGGCATCCCTTATGGCGTTGACAACCTTGGTGATATTTTCATTGGTTGCCTCTGCTGCGTGGGTATCATATTCAGAAGCATTGTATATTGCTGTGGCAATTGACTCATTATCCGCTGAAGAATTAATCTCCCACCAGTGAGTCTCCACAGTGGTTGTGGTCGCCAATCCGGTATCAGGATCTGTAGTAGTTACTTCACTTGTGGTCGGTGGATATGTATTGTCCAGATACTCAGCAAATCTGGCGATTGCTGTATCCTCTAAAACAGCTTTTGCCTCTTCATCATTCGGATTTTGTGCAAGTGCATTTTTTGATTGCTGGATTACATCAATCATATCTTTAAATCCAGCAATATCCTTAGTAAGAATATTGTTGTCCTGACCGTCTGCTGCAAAGGTAAAAGTCTTGCTTATAAGATTCTTGTCCTGAATTGTGGTGTCATTGTATGACCTTACTTCACTATCAGATAGCAAGCCTACACTCTGTAGTGCGGTAAGACCCATATTGTTATTTGCGGAAATGCTAAAGTCTCCGTCCTTACCTGACGATTTTCCACTGACATATATTCTGTGGTGCTTTTCATCATAGTTTGCCTGAACTCCAGCACCATTTAACTTTTCTACAAATTCCTGCACTGTGGTATTGCCATCCACTGTAATGGTTTTTGTAGATGTAGCAGTTTTAATCTCTATACTTGCATCACCTGTAGATGTGCCTGTTTTCAGGCCCAAATCCTTTAATGCAGTTTTAGCTGTAGTGGTTTTGGCAAGCTCGCCACCTGTTAAATAAGCAGTCTTTGCAAGCTGCTTTACTTCAAGGGTTTGCGTACCGGTAATGGCTGTACCACTTGCAGTAACTGAAGCTTTTGTATTGTCACTGAGAGTGGTTTTTCTGGTGGCATAATTACCAGAGTAACGCATGTTACCCACCTCAGTATAAAGGCTGTACACCTTACTATTTAAGCTCTTCCAAGCGTCCTGCTTCCAAGATAGCTTGGTTTGCGCTTTGGTATATTTATCTTTTTTAAAGCTATAGGCTGACACCAGAGCTCCTACAAGAGCCTCTGTATCCAAGCCTGATGTTAAGCCCGAAAGTCTAATAGGCATAACCAACCCTCCTATCTTACTATCGTTTTTCGTCAACCATTATTCCTGCAAGTTCCCAAGCCTTTGCGATTAAATCTAGTGTTTCCTCAGCAGGGAATTCCTTGATAACCTTCTTTGTCTCCTTATCAACCATTTTAATCATCACTCGGTTTGTACCTTCATGTATTCCAAATACTGCCTCGGCATTACCCTGTGCTGAATTAATTTTGCTGATCGCTTCCTTCAAAGATGATGTAGCCTGATGCACTTCTTCATCTTCACTCTGGATAACTTTTTTATCTTCAGTCTCACTGGCGCGAATTTCTTTTGCTACTGTTGAGAAATCCACTGGTGAACTACTTCTTGTCTCTTGTGTTGGCGCCGTTTTTGCTGAACTTCCCTGTCCCTGGTAGTTGCTTATCGCACTACTTACTTCGCCTATTTTCATTGTTTCCTCCTTCTATACATCCTTGTATTATTGTCAGAGTTTAATAGTTTTCTATTCATTATATCGTCGGGTGGGTGGGGAAAGTTTATAGGGAGAAATAATATTTTCGGAAAAATGTTTAAAAAAAGCTTCCCTGGGCGGGAAGCTGGCTAGATCGTAGTTTAGTATAAGTTTTTTAGGTTGAGGACACCTCATCCGCCCCTCGCCGGGCTGGCAGATAACGCTAAAGCATTATCTCTTCCCTTCGGGCACCTTCCCCCTGGGGGGAAGACTATTGCCTATAATAAATTCTTGAGTGCTTCAACATCATCTATGCTGATATGTTGAGCTGCCTGATTTTCTTTCTGAATTTCTAAGTATACTTCTTTTCTATAAATTGACACTTCCTTTGGAGCTGAAATACCAATCTTTACCTGATCGCCACGAACGTCAAGGACTGTAATCTCGATGTTGTTGTTGATCATGATTGCGTCGCCTGTCTTTCTAGTTAATGCCAACATCGCTACTCACCATCCTTTCCATGTATTGCGTCATGAATAAGGAACCTGACTGGCTCATTGCCATCGATAATAATCTGGTCCCCTACATTTGAGTCTGTATTGATGACGATAGGTGCCTTTAAGTTTATGGATGCTTCTTTTGGATTTTTTGGAACTCGAACTGTTACCAGGATATAGGTGTTATTGTTGTTAAGCTCCCCCAGCTGCGCCAACGCATCTGTATTAAAGCTTGGTGCGTAATCTGGTTTTACTACGTGTGGAAGCATAACCGGCATTGCAAAATCTGTCTCATCTAATGATTGTAGCCACATGATATTACCTTTGTTCCTTTTTTCCTCATCAAAAATAAGGGTGTATCTCTTCATGTCTGGAAAACCGATAAGCCCATGAATGAGATTGATGACTTTTTCATCTGAAATTTCAATTTCACCGAACAGTCTAGTTTTTACCTGCATTATCCCTTCTCCTTTGTGCGTTATTATAGGTAATTAAGTAATGTCGAATCGCCCAGCTTTCCAGCGGCTGTAAGCGATGCCTGATATGCGGTGTAAGCGGCTGTATAGTCAATGATGATTTGGGATAAATCTAGGTCATCATTCTGTGATTGTAAACTCTGTACTGTCTCTCTCTGGTCCCCCACTCTATTACCAGTAAGATCAAGAGAATCCTTCTTACAACCCAAATCAGTAATAGATAAACTTATTGTAGCATAATATTTGTCAATTTTGCCTATTTCTGTAGAGAAAAGTTTTTGAATATTGTCATCAAAGTAGTCACTTTCCTTCTTTAAGGCATCCATCCAAATACCTAACTGCTCCTGAACAGCTTCTGACTGATACTGGGTTTCACCCTTCATCTTTTTGAGTTGGTCATATTTATCATGGGCTGCAATCTGCTTTTTTACTGCATCTATAAGCTCTGTAAGGTCACGCTGAATATCATTTGTGAAGGCATCACAAGCTTCGGTGTTGATATTCATTGTCTGATTTGCAGCTACTGTATATTCAATATCAAAAAAATTGCGGTTCATAACATAGTTATTTGTAGTTCCGTCAAAAGTATACTTGGTATATGTTACAGGAACCTTTTCCTTTGGGTCTGCAGTCTTGGTGCAGTTGTAATAGAATTCAGGACGGATTTCCCCCTGATTGAAGCCTGTTTTTTTGTAATTTATATCTATGACTGCCTGTTTTTCTTTAAGATTAGCAGCCACATTTTTACCTAATATGATGTCTCCAGTCTCTTTTATAATATAAATTTTGTCATCAGGAACAGTCTTTGTTCCCTTTTCTTTATCAGCCGAATAATCACTCCACACAGACTCATTATCAAATACTACTGCTTCGTATCCTATCTCCTGATAATCAGAACCTATAATCTTAAGATTGTCATTTATAGCATCAAAATCTACTTTGTCATAATTCAGGCGCAATCTGTAATATGTAGTCTGCTCAATATAGTCAACTTCCCTGTAATCTGCGGTGCCAGGGGTTTTTGTAGGTGCTAAAATCCCCTCTTCAGTGGTAGGAATTGCCTGAACGCCATCGTAGTATCTATGCTCTTCCATGTCTTTTTCAATGGATAGGCGCTGTGAAATACTATATGTAGTCTCTTTTGCATCCTCTGTAAATGTAAGAGTGCTATTTGTCCTGTAGCCTGTAAAAACAGTACGATTAGCATAGTCAGCATTGCCCTCTTCAAAAAGCTGCTTCTGCAAAGCTTCCATCTGAGTAATCATGGTATTTCTGTCTTCTTTATTATAGGTGTCGTTGGTACCCTTGTTTGCCAGACCTTTGCAATCGTCAAAAAGCGCTCTGATGTTGATAAGGGATGTTTCTGTAACCTCAATCCAGCTTGTAGCATCAGGGATGTTCTTCTGGTGATATTGCGTAACCTGAGAGAGAGTCGTAGACAATCTAAGAGAACGCACAGCAATTACAGGATCATCAGATGGACGATCGATTTTTTTCTGACTGGTCATCTGTTTGTTTCTGGTATTGACGCACTCCTTTGCGCTGTTGATGTTTGAAGATGCGTTGTTCATTATCATTTTGTTTGTGACTCTCATAGTAATACCTCTCTAATATGACACCTCATCCACCGCAAGGGGAAGGCTATAGATTAAACTCCAGTATTTAAAATCAATCTGTCATATATTTCCTGGAAAACCGAAATACACTTAGATGCCAGATTGTAAGCGTTTTGGAATTTCATCAGGTCAAGGGCCTCGTCATCTTCATCTACGCCAGAGATTGACATTCTCTGCTCTTTGATAGAGGTCCCTATGTTTTCAAAGTTTTTGGTGAAAATCTTGCATTCCTGGGTGTCAACAGTTACGTCTGAATATATACACTGTAAAAATGCGTTTCCTCCTCCGCCTCTAAACAGTTTTTCCTTTGTCTGTAGTGGCAGCAGCTTTACAACTAATTCTGCTGAATCCACACCTGAGCTGTAATTTCCATGTGTAGTTGTTGCGAATACATCAGCATTTTTATCAGATTCTTTAGCTATTGTTACATTTTTCGCTGTTAAAAGATAATATGACTCATATTTTTTGTCCGGGTCATTTATATCCTGAGCGCTATAGAAAGTTGCATTGCTCACATTGCCTCTCATCTGATGTTCATTGGCCTGGTCCATTTTATCCTGTGCAATGAAAAATGCGCCTATTCTGTTGTCGTTTAAATCGGAACCCATTTTTTTAAGGGCTTTCTCAAATTCTTCACCTGTAAGAGCCACGCCTGCTGCATTATACACTTGGCCCTCAACATATTTCTCAAAATCCTTTAAAAGAATTGGGTTTCCATCTGCATCATATACTTCTGTGCCTATCTCTACATTGTTGAAAGCCTGACAGAAGTTTCTCAAAAACAGATTCATCTGATTTTGATAATATGGAATACCCATAAAGTCCACATCATCACCTACCTGGAGTGCTTTACCCCTTAGGCCATCCTGCTCTGATACGGAAAGTGTCTGCTCCAGATAAAAGGTTACCTCAGTAACTGCTCCGTCCGCATCGGTTTTAAATGAAAAATCGTGATATGTATATTCTTTATTGTTTACATCCAAGGAACCCTTGGTTGGCATGTTCAGTTCATTTAAATCAGTTATGCTCAGGCCTGAGATAGTAATAGATGTTGGAGAATCATCGCTTACCACACCATGCATATTTTCATTGTTGTTTCCATCTCTAACCTCAAACATGGCCTTGAGACTTCCACCACCAGAGCTTGGTGTTGCATTAAATCTATTTCCATCCTTTGCCCATATGATTTCATATAAGCCATCTATGTCACACTGATTATGCTTCTGCTCAGTTTCTCTGGACTGTACTGTCAGCTCATAGCGTTCATAAGTGTCAACCAAAACCTGACCGTTGATATAAACAGTGTAGTAGGTGGCTCCGGTTTTCATATCCGGATTATTATTATTTCTAACCTCAGACTCTGTAACTTTTACATCAACAATATCTGAAAGCTCATCAATGAGAAGTGCTCTTTGGTCTCTCAGCTCATTGGCGTGACCACCGCCCTGTTCGATTGTATTTATCTGCTTGTTCAAAATCATTATCTTTTCAGATACTGAATTGATACTATCCACTGCGGTCTTTATCTCATCGTTGATATTGTTCTGCAATTCCTCAAGCTTTGTTGATAACTGATTGAAATATTCTGTCAGCTGCTTAGCGCCTGAAACGAACTGCTTTCTGATGGTGTCATCACCAGGATTACCCTGCATTGAACTCATGGAATTGAACATCTTTGTGTACACAGTGGTGAAGCCGGTGTTGTTGTTATTCTCGTTGAAATAGTCCTCTATCTGGTTCATGTAGTACTGCTTTTTGGTGTAAAATCCCAGCGATGCCTGGTTGTTCCAGTATTTCTCATCATAATAAAGGTCTCTACGCTGTGTTACAGAAACAGCCTCAACACCAGTACCTGTGGTACCCCAGCTTGCATAAGCTCTCAGAGCAGATGAAGACACGGTATTTACAGTCTGCCTGCTGTACCCGTCAGTATTTACATTTGAAATATTGTTAGCCGTGGTATTAATCTGAGCCTGAGATGTGTTAAGACCTGAAGCTGCGATTGTTAAACCAAAAAATGTTGATGACATAGGCTATCCTTTCTAAGCATTGCCAAGGGTATTAAGTATATGCTCAATCATTTCATCTACTACATTTATATATCGACTGGCTGCGTTATAAGCTGACTGATATTTAATCATTGTTGTAAGCTCTTCGTCAGAAGATACGCCAATTACTCCCTGTCGGCTGAATTCTATTTCTTCTTTTGTGCCTTCCAAAGCCTTGGCTGTACCCTTATAAATATTTCCAGTATTGCCAATTTCTCCTATCCACTTTACATAAAATCCGGTGTAGCCACATGGAGTTGTATCTCCAGGATTAAGGTTGAAATCTGTGGCGTTCCAAATCTTGCTCAATGCTGAGCCAAGGGCCATATCCACAGCACCTTTGTGATCCAGATATTTTAAATGTGGAATATATGATTCCTGCTTTTCCAAATCCTCGTTAATGTGAATAGTTTTTACTGAATAGCAGGTGTCAGGATTTGTGTAGTCCTCTTCATTGTAGAACCACATATCCTTCTCTTCTACATGTGAGCCTGTTACATTACCCTGATTATCCTTGTCCTCAATTGTGAGGGTAACTTTACGCTTCACATATCTATTTTCATAACTATTTCTTATGAAAAGCTCTCGTGGTGGTAACT
Source organism: Pseudobutyrivibrio sp. ACV-2 (assembly GCF_900107545.1). Taxonomy (GTDB): domain Bacteria; phylum Bacillota; class Clostridia; order Lachnospirales; family Lachnospiraceae; genus Pseudobutyrivibrio. The sequence goes on along the minus strand of NZ_FNQZ01000006.1, from coordinate 121,447 downwards.
CATCATCACTACCAACGGAACAATTAACCTCATCAAGAATCCTTGTAGTGTCCATATCCACCGTAACAGTCGTTCCGTCCGCATCCTTATAAATAGCATTAACGGCGTTAGAATATGCATCTTTAACTGTGGTTAATGGACTAAAGATATCATTGATTGTTGTAACCAGTTTATGTACAAGAGTATCCAATTCAGCCTCAGAATTCATCATAATCGAATTAGCGATACCCTTTTTATAAGCATCTGCAGCCAGAGGCTCTCCCTTTTCATCGTAAAATCCAAGGAAATTACTCCAGCCAGTTCCTCTTGCCATAAGAAGCGCTTTTACTTCACCTATATCTGAGTTTTGCTCGGCACTGACATTCGTTGTATCAAATACAGGATAGTAAAAGTTCTTGGAAGGATCATCTTTATCAACTATCTCTGAAAGATATGGCCAGTAAGGTGTCACATAGCCTGTTCTTTGATTCTTAAGATTTCCGATAGGGTTGTATTTTACTTCGCTTACAAATTCTGCACCCTCTATCTGAACCCTTACTACACCACTTGGCAGTTCCTCGTATGACATACGAACCAGACCGGAAAGCTCATCTAAAAGTAAATCTCTTTTATCACGAAGCTCCATTGCCTTTTCTACCTTGCCAGCTTCAATGGTCTGGATTTTTTTATTGTATTCAACCATCTCTTTTCCTATTTTATTGATTCGGTCCAAATCTTCTGTAATCTTAGAATTGATGATGGTTTGATAATCTTCAAAGCCTTTTTGCACTTTTTGTGCTCTATCTAAAAAAAGACTAGCTCTTTGCAACACAAGATTCTGGTATACAGTATCTGACGGATCTTTGGCGAACTCTTCAAATGCCTCCTCAAAATTAGCGATGGCATCCTTAAAAGCTACGCCGTCAATCTCCTGCAGATGTGTGTATACCTCCTGCACTGCTTCTGAACTAGCGTCATAAAAAGAATGTCGCCCATTCTCCTGACGATATGCTTTATCCAAAAAGACATCGCGAGTATGGACGATTGTTCCAACATCAACGCCGAGACCCCTATACTGGTCACTGACGGATGCTCTACCTATTTTCTGATAATTTCTATCTTCATAAACAACCTGCTCGCGAACGTAACCTTCTGTGTTTACGTTCATAAGGTTGTTAGATGTTGTATTTAAACCGTGTGATGCTGATTGTAGGCCAGATGCTCCAACATATAAGCTTCCAAAACTATTAGCCATAGGTCCTCCTTAAAGCTTGCTAAAACTTTAAGGACATCCTTTTCCTACTGCTTAGCATCAAATCCTGATCTACTTAATACTGATCCTGTAGTATTTGCATCTCTACCATAGTTTGAAGTCTGAGGAGCCTGCTTTATGCTCTTGATTAGCTGGATGTCAAAATCCACCATTTCAAGAGCCTGTCTTAAAAGCGCTTGTACCTGGTTATTCAAAACCTGAACATTACTTGCCGCCTCTTTAAGCCTTCCTCTGGCATTTATTAGCTGCTGTTGCTCTACAGGTTGGTTCGACAAATTATCGATCATCCATGATACACTAATTTGCTCCCCATCGTGGCCCATGACTGTCGCAATGCTACCCAGCAATTTGACGCGCCTTTTTTCCAACTCCAATAAGGAGTCTGCGATGGCCTGCTCCTGAGCGGTTATTGCTTCCAGTACGTCCAGTTTCTTATGGATAATAGAATCTTTCTTTTCTCCATTAAGACTAATTAACTTTTCATACTGCTCCGTTTCACCATCCATAGTTAAGAGCAATTCATCCATTAAACTAGCCACGCATTAATCCTCACAATTCTGTTAAAAAATTGATCCCATCTGAGATAATAACTTCTCTGCGAAGTCTTCCGGGCTTACATCATAAGTGCCGTTCTTAATTCTGGCTTTGATGTCCGCAACCTTGTCCTCTCTGATGTCAGCTGCGTCTGCTACTGCTGGTTTTGCTACATGATAGTCCTTTCCTTTTGATGAAATCTGGACCTGATCACGTCCCATGCCGCTTGATTTTGCAGCCTGTGTAGTGTTTTTAGTGTTTGTTGTCTGATAGAGCTGTGCTACCTGATTATAAGACTCTATACGCATACGCCACACTCCTTTCCTCCCTTTTTTTGTTTAACCATTTTTCATAAAGCATTTCTATCTTTACCTTTACACTGCATATATCGGTCAGTGTTTTGTAAACTTTATAGCTGAATTATAAAAATTTAACAAAATTTTCATAATTTCTTTTCACAAGATGCCAGCTGCCCCCCGACTTCTTTTTGAAATCGGGAAGCAGCTCTTATGAAGATTGTGATAATGTCATGTATTTTGGGTCCTTTCTGAATTGAATTTCAAATACTCATCCTTCGCGCCAATCAATCTGGCCTATCTCCCAAATCAACCAGCGGAGATTTGGATTTATTCTTTGAAGTTTCAATTCATTTTTGCTTTCTTACCTCTTATATCGACCCATTTTCTGATTTATTTATAGATAACAAAAAACCATCTGGCTTTCACCAGATGGTTAATGATTGGTTTAGTCGTTAGCGTTTGCTGTAACGCCTGTTGTGTTTGTCTTTTCTGCTGCAATCTTGCCAGAAGCGATACGCTTTTCATAGCCTGTGTAAATGATCCAAGCTGCAAGGCCAAATACTACAGGACCACTAAGTGACCAGAATGTAGTTTTGAAATCGCCATCAAGTGCTGGCTGGATAATAGCAAATACATTGGCAAAGAGAAGTGTAAGTGTTACTACATAGCCCCAGATGTTTGCTGAAGTCTGTGATTTGTAAACTACGAAGCTTCTGTCAACACCCTTCATCTTTTTGAACTTAGGGAAGGCAAATGAGATAAACATGTAAGGTACTGTCATACCAACATTTACCATAGCTGTTAAAATAACGAAGAACTGCTGCATTGTGTCGCCACCGAATGATACTAAAAGTACCATGATGCATACGATTGTACACTGTACCCACATAGCGTTCTTTGGCATACCGTCCTCAGCGATTTCGCCCATCTTTCCAGGCCAAAGCTCCTTTGGAGTACCATCGATAAGCTGCTTAAGTGGAGAATAAACAAGTGTAAACATAGCACCCATAAGTGCAAGAAGCATGATAAGGGCATATACTCTGGCGAATCCGTGTGCAAGTGCAATCTGTGTAGCCTGTGATGCACCAAAAGCCTTACCAAATGATGCGGCAAAGTTTGACATGATTACATATGAAACATTACCAAGTGTGATGCTGTCTGATCCGAGGATCTCACTGTAATTTGTGAAAGAACCAACTAGCATGATTAAAAGCGCGTATCCAACAACGATAACAAGCGCTGCTGAAACGATTCCCTTAGGGAAATTCTTTTTAGGGTTCTCTGTCTTGTCTACAAGACCACCTACTGCTTCGATTCCGCCGTATGCAAAAAGCGCATATACGATAAATGATAAAATCATGATTGGGCTGCCCTGGTAAGCCACATTAAGTGGTGTCTTAAGAGACTCAAGACCTGCGAAAGGCTGCTCAAGCTGTCCATGGCGGGCAATAATCATAACGATTGAACCAACTACTACTAAAATGTTGATTGTAAGAACTGCTGAACCACCAACAGATGTTACTGTGCTGATTTTATCGATTCCCTTTGAATCAAAGTAAGTAATGATGATGAAAAATACTACAGCCATAAGTCCAAGTAATCTTGAACCAGATAAGAACTGTGAGCCAAAAAGTGACCAGCCTGCTGTGTTATCCTCACCAAAGATAACGTTTGAAACAGGTACCCAGATACCTGATGATACATTTACCATCCAAAGTACGTAAGATGTGTACCACATAAATGTTCCTATGAATGCATATTTTGGACCTACAGACTTGCACATCCAAGAGTACATACCACCTGTCTCATTTCTAAATGCAGAACCAAATTCTGCAACCATAAATGCAAAAGGTATAAAAAACAAAATACCTGCGATAACAAACCAAGGAATAGCTGCATAGCCCATCAAATAATATGATCTTGGAATGTTGTTAAATCCATAAACTGATGTAAAAATCATCAGTATGAGGGACATGAGTCCCAATTTCTTTTCCTCTTTCATTTTGATATTCAAGACTCCTCTAAATGAATTCTTTATTTAATTTTTACGACAGCGTCGTAAATTATACCATCTTTTAGAGGTCATCTCTATAAAACGAATGATTTAAAACATTATAAATACAATGTGTTAGCACTTTAAACTTTTAAACTTTAACGCAAAAAAGTCCTTAGATTTCTCATATTGTATATATTTGGTTTTGCATTTAGTAATTTATAGCAATATTTGTCACATTAAAGCCTAGCACACGATTATAATCTATGGACGAACTCAGCATTCGTGCCAGTTTTAGACCGGTTATACGTTTTCCACTATCATCCAGATAATTGGTAGGATCAAATTCTACACCATCGTCACGCAGGCGCACATTTACCATTTCAGGGAAAATGCGTATACACACATCAATGGCGTCACTGCTTCCCTGTGAATAATCCACGATATTGTGACATAGTTCCTCCACCGTTACACCAACAGCATTTGCTGTTCTTTTAGGAACATTGTTCTTCTCACAAAAGTCCTGAGCTTCCTGTGAAGCCTTTATGACCTGATTAATATCCTTCTTGGCAGAAAAATCATATAAAACGCAGTCCTGTTCCTGAATTCCAAGAATGTTCTGCTTATGCTCTGTTTTCCAGCTAATCAACATTGCTATTAATGTAATAGCTACTGTTACCAGTTTGGATACCGGGAAGGAAGCCCAAAGCCAGTAAATATTATAATGTGCAAACCAAAACATTAGGGGTACGATTGCCAAAGCGCCATCCAGAATGACTATCAGGTTGGCAAGCTTCTCCTGTTTTGTTGCCTGAAAAAAGGATCGCATCACGTATATGACTGCCAGTATAGGGATGTTCAGCGAAACTATACGGAATGTGACTGCAAACACCTGAATGATTTCAGGGTCTTTCATACCATATAGCATCGCAAGCTGAACAGGAAACAGCTCGGATATAATAAACACCCCCAAGGATATTGCGATACTGAATATCATTCCATAACGTAGTGTAAGCCTTTGGCCATTGACATCCTTCTCCCCGTACAACGCACCAAGTATCGGCAGAAGGGTCATAGATGCCCCCTCTACGAATATAAAGGCAAGACTATTCAGGGAGAAAGACACCGAAGCAATCTTTCCTCCCATTATGCCGGTAAATGAAAGAATAATGGCATTTGTGAAAAACAGTCTTATGAAACTACATACATATATCAATGCTGAAGGCAGTCCCACGCGGAATATTTCACCCAGAGCTTTGAGCCTGGTAATGGCATCTTTTGTGAAATGGACAGTTCTTCCATCCGACCTTAAGTAAAGAACCGACATAACAACACCTACTGCATAGCCGGTGATGGTCGCCCAACCAGCTCCAGCAATTCCCCAGCCAAATAGGGCCATATAAATGTAGTCACAGATTAAGTTAACTACATTTGATACTATGGGAAGCATTGTAGCTTTTTCCTTATGCCCGTCAGTTCTGGCGTAGGCAGCTGTTTGATTGACTACAGCCACAAGTGGGGTCAGAATCCACAGGGGCAGCAGATAATCCATTACAAGTCCAGCAAGTTCTTCTTTTCCCTGCGCAAGCAGCATTGCAGTAGGTTTCAGCAAAGAAATACCAACCCCTGATATAAGTACGCTAATCAGTACTCCCGCCCAGAATGACAGTGTGAACACGATATTAGCTGATTTCGAATCACGCTGACTCTTATGATAGACGGATAATGTGTTGCCACCAAAGGTAAACAGGGCTATAGGAATACTTCGTAAAAATATGATAGCCGTTGTCAAATTTATGGCATACAGCTCCATAGTACCAAGTATCCTGCCCACCATGATGCCATCAAAAATACCGGCAAGGTAGTTAGAGGCTGTCATAGCAAGGGTTGCCACCAGCAGGGCATTATACTTTTTATTTAGTAGTGTACCTCTTCTCTTCATCCCAATCCCCCTGCCTATCGTTTCAGATTGTCACTGCTGAAGAACATGAAACCTCGCAATACATTGATAAAATCATCAACATACTTTTCACTGCTGGCATTCCAGAAAAATCCCATGCGGGCAAGTATCTGGGTGGTGTAATGGCACTTGTACGGAATAGCTGATATCTTCTTGCCGTGGGCAGTGTTCATGTAGGCTGTCATACTTGAAAGAATAGCCGCTTTATCTGGATTCTTCTGTGCTTCCTTCAGAACCTCTGCAAATTCATCATACTCCACAAAGTTAATATGACTTCCATTGTGATTCATCCGGCGGATAATGTCACCGAGAGGAAGAGTATGGTTGTTTACCGCATTGAACACACAGCATTCCCCAGGTGTTTTTGCAAGCTTGAGAAAGGCTTCGCAGGAACGGTCTATTGCTCCCATGCATACCTGATTTTCAATCATGTTGTATGGGAAACATCCAAGCAAGCTATAAGAGCGCAGTCTTCCCATAAAATTGTTGGTCAGGAAATTGATCTGAAACTCTCCGTCCGACTCACGAGCCGCAAGGGTTCCTACACGAATTACCTTTGCATCCAGGCCTTCAGCCACTGCCTCAAGTACCACACGCTCTCCCATCAACTTTGAAGATGTATATTTATTATCCAGTGTTTGGCCAAAGTAAAGGGACTGCTCGTCCAATTCCCTGCGGCTGAGCTTTGTCACATCTTCTGTTGTACCCGATACAGATATGGTGGAAAAATGAATTAATCTTGCACCGTTTTTCTTGCACAGTCTGACACAATTGGTCACTCCACCTACATTGATATCCTCTATATCAGTTCCGTTAGAAAAATGCTTCACGTTGGCTGCACAGTTAAACACCGTGTTGATTGGAAGATTCTCCATAGGCTCAAAATACTTGTAATCGGTTACATCACCGTTCATTACTTCTACTCGCTCATTAAGTTCCTTCTCATAGGTTGAGCCGAAGTAATAGAACATGATATTTTCAAGTCGCTTGAAGGCCGTATCGAATTTGCCTTTGCGGATTAAGCAGTATGCTTTGCCCTTTTCAGTCTTTAGATATTCTGCCAGCAGGTGGGCACCCATATAGCCGGTAGCACCTGTGAGCAGGATATTACCTATATCACGAAGTTGCCCAGACTTGAAGGCTTCCACGGTATTATTAGCAAGCAGTTTATTGATTTTGGTGTAATCATAATCATCAAAGTCGAATAATTTATTTGTATCATTTATTTCGCCATCTTTGAAAAGCTCCGCTAAAGCCCTTGGTGTGGTGTATTTGAAGATATCACCATAGGTTATCTCGTAGCCTTTTTCCGAAGCGTACATTACCACTGCAGTTACCAGGAGCGATGTACCACCTATCTCGAAGAAATCATCTGTTGCTCCAACACGCTCCAAATGAAGGGCTTTTCCAAAGATTTGACAGAAAAATTCCTCCATTTCATTGGCTGGGGCTACATATTCACCCAGGTTTACAGGAACAGGGTCCGGCAGCTTTTTGATATCAGTCTTGCCGTTTGCGGTCATAGGCATCTCGTTCATCTGCAGGTAAGCAGTAGGCACCATGTAATGGGTCAGATGCTTCTTGAGCTCAGTTCTAAGCTCATCCACATCGATTTCGGTATCAGCTGTAAAGTAAGCACACAGATTATCCTGTCCGTTCAGTTTTCGTATAACTACCTCTGCTTTTCTGATGTGAGGCTGCATAGCAATAAGTCCCTGAATCTCGTCAAGCTCAATGCGAAGACCTCTCAGCTTTACCTGATTATCAAGTCTGCCAAGAATCTGTACTTTTCCCTCATTATCCCACTTAGCATAGTCTCCAGAACGGTACATCAGACAGTTTTCGTAGTTAACAAAGACACCAGCTGTCTTTTCCGGAAGATTTCTATAGCCTTTTGCTACGCCTGTTCCACCGATATATAATTCACCAATCACTCCATATGGTGCAATATCCCCAAACTTATCTACGATTATCTCATGGTAATTAAGCAGTGGTCTTCCAACAGTCACATAATCGACATCAGTAAGGTCTGCTGCATTGCAGGATACAGTGATTTCAGTAGGACCATAAGTGTTGATGATTCGTATATCACTGCTGCACTTTTTAATTGCATCACGCAGTGAAATTGGATAGCCTTCACCCCCCGACATTACAAGCTTGCACCTAGAAAGGGCTTTCCTGAAAGGCTCATATTCCAGATACTGCTGCAATCTTGATGGTGTGGCATTGAAACAATCAACCTTGTACTGCTCCATTAAGGTAGCCAATGCTCGTGGGTCATTCATTTCATCCTCTGCTGCAAAAACCAGAGTTTTCCCGTTACAAAATGCTGCTGCATGCTCCTTGAAGGACATGTCAAAGGACACAGTTGTAACAGACAGATACACGGAGGTGTTCTCCTTCAGATAATGCATATGTGTATTTGCAGGATGTGGCATAAGGTAATTGCATATGCCCTTATGTCTGAGCATTACTCCCTTAGGTTTTCCGGTGGAACCTGAGGTGTAAATAATGTAGCTAAGTTCATCGTCGCTCATTGAAATATCAGGGTCATTCTTTGCATCACCTGTCATCAAATCCTTGACGTCGATTGCTTTTTCTGATGGATAATCTGAAAGCTTATCAGCAGTAGTGATAATAAATGCTGCTCCGGAATCCTCAATAATATAGTTGATTCTGTCTGCCGGATACTGTGGGTCGCATGGTATGAATGCAGCGCCTGCTTTATTTACACCAAGCATACATGCAAAAAAGCAGCTTTCTCTTGGAAGTAACAGGGCTACGCTGTCCCCTGTCTTGATACCTCTTGCTATCAGATTATGGGCTACTATATTTGCCCTATCGTTTAATTCCTGGTATGAAAGTCTGACGTCCCTTGCAATCAGTGCAGTCTTATCTGCATTTTCACAGGCACTATGCTCGAAAAGCTTATGTAGCAAAGTAATAGGAATTTCTGCGGTAGCTTCTGTCTTAAATGCCTCAAGACGAGACCTTTGATTATCAGGCAATGAAAGGGCATCGCGAACAGTTTTCACATCACCACCCAGAAGGGAAAGAGTGTGCTGTATCTGGCCAACAAAATTTTCTATCACCTCATCCTCAAACAGTTCGGTTGAATACTGCACCATGAAATGCAGGCCTTTTTCACTTTTTCTGATTACAATACCGATATCGCGACCCATCTTCTGAAGTGGAGCGTATAACTCTACAGAAAGGCCATTATTATCATATGCAGGCGGATTTACCATATAATTGACACTTACATCAAAAATCGGGTTGCGGGATTCGTCTCGCTGTTTTACGAATTCGGCTACAACATCTTCAAATGGAAGATATGCACCATAAGTGGCATTTCGTACTGCAGTGCTGACAGCGGCAAGATATTCGCTTATGTCAGCATCACGCTTTGGCTTCACACGAACGGGTGCTGTGTTGACAAACATACCTATTACATTATCTCCATCCTCTGGGCGCATGTTGGTAGGGATGCCAAGCACAACATCCTCAGAGGCAGTATATTTTCCAAGCGCCATAGACACCGCACTAAAAATTAATTCAAACTCTGTAACGCTGAAACGTCTTGCAATGTTATCAATTCCTTTAAGCTGTGCATTATCATAATCAAAACTGATTTCTCTGTCAGATAGTGGATGTACCTTTGGCCGTTTTCCTTTGACCGGCATTTCATTTACAGGCACACCATCTGCAAATAGCTCATGGTAGAAGGACATACCGCTCTCATACTTATCGGCCAGGCTATCATCATACAGGTCCGAAAGGTCAATTCCATCTGCTGTGACTTTTCTTCCCTCAATACCATCAATGAGCTCTTTCACGAAGGTCTTGGCAGAACCTCCGTCAAAGGCTATATGATGAATTGCCATATGCAAAATAATGCTGCCATCAGCCACTCCATAAAGTGTCGGGCGGACAGGTATTTCTGCATTTAAATTGAAAGGCTCAGCGTAACTGTCGATAATGGCGATAACTTCCTCACGAGTTGCAGCTGACTTCTCAACGATTTCTGGTAGCTTGTCAGAAAGAATGCGTACAGGCAGCCCTTTTTCCTCACCATAATACGATGTAAAGGCCTCGTGAGCTTTGAAAACCTCACTTAGAGATTGTTTTACAGTCTCGAAATCTGAGCCTTTAATGATCGCAGCAATATTTAGATTATAGACAGTGGAATCCTCATGCATCTTCTGTTCAAGATACATGCCACGTTCTAGTGGAGTTAGAGGATAAATTCTCGCTTTTTTAGCCTTCTTTACATGTTTCTTCCCACTAGCTTTTTGTAATAACAAGCGCTCAATCATGCGAGGAGTTTTTCCGGCAAATATATCTGCAGTCTTAATCATATATTTACTGCAGGCCTCTGATACCAGGGCACACTTGATTGAATCTCCTCCCAGGGCAAAGAAATCATCGTCGATACCTACATTTTCAACAGCAAGCACAGATTCAAAGGCAGCACAAAGCGCTTTTTGCATATCCGTCTCTGGTGCAGCGTAATCATTTTTGAAAGCCCCGGTCTCTGGCTCGACCAATGCATTTCTATCCAGTTTTCCGTTGGCATTGATAGGAAATGAATCAAGTTTGACGAAAAATGCTGGAACCATATAAGACGGTAGCTTCCGTCCTATTGCTTCTTTGATGTCGGCGGCATCCACAGGCTCATTTTCTATGTAGTAGGCAACGAGGTACACTTGCCCGTACTGATTTTTGAAATCCTTCAGGACAGCATCCTTTATCCCTGGAGTCTGCCTAATGATAGTCTCTATTTCTCCCGGCTCCACACGCTGACCGTTGATTTTCACCATCCAATCCTTACGATTTAAGTAAATAATATTGCCATCTTCGCCCTTTTTTACAATATCACCGGTTTTTAAAAGCTTTGCAAAACCATCCTGCTTTGCAAATGGATTATCTATAAAGACATTTTTCGTCTGCTCAGGAAGGTCTATATAGCCATCTGCAAATATGCCTGCAAGGCACAGCTCACCTTCATCAGCCTCACTGCCCTGCTCATCCAAAATGTGTATGCGAACACCCTCGACCGGCTTTCCAATCGGGGTATTATTGTAGGATTTATCAATTTTGAAAAACATTACTGCGCCGGCTGACTCTGTTTGGCCGTAGGCGACGTATGTTTCAAACATGTCCGTATAGAAATCTGACACGCGCTCACTGCCAGTGAAAACCATTTTCAGACTATCTCCCTTTGGCTTAAACACCTTGAGCATCTTTGGGCTGATAAATGTACGATTAATCTGATTTTCTTCAATAAAATCTGCCAGAAGAATCGGGTCGCGCATAGCCTCAAATGGCATCAGATAGGATACAGTACCTGTGACTAGTGGTGTAAAGACTCCCTGCACAGAAGCAACAAAAGTAAATGGTGCGCCAAGTGCAGTGTGAGAGCCTTTTGTACTTGGAATTGAGGCAATGTAACGGAATACCGAATCCTCAATACTAGCATGAGAATGCAGCACTCCCTTAGGTTTGCCTGTGGAACCGGAAGTGTAAATAGCCAGAGCTGGTGATTGTGGATCGGAAACAACATCATTTTGGAATATTTCCTCGCTCTCAACTCCTTTTAGAAAACTTGTGTTGATCACAGTTTTGGCATGGCAGTTATCGCGAATAAATGCTCTTCTTTCCTCTGGATAAGAAGACGACAGCGGAACAAACGCTGCCCCAACCAGCCATACTGCGTACATTGCTGCTACATACTCTTTTGTGCGCATCATCTCGATGCTGACGAAATCGTTTCTCGAAACACCCTTACGAACAAGCTTTGTGGCGATTTTTCGCGCATACAAATCAAGTGACTTGTACGTAAAATAATTATTCTCCCCCTGATCAATAATGATTGTCATATCCGGATTTTCTTTCACATTCATTCGAATCCGGCTTAGCAAATCGTCCATGAAAATATACTCCCCTCTTTCATATTTTTGTCAAGTATTATAGATATTATTGAAGGATATTTCTATATTTTCTGAAATCGTCACATTTTTTTCACATTTTCAGACATATATTCTTTCATGGGGGTTGTTGTAGTGTGATATTTCTGTGACACTGAGTATGATATTTTATATTTGGAAAGAACAATTAATAAAAAATATTGTGCAAACTTAAAGTTAAGAGGAGATTCGCAAATGTATGGAGACAATGTAAGTAATCCTATTATAAAAAAAATGCTTATTATCTCGCTGTCTACAGTGTTGGCAGCATCTACTATCACTGGTTGTGGAAAAACAGCCACAGACACTTCCACTGAAACTTCAAAGGAAGAAACTAAGGGCGAGACAACTGAAAATTCCAGTGAAAAATCTACTGAACCTAAAAACTTTGAGGAGCTTATCTCAAATCTCCATCCAGGACAATCATACGCTTACGCGCCTATATCGGATGGCGAAGATGCATTATTAGTAACTAGCTATATTTTTGATAATGGAGATGGGGTGCTTGGAACTTATGAAGCTACCATATTTGTAGAAAATAACGGTTCTCTTGAAAAAATCACCACTGTCCAAAGCGGTGGAACAGCTTATCCTATCGCAGTAACTGAGGACAACAACCTTATATTATCAATGCGTAACTCCACAATAAAAGGTCACGTGGACAAGGCTACTGGCAAATTTATTACTATAGAAGAATCAGCCGTCGACTATATGGCCTCAGAAGATGGTGTTTATCACAACTACAAAGATGATACTACAGAAATCGTAGAAGATTCTTCTTTGTTCGATGAGCTATCTGATGAATACCAAAGTGCCAATGTACTTGGATTTACAAAAGCTGGTATAACAGATGACGGCATCCCTCAGCTTGCTGGCGCCGTATACGCTGCATACAAAGGCGATGACCTTTACAACATCTCAAGCTTCTACATTTTTGACAGTGACACCACAGGCTCCACTCAAACACCTGATGGGCTTTCCGGTCTTCCATTCACTTATGAGGTCAATGGAACAGATATCACTTTCAGCTTTGCATCGGCAGATGATGTATCAGAAAGCACATTTAGTTGGGATGAAGCCGCTTTTCCTATATTAAAATTTGCTGAAAAGGATGAAACTATATCTCTTTCATGTTTGGGAAATGCCTCTCCAGAAACCTTTGAAGCTCAAAAATATTATGACAACGACAACAATCTGTTAATGCAGGTAACCAAATTTGATGAGAAATCTTTAACCGGAGATATTTACCGAGAAGAAAGAATCAGGGCTACGGACGTTGAAAATGCAAAGATTGGCGACAACATCTTTTCAGTAAATGGCACACAATTTACAGCTGTAAGTTTTGAGGATGTAAATAAAGAGATTGAATATGCAACAGATGAAGAATTTAAAGCTGATGTGTTAACCCCTTCAAGATATTCTAAATTCCTTGTAAAGGGCGGTGACGATGACTTCTATTATGCTCTTGAAAAACAGGATTACGAGGAACTCTACACTGTCGTTCCAATGATGTCAGAGGGCACTGTGAGAAAACTTATCGAGAAAAATGTTACTTTTGCAATCAAGGATAACTGTGAAATCACTCTTCAAAAGTTTGTTAAAGGCGGCCCAGACTCAGGTGATACTCTCACGGAAGAATTTCTTCTGGGAAGAGAATTCAAAGGTGACAACTACCCTGACTCAATGCAAGATGTGGACGAATACTATATGACTAATGGCATGCTAGTATGGCTTGGGGCTGTTGATGGCGAGCTTTACAACTTTGTACAGGTTTATGTGCCATAAATGATTTCTTGATTTGAAAAGTGCCCTCGTTGCTGGGAAACCAGTAGCGAGGGCACTTTTTTATTTTTCAATCATCTGAATATTAATATCCACCGGACCGTCAATTCCATTTATCACTCCAGTGTTAGTGTACTGCCAGAATTCAAAATGATATGGTGTCTGTGGAAGTTTTTCATAATCTGCATACCAGATTGGTAAAGAATCTATTTGTGTCATATCAAATTCAAATGCTTCCCAAAGCATATTGCTGTAAACCATTGGTTCAAAGCCTGCTTTTTTGACCGCATCACAAAATACCAGAGTATTTTTTGTAAACTGTTCTCCAGTAACATTGTCTGTTCTGGCTACATCATCAAGAATACTTTCCGGATCGTATACAACAGGTAGCTGTAGTTCATAGCCTTTTAAATGCTCGATTACAAAATTTGCTTCTTCCAACGCTTCTTCTTCATTGATAGCCTGGGCGAAGAAATAAACACCAACCTCTAACCCAGCCTCTTGTGCACCTTTTATGTTCTCATAAAATCGCTCATCAAAGTTTATATTACCTGCATCACCATATCCACGATACCCAATTCTTAATATTGCAAATTCAATGCCTTCTGCCTTCACTTTTTCCCAGTTTATTGTTCCCTGATGGCGGGATACATCAACACCCAAGCGAGACTTATATTTTTCATCCTCATATGTCAGTTTGTGTCCATCATAAACAAATTTTTCGGAAGAATAATCATGTTTCTTAACTGTAGGAAGAATCTCTGTCTGATAATGTTCTCCAAAGACATCTACGAAGTCTAGCTCTTCTATTTTATCTGAATCAGTTTTGTCAGAACCACTCGATGTTTCATCATTATTCTCATCTGCCACTTCTTTCTGCTCAGCGTTATTTGTTTTTTCTATACCAGCATTGTTTTTCCCGCAGGCAGTAACCTGGCCTATTGATAATAACAACGCGAATAATACTACAAATTTTCTTTTAAAATGCATAATTGTCTTTACTCCTAGAATAAATCATCAAATTCTACACGCTGCATTAATTCTAGTGGAGTATATGCTGGTATAGGACTCTTCATAAAATCTTTTACATTTCTTGTGATGATAAAATCAGCTCCGACCCTTTCAGCCGTTTCCATCTGAACAGCATTTTCAAAGTCTTTATGTTTTTTCATAAGAGCATTTTTTACATCTTCTTCTGTCAAATCCTCAAAGGTAAAAATTAGTGAAATGGCTTTGTAAACTTCTTCAATTTTCTCAGGAGTGAGCTCTTTTCTAAGGATATAGACCATGTTCATGTAGGTAAGTACAGAAACGTATCCTGTAACTTTGCAAGTTTCACACAACTTCCAGATGATAGCAGAATATTTATAATGCGGTTCTCTCTTCTGAAGAACATCGAGTATTATATTTGCATCAATCAGCAATTTCATATTTCTCTTTTAAAGCTTCCTCTCTAGCATCTTCATAATCATAGTTCCCCTTTAAAAGTCCTGTGAGGGAATCTGTAAGATAAGATACTGTTTTAGCTTTAGGAATAAATCTACCTACTTCCTGTCCATTCTTAGTTACGATAACTTCATTTCCATTTATGACCATCTGCAAGTATTTGCCAAACTGATTTTTCATTTCTGTAGCGGTTGCTATTGCTTCTACCATGATAACAGCCTCCTTTCGTATTAGCTAATTTAATTATAATATATATTAGCTAATACTCAATCATGTAATCATTAACAGAATTATCACTGCCAAACAACGCCCTTTCTTAAACGATTATATTTCTGCCTTATATATCAGGCTTCTCGTTTATTATCTCCTCGATAACCTTTCCGATATTACTGCTTACCTTTCCCTTCAGATCATGAATATCCTGATTTATGTTTTTCTCCTGTTCAATTGCAACAAGGACATTATCAGCAAGGTTTCCGATCTCCGGATTCTTTTTAGCATTCATCCCTGTCAGTTCATGAAGGACAAAATAAGCACGACTATATCTGTCTTTATCGTCTACTGTCAAAAACTCTTCCTCATGACCTTTTATATATTTTTCGTAGCTGCCCTCGATATGAAGAATCAAGAATAGCTCAAAATTCGGATTGGTCACCGCCGCAATATCATTTTTCTCAATTGCTGCAAGCAGTTCATCATATCCCTGGACCTTTGCTTCAAAGATATCACCATCAAAAACAATGACCATTTTATCTCTATCAGCATCAAATCCATTATCCGGATTCATCTTTTGCTCTTCAGCGAAATCAACTAGTCTCTTTACAAAAGAAATATTTTTGTCTTCTTCTGTCTTTTCCCACAATCTGATATCAATCAGAGGATGAATCCCCAGTTCCTTCCTTAAATCAATCAGGTGTTTGAAGTAAAAAGTCTCAGTATTAGCTCCTTCACAAATGAAAAAATATTTTCTAAATGGCTCAATCTGCTCTTCCCGATCTGATGGACGCTGATTCCAGTTCGTATATGTATGTACAGGCATACTTATTCTCCCTTCCGGAAAGAAAACTGCCTAAACACAGGAATAGCACCGTATCTTCCTTCAAGATATGCCTTACTCAGCTTCTTATCATATCTTTCCTTGAATCTGTCCAGAGAATAAATCTTGCTGGCGTTGTCAGCATCTCTTTCAACGAACCATATCTCATCCCTACGGAAAAGACTCTGATCCATTATCGTATCTTCATGAGTAGTAAACACAAGCTGCATTCTTACACCATCATGAGCTTCCATGAAAAGTTTAAGAAAATGTTCTGTAAGCTTTGGATGCAAACTGCGCTCCAACTCGTCAACAACAAAAACAGTATCAGGCCGCTCTGTAAGGAGCATATCTATCAAATCAAACAATCTCTTTGTTCCATCTGATTCCTCAGAGAAATTAAAGTCAAAAACAGATTTGCCATGCTTAAGGACAAGAGTAGAAATCTCAGGTTCCTCACCCTCTTTGATGCGAATATTAAAGAAACCACCTTCAACTCTCCAGGTCATCTGAATGATTGGAAGGTTACTCATCTGAAGCTGAGCTTTCAACTGCGAAAAAATTCCCTGAACAACTTCAGCAGGAATCATCTTGCCCATCTCATCTATAGTAATCTGTCTTGTTTTTATCTCTGTAACACCAGTATCAAAAGTCTGAATCAGCCTACTGATATTGTCCAATGATTCATCATTATAATATGCTTCAGTATTTGAAATACCAATGTTTGGATTGATGACGATGATATTATTCATAATCCAGCTGAAAGCTTCCACAAAGAATATCAGCTTGGAATTCTCTGGATATTTCTTTCCACGGTTCATCTCAGTCAAAAACAGCTGCGCATCCTGACCTGCAAAGTCCTCTGAATAAACGCTGAATCTGCTCTTCTCAGATGTCGACAGCTTTACAGTTTCACCAAGAACCGGTGCATTGCTGCCTTCCCTTATGAACAGCCTATGAGCACTACCATCCTGCATAAGTTCATACAACCATTCCTCAGTAATCTTTCTATGACTGAGTATTGCAGAAAAACCATAGGCATAAAAAGTATCACCCACAGTAAATTGGATTTCAAAAACACTTTCGCGATTTTTATTTTCCTGTCTGTTCCTGCAAAAATCATTTGCTGAACCAACAGGTAGTCCTTCCATCAAAGCAGCTTTAATAAAATTAAATACAACAACAAGATTAGATTTACCAGAAGCATTTGCCCCATAAACAATTGCATTCTTCAACAATTGTGTCTGCTTGATTTTTACACGATGGCTCTTATTTCCCTGCATCTTGCTGGAAGAAATCATTGATAATTCTTCCTTTTGATCAAACGATTTAAAGTTTTCTACAGATAATTTGACCAACATAATAAGCGCCTCCTTTCCAGGGTGTTCTTTAATTATAGGCTTTCTATTGTAAAATTCAATATTTAATTTGCTTATTTAGAGATTTTTTCTCTATGTAGTCATGCAAAGTGGCAAATATCGCCATTTCAGTCGCATTTTCACACCTTCAGAAGATTAAAATCTTGCAACTGCCCTCATCTGCACCAGCATGATCTGCTTCATATCGCCGTGGTCGTTCTCATAATAAGAGATTATGCTCTTTGTGGTACGCATTTCTTCCGCAAGCTCCTCCTGAGTCATGTGCTTTCTGATTCTTGCTGTCTTTAGTCTCTGTCCCAGTGTTACTTTATCAGATGTTGCAATCATCTTTTTCCTCGCTTTCCGGTCACGAGGCAGGAACAGAATATGGATAGCAGCTTTATCTCTGAGGTCCATGGAGTAAAAAAGCGCAGAGAACAAAAGGAACAGTACTAAGACTGTTCCTCCGGTATATTGGTGCAACAACACTTGCATTATTTTAAAAATCCAAGCTTTCACTATTCAAAAGAAAATACTTCATTCCCATGATTACGTAGCCTTCATCATTTCTCCATGGTTTTGAAGTTCCATTTACAATTACTATTTTTTTGAATGAGTCAGGAATATTTCTAAAAGAATTATATTCCTGCTGTTGTTTTTCTTCTGTAGAAAGATCGTATGCAACCTGAATATAGTAACGCTGATTTCCCATGTTGGTCACAAAATCTACTTCCAATTGTTTTCTCACATTCTTGCCTTCACTATTCTTCTGGTTCACTTCCACCATACCAACATCCACAGAATATCCTCTTGCTAAGTGGAATACTCCAATCATCATGCAAAGTCAAATTTCTATTACCATTTTTTGCGGCCAGACGCATTTTTAGGTAATAGCATCACCTCACCATCATACCTGATTTTGTTTCAAGCCAAATTATAGATTTCATCGCAGCATAAATCTATGAATTCCTCATCATGTGTTACTACGATTACTATTTTGCCTCTATCTTAAGTGTAGGAAGGTGAATAGCTGCACTATTGTCGCTTCTCTGATTACAATATTTCGCATTTGCTATTTCCTTTTTTATTACTCTACGTACTTTGCGTTGACATACTTTGTTGCCCTAGCCTGACCAATCTTTTTTATAGAGCCATTCTTTACCATTTTTCCAAGAACTGCCTCTACCGTTGTTGGACTAACATCTGAGAGCACTTCACATATTTCCGATTTTGATACTGGTAGCACACTATTTAGTACTGTTTGTTCTACTCTTTCATTTTTTTTAAGTCTTTTACCATTTACAGTTGAAGATCTCTTATCTAACTCTTTATAACATTTATACAGTGTAGATAAAAAATTCTTCATAAACTCAAAATATGAGTTTTTATTTTCATGCCACCCCTGAGAAGAATCATGCAGAGCTTCGTAATATAATTCTTTTGAGTCGTTTATCTGTTGCTCAAAAGAAACATATTTGCAAACATCATATCCACTCTTGTACAAAAGCAGTATTGTGAGCAGTCTTGATACACGTCCGTTACCATCAGTAAAAGGGTGGATACAAAGAAAATCAAGGATTACACAAGGAATCAACAGTAAATTATTTATCCTCGGATTATCCCTGGCATCCATATAAGCTAATATAAGTTGTTCCATTGCATCATTCGTCTCATTTGCAGTTACTGGTGTAAATCGAACTTTTCGTCTACCATTTTCGTCAACCTGCATTATTAGGTTATCATCAACTTTATACTTGCCAGATAATTCATATCCCGCCAAATCTGTCATCAGCCGATGTATTTGCAAAATTGTATTTTCGTTAAAACTCATTGACTGATGATTTTTATGGATCTCATCTAACGCATCTCTGTATCCAGCAATCTCCCTTTCGCTATGACTCAAAGGAGCACTATTTCCATCTACAATTTCTTTAATCCTTGCATCTGTAGTAATGATTCCTTCGATAGCATTGGATCCCTTTACAGACTGCACTCTGGCAATTTTCTCAAGCTCTGTATATACACTATTATTTGAATCCTTCCGCTCGGAAGATATGGCATTAAACGCGGTTATTGTTGCTGTTAAGTTAACCATTCCAGCGGGTAACATTCCTTCATCTAGAAAAGAATAATCATATCTATGCATATCACACCTCCAATAGTATCTGCATATAATATACATTAAAATATGCAGATTCTCAATTTTATCTGCATATAAAATCTCCATTTATATGCAGATACTTGGGCCTGTATATGCAAAATAGTATATAGTTTTTATCTACTACTGTATGTAGATGGCAGTATTATATATATTAATAAAAACCTCACAGTATCTCTATCATATAGCTGTTCATCACCTTCTTTAGTTTGTCTGCCAGTAACCTACTACTATGGCGAAATGACCGGGAAGTGAGCCCTTTCTCCCTTTAATGACAAAATTGCACTATTCCCTCTGTAATACCGCTCTCATTAAAGCTGTCAACACGGACATAATAATCCCTCCCCGATACCAGGGCTCCTATGCGAATGGGCTCAGCTATAGCTTCATCTCCCATAACCATCCTGCTGTGATACAGCTTTTCGGGAGAGCTTCCCCATAGGATCATGTGACCTACTGTATCCGCATGCGGTTCTATGCTGACAGTCATATCAATATCGGAAAGTCTTGAAACAGCAAATTTTGCTTTGTCCGGAGTAGCTCCATCTCCGATACCAAACACCCTCAGCCCTGAGATTGCAGGAATCTGAGAATAGGGAACGTGCATATTTGAAATCCTAACATAGCGCATCTTGTGCCCATTATCAATTACGATAAGATCATGGGTAAGATCTGTCTCAGCCGAGGTCTTATCAGCTATTGTAAAGAAATCCTTCCCGCCGCAGGAGCCTTCAAGTTTCCAACCGGTAGTATAAGTGGTCTCATCAATATATCGTGCCTGAGAAGTCCCCTGTATCTTTCCGGGAACAGGAATATCAAGCTTGTGATCGCCAAAGTTTACCTGAATTGCATATACATCATATTCTTTTCCCAGATCAATCATAAGCCATTCATCAGCGCTGCTTGTCTGAGGGCACCACATTGTCTGAACATTCTCATCCGCAGCATTTTCACAAGGGCAATCAGAAAGTGATGATGAGCAAAATGTCTTTTTCTTGTAGCTGAGGATATACCAATCAGGTTTTTTCCACGGATCCTGCTTCATGTTCTTTATTTCCATAGGCCAGTCTGCGTAGCGCTGGTTACAGAACAGCTCTCCGTCCTCATCAAATCCTGCAGGCCAGATTCCCACTCTTCTTTCAAAGTCATGGTTTACGCTTATTCTCATGGTAGCTGTATGCCAGAAATTCCCGTTCTTATCTTCCATGGTAGAACCGTGTCCGGCTCCCGGGAAAAATCCGCCGGGATTATAAGAATATGGGTTATTCTCAGCAAGGGTAAAGGGCCCCAGAGGCGCATCCGAGACATAAACACCATCACCGTAGGTATTGTACTGTGTGCCAGCAAAAGCATACTGAAGGTAGTATTTTCCGTCATGTTTGTCCATCCAGGCTCCTTCGATATATGG
Organism: Pseudobutyrivibrio sp. ACV-2; assembly: GCF_900107545.1. Classification (GTDB taxonomy): domain Bacteria; phylum Bacillota; class Clostridia; order Lachnospirales; family Lachnospiraceae; genus Pseudobutyrivibrio. The sequence goes on along the minus strand of NZ_FNQZ01000006.1, from coordinate 100,255 downwards.
CTTATTGGAAAACATTCCTTTTATAAGGGGCTTGGTATTTTCCGGAACCATATCCTCAGTAAGTCCCTGGTGCTTTAGAAAGCCCTTAAACTTCTCTTCGATCTCTTCATCGGTTGCAGGAAGCAGAGAATTATTCTCTCCCACTCTTTCATACCCGTTTTTTGACGGATTGCCATGAATCAGTGAAACCTTCTCCCCAACAGGAAGCATTGTCTCCGGGTCAAGCTCGCATCCGTAAATCGGAGTCATATTTGAGCAGCCCCAATAAAAGTAGATTCTACCGTCATCATCGATAAAAAGATTCGGATCCCAGAAAGGAAAATTTCCGGGTATTTTTTCATAGGCGCCGTTCAAGATGTCTTTTGTCCTGTATCTGTCACAGTTTTCATCACGTTTTGATGCACAAAAGTACACATAATCTCCCATCACTCTCACATCCGGGGCATAATCATATAAGGGAAGTGAATCCGGAAGCCTGTGATTTTCCCAGACTGCCATATCTTCAGAAACCCATACCCCCAGAGTCATGGACGCAAATATATAATACTTTCCTTTATAAAAAATCATTGATGGATCTGCAGCTTCGCGACAGATCTGAATCTCTCCGTGTCTTCTGGGATCAGCATTAAACTGATATCTGTAGTTTATATTTACCGGATTACATACATAAGTCATAGTTTCCTCCCTTAACCTTTCTCTCTTCTATGCCGGGGAACTTTAGAGTTCCCCATCTTTGTTATATCTTTAAACAACGCTTGAAATATATGCAACAGATGTATATTATCTTTATATATTGATTATAGATATCACAATAGGTCTCTTCAACCATCAATACATAAGAAAGTGTTATTTATCAAACAAAATAGGAGGAAATGTTGAATATGTCTGATATAAAGAGCAATCACACTGGCAAAACAGAAAATGCCAAAAAAGAGGACGGCCGTGTACGATATACCAAGATGCGTATAAGATCGGCTTTCTACGAGCTTTTGCAAAAAACCGGGTACGAAAAGATAACGGTAACATCCATATGCACTCTTGCGGAAATAAACAGGGCAACCTTCTATAAGCATTATCTTGACGTTCCCAACCTTGTGGATGAATTGCAGAAAGATGCCGTAAATGAGCTGAAATCAAAGCTGCAAAATGCCAAGGATACTTCTTTTGACATTTCGATTGCCCAGACACTTAAATATATACGTGAAAACCTCACTGATTCACCCTCCGTAAAGCATCTGATATACCCCGACAGCTCCGGATTCACTTCAAAAATAACGGATATGCTCTATGAAATGTTCTCAAATTCCATGTCGCCTTATGAGAATTTAACTTCAGGAATTACAAAAGATATCCTCTTTTCATATATTTCTGCAGGAAGTGCCAGCATAATAGAAAACTGGTGCAAAACCGGATATAAAGAAAGTGAGGAAGACATTGCACATAGCATTATCTTCCTCGCCTCAGCCACGCTTAAAAATGTTCGTTCATAAATTGTGAACTCGCTTCAATGCTCTTTACCGGGTCGTTGTCCACCCAGTTCATGTGAGTTTCCAAAATAACGGCCGTAACACCTTTTTACTCATTAGCCTTCAAGCTTGCAACCATATCTATCTTTTTAAGATTTCGCGACAACGCAATGCTTGTTACAAACATAATTATAAGTGTTCCTATTATAGCAATGAGGTAAGCCGATAAATCTATGTTTGCAAAGAAGTCGTAATTATCTCCAATCGCGTATTTGAACATGCAATCGGTAAATTCATAGCCCAGTGGTAAGCCAAGTATGATTCCTACTATCGTAAGCCATAGATTCTGCTGGGTATAAATAAACGCCAGCTTTTTAAACCTGAATCCCAACACCTTTAGGGTTGCGAACTGATACATCTTTTCACTGAGAGCAAGAATTCCCATATTATAGATGATGATGAAGCCTAGGATAGCGGATATAGTGATTAATAAAATTATCATGCTGCTTATCATTTCAAGCATAACATTCATCTGCTCTTTCAAAGATTCAATAGATGAAATCGTAGATACCCCATCTATATCTGCATCTGTCAGATTACTTAAGTCTTCATTTGTGTAGATGGTATCGCAGATATAATCTTCGCCCAAGCCTTCAAATGCGGCTCTTGTCATAGAAAACTGCTGGCTCTGAGGATCTCTGTAGGCGGCTACAATTTCGGTTTCATTCCAATCATCCTCGCCCATGATTCTCCATTTGATTGTATCACCTAATGAATATCCATTTTCTTTAAGCAGTTTCTCCGTAGCAAACAGTGCCCCCGCTTTATTTATATCACCATACGTGTTATCTGGAATTCCATCATTAATATCATAGGTTGTTGTATCATGGTCAGAAACTCTCAAGTATCCGTCAGAATCATTTACAGTTATAGATGAAGTGACGATATTGCCTTCAGAATCCCTGTATTCAATGGCAACTGTCTGACTGGTTGCATCTCCATATGTATCAAATAATTCATTTAATCTATCATCCGATACGTTTTCCGACAATGTAAGTTTATAGTTGTAGGCCTGAATCTTATCAAACTCCCACTCAAGATAATGATTGAGGGAATCCTGCATACCAAACGCCATTACTATAAGCAGAGTTGAACCCATTACACCAACAATAGCCATAATGCTTCTGGATTTGCTTCTTAGAATATCTCTCATATTCCACTTTACAGAAAATGGTAGCTTGGCGCTTATTCCCTTACCACCTTCTTTTGCTTTAATTTTGATATGTGGAACTTCAAGTCTAAGGGTTTGAGCTGCTGATTCCTTCAGAATGCTTTTTATGGACATATAAGTAATCATTGTAATTACGATGACAATAATAGCTGCAAGAATATAGTTTTTGCTGAGGATGCATCGATGTGCTCCTGGCAGGTCAAACATTGATAATTCCATATTGAGAAATGGCTGGCCAAGCAAAGGTCCGCCAATTACAAGACCTAAAATTGCAGCTATAACACTTACCCAAAATCCATATGCAATATAGTGGATAGTGACTCGATTATTTCTAAAGCCCAAGGCCTTTAATGTTCCAATCTGCACACGCTGCTTCTTTACGAAACGACTCATTGTTGTCACAACTGAGAGCCCTGCAATAAAAACAAACAGAAAAGTAAACATACCTGAATATGTATCACCTTCTTCTGACTCAGATTTCAAAGATGCATAAGATGGCCATACATCTCTACCGGTAATTGCACTAACAGAAATGTCCTCAAGCTCATACAATTCATTTTTAACTGACTTCAGTTTACTTTCAAATTCATCAAGCTCTTTTGATTTAACATATGGATTTGGGGCTGTTCCTGCCACATCAACTATGGCGTTTGGATATACCAGACATTCATCTAAATCAAAATCAGGGTCTAAAGCTTTAATAAATTCAGCTTTATCCGATATATCAGCTCTTCCATCCTTTATTAGGCTTGCTTTCTCCAATGCTGTCTCAAGATCCACATCCTCATCTATATCCAGCTGCTTTTTTATAGATTCTATATCGACTCCCATAGCTGAATATGTATCCACGGCCTTCTTTATGTCATCTGCTGAATCCAAATATTCTACGATATCATCTTCTTTGAGAATCTCGTCATAAAGATACTCACCAGGGAATTCCTTCATAGACAAATATGCCCATCCGAAATCAGCGGCATCCTGAAAAATAACAGTAGGATCCGATACTGTATATACATGATCCGGGGTCGAAACGATTCCTCTAACTACCTCATTAAATCTGTAGCCTTCAACATAAAATGTCAGTTCATCTCCAACCTGAATTCCTCTGGCTTTAGCAAAATAATATCCAATCCAAACGCCATCTTTATCCCGGCTATACTCCTCACCCTCTCTCAGATATAAGGTGGAAATATTCTTTTTGTCATCCTCTTTATCCAAAAAATTCAGCTCTGCTGGAATGTTTTCAGTCTCCGAGCCCTCTGAGTTATTTACATCAACAGAACCTGACATGGACAAATATCTTTCTACATCCGCAACATTATCTAAAGCCCTGATTTTTTCCAAATCATCATCTGTAAAGTTTTCACCATATAGCCATAAATCCTGCAAATTATTCTCTTCATAGAATTCAACCGACGAGTATTTCAATCCATCAGAAAAAGCATTGATTCCTGAATAAGCCATAATCGCCAAAAATATCATGGCAAATATCGTAAAAAACTGACCAAAGTTTCCCTTTATTTCTCTGAATATTTTTTTCCTAAGCATTTTACCATTGAACCTCATCTATGTTTGCTGGTTTTTCATTTTCTTCCACACTCTTAATCTTTCCGTTTTTTACACGAATAACAACGTCTGCTATATCTGCAATAAGCGCATTGTGTGTAACGATGATAACCGTGTTATTGCCTCTTTCTTTTGTTGTCTGCTTCTTTAAAATCTTTAGAATCATTACACCAGTCTGAGAATCAAGGGCTCCTGTTGGTTCGTCACATAGTAACAACGCTGGATTTTTTGCGATAGCACGAGCGATAGACACACGCTGTTGTTCCCCACCTGACAACTGATTAGGGAACTTGTACATGTGCTCAGATAATCCAACATCCTCTAGTGCTTCGGTGGCATCCAAAGGATTTTTTACTATTTCATTAATCAGCTCCACATTTTCTTTTACTGTAAGAGACGGAAGAATATTGTAAAACTGGAAAATAAAACCTACCGATTCGGCTCTAAAATCACTTAGCTTATTTTCAGAGTAGCCTGTTATATTTTCGCCATTTACAATTACTTCTCCTTCGGTCGGGGTATCCATACCGCCAATCAAATTTAGTAGTGTAGATTTTCCTGCTCCTGAAGGACCTAGTATTACTACAAATTTGCCTTCCTCAATGTCTAAATCTACATGGTCTAAAGCTCGATATTCCTTCTCTCCCACGTTATAAACCTTTGATACATTTCTTAAAGATACTTTATTCACCTGTCTCCTCCTTAACTTCTTGGAATTACATAAGTACACATTCCAGCCAGCCCTTAACTAAAAAGAGCATAATTTTTCTAGTTCTTTTCTTTGCTTCATTAACATCCTCTTCGTGGGTAACTAAATGAATATATGCTTCCACATGTAAATGGGACAGCCAATGCACCATATATTTATCTACTTTTTTGCCTTCTTGTTTTGCATAAATTTCAGCAAGCTCTCCATATTCTTTTTCCAGCTGTGCAACAAATATATCTGGGGCTTTCTCCAATGAAGATCCTGCAGATTTTGTCAAAAGAATCAATGCTTCCTCGCGATGAGAATATAAAATATCTACGAGTTTATCTGCCAAACTGATTTCATGCTCAAAATCAGAATCAATTAAAAGATGATTGGTACTTTCTTTATCCTCTAAAATATGCCCAGCAACAGCCTCCTGTACCGGCAGCAACACTTGGTTTACAATCGCACAAAAAAGTTCATCTTTATCTTTGAAGAAAAAATAAATGGCTCCTGTAGTACATTCAGCTTTTGAACATATCCTTCTTAAAGAAGATTTTTCAAACCCGTACTCAGAAAACTCTTCTTTAGCTGCAGCAATGATTTTTGCTTTGGTTTCTTCCTTTTCCTTTGTTGACATATTTCCTCCCTAATAAAAAAGATAACGGCGTTATCTACATAACACTGTTATCTTATAACTTTTGGTTAGTCATGTCAAACCTATAGATAATAATTTTTTTCATAAAAAACATCTTAATAACGAAAAACAGAGCTAAACTATATGCCAATTTTCTTTCAAAAAGGGACGCTCAAAAATGAACGTCCCTACCAATCAACATGTATGTTATTCAGTTTTACAAACCTCTGATTATACTGAGGTAGTCCTGTCTATGGTCAACAACGGCATAGACCGTCACGACCTTATTTTTCTCATCAATCTTGTAAAACACGAGATCCATCTTTGTTATCAAGACCTTGTAGCCCTGCCTTCTAAGAACCGCATACTTTGGATCAACACCTATATAAGGATCATCTCCAAGCGACATGATATCTTTTTCAAGCTCATCGAGCTTTTCCAGAGCAACATCGTTGCCAAAGTTCTCTGCCACATAAAGAATGATCTTTCTGATGAGGGAATCTGCGGTATCAGTACGAATTATCTTGTATTTCAATTCAGTCCCTCCTTCAGGATACTCCTAAGGTCATCAAATGTATCCTGAATAGGCGCTACACGTCCATTCTTAACATCCTCATCTGCCTCTGCAAGAATTTCCAGCAACTCAAGCCTTGCCTTGATTCTCTTATACTCCTCATATGAAAGAGACACAGTATCGCCTCTGCCGTTTACAGTAATGATAACTGCCTCTTTCTCTTCCCTGCACTGCTTAGATATATCGTTATAATGATTTCTCAAATCAGCTGATGGTCTGATTGTCTCTTGTAATGCAAACATGATTGGCACCTCCTTGCTTATATAGACATATTATATCATAATATGTCTATGCTTTAAAGACATGTCATAACCCTTAAAATAGCAAAATCTCTCACGCTGCTATATTTATACTTATTAGATTTTTAAAAAATACTTTAATGCTTTTACTCTATATTGACTTATCCAATTCACTTGTTATAATAATTTTAGGCAAGAAATGAAATAAGAGTTTCAACAGTGAAGCAAAAAAGCTAGGAGCGGCAACTCCTAGCTTTTTCTATGCCGTTTTGGTCAAGGTGGCTTATGCCTTAGGCTCATTGTTCTGGGGCAATCAAAAGAAAAAGACCTTCTTCTCCATTGTTTTATCGTCATTAGCCATTTGAAACTCCTTGCTTCTCTTGTTCAATTTCCTAAAAACTAAAAATACCTATTTTAGCATGCTTCATTAGAAGAGAAGTCTACTTTCCCCTAAAAATTTAAAGCTCCTCATCATCATATCAGATGTTTCTCAACCTGTAATTGTGCAAGACTGCTTGCACAATTAATATGTCATATTCCTGAGTCTATTAGCTAATGCTTAATCATCTTTTTATTAAAAAAATCTCCTTGGATATTACTATCCAAGAAGATTTTTAATGCTCTTATTTAATATAGCTTCGCACCAGCTGGGATGTGGTTATCAATCATAAGAAGGTGAAGCTCTTCACCATCTGAATCCTTAAGGTTGTTTACTGCTGAAAGTAACATACCGCAAGACTCGATGCCCATCATCTTTCTTGGTGGAAGGTTTGTGATTGCTACAAGTGTCTTACCAACTAATTCCTCTGGCTCGTAGAACTCGTGAATTCCTGAAAGGATTGTTCTATCTGTGCCTGTTCCATCATCAAGTGTGAACTGAAGAAGCTTTTTAGACTTAGGTACTGCCTGGCAAGCCTTAACCTTTACTGCTCTAAAATCACTCTTTGAGAATGTGTCAAAATCAACCTGCTCCTCAAATAATGGCTCGATTGCTACATTTGAGAAATCAATGCTTGAATTTGGAGCGAAGAAACCGCTCTTGTCATCAGCAGCTGCAGCGCTCTTCTTTGGTGCATCAAGGCTCTTCATAGTAGGGAACAGGAGCACATCGCGGATTGCTTGGCTGTCTGTGAGAAGCATACACAAACGATCAAGTCCGTACCCAATTCCACCAGTAGGTGGCATTCCGATTTCGAGCGCATTTAAGAAGTCCTCATCTGTGTGCTCAGCCTCATCGTCACCAGCTTCTGCATTAGCATCCTGAGCAGCGAAACGCTCACGCTGATCGATTGGGTCATTAAGCTCTGAGTATGCGTTACACATTTCCCATGTATTGATGAAGAGCTCGAAACGCTCTACTCTTGTAGGGTCTGTAGGCTTTTTCTTTGTGAGAGGTGAAATCTCGATTGGATGATCTGTAATAAATGTAGGCTGAATAAGGTTCTCCTCGCAGAACTCCTCGAAGAAGAGGTTAAGGATATCACCCTTCTTGTGACGCTCTTCAAACTCTACGCCCTTTTCACGAGCGATAGCCTTTGCTGCCTCATCATCAGCAATAGTATCAAAATCAACGCCTGCAAACTTCTTTACAGCGTCTGTCATAGTCATTCTCTCGAAAGGCTTACCAAGGTCGATTTCGATTCCGTTGTAAGAAATCTTTGTAGAACCAACAACCTTTTCAGCAAGACGACGGAACATAGTCTCAGTGAGTTCCATCATGCCCTCGTAGTCTGTGTATGCCTGGTAAAGCTCCATAAGTGTGAACTCAGGATTATGACGAGTATCAACGCCCTCGTTACGGAATACACGACCGATTTCATAAACGCGCTCGAATCCACCTACGATAAGTCTCTTAAGGTAAAGCTCAAGAGAGATACGAAGCTTAACATCCTCATTAAGTGAGTTGTAATGTGTCTCAAATGGGCGAGCTGCTGCACCACCTGCATTTGAAACAAGAATAGGTGTCTCAACCTCCATGAAATCACGCTCTGCAAGGAAGTTGCGGATTTCCTTCATCATGAGTGAGCGCTTAACAAATACCTCACGTGAATCCTTGTTCATAACAAGGTCAACGTAACGCTGACGATATCTCATATCTGTATCTGTAAGTCCATGGAACTTCTCTGGAAGAATCTGAAGAGACTTTGACAGTAAAGTAAGCTCCTCAGCGTGGATAGAAATCTCACCAGTCTTTGTTCTGAAAGCCCAGCCCTTGATACCATAGATATCACCGATATCTGACTTCTTGAAATCTGCGTATGGCTCCTCGCCGATTGCATCTCTGGCAACATAAACCTGGATATCACCCTTGCGATCACGAATGTTGCAGAAGCTTGCCTTACCCATAACACGCTTGAACATCATACGTCCTGCGATGCTAACGTGGATTGGCTGTGCATCCATGATTGAGCGACGCTCATTGTAATCATCATTAACTGCCTGCTTTGCAGCCTCTTCATCCATGCCGTCAGTATTAACTGCTGCACGGCCTGCTAAAAGCTTTGACTCATGCTCCTCGTAAAGTGAGATGACCTCATCTGTGTGATGTGTCTGGTCAAACTTTGTAATCTGGAATGGGTCCTTACCTGCCTCCTGAAGTGCAGAAAGCTTTTCACGGCGAACCTTAAGTAACTGGTTAATATCCTGTTCTGCCATATTTACTCCTTATCTATTTAAACTATTATTTTACTTGTTCTTAAACTACTAAATTATAGCTAGGGTTACAATGCATGTCAAGGTGTGAAGCCTTATGAAAAAGGGCTTTCTTAAACCATCTGAACCAGCCATACATCACTTTTTACCATGAAATATCCCAATATATTTTTTATAAGCTCTGTTCCCTGAACAAAGAAATATACCGCAACAATGCCAAGTGGTGAATAATGTGCCAGCACAAATGCAAGCGGAGCCATAATAACCCATGTAAACACTGAGTCAAACAGGAATGTAACAAGTGTCTTTCCTCCTGAACGCAGTGTGAAATATGAGCAGTGACTGAATGAACAAAATGGCATCCAAATAGCTGCCACTGCAATAAATCGTGTTGCAAGATGTCTTATCTCAGGGTCAACATTGTAAATTCTTGGGAACAGGCCTCCGATTGCAAACATGATTATTGCCATGATGGTGCAGCAAAATACGCTGAAGGCAATCATCTTATTGTCTGCATCCTTGGCCTCTTCAAGCTCTCCGGCGCCTAAGTACTGACCTACTATGATGCTGATACAAGCACCAAGTTGGATAAATACGATGTTAAACAAATTTCCAACAGTATTTGAAATGCTTAATGCTGTCAGCACGTTCATGCCACGCACTGAATAACTCTGTGTTACAGCGCTAACACCGGCAGCCCAAAGCACCTCGTTTACCATAAGTGGTGCACCCTTTATCATAATCTGTCTGAATATGTCCTTTGGAAGACCAAATCCCAGATATGCACCCTCAAGATATCTATTCAAGGATCTATGTGTATGAGCCCATACCACTACTATTGCGCACTCGATATATCTGGCGATTACTGTTGCAAGGGCTGCTCCTTGTACCCCAAGCTTTGGGAAGAAAACAAATCCAAAAATTAGGCAGTAGTCAAGCACTGCATTGGTTGCAACGGCCACCATACCGGCAATCATAGGAATAACTGTTTGACCTGTTTCTTTAATATTTGTTGCATAGGCCTGATTTACAGCAAATGGTATAAGTCCCACTAGAATGATGCTTAGGTATTCCATACCAAGAGATAATGCAAGCTCTGGCGATGCCCCCTCACTTTCTGTAAGGAACAGAGAGATAAGATTACTACCCTGGGCCATAAACAAAATTATTCCTAGGATTGTGGCAAGCAATGTAGCATACAGCTTGAAACGGAATGTATACATGTGCCCCTTGTGGTCGCCTTTGCCGAAATACTGGGCACCGTAAATACTGCCTGCTGAAGCTGCGCCAAATATAGCCAGTGAAAATACAAAATTTAGCTGGTTTACTGTGGCAACTGCAGAGATAGCTTCCTGGCCCAACTGACCTACCATAAGGTTGTCTAAAAAGCTTACAAAATTTGTAATGGCCTGTTGGATAATCATAGGCGTAGCAAGGAAAATATATCTTCTATAAAACGCCTTGTCACCAATGTATTTTTTCTTTAATTTTGCTAGCATTATGTCCCTCCTTTGGATGAAATAAAAGTGAATATCAATAAACAAAAATACGCCGCAACCCAACACCGGATTGCGACGTATTATTATCCTACGTATTACTTAGACTTATTTGCCTCAAGAATCTTGTACTGGAATTCACCTGCTTCTGTCTCTACTGTGACTGTTTCGCCGGCCTTGTGTCCAATGATAGCCTTGCCTACTGGTGATTCGTTTGAGATTTTGCCCTTGAGACTGTTTGCCTCTGTAGAACCAACGATTTTATATTCAACTTCCTCGTCGAACTCTACGTCAAGAAGCTTAACTGTCCAACCGATGTTAATGTTCTTTGTGTCGTGTTCGTCTGTAACAACTTCAGCGTTCTTAAGGATTTTCTCGATTTCTTCGATACGAGCCTCGATATCGCGCTGTTCGTCCTTTGCAGCATCGTACTCAGCGTTTTCTGAAAGGTCACCCTGCTCTCTGGCTTCCTTAATCTTCTGAGATACTTCTTTACGTTTATTAACCTTGAGATCCTCAAGTTCGTCCTCTAATATTTTAAGTCCTTCAGCGGTAAGTAAATTCTTCTTTGCTTCCATAAAATTTTCCTTTCATTCGGATTTATTGTTATTGATTTTCCCTTAAAAATAAAGGCAAAACTTCTTGTAATTCTCTGTAACTTTAGTGATTATAAGCCACCATATTATTGATGTCAAGAATTCCCATAATGGTTCATAAATTCTTCAAATAAATTCTCTAAATCCTCGTAGCTTTCCACATTATTGATGGCACCACGTAGCTTGCTGGCGCCCTTGTAGCCTGCTGTGTACCAGGCTGCATGCTTACGCATTTCACGAATTCCCAGATAGTCTCCTTTGAATTCTATCTGTAGCTTGGCATGACGAAGCATGGTTTTAACCATCTCTTCCATAGGTGGTTTTCCTATCAGTTCACCAGTCTCAAAATAGTGGAGAATCTGATGGAATATCCATGGATTTCCCTGGGCACCTCTGCCTATCATGAATCCATCGCAACCTGTCTGCTCCTTCATGGCGATTACGTCCTTAGCATCAAGAATATCACCATTTCCAATAACTGGTATGGACACCGCCTGCTTTACATCTGCAATGATGCTCCAGTCAGCCTTCCCTGAATAGTACTGCTCTCTGGTACGGCCATGAACCGCAACAGCAGCTGCACCTGACTCCTGAGCCACATGGGCCATCTCTACTGCATTAATATGTTCATCGTCAAAACCCTTTCGAATTTTAACCGTTACCGGTTTTTCAGTGGCTTTAACCATACTCTCTATAATCTGTCCCGCAAGAACAGGATTTTTCATGAGAGCTGAACCATCTCCGTTATTTACCACCTTTGGCACCGGGCAGCCCATATTGATATCTAATATGTCAAAATTTCTATGCTGGATTTTTGCAGCCATGGCCCCCATGATTTCAGGGTCTGAGCCAAACAGCTGCAGGCTTACAGGACGCTCTCTTTCGTCTACTGTGAGCAAACTTTCAGTATTTTTGTTATTATAATAAATCCCTTTGGCACTGACCATCTCCATGCAGCATAGGGCTGCCCCCTGCTCCTTGCATAGCAAACGAAATGGCAGGTCTGTTACGCCTGCCATTGGTGCCAAAATTAAATTATTGTCTAATGTTACATTTCCAATTGTTAATTTTTCAATCATGTATATATTTCTAATTATCTCTTTTGCTTATCGTAAATAAACTTCATACCATAAAGTGTAAGGTTAGGATTGTAGATGTCGATACACTTTGTCTCACTGGCGATAAGATTGCCAAGACCTCCTGTAGCTACAACCTTTACATTCTCATAACCGCTTTCCTTTATCATGTGGCTGACAATGTATTCAGTCTGTCCAATCTGTCCGTACACAAGACCTGCCTGCATAGAAGAAATGGTTTCCTTTGCAAGGATTTTCTCAGGCTTTTTGATTTCTATTTCAGGAAGCTTTGCAGCATCTTCCCAAAGTGCGCGAGCACTGATACGAATTCCAGGGGCTGTTACACCTGAAACAAATGCGCCCTTTTCGTCCACCAAATCGTATGTAGTAGCAGTTCCAAAATCAAGAACTAAAACAGGGCCACCGTAGAGCTCATAAGCACCTGCTGCATCTACGATTCTGTCTGCACCTATCTGCTTTGGATTCTCTGTAGCAATTCTGATACCTGTCTTGATGCCCGCCTCAACGATAATAGGCTGAATATCAAAATATTTGATGATTGAGCTTGTCAGTGAGTGCATAACATTTGGTACTACAGATGCGATAATAACATCTTCAATCTTTGAATAGTCCAAATTGTTAGAGCTAAGAATTTCACGAATAACTATACCAAATTCATCTGATGTACGATTTATTTTGGTTGTGAAACGAAATGAGCCAAGTAATTCCTCGCCATCGAACACACCCATTGTGATATTTGTATTTCCAACGTCTATTGTAAGTAACATGATTATTCCTTTCTATTCAAAGGTCTCGCCTAAGAACACAACCTTGTAATATGTTTCAAGCGCCTCAAATAATTCTGTACGCTCTCTTTGCATTCTCTTTACCTCAAGGGCAGAGCCGATTTCATCGTACAATAGGTCATCCTCGTTGTGGTCCACCTGAATTCTAAGTGCACCATCCTCCTCGTATATAAGCTGGATAGTACCGCTGACCTCTTCGGTGTACATGACACACATGATTTTCAGCTCATCCTTTACCATTGGAGGGAGGCCCTCAAAATCTGGATTTAAATAGTATTTTTTAGTGTAGCAGCTTGCGCCGCATAATGTTACCTCTTCCATTTTCCTACCTATCTAATTAAACGTAACCGTATATTCCTCTCACCGAAACCTCTCCGGTGCGTATGATTTGTCTATTTCCATCCACTTCAACTATCAGCTCACCATGATTGTTGATGCCGATAGCTTTAGCTTCATAGGAGTTTTCCTGAGCTTCTATTCTAACACGTTCGCCACGATTAGCAAGGTTTCTTTCATATTCTTCCTTAAGTCCTGTCAAATCTGCTGTCTCAAGGAAGATATTGTAATACTCTCTAAAGTTCTCCCAGATGGCTGTAGTAATGGCTTTTCTGCTGCTTTTTTCGTTTCTTCCAAGCTTTTTTAGCTCTAAATCTACAGATGTGGCTTTGTATGCAATCTCCTCTGGAAAACCAGCATTATGGACGTTCACCCCTATTCCGCAGGTTACGAACCACACCTTGCCGTCCTTCATTTCCATTTCGGTGAGGATACCGCATATTTTTTTGCCATCTAAGACAATATCATTTGGCCATTTAATCATAGGCTTCAGGCCACAGGTCTTTTCCAAGGCACTTCTTACCGCCATTGCTGCTATTATGGTGATAGTGGCAACAGCTTCTAGGTTTATCTCCTCTGGTTTTAAAAGAATAGATGTAGAAATGGAATCCTGTGTTGGGGATTCCCATTTTCTACCTATTCGTCCCTTTCCAGCTGTCTGAGTACCTGCAGAAATGATTAGTCCCTGGCCTGCTCCATCATGCGCTCTTACTTTTATTCTGTCGTTGGTTGAATCTACTGATTCATAGTATTCAAAGTCTAGTTCTTTAAGCATTTCCCAATGTTGCGTACATAACTGCCTTTATTGAATGCATACGATTCTCTGCCTCATCAAAGACAATAGAACGCTCACTTTCAAATATTTCATCGGTAACTTCCATGCAGTCGATACCGAATTTTTCGTATATTTCTTTACCAATGGTTGTATTTAGGTCGTGGAATGCAGGTAGACAGTGCATAAACTTTGCACCCTCCTTTGCATAAGAAAATGCCTTTGCATTTACCTGATATGGGCTTAATTCTTCAATACGCTCTGCCCAAACCTCGTCAGGCTCGCCCATTGAAACCCATACGTCTGTGTAGATAACATCTGCATCCTTGCAGCCTTCTGCCACATCCTCTGTGAGAGTGATGGTAGCTCCTGTCTGACTTGCGATTTCCTGGCACTGCTTTACAAGGCCTTCCTCAGGGAAGTAATTTTTATTGGTGCAGGCTACAAAATCCATTCCAAGCTTTGCACATGTAACCATTAGTGAATTACCCATATTATAGCGGGCATCGCCCATATATACAAATTTTATTCCCTGTAATTTTCCAAAATGTTCCTTTATGGTCATCATATCTGCAATCATCTGTGTAGGATGTGACTCGTTTGTAAGACCGTTCCATACTGGCACGCCTGAATATTTAGCTAAGTCTTCCACCTTTGTCTGCTCAAAACCACGGTACTCAATACCATCAAACATGCGGCCTAATACACGAGCTGTATCTGCCATTGATTCTTTTTTACCAATCTGAGAGCCTGATGGATCCAGATATGTTACACAAACTCCCATATCATAGGCAGCTACCTCAAAGGAACAACGGGTGCGGGTAGATGTTTTTTCGAAAATCAGGGCAATGTTTTTTCCTGACATATAGTCCTTTTGTGACTTTCCCTGCTTCTTTTCTTCCTTTAATTTCAGAGATAAATCGATTAAATAATTAATCTCTTCTGGTGTAAAATCAAGCATCTTTAAAAAATTCTTACCTTTTAACATAACGCACCTCCATCGTTCTTATGTATAAATATTCATTAGTTGTGATTTATTATGCATCATAACACAAAAGAGCTCTTGGGTAAAGACCAAGAGCTCGTATATTTTTGAATAATATTAACAATTAGTAGAATACGTGGTTACCAATGATGTAGCCTGACTTGGAACCTGCACGTCTAAAGTGGGTAAGTCCTCCTGTAGGATCTACACCTGCCATGGCCTCCTGTGCTGCCTGCACGCATGAAGCCTTTGGACCATTTGCCACAACTGATGACATACGGGATGTAGAGAACTGCCCCTTCTGGAAGATAACTCCCTCGATAGAGTTGGCATATGAACCGCTTACAACTCTGTTCATTACAACTGCACCTACAGCAACCTGTCCCTCGTATAACTCACTGCCGGCCTCAATCTGGATGATTGCTGCAAGAAGTGTAAGGTCATCAGCTGATGCAATAACAGACTGCTTTGCAGATGCTGTCTGCGCTGCTGCAGCTTTAGCGGCCTCTTTCTGTGCTGCCTGCTCTGCAGCTTTCTTGGCTGCGGCTTCTTCAGCTGCCCTTATGGCCTCAGCCTCTTCCTCAAGTGTGATTGCTTCGCCTGTAGCCAAATCTACTTGAACATAATCAGCCTTAACGTAGCCTTTTTTGCCGTCGTATTTAACAGCTACCCAGCCTTCTACTTCCTCGGCTTCTGTGTCTACCTCAAGCTTTGTTCCCTTTGAAACAGCTGTGACGATTTTAGCATCCTCTGATGCCTCATCTCTGACACGAAGACCATTAACATCTATAGTTGCATATGTGTCGCACACATCAAGTGCAAGCTCATATGCCTCAATTCCTGTAACACAATAATCAGCTGATACATATCCGTGAGCATTTCCAGACTCAATCTCGTACCAACCATCGAAAACATCTACGAGTGTAGCCATATCGCCCTTGCGAAGCTTTGCTACCACCTCAGATGCTATATCTGCCTCTGCGCGAACATAGAGGAAATCATCAACATCAGCTACTATTTTGTCAGCCCATTCGTCGTAGATGTCTGCTTTATCTGGATCTACCTGGTCTGAAGTAGCTGCAACTACTGTAACATCTGCAGATGCAAAATCAAAATTAGATGAACTTACGCTGAGATCCATAGCTGACACCGCAGCAAATACACCTGCCGTGCTGGCTGGTTTTGGAGAAACATCTACAGTTAATTTAGTAGGCTGGTCGATATAAGCCCCTGTAATCAAAAGAGCTGTAGAAAGCGCAAGCGCCACTGACTGCTTGGTACGCTTGTTTATTTTTTTACGATAATGTGTGTACATTGCAGAAAGATTATTGCTTAATTTGTTCATAAGCCTCCACTTTTTTACGAAATATGTTTAAATATTACGAAGTTGTTACGTGACATAATATAACACTTCTGGCCCTAAATGTCAAATTTTCGCCATTTGACATTTAAAAATGTCTTGATATTATAGAATTTGTAGCCAATTACTGGTTATGAAAATATAAACATTTTGAGGATTAAATATATGAAAAAAATAGTTATGACTGGTGGTGGAACTGCCGGACATGTTACTCCTAATCTGGCATTAGTTCCTCTATTAAAGAAGGCCGGTTACGAAATTTCCTACATCGGTTCTTACAATGGCATCGAGAAAAAGCTTGTAGAAGACGCTGGAATCACTTACTACGGCATTTCTTCCGGAAAACTTAGACGCTATCACGACTGGAAGAATTTCACTGACCCATTCCGTGTAATCAAGGGCTTTTCTGAGGCAAATCAGCTGCTAAAGCACATTCAGCCAGATGTGGTATTTTCTAAAGGTGGATTTGTTTCTGTGCCAGTTGTTATGGCGGCTGGACGTCAGCATATTCCTGCCATCATTCACGAGTCAGATATGACACCTGGTCTTGCAAACAAGCTTGCCATTCCTTTTGCTACAAAGGTTTGCTGCAATTTCCCTGAGACTATGCAGTATCTTCCTGAGGGCAAGGCTGTCCACACAGGCTCTCCTATCCGTCAGGAACTTTTCAGCGGCTCTAGAGAGGCTGGACTTTCATTCTGTGGATTTGCTGAGGACAAGCCGGTTCTTCTTATTATGGGCGGCAGCATCGGTTCTCGTTTCATTAATAATGCAGTTTGGGAGTCCCTTGACGAATTGCTCAAGACTTTCCAGATTGTGCACCTTGTGGGCAAGGGAAATATCAACAAAGACATTAAAGAAAAGGCCGGTTATCAACAATATGAGTTCATTAGTGAACAGCTCAATGATATTTTTGCTATGACAGATATCATGATTAGCCGCGCCGGTGCTAACTCAATCAGCGAGATTCTTGCTCTTAAGATTCCAAATATCCTGATTCCATTATCTGCTGCTGCAAGTAGAGGTGACCAGATATTAAATGCCAACAGCTACGAAAAGCAGGGCTTTTCCACTGTTTTACAGGAAGAGACTCTTACTTCCGAGCTTTTACTTTCAAGCATTCAGGATGTTTTCTCTCGCAGAGATGCGATTAAAGAAAAAATGGCATCCAGCAATCTACTGGACGCCAATAAGGTCATTATGGATTTGATATTACAAGCTTAATTTTTCAACAAGCTCCTTAGCATCTGCTTCTTTAAGCTCCTGTGGCTTCCAAGCACACATAGCTTTGTCATCACCCTCATAACGAGGTATCACATGGATATGAAAATGGTGAACTGTCTGTCCGGCAGCTTCACCATTATTTTGTACCAGGTTAATTCCTGCGCAGCCCAGCTTATCCATCATGTTCTTTGCGATTTTCTTTGCCAGAGGAAGTGCTTTAGCAGCTGTCTCCTCATCAATCTCAAAAAGATTTGCGAAATGATTTTTTGGTAAAATAAGTGCATGTCCTTTTGTTGCAGGGCCTGCGTCTAAAATCACTTTGAAATCATCATCCTCATATATAAAATTTGTTGGAATATCTCCATTTGCAAGCTTACAAAAAATACATTTTTCGTCCTTCATGTTTCCTCCTATGCGCTGAAAGTTAATAATTCGTCTAGCATTCTAAGGGTTCTGAAATTGCCCTTTGCTGTCATATCTCCTACGGAAAATGCTCTCTGGAAGGTCTCACGGCCCGCCACAATATTGTCCATGATGCTTGATGAAAGTTTCATGTAAACATCAATATTTTCTTCCTTTCCATAGTGGCAATCCATTTCGTTGCCTGTAATTCCAAGAAACAGAGGTTTTTCTTTGCCCTCAATCATAAAAAGATATTTAGCGGAAAATTCTGAATTTCCCTTGAAATTCTCCTTGAAATCCTTTATATATTCGCCACCACTGTCTTCTTTATTTTTTCCAAGCATGTCCTTAAACAGGCTGGTTAAATCCGCAATATCTGCTTTCTGAGTCTGAACATACTCCTCGTCAGAAACAAATTTGGAAAGCTGCTCTGTCTCCTGTGGAGAAAGATCAAGCTGCTGCGTGCGAAGAATGCTGCGGGTTACGGCCTGATTACTAGTAGGAAGACCCTTTGTGTGCTGTGAAATGGTGCGGTAAAGTGTCTCAACCTTTTTTTCAATAATGTGAGCATAATCTGCATTTTCGCGGAATTCCTTCACATCTTCCACATAGCCGCAAAAGCCTGAGCAAGGCAATCCACCCAAGATTTCCCAGGCATTTTCAAGAGTAACCATAGCCTCTCTCTCGCCGTAGGTAGTGGACATAACTACAGGCTGCATGTAAGTAGAGGCAAGTGCTGTTTTGTCCGCATAAAGCCAGCAAGCGTCCAGAAACTGGTTCATATATCCGCCTATTCCCAGCCATTCAACTGTGGTGGCAAGGATGATACCATCCGCATCCTTCAAAGTCTGTGGCAACATGGAAATGGCGTTTTTCTGCTCAAAAATTTTATACAGATTCACCTCAACCTGAAGCTCTGTAAGTACCTGCTGCATTTTTCCTATTACATAAAGTGTTGGGTCCTCTAGAAGTCCACGTCCCCCATAGTAAATGTTTACCTTCATAAAATTACCCCTCTTTATCAACATTGGTTACTTAAAAGTATAGAGATTTTTCTACTCAAAATCAACGGAACTGTTGGTTTTACCTTTTTCTATCACATGTTTTAACGCTGTAGGTATGCCGTAA
The DNA here is from genome assembly GCF_900107545.1 of Pseudobutyrivibrio sp. ACV-2. GTDB lineage: Bacteria > Bacillota > Clostridia > Lachnospirales > Lachnospiraceae > Pseudobutyrivibrio. The sequence continues at coordinate 81,018 of NZ_FNQZ01000006.1, read as the reverse complement.
GTGATGATTGTAAAAATAATTCCAGCTACCAGGCCTCCCAAATGGCCAACATTATCGGTGCCAGCTGTGGTAAATCCAAAATAAAGAGTTAGAAGAGCCATGAATATCATTCTTTTGGTGCTTATGCCACTATATTTCCCTTTGTTGAAAATGACCACAATTATCATTCCGCCTATTATTCCAAATATAGCCCCTGATGCTCCGGCCACAATATCGTTTTTTCCCATTAAACACATATAAAAGAATGACAAAAAGGAACCAGCTAAGCCTGACCCCAAATATATTCCTAAATACCTGGTTGCTCCTACTGCTCTCTCAAAAATCTGCCCCAGCAGAAACAGCAGAAGCATATTATTTGCCAGATGATTAATTCCAAAATGCATGAACATGCAGGTAAAAAGTCTGTACCATTCATGCCTATATAAAACAAACGATGGATTCATCGCGCCGTTTAGCAGCATAAATTCTCCATCGTTTGTGTTCCCCATCAGTTCCAGCACAATAAAGACAATTATATTAATTGCCACCAAAATAAATGTAACTGGTCCGTTCTGAGGTTTTATAAAATCACTATTTCTACTTTTCACGCTATGCAAGCATTTCCTGTGGCATTCGGCTGAGCAGCTGGCTCATTGCCACTTTATGCTTATCCTCCATCTCTGTAAGAGGAAGTCTTAGGCTTCCTACATTAAATCCTAACATATTCATAGTGGATTTAACAGGGATTGGATTAACCTCGCAGAAAAGGGCATCTACAAGCTCAAGATAGTCAAGCTGAAGCTTGCGGGCTTTTCCCTCTTCTCCGTTTAAATACGACATAACCATGTCGTGAGTTCCCTTTGGCGCAACATTGGAAAGTACTGAAATTACACCGATTCCTCCAAGAGAAAGGATAGGAACTATCTGGTCATCGTTTCCTGCATAGATATCAAGACAGCCTCTTACCAGGCTTGCAAGCTTTGTAATCTGAGAAATGTTTCCACTAGCTTCCTTGATACCCACGATATTTTTATTTTCAAGGCCAAGCTTCATGGCTGTTTCCGGTAAAATGTTGCAACCTGTGCGAGATGGCACATTGTACATGATGATAGGTAGGTCGATAGCCTTGGCAATGGTGGTGTAGTGCTCGTATAAGCCCTGCTGTGTGGCCTTATTGTAAAATGGTGTAACTATAAGAAGTCCATCTACACCAAGAGCCTCAAGCTTCTTTGAGAAATCGATAACAAGTCTTGTTGAATTGGCACCTGCACCTGCAATTACAGGGATGCGGTGATTTACTCTTTTTACTGTGTATTCGATAACAGAAAGTTTTTCTTCTTCTGTCATTGTAGCAGGCTCACCTGTGGTGCCGCACACAATGATAGCATCTGTGCCCCCCTCAATCTGTCTGTCAATAAGAGTTCCAAGCATGTCATAATTTACGGTCTCATCTTCATTGAATGGAGTAATAAGTGCTACTCCTGCACCCTTAAATAATGTCATTGCCGTTCTCCTCCATAACTTCTGCGATAAGCTCACGCTCATCCATGTGATGCTTTACACCCTTTATTTCCTGATAATCCTCGTGTCCCTTACCAGCGAAAACTATGATATCTCCCTCTTTTGCATTTACAAGACAATATCTGATAGCTTCCTTGCGGTCTGGAACTGTAACATATTCGCCGTCAGCCTTTTTCACACCAATTAAAATATCGCTAATGATATCCATAGGCTCCTCGTTACGTGGGTTATCAGATGTAACAACTGTTAAATCTGCAAGCTTTGAGCTAACCTCGCCCATTTCATAGCGGCGGCTCTTTGCTCTGTTTCCACCACAGCCAAACATGCACACAAGTCTGCCTGGCTCGTAAGCCTTGAGTGTAGTAAGAAGGCTTTCAAGTGCCATTGCATTATGTGCATAGTCAATCATTACTGTAAATTTATTTGATACAGGAATAAGCTCGATACGTCCCTTTACATGAACATCCTTAAGGGCAGCCTTAATTTTGTCCTCAGCAACGTCAAACTGCTTGCAAATAGCCACTGCAGTAAGAGAATTGTATACAGAAAATGTTCCTGGGACGTTTACCTCTACATCCATGTTTTCCTTGCCAGAAATATGGTATTTAACACCTAATGCGCCATTTTCATTGAGAAGCTCTACATTTTCAGCGATAAGGTCATTATCCTTGCCATAACCGTATTTAATTACTTCACAAGTGTGACCCTTTAAGATGCCTTCAATATGCTCGCTGTCTCCATTGAAGATACCTGTCTTGCACTGTTGGAATAAAAGGCTCTTGCAGTGCATATAATCTTCAAAGTCCTTGTGCTCGTTTTCACCAATATGATCTGGCTCAAGGTTTGTAAATACTCCAATATCAAAGGTGAAGCCTGACACTCTGTGAAGCATCAACGCCTGTGAGCTAACTTCCATAACTACTGCATCAAGTCCAGCATCAACCATCTGTGCAAAAAGCTCCTGAACTCGGTATGACTCTGGAGTAGTGTTGACAGCAGGGATGCGCTCCTCGCCTACGATAGACTCAATTGTTCCAATGAGACCTGTCTTGATACCAGCTTTTTCAAGGATGGATTTAACCATGTAGGTTGTAGTAGTCTTGCCCTTTGTACCTGTGATACCGATGGTCTTAAGCTTTTTAGCTGGATGACCAAAGTATGCAGCTGATGTGTATGCAAGTGCCTGGCGGCTGTTAGCCACCTTAATGTATGTCACTCCCTCTACGGGCTCAACATCCTTTTCGATGATGATTGTTCCTGCGCCTTTTTCGATTACATCTGGGATGAAATCATGTGCATCTCTTACTGTACCTGAGATGCAAACAAACACGCTATCCTTCTCTACCTTTCTAGAGTCGTATACCAATGTGGAAATTTCTTTATCAAGATCTCCTGCATATAATTCATAATCTAATTCTTCTAAAAGAGTTGTTAATTTCATTTTTAAACCTCTATTTCTCCTTCAAATACCTCAGTTGCTGGTCCTGTCATGAACACATGATTTGTCGCGCGGTCATATTCAATAGTCAAATCTCCGCCCCTAAGGTGTACAAGGACTTTATCTTCTGTCTTTTTATTTAAAATAGACGCCATAACACAGGCACATGTGCCTGTTCCGCAAGCCCAGGTCTCAGCACTTCCGCGCTCCCAAACTCGCATGTTGGCTTCTGTTCTGGAAATTATCTGAACGAACTCTGTGTTGGTTCTCTTTGGAAATCTTTCATGATTTTCAAAAAGTGGACCATATTTTTCAAGCTCAAAATGCTCTGTATCATTCACAAAAACAACAGCGTGTGGATTTCCCATAGAAACGCAGGTCATGTTCCAAGTCTTGCCGCCTACTTCGATTGGTTCATCTATAACCTTGTCACCCTCGGCTACTACTGGAATCTCTGTTGGTGTAAGGATTGGCTCACCCATATCCACTCGCACCTGCTGCACCTTACCATTTTCTGGATAAAGAATTAGTGTAAGCACTCCGGCTCCTGTTTCTACAGTAATTTCTGTATTATCTGTAAGATGATGATCATACACGTATTTGGCAACGCATCTGATACCATTTCCACACATCTCAGCCTCTGAGCCGTCTGCGTTATATATTCTCATTCTAAAATCTGCTTTTTCTGATGGACCAATTGTAATCAAGCCATCTGAGCCAATTCCAAAATGTCTGTCGCTTACCTTAATTGAAACTGATGCTGGGTCATCCAACTTTTCCTCAAAAAGATTTACGTAAACATAATCATTTCCACAGCCGTGCATTTTTGTAAATTTCATAGTTGTCCTTTCGAATCTAATCGACAGTTCTTTTATCTTAATTTGAGTATACACCGCACTTTCTAATGATATAATGTCAGTTAGTGTTTAAAATATTGCAAATAGTGCTTTTAGCAATTATCATATACATATGAGCGAATACAACAAAAAGGGTTATCTTTATTCAAACTTCAAAATCTTTCATTTGTCAGATTCGAATCTTGGTGAAATTGATTTCCATTATCACGATTTCCACAAGGTTTTAATTCACCTGTCAGGAAATACTTCCTATTCCATAGAAGGTCAGAATTTCGATTTACAGGCAAATGACATTGTGTTTGTTAATGCGGGCGAAGTTCACCGCCCAATCTTTCACGATAATTCCACTTATGAGCGAATCATTATCTATATATCTAAGGAATTTCTGGCTGAATACGCTAAGGATGAAAATGATTTATCTTACTGCTTTAGAAATGCAATGGAAAAAAACTCTCATGTTTTGCGACTTCGCTCTTTTAAAAGTTCACCGGTGGCTGCATCTGTAAATGCTTTGATAAGTAACCTAGGCAAAAATGCTTACGCAAATGAACTTTTTATGCAGGTGCTTTTTTTAGAGTTTATGGTTCAGCTGAATCGGGCAGCCATCAGCGACGAAGTAGAATATATCTCCACCAGCTACTCAGGCACAAAGATTAATTCTATTATTCAATATATCAATGAGAATTTAACCTCAGATCTGTCTGTGGATATTTTGGCCGCCAAATTCTTCTTGTCACGCTATTACCTTATGCACACCTTCAAAGATGAGACCGGCTACACAATAGGAAACTACATCACCATGAAGCGCCTTTCTGCAGCCCAGGCTCTCATTGACGCGGGAGCCCCAATTGTGGATGCCAGCGAGCAGGCAGGCTTTGGAACCTACTCCACCTTCCTGAGGGCATACAAAAAGACCTATGGCACCAGCCCTCGTAAAAAGGCTGAGTCACAGGCCTCGCTGTCATTTTAAACTAAATATGATTCTGTACAAATTCTTTAAAATATGGTAGCGCAAAATTTAATCTTCCATAAGAAGCATCTGTTGTAGTAAGAATTCCAGAATGAATCAATGTATTTTGATATGTGGAAAACATGTTTGAATCCATTTTAAGCTTATCTCTGACAGCTTTAACTGTTGTCCCATCTTCTAAAGATGCGATGGCTTTTGCAACATTTTGCTCTCCTGGAGATAATTCCTCCCAAATCTTTTCATAAGAGCATTCCTCAAGATTTGTTTCATATTCAAACAATATATCTTTATCTACTGTTGTCTTCTTTTCTGCATAAAGAAAGTATCCAAGTATTTGGAATGCGTATGAGTATCCTGCCGTGAGTTTCGCAATTTCAAATGAGGCAGCTTCATCAATTTTAAATATTTCCTCATACTGCTTTGCTACTCTCCTAATGTTTAGAGCACCTAATAAAATCTTAGGAGCCCTCTTTAGAAATGTCTGTGAACGATTATTCTGCAATGCTCTAATATTTTTGTATAACCCTGTCATTAAAACAAACACAGGTAATTTTTCTCTTAAGCAGTGCTGATAATATGTTGTAAACTCCCTAACATTCTGAGAATTTATAACCTCATCTATAGTAATTAAAACTTTTATATTTTTCTTTGCCAATGTCTCAAGCATGTTGTCAATATCTAACTGAATATCTGAATATTTTTCCTCTTTATCAACTGATACAGATACTCCCTTAATAGACACCTCAAACTTGATTTTTGGAAATTTACCTTGAGTTTTTTTATACAGATTTGCAGCCAAAGAATTCAACATATCTTTTTCAACACTCAAATCCACATGAAGCCAATCATCTTGTTTGGCTAATTCATGTGAAACCGATGTCATAAGTACTGTTTTTCCGGATCCTCTCGCACCAAGTATTAAATACATATGGGTTGATGGTACACTTGAATTAAAAGTACTGATTATATTGTTCTGTTCTGCATGTCTAGGTATATATAAATTAGGCTCTGTTCCAAAATCTAAGCTAAAAGGATTATTCATAACCCGCCTCCTCGTATTACAACTTATTACATGTTTTGAATCATCTTATAACTTATTACAGGTTTGTCTTTATCTTATAACTTATTACAGGTTTTGGCAACAAAAAACTCAGCCCTCGTAAAAAGGCTGAGCCACAGGCCTCGCTGTCATTTTAATTTACTGCCAAATAATCCTCGTACAGGCTCAATTCCTGCTCTTTTGGATAGGCTATTAAAACATATATTATCTTGTTGTTAGGTTTGTCCATAAGAGCATATTCATGAATATCTGCTTTATCAGTTTCCTCCATAATATCCTCTGGAAGACCCGTTATTGCCCCTGCTCGCAAAACATAAGCTGGATAGTTATAGTTTGAATCATCATATGTGGCGCACATATACTCTTCATCTTTTAATCTGTCTTCTTCTATCTTATAATCGCCCTGAGAGTATACAGCTTCTAAAACTACAAGTACTTTTTCATTATCACTTCTATATACAAATGAACCATCTTTTAGATTACTTATATCATCTGGGAAAATCGCTAGTCCAGAAATACCATCACACGCATTTTGCAGTTCCACTATATTGTAAGCGCTCAATCCATGAACAGCGCTATTTCCTTTATGCAATGGAACCTCATATATGTTATAGGCTTTGCTATCCTCATACGTTGTATTCATATGACTACCATTTTCTAGCGTCAAACTTTCCTCATAATCGGAAGGTAGATATTCCTTTGGAATCTTTTTTAGGTTTTTCTCAGATGATTTATATGCTACATAAATATATGCAATACTATTATCACCTAAATCTAGCGCATACTCATAAGAATAATCATTGTGATCAATTGCTATATAGGCTGGATAATTAAATCTATCCGTGTTGTCTTTTTTCAGTGTCTTTTTTCTATCATCATACTTAGTGTAGGTTTTCTCTAGTGTGCTAAGCCTTTCTATCTCGCTTTCGTATTCGCCATCGCTATACTGACATTTTAAATACACTTCGTAAGTAGGGTCATCCCAAGTGTCCTGAAAAGAATTATAAAATTCTGGCTTTGTTTCCTGTTCAAATGCACTTTCAGGAATCTCCTTAGGAAAAGTTATGAATTCTGTTCTAGCCTTTCCATATTCACGTGTAAGATTCTCTTCCATTGTCTGCTCATATTTTTCAACGTTCTTTGTTACCTTTGGTGGACCTCCGAAAAAGAACAATAAAATAAATATGAAGATAACAGCTATCACTGTAATTAGACCAATAATCAATCCACCTATGATACCAATTGCAATTTTTGTGCCCTTCTTCTGTAACATTTCCTGCTCCTTTTAACTGTTCATTGATATAACCATTACCCATAGAATAAACAGCAGCAACGCCATTATTGGTATTCCTGCTCCTATAACCATACCAATTACATAATGCTTATATCTCTTAATTCCCTTTATAAAAGCTGCTTCGTTTTTCTCTGTCTGGGCTTTTCCCTCATCCAGCTGATGCTGTAATTCACTAAGTTTTTTTCTGCATGATTCACAGCTATCCAAATGAATTTGCACCGCCTCATTAACTCCTTCAGACAGTATTTCATCCATATATGAAGGCAGCAAATCTTCTATTATTTTGCACGAAATATTTTTCTTTTCCATTAAATCACCCCGTTTACCATTATGTAGGTGAAAACTACTAATCCAATTATCACAACAACTAGATAACCTAAAACTATTAACATCATTTTTCCTATGCTGTTAATTCTGAATTTTTTCTGATAAGGCATAGGCTGATTCTCAATACTCACCTCATCAATCATTGCCTCGTACAGTTTTCTGCATTCCTCACAGCTTTTAAAATGCTCTTCAATAAACTTATTAGTTTCAATAGATGTTTTCTTATCGACATAACCTGGAAGAAGATCATTAACTAATTCACATTCAAATTTACTCATAGCTATTCATCTCCTTTCCTATTTTTGCCTTTCCTCGATAAAAGGTTACTCGCGCCCAGTTTTCTGTTTTATCCAACAGCTCACCTATTTCCTTGAATGACATTTCACCAGTCAATCTAAATAGCATTACATCCTTTGTCAGGCTATCAAGTTTTTCTATACTTTCGTATAAAGCTCTATTAGTTTCTTCTCTGATGTACATTTCTTCCACCAGCTCACCTGCTGAAATATTCATCACCTCATCCAGCGGTACCTGCTTGTATTTATTTGATTTATCCAGATACTGCCAGAACGTATACTTTGCAATCTGACAAAGCCATGTCGAAACCTTACAATCACCTCGGAACCCATCGATATTTTTAATTGCTCTGTAAAATGTATCCTGTGTCAAATCCTCGGCTAAATCTCTGTTTCCATTAGCAAGGGTAAGAAGGTAGCCTAACACAAGCGGATAGTATTCTTCACATATTTTCTTTATATTCAAGCTGTGGCTTCCTCCTTTCTTACTCACTTTTTTGATTCTACAATATTAGTCTACTTTTTTCTGTATTCGTTACATTTTTTTTAATTATTTTTATAGAAAAAAAGCCTGTGATTCATCTTGCTAAAAAGATAATCACAGACCTTTTATTAATTGCTAGTTTTTAGTTGTCCTGTTCAAATATTGCTTTTTTATTTTTTGCTAAAGCTAATTTTAGGATAAATCCTAAGATACATACACTAATCACTTCACCAACTCCTACTGTAACTACTAAAAACCAATACGCATCCTCTACCTTGTACGCGTACTGCAAAACAAATGGAACTATTGCCATGTTTGCGATTACTGGTGGCAGAGTAAATATGAACTTTGTCTTTCTAAGATAATAAGTTCCTACTGCGCCAAGAAGTGTTGCAATACTTCCAAAAATAATGTCCCATATTACACAGCCATTGATAATATTGGAAATCAAACATCCAACAAATAATCCTGGGATTGCAGCTGTGGTAAACACTGGAAGAACGCAAAGCGCCTCGGAAAATCTCACTTGAATGGCTCCGTTAGCCAAACCTAAGGTGTTGGCCACCCATGTTAGTACCACATAAAGGGCTGCAATCATGGCTGCTTGGGTTATAAATAACGCCTTATTTTTTCCATTTTTGTTACCCATGTTAATTAAATACTCCAATCTATTAAACTTTTATGCCTAAAAACAGCTACTCGACTTAGTCGATGTAGCTGCTCTTTAAATACTCTATAAAAGTCATTACTGTACCGTTTTCGCTGTCAAATAATTCTTTGAAAATATTCATGGTAAAACCTCCTATAGCCTGTTTTCCATTTTATACCTATAGAATACCACGATTTTCAGAAAAAACCACTGACGCTGTGTATAAATTATACAATTATATTGTTGTGATTTTATTCACTTTGTCTATATTCCTGCTCTTTTCTTATTTACCAAGAACATTTCCATAGCCATAGTCACCACCTGATTTAGAGTAAATCCATTCTCTGCCGCATACTCTGCTGCCTCTTCATGTATTGTAGGGGTAGTCCTTACATTAAATGTACCTGAGTACTCCTTTTCAGGAATTTTTCCATATTTCTCGCACACTTCTAAATAATTATCTATTGAGTCATGAAAAGACTTCTCTAATTCTTCAATTGATCTTCCATGGAAATTTAAGGAATCTTTAATTCCAAAAACCTGCCCAACAAAAATATTATCCCGACTATCATAGCCTATGGTTGCCCGATACCCTTTATATTTCATCATATCTGATTTCATAAGCTACTCCTTTTCTCCAATATCTTTAATAAATTTTTTAATCATATCAATCTGATATTTGTATAATTCATTTCCGGGATGAGGACCATCAAATTGAAGCTGTCTCCCTGTAATAATATGATAGTATCCAATTCCAGACCCTCTACCACCTTGATATTTCTCACAGTTACATTTGCTCATAAGAGCATCTAATTCTCTGGTTGTAAAGTTTTTTGGATATGGTTTTCTATATAGCTTTTCTATTAAATCCTTCTTTTTTGGCATTTGAAAACTGCAACTAATATTTAGTTACATTATAACATCCTTTCTATTATTTTCAAATACCCCTCAAGTCATTATATTTCCTTCTTTAATATATCTACTGTATGTGCACTGGCTCCAAGTAAATCTGCTCTTTCACATACCGACATTTGGTAATTTATAAACTGTTTAAACTGCTCTTCTGTAAGGGCATTTACCTCTCGACGCATGTGATTTGCCGGGCCATCTGGGGATATTATCTGCATTCGAGTAAGACCTGCTTCGGCATTCAGGCTGTCTATATCCTCGGTGCGCATGAACATATAAAGGTCATCTTCCCCTGGGCGAACATGGAATGTATCGTCAAGCTTTCCATCTGCTATGTTTTCCAATACGTGGCCTTCCTTTATTCCATAGGTGAGGAATGCATACTCATTCATAACGTAGGCAACTAAAATATATCCTCCTGGGTTTGTTACTCGCTTCGCTTCTCGCAGAGCCTGAAGTTGCTCATCTGTGGTTTTAAGATGATACATTGGGCCAAAAAGAAGAGTTAAATCAAAGGTATTGTCTTCGAATCTTTTGAGCTTAAGGGCATTTCCCTGATATGCTTTTACACCAGTACCCTTAGCCTTAAGTCTTCCAATGTTATGCTTTACCAATTCTACAGCTGTGACATCATAGCCTTCTTCCCATAAAGGGATGCTGTAGCCGCCTGTTGCTGCGCCAATGTCTAATATTTTTATTTCAGCTTTTTCCAATGATTTTTCAGCTGCAAGCTGCTCTAAATATTTGTGAACATATTTCATAGTCACAGTGAATTCCATAATGCCGTGACGACTGCTTAAGCGCTTGTCCTCATTGAATTTGTTATAATATTCTTCTAATTGATTCATCTAACACCTCTAAAAAAGGCCTCATACTTTGTATGAGGCCCTACTCTATCTAGATTATTTTGCTCTACCACAACATTGCTTGTATTTAAGACCACTTCCGCATGGACATGGATCATTAGGAAAGACCTTTTTATCCTCACGCTTCTTCGGTGCGCGGGCAGATGTGTCATCCTTGTTTGTTCCTGTAACCTTTGCCACTTCCTCACGCTCTACCTTCTTTTCAATGCGGATTCTGTAAAGCATTGTAAGTGTATCATTGATGATTGATGCGTTCATGGCATCAAGCATATCGTAGCTGGCTGCCTTGTACTCATCAACTGGATTACGGTTACCATATGCCTGAAGACGGATACCCTGACGAAGCTGTTCCATATCGTCAATCTCTTCCATCCACTTACGGTCGATAACACGAAGTAAAATAACTCGCTCAACTTCTCTGAACTGCTCTGGCTGCTCGAATTCCTTTTCCTTGTCTGCATACATCTTGAGAGCGATTTCTGTAAGCTTCTCCTTGAGCTCATTCTTGCTTTTAATATTTCCAATAGAAAGCTGATTCATAACAGGAACTGGAATTACTGGGCAAAGGAGATGATTAAGCTCCTGAAGCTCCCAAAGCTCTTTTTCAACATCGTCTGGGATTGTCTTTTCAATGCACTCATCCACCTTGTCGCGAATCATACCAAGAATCTGGTCGTGCATGTCTTCGCCCATAAGTACTCTGTGGCGCTGTGCGTATATAAGCTCTCTCTGCTCGTTCATTACCTGATCGTAATCAAGAAGGTTCTTACGAGCTGAGAAGTTGTTCTCTTCAATCTTCTTCTGTGCCTTTTCGATGGCATCTGAAAGCATCTTATGCTTGATTTGCTCTCCTTCTGGAACACCGAGAGCGTTGAACATATTGATAAGTCTTTCTGAACCGAAAAGACGCATTAAGTCGTCTTCAAGTGAGATAAAGAACTGAGACTCACCAACATCACCCTGACGACCTGAACGTCCACGGAGCTGATTGTCGATACGACGTGACTCGTGACGCTCTGTACCAATAATCTTGAGACCACCGGCTGCTCGTGCATCCTCATCGAGCTTGATATCGGTACCACGACCTGCCATGTTGGTAGCGATGGTAACTGCACCATGCTTTCCGGCCTCGGCTACGATTTCAGCTTCCTTCTCATGGAACTTAGCGTTCAATACATTGTGCTCAATTCCCTCTTTACGAAGCATCTTTGAAACAAGCTCTGAAATATCTATATCTATAGTACCTACAAGTACTGGCTGCCCCTTGGCGTGAGCCTTTTTTACTTCTTCAACTACAGCCTTGTACTTTTCTGCCTTTGTCTTGTAAACAGCATCATCATGGTCGATACGCTGAACAGGACGGTTAGTAGGAACCTCTACAACATCCATGCCGTAGATATCACGGAACTCCTGCTCCTCTGTAAGCGCTGTACCTGTCATACCAGCCTTTTTATCGTATTTGTTGAAGAAGTTCTGGAATGTGATGCTGGCAAGAGTCATAGACTCTCGTTTAACTTCAACGCGCTCCTTGGCCTCGATAGCCTGGTGGAGACCATCTGAATAACGACGACCTGGCATGATACGACCTGTAAATGAGTCTACAATCATGACCTGACCATCTGAAACAACGTAATCCTGATCCTTAAACATAAGGTTGTGAGCACGAAGTGCAAGGATGATGTTGTGCTGAATTTCGAGGTTTTCTGGGTCTGCAAGGTTTTCAATGTGGAAGAATTTCTCAACCTTTTCTACACCCTCTGCTGTAAGGTTAACTACCTTGTCCTTTTCATCTACGATGAAGTCTCCAGTCTCATTTCTCTCAACGCCCATGATGGCATCCATCTTTGAGAATTCTGGAAGATCCTCGCCTCGCTTAAGCTGACGGGCTAAAACATCGCAAAGCTCATAAAGCTTTGTAGACTTTCCTGATTGACCAGAAATAATAAGTGGTGTACGTGCCTCATCGATAAGAACTGAGTCAACCTCATCGATGATACAGTAGTGAAGGCCTCTCTGAACAAGGTCCTTCTCGTAAACACACATATTGTCACGGAGGTAATCAAAACCAAGCTCGTTGTTTGTGATGTATGTAATATCACAATTGTATGCTGCCTGACGCTCCTCCTTTGTCATATCGTTAAGAACTACACCAACTGTAAGACCAAGGAAACGGTGAACCTCGCCCATCCACTCAGCATCACGCTTTGCCAGGTAATCATTTACAGTAACGATGTGAACACCCTTGCCCTCAAGTGCATTCAGGTATGCAGGAAGTGTAGAAACAAGAGTCTTACCTTCACCGGTACGCATCTCTGCGATACGGCCCTGGTGAAGAATGATACCACCGATTAACTGAACACGGAAATGCTCCATTCCAAGAGCACGCTTGCCGGCTTCACGAACTGTAGCATATGCCTCTGGAAGGAGGTCATCTAAGGTCTCACCCTTAGCAAGTCTTTCTTTAAATTCTGTAGTTTTAGCTTTAAGCTCCTCATCAGAAAGAGCCCCCATAGCATCTTTGTATGATTCTATTTTATCAACGATAGGCTTAATGCGCTTAAGCTCTCGCTCCGAATGTGTACCAAACACCTTATCAATAATGTTCATTATTTTATCTCCTAACCTATTGGGATACCCTTAAAATCCCACAAACTGTGTATTATTTTAACAGAAACAGGTTAGTTTCTCAACGTTTACATAAAAGTATAGCTCACATTTGCAAACCTGATTTTATCCATAATTTTCAGCTTTACAGGTCTTCTGTACACAAGCTCTTCGTCGTTTAGAAAGGTACTGTTTGTGGAATTCATATCACTTAAGAAATAATCGTCCCCTTCTCTGACTATTTTTGCATGATTTTGGCTGATTGTAGGGGCTGAAATCACGGCATCACAAGACTTTGATTTTCCTATCCTGAAAATATCCTTTGTCACAAGAAAATCATTTTCTCCGTCCTGGCCATCATAAACCAGCCTGCCTACAGGCTTTGTTTCAGATAATAGTACCGTCTTTTCTTCAAATTCTGCATCAGGCTCTATGATAAAGTCTTCACTTTCCTCTAAATATTCATCCTTGAACTCTATTTTTTTAGTTAAAAACCCTTTTGCGCCTGATATGAATTTCCCAAATATGCTTGGCTTTTCCAGCACTTGAAATGAAGTTAAATCTGATACAAATTCCTGACCTAAGGGATAGTCATCAGCCCTTAATTCTTCTGTAGGCTCTACCAGGAAATCGTCTCTAAGGTTGATGCTTTCCACCTTTGTTTCAACTTCCGACTCTTTTGGCTGCAGATATTCGAGAATTTCTCCTAATGTATAGTCTTCCTTTAGGCATAAATCATATATTTCATAGATGATTCTTGAAAATTCTCTGTCTGCGGATGGCACTTTCTTAAGAATGTAATCCATAATGAATCTGAACTGTTCTTGCATGGTACCCATATCCTTTGGATAAAAGCATAGACTTAGCTTGAAACTGTCTGCACCCTTCTCAAAAAACACTGACTCCTTATCTAGCCAAATATGCCTTTCATCAATCAAATATTTATCCAGTTCTGCGTATGCCAGCTTTAGATTGACTACAAACCTTCTGAATGTGTCCAAATTTAAATCGTGAGAATCTAAGAAATCCTCCAGATTTTCTTTTCTGCTGATATTGTAGTGATATTGCATACATCCGTTAAAATTCAGCCTTGTGATTGTCAGAAGTGAGGATATTTGATTTTCTTCTATCATCTTTTCCTCGTAGGTTGACACTGTATCCTCAAGTTCAACCACCATAAAGCTTTCATTGTGTTGTCTCTTATAACTTATATCCATCATCAATTCCTTATGGCATTAAAAATGCCAACTACTCCTTCCTTCAATCTAAATGCTTGTACAGCGTCAAAGGTATCTGGCTTGTAGCTTACATACTCCACTGTACTTTTAAACAGCTCAAAACCAATGCATACTGCCATCCCAAATACCAAAAAACTAAAGCTAATAATCATTGATGCTTCTACTGTATAGCTACCTTTTAATCTCATAACATCAGCCCTCCTAGCTGTCCTACCAAAAACACTGTCGCATATGCTACAAGCAAAAATGGAACAAAGGGTATTTCAACATCAATCTGATGCCCTTGGCATCTAACCATTATTACTCCAACGATAGCAGCAAGTAATGAGGCCAGCCATAGCACTATCATGGTGTTCATAAAACCAAGGTAAAGCCCTGAGACCATCACTATCACGGCATCCCCTTTGCCGATTTTTTCTTTTGTCAGAATGCTTATAATATATAAAACTGCGCCAACTGCCACTCCACCTGCAATGCTTACCCAGGAGTAAGGTTTTAAAATCACATCAATCAATACCCCTATCACCGCAAATATAATCACTTCCAATACTCTTATGCTTTTTGTCCTAACATCGTCAATTGCTGTAAGGCCATAAAACACGGCCAATCCAAACGCTTCCATAAATCATTTACTCCATATTTTTTCCAACTAATGTCCGCACTTGCTACAGGCAGGCATTATGTCCTTCACTTCCTCATATAGCACCTTTTTAATATTGTGCTTGATTTCACTGCAATTAATATCACCATGGAAAGAGGTTCCGTAATCTGTTACAAATACGAATCCCCTTGTGGTTTTACCCTTGCATCTTTCGCACCTATAGTATTTGGCTCCTCCCTTGTTTCTGGCTGCTTCCAATTCCTCTATCGGCAACCTGTGTACAGAAGGATTCAGATAAGTACAATGATAATTCATGTGATAATGTTCACCTTTTTCGGTTATAAACACATATCTAGAGTCGGTGAAATCCTCTGTCTTATCGTAGCCTACCCATTTTCTTGTTCTGGCCCGCTGGGATACATCAAATGTATAGTGGCCTAACAGGCCTACAGGAAAGGTCATCTGATAATCTACTTTGATATCCACATAGTTTCCTTCAAAAGATGTACCTAGAAAACTAAATCCTGCTGCACCACCATCTATAAACTCTATGGGCACATGCCTGTCCTCCATTTCCACTGCAGTCTTTGCCGCTGCGGCACCAATTAAAACACCCTCTGACAGTAGGCCTTCTATGGTAGGTTCTTCGTCACTTGTATCCACATCTGTATCTGAAGTCCCTGAATTTGCCAGATTTCCTAATGCTACAGACATAGTGCGACTGGTCGCATTGATTGACTGCTGCACTCCCGACTGAACCTGTAGCAGTCTGAAAATAAACATTCCAAATACCATCAGAGTGATAAATAATGGCATGATAACTGCCGCCTCTATGGTATAGCTTGCCTTTTTAGAGGAGGCATAAAAAGGCATCTCTGGCTGGTAAATATTGTTTTGACCTTGAATTTGGCTTATAAAAGAGAAATGTTTGATAGTTCTTTTGGCAGCTGGCGGGCCACCATGCATATCTGGTGCAATCAGATATGGTTTTTTATAGAATAGAGACACCTTTTTACACCTCCTCTCTGGTTTAATAACTAATAAACTTTTCCTTTTCCAGGAAATATGAATCCATGACATCATCAGGCGTAACTGATGATAATAGTGATAAAAACATCTCTTCTGCCGAGTATCCCATCCTGACGTTTGCTGCAAGCAATAGATTGTCCACCTTCACATCCTTGTAGTCTTCTGTGGAATTTAGAGCGTTTTCAAGAATATCCAAGCCTCTCATTGAAAGTGTTTCATTTGACCTTAAAGCTAAAAATGCAATTAAATAGTCTTTGTAGCCTATTCCTCCGCCGCAGTCCTTTGCCATGTAATTTACGTTTGTGACTCCGGCTAAATGCCACACGTCGCTTGTCCATTGATCTAAGTTTTTAACAGCTGGTACTTTCCCACCAGCTAAAATCAAGCGCACATCAAGAGTAGACTCAGCATATGCCCAGGCTGCTATTATTCCGCTTTTCACTATCCCTTCTATTGCAGGATTCCCCGCGAATGCAGCTATAGCCATGGCTACGCCCTCCGCCTGTGCCTCAAGTGAAGGTGTGTGGGTGATGGTATAGAAATTTGCCGCTTCTCTAACTAAAAGAATCTGCTCTACTACCGATGCCAAAGCCTGTGGGTCCGTATGTTTTCCTGAAAGAAGATATTCCACCTCATACTTCATCCCATCATGCTTTGAATTACCGAAATAGCCAAAATTTGTAATCAAATAATCTATGTAAAGCGCCTTGTCTGTCAGCTCCCATGAGCTTTCCATATCCATTGTTCCACTTTGAAGCTGCCTGTGAGATGGGGCATTTGCAATATCCATCTCTAAGTCAGACACTTTTTCCACATCTGTAACCGATGACAAAACGCTTTTTGAAAATGATTCCTTTAGGATTTCAAATATATCTAAAGGATTTTCTTCCACTTCCACAGGATCAGGATAATCTGAAGCATGGGTATCGGGATTATCATCATGTTCTGCTGCATATTTCGCGGCAGAATTGGCTGCCTTGGCTTCCTCTAAGGATTGCTTTCCTGACTTTGCCTTATCCTCCACCGACACCTTTTCTATGTTGTTGATACTATCCACCTTGCTCTGAATACCATCAATTACCTGAGTTGCAAGTCCTTCCTTTGCAGCCTTTACACCAAGTGTCATTAGCCCTGCCCCATTGTTATCAGATAGCAGGGTATAATCCTGAATCATACAGCTATCAGCGGTTAGTCTTGCAAAATTGTGGCCCGACTCTACGCTAGAATTGTATTTGCAGTAATCAAGGGTCTTTTGCTCCATAATCCCTGGACCTTTTGAGTTACTGCCATAGCCTAAATCAATGGCAAGTAACTTATAATTGGCCCAAAGATATGGATTATATTCCGATAAGGCACTTTCTACCGCCATATCGGTATACTCCTGAGCGAAGTCATTAAGCTCGTATAGCCTAATGCATTCGCCCATGGTGAAAATCAGCCCCATAACAGCCGTCATTATCAGTGCAAAGAAAACCGATAGTGATCCTTTTGCCACTACACTCTTCCTGCCTGTGTTTTAATAGTTCTGAAAATGTCTGCTACAAGTGAATTTAGATTGTCCTTGAATATAAGAACGATTCCGATAAGTACCACCAAAATCAAAATCATTTCCACTGTTCCAATTCCATCCTCTTCAACAACAAAGTTCTTTATCTTATTCATTAAATAGTTCATTTTTCTTCCTCAACTTTCTTTTTATGTTTATAAATTCATCTGCAAAATAGCCGGAACAACCAAAATAATAATCACTATAAAAAGCATTCCTGCCATAGGTACTAAAAGCTTTGTAGATGCCTCTTCACCTGCCCTGATTGCTTTTTGCTTTCTTAGCTCAAAGGCATATTTCTCTTCTTTTTCCAGAGCCTCAAGCAAATCCCTTGATCCCTTTCTCAAATTCTGAACAAGCATCATTGATAGCTTTCTGTATTCTTTGCTTTCACAGGTTTTTCCCAGTTCTTCCAAGGCCTGAATTTCACTTCTACCATCGGTAATCTTGCGATAGGTCATAAGTATTTCATCAAAACCAGCTCTTGGCTTAGCTCCGTTTTTCAGGCCATTCACATATTTAACTGAAATTCGCTCCAGTGCTTTTCTAAAGCTCATGCCAGCTCCCATGAGAATTGACAGCTGACTTACAATAAGAGGATAGTCCATATCCTTTTCATGGGCAGTGGCTTCAAGCTGTTTTTTTGCATCTCGCTTTTTTCCAATCTGAATGCCAGCTACAGTAACCATACCTAAGATAATCAGCTGCAGCCCACGATAATTCATCTTTTTCTTCCAGGATAGCTTCATCCCGGAAGCCTCTTTGGGTAGTTTCATCTTTTCCTTACCGCGACTACTCTCATCCTCATTTTTTATAGCTTTATTTATAGCTGCAATCTGCCCATCTAAAGTATCTATCCCCTTAGGATTAACCACCACAGAAAAACTGTATAGGTTCTCTTCATCCTCGTAGCTAAGCATTCCTGTGATGTTTACCACAACCCCTTCATCGGGGATATCATCCTGATTCAAGGTTCCATCGGAGGCTATAATGCCGTAGTAGTCAAATTTCCAATCCGCTGCAATCAAGCCATCTACATAACTATCCCTTAAATCAAGGTCCTGGCATACATCATTTGCTGATTTATTCTGGCCTAAATAAGTTTCATCTATTTCTGCAATAGCTTTATCAAAGGCTTTCTTTAGTTCCTTTTTAGACAGCTTCTTATCAGATATTTCCACAGTAAAATCCTTGGTGTTATCTTTAAAATCCACTCTAAGATTTTCTGAAGATGGACCTGCACCGGCCTCATTTCTCCTGACAGTTCCATCGAATCCATAATTTGCATTCACAAAGTCAAAAACTAGAATTCCAAGGCCAACCACAAATATCACAACAACTATTTCTATAAGCTGCTTTTTTGTTAATTCAAAACTCTTAAGCAATTCAGCCTCCCCTTAAACCTTGATATCAATGATCTTTCTGCCAAGCATCATGAAACAACCGTAGCCTATAAGGCAGGCTGTCATAACCCCAGCCCCTACCAGGTTTCCATAGAGAGGAGCGATAAAACTTTTAGATGTCAGGGAAATATAAGCAAGTATTCCCATTGGCATCACACACATGACCTTAAGTTCCAGCCTTTTCTCTGTCGTAATAGTCTCTATCTCCTGTTTTATGGACAAATTTTCCTCTATCTTTAGGGCTGTGTCCCTGATGTTCTTGCTGTAATCGCCACCACTTCTTTTGGCAAAGCCGATTATTTCTGAAAGACTTATGGCTTCTTCTAATCCAATAGCCTTTGCGAATTCGTCAAAGGCCTGCTCCAGCTGAATATTCATGGATATCTTTTGATTCATGATACGAATGTAGGGAAGTATGACGGAGCCCTCTGGAAACAGCTTTTTTAGCTCATCCTCAGACTGTTTAACTGCCCTCTCCAGAGAATAACCTGTCTGAAGGCCTGCCACAATTAGCATCATGTATTCCTTAAATTCCAAAGATTTTTTTGCCAAAATTTCAGCCTGTTTTTCCTCATTTTTTAGCTTCAACCAAAATGGAATTACAAGTATACCTGCCAAAAGCCCTGCTATATGCCTGTAAAACAAAAAGGCTATAACCACTGTCAGTAGAAACCCTTGCATAAAAGGGGTTACATCATCCCGTTTGAGGCTAATTTTTCTGTATGAATCAAACTTCCTACCTTTTGCCATTCACCTATAATCCTTCCATTTTCTTCGCTGAGCTCTTTGTATTGATATAACGGATTCAACTTAATCTCGCCATTTTCCAGGCCTTCCACCTCTGTAATCTCAAGAAGCTTTCGGCTTTTATCCCTAAGTCTGCCAAGCTGAACAATGATATCTATACCTGAGGCTATCTGCTGTCTTATTGCAGGCAGTGGAATTTCAGCACCCATTAGCACCATTGTTTCAAGTCTTGAGAGCATATCCTTGCAGGAATTGCTGTGACCTGTGGAGCAGCTGCCGTCATGCCCTGTGTTAAAGGCCTGAAGCATCTCTAAAGCTTCTGCACCTCTGCATTCTCCAACTATTATTCTGTCTGGACGCATTCGAAGTGCCGATTTTAGCAAATCTCTAATACTTATTTCATTTTTACCCTCAAGATTTGCGTTTCTGGCTTCCAAGCGCACCAGATTGTCCACATTTTTTAACTGTAGCTCCGCAGAGTCCTCTATTGTAATTACCCTTTCATCTGCAGGGATGAATTCTCCCAACGCATTTAAAAAGGATGTTTTTCCACTGCCGGTGCCTCCCGATACAAATATGTTGTACCCTGAGGCTACAAGCTTCTTCAAAAACTCAATCTGCTCCCCTGAAATAGAGCCAAAACTCCTTAGCCTTTCCATGGTCATCTGTTCCTTGGGGAACTTTCTGATGGATAAAATGGCATAGTCCACCGCTGCAGGCTTCAGCACTATATTTACACGGCTACCGTCTGCAAGCCTGGTATCCACTATTGGGTTTGACTCGTTTACAATTTTGTTGCTGTTTGCCACTATGCTTTGGATAATGTCATTCAGCTTTTCCTCTGAAGAAAATCGCTCCTTTGAATGAATCACCTTACCATTCTTTTCTATAAAGATATTTTCAGGTCCATTTATCATTATTTCAGTGATTTCCTCATCGGCTAGCAAATCCTCAAGAACATCCAGTTTTCTCAGGGAATTAAACACATGGGTTTGTACTATGCGCCTTTCCCCTAGCGAAACCGGAACTGTCTTGGATTTTTCAATAATTTTGTTTTTAATCAGTTCTAATATTTCTTCGTCAGACACGTCATAACTCAAATCTATTTCGTTCATGACCTCCTGACGAATCTCTTCTTCTAGCTTAACCATAGTTTTCTAAAGTATTACTGGCCTGTGCTTTAAGAATTTTATTTACATACATTCCTAAGTTGCCCTGTAACAACTCCTCCATCTGGTAGGTTCCATCGGCAAGATTGCCAGCTGACATAGGCAGACTTACGCACTTTGCCTCCAGTTCCATGTTGATTCTTTCCAGATAATCCAAAAATAAATCCTGACTTTTCCTGAAATAATCCCCTGGACGGCTAAGCACATACAGCTGGTTCATGACACTTAAAAGTTTTGAGAAACCATTTACAGCCCTTCCAAATAGTACAACTATATGGGAATACTCTGATTTTGCTAAAAGCTCAAACAGCTTAAGCCAGGTATCCTCATCTATCTCACCTATTTCGTTGGGATTTAAAAATGGTTCAATGTAATCAAAACCCATAAATGTCTCTGTATACCTTGATAAATCAACTGATGACTGGCCAGTACTTATCTCAAATAGAAGATCCATGACATTTCTTTCGTTGGCCTTTCCCACAAGTGACCTGATAATCGAAATTTCTTCTAGATCCAAAAGCAGTACTCTTCCATCGGCACCTAAAACATGTCCCAGCGCCATGGAAAATGGCAGTTGCAGTTCATGACACACCGGAGAATAAACTCCTATAAATTTAGAAATATCATTAGACTTTTTCGCACTGGTTTTCTGGCCTACTTCCCGAAGTTCAATGATTGCATCAAGTATTTTGTCTATAGATTGATACCTGTAAATACAAGCTGAATCCTCACTTTCGGTTTCACAAATAAAGTATTTATGGCCACTGCTCCCTTTTGGTCTGAAACCGGCAATTTCCTCAAACTCCTTTGTAAGAACGCACACATCAAAATCATTCTCGCAGGAAAAGAGACCTTCCGGTGTGGTAAACACATGGACCACAACCTGAGCTTTTTCCATCAATTGGCCTGCAACCTTCAGAATGTAATCTGAATTCAAATCACACAAAGCGATTTCCAAACTTTTCATAATAGGCTCCATCCTTTCATTCTAATTACGGTGACGAAAAACCCGGCCGCTATGTAGTATGAGTAATGAAGCTTTCTCTTTAAATTAATTCCTCCTTCGTATAGAAAAAGCGCAAGCACAGCGACGCCAGCAAGCATCACCGAAATGACAAACACATCCACAGTAATTTTCATACCCACTAAAGTACTCATTACAGAAAATAATTTGATGTCACCTGATCCCATGCCCTTACAACAGTACAGCAAAAACAGTAAAAGCACTGGTGCTATAGCCTTTCCTAAAAATATGAATATGCCGATTGCCTGGTAGGCTTCAAAGTTCACAAACAAGCCTGCTAAATATCCCAATATAATCAGCTGATTTGGAATCCTATACCCCCTGGCATCAAATACAACGCCGCAGGTCAGAATACTCCAGATCAATAGAAACTGCGTCTTTCAATCACCTCCTTGCTATCATTTTTGAACACAAGGAGTATATATGCTGCCTACTGAAATGGGTATGACATTACGGCTCATATGAATTTTTGTAAAAAATAACTTTTTAATAATTTGTTTACTTTTTACATTAAAAACCTGGTTTAATACCCATTTTGATGTTAAATACTCACTAGCCTATTTACTCTCTGGCATTAAAAAAGAGATTTCCAAATTGGAAATCTCTCATTTTTATAACATTCACTTGTAATTATGCCCAAAAGCCACGGCTGCTCTGATTACCCATAAGGTGTTCATTAAGTGTACCTTTCCCGTACGTCAGACCAGCCATAACGTATTGGGTATTTCTCATTACGGGAGCTGATGAATCATTCTTTGCTATCGTACTAAAGGCATCTCCTAAATCATCCATCACTCTCTTTGCTTCTAAAAGACCATCTGAATTTGCCTTGTAAATAGATTTCGAAACGTTTCGCTGTACATAATCGTACAGTGCGTACAGATTTCTGCTTACCTCGTAGTTAAAATTTAAATCCTTCTGGAGATGATTGACTACCTCAGCGCATTTCTTTAATGCCGCTACGGCATCATTCACTTTGCCAGCCTCAAAATAGCTTAGCGCCTCGCTTTCATATTCTCTATATATTTCATAAAGAACAGAAATTAAACCACATCCATTGCTTGACGCTATCTTTAAGGTAAAAGCTGAAATCTTATCTTTGTTCATATTATTACTACTCCTATTTCGGCAAATTCACTGGTTCGAAGTTGTCATTTGCCTGTGTCACTTTACTGTAGTAGCTGTAAAGCAAGCTGTGGTAATTCATTTGCCTGAGCCAGTGCAGAAACACCTGCCTGCTCCAAAACGTTGAGTTTTGTGTATTCCACCATGGTGGTGGCCATATCAGCATCCTCAATTCGAGAAATAGCTGATGTCATGTTTTCTTCAGTTGTATCAAGTGATTTTGTTGTGTGATCCAGTCTATTTTCGTAGGCACCAAGCTGTGAACGAACTCCAGTCACATAGCTTAATGCATCATCGAGTCTGTCCATTGCATCTTCAGGGCCATTTCTTCTGGTAACATCCACATCATCTATGTACATAAACTGGGTTGTTACTGCTGAAATTCTAACCTTCATCTGCTGGCCTTCGTTGGCACCTATCTGCAGAGCCATTGAACCGATGTCAGTTACGTTGAATTTAATAATGCCATCCGACACTTCGCCATTTTTGTCTTTCTGTCCTGCTGCAAAGCCATCGTTTAACATAAATGACATCTCAAAACCCTTTGTATCGTTGATTGTCACCTTTCGTCCATCAGTAACATAGGTAGCCTGGGTTCCAAACTGGGATTTAACAACTGTATCATCTTCTGTGTACAGTACCATCTTTGCATCTTGACCAACGCTGTTGATAGTAGGAAGCACGTTTCCTGCCTCGTCCTTATCTAGTGCAGACTCTGAAAATCCTAATGCCTTTGCAAATTCTACACTTGAAAACTCTAAGGTTAAGTTTGCATCGCTGCCATATTTGTAGGATTGAATTGATAATCCCTTAGGATCATCATGGTCAGAGATTAATGCTCCACCCTTTTCACAGGCATCTCTAAGCATGCCATAAACCATCTCGCCTGATGAGCCCTGTGCAAATTCTACAGGATAGCCGTTAATCTGTAATGAACCTGAAACTCCAAGACCATGCTCTGGACCTGTTACTGTTTCTACTGGTGGGTTGTATTTGTTATCCTTCACCGTTTTTGTCCAGGTAGTCTGGTCGATAAATTCTTTGAAGTTGTAGTTTGCCAGCTGAGGTACTGTGGCATGTGTTGTTGTTTCAACTCTTGTGTAAGTGTTGTTAAAGTACTCTGTCACATCATATGAAGCAGCTGATGATGCTGTTGTTGAAGTGGCCTTCATAGCAGGTGCAGTTACCTTCAGCTGATAAATACCGTCTGGCACATTGTTAGATGTGGATATTCTTGTGACATCATTTGCATAGGTTCTGCAATCACATGAACCATCTAACAAAGTAATCGTATTAAATTCTGTTGATGCTGCTACTCTGTCGATTTCTTCCAACAGAGATGAAATTTCTTTTTGTATCTCTTCTCTTTCAGAATCAGAGTTTGTTCCGTTTGCTGCCTGAACTGACAGTTCGCGCATTCTCTGAATCATCTCGGTAACTTCATTTAATGCACCTTCAGCTGTCTGTAAAACAGATATTCCATCAGAACCATTTGTTGAAGCCTGGCCCAAACCATTAATCTGAGACTGCATTTTGCCCGCAATGGCTATGCCAGATGGGTTATCTGACGCATGGTTTATATTAAAACCTGTGCTTAATTTTTCCATTACTGCTGAAAGGGAATTTTCATTACCCAGAAGTTTGTTATTTGTAATCACCGCCGACATGTTGTTGTTAATTCTCATAGACGCCTCCAAAAGCCGTAAATAAAGTCTAGCATCCTTGCGGTGGTTTAATTAATAAAGAACATCCATGTCTTTACAACATTATTATCGGATGGGCAAGCCCAAAATTAACCTGAAATTTATAACTTTTTAGGCCTAAAAAAGGCAACCCCACGACTTTTCGGGGATTGCCTTATTTTAATCACCAAACTTAAATTTATGACCTAAAACATCTGACCAAGTATGCGCAAATATCCTCTTGCTATGCCATAAAGGGCTTCTGTTTGAACTTCATCCTCCGCACCCTTTGACTCAGCAAAAGTGCCTGTCTGCCAATTATAAATATCACTGACATTAAGACCTGATTCCCTGGTAAAGCTAAAACTAAAATCAAAGCCTGTCTGTTCTTTCATCTTATCCTGAATCAGGGCAATCTGTTCAGACAATCTATCTCTCATGGCGGCTGTGCTGCACTCTACATTTGCCTGCACCTCACCTGCTTCATAGCGGAAAGTAGTCTGAACAGTTCCAGCATCCTGCAGATGTACTGCCATCCTGACAAGTCCTGTATCCTTTTCGCCTCGCACAAATCTAAGGTTCATATCAGCCACTTCCTCACCAAGCTTTATAGGGATTCGGTAGGTTTCGCTTGTGTCTGCCATACGCTTGATTGCCTTGGTCTGCTGAATTACAAGCTTCATATCCTCTAGATCAACGGTTCTGACATCTTCAGTCTCCACCATTGTTCTCATTACGTTTTCAGCTAAATCGCCAAGAGCTTCCTCGTATTTTCTGGCTGCATCAGGATCATGTAGAGCTTCCTCAATGCGGTTATATGCTTCATCAATCAGGTTCTCTATACTCATATCCCTATTTTGAAGCTTTGCTGCTCTGCCATATATATCCTTGTACACAGACGTACTATTTTGAAGAAGTGATTCCACTGCTGTAATCATATTTGCAGATGTTGGAATGTTAAACTCTTCTAATATCTTTACTGTGTCATCCGAAACATTCTTAAAGGCCTCTTTTATCTGATTTGTGAGATAACTGTTGTATTCCTGATCCTCTGCTGCGTTTGCTGGCGCATCCATAGCTGTGGCAAATTCATCTGGATTCATATCAAAGATATTATCCTGACCAATATCATGCATTTTTGCAGGTGTCATGGCCTCTTTTGCATCTCTGCAACGCTCTGTCAAGAATACCTTTTCAATCTGCTCAGTGATGGATAAATCCTTCACCACCATTTCATCCAGCTCACCGAATTTATCATCTACTTCATATTCTTTTCCTGTATGGCGGCTTGAGCGCACTGCAGTCATAAGATTTCTAAGTGTAACCTCAGTTCCTTGACTTATCAACGCTCCTATGGCTGCTCCATCTGACTTATCCACCTGATGAAGTAGTCTATACACACCTACATAGGCATTTCGCTCAGCATCGGTTAAGTCTGCATTTCGCTCAGCCTTCCATAAAAACTTTGAAAAGCTTTCCTCATCTGAGCTACTTCCCATTTCTGATTGAATTGCCTGGGCTTTATTCCTTAAATCCTCCATTTTCATATCAAGAGGATTTTCGCCACGTTTTATCATCTCGGCTACCACTGCCGGGGTCATGCTCCTGAAGGTTCTGCTTACAAGCTCTGCTGATGTCTTCATAGCTGCTACCGACTCGGCTGTAATATCCATCTGATTGTATGCAAGAATCCTTAC
Source organism: Pseudobutyrivibrio sp. ACV-2 (assembly GCF_900107545.1). GTDB lineage: Bacteria > Bacillota > Clostridia > Lachnospirales > Lachnospiraceae > Pseudobutyrivibrio. Next base: position 54,503 of record NZ_FNQZ01000006.1, on the reverse strand, counting down.
GGCTTTCTGGCTTGCTTCTGTAGGCTCAATGTCGAGGTCTGCCAAAATGTCATCCACATTTCTAAAGGCTTTTGCAATGCTGTCGCCAAGGTCACGTCTTACCTCTGTGCCTACTGCTTCATAGGTCATTTCCATGCGGGAATATTCCGCACTTACAGATACGCTGACCTCATGCACATAAGAAAATGTTTCAGCATTGATATTTGAAAATCTTCCAAGGACTGCTGCTGGAGCCTGCTCCACATCAGCTATGCTGTTCATGACTTCCTTGAAGAGATTTACGTTATTTTCTGTAGCCTCTTTATTATCAGCCTTCATCAATACCTGAAGTAGGCTTGTTTCCTGAAGTTTTAGCTTGTCCAACAAATCGGACAAATCACTTGTGTTCACTTCAATACCATTTTTCATCATGGTAAATGTGGCTTCCACTGTCATGGTCAGCTGGATTTCTGTAAGCTGTCTCTGGGCCGTGATGGATTGTAAATCATTTACATCCATACCCATGATTTCTTCAAAAGTCTGCTTTGCCTGATCCATCAGGGAATAGCCTGGCAGCAGATATGCATCCGTTGGCTCCTTGCCTTCTGCCAGGATATCCTGGATGGCATTTTCAATCTGCTGGTCAGAAGGCTTCTCATAGTTTTGTAAACCTGCCATATATTCAAGATTTTCCTTAGTAATAGGAATATCCTGTTTTATCATGGTAGCCACCAAATCCTTCAAATCCACCTGCGAATCTGTATTTTGTGCGGATTCAATAAGAGAATCTATTGTGTCTCCAAGGTCCTTTATAAGGCTATCTATTTCTTCTGTACTCACTGAATCTGTTGCCTTTGCAGGGGCAGAATAGGTTGCGTTATAGATATTTGTAATGGTAGGCTCCAGCTCATTTTTCACAAGATATGCCTGCGCTTCCACTGGAAGTGTCTCTCCAAGCCCCTGCGTCATTTGAACCGCCTGTGCTATGGAGCCAGACATAGCCTCAACTTCTGCCTTTGAAAGGCCGCCCATTTTATCTATATCAGCCCCGCCTTTGGCCAGGTTCATCTTTATTTCATCTACCACTGTAATAAGTGTATGGGCATCCATATCCTTAGAATCATGGCCATCCCTCTCCACCTTCGCGGTGGCCTTATCATCCCATGCACGCTCTACATTTTTCACAGCATTAACTGTAGACATACCAAGGGCTGATGCCTCATTCACCTCTTTGGCAAAATCTGCATCAGCCAACTGTCCTTTTCCATTATAAAATGCATTATCCACCGATAACGCTTTCAGTTCCTTATTTATATTTGCTTTCTTATCGTCCCTGATACCGCTGGCTCTAACGCCAAATCCCTGGTCGTTCGCACCTTCTGTCTTTATATAATCCGTTACCTTGAGTCCTTCTAATTGCATATAGTTCCTCCATGGTATTTACTTTTACGTATTATATGTCGGATAGAAATATAAAAAATAAAGTCCCCTGGCCTATAACCAGGAGACTATTATTACAACTCTGTTCTGCCATCAAGGGCTCGAAGTAATGTTACTTCATCAATATATTCAAGATTGCCACCTACCGGTACACCGGATGCAATGCGGCTCACCTTGATGCCTGTAGGCTTGATAAGTTTGCTTATGTAGGCCGCTGTGGTTTCTCCTTCAAGTGAGGAATTGGTGGCCACTATGACCTCCTGCACATCGTTTTGCTGCAATCTCACCATAAGTTCTTTTAGTTTGATATCTCCTGGACCTATTCCTGCCATTGGAGATATTGCGCCATGAAGCACATGATAAACTCCATCGAATTTACCTGTTTTTTCGTAGGCTGCCAGATCTCTTGTGTCCTCGACAACCATGATGATGTTTTTATTTCTCTTTGGGTTTGCACATATAGGACAAAGTTCTTCGTCTGTAAGGGTGAAACATTCCTTGCAGTAACGGACGTTTTTCCTGGCGGAAACAATGGCATTTGCCAGATCGTTAACCTTTTGCTCATCCATGCCTAATATATGGAAAGCCAGCCGCTGGGCTGACTTACTTCCAATGCTAGGCAAATCGCTTAGCTCCGCTATTAAGTTGCTAATCTCTTTGCTGTAGTATTCCATTAATTATAATCCTAATCCACCTGTAAATTTAGACATGCTAGCCTGGCTGATTTCATCAACCTTGCGAAGTGCCTCGTTGGCTGCAGCCATAACAAGGTCCTCAAGCATTTCAACATCCTCTGGATCTACTGCTTCTGGATCAATCTTAATCTTTGTGATTTCCTTTTTACCAGAAACTGTAACCTCTACAACGCCACCGCCTGCAGTGCCTGTGATTTCCTTTTCTTCAAGCTCTGCCTGAGCTTCCTCCATTTGACGCTGCATGCGCTGAGCCTGCTTCATAAGCTGACTCATATTACCTGGCATTCCTCCACCTGGAAATCCGCCTCTACCTTTTCCCATTTGATAAATCCTCTCTTTCTTAACTTATAACTATATCAGCAAATTGTTAATCTGCGTCTGATTCTATTTCTATTCCACGACTTGCAAAGAAATCTCTAACATCAGTTTTGGTATTTTGTGAATTAAATCCGCTGGAATTAATCTCAACTCTGACTTCTACTGTTTTTTGAATCAAAGATTCAATAGCCCTTTTTATTTCCTCAATAACTTCTGGTCTATTTACCAAATCTCCTGCTAGTCGATCTGAACCTTCCGGCTGATCAAATACAAGTACCAGCTCGCCTGCCTCATTAACTGTGACAGTATTTACTGCCTTCACGTACATCTTTATGTTGATTGGTAGTTTGCCGAGGACACTGTCCCATTTCTGCGCCACCTGCTTTACCTCATCAGGAATAGCCGCAGGCAACGGCTCCTTTTTTAGCGGCTCCGCGCTGGCCACTGGTGCACTTCCTGAAGCAGGTGCAGCCATTACTACAGGCACACCCTCTTCAACCTTTTTCTCAAGATTTGCGATTCGATTGTTGAGAGCCGATATATCTGCCTCCATCTGTGGTTTGCACAGCTTTATGATGGCAATCTCAATAAGTACGCGCTTTTGGCTTGCGTATTTAATATCGTTAGAAAGTGCTGACAGTACCTGAATGTATCTCATTAACACCTCTGTGTCAACAAGTTTAGCCTCTTCCTTTAAAAGAGCTATATTATCAGAGGACATTTCAAGCACATCCTCCATATCATCTGAACTTTTGATAAGCATCAGGTTACGCAAGTACCAGGTAAAATCGTTGACAAACTGGTTCAAGTCACGACCCTGAGTCATTATTTCCTCAATGATGCCGATGCACTCTGTCACCTGTCCATTGATAATGAAGCGAAGAAGTCGTGAGAAAATCTCTGTATCAATAGCTCCAAGTACCTTTAAAACATTGTCATAGGTCAGGGGCTGATTGATATAAAATGCAATACACTGATCAAGTAAACTTAGTCCATCACGCATTGAGCCATCTGCGGCCTTTGCGATATATCGGATGGCCTTGTCCTCCACCTGAACCTGTTCCTTATCCATCAGCTCCTGCAGGCGGGCTGCAATAGTATCAATGGAAATACGATGGAAATCATACCTCTGGCAGCGGCTCAGGATAGTGATTGGAATCTTGTGCACCTCGGTGGTGGCTAAAATAAATACCACGTATGAAGGTGGCTCCTCCAAGGTCTTGAGCAGTGCATTGAAGGCTCCTATAGAAAGCATATGAACCTCATCGATGATGTAAACCTTGTATTTACCCACCTGAGGAGTATATTTTACCTCTTCAACAATCTGTCTGATGCTGTCTACACCATTGTTTGAAGCAGCATCGATTTCACGAACATCCATGGAATTGTCAGCTGAAATGGCTTTACAGCTTTCGCACTCCATACATGGGCTGCCGTCTTCCTTTGGATTGGAACAGTTGATGGTACGTGCCAATATTTTGGCTACTGTTGTTTTACCTGTACCTCTTGTACCTGTAAATAGGTACGCATGCCCTATACGGTTTGTTTTAATTTGATTTTGCAATGTGGTTACAATATGATCCTGACCCTTAACATCGCTGAAGACTTGCGGTCTGAACTTTCTGTACAACGCCATATAGGACATAACAATTACCTACCCTTAAATCTAATTTAATCTCCGAAGCTAATGCCGATGCGTTTAGCTTCTTCTATCATCTGGCAATCAGGCTCTACGGTCTTTAGCTTGCCAGCCACTTCTTCAAGTGGAATTCTCTTTGTTTTGCCATTTACCATGGCAATCATATTTCCAAAATCGCCATCAATGATAGCCTGTGCTGCTGCCGAACCAAGGCGAGTGCAAAGAACTCTGTCAAATGGATCAGGGCTTCCGCCTCGCTGCATATGTCCTGGAACAGTAACACGGACCTCAATTCCTGTCTCTTTTTGGATGCGGTCCGCAATTTCATAGGATACAGAAGGATATTTGGACTCTTCCAATTTCTTTTTGTATTCCTTTTTGGTAAGCTTTGCATCCTCTTTTGAAATAGCACCTTCGGCTACTGCAAGGATGGTAAAGCCCTTACCCTCTTCGGCACGCTTATTGATGGCCTTGATGACTTTTTTAATGTCGTATGGAATTTCTGGAAGCAGAATGATGTCTGCACCAGAAGCAACACCTGCATAAAGTGTAAGCCATCCAACCTTGTGTCCCATAACCTCTACGATGAACACGCGGCTATGAGATGAAGCTGTGGTATGGATACAATCTATGGTGTTTGCAGCGATATCAATGGCACTCTGGAAACCAAAGGTCAAATCTGTGCCATAAATATCGTTATCTATAGTCTTTGGCAGGTGAATTATGTTGAGCCCCTCTTCGCGAAGGAGGTTTGCTGTCTTCTGTGTGCCATTACCACCTAAAATAACCAGGCAGTTAAGGTTCAGCTTGTAGTAGTTGGATTTCATGGCCTCCACTTTATCAAGACCATTTTCGTCAGGCTCACGCATGAGCTTGAATGGCTGACGGCTGGAACCTAAAATGGTACCACCTCGTGTGAGAATACCCGAGAAATCCTGACTGGTGAGCAATCTGTAATCGCCGTAAATCAGGCCCTTATAGCCATTAAAATAGCCATATACCTCAAGATTGTCCACATTTGCCGCCAATCCCTTTACAACACCACGCATCGCAGCATTAAGCGCCTGACAATCTCCACCACTAGTAAGCATACCGATTCTCATCATAAAACCTGCCCCTCCTTTATATGGATTATATATGGATTAATTTATTTGCAAGACTCAATAACTTTTCTTACAAAATTGTATACCCTCTCAGTAGACTCAATACCAAGTCTCTCCTGTGGTGTATGGATATCATACATCTCAGGTCCAATAGAAACTGCATCCAAGCCTGGAAGCTTAGCTGCAAGTAAACCGCACTCAACACCTGCATGGATTGTCTCAACGATTGGAGCCTCTCCATTCATTTCTGTATAAATCTGTACCATTTCATCTCTGAAATCAGACTCTCTCTTGTACTCCCATGCTGGGTAATCTCCATGGATAGAGCAATTGCAATCAAATGCCTTTGCCACCATAAGAACCTTGCGGATAAGCGCTGTCTTTGCGCTATCTACAGAGCTTCTAAGTGAGCAAGCATATGTAATTGCATCATCTGTCACATTAAGGATACCAAGATTAAGTGATGTCTCAACGAGTCCCTCGATATCATGGCTCATTGTCTGAACACCATTTGGCATACATGTTAGAAGTTGGATAAAGCGCTCTGTCTCAGAGGCATTTACACCATTTATAACTGTATCGCCCTGGCTCTTGATTTCGATAGTCATATCAGGGTCTGTGATTGCATATTCATTTTTGATAGCTGCTGCTTCTTCTTTCATAGCCTCAACTACATCATCATTTGCTATAACCTTTGCGCTTGTAGAACGTGGAATAGCATTGTCCTTTGTTCCACCAACAAAATCTACTATGCAGATTTCATCAGCCTCTAAGCCTGCTGCAAGAATGCGATTTGCAACGTATGTAGCGTTTGCCCTTCCCTTGTCGATTTCTGCACCTGAGTGACCACCTGTACAGTTCTTTACATCGATAGAAACAAGCTGTCCATTTAATGCCACCTTTTTAACTGGGAAATTGACATTTACACGGCATCCACCTGCACATCCTGCAAGGAAATGTCCTTCTTCCTCTGAGTCAAGGTTTAAAAGCTTGCGTCCCTTGAGCATAGAAACATCAATGCCTGCTGCACCTTCCATACCTACTTCTTCAGAAACAGTGATGATAACCTCTAAACGTGGATGTACAAGGCTTTCATCCTCTAAAAGTGCAAGTGACATTGCAACAGCGATTCCATCATCACCACCGAGTGTTGTACCCTTTGCTGTAACAAATCCGTCAACAACCTCAAGATCAAGGCCTTCTTTAAGCATATCCTTTGTGCAGTCATCATCCTGCTCAGCAACCATATCCATGTGGCCCTGAAGGATGATAGGAGCTGCATTTTCCATGCCCTCTGATGCTTCCTTAATCATGATTACGTTGTATAGGTCATCTGTGTAATATTCAAGATTATGTGCCTTTGCAAAATCTACAAGATATGCACTAATCTTTTCTTCGTGATAACTTGGGTGAGGGATGCTACAGATCTCCTCAAAATAATGAAATACTCTCTCTGGCTGTAAACCTGTTAAAACTGCCATTTTGTTATTCTCCAATCTATTATTACTTATCATATTCACCGAATTCGCATCCGATGTTATACGCTTCCATATCGTCCACAAGCTCCCATTTCCATTCAGCCTTTTTATTGTCGACTGTGTCCTTGGTCTTGAGGATTTTTTTGTATAGCTTTATCTCGCCTACGCCGTTGCCACCATTCCAAAGATTATTGTGGCGCTTTTCACCATTTGGTGCCTCATAATTAATGAGTAGCATATCCTTCTTTTGACAGATGATTTTGGCTTCAAGCTTTGCAAGAGGTGTCTCTTGAGTGATTTTCCAAACCACTTCATCGCCCTCAGTGCTGCAATTAAAATCTGTCTTGGTAAGAGTCCAAAAATGTGAAAAATTGAACTCGTAAGGCTGGCCTTCATACCAGAAGGCGCCAAGGATAACATCATCAAAGCTATGACCTGTGCGTACCTTTGGACGGCCGCCACCGATATCAAAAGCACTGTTTTCCAGCCACTTTCCTGATACCTTACTCTTAAGATGTGAGCTTGCAAGCCACACCCATGGAGATGTGAAGTCCTTACCCCAGTTTTTGTCTGCATACCCGTAACAGCTATCTGGGCTGACTTCGTATTCAACACCGTCTAGTATAACTGAACCTGCAAATAATGTCTTCATGCCTTCTGCATGCCAGAACATTTCAAATGCCTCTATTTCACGTGACGCCCAGCCTGCGCCGTAGCCCACATTGAAAGCAATTTGCTTTTCCATATGTAAATCCCAAACCATCTTGCCTGCCTGGCACATCCACTCTGGATGGTTCTTGGCATCTTCCTCTGTAACCTCTACCCTACCAAGGGTTCGAGTCTCAGAGCAGAAACAATCGTCTGCACTTATGAGAAATGGTACATCCTCCTTGATGTTGACCTTGTTCCAGCCAAAGAAGCGATGCATCTGTTTTGCTCCCTCGCCCCAGCAGCCTACTTTTACCATCATGTAGGATGGCTTCACGCCTGCTGCCTTATTCTCTGGCATCTGGCCAAACACTGGCTCATCGCCACCTAGTTCTGGGTTTATTGTGAAAAACTCGATAAAGAAAGCCTTTTCCTCGCCCGTCTTTTTGTTATGACCAGTAAAACTGTGCCACCACCAGTCATAGCCTTCGCTGGCAAGAGCTCCCTTCAGCATAAAATCATTTCTAGTGATATCCGAATGGTTAAAACTATGCTCGATAAGCTTATCCTTAACATCAAGCCCATCGATTTTTTCAAGAACCGTCTCCCCGATTTGACTAAGTTTCTCTTTAACCATTATTTCATCCCCATTTTCTCAAACATTATTATGCATAGTATATTTTACCATATTATTTATAAAAAATGTCTAAACCACACAAATTGCCCCAGCTTTTCCCGATATATGAAAAAGGATTCAGTGGCTATCCAATTTGAATAGTGGCTGAATCCTTTTTATCCCATGTATTATCTTACCTCTGCTATGCCTTTTCAATAATGCAGCTGTGGCGTTTAAAATCAGGCTTATTACTTGCCTTATTATGGAACTCCTCTAACAAGTCTGCTACTTTATTTTCATCACACACCCATGTATATTTCAATAGTTCTTCTGACTTCTCAAAGGCCTTAAAATATCCAACCCATTCTTTATTCTGAGTTGACACTTTAAATACATCCATTACCTCTTCATTTGGGATGTATACTTCATTTGTATTATCATCAAATCCCAAATAACCAAGATGAATCAGTAAAGATAGAATATCATCTTTACTATTGAATGTAGTCATATCATTTTGGTAAGAGGATGTATTAATTTTCACACTACCACCGTTCATTAATAAGGTTACATCTTCCTTTAATCCATCATAATCTCTTCTAATGTATTCAGCCAATGCCTCGTAAGATTCTGTTTTATTCCAATAGTTTTTTATGAGGCCACTTGAGACTGCATTTACTACCGACAGTGGACTATATATATCAATGATATGCCCCTCGTATTTTCCTTCACGATATAGCTGTCTCTTGCTTACTGGAACATTATCGCTAACTTTATATCCATCATACCAGCTTTCTATTTCTGAATAATCCATATTATAGACTTCACATAACTTCTCCACTTCAGATTTTGTGAACCCTGTATATTCAGCCAATTGCATAGGCTGTGTCATAGAATACTCATCAAACATATTTAATGCAGAATGCTCACCATATTTTTTTATAGGTAAAATACCTGTCATGTATGCTAAAGCTACAAATTCTTTATCTTTAAGCCAATCTCTTAAAAAATCAAGATATTGCTTTTGTCCAACTTTATCATCTAATCGTATTCTAAAAATTGCATCCCATTCGTCAATAATTATTACATATTGTCTTTTCGATTCAGCATAAAATTTTTCAAAGCTAAATGAAAAATCATCTTCCTCATAAGTAACACTTGGATATTCCTGATGTAATTCATCTAAGATTCTCCTAGATAGACGCTTTAAGGATTCTTTTACATCCACATCAGTTTTAATGAAATCTGTCATAACTAAACGAATCGTATCATATTTATTCAAATTTATGTCCCATGGTGAAACACACTCATCACTATTTGTGGCTATTTTTCTATTTTCAAAAATTTCTCTACTATCTGCTGTCCTATCATAATATGCACATATCATATCAGCAGCCATAGTCTTACCAAATCTACGGGGTCTAGAAACACTAACATAACGTTGATTAGTATTTATTACAGAATTCAAATGATTTATCAAGCCTGTTTTGTCTACATATATTTCAGAATTAATTGCTATTTGGAAGCGTTGTTTTCCTGGATTTAAATACATTCCCATAAATCATTTATCCTCCTGTTTAAGTCATTTCTAATTCTACCATATTATTTACTAAAAATGTCTATACTGCAAAAAAGACGTATAGCAAACCTATTGCTATGCGCCTTTTTACTTAGGTAAAATATATCTTAATCCAAACCTTCACCTAATCTGTATCTTGTGTTATATTAATATCTCTTTATCTTATCGTCTTCGTCTGTCGATGTTTTATCAATCGTACGAATCTCTACTTCGTAGGAATAATTATCATTTACTTTTACCATTACTCTATCGCCCACATGTTTTCCACGTATTGCAGCTCCAAGTGGAGATTCAATAGAAATCAGGCCCTTAAGAGAGTTACCTCTAATGCTGGTTACAAGCTTGTAGGTTTCCTCACAATCATCCTCTGGAATATAAATTGTAACTGTATTATTGATCCCGACTTCATCATCTGCGCTGCTGTCATCTACCACTTCAGCAAACTTGAGCATTTTCTCAAGATAGCGGATGCGACTGTCGTTCATGTTTTTTGCACGTTTTGCCTCATGATACTCAAAGTTTTCTGATAAATCTCCCTGAGCTCTTGTTTCCTTTACCTCTTCCAAAAGCTTTGGGCGAAGTACCAACTTTCGCTCATCGATTTCAGCCTGAATTTTTTCTATATCACCCTTGGTTAATCTTTCTCCCATTACTACCTCCAAATATTAAACTATTTCCTTAAATTTTACCCTTGATTATTGTAAAGTGCAAATTTAAAAAGGCACCGCCAAAGCGGTGCCCCAAATAAATTATTTATTTTTCATTGGAAGGCTTACCATGTCGTTGTTGATAGACCATAGTTAGCATTTCCTGCTGGTACTTATCGTCATTACTCAAGTCCCTAAGTTTCTCTTTCACTTCAGTCTTTCGCGCACGAAGTATTTCCAGTTCCTTCATCAGGTCTTCTTCCTGACTTTCTAGAACAGATAATTGTCTCTTGAGTTCCTCTATATCTCGTTTGGTATCAGCATCTAGCATGGTACTTTCCTCCCCTCATAGCTTAGGCCTTTAAGTCCTGACGAACTAATGCCTTCTTTAGAGCAATTTCAGCACGTAACAAATCAATATTTTCGGCCTTATTTGCGATACGCTCCCTTGCTCTATCTTCTGCGCTGCGGGCTCTTTCCAAATCAATTTCTTCAGGCCACTCAGCAATTTCTGCAAGCAGTGTTACCTTGTCAGGCAAAACTTCAGCGAGGCCTGCATGTACAGCTGCTCTCTTCTGACCTTCTGCCTCATGTATTGTGCAAATGCCCGGCGCAATAACAGTGGTGAGAGGAATGTGCTTTGGATATACACCAATCTGTCCCTCCACCGTATTAAATTCAACCATGACAGCCTCGCCTTCATAGAAGGTTCGCTCAGGAGTGATGATTGAAACTTTAAAGGTGTTATCTGCCATAAGCCACCTCCTACTTTGCGTTCATCTTGGCACGAACCTCGTCGATTGTACCTGCATTGAGGAAGTAACTTTCTGGGATATCATCATGCTTACCTTCAAGGATTTCCTTGAAGCCACGTACTGTCTCAGCGATTGGCACATACTTTCCTTCAAGACCGGTGAACTGACCAGCTACGAAGAATGGCTGTGACAAGAATCTCTGAATCTTACGTGCACGGTTAACTACAAGCTTATCCTCTTCTGAAAGTTCATCCATACCAAGGATAGCAATAATATCCTGTAACTCTTTATACTTCTGAAGAATCTCCTGTACACCACGTGCAACCTGGAAATGCTCCTGACCAACGATACGTGGGTCAAGAATACGAGATGTAGAACCAAGTGGGTCTACAGCTGGGTAAATACCAAGCTCTGCGATAGAACGCTCAAGAACTGTGGTAGCATCCAAGTGAGCAAATGTTGTAGCTGGAGCTGGGTCAGTTAAGTCATCGGCAGGAACGTATACGGCCTGAACCGATGTAATTGATCCGTTCTTTGTAGATGTGATTCGCTCCTGAAGAGCACCCATCTCTGTCTGAAGTGTTGGCTGATAACCAACGGCTGAAGGCATACGACCTAAGAGGGCTGAAACCTCTGAACCAGCCTGAGTAAAACGGAAGATGTTATCGATGAAAAGAAGCACGTCCTTTCCACCCTTATCTCTGAAGTACTCAGCCATAGTAAGTCCTGTAAGACCAACTCTCATTCTGGCTCCTGGTGGCTCGTTCATCTGACCGAAAACCATGCAGGTCTTGTCAATAACGCCTGACTCCTTCATTTCGTAGTAAAGGTCATTACCTTCACGAGTACGCTCACCTACACCAGTGAATACTGAATATCCACCGTGCTCAGTAGCGATATTGTGGATAAGCTCCTGAATAAGTACGGTTTTACCTACACCGGCACCACCGAACAATCCAATCTTTCCACCTTTTTGATATGGGCAAAGAAGGTCAACGACCTTGATACCTGTCTCAAGCATTTCTGTTGATGTTGCCTGTTCCTCAAACGCTGGTGCTTTTCTATGGATAGGCATTTTCTCAACACCTTCTGGTGCTGGCTGCTCATCGATAGCTTCGCCAAGTACGTTGAAGATACGACCAAGTGTAGCCTCACCAACAGGAACTGAAATTGGTGCTCCTGTTGCAACTACATCCATTCCACGTACTAAACCGTCTGTAGGACCCATGGCAATACAACGAACTGTATCGTCACCCAAATGCTGTGCTACCTCAACAACCAGTCTTTCACCGTTATCTCTTTTGATTTCAAGAGCATCGTTGATTTCTGGGAGCTCGCCTTCTGCGAACTTTACGTCAAGAACGGCACCGATAATCTGAGTGATTTTACCAATATTATTTGCCATTTTTCACTCTCCTAACTTAAAGCCTCTGCACCAGCGATAATCTCGGTTAATTCCTGAGTAATTGATCCCTGGCGGGCACGATTGTATTTTAATGATAGATCACTAATGATTTCCTCGGCATTATTTGTAGCTGAATCCATGGCCTGCATTCTGGCACCATTTTCTGAGGCTACAGCCTCAACTAATGCGCCATACACAAGCGATGTTACATACTTAGGAACGATAAGGTCTAATGCCTCCTCCTCATTTGGCTCGAAGTTCATAAGTGCTTCTGAACCTGAAGATTTGGCAGCCTCTACGTCCTCTTCTGCAATCTCTGCTGGGAGCAGCTTCATGAGCTTTGGAATCTGGCTAACAGTATTTTTGAAGTGTGTGTACACAAGGTAAATCTGTCCGATTTCCCCACTTGCATATGCTTCAAGAACATCTTTGCAGATTGTTATAGCATCTGCATAGGTTGGGGCCTCCATCACTGGAGAATAATCCTTAACGACTTCATATCCCTTGTGAGAAAGGCTTTCACCGCCTTTATGACCTACTACATAAAGCTTTACATTCTCCGCATCTAAATCTGAACCAGTAATCATTTTTACAATGTTTGAATTGTATCCACCTGCAAGACCACGGTTAGAAGTGATGACGATAACGCCCACCTTGTTTGAACCGTTGTCTCTAAGGTATTTGTTGTTTACTGAACCAGCCTTGGCAAGCATACTGCAAATCGTATTGTACATAGCGTTGAAATACGGTGTAGTCTGCTCTGCCTTTGCACGAGCCTTCTGCAGCTTTACTGTAGATACAAGCTTCATGGCCTTAGTGATCTGCTGAGTGCTTGATACACTCTGTTTTCTTCTTTTTATGTCTCTCATTGAGGCCATAACAGATCACCCTCCTTACTTGTATGTCTTCTTACACTCCTCGATAGCAGAAATAAGCTTCTGCTCCATAGCATCCTCAAGTACCTTTGTGCTTCTGATAGCTTCAGGAATTTCTGGATACTTTGTATCAACAAGATCAAACAGAGCCTTTTCGAAAGCCTGAATATCTGCTGTTGGAATATCAAGTAAGTATTTCTTTGTAGCAGCATAGATAATCATAATCTGATACTCTACAGGCATTGGAGCGTACTGTGGCTGCTTTAACATTTCCTTGATTCTTTCACCCTGTGCCAGCTTTTCAGCTGTATCTGCATCAAGCTCTGAACCAAACTGTGCGAAAGCAGCAAGCTCTCTATACTGTGCCAGCTCCACACGGATAGGAGCAGCGATTTTCTTCATAGCCTTAATCTGAGCAGAACCACCTACACGGGATACTGAAAGACCTGCGTTTACGGCTGGTCTGAAACCTGCGTTAAATGCTTCTGTCTCAAGGTAAATCTGACCATCAGTAATTGAGATAACGTTTGTAGGGATGTATGCTGATACGTCGCCTGCCTGTGTCTCAATGATTGGAAGAGCGGTAAGAGAACCGCCGCCAAGCTTGTCTGAAAGTCTTGCAGCACGCTCAAGAAGTCTTGAGTGTAAGTAGAATACATCACCTGGGTAAGCTTCACGTCCTGGTGGACGACGAAGAAGTAATGAGAGTGTACGGTATGCAGTAGCATGCTTACTTAGGTCATCATAGATGATAAGTACATCCTGACCATTTTCCATCCACTCCTCACCGATAGCACATCCTGAATAAGGTGCGATATACTGAAGTGGTGCAAGCTCTGATGCTGTAGCGGCAACAACTGTTGTCCAAGCCATAGCACCGTACTCTTCAAGTGTTTTAACAAGGGCTGCTACTGTAGATGCCTTCTGACCAATTGCTACGTAAATACATTTTACGCCCTGTCCCTTTTGATTGATGATTGTATCGATAGCAATAGCAGTCTTACCAGTCTGTCTATCACCGATAATAAGCTCACGCTGTCCACGTCCGATAGGGATCATGGAGTCGATAGCTTTAATACCTGTCTGTAATGGAGTATCTACGGATTTACGTGAGATAACACCCGAAGCAACACGCTCGATTGGACGGAACTTTGAAGAATCAATAGGTCCCTTTCCATCGATAGGCTGTCCAAGTGCATTAACTACACGTCCAAGCATAGCGTCTCCGACTGGAACCTCAACAACACGACCTGTTGTTTTAACCTGATCGCCTTCATTGATGTTCTTATCGTTTCCTAAAAGAACACAACCAACATTGTCTTCCTCAAGGTTTAAGACCATGCCATACACTTCGCCAGGGAACTCAAGAAGTTCGCCCTGCATAGCATTCTGTAATCCGTGAATACGTGCGATTCCATCGGCAACCTGAATAACAGTACCTACGTCTGCCACGTCAAGCTGCGCTGCATAGCGTTTCATTTGCTCTTTAATAACCGAGCTAATTTCTTCTGGTTTTAAATTCATGGAGCGCATTCACCTACTTTCAATTGAATATTTGATAACTCGTGTGACAATTTATTAATCTGAGTCTTGATAGAACTATCAACGACTCTATCTTTGATGCGAATTACCATTCCCCCGATTAAATCAGGGTCTACTGTATAGTTCATTACAAACGAACTATAATCGGTAGTTTGAAGCAAACGCTTCTCGACATCCTTTTTCTGAGCTGCGGTAAGCTCAAATGGTGTGGAAACCGATGCACGACCGATTTTTTTGAAGTCGTATACTTTTTCAATAAAGTATTTCAAAACATCCTCGGTGTCCTTGATGTGGTCCTTCTCCTCAAGCATTCTAAGGAGTCCAACCATCTCACCACTTACTCTGCCCTTGAAAATATCGTCGATAATCTGAAGCTTTTCTTCTTTATTGATCTTTGGATGATTCATCATTTGAGAAAAGCCGTCGTTTGTTTTTACAACTTCTATTACGCCTTCGGCTTCTGCTAAGAAGTCATCGACCTTTCCTGTTTCCACGGCTAGCTCAAATAACGCATCACCATATACGTTTGAGACTAATTTAGCCATGTTTTTTCACCCATTTCCTTAAGAGTTTGCTCTACTAAGGTGTTCTGAATAGTTGTATCGATGTTTGCAGCTACAACCTTCTGTGCCATAACTGCTGCAACAGAAATAATTTCCTGTTTAACCTCATCTGCAACCTTCTTCTTTTCAAGCTCTGCTTCCTCGCCTGCTCTTGCAACGATTGCGGCAGCCTCTTCCTTAGCATCGCTTACAATCTTGGTTTCATTCTTTAAGGCCTTCTGTCTTGCTTCACTTAAGATAGCATCCTTTTCTTTACCAATGTCCTTAAGCTTTGCTTCGTACTCTGCCTTTAGCTTTTCTGCCTCTTCCTTATCTCTTTTTGCATCTGCAATATCCCTTGCAATGCCATCCTTTCTATCCTGCAACAGCTTACGCGCCGGATTAAAAAGATTGTATGACATTATGAGGAATAGGAAGAATACTGCTATGGCTAAAAGTACAGCATCATTTAGCAATTGAAAGTCCAAATCAAATAGTCTTTCCAAAACTTTTAGCCCTCCTTAACTTCCTAAAAATTTATTACTCTAACTTATTGAAGAAGTGCCATTAAAGATTTGCTTCGCAAATGGGCACTTCTGGATATCAAGGAACCTCCCTAAAGGGTCCCTCCTTGATATATTTAACCAACTAATGGCTGTACAAAGAGTAACAGAAGGGCGATAACTAAGCCGTAAAGACCTGTTGTCTCGGCAACGGCCTGTCCTAAAAGCATAGTTGACATAATCTGTCCCTGTGCTCCTGGGTTACGTCCAACGGCTGAAGCACCGTGACCAGCTGCAATACCTTGGCCGATACCAGGGCCAATACCTGCGATAACTGCTAGACCAGCACCGATTGCTGAGCATGCTTTAATTAAGTCTGTACCTGAAATGTTCATAAATGTTTCCCTCCTAATAGTTAGAAATATTTTTTGCTCAAAGACTTAAGAATCTCCATAGCTTTGAGTTATGTACGTCATAGTCAACATACAGAATACGTAGGTCTGGATAGCGCCTGAGAAAATATCGAAATAGACGTGCAATGCTGCAGGCCATATAATCGCAAACTTTCCAAGCAATCCATACACAAGACCCATAATGATTGTTCCTGAAAGAACGTTTGCAAACAAACGTAGTGACATAGAAATTGGCACCGCAATATCAGAAATAACATTGATAGGAAGCCATATTGGCAACCAAGGTGGCAATGGAGAACACTTGTCAATCCAAATGTCCTTTGCGCTCTGGTGCCTGATTTTGACTACATGAATGCAAACAAAGGTAATTAATGCAAGAGCCAGTGTCGTACCATAATCGGCTGTTGGTGGTCTTAAGCCAACCAAACCAGATAAGTTCGATACCAAAATAAAGCAGAATATCGTACAAATCCAGTTTGCAAACACTGATGCGTGCTTACCCATGCTTCCTTCCACAATTCCATCCAAAAGCGATACTATCAGCTCTAAGATGTTTTGGAAGGTATCAGGAACTTCAGTGGCATGCTTTAGCTTTCTGCCGGCAATTATGGAGAAAATCACCAATGAAAGCCAAACGAGTGCTATGCACACATGGGAAGTGGTAATCCAGACTTCCTGTCCGAAGACCTTGTACGAAACCAAGCCTTTTATCATGTCCACAGTATCGCTCGAGGCCAGTAAAATTCCTTCTGTCACACTTTCACCTCCTCCTATTATTTAATTTTGCAATAAACTTATTTAGCAAAGGCTGTGCATAAGCACTAACCTTAAGCCCGAGAATCCCTATGATTGCTGTAAACATATTTCCTAGTTTGAAATAGCTCATAACAATCATTACTACGCACAAAACCAAATATCTCATAACCGATTTGAAGGACAAAATTTTTTCATGTCCCTCCCCAATTCTTACTGACTCCTCAATAATCATCGCAATGTGAATAGCCAGTCCTATTGCGCAGGCTATTCCTATGATAAGTCCGGTAGTATATCTGATTTTGTCGCCGACAAACCAAACTCCAATCAGCTCTACAAGTAGTCCATAAGCAAGTATTCCCAAAACAAGCATTGGTAATGCCTGATTTAGTCGCTTCATCCATTTAATCATGTCTTATCCTTATTCAATTCTCCCTTGATCTTTGTTTTCCATAGCTTTTTCTAAAGCTTCTTTTTCCAGTCGTCTCGCCCGCTGTCCAGGGGTTTCCTCATTCTTAAGGTATCCCTTCACCGACCGGTAAGCCCCATTAAAACCTGCAAGGATTCCAATTAGAATTCCTGCAATTGTAAAACAATGACCCTCAATGCCTGTAAGCTTATCTATAAAAATGCCAATAGCCATACATAAAAGTATAGGCACTATAGCATTGATTCCAAATTGCAGCACCATTACAAGTGCATTTGCTACTTCTCGATTCTGTTTATTTTTGTCCTTCACTGTATGCTCCTATAGCAGGACCAGTGGCCCTTAGTATACTGTAAAAACCCGAATCTAAAGCGTAATAGAAATTTCTCTATTTGTGTGTTGATACTGATAAAACTCAACCCCGGCTGCTCTGAGCATCCTCTTAGATGCAATGACAGACGGTGTGTTTTCGTATTTATCACTGTCATAAATAATCGTTTTTATGCCCGACTGTATAATAGCCTTGGCACATTCATTACATGGGAAAAGTGATACGTACAGCTTTGAGCCCTCAAGTGAACCTCCCCTATAGTTCAAAATCGCATTTAACTCGCTGTGTGTTGTATAGAAATATTTATTTTCCAGAGGGTCCCCTACTCTTGCCCAAGGGAACTCGTCATCTGAACATCCATTTGGAAAACCATTGTAGCCCATTGAAAGGATTTTATTATCCTGGCTAACAATACACGCTCCAACTTGTGTGTTTGGGTCCTTAGATCTCATACCCGACAGAACTGCAACGCCCATAAAGTATTCATCCCAGCTAATATAATCAAGTCTCTTATCACTCATGGTCTCTCCTCCAATACATTCCAGTCATAATCTCTAGTAATATAGGTAAAACCATTAAACCTCTAACAGTTTAATAAGCTTTTCAATCGATGCCTTCAAAACCTCATAACATAAACCATAGGTTTGTACTGAACCACCGTAAGGGTCCATAACTTCAAGCTCGTCCCCCACAAGCTCATTAAGAAGTCTGGTGTTCTCCTCAGTGGCATTTTCATATTCACTTAAAATCTTTTGCCGCCCCGCTTCTTCCATTGTTATAACCAGCGTGTTCTCAGTAAAATCTGAGTTTTGAAGCTGTTTGGAAGAATAATCCTTAAGCTCAATGCCATTACTGATAAGAATGGCCTCAGCTTTTTGATTCAAGGGCTCAGGAAACTGAACTATCAGCCCCCTTGCTTCGCAAATAATTGACCTTGGATGTGGAAACGAGCGAAATATGGCAGCAGCCATAGGTGCTCGTGACGTCCCACTTCCAGACGCAAAAATCACTCTGTTAATATTATTCATCCCTCAACCCTCTTTTAGACATTTAAGGTCTTTTGTCCCGCAGCCTTAAGTAGTCTGTTCATAATAGCCTGCCCCATGTTAGGTGTGGCAAAGCTTTCTGAATAAATCAAATCTGTCTCCAATTCATCAAATTCTCGCAAAATATTGTATAGGTTGTGAGCTATGCTCTTTTCATCTGACCTGTCACCAACTACAAGTATTTCCCCGCAATCATACTTATCTTTGGTTTCTTCGGTAGCAATGATACCTACCTTTTTGCCTGCCTCAATCCCCTCTAAGGCAAGTCTATTGATAGTTTCAACAACCTTTTTTTCATCACCTGCAACAATTGTCAAATCACCCTTTGGTGCATAGTGTTTATAACGCATTCCCGGAGCCTTTGGTTTAGCCCCTGCAGTAGTTCCTTTGTCATTATAAACAATGCCTGGGTCTATTCTGACTTCTCCTACAACCTCTTTTAACATTTCCATGTTGATGTAGCCAGGTCTTAAAATAGTGACCACATCTTCTGTTAAATCAACGATTGTAGATTCAAGCCCTATATCTACAGGGCCACCATCTAAAATGGCTTCGATTTTTCCTGATAAATCCTCATATACATGACTTGCCTTGGTAGGGCTTGGTCTGCCTGATGTGTTGGCGCTTGGCGCTGCTATCATACATCCGCTTTCCCTTATAAGTGCCAGAGCCACAGGATTGTTTGGCATTCTGACTGCCACTGTATCAAGACCTCCTGTAGTCTCGTATGGAATAACCTCGTTTTTATTGCAAACCATTGTGAGAGGTCCTGGCCAAAATGCATCTGCCAATTTTTTTGCCGTTTCTGGCAGATCCTTTGTAATGCTCTCCAACTGCTGATATTCTGCTATATGCACAATTAAAGGGTTATCCGATGGACGACCCTTTGCTTGATATATCTTTCTCGAAGCTTCTTTGTCCGTGGCGTCTCCGCCTAATCCATATACTGTTTCGGTGGGAAATGCTACAAGCCCACCATTTCTTAAAATTTCTGAAGCCTCTCTGATATATTCCATATTGATTGGCTCTAAAGAAACATCCATAATCCTAGTAATCATACTCAAAATTATAACACTTTTCCCTTAGAACACAATCTTTTTACCCTTGTGAAACACCCACAAACTCGTTGAAAAATATGATTTTTCTGTGTTTTTCAGAACTATTACAGGTATTTAACAATAACATTCCAGATTCCTGTGCTGTCAAATCCCTTTTTCCAGAAAGCACCTCCAGCTAGTTTATTTTCATCAATAAGCTGAAGTTTTTTCTCGATAGAAGTATCATCTTCAACCCAAATCTTGTAAGTTACATCACCCTTGGTGTACTCACCATAATACTGTCCTAAAGATTCATCCCAGGAAGTGTTTACTCCGTTTGTTTTTAAATAGCTTTGGATAGCATTCATTCCATATGCTGTGCTATCTACACTGCCATCTGCTGAAACCGCCCATACTCTGCAATAAAGAGGGATTCCAAGAATCACCTGTTCTGCAGGAACCTCATCCAATGTATCCTTTATACCCTGGGCAACCCATCCCAGGGATGCCACAGATCCTGCCTCTTCGCTGCCTGCGTAGTGTTCATCATACCCCATGATAATCACATAGTCTGCATATTTTGCCTGCTCTTTTCTGCTATAGATTGCAGACGATGCAGTAGGCACATAATTATCAACTGAAAGAACTATATCGTTCTTCTCGCATTTGATGGAAAGCTCCTTGATAAACTGGATATATCCATCTGCAGCCTCCCCGGAAAGCTGCTCAATATCTACATTGATACCATCAAGACTGTAAGTGATAGCCTGAGCAATCAAGTTATTTACCAGATTATCACGAGCGCTTGTTGTGTTTAATACTGTTGTGGTATCCACTGAGGAATCTTCCAGATTGCTTACAAGACCCCATACCTGAACACCCTTGGCATGGCATGTAGACACATAGTTGCTGTTTGCTATGGATGCGATTCCACCATGGTTATCATTTAAATAAAACCATGTTGGAGAAATAACATCAATATTTCCTGAACTTGCAAGAACATTTGCGATATCACCATTTGCTGCCTGAGCAGTGACCTGATGCCAAATCAAACTTATATCCTCGCCTACTAACATGTGCTTGTACTCACGGTCTGGTAAGCTTGCCTTAACTTTTTCTGTTTCGGTATTTGCAAAGGCTCTATTTTTGATGTAGCCCATGACACCATTTTCTGATACTACAAAACTCCATTTGCCTGTATCTCTAACAACATAAAGTGACTCGCCCTTTGTCACATCCTCTAAAACAGGGCTCTTTGGGCCGTTCAATCTTCTAATTTGAGATTTATGCTTCACAGAAGCCATGTTTTTTTCTGTGCCAACTGTATCTACATATATTCTGGCTGGAGAATCATAGACTGTGTAACCAAAATCTGTCAAAAGCGATAAATAATCCACTGAGATAAAAACAGCATTCCCCTGTGCCACAACTGCCTCATGACCAAGGTTGTTTACACTTTTATCGATTGTATAATCTGCGCTTCCTGCATTTGCGGTGTAGACTTCTTTGTCTGTAGCATATCTAAGTGTAGCTTCTGTATTGTCATAGACATAGCCATCATCCAGATAATCCTTTACGAACTGAAGCTCAAGGTAAGGCTTGCCATCTTTTATTATGGCATAGCCGTTTGGCTCCTCTTCAGTGCTTTCTTTGTAATCTCCGTCTAATATGACAGCCATCTCATTTTCATGGCCAGTATAGAAATAATCTGAAAGCTCCATATGCTCTTTTGTAGGAGCATATTTTTTGATACCGTAAATACCTCCAATCACAAGTACTAGCGCTATAACAGCTGCTGCAATATATATGTATCCTCTAGGGATTATATGTCTCTTCCTTCTTCTACGATTGCTCATATTTTTGTCCTCTCATAAAGTCATACTTCTTGTAAAGTATAACAAAACACTTTGTCAAATTCCACTTTACTAATACTCATATACACAAAAATGGAGCGGACTGTCCGCTCCAAAATCAAAAACACATTTATATTCTTTTATTACCCCTTCTGAAACTTCTTTAATACATATACCTCACTAAGAATAGTTAAAGAAGAGTTATTTTTCGTCTTTTTTTCTTAAATCAGTGTTTTTGTAGATTCAAACGATTGTGATACTGACATCGTCTAAACCACTATGAATTCATATGACTTATTCCACAACTCCTTCCTGCAGCTACTGAAGCATATCAATCAATCCATCAAATTCTTCTTCCTTTAAAGAAAAAGGGTCCTCAATATACGGTATTTCATAGAGATTTTGACCATAGATTTGTTTAAAATGGTTTTTGTTTTTTTGTTTATTTATATTATAAAATTTCACTTGATTTATCTCTCTTTGTTCTATATTTTTATCGATAAATCTATAGTAATCTCTTTCACACCAAGGTCTTAAAGACCCTATTACGATTCGTCTATTGCAATTGTTAAATATGGTTTTTGTCTCTTTAGTCAATTTACTCATATCTATGATAATCCAGCAATTTGTTTGCGACATAAGCTTGTAGATTGTACTTACATCATTAGTCAGCACATAATTTACACCCTTATATTTATAGCCACTTAATTCTCCAATCTTCACCTGATTTTCGCCAACTACACCAAGCAGGCTACTGTCAGCCCTATGCTCTATGTAGATGACCTTTTGCCTTAGAACTGAGTGAATAAAATTTGCAAGACTAAGACATATATGTGTTACGCCCGATTTCGGAGATACACCAACCACGCATATTTGCTTTCTTTTTGTCTTCTTGTTATTTTTATTGTTGTTGACCAATAAACAAATCTTTTTTATTCTTAAAAATCGCTGAAAAAACTTTTTCCTCATTCCATGAAAACTCTGAATCCTGTACTGTTGGATACCTATAAACTTTCTTTTTAATTTCCCTGGCAAGCGTAATTGCTGTAACTCTATCTGAAAAATTGTTTATAACATACACATTTTCATCTGTTATCCAGGCCGGATATTCATCCACCTGCTGCCAAGGTGCTCCACCTACTACATACAAAATAATATCTGTACCAAGTGGTATTTCTTTACTTGATCCACAGTCATAAATATACAAACCATCCGGAGCCTTATAATGCTCTACAGTCTCCCCGTATTCGAGGATACCCTGAAAGCTGTCGTGGTATAAAACACCCTTTCTTAGCTTGGCATTCTTCAGATTTTTCCATAGTTTAAGTACTGTGTCTTTTTCGATATCCCTGTAATAGCAATCGATTTTCTTTCTATTGAAAAATCGACAAAGGGACATGGCTATTCGTGTTGTTCCAACTGATGGCCCTCCACCTATAACCGCTATTTTTCTTTCGAGATGCTTTTTTCCGATTTTATCATTAACTCTTGCTCCCTGAAGACTTTCAAGACTAGCCCTCATTTCTTCAACTGCAGAAAATCTATCCTTTGGATTTTCTTTTGTTGCATATTCTACAATCTGTTTAATTCTAAAATCATCTTTCCCATAACTGTTCATCTGCATAAACTCGATTACTTTTCCAAGGCCGTATATATCACAACCCTCGTCAAGTGCCTCGCCCTTTAGTTGTTCAGGCGCAGCCCAGCCTTTTGTACCCATAGCTTTGGCATTTTTAGCATTGGATTTCAAAATAGCTATACCAAAATCTATCAGTTTAATATCATCTCCTGCCAAATAGACGTGTTCAGGCTTCATATCCCGGTAAATGACCGGCTCACTTCCTGCCGTATGTAGGCATTCAACAATTTTACATAGCTCTATGGATATATGTAAAAGCTGATTTCTTTCAAGTTTATTTTTTTGTAGATACTCCCGTAGAGATATTCCCTCTACAAATTCTTCAACTAAATAGAAAAACTCATCTGTTTCTTCTACTTCGTATAATGTGGGTATTTGGGATGATTTAAATCCCTGTAAAAGATGTGCTTCGGATAGGATGCTGTTCGCATTAGAATCGGCTTTGTGAATAGCCTTAAGAATTCTTAATGCTCCTACCTTTTTATAATTGACAAGTAAAACTGCTGTAGCTGCTGTCTCTTGCAGTATTCGAATTACTTCGTACTTGTCATCAATACCTTTTGGTATCATAGGTTTTGCTCCTTCCTTTCGGAAAAAGCATCTCGCGGATAATTTTATATCACAGTCAGAATTATTTTGCAAGCACTTTTTTGCAAATAAATATTTTTCTGTAATTATTCCTTAAGAAAAATTTTATACTTTTCTCACTAAAATAAGAAGAACTTTCCTTTACTTTCCGATATAATATATATATAATAGTCGAACAAGAAATGTTCCAGCATCTTATTTCGATTCGGGAGGTGATTTTATGAAAATTGAAAAAATCAACGAGAACCAGATCAGATGCACTCTATCCAGAGAAGATTTAATTAGCCGTCACATTAAGCTTTCCGAGCTTGCCTATGGGTCTACCAAGGCACGAGAGCTTTTCAGAGAGTTAATGGAGCAGGCTGCATATCAATACGGCTTCGAAGCGGAGGATATTCCACTTATGATTGAAGCCATACCCCTTTCATCAGAATCTATCGTACTTCTTGTTACAAAGGTAGAGAGCCCCGATGAGCTAGATACTCGCTTCTCTCGCTTCTCTGAAGACGATGATGATTATGATGACGATGATATGAATATTGCGGATGCTCCTGCTAAGCCATTTAACGAGGCTGCAGCTGATGACATTCTTAACATATTCAACAGCTTACTTGCAAAGGCTCAGGAAGCTATAGCTACTTCACCTGAGAAGGCAGCTAAAAAAGGATTACCTGTAGATATTACAAAGATGTTTGTTTTCGACAGTCTAGATGATGTCCTCAAGTTATCCACTGTCCTTGCAACATTCTACAACGGCAAAAATTCTCTCTATAAGAGTCCATTTGATAATAAATACTATCTTGTTGTCAGCAAGTCTAACGATACTGCTGAGGTTTACAACAAAGTCTGCAATATACTAGCAGAATACAGTGATCAACAGAATTTTGTGGTTGGCACAGATGCGTATATGTCAGAACACTATGAGACAATGCTTAAGGGTGATGCTATTCAAAAGCTTGCTCTTATCTAATTAAAAAAGCAAAAAAAATGACCTGCTCGATGCAGGTCATTTTTATTAACCGGATTTCTTGATTAAGCTATTAGGGTAACCCCTTTAACGGGAAGGCACACATTTAAAGATTGCCTTCGGCAATGGTGTGCCGTGGCAAACAGGTTCCTCCCACAAGTGGGTCCCTCCTATATGCTTCTATTAGCCCTGTGAAATAGCGCCTGTTGGGCAAACGCCTGCGCATGTACCACACTCAACACAAGCACCCTCATCGATTACGAACTGTGAATCGCCCTGTGAGATAGCTCCTACTGGACACTCTGGCTCGCATGTTCCACAAGATACGCATGAATCAGAAATTACATATGCCATAATTAAAATCCTCCTTAAATCCTTATTGATAATTATTTATCAACTTCAATGTGATGAATTCATCATACACCTAAATTGTGTCTAATTCAAGAACAGAAATGTATTTTTAAAAATACAGTAAATATAGGGCGTTGAGCTGTTCATATAGACTAACTTGCGTTGATTGTGGCTAACAGAAGTTTAAATTGTGTACACAAATTAGTACCATTAATTGATTGCGAAAAACCTTTTTACATGTTATTATCATTTGAGAATTTAATGAAAGGAAGGAAGTCTAAAATGGCAAGAGTTTCAAAGTCTACTATGATTGGCGAGCTTCTTCAGATTGATGCTGATGTAGCTCCTATTTTACTTAATATCGGTATGCACTGCCTTGGATGCCCATCTTCACAGATGGAAACAATCGAGGAGGCAGCTATGGTACACGGTATCGACGCTGATGATCTCGTTGAGGAAATCAACACATTTCTTGATTCAAAAGCTTAAAGAGCATATAAAAAGAGGCTTAAACAGCCTCTTTTTTGTTTGCCACAGCGCACCACTTTGCCTCAGGCAATCTTCAATGTACGCTTTCCCGTTATGCCTATTCTTCTCTATTAGAATACTGACTTCTATCTCTATTAGCAAATCTTGTGTATTCTGGAAGCCATGTCAGCTCTATTGTTCCTATAGGACCATTTCTCTGTTTAGCTACAATAATTTCCGAAACGCCCTTTAACTCTGTGTCGTGATTGTAGTAATCATCACGGTAGATGAACATAACCACGTCCGCATCCTGCTCGATGGCTCCGGATTCACGAAGGTCAGACATCATAGGTCTATGGTCTGGACGCTGCTCAACAGCTCGTGAAAGCTGTGAAAGCGCAATAACAGGAACGTTAAGCTCACGGGCCAAAGCCTTTAGTGAACGTGAAATTTCTGAGATTTCCTGCTGTCTACTTTCTGATTTGCCATTTCCTGACATCAACTGTAAGTAGTCAATGATGATGATAGAAAGTCCCATCTCCATCTTGAATTTTCTACACTTACTTCTCAACTCACTGATTGAAATACCCGGTGTATCATCGATAATAAGCTTTGAATTACCGATTTTTCCTGCGCCTTCGATGAGGTTTTCCCAGTCGGCCTCCTGAAGGTTACCTGTACGGAGCTTTTGTGCGTCTACCCTTGATTCAAGGGCAAATAGACGGTTAACCAGCTGCTCCTTTGACATTTCCAGTGAAAATATAGCTGCACATAAATGCTCTCTAAGTGTGATGTGCTGTGCCAGGTTAAGTACGAAGGCAGTTTTACCCATTGAAGGACGGGCAGCTATCAGAATCAGGTCTGATGGCTGAAGGCCTGCTGTCTGTCTATCCAAATCGATGAAGCCTGTTGGAATACCTGTTACAACACCCTTTTGCTTTGAGGCAGAGTCGATTTTGGCAATGGCATTCATTACTACCTGTTTGATAGGTACATAATCTGAATTGCCTCTGTTTTGAACCAGTGAAAAGATATCCTTTTCTGTCTGATTTAAAATTGTATCTACTTCCTCTGTGCCTTCAAAGCACATATTTTCAATGTTTTGATTTACTTTAATTATGTTTCTGAGTATCGCCTTATCCTTGACAATGTTGGCATAGCTTTTTGCATTAACTGTGGTTGGAACCCCCAGTACAAGCTGTTGGATATACTCAAGGGATGCAACCTCTGGGGAAACGCCCTTTTCCTTAAGCTTGTTTTGGAGAGTAACCTCATCCACCGGTTCGTTTGCATTGTAAAGCTCTACTATCGCCTCGAATAATATCCCGTACTGCTGATGATAGAAATCCTCCTTTAGAAGGATCTCTGAACATTCTACGATTGTGTCTCTGTCTACAATCATAGAACCGATGACAGACTGCTCAGCTTCTAGGGAATTAGGCATTTGTCTGCGAATTACGTCTTCCATGTATTGTCCTTATTTTCCTTCTGCGATAAGTGGTATTGATGATTACTTATCACTTACATGAACTCTAAGTGTTGCTGTTACCTTTGGGTGAAGCTTAACCTTTACTTCATAAGTACCAAGTGCTCTGATTGGGTCTTCTAATACAATCTTTTTCTTGTCGATTTCCTTGCCGTACTGCTTTTTTGCAGCCTCAGCGATTTCCTTAGTAGAAACTGAACCGAAGGTACGTCCGCCCTCGCCTGTTTTGATGGTAGTTTCTACCTTCCATTCCTCAATTTCCTTGCTGAATGCAACAGCTGACTCATAATTTTCCTGAGCAACCTTTTCGTCATGTTTATTCTGAAGCTTTAAGTCGTTAAGTGCTGCGTTTGTAGCTTCAACGCCAAGCTTCTTCTTGAAGAGCATATTTCTTGCATAGCCCTCGCTTACCTCAACTATCTCGCCCTTCTTTCCAAGGGACTTAACATCCTGAAGTAATATTACCTTCATAGTTTGATTTCTCCTTCTTCTAGCATTTTATCTATAGTAGCCTCCAAATCCTTGTGAACTTCCTCAAGGGTTCGGTTTTGAACCTGTGCACCAGCCATGTTGATATGGCCACCACCACCTAGGCGGGCCATAATACATTGAACGTCAATCTCATCGATTGAACGTGAGCTGATGTATATTTTATCCATGAATTTTGTAAGTACAAAGGATGCCTTGATACCTACGATATTAAGCAATTCGTTGGCTGCCTGAGCGCCAATAACTGTTGGTGACTCAAGCTGTCCGTCTGGCTCACATTCTGAAATAGCAAATGCTCCTCTGTAGGTCTGAGCGTTTCTAACTACCTCAGCTCTAGCCTTATAAGTCTCCATATTTTCACGAAGCATCTTGCGGACTCTGGTAACCTCAGCACCGTTTCTTCTAAGGAAAGCAGCAGCTTCAAAGGTTCTGACACCTGTTTTTGTCATGAAGTTGTTGGTGTCGATAAGAATACCTGCGTAAATGCAATCTGCTTCTGTAGGATTGATGCTGATTTTTTCTGCAAAGTACTGCAGCACCTCTGCAATCATCTCACTTGCAGATGATGCGTATGGCTCGATATAAGAGAGGATTGGATTTTCAATAACCTCTTCTACCTGTCTGTGGTGATCAATTACAACAATATTTTTGTTTTTATTAAGGAGTGCAGGACATTCCACATAGCTTGGTCTGTTGGTATCAACAACCATGACAAGTGTGTTGTCATTACACAAATTCAGCGCCTGCTCACTGGTGATAAACATATCATCAGGATATTCATCCTTTTCTGTAAAGCTCTCAACCACTGGTCTCATTGAGCTTGTAATGGTATCAATCACGATATTTACAGGCTTTCCGATTTGGCGACCAGCACAGAAAACTCCAACTGATGCACCAAGGCAATCTGCATCTGAAAGGTTGTGGCCCATAACGATGATGCGCTCTCTTGATTCCATCAGCTCGCGAAGAGCCTGGGCTTTAACTCTGGCTTTAACTCGTGTGGTACGCTCTACTTCCTTACCATGTGTGCCGTAGTATGAAACTCTCTGACCATTTTTAATAACAGCCTGGCATCCACCTCTCGCAAGGGCAAGGTCAATAGCCATATGAGCATATTGAGCCTTTTGAGTGTAGCTTTCGCTGCCTAAACCAATACCAATACTGATGGTGATATCTCTATCATTTCCCATCTTTATTGAGGTGATATCCTCAATAAGTGAGAATTTGTCGTTTTCGAATTTCTCCAGGTATTTATGCTGGAAAACAATTAAAATCTTGTCTTTTTCAAGACGTCTAACGATGGCATCAGCTTCTGCAAAGTATTTATTAATCTTGCGATCAAGAAGTGCTAAAAGCATTGCACGCTTAGAGTTTTCTACCTGGTCAAAGACTTCATCATAGTTATCTATATAAAGAAGTGCCATAACCATAGCCTGGTCGTCTACCTTTGCTTTGGTAGCAAGCATTTTAGTCTCATCAAAGAGAATAACTGCAACCAGACCGTCTGGCGAGCCATCGAAATTTGCAATGATACTGTTGCCTGATAAAGGCTCGGTCATGTCTAATCGCTGAAGACATGCAAGATATTGTCTCTCGTTGTATTCTAAATGAATGTCAAAGCTATCATCTTTTGCGTGCTCGATTCCCTCTCTGGTAATCTCAGAGAAGATTGAAGTGATAGACTTGTTGTAAGTCTTATTTTTGTCCACAAGCCTGCTGAATTCTTCATTCATCCACATGATTCTTCCTGTGGAATCCAACAGTACATAAGGGAGTCTGAATTTTTTAATCAGCTCCTTCTGGACTGTGCCGTAATGAACGGCATACTCGATGATAGTGTTTTTAAAAGATTTGAGATTAACCCTATAATATAAGAAGGCCAATATCCCATAGATGAGCACAAATATAGAGATAATGCCCGCAATACGCTTGTCTACAAAGGCTAAGGCTATACATCCTATTACAAAAATAACAAGCATGTACAGAGGAAACCTAAGATATCTCATCAAGCGATTCCTGTATTTTACAGCTTCCATATTTCAATTCTCCCGATTGTTACAATAATCCCTTTGGGGTCATTATAACATAACATCCGTTATCTTGACTAATTTATCGTCAAAACACCGAAAGGTTTTTGGATTTTTTGGTTATTCTAACATTGTTCACAATTTAGACATTTTCTATAATCGTTATTAGTTAAGGGGTAACCCAATTTTTACAAAAGATATTTAAAGAGAGGATTTTTATTATGGCAGACATCGTATTAAAAGACATTAACAAGAAATACCCTAATGGTTTCCACGCTGTTAAGGATTTCAACCTTGACATTAAAGATAAGGAGTTCATCATCTTCGTAGGACCTTCTGGATGTGGAAAGTCTACAACACTTCGTATGATCGCTGGTCTTGAAGAGATTTCTTCAGGTGAGCTTCTCATCGATGGAAAGCTTATGAATGACGTAGAGCCTAAGGACAGAGATATCGCAATGGTATTCCAGAACTACGCTCTTTACCCACATATGACAGTTTACGATAACATGGCATTTGGTCTTAAGCTTCGTAAAGTACCAAAGGACGAAATCGACAAGAAGGTACGTGAGGCAGCTAGAATTCTTGACCTTGAGAAGCTCCTTGACAGAAAGCCAAAGGCTCTTTCAGGTGGTCAGAGACAGCGTGTTGCTATGGGTCGTGCAATCGTTCGTAATCCTAAGGTATTCCTTATGGATGAGCCTCTTTCAAACCTTGATGCAAAGCTTCGTGTTCAGATGAGAACTGAGATTTCTAAGCTTCATGACTCACTTGGAGCTACAATGATCTACGTTACACACGATCAGACAGAGGCTATGACACTTGGTACAAGAATCGTTGTTATGAAGGATGGTATTGTTCAGCAGATCGATACACCAGCTAACCTTTACCAGAAGCCATGCAACCTCTTCGTTGCTGGATTCATCGGTTCTCCACAGATGAACTTCCTTGAGGGAACACTTAATGCTGATTGCTCAGCTATCCAGGTTAACGGTGCATCTCTTCAGATTCCACCAGCAAAGACAAAGACTCTTAAGGATGCTGGTTATGCAAACAAGGCAGTTATCCTTGGTATCCGTCCAGAAGATATTCATGATTCACAGATCTTCGTTGATACACAGACATCATCTGTTATCGAAGCTAAGATTTCTGTATACGAGCTTCTTGGTGCTGAGGTTTACTTATACTTCGATTATGCTGGAACTCAGGTTACAGCAAGAGTTGACCCACGTACAACAGCTAGAGGTGGCGACACAGTTAAGTTTGCTCTTGATATGGAAAAGGCTCACTTCTTCGATAAGGACACAGAGCTTACAATTGCTAACTAATTGATTAGTTAAATACATTGATTTAAAATGGAGGTATCTTTTTGAAAGGTACCTCTTTTTTTATGGATTTAGAAACAAAAAAATTAAAATTACTGGAACAATTAAATAAAGCTACAGGTATTAACTTTGATATTACAGATTCCTCTTTATCTGACGAGGAAACGATTAATAAGCTTAAGGAAATGGTTGTCAGATTCAATGTGCTGGATTCTAAAAGCTCATTTTACAGAGCTTTCGTCACCAGAGAATTGGCATATTCTGACGCTGCAGCCTACATCCATCGCTTCCACATCAAGGAAGATGCCATTAGAATGCTTTTTTATTTGGAGAGCCAGCAGGACTATACTAAAGAAGCAGTTTCTCTTCTTAAGAGTCTTTTGCCAGATTCCCAGGATGCTCTTATCGAAATTGATTCATCTCATATTTTGCTAATTCTTCATTTTGAAAAATATCCTAATCCCGATGAAATTAATCAATACTGTCATGAATTTTTGGATATGCTTGAAAGTGAGGCTTTCATTTCATTTAAAGTTTCCTACGATGTTCCTATTCATAAATTCACGGATTTGCCAAAGTGCTACAAGGATATCGTGATGGGTATGCACATCGGAAATACCTTTAGGAGCACTGACAAAGTATATTCCTACAGTGTGCTCGGGCTCGGTAGATTGCTTTACAATGTTCCTCTTCCAGAGGTTGAAATCTACCTGAATTCTCATATAAATGTTGACACCTTATCGCACCTTGACGAGGAAACTCTGAACCTTTTAGAGTCGTTTTTCGACAATGATCTATCTCTTGCTGAGACTAGCCGCAAAATGTTTATTCACCGTAATACGCTTATATATAGACTTGATAAATTCGCCGATTTGACGGGATATGATGTAAGAAAATTCTCAGATGCTATCACTGTAAAGCTGTCACTTATGCTTTACAATTATATAAGAGCCACCTCATAACAAGGTGGCTCTTTCGTATTTTAAGCTATTCTCTTGGCGCCGTCGCCTATCTCTACTACATAGAATTCAGCGTCCAAATTGTATTTTTCCTTGTAGGCCTTGCCTACAGTTTCTTTGAAATTGTCTACTGCCTCGTCCTTTACAATGGCTACAGTACAACCTCCGAAACCACCGCCTGTGATACGTGCTCCGATTACGCCTGGTACGCTCCACTCTGTTTCTACAAGGAAATCAACCTCTTCGCAGGATACCTCATAGTCATCACGAAGTGAGATATGGCTTGCATTCATAAGCTTTCCAAAGGTTTCTATATCGTTGTTGTTAAGAGCTTCAACAGCCTTGATAGTACGCTGGTTTTCAGATACTGCATGCTTCGCACGTCTGTAGCATACCTCGTCTTTGATAGCTGTGCCGTATTTTTCAAACTCTTCATCTGTAAGCTCTCCAAGTGTATTGATGCCACATACCGTCTGAAGGTCTGCGAGGGCCTGTGAACTCTCATTTCTTCTGTCGTTGTATGCGCTATCAACAAGTGAATGCTTTACTTTTGAATTGGTAATAACGATTTTTGCGCCTTCGAGCTTTACGTTGGCATACTCATAGGATAAATCTGCACAGTCAAGGAAAATGGCGTGGTCTTTTTGTCCCATTGCTACAGCAAATTGGTCCATTATTCCGCAGTTGCAACCATTGAAATTGTTCTCAGAGTACTGACCAATAAGGGCAAGTTCTGTCATGGTTTTATCTAATCCGAATAGGTCTGTAAGGGCTGTACCTGTGAGTACCTCAAGGGATGCTGATGATGAAAGGCCTGAACCGTTGGGAATATTGCCCCAAACGCACATTTCAAATCCTGATTTAATCTCTGAACCCTTCTCTTTTAGTGCCCAAACCACACCTAGTGGATAGTTAGCCCAACTATATTCGTCCTTGTTTACTAAATCATCGAGACTGCTTTCGATTACTCCGCATTGATCTAAATTTGCAGAGTAAAGCTTAATCACATTATCTGAGCGCTTTCTGGCCACTGCATATGTGCCGATTGTTAAAGCACATGGAAATACGTGTCCACCATTGTAGTCTGTGTGCTCTCCAATGAGATTTACACGACCTGGCGCAAAATATGTGCGGATATCCCCTTCGCCGCCAAATTTTTCTTCAAATAAAACCTTTAACTCTTTCTCGTTCATTTAATTCTCCTTTTACCCTCATCCGTCAGCTGCGCTGACACCCCATTCCCCATAGGGGGAAGGCTAGCGATAAATATCTCTCTTGTTATATCTTTCCATAGCTGTAAGCAACTTGTCTGAAGGTGTGAATATTACCTTGAAATCGTATCCTTTTTCCTCTTCATGAGCTACTAAGATGTAATCTTTCATCTCTTCATCATGTGCACTACAGTCGTATGTTTTAAGCTTTACATGATCATACTTCAAAGATTCGTTTGTTCCAACAGCAGCAACCATCTTTAATTGTGCAGATTCGACTGCCACAACTGATTTTCGCTTAGAATTGTTAATAATCTTTGCGATTTCGAGACTCCCGTTTGTATAGTCATACTCGTATTCAACGTTGTTATTGTTAACAATTAAAAACAAATCAATAATCATTAAAACAATAAATACGATAAGGAAAAAGAACTTTAGATGATTGTTCATTGCAGTAAAAGCACCTAAAGAAACAAGGCACATGGCCATAAGTCCAAGTTTTCTGGTTCTATCCTGAGCTGTTTCCTTTACCTTTACAGCATCTTCAACGAATGTGTCATTTGATTCAAACATAATTCTACCCTCCATAAAATAATTGCCGGCTGCCCAATGCAGTCGACAATTATTATAACTTAAATCCCCTTAAAACTAAAGGAAATCTGCATATCTTTGCTGTTATCAAGCATGAATTCTGGATGGGTTTTTGCACCCCAGGTATCGTCTCCTGCAACACCCATTTGCTGTCCCACTCTCACATGCGTGAAGTGTGGCTTTGGAAGTTCTGTATGGTGCATAGCTTCGTCTATTTCATGGACTGTATATGGCAGTGCTGAAAATCCCAGTTTTCCAGGTAGGAAAATCACTCCATCACCTTTATCATCAGTGATTTTAGCGAAACGCACTTCCTGATGGTTACCACATTCCTGAGGAACCAGATTCTTGGTTACATTATCCTCGACCTTGTTGTTAAATACTCCAAGCTTTGCATGATCCTTGTCAGGATATGTTTCCTCTGGGCCTTTGCCATACCACTGAAGATTAGACAGCTTTTTATCAAATGCAAATACCATAGAAAGCTCTGGAAGCTCGCCAATTTCAGCTGATTTTGGAAGTTTTAATGTGCAGTCAATCATGCCGTCTGTATGGACGATGTACGATACGTGACACACTCCTGCTGGCCTTGTTGGAAGATGATAGGTGTATGTAACCTTTACACAGTCTTCTTCCTCCACTATCTGTGGCGCCTCGCTTACATTTTCATCCATAATATTTGTAGCCAGATATTTGCTTGCCAGTTTCCACTGCCCTGCTCTGAATGGCAGCTGATTTGCCAAATCATTTTCTGTCATTGCACGCCAGAAATTAGGCAAAACCACACGCTTTAAAAGTTCTCTATTATGGTATTTGTAAGAGCTCAAGCCTCTTTGATATACAAATAACACCTCAAAATCTGCACCCTTAATTCCTACGTTGTGGAAGCCTTTTGTGACCTTTAATGGAAGTCCCTTTTCTCTAGGATAAACAAATCTACCCACTGTGGCCTGGCCATAGGCTATCTCATGTCCCTTTGGCGCCCAAAGCTCGTCCTCGGAAAGTACAAACGATAATGTCACCACATATTCATTGTCCTTTGGTAAATCAAGCTCTAGCTCATAATCAACACTTTCAAGCGGAGGACAGTCTATTGTAAATTCCTCTTCTACTATCAGTTCACCTAGTTTTTCAACTGTAAGAATGGCAGTAAACTCATTTGTATCTGTAAACAGATTTCTATTTTCTATATGAGCCTTGCCATCTTCTATAGTGATTTTTATGTTCTGATAGTCGTATTTTACTTCCTGCATTTTTGGGCTTGGAAGTCTGCCCTTGCTGTAGCAGATACCATCACCTGAGAAGCTACCATCGTTTGGTCTGTCGTCAAAATCTCCGCCATAGCCTTCAAATTCCTCACCGTAGCAATCTGTAGTGGTTATGGCCTGGTCTATATAATCCCAGATGAAACCTCCTTGGAATCGCGGCTCCTCGTAAGCAAGCTCTGTGTACTTAAACATGGCACCAAGGGAATTTCCCATGGCATGCATATATTCACAGTTGATATATGGCTTGCCTTCGTTTTCCATTAACCATTTTTTAATTCCACTTACAGGCACATACATAGTAGATTCCATGTCTGATATATCTACACGTCTGTCGTTAAATACACTTTCATAGTGTACCAGTCGCGTATCATCCCACTCATGGAATTTATCCTGCATCTTGCGCATATTTGTACCGCCATAACTCTCGTTTCCAAGAGACCAAATCAGGATGCAAGGGTGATTTTTATCTCGCTCAAACATATTGTGAGCTCTGTCTATTACATTTTCTGTGAATTCTGGCCTATCACCAGGCACTGCATAATCATTGCCCTTTACCTTTGAAATAAGGATTGGCACCTGCCAGGTTCCGTGAGTTTCTAGGTTTGTCTCATCGATAACATATAGTCCAAATATGTCGCATAGCCTATAAAATACAGTTTGATTTGGATAGTGACTTGTTCTAATAGCGTTAATATTATTCTTTTTGATTGTGATAATATCCTGAAGGATTTCCTCTTCAGTGAGCACTCGCCCTGTGGAAGAAGAAAACTCGTGTCTATTAACTCCCTTGAACACTATGCGCTTACCATTGAGATGCATGATTCCATCCTTCATCTCAAAGCGTCTAAAGCCCACCTTTTCCTTAACAACCTCGGTTAATCGGCCCGTCTCGCCAAATACATTAAGCTGTAAATCGAAAAGATAAGGATTCTCTGCACTCCAAAGCTTTGGTTCTCTTACATGAACCTCTAGATGATTCTTACCTTCAATTACATTTGCTTTATTTAGAATGTCAGTATCATCATCTGACAAAGTCATCTGGACAAGGCCGCTCCCAACGACCTCCATATCAATGACAAGCGTGGCATCCTTATAATCGTCATCAAGCAGAGTCTGGATGCGCAAATCCCTGATATGTGTAGCTGGAATAGTATACAGATAAACCTCTCTAAAGATTCCCGAAAATCTAAAGAAATCCTGATCCTCGCACCAACTGCCGGCTGTCCATTTGAACACCTGAACTGCCAGTTTATTTACACCAGGCTTAATATATGCTGTCAAATCAAACTCAGCAGGAGTGAATGAATCCTCGCTGTAGCCTACGTATTTACCATTGAGCCAAAGAGCAAATCCACTCTCCACTCCCTGGAAGGAAATAAACACTGGGCCATTTTTCATCATTTCAGGGACTTCAAAATATTTCACGTAATTTCCCACAGGATTTTCCTCTACCGGAATCTCCCCTGGAGCAATATCCTCATGACCATCCCAAGGATATTGTGTATTTACATACATTATTTTGTCATAGCCTTCCATCTGAATGTGGGCAGGAACCTTTATATCGTCCCAACCATGACAATCCCTGTCTTCCTCAAAAAACGTCTTATCGCAGCACTCGTAGTTTTTGGCATATTCAAACTTCCACATTCCATTTAAAGAATATTTGAAATTTGATTTCTCCCCATATCCATACGCCTCGCTATCATAGTACTCGTGGTCTGAGTGAGGGTCTAACCTGTTTTCCTGAAAAATTCTTGGATTTTTTACAATCTCATAATTGAATTCAGCCATATTATTTTACCGATCCTGTTATTCCTTCTGCAAACTGCTTCTGAAGTATAAAGAATACTATCATTGTTGGAAGCGAGCAGAATAATACTCCTAACATTGTCATTCCGTAATCTACTGTGTAGCCGCTTGAAATATTTGCTATGAACATTGGCATTGTCTGTGCTCTGTTGTCGCTCATAACAACCTTTGGCCACATATATGCGTTCCAGGCATTCATAAATGTAATAACTGCAGCTGCCGCATAAATTGATTTCTGGATAGGAACATACATCCTAAAGAAAATCTTCCATTCAGCCAGCCCATCAATACGAGCAGCTTCCATGATGTCAGGTGGAAAATTTCTTGAGTTCTGTCTGAACATCATAATCATAAATGGTGTTGAAATACCAGGAAGGATGAAAGCCCATACTGAGTTTAAAAGCTTTGCCTTTGAAACAAGGCCGTATAAAGGAACCATTGTTGCAACGGCTGGAACCATCATTGCAAGAAGTAGTACTCCAAAAAGTCTATCCTTGCCCTTGTCGTGATAAAGCTCAAATCCATAGCCTGCTATTGAACACACAAAAAGTGTTACTACAGTCTGTACAATCGAATAGAGAAATGAATTTCCCATACTGCTCCAGAGAGTTCCCTGAACAGCTTTTGAAAGGTTTGCAAAGTTTACCGCAAGCTGATTTCCAAATGCAATTGAACCTCTTGCCACATTAAGTGACGAATTAGTTGCTGCTGCAATCATCCAGTAAAGTGGAAATACTGATATAAATGAGCAGATAGTTAAAAATATGTATGTAGGAATAAGCCTACGCTGTATCATTGATCTATTTTTCTTAGTCACGTGTATCACCTACTTTCAAATTGATGAATGCAAGTATTGCTACAAGGATGAATACTACAAATGACATAGCTGATGTATAACCGAAGTTACCTACACCCTGTCCAAATGCCTGATTGTAGATGTAATGTGACATTGTGATTGTTGAGTTTGCAGGGCCACCACTTGTTAAGTTCATAGACTCATCAAATAGCTGTAATGTTCCGTTGATTGACATGATAGCTGTCATAACAATTGTTGGTTTGAGAAGTGGAACCGTAATATTCCAAAATGTCTTCCAACCATTTGCGCCATCGATTTTTGCTGCCTCATAAACTGAATATTCAATGTTTTGAAGACCTGCAAGATAAAATACCATATTGTAACCAGTCCATCTCCATATAAGAGCAATGATGATTACGGCTCTGGCTGTACCTGCTGTTCCAAGGAAATTAATGTTTTCATGAGTGATACCAATATTTTGAAGTACTGTATTGATAAGACCCTGTGTAGCAAACATTGATTTAAAAATTAATGAATAAGATACAAGGGATGTGGCACAAGGTAAAAAGATACATGTTCTGAATAATCCCTTGAATTTAAGGTCCTTATTGTTAAGAAGCTGAGCTAAAAGAATAGCCAGGATTAACATAATAGGAACCTCTACTATTAGATAAAGGAATGTATTTTTCATAGAGGTTTTGAAAATTACATCCTGTAACATTCGAGAGTAATTGTATGTAAGTGGGTCAGCAAACTTTATGTTTACGCCCTTTCCTGTTTTAAATGATGTTATTAAAGCCTGAATAATTGGATAAAAACTCATTATGAAAATAAGAATTGTTGCTGGTGTAAGAAACAACCAGCCGGCTGCCAATTGCTTATTTGCAAGTGTCATTCCATGTTTTTTCTTCTCCACGTTGGCATCCCCCTTCTTTAAAAATGGGAAGTGGGCCAGCCAC
The DNA here is from genome assembly GCF_900107545.1 of Pseudobutyrivibrio sp. ACV-2. Classification (GTDB taxonomy): domain Bacteria; phylum Bacillota; class Clostridia; order Lachnospirales; family Lachnospiraceae; genus Pseudobutyrivibrio. Next base: position 15,949 of record NZ_FNQZ01000006.1, on the reverse strand, counting down.
TTCCCATGAAAATACATTAACTAAAGATTAAAGTCCCATTTCAAATCTAAGGTTTGTCTCTGCCTCTTCAAGAGCCTGCTCTGTTGTGTAACCATTCTCGATTACATTCTGAAGAGCTGTTCCAAGAGCTGTTCTTGCTGAATAGTGATAATCAGACTGCTCAACTGTAGGAACGTTCTGTGTGTAATCTACGATGTCAGCGTAAATAGCCTGGCCATTGAAGAAATCAACACCCTGCTGGTAAACATCAGACTCTGCAGCTGCTGCACATGTTCCGATAACACCACCGTTAAGAAGTGCCTCGTCATATGTTGTAGACTGTCCGTCCTCTGCTGAACGTCCACCAAATGTGTAAGCTAAGAAATCCTTAGCAAGATCTGTCTTCTTGCAGTTACCTGTGATGTAAAGTGAAGAACCACCGTTTGAAGCGTATCCTGGCTTACCTGTAAGTGATGGAGCTGGAACGATTTCCCACTTACCAGAGTTTTCTGAAACCTGCTTCATTGTTGGGATAATCCAGTTACCATTGAATACACCTGCAACCATGTCGCCCTGGATAGCCTGATCTGTGTAATCTGACCAGTCATTTGCAAGGTAAAGAACGTTGTCTTGTGCCATCTTTGCAATGATTTCAAATACTTCTACAAGAGCCTTGTTATCCTTGATGTATGGCTCGCCATCCTTAAACTGTGAAACACCTTCTTCCTGAAGCATCATGTAGAATAAGTCGTTTCCGCTACCATCCATGCAAAGGAGATGCTTTCCTGTTGCGTCATAAACCTTCTGTCCGATTTCATCGAACTTCTCCCATGTGATACCCTTAACATCATCAATTGAGTATCCAGCCTGCTCAAGAAGGTCTGTTCTGTATGCAAAAATTGCTGTACCAGCATCTACAGGGAAACCATAGTGCTTGCCATCGATTGTAGAGTAAGAAAGCTTCTCAGCTCCAAGTCCTGACCAATCGCAATCTGCATCATCCACATCCTGCCATGCATCTGGATAGTTTGTAACGTACTGCTGGATGTAGTGATCCTGGAAAAGTACGATATCTGGTAATGTGCTATAATCTCCAGCTTCTGCCGCAAGTGTTACTGCCTGCTCCACGTCAGAAGACTGTGACTGTGTGATGATTTCCAATTTGAAGTCTTTATTAACGTCCTGATAATCCTTTTCAGCCGCCTTAAGTGCTGGAATATTGAAATTTTCATCCCAAGCATAAACTGTAAGTGTGTTTTCATCATCTGATTGAACATCGGCTGTAGAAGCCCCATCTTCTGTTGTTGCTGCTGAATCAGTAGCTGTGTCTGCGCTGCCTGCATCTGAACCCCCACAAGCAACCATTGATGATGCCATTGCACCAACAAGCATAAGCGAAATCAATTTTTTCTTCATTTTCTTCTTCTCCTTATTGATTGTAAAATTTTTCCGGCGCGTAATTGTGCATCTTGCACAATTAAGTGCTCTTTTTCGTCCCTCCTATAGTCATAATACTAGTTTGTGTGTATTTCTAGCTAAATAGATTTGAGCTAAAAAATTGCAAATTCGACTATTTTGTGGGGAGATAATGAGTGTTTTTACATGATAATTTGTTGAATTTATGAATTTAGCTTGTTCTAAATGACGATACATACACCCCTCATCAGTCAGCAAGCTGACAGCTTCCCCCCAGGGGGAAGCCTTTAAAAAAAGATGGTAAAGCTTAAATGCTTTACCACCCTTTTTTGGCGCTTATTTTATAATTCTTTTTTGTGATTCCTGCAGTGTTTTCTTCCTTTTTCCACTGGTATGGAGTTTTGCCTGTGAGCTTTTTAAAGTTTCTGTTGAAGGTGGATGGAGTCTGATATCCTACTCTAAAGCCCACCTCTTCCATGGCATAGTCTTTGTTTTGTATGATTTCACAGGCCTTGTCTATGCGGACCATATTCAGGTAATCTAGAGGCTTCATGTTCATGCTTTCCTCAAATATTCTCCTGAAATGGCTCTCTGAAAGTCCACATTCTGCTGCAACATCCGACATTTTCAAATCATCAGCGAAATGCTCCGAGATATAATTTACACTTTTTTCAATGTAACTGTTCAGGCGCTTCTGCTCTATAGTCAGGCTTGAGCTCATATCCTCATTTATTCGCAAAAGCTCCGCCACAAAAGCCCTTAAATAACCCCGCACTGCCTCCTTGTAATAAGGCTTTTTCTCACGATATTCTTCGATGATATTTCGGATTATATTTGTCATGGCCTTATTCTGGTTCCATTGAATTATATAACCCTGTTTATTAATTCGCTTGATTACCTCCTCAGGCAACATTCGCTTAATTTGAATCTCATTACGAATAAAATTATCGATATCTATGTAAAGATATTCCCATTTACACACTCCCTGATTAAAGCTTTTAGTCTCATGTGGTATGTTTTCTGGGATGATAGTAATGATTCCACCTTTATAAGCCACGTTGGAATCTTCTATTGTGAGCATTCCATTTCCCCAATAACAATAGCCAATTTCCATGTAATTGTGGAAGTGTAATAGATTTTCTATCTCAGCACCATAGCTTCTTACCCAGCTGTCGCCTAAAAGTGCCATAACATAGTGGCCATCAGGAATCTCGTAATATCTGTATTCTATCTGTTTTTTCTGCTTAGCCATTTAAATAAAACCTGTTCTATAAAATTATTTGTGATATTCCTCACTGACGAATCGCTTAAATGCAGCTATTGAACGTCTAACCTTTTCAGTATCTATGCAATAAGCCATTCTAAAATAACCCGGGCATCCAAAATTGTCCGCAGGAACCAATATCAAATCGTATTTTTTTGCCTTTGAACAAAATGCATTTGCATCCTCCTCAAGAGCCTTTGGGAAAATGTAGAAAGTTCCACCCGGACGCACCACCTCAAAGCCCATCTCTGTAAGGGCATCGTAAAGGATGTTCATGTTAGTCTCGTACACACTTAAATCGCTGGTTTCACCAAGCACCTGTGCCACTGCCAGCTGTGAGGTTGATGATGGACAATTGTGGCCTATGCCTCTACTAATTTGACCCATGATTACTGCCAGTATATCACTATCTGTCGCCTTTGGATTTACTGCTACATAGCCGATTCTCTCTCCAGGAAGTGATAGACTCTTTGAAAAAGAATAGCAGGTCAATGTATTATCATAATATTTTGCTGGATATGGGCACACCTTGCCATCAAATACAATCTCTCTGTATGGCTCATCACTTATCAAAAAGATGTCGTGTCCGTATTCTTCCTGCTTAGCGTAAAGTATCTCTGCCAGACGCTTGATAGTTTCCTCGCTATATACAATGCCTGTTGGGTTATTTGGTGTATTTATCAACACCGCCATGGTCTTTTCATTGATGATATCCACAAAAGCATCAAAATTAATCTGGAAATCTTTTGTGCTTGGTGGAACAACCTTCATAACAGCCCCTGTTCGGCCTATGTATTCTGTGTACTCAGGGAAAAATGGTGCAAATACAATTATTTCATCACCTGGCTCTGTAACCAATCTAAAGGCATGAGCCAAAGCGCCTGCTGCACCGATTGCCATAAAAATATGCTTTGCCTCGTAAGGCACATCAAATCGCGACTTTAAGGAATCTGCCACAGCCTCCCTTACATCTTCTATTCCAAGGGATGGACTATAGCCATGTATAGACATAGGGTCATTATTCTGATACATGTTAATCACAGTATCTGTATACCCTTTTGGACAAGGCACGCTGGGATTTCCCAGACTGTAATCAAAAACATTTTCGTATCCAATCTCTTTTCCACGGGCTGTGGCGTACTCGCTGAGCTCGCGGATAATAGACTTGCCTTCCAGCATCTTCTTGTAGGTCGCGTTAATCATCTCATTTTCTCCTGTTTGCCGTGCTGTAGAAGTTAGACTTATCCGAAGACATCAGTTTGTCTGCCTGATTGATAAGATTGTTGATATCTTTGCTTTCCTCAGACCAGACAGCACCTATGGCAAATGTTGTCTTCTTTCTTTTCTTCTTCAGCTTTTCCAATAGTTCGTCAAAGTGTTCTTTAGAAACCTGAGGGACAATAACCACAAACTGATCCCCACCTATTCTGTAGCAGAACTTTTTCTTGAAAACAGAGGCAATCAATTCAGCAGTTTCCTTTATAACATCGTCTCCCGCATCATGACCGCGTTCGTCGTTAATTGCCTTGATTCCATTTATATCAATAAAGCATACACCAACTGTCACTTCAAGTCCATCAAGCATATTTTTTGTTGTGTAATATGCGTAACGATTTCCTAAATCGGTTAAATCATCGTGAGTGTTCATGTAGCTCACTTCTGTAGTTAGTTTATAGTTCTTCAATTCTTCCGAAATGAATATAGATACAGATTGCACCACTGTCCTCTCATCTATGTCAAGTTCCATAGAATAATTATCCACCAAAAGATATCCTATAGTTTCTGCTTTATCCTTAAGACTGGCAACTATATAACGGGAAATATTTCCTGCCAATACATCATCGTAGATTTGTGAATTTTTATCGCTTAATACACTGGTATCATCGATGACGGCTACTCCATCTTCCTTTATCTGACTTTCCCACATGGTGAAAAAATCGTATTCATCCAAAACTTTTTTTGAAGGCAGACCTGTACCATTTATTCGCTCGCTCCATTGATATACATCACCGACTTCACCCTGTTTCACATCTATAACACTGACTCTGTCAGCCTTTAATACACCACCAAGCTCCTTAAGTGTGTATTTTATTCCCTTGCGAAACTCACTTGTAGATAAAACCTTGGCGCAATTTAACACAAAGTTTGTAGAATTATAGTCTATAGTTCTATTTTCTTCCTTGCGCTTTTCAGCAGTAACATCATGAATAATAAAAGCGCAGAAGCCCTTTTTATAGACAGGTACTGCCCAGAATTCAAACCATCTATTGTATTGTGTATTAAAAGTGTGATTCATCACCGATTGGCGCATAAAAGCAGCCTGATAGCTAAGCTTCATCCAATCTTCGTCCCTATTGCTCACGGTATTAAAAAACGTAGAGCCTAAAAGCTCGCTGGATTGCTTACCTACCAGGCTGGCATATTTTTCATTCACGAAGAGGAATCGCATATCCTGAACTGTTCCAAAAGGATCTGTAATTACCTCAAAGATGCAACAGGCATCTGGTAAATCCCGAAGCATATACAAAATGTCTGTTGCAGAATAGTCAATATTATTGATTTTTTCTTTACCTTTTTCCATACTAAAACCCCCGTTTTTCGACACAAACCCCATATTTATAATATATTACTCACTGTGTCGAAAAACAACCGGTTTTTACTGGAAAAAGGCCATTTCTTTGTCTAAAACCTTTGCAATATCGTTAAGACCTGTTGCCTTCTCTGAAAGGATTTCCATAGTATCTGTCAAATCCTGCATTGAGGCTCTTGTCTCTTCTGAGCTTGCTGCATTTTGCTGTGAAATAGAAGAAAGATTTGTGATTGTGTCTGAAATTGCATCGCTTGCCGCCTCAGTTTTCTCCACGTTTTCAACTATTTCCCTTGTAAGTGCAACTGACTTGTTGATATCCTCTATCAAGAGGTCAACCTGCTCAATAGTTCTGTGAATAGTACTTCTTTGTTTTGTGATAGTCTCCTGTACACTGCCTGCTTCCGCCATTGTTTTGTTTGAATCAGAAGCAAGACCTTTCATAGCCTCCTGGATATTCTGCGCAGCTGCTGCAGACTGGTCTGCAAGCTGTCTAATCTCATCTGCAACTACTGCGAAGCCCTTTCCAGCCTCGCCTGCTCTTGCCGCTTCAATACTTGCATTCAGCGAAAGAAGATTTGTCTGTGCTGCAATTGCATCAATAATCTGAACTGCCTCACTAATAGTGGTAACTGCAGTATTTGTATTTCCAATCAAATCAACAATTCCATCTATAGCAGCTATACTTGCTCTGGTAGACATTCTGAGCTCTGTCAGTTTTTCCTGGCTCGCTCTTGAATTTTCCTGCATTGAATCTGCAATTCCTTGCATCTTCTCAGTGTTTTCTGTAATTAGCTGAACTGCATCGTTAATATCATTTACATTTATTACAGCTTCCTGCAATGATTCTGCCTGGCTTGAAGCTCCAGTTGCTACCTGAGAAACCGCTATAGTTACATTGTCAGCTGTTTCAGCAATTGTTTTTACTGTTTCATTAAGATAACCTGCTGAATCATCCACCTCGTTTGATGATACTCTGGCACTGCCGATTACATCACGTATTTTTGCCGCCATGTCATATAGGGCATTGGACATTTCGCCTAGCTCATCAGGTCTATTTTTAACTTTGTCAGAGAGCTTAATTTCCAAATCACCTGTCGCCATCTGACGAACTGCTCTGACATTTTCTTCAATAGCTTTTATTATCTGAACGGTATAGAAAATAGCAAGTAATGTAAAAATAACTATAATTCCAAATGAAAGAGTTACAGTCCATGCAACTCGCTTACTGATATATGCTGTTACAGCAATTTTCTTTAAACCTACAAAAGCCATACCATATACACTACCGTCATCATTTAAAAGTGGAATGTATGCAACATAATATGGCTCGCCGTTTATCATAACGTTTGATGCGGAATATCTGTTTTTATTATTGATAACTTCAGCTATTACAGCATCCCCGGCTTTTGTTCCTACAACTCCGGCAATACTAGAGCGCTCACGGGTATCACCTCTAAAGAAAGTATAATCATATCCTGTTTCAGCATTCATCTCCTGCTCCAAAGTAATAGATGCCGATTCTTCAGGTGTTAAATCTTTTGTTGTATAATCCAGCACCTGGGCATATGAAGCACAAGTCGCCATAACGCCTGTCTCTATTTCATATTCCATACCTCGACGCAGGTTGGCTGTTCCTACAATTGCTGCGGCTACGCCTACACATACAAGTGAAACCACCACAAGTCCTATCAAAGCTGTCCTTAGTGATGCAAACCTTGTTAATTTTCCCAGTTTGTCCTCATTTGCTCTTCCTTCCATACCCACCTCCGAAAAGTCAAGTAATTATTCCCCTTTGATAATTGATCGTACTGTATTACTCAACTTCGCTAGCGAGACCAACTAATTGGATTATAGCTTATAAATGAGGTTTTACTGTGAATAATATGTTAAAAATGGCAACTGCTACCTTTTTTGTAACAATTGCCACTGGATAATTTTTATTAAATTATTTTAACCACTCTTCTATTTGGCCTTCGATGATTTTCATAAGTCGCTGTCTGGCTTCTACTGCTGCCCATGCTATGTGTGGTGTAATGATAAGCTTGTTGCTATCTTTAACCCTAACTAATGGATTTTCTGGTGACATAGGCTCGATATCAAGTACATCAAGTCCAGCACCTGCAATTTGTCCACATTCAAGGGCATCTGCCAGATCCTTTTCCACAATAATTGGTCCTCTACCAACATTTATAAGGATAGCTGAGCTCTTCATTTTCTGCAGAGCTTCAGCATTTATCAAATGCATAGTGTTTTCATCAAGTGGTGCATGGATCGAAATGATATCCGATTCCTTGAGTAAGGTATCAAAATCAACCTCTGTATAGTCCTCACAATGATTGCGACCACTGGTTGAATAATAAGACACATTGGCACCAAAACATTTAGCAATCTGAGCCACACGCTTGCCGATAGCACCAAGTCCGATGATACCCCAGTTTTTGCCGCTTAACTCGTTGAAATGCATTTCAAAATGTGTAAACATTCTATCATTTACATATTTTTCATCCTTAACGTATCTATCATAGTAGTTAAGATGCTCGAAAAGATAAAATAACAATGCGAATGTATGCTGCGCCACTGCCTCTGTTGAATAACCGGCTACATTTCTCCACTGAATTCCTCTTGCATCAAGGAATTCCTTGTCCAAATTGTTTGTGCCTGTTGCTGTGACACACACCAGCTTAAGCTGTTTTGCATTTCCTACTGTAGCTTCATTTACAGGCACCTTATTAAGAACGATAACATCGGCATCCTCCACTCTTGCAGGCACCTCATCTGGAGCAGAGTAATCGTAAATTACAACCTCACCAAATCTATCAAATCCTGACAAATCAATATCTTCTCCAATTGTTTTGCGATCCAAAAATACAATCTTCATGATATACCTCTTTTCTATATTATTGATTATTATCTACTGATTTTTTACCTATAAAAATCTCTTATACCCAATTATCAAGGATTTCTATATTGCATTATTGTAATTTGGTGGTATTATAAACGCAATAAAAATATAGACTTTTTGCTATTAAATTTTACACTTTGAATTGGAGGCACAAATGAAGGCAACTGCATATACCACACAAAATATGGACCGGACTAAGAAAATTATTTTTACAGCACTTTTTGCTGCTCTAACCTGCGTAGGTACAATGATTATTAAAATCCCTACACCTACAAATGGATACATTCATCCAGGAGATGGATTTGTTTTATTATCAGGCTTGATACTTGGCCCAATTTGGGGCGCCTTTGCTGCAGGACTTGGCTCAGCACTTTCTGATTTCATCGGAGGATACTTCATCTATGTACCTGCCACTTTCATAATAAAAGCCCTTACAGCATTCGTTGGATATCACATTTTCAAACTGCTTCAAAAGGTTTTTTCATCTGGTAACGTAGTTCCTCAGCTTGCCATCGGTGGTGTTATTGGTGAAGCCGTCATGGTATTGGGATATTTCTTATTTGAAATATTTACTCTTTCAGTATTGAATGATTCATCTGTAGCCGCTGCTACAGTAGCTGCTGCAGCAAGTATCATTCCAAATATTGTTCAAGGCGTATTTGGCGTCATTATAGCCACAATTTTATATCCTATCTTAAACAAGAAGCTGCCTTAAAAGGGCAGCTTTTTGAATGTTTTTTGAGTTTATTCAGCTTTGTCAGCCAGCAATAATGATAAAATATGTGTTGCCTGTGGAAACTCTCCAGACTCAATCATTTTATCTATTTCATTTCTATCATACAGATGAACATTTAAAAACTCTGTATCATCCAGATTTTGACCACTTACCTTACGGCAATTTTTTGCAACGAAAATATTGGCATAATTATCAGCCATGGTAGCATTAGAAGGCACTGACAGCAGAAACTTCCACTCATCACTTTCGTATCCTGTTTCTTCCATGAGTTCCCTTTTTGCTGCTTCTAAAGCATCCTCTGCTTTTGAAGCATCCATACAATTTCCGTATTCTTTTTCATCTGACCTTTCTATCCCTCCTGCACAAAACTCTGTTGTAACACGCTTGATTCCCTGGCGATACTGTCTTACACAGATATATTTTCCATCCTCATCAGTGGCTACAATCACCACATAATCCTTGCGGCTATAGCTATAGTATGGCTCGAACTCACTGCCGTCTGGAAATCTATATTTGCTCTTTCTAAAATCAATCCACTCGTCATTTATGATATGCTCGCAGGAAACCTCTTCCCACTCTAGATTTTCATTTTCAGTCATAACTATCTCCTATCAATCTATTATTTCTAAGCTGTCACTTTCTACTTTACATTTTAAATATAAAATCTCAACACCTGCATCAGTAGCTTCATTCAGCGCCACACCAAACTCCGGATGAGTTTCCACATTTGGGCGCACCTCAGAAACTCCTTCAACCTGAATGACAAATGCTATTTTTGCCTTATAGCCATCCTTCGTAGCTTTCGCCAGTTCCCTGAGATGCTTTACCCCTCTTTCCGTTGGGGCATCTGGAAAATAGCCTACGCCATCCTTTATAAGAGTGCACCCTTTCACCTCTAAAAGATATTCATCTTTTCCTTTTTTCATGTAAAAATCGATTCTTGAATCTCCAAATTTATGCTCCGGGTCAATATAGTCATAATCCTGTCTTTCTAACCATTCCTTTACAACAGCATTTGGCGCCTGAGAATCAATGTTTACTATCCCAATCGGTGTCTCGACTGCAACTAAATCATACGGGGTTTTTCTCTCTGGATTTTTTGCTTTTTCCAAATACACAATTCTATCTGGAAGCAACAGCTCCTTACAGCGGCCGGTATTTTTCACATGCACAGATATAGCTTGTCCGTCTAATTCCACCTGCGCTATAAATCTGTTAGGCCTTGCTACAAATTTTGCAGGAACTATATTTTCATATTTCATGAATGTACACCTTTCAAATAATAATAAAAATGCATAATAAAACATCCTTCCCCAAAAGAAGGATGTCTCACTATTTACAAGCATTGCTGAGCTTTTTTTGCCAACTCCATTTCACATTTTATACGCCTGTTAAGTATTTCTTTTTGCTGTAAATCAAGCTTTATCACAGCATCCTCTGTCTGAGCCATGGATTTCATAGTTTCCACAGTATCATACATATTTTCATACTGTGACACCTTATTATTGTATTCGTTCATCAGCATTGAGGGTATTTTCGCAGTTTTGAATAATACATCTACCTTCTCATGAACCTGTGTCATTTTCTTATACAATTCTTTTGTTTCGCTATCCATTTTTTCATTTCCCCTTTTATCTTGCCTGATATTTATTGTACAAGGCATTTCTGTCTATTCCGTTTTGCTTATAATATTCAGCTTTGTTTTGGTACATAATATCATCGGCTATTTTTTCCAATTCTTCATATGTCACATAAGGATATTCTACCACTGAAGCCATGCCAATTGAAATGGCAAGCTTATTGTTATATATTCCGCGCCACTGGTTCGCATAATTTAATATCGCCTCACCAATTTCCTTATAATCTGTGGTAAATATAATTGCCACAAATTCGTCCCCGCCTGTTCTATACAGCTTTCCATTCCTTTTCATGCCCTTTAAAATACAGTCTACGGCGCCGTTAATCAACTCATCTCCAGCCATGTGTCCTAAAGTGTCATTTACTATCTTGAGTCCATTAACATCTACGGAAATAATGCAGAGATTTTCAGGTGGTGCCACCATCTTCCATTCGGCAACATCTCTGTCATAGCATCTACGATTGCTCAATTTAGTGAGCTCATCTGTCAATGCCATCTCTAATAGGAATTTTTCCTTACGTTTTTCCTCATCAATATTTAATGTGGTAAATATTACCTTTGTAGGATAGCCATTTTCATCTGATGCTACCACAATATACTGCAATCTGTACCAGTTTTTATTATTCTTCTTAAAGTCCTCTGAAATGATTTTCTGCTTTGATAGGCGGCTTTGAATAGTTTTTAAATCTGTAAATCTAAGGAATCTATCATGATCCTCTTTAGGAACCTCATCAATCATACCATTTACCATATGGGAATGATTATTATTTTCAAGGTCAAGCTTATATTCAATCTTCTGTCCACACTGAAGGGACTGCTCTATCATAGATTCAAAATCAATATAATTTACTCTATCATATAGCTCTGACATGGATTCAAGCAATACAATCTGCTTTTCCATCATCCTTTCGGCCACAGAAACGGTATGTTTTTCCTCAATTAATGACTTGTAATAGAAGGATATCAATCTGCCGATTTCATATCCAACTACAGCCATAATGAATGATTCTATACTACGTGCAATAGCTTCATTTAAAAAATACTGCCTAGGGGTAACATCGTTTGTAATAGAACTCATAAATGGTGCTGAAAGCCAAATCGATAAAATAACCATTAGGTAATTAAATAAGCATGATGATACATATATCTTTATGTCTAATAAAAGCATACTAAGCAACGGCATAAGAAACCATGTGACACGCACATTTATCTTCTCATATGACATGTAGACAAGCATAATGTTCATTACGCAGATAGCTATATAAGCACTATATCTGGAATAAGGACTTATCTTATATAGGTACCAACATAACAAATACAGCATAAGCATCACAAAAGAAATAATGAAGCATGCATAATAATTGGTATGATTAAATACGCCAAAATAAATCCCTAGTGCAATGGCCGGCCCCGTAAAAATACAAGTAAAAATCACATATAGGAAAGAACCGTTTATATATTTTCTATTCTGAAGCAAAAATTCATCATAACTGCCCGGCATCTGATTTAGGCTGGTCATAAATATCTCCTTACGAATAATTGTGTATACAGAGACATTGTTATTGTATCATGGGCTTATATTCAAACTGTGAACGGGATATGATTAACTTTTATTTATTTTGCTATGATGTCATTTAATCTAGCTCTATGGATTTAGAAACATACACTGTATATCCATGCTCTTTAGCAAATGCCTTAGAGGCTTTGATAATTTCAGGGTCTGTAGCGTAGTCAAGAGCATAAGCATCTTTGCCGTCTGCTTTGACTCGCTGAAGATATTCAAGAAAATATTCACGCTCGTTTTCTGCATTTACCGTGAAAGAATCACTGTCCCAATCGATGGTTGTGTACACATTTTCCTGATTTACACCATCCAGGACGTCACTGAGTGAACCATAGCGATTCAGATACTCTGTTACATAGGCATCCCCTCCGTTGATGAAGATGTAGGTGTCTTTATTCTGCAAATTTTTTAAAATTCCGCTAACGCTTTCAAAAACTTCATCTGTTGCATAATGATAATACACATCAGTGTTATCTATAAAAAATCCATCCACGCCTTTATCTATCAGCTCATCTGCCTTGTCAGATAAAAATTGCTGCCAGGCAATATCTGTGACATCTACCCACTTTTCATCCTCCCAGTTCTCGTATGTGCCTAATGTGAGAGATTTATAATCATCGTAATAGTCTCTAAAGCTTTCGATAGAGCCAAGATTAAGATATGTATAAACTATATGTCCTTCCTTCTTTAAATCGGAAATCTCCTCATTACTGTAATACTGGGCATCGATGACAATTGTTTTAGCCAAATCTTTGTCCTTTAAATCTTCGTGATTCGCTCCAATATACACACCATATGGTTCTTCCTTTGGCTGAATATTTTGTCCCACCATGATAAATCCTGAAATTATAAGCAGGATTATGACAATACGTTTGATGATTTTGTCGTTTAAAACATCAGCACTTTTCATACCAAGAAACAGACCTCCATAATCTTGTTATCACTATTCCTCCTTAGAATCTTAATGTCTCGGTCAAACCGGTTTGTCCTCTTGACTACTTCATAATACGTTGTAATACCCTATGGTTCGATGTATAAACCGACAACAAAAAGTTGTCGCCATGACAACCTTACATAAAAAAAGAGTGCTATAGATTTCTCTATAACACTCACTAAATTTTCCAGACACCTATTATCATATTATGATAGAAAGCCTAATTTTATAGGGTTTCTTCATTCAATTTTCCAAACACTCGCCCTCAGTCCCCTCATCAATAATATTGTCTACAAGCTTTTTTAATTCTTTCTTATCTGGTAAGTATAATTCATATTTTGACACAAACAGGTTATTATCCATTCCATATGTAGCATATTTAACCAATTGTTCTCAATTTGTTACATAGAAAAAGGAGCAGCAATTATGCTACTCCTATCTGTCTAATTGGTCAGACACTGTCTGACCAATTCAAATCATTCTTTATTTGATTCAGAGTCTTCCATAAATCTCCTAAACTCTGCTTCCAACTGTTCTCTTTCAGGCAAATACAACTGATATCTGCTAACAAATACCTGATTGCTTATACCTTGAAGGGCATATTGAACAACCAATTTATCCTGATATGCGCCTAGTACTATTCCTATAGGATCCGAATCTCCATCTGTATTCATCTCTTCTTTATAGTAATTCAGATAGAAATTCATCTGTCCAATGTCTTCATGCTGCACCTCTCCACGTTTAAGATCAATGAGCACAAAGCATTTCAGGATTCTATGGTAGAATACCAAGTCAACCTTATATGTCCTTCCTGAAATAACCATCTTCTGCTGTCTTCCAACATATGTGAATCCTTTACCCAGTTCAAGAAAAAACTGACTCAAATTGTTAGTGAGTGCATCTTCCAGGTCCCCTTCTTTATAAACAGGTAATTCCGGTAATCCTGTAAACTCAAATACATAAGGCTCCTTTATTATATCCTCGGCACTCTCAATTATTTGCCCCTCCTGAGCCAATCTCATCACCTCATTCTTATCAGAACTAAGTGCTATCCTATGGAAAAGCATACTCTTCATCTGCCTCTTGAGTTCTCTTACACCCCAGCCTTCTGAAGCACACTCTTTTTCGTAAAATGATCTTTCCATTGGATCTTCAATTTTTAAAAGTTCCACATAATGGCTAAAACTCAATTGGTCAGACAGTGTCTGTCTATTTGGATATACATTATAAAGCTTACGCATGTATACCACATTGCTCCTACTAAAGCCTTTTCCGTAACGATTGGTCAAGTCCTGAGAAAGCCTGCTAAGCACCTCAGAACCATACTCTGCTTTCTCATGACCATCCTGCTCATATTCAACTATATCTCTGCCTATTTCCCAATATGTATCAACCATAATGGTCTTTATTGCAGCTGCCACCCTACTCCTGCCTTTTTCCAAGGTCGTTCCTACCTTTAACAAGAGTTCCTCATACTCCTTGTTAGTATCTATAATTTCATGACTTTGTTCCATCCATTAATCCTCCGATTCAATCTCTTTCATTGTGAAATTTAATATGTTTCAAGGTTATGATTAGTTTTTTGTTTATTCCAACTCTAAAGATTTAGAAACATACACTGTATATCCATGCTCTTGAGCAAATGCCTTAGATGATTTGATGATATCAGGGTCTGTGGCATAGTCTAGTGCATAAGCATCTTTGCAGTCTGCTTTGACTCGCTGAAGATATTCAAGAAAATATTCACGCTCGTCTTCTGCATTTACCGTGAAAGTATCACTATCCCAATCGATAGCTGTGTACACATTTTCCTGGTTCACTCCGTCCAGGATATCACTGAGTGAACCATAGCGATTCAGATACTCTGTTACATAGGCATCTCCTCCGTTAATGAGGATGTAGGTGTCTTTATTCTGCAAATTTTTTAAAATTTCGCTAACACTTTCAAAAACTTCATCTGTTGTATAATGATAATATACATCCGTGTTGTCTATAAAAAATCCATCAACGCCTTTATCTATCAGCTCATCTGCCTTATCAGATAAAAATTGCTGCCATGAATCATCTGTGACATCTACCCATTTTTCATCCTCCCAGTTCTCATATGTGTCTAATGTGAGAGATTTATAATCATCGTAATAGTCTCTAAAGCTTTCGATAGAGCCAAGATTAAGATATGTATAGACTATATGTCCTTCCTTCTTTAAATCAGAAATCTCCTCATTGCTGTAATACTGGGCGTCGATGACAATTGTTTTTGCCAAATCTTTGTCCTTTAAATCTTCGGGATCCGCTCCAATATACACACCATATGACTCTTCTTGTGGTTTAATATTCTGTCCCACCATTATAAATCCTGAAATTATAAGCAGGATTATCACTATACGCTTTATGTGATTAAAAGTCTTATACTCTTTCATATTTTCTCCAAAAAAAATGGTCAGGGCGTCGTACGCTTCCTGACCTAGTCTTATGTTTATATTATCTATAGATTGCCTTTATCTGTCAAGCCATAATCATGGCAGCGTAAATTTGTACTCGGAAATCATAGAAAAGACTATCCCTATGTATTTGTGATAAGAATTAGATTTGTGACTATCTTACTCTTTTTATCTTTTAAAAGGAAGCCCTGCTACGCAGGCCTTTGATTAATGTTTAATGCCGTACTTTTTTGTACGACAAATAATCCTTCTTTTGCTTGTTGATATTTTATCTGCCTTGAAATGGGTGTCAAGGACAACGCCTTCGGTGCGAAGCATCCTTGACTCCCATTTCTGGGCAGATACACTGTAATCAAGCAAATGAAAGATTAGGTCTGTGCATAGCACTTTTAATCAAGTCAACACCGGTAGGTGTTGTTTCCTTTTAGATTTTTCCATTTAGATAAAACATAAGCTGTTTTGAATTTTGCAGTGTCAACGTTGA
>NZ_FNQZ01000017.1 GCF_900107545.1 Pseudobutyrivibrio sp. ACV-2 | reverse complement strand
CACACGATGGTGAGACATTGAACATAACACTAATGAGTTATAGAGATTTATCCATGAAGAATCTAGAAGAAGATAATTTTACTGCATTCCTACATCCTAATACTACTAAAATAGCTTTTGTTTATAATAACAAGCCTATTATTACATACAATCTTGATGACATAGATACGAGAAATAAGTAACCAGCCCCCTACATTCTTGAGAAAAAGGGCAAGCCCCTATCCCTATAAAAAGGAGATTAAGGCTATTATTTTAATCTGTTAGTCTACCAGGATATATGTAAGCGTCAACTAAAGGGCTTTATATTTACCGCTTACAATGAAAAAATAATAGTAAGAAACAAAAAAACTTTGGAAGATAAGAAAAAGCTTCTTTGGGAAATTCATAATGAGACATGCGGCTGGGGTACAAATGAATTATTGATGAATAAACTTTGCCAAACATTGACATCATGGCACTTGAATCACATGGATGAAACTATTACAAGACTTGCAGAAGCATGTGATTATGATGAATTAGTTGCTGCTGATGAAAGACCTGATTACTTTGATATCACATCATTTGATGAAATTAAGAACATCGCCAACGGTGGTTTATGTGTAACTAAAGTTTCTGATTTACCTAAAGAAATGCAAGATGTTACAGATTCACACGCAGGTGTTTCATTTGGTTCCTTTGTTGAATATTTTATTGAATACATTAAATATTTGGCGAAGGCTGGTAAGGATGTACCTTTTACGGCAGCAGATTTATCTAGTATGAATTATTCATATAAGGACGGAACCATACCATTCAGTGTAGACACTGTTAAGATGTTGTATGGTTTGTATACATATGACAGCGCGTCTAACAAGGAATTATCAGACCACATTCACGAGTTCCAGTATATCGAAGAAAATCGTGATTTATTGGCTAATGGTTGGGAGACACTTGATGAGCTGATGGATTAAGTAAGGTGTAAAGAGGTGTAAAAAGATATACTGTTAGATTTTGGTGGGCTTCGTAAATTCTACGAAGTCTTTTTTTATGCCTTGTATAATATGTACATGCTTTGAGTTACAAATATTAGTTTTCATGCAGTATTAGAAAGCGAGGTATTTAAGATGAAAAATATAAAACCTAGGGAAATGGCTATCAAAAGAACAGGCAGAAGAGCATATGAAATCAAAACAAAACTTTTTGATGAAGAAGTTGTGGACCAGGAAACAGTTGATAAAACACTAATTGATTTGGTTGATGTGTCCATGGGGCAGTTGAAAAAGCAGGATCTTATACCAGCTGATGCTGAAGTGACAAAATTGCAATCAAGTCAGTTGGATGATAACAATGTGCTGATATCAATCATGTGGGATACAACCATGAACAAATCGTACATTATTTGCGATACGTTGGATGCTGTAATAACAACCGCCAAGGAAATGAAGCCGGTTTCAAATATCTTTGAAAATCAAAATCTAACAGTTTACAAGAATCAGGTAAACAAAGATTATGCTATCGGCTTTACATTGCCTAGTGATAAAGAACAATTTAAAAATGTAAAGGCGACCTTGATTCATCTCTGCGATTATAACGACATCCATGTGCAGGAATTTGTTAATTTCGCGCCAGAGCATTTAGCTGAGCACGGCGAACTGATTTGTGATGATTTGTTTATGCTTGCGGGTATATAGAAACGATTGATATATGAAAGGGGAACGAAAATGCCAAATATTATTTTAGGTCTTTGGTTTTGGCACGAAGCTAATATGGCAAAAGTTCATCATCAAATGATTGAAGATGCCCTAATGGGCATATCTTTTGATAGCTCAGAATCCCATGCCACTCTGAGAGAAGATTATCTTCCTAAGTTTGCCGATGAAGAAGTCTGGGGAGAATTGTTTCCGCCGGAGCCAACTTTAGCATTTTTTTTGTGGGAACTGTTGATGGAGATAAGGTTAGATTTGAGAAGGTGTATTGAGTAATAAACGTGTTCCTTCATCTGTGACACTGTAGTATTTTTTTGTCTCAGTATGGAAGAATTTGTGTATGAAAAAATATGGTCTGAACTTTCAGAGGGGGATAAGAAAGTAATTCGAGTCATTGCTAAGAACGGTGGCACAATGAAGACGAAGGATATTCAGGAAGCATCAGAAAACATGAATGGAGGTATAAAAATGCAGCAGGAGAAATCTACAATATCAGAATTAATAATGGATGATGCTGATGCACCATACACTGAAGAAGAGTTGAGAAAACTGGGGTATAAAATCGAAAAAGACATATACTCTGAGAAATACAATATCAAGGGGAAGGTAATAGATTATTTTTTTGTTACCAAACTTTTCTTTGAATATGAGGGAAGAAAAATTGAGATGGGTATTCAAAGGAATATCTTGAAAAGGGAAACATATGAAGAAGTTGGTCTGAAAATAATGGAAACCTATATTTCTAATCTCGCCTTACACAGAGTTAGAAAGATGCAACTTCATTTCTGGTATATAGGAGAGTATGAGGGTAAAGGAAAAACATACAAAAGAGCCCATGGAATTGTCTCTGGTAGTGACAAGTTTACCGATTCAATGGACATAAATACTTCTTCAGTTCAGGCAGTTCATATTGAAGCTGGTGAACTTGTAGTGACAACAAAAAATAGTGTCTATTATTGTCCACTAGAGTATTGCAGATTTGATAAGCAGGATGAATTTCCAGACATAATACCTGAGTATGAAAAAATAAAGGAACAATATAAAGGGAAAAGAAATTATCCATCTATAGAATCAGGAAAGGTACTTCTAGTGTTGGTAAATTTCTGTGAATTTTATTTTCATTCTCTTCATTATGTCCCTTTAGATTCAGAGGATGGCACGACCATTGAAGGCATTGCTGCTCCTAATATAGGAATGTTTCAGGATAGTTATTTAATCCAGTCATATGAAGAAGATTTAGATCACAGGATAGATATTAGATACTTTCCACATTTTCAAAATATTGAATTTTATAGTGAAGAAACAGATGGTTGCCCATTATATATTGAAAACATAGGTGATGTTGTGATTTATGCGAAGACACATTGTGGAGTTATTAAGCTTGAGCCTGGAGACAGAAAAGAAGTAATCAGAGAAAATGCAGAGAAAGAAATTCTGGTCCTTCCAAATGGAGATTTGTATCCGGCAAGAGTAGAGGAGTAACAGGAATGAATTTATATATAAGCGATATCCACTTTGGACATAAGAATTTAATTATGTTTGACAAAAGACCGTTTGCTGATGTGGAAGAAATGGACAAGACCATCATTAAATTGTGGAATCATCGAGTAAATCCGGAAGATGATGTTTATATTGTTGGAGATTTTTGCTATAAAAGTGCCAACTCTCCTGAATGGTACCTGAAGCAGTTGGCAGGGCATAAGCATTTGATAAAAGGAAATCATGATGGAGTCATTCTTGAGAGTCCAGAGGCTATGAAATATTTTGAGTCAATTGATAAATTAACTCATGTTTCTGATGGAGACAAGCAGATAGTTTTATGTCATTATCCTATGGCTGAGTGGTACAAGTCGCGCCATGGCTCTTGGCATATTTATGGTCATATACATGGAAACAAGACAGATTCCTTTGAATTCATGAAGACCAGGGAGCACGCAGTAAATGCAGCAGCATGTATTAATAGATATACACCGGCTTCAATGGATGAACTAATCATTAATAATAATATTTTCAAAGAAGATGCTGAGAAGGAAAAGGAGTTTTTTCTTCAGGATGAAAATAAAAAGGCTGAAATGCTAAGAAATATAAATCAAAAGGTGGGTTTTGATGTGTTGGATAAAGAGGCCTGGAAGGCTTTTGTATTAAGTGATGAGGAAGCTCATGAGAGGGATAATGTACCTTCCCCTTTGGAAGAACTTACTCTGGAGGAGCTTATGTTTCTTAGGTATTATGAGAGGACTTTGGAGTAAATGCAAAGCAGATATATTGTTGAAAATGACGAACAAATAGCGAACGTAAATAGAACATACGTATTGATTAAAGCATGATAATATGCTAAAATAGGCACATCAAGAAAGACAGTAAAAGACCTCAATAAGTGTTATAATCTGTATTTTTCTTTGAAATTTCATGATATACTAAAGGAGAAATACGAAGTGGGTCGCAAGGATGATTTAACCAAAAATTACATGAAGAATCCGGAGATATTTGCGGATTTCTTTAACGGCCTTATTTTTGATGGAAAGGAACAAATCGATTGGAGAGAATTGAAAGAAATTGATTCTTCTTCCATTTTAGATATTCCAGTTCCACAATGTGGTAAAAGTCGAACAGCACAAAAATATCGTGACATAATTAAAAAAGCAATAATAATGCGTGATAAAAATATGTATTATGTCATGCTGGGAATAGAGAACCAGTCAGATGTTCACTATGCAATGCCGGTTAGGATTATGTTATATGACGCATTAACATACCACGATCAGGTACAAGAAATAGCCAACAGAAATAAGGATAAAAGCGTTTGCAAATCAAATGAATACTTATCAGGGATATCGCTAGAAGACAAACTTTATCCTGTTATTACAGCTACTTTATATTGGGGAAAAGAAAAATGGGATGCCCCTACTTCACTGAAAGAAATGTTGCAGGAATATGATTTTAAGCTAGATAAATATATTAATGATTACAATATCAATTTATTATCTATAATTGATTTAAAAACTATTCCAAACTTTAAAACAGAACTTAGATTATTATTTGCCCTGTTAAACATGAGGAATGACGGTGCGGGTATGAAAGAACTTGTATCATCTGATAATAGATTTCAACATATTAGTCGAGAAACAGCAGAGTTGATGAGTGATTTCGCAAGTATTAAATTACCTAAGAAACAAAAGGAAGGTGACTATAATATGTGTAAAGCTGTATTGGAAATAAAGAATGAAGGAATAGCAGAGGGAAGAGCAGAAGGTGATTTGGCTCTAACTAACGCAATTAAAAATCTCATGGATAATATGAACAAGGATTTTGATGAAGCATGTAATTTGCTAGGAATAAATGATGAAGATAGAAATAGATATAAAGCATTGATGTGACAATGTAGGTATCATTATTGTCTGATTTATAGCATATACTAGATAATCTTGGCGGATAATCAAATTTATTTGGGTTTGATTATCCTTTTTTATACCATTAATAGTATGGAGGATAGTTAAAATGATATATCTCACAGGTGATACTCATCGTGATTTTGCACGGTTTGATAAAGATATATTCCCAGAACAAAGGGAGCTTACAAAGGATGATTATGTAATTATCCTTGGAGATTTTGGTGGTGTCTGGGATTCAAATTATCATAAGAAAAATTATAAGGAAATATTAGGCAAAGATTTCGATTGGTCGAAAGAGCCAATTAGTGAAAAGATGCTTCTTGATGAGTTGGAGAAGAAAAATTTCACGACTCTTTTTGTTACTGGCAATCATGAGAATTATGACAGACTTCGCACATACCCTGACAAGGAATGGCATGGTGGAGTTGTGAAAGAAATTAGGCCATCAGTTTTACTTTTAAAGAGAGGATATGTTTTTGATATAGATGGTTACAAATGCTTCACTATGGGTGGAGCTAGAAGCCATGTCCTCTATGAGCAGATTACACGAATAGATTATCGCCCATCTGCGGAGAATAGTGCGTTTAATTCATAAGACGATAGTAAAAACTACTAGATTTTTACTAACCGTCCCCTATTTCTACCGAAAAACATTGTGATTTGCCCACCTCCACTATAAAATAGTGGTAGTGATTTATTTGAAAGAGAGAATGTTATGAGTTTTGTACATCTTCACACCCATACAGAATATTCACTTCTGGATGGTTCCAATAAAATAAAATCCTACGTTAAAAAATGCTTAGACATGGGCATGACCGCTGCTGCCATCACAGACCATGGCAATATGTACGGCGTCACTAAATTTTATGACGAATGCATGGCTCAGGGCTTAAAGCCTGTAATCGGTTGCGAGGTTTATGTGGCACCAGGTTCACGTTTTGATAGAGAGCAGGTAAAGGGTGAGGATAGATACTATCACCTTATTTTGCTTGCAGAAAATGACTTGGGCTACCACAACCTTATGAAAATTGTTTCTATAGGATATGTGGATGGCTTCTATTATAAACCTCGTGTTGATTTTGCCACATTAGAGAAATATCACGAGGGACTGATATGTCTTTCTGCCTGCCTTGCTGGAGAGGTTGCCAGAGCCTTAGACAGAGGTCAGTATGACGAGGCCAAATCTGTAGCATGCAAATACCGTGATTTATTTGGCGCTGAAAATTACTTCCTTGAGATGCAGGACCATGGCATCGAAGAACAGAAAAATGTTAATCAGGGGCTGATGCGTCTCTCAAAAGAAACAGGTATTCCTCTTGTAGCCACAAACGACTGCCATTACACCGATAAAGAAGATGCATATAGTCATGACGTTTTGCTTTGCATCCAGACTGGCGCAAAACTAGATGATGTAGATAGAATGCGCTTTGCCACAGAGGAATTCTACGTAAAATCCGAAGAAGAAATGCTAGAGCTATTCCCTTATGCCAAGGAAGCAGTGTATCGCACACAGGAAATAGCTGACAGATGTAATGTGGAAATCAAATATCATGTGGCAGGTCTTCCACCATTTGATGTTCCAGAAGGCTACGATACCTGGACTTACCTGAACAAGCTTTGCTTTGATGGTTTGAAGGAACGCTACGGGGCTGATGCTCACCTTTATGAGGACCGACTGAACTACGAGCTTAACACCATCAGGGAAATGGGCTATGTGGAATATTTCCTTATCGTATGGGATTTCATCAACTATGCCCGCACTCATAATATCCCTGTTGGTCCAGGTAGAGGCTCTGCCGCAGGCTCACTCATCAGTTACACTACAGGCATCACAGATATAGACCCAATGAAATACAATCTGGTATTTGAGCGTTTCCTTAATCCGGAGCGTGTATCCATGCCCGATATAGATACCGACTTCGACCCTGAAGGCCGCGAGGAGGTTATTGAATACGTCCGTCGCAAATACGGTGACGATTGCGTAACCCAGATTGTTACATTTGGTACACTTAAGCCAAAGAGCGTTGTGCAAGATGTGGGTCGTGTAATGGGACTTCCTATTCCATATACTAATAGCATCAAAAAGCTTATACCAGATGTTTTGCCAAATGGTAAAAAGGTCACAATTGAGACAGCCTTAGAGCACAGCGGCGAGCTGAAGGCTATGTATGAGTCAGATGACGAGATTAAAAAGCTTTTAGACATCTGTAAATCATTAGAGGGACTTCCTCGTAACACAGGTGTACATGCAGCAGGTGTTGTTATCTCAGGCAAACCTACCGATGAATACATGCCGCTTGCCTTGGGCAAAGGCGATGTCATTATCACCCAATACGAAAAAGAAGTAATTGAGGCCATTGGTCTTCTAAAAATGGATTTCCTTGGCCTTCGAAACCTTACTGTTATCAATGACACACTAAAGCAGGTTGAGAAAAACCACGGCATTAAAATCGACCTTCACAAAATAGACTACAACGACAAAGGGGCTATGGAGCTTTTCGCAGCAGGTAAAACAGATGGAGTATTCCAGTTTGAGTCAGGCGGCATGAAAAATCTGCTTAAGCAGCTTAATCCAACTCAAATCGGAGATTTGATTTTGGCCAATGCCGTATATCGTCCAGGTCCAATGGACTTTATACCACAGATTATCGAGTCCAAGAACACAGGTAAAGAGTCTCCATTCATTCAGAAATTCCCACTTCTTAAAGAAGTGCTTGATGATACCTATGGTTTCCCTGTTTATCAGGAACAGGTTATGCAAATCATGACTACCTGCGCTGGCTACACCATGGGGCGCGCCGACAATGTCAGACGAATGATGAGTAAGAAAAAGGTGGATAAGCTGGCAGCGGAAAGACCTGCTTTTGTGCAGGGGTGCTACGAGAAAAATGGTATTTCCAACCAGGATGCAGAATGGTTATTTGATCAATTGATGCCATTTGCTTTGTATGGATTTAACAAGTCTCATGCAGCAGCCTATTCGTATGTAGCTGTACAGACTGCATATTTGAAAAAGTATTATCCGCTTGAATTTATGGCTGCCCTCATGACATCCGTTCTTAACAGCAGTACGAAAATCGCAGAATATATCGCCACCTGCCGCGAATCAGGAATAGAGCTACTACCACCAGATGTTAATTATGGAGAAGCAGATTTTGCTGTGGACAATGGCAAAATCCGATACGGTCTGTCTGCTATCAAATCTGTGGGTAGCAACACCATCGCCGGCATTATCGAGGATAGAAGAATAAATGGGCTCTACAAGGATTTGGAGGACTTCATTGAAAGAGTGCTCAAATACGATGCCAATAAACGTACAGTAGAAAATCTGATTAAGGCAGGTGCCCTTGATTCTTTAGATGGCAATCGTCGCCAGAAATGTATGGTCTATGAAGAAATCATGGACTCAATAAACAAATCAAAAAAGAACTCAATCGAAGGCCAAATGTCTTTATTGGATTTTTTTGATGATGAGCAAAAGGAAGCACTAAAGATCAGTCTTCCAAAGGTAGAAGAATTCCCAAGGGAGATGTTACTTGGATTTGAAAAAGAGCTTATGGGCATATATGTAAGCGGTCATCCTCTTGATGAATTTATTACATTACTTAAAAAGAATGTTACTGCCCACGCTATTGAGTTTACCGTTGCCTCCGAGGATTCAGACGAAGCAGC
Source organism: Pseudobutyrivibrio sp. ACV-2 (assembly GCF_900107545.1). GTDB lineage: Bacteria > Bacillota > Clostridia > Lachnospirales > Lachnospiraceae > Pseudobutyrivibrio. Next base: position 59,872 of record NZ_FNQZ01000017.1, on the reverse strand, counting down.
ATTTGATGATATGTCAGAAGAAAAGTCTGCCACTGTGAAAGATGGCCAGGAGGTTGTGGTAGGTGGAATCATTGCAGAAGCAGTACTTAAATATTCTGCAAAGGGAAACGCCTATGGCAACATAACCCTAGAGGATTTAACGGGGTCGGTAAAGATACTTGCCTTTGCCAAAACCTACGAACGAGTTCGTCCATTGCTTGTAGAGGGTAACAAGGTCTTTGTTAAAGGCCGTGTTCAAAATGATGGAGAGCGAGAAGCAATCATTATGTGCGATGACGTTAAAGCTTTTGATGATTGTGGTCGTGAAGTATGGATACAGTTTACCAACAAGGCAGAATACGAAGCCAAGGAAAAGCAACTTTTAGATACATTACATGATATGGATGGTAATGATGGCATTGTCATATTCCTCAAAGAAGGAAAGGCTGTGAAAAGAATGGGGCCTAACTTTACTATTAGCGCTTCAAAAGATAATCTTGAGCAGTTATATTCCAAGTTTGGTAATGAAAATGTAAAGGTTTTGGACAAAAAAATGGAGTTTGCAACAAGAAAACGATAAAATTTTAACAAAGTACACAGTTAGTGCATATTATCTATTGAAAACGTTGCCAAAAGAGGCTAAAATATATGCGGATTGTTTGAAGAGGGATACAATTAGGAGGAATTTTTAAATGGCAGATCAGGTTAAGACTATTGGTGTCCTTACCTCAGGTGGTGACGCACCTGGTATGAACGCAGCTATTCGTGCTGTTGTTCGTCAGGCTATCGCTAGAGGTAAGACAGTTAAAGGTATCAGAAGAGGTTATGCAGGACTTCTTGCTGGTGAAATTATAGATATGAACGCACACAGCGTTTCAGAAACAATTCAACGTGGTGGAACTATTCTTCAGACTGCACGTTGTTTAGAGATGCTCAATCCTGAATATCAGGAGAAGGCAGCTATGAAGGCTAGAGAAGCAGGTATCGATGGACTCGTAGTTATCGGTGGTGACGGTTCTTTCATGGGAGCTCAGAAGATTTCTAAATTCGGAATCAACACTATCGGACTTCCAGGTACTATCGATCTTGATATTGCTTGTACAGAATATACAATCGGTTTCGATACAGCTGTTAACACAGCTATGGAAGCTATCGATAAGGTTCGTGATACATCTACATCACATGAGCGTTGCTCTATCATCGAGGTTATGGGGCGTGGAGCAGGTTACATCGCTCTTTGGTGTGGTATCGCAAACGGTGCTGAGGACGTTTTACTTCCAGAGAGATATGATTATGATGAGCAGAAGCTTGTAAATCACATCATCGAAGGCCGTAAGAAGGGCAAGCAGCACCACATCATCATCAACGCTGAGGGTATCGGACACTCAACATCTATGGCAAAGCGTATCGAGGCAGCTACAGGTATTGAGACACGTGCTACTATTCTTGGTCACATGCAGCGTGGTGGTTCACCTACATGTAAGGACCGTGTATATGCATCTACAATGGGTGCTATGGCAGTTGACCTTCTTTGCGAGGGCAAGACAAACCGCGTTGTTGGTTATAGACACGGTGAGTTCGTTGATTTCGATATCGACGAGGCACTTGCTATGCACAAGGATGTTGATGAATACCAGTACCAGATTTGCAATTCGTTGAACAATGATTACAAGTACACAGAATAATCAAATAAAAAACATCATAGCACTTAACAAAAAAGCCAGAGAGCGTAAAGCTCAAAGGCTTTTTGTGGTTGAGGGGATTCGTGCTGTAGCTGAGGTTCCAGCGCAGCTTTTGCATGCAGTTTATTATGTGGAGGGCTTTGGCGGCACTTCAGATGGACAGGCATTCATAGCCGACATCAATTCAAAGGCTCCATCTGCAAACATTGAAGAGGTAGCGAAATCCGTATTCAATTCTATGAGTGATACTGTCACTCCCCAGGGAGTGCTTGCCTTGGTTAAAATGCAGGATTTCACTCTTTCGGATGTGCTAGGTGTTTCAGCTAATCGACCTGCACATATTGTTATCATGGAGTCACTTCAGGATCCCGGAAACATGGGCACCATCATTCGTACAGCAGAAGGAGCAGGAGCCACCGGTATCATAATGAACACCACTACTGTAGATATTTATTCTCCAAAGGTAGTGCGCTCTACCATGGGAAGCATTTTTAGGGTGCCTCATATCATTGTTTCCGATTTGGGTGATACCATTGAAAAATTAAAAGCAGACCATGGAGTTCATGTCTATGCAGCTCACTTAAAGGGAAAGAAATTCCACGACGAGTTTGACTATACTGGTCCTACTGCATTTATGATAGGCAACGAAGGTAATGGACTTACCGATGAGATGGCAAGTCACGCTTCCTCATACTTGAAGATACCAATGGAGGGGCAACTGGAGTCTCTTAATGCATCAGTGGCAGCCAGCATATTGATGTACGAAACACAACGCCAAAGGAGATTCCAATGAAAATATGGTTTAAATCATGGAAGGACAACCATCTCCTTCACGACCTCGTAGTTGAGGATGACTCAGATGAGACTCGTACCCACAAGATTTTTAATGCGGTAGACAAGGCCTGCTATGAGTTTGACACCAGTAAACCAGTCTGGCTAGATTCCACCATACGTGAATTTAAGCGTCACGGAAAGGCTAGATTTACTCAGGATAATTTTGTGGATGAGATTCCATTCGACTACCTTGAAATACATGTGTTGGATGAGGATTAATGCTGATATTTAATAAAGAGTTAATAAAATTTTCCTCAAATTTATGATATTATATATTTGAAGAAAATAAACGGGGAGGTGATCCATTTGGACATGAGTATGTTTCCGGATGACGGCGTCAATTCCTGGAATACTGTCATGCTGCTTTATGAGTCAGCCATCAAAAAGTTTCGTACCAAAGTTGAAATTCTTAACGATGAATTCCAGCAGGTACATCAATATAATCCAATCGAATATATAAAGACCAGAGTAAAGACTCCGGAGAGCATTGTCAAAAAACTCAAGAAAAATGGTTACGAGGTTTCAATCCCTAGCATGATTGAACACTGTAATGATATAGCTGGTGTACGTATTGTATGTTCATTCACATCAGATATTTATCAGATAGCAGAAATGATTGGTCGCCAGACAGATGTCACTGTAGTTTCCATCAAGGACTACATCAAAAATCCAAAGGAATCCGGTTATAAGAGCTATCATATGCTAGTAACTATTCCTATCTATTTGTCAGACAAGACAGTAGATACAAAGGTTGAAATCCAGATTAGAACCATTGGAATGGACTTCTGGGCCAGCCTTGAGCACAAGATTTACTACAAGTTTGAGGGTAATGCACCTGATTACATCAGTAGAGATCTTAGAGAATGTTCAGAAATCGTTTCGATGATGGACACAAAGATGCTTCAACTAAACGACGCCATCATGCGTACCAAACTAGAAGAAGCAGAGCGAGAGCGTGAAAACCGTACCGTAGTTAACGGATGGCAGGAAAGAGTTGTCGAAGGAAATACTGTTTAAGGTTTCGCTCATAAATCGAATATGTTATCATAAACACTGTCGTATTTTTCGACAGTGTTTTTTTATGCCCGTAAAAGATTATAAATAGCTGGTAGGCTACAAAACATGGACCTCTTAAGCCGAACATCTAAGAGAGGCGTAGAGGTCCATGGTTTGTAGCCGTAACCAGCGAGCCAAAACCTAAAGGTAAAAAAACACAAGGGCATAGACAAAAGGAGGAAATATGTTAGAGATTATAAAAGCGGTTTTATTTGGTATCGTGGAAGGCATAACAGAATGGCTTCCAATAAGCAGTACAGGTCACATGATTCTATTGGATCAGTTTGTAAAGCTTGATGTATCTGAAGAATTTTACAGCATGTTCCAGGTAGTAATTCAATTGGGAGCTATCCTTGCGGTAGTAATCATTTTCTGGAATAAGATTTGGCTATTTGGCAAGAAAGATAATGCGGCACCTTTGAGCAATAAAGGTATTGGTGCATGGATAAAAAAAGATATATTTGTTCTTTGGTTCCATATTTTGGTGTCATGTGTACCAGCGGCAATTGTAGGTCTGCTTTGGGATGATTTGTTTGAAGCACTTTTCTATAACCCAACCTGCGTGGCTATTGCACTTATCGTTTTTGGTATTGCTTTCATCGTGGTTGAGACAAAGCATTCAGGCAAAAATTCAAAGATAAATACAGTTGCAGACATTAGCTATATGACAGCATTTTTAATTGGTATGTTCCAGCTTATCGCAGCCATTTTCCCAGGAACATCCCGCTCAGGAGCTACAATCGTAGGTGCACTTATAATCGGTGTTGCCCGTACAGTTGCAGCGGAATACACCTTCTACCTTGCAATTCCAGTTATGCTGGGAGCCAGCTTACTCAAGATTTTAAAGTTTGGATTTAGTTTTACAGCAATGGAAGCAGCAATACTCATCGTAGGCATGGTAGTTGCATTTGCAGTTTCAATGTTTGTAATTAAATTCCTTATGGATTACATCAGAAAGCATGATTTCAAAGTATTTGGATGGTACAGAATTGTACTTGGAATCATCGTACTCGTTTGTGGATTTGTAGGAATAATTGGATAAGATAAGACAAATAAAAATCCCTTGATTAAGGTTACAAGCCATAATCAAGGGATTTTATTATTTATCCTTCAGTTTTAACTACTTCATCGGTATCTACTGTTTTCTCACCATTTTTCCATGCATCGAATTTTTCTACTACTGCATCGTAGGTCTTAGAGGAAATATCTGGAAGCTTCTTTCCCCAGGTTCCAGTGGCCTGTTCATATCCCTTTTTAAATGCAGCAAGCATTTTGTCGGCCTGTTCCGGGTCGTCTCCAGTTAAAGCTTTTGCAAATTCGAGTATTCTCTCAGAGGTCTTTTCTACGCCCCAATATCCATCTTCAGAAATATCTTCTTTAGCTTTTGCGATGGTATCAGCATCAGCTGTGAATTTTCCTTCCGCCAGGAATTTCCACATGTCATCCTGGGATGCGATTGCAAATGTGCTTCCCTGACCGGCGATAGTTTTCTTTACGATTTCTAACAGATTGTTAGTCATTTTTTCCTGCTCAGCCTTTAACTGCTCAACAATAGCAGTGCGGTCACCCTTTGAAAATCTTTCAGTTTTTTTAGGAGCCTCCTCATTTGATTTTTCATATACAGCGGCAGTATCGGAAAACTTTGTGGCTTTATCTTCAGCTCTTGCAGCCTCAGGGGCTTCTGCTTCTTTAGTTTCTTTTTCAGGCTCAGTTTTTGGGGAATATGTGCTAGAAATGTTAGAAGTAACACTACTTAAAATATTAACATCCATATGAAAACCTCCTTGTTACATTGGTCTATATTAAAAACCTCATGGAAATCCTTTTCCTAATCCTATTATCGGAAACTACTTGAGAAAAAATTACCACTAGATTGTATTTATTTTAATACAAACTGGTTGTAATAATACGATTTGATTGTTATAATTTATAAAGATTGAATACAAAGTACAAGAAAGTGCAATATTAGTTATGGATAGTATTGATGTAAAAGCATTAGCAAAAATCAACATCGGTCTTGATGTTACAGGTATCAGAGAGGACGGGTATCACGAGGTCCGCATGATTATGCAGACAGTCAATCTTTTCGATAAGCTCACCATCAGCAAAACAGATGATGGCTCTATTTCTATGAAGACAAATCTTAGATTCCTTCCGTTGGATGATGATAATCTGTGCATTAAAGCAGCCAAATTGTTGATAAATGAGTTTGATATTAAGCAGGGTGTGGAAATCAACCTTGAAAAGCACATTCCTGTTGCTGCTGGTATGGCTGGTGGCTCTACTGATGGAGCGGCAGTTTTATTTGCAGTTAATAAACTTTTTAACCTTGGTCTTTCAAGAAAAGACTTGATGGATCGAGGGGTAAAGCTAGGTGCCGACGTGCCTTACTGTGTTATGAGAGGCACAGCCTTAGCAGAAGGAATAGGAGAGGTGTTAAGCCCTCTTCCTCCAATGATTAAATGTCCGGTGCTTATAGCAAAGCCTGGCATTTCAGTTTCAACAAAGCAGGTTTACGAGGCCTTAGATTCTCGTTTTGATACTGTGACACATCCTGACATAGATCAGCTTATCACAGACATAAAATCAAAGGACTTACACGCATTATGCTCACACATGGGAAATGTATTGGAGGAGGTTACTATACCTATGCATCCAATCATTTCCGACATCAAACAAAATATGTTGGATAATGGGGCGGTTGGAGCAATGATGAGCGGAAGTGGTCCTACAGTGTTTGGCTTCTTCGAAGATAATAAGACGGCCCGAAAGGCTAAGGAAGCCCTTACAGCCAGCGGAATGGTAAAACAACTTTACCTTACAACACTGTTTAACACGGTAAACAACCGTTAGAAAAGGAGAATATATAATGACAGAAAATCTTACCCTTCAAATGGACGATTATTTGCCACTTAGAGATGTTGTATTTAACACTCTTCGTGAAGCTATCTTAAAGGGCGAGCTTAAGCCGGGGGAGAGACTTATGGAAATGCACCTTGCCACAAAGCTTGGTGTCAGCAGAACGCCTATCAGAGAAGCTATCAGAATGCTTGAGCAGGAGGGTCTTGCAGTAACAATTCCACGCAAGGGAGCGCAGGTAGCCAAAATGACAGAAAAGGATTTGCAGGATGTTCTTGAGGTTCGAGATGCCTTGGATGCACTTGCTGTAGCCTGTGCCTGCAAACGTATGACAGATGAGCAGTTCGTTGAATTAAAGGAAGCAATGCAAGCCTTTGAAGCTGCTACACGCACAGATGATGTGCGCAAAATCGTTGAAGCAGATGAAGCCTTCCATGATGTGATTTATGCAGCAGCTGCCAATCCAAAGCTTGAAGCTATCATCAATTCAGCTAGAGAGCAAATGTATCGCTACAGATACGAATACGTTAAAAATCCTTCAGTATATTCACAGCTCATCGAGGAGCACAAATCAATAATCGAGGGCTTCGACAGACGAGACACAAACTTCCTGCAAAATATTATGCATACACATCTTTCAAATCAGATAAATGCAGTCAGGGAAGTTATCAGAGAACAAAAATAAAACTTAACAGGGGACTATTTATGGCAGGACAAAAATGCAAAGTAAACCTGAATTCCATCCAGAATATGGGTGGAGAGCAGGAACATATAATGGACCAGTATAGTGGCACTTTTATGGAAAGAGACGATCGCAGATATGTGTCCTACTCCAGAGATTCAGAGGACGGCCAGATAGACTGTTTGATTACTTTTGATAGACGAAGCCTTTTTATGACTCAAAAGGGAGCTCTTCGTTCAAAGCTTGAGCTTATGCCAGGAAAGCAAACCACCAACGAATACAACACCCCTTTTGGTATGATTAACCTTCAGGTGTTCACTAGACGCTACGAGGTGGTTGAGCAGAAAAATGGCCTGAAGCTGATAATTGATTATGACATTATCACCGGTCCAAATCCTATCGAGACCAAAATGGAAATAGTATTACAGTTTTAATAAAGGAGTTCTATGGAAATCGAAAGAAAATTTCTGGTAAAGGAATTGCCGGATTTATCTAAATATGAATACGTGGATATTGAGCAAGGTTATTTATCCACCAGCCCGGTTGTGAGAATACGAAAGAAAAATGATAAATATATTCTTACCTACAAGGGCAGCGGGCTCATGGCTAGGGAGGAAATCGAGGCAGCGCTGACAAAAGAAGCCTATGAGCATCTTTTGGAAAAAATCGATGGATATCCTATCACAAAACGCAGATATATGATTCCATTTGAAGGTCACACTATAGAGCTGGATGTTTTTGATGGTCATATGAAAGATTTGATTATGGCAGAGGTTGAGTTTGAGTCGGTAGAGGCTGCAGATGCTTTTGTGGCTCCAGAATGGTTCGGAGAAGATGTTACAAGTGACCGTCGCTATCACAATAGTAATATGATTTTTGGAAATCCTCTTAAGTAAAGGTTTTGTACCATTTTGTCAAGAGGAAAATAGTTATATGGGCAGAAACTTCTTGAAAAAATTGGAATTTTGAAGTAAAATACTGTATACAATTGTGGCTATAAGCCAGTGAACATGGTCAAAAGGCACGTAGGGTGTGCATTTAAAGGAGGATTTTATAATGATTACAGCCGGTGATTTTAGAAACGGTATGACAATCGAGATGGACAATAAGGTTTATCAGGTTATCGAGTTCCAGCACGTAAAGCCAGGTAAGGGCGCAGCTTTCGTTCGTACAAAGCTTAAGGATATCAAGGGTGGCGGTGTTACAGAAACATCTTTCCGTCCTACAGAAAAGTTCCCAGCAGCTCGTATCGATCGTAAGGATATGCAGTACCTTTACAACGACGGTGAGCTTTACAACTTCATGGATGTTGAGACATACGATCAGGTAGCTCTTACAGCAGATCAGATTGGTGATGCTCTTAAGTTCGTTAAGGAAAACGAAATCGTAAAGATGCTTTCACACAATGGTTCAATTTTCTCAGTTGAGCCTCCAATGTTCGTAGAGCTTCAGATTACAGATACAGAGCCAGGTTTCAAGGGTGATACAGCTACAGGCGCTACAAAGCCAGCTACTGTTGAGACAGGCGCAGTTGTTTACGTTCCTCTTTTCGTTGAGAACGGTGAAACAATCAAGATTGATACTAGAACAGGAGAGTACCTTTCAAGAGTTTAATTCTATTTAGGGAGAACTCTTATTGGCAGATGTAGATTATATCGTCCTGCGAATGAGAGCTGAATAGGATTAACAGGTGAGTTATGTTATGGATTACAGAGAATACCCGCTATCACAGCTTTTAAAAAACAGAAAAATATTTGCTGTATTTGATGAAGAATTCCAAAAAGGTACATGGCTTGATGCTACAGCGCTTCTTGGAAGTGACAGCACTATCAATCAACTGTATCGTGACGGCACAGTGCCTCGTGATACCCTCGATTCAATCGTAACCAGACTCGCAGGTAAATAGTTTTGTATGCCCTTCGACATTATGTCGAGGGGCTTTTTTTGTATAAATAATTACACACTAAAATTATAACCTCTGTATGAATTTACAGAGGTTTTTTGGTCATTACAAAAGAAAACTGAAAAAAGATTATATCGTGTGATATTTTTGTGATAATACTACTGCTATGATTGCCTCATCAAAAAGATAACAAACCAACAAAACATAGAAAAAATTGAAATTGGAGGAACAGATTGTATGAAAACAAGAATGAACAAAGTAAGATTATTAGCAGGTGGTTTAGCAGCAATAGTAATGATGTCTAGTGCATCAACAGTAGCATTGGCATGTGAGGTTGATACACCAAATCAGGTGGTTGAAGTTTCAAATGAGAATGTGTGCTGCGCAGTAACAAATGTTTCAACAAATAGTAACAATACACTGACAACAAATAATAATCAGGTAACCAACAACAATCAGGTTACCAATAATAACCAGACAACAAATAACAATCAGCAGACGACAAATAACAATCAGGTTACCAATAATAATCAGGTAACAAATAACAATCAGGTTACCAATAATAACCGGGTAACAAACAATAATCAGCAGACAATAAATAATAACCAGGTTACAAATAATAATCAAGTTATTAATAACAATCAGACTATCACAAATAATAATCAGCAGATTACAAACAACAATAACGTAGTTATTAATTATTATGGTACCGATGGAAATCAGCAGAATCCTAAGGCAGAAGAGATGATGGATGAAATCACAAGCACTGCCAGAAAGAATGCTGAGCAGAATGCAAGAAATGAAGCAAAGTCAATAATCATTGGTGATAGATCTAAGAAGGCTACAATAGATAAGATTAATAACACAAAACCACAGCCAGCACCTGTTCCAGGTTATGATGACAAAAAAGAGGAACCACAGCCAGAGGTTCCTGATAAGGTAAGTGATTCAAGATCTGATGCTCAAAATGATAATGAAGCTAAGGTAGTAGGAAACAAGAAGGAAGAGACAAAGGCTGAGGAAACAAAGAAGAAAGAGACAAAGGCTGAGGAAACAAAGAAGGAAGAGACAAAGGCCGAGGAAGCAAAGCAGGAAGAAACAAAGAAGGAAGAGACAAAGGACGAGGAAGCAAAGCAGGAAGAAACAAAGAAGGAAGAGACAAAGGCCGAGGGAGCAAAGCAGGAAGAGACAAAGAAGGAAGAGACAAAGGCTGAAGGAACAAAGAAGGAAGAGACAAAGGCCGAAGAAACAAAGCAGGAAGAGACAAAGGCTGAAGAGACAAAGGTCGAGGAAACAAAGAAGGAAGAGTCTAAAGAAGAAACAAAACAGGAATCTAAAACAGAGGAGTCTAAAACAGAGGAGACTAAGATAGACGAACAAAAGCACGACTTACCTGAAGTAGTTGAAACTCGCCATGAGATAATAAAAGAAGATAAGATTCCAGAAGAAACAAAGACAGAAGATAAGAAAGACGAAGATCTTCCACCACTAGACAAAATTGGTTTTGGAACTAATCCAATATGGGATTATGTTTTAGATAAGGCAAAAGGCGCATTAGATAAGGGAATTGATAAGGCTATTGATAAAGGTGTCGATAAGGGCATAGATTATCTTTTTGATAAAGTTCTAGGCGGAGATCTTATGACAGCAGCTAAAAATCTTACATCTGGTGATTTAGGTAAATTTGGCGGATCAATGGTTTCAATAGTGGACAAGGCTCTAGGTGGCGATGGAAGCGGAAATAATGGTAAGTTTAGTTATAAAGAGCTAATGGATGCCTTTACAAAGTCATATAATAAGGTTTGCGGAACTCCAGCGTCTGAGAATGGCAATTCTTCAAAGTCTGAGGGTAAGAAAGATGAGAGTAGTCCAGCGTGGGATTATGTTTTAGATAAGGCAAAAGGTGCATTAGATAAGGCTATTGATCGCGGTGTAGATAAGGGGCTTGATGCTGTATTTGGTAAGGCATTAGGTGGCGATGTTTCAAAGATAACAAAGAATCTTACACCTGAAGAGGTTGGACAGCTTGGTGCTGAAATGATTCCTATGGTAGACAAGGCACTAGGTGGTGACGGAAGCGGAAATAATGGCAAATATACTAATAAAGAGATTATGGATGCCTTTATGAAAGCGTACGGTAAGAATTCAGATTCTGGACAATCTGATGACCAGGAGACTACTCCAAAACAGGAACAGAAGCAGAATATCTACGATGATGAACAGTTGAGAGAATATTATGCTGATGTTGCAGAATTACAAGGAAAAGCAGATATTATCTTAAATCAGTGTGCTAAATATAACGTATATAAAAACGCTCCCCTCTCAACTAGAAGAGACTTAATTCTTAAGGTATTATACGATGCAAAGAATGAAGGTATTGACTATTTAACAACTAAGCACACCTATGTTATGGAAGGAAAGAGAATTGAAGCCTCAGGTAAAGAGTTCTTATCATATGCCAATACTACAGTCGGTTCAATTTATGTAGATATGGAAAAAGCGCAGATTACAGATATAAAGTTGCGTGAGGAGGCAAGAAAAACAGAAGATACTGGTACCACAGTAAGAACTGCAACCTTTGGGGAAATCCTGAGTGATATAGTTAAGATAATAGTTAAAAGGGATATGCCTAGAAAATAGGGCTGATGGAAAATTCATTTTGAAGAGTCACTGGCTAAAACTATTTAATAATGCGACATTAGAATAGAAAATAGATCCTTTGGGAAACCAGAGGGTCTATTTTTTTCTTAAGGAACTATTCACAGATTAAGATTTTTGGTAATATTGTGATATAGAATAGGAGGAGGGAAATCATGAGCGTTAATTTTTCCGATGCAATAAAGTATATTGGTTGTAATGACAAAACTATTGATTTATTTGAAAGTCAGTATCCAGTGCCTAACGGAGTTTCTTATAATTCATACGTAATTATGGATGATAAAATTGCCGTTATGGATACCGCAGATCCACGAGTAACAGACGAGTGGCTTTCAAATCTTGAAAAAGAGCTTGCTGGCAAGACACCTGACTATTTGGTGGTACATCACATGGAGCCAGATCATTCCGGTTCTATTAAGACCTTCCTGGAGAAATATCCTGACACAACTGTAGTAGGTAACGTCAAGACATTTACTATGATGGGGCAGTTTATGGAGTCAGCTCTTTTTGAATCACGAAAGCATGTGGTTGCAGAAGGTGATACACTTGAGCTTGGAACACACACACTTACATTTGCAATGGCGCCAATGGTTCACTGGCCAGAGGTAATGGTTTCATATGAAAGTACAGAAAAAGTACTTTTTGCAGCAGATGGCTTTGGTAAATTTGGTGCACTTGATGTAGATGAACCATGGATTGATGAAGCCCGTAGATATTATCTTAATATTGTGGGTAAGTATGGTGCATCTGTACAAGGATTGTTGAAAAAGGCAGCAGCTCTTGATATTCAGACAATCTGCCCACTTCATGGTCCAATCCTCACAGAAAATTTAGGCTATTATATCGATCTTTATAACACCTGGAGTAGCTACAAGCCTGAAGAAGAGGGCGTATTTATCGCTGTAGCTTCCATCCATGGTAACACCAAAAAAGCAGCTCTTAAGCTTCAGGAAAAGCTTGAGCAGGCAGGTCACAAGACACTACTTATGGATGTGTGTCGTGAGCCAATCTCTGAGGCCGTAGCACAGGCATTCCGCTTTGATAAAATGATTTGCTGTGCCGCAACCTACGATGGAAATCTTTTCTCACCAATGGATGATTTCCTTCATCATCTTGCAGCAAAGACCTATCAGAACCGTAAGGTTGGCTTTGTAGAAAACGGTACCTGGGCACCACAGGCAGCTAAATGCATGAAAGCCATTTTAGAGCCAATGAAAAACATGGAGTTCGTTGAGCCAGTGGTATCTATTAAGTCTACTCTTAACAGTGACAGCGAAGCTGTAATGGATGAGCTGGTAAAAAATTTATAGAAGTATAAAAGTCCTTACGAGGAACAATGTACATAGACTAGGCTAAAGGCGTTTGAAATATATCTTAGTATTTTCAATGAGTATAGGCTTGACCGATATTGAAAATACTTAGATATATTCAAACGCCTTTTCAACATCAAAACGAGCATTGTTCTCCTACATGGAGTTGCCACTTTAGCGCTTTAACACATCAAATTGCAAACACTTTAAAGTGTGTATATAATAGAAACATTCGGTTTAAAGTTAGTAAAGGAGATAAATAATATGGAAAAGCAATTTAAACCTTATGTTCCAGCGGACAAGGTTACTCCTGAGATGACTCCTACATCTATTATCATGGGTCTTCTCCTTGCAGTAATCTTTGGCGCTGCTAATGCATATCTTGGACTTAGAGTTGGTATGACTGTTTCTGCTTCTATTCCAGCAGCAGTTATTTCAATGGCTGTTATCCGAGTTATTATGAAAAGGGATTCAATCCTTGAAAGCAACATGGTACAGACAGTAGGCTCTGCAGGTGAGTCACTTGCCGCAGGTGCTATCTTCACCATGCCAGCACTTTTCATCTGGGCAAAGGAAGGCGTTATGGAAACACCTTCGCTTATTACCATCACAGTAATCGCCCTCTTCGGTGGACTTCTTGGTGTATTCTTCATGGTTCCACTTCGTAGTGCACTTATTGTACAGGAGCACGGTGTGCTTCCATATCCAGAAGGAACAGCTTGTGCTGAGGTTCTTCTTGCAGGTGAGGAAGGTGGTTCTTCTGCAAAATCTGTATTCATTGGTATGGGAATCGGTGCTGTTATAAAGTTCGTTGTTGATGGACTTTGCGCTATTCAGTCAGTGTTCACTTTAAAGATTGAAGCACTTAAGACAGAGTTTTCTGCTGAGGTTTACCCAGCACTTGTATCAGTTGGTTATATCTGTGGACCACGTATTTCTGCATATATGTTTGCAGGTGGTATCCTTGGATGGTTCGTACTTATTCCAGCTATCGTTACATTTGGTGGCGACATCGTTATGTACCCAGCAAGCGTTTCAGTTGCAGAACTTTATGCATCTGCAGGTGCAGCAGCAATCTGGTCAAACTACATCAAGTACATTGGTGCAGGTGCCGTTGCAGCAGCTGGTATCATTTCACTTATTAAGACACTTCCACTTATCGTTAGAACATTCGTAGATTCAATCAAGAGCATCAAGACAGCAGGTTCTACATCTACAGAGCGTACAGCACTTGATATGGACATCCGTATTGTTCTTGGTGGTATTGTAGTTCTTATCCTTGCTATCTGGCTTGTACCAGCAGTGCCTGTTACACTTCTTGGTGCCATCATCATCGTTATCTTCGGTTTCTTCTTCAGTGCTGTAAGTTCACGTATGGTTGGTCTTGTAGGTAGCTCAAACAACCCAGTTTCTGGTATGACAATCGCTACAATCCTTATCGCAACAATCTGCCTTAAGGTTATTGGTGACACAGGCGTTCACGGAATGCAGGGTGCCATCGCAATCGGTTCTATCATTTGTATCGCAGCTTGTATGGCAGGTGATACTTCACAGGATTTAAAGACAGGTTATATCCTTGGTGCAACACCAAAGAAGCAGCAGATTGGTGAAATCCTTGGTACTGTTGCAGCAGCTCTTGCAATCGGTGGTGTTATGGTTCTTCTTGATTCAGCTTATGGATTTGGTTCAGACATGCTTGCAGCTCCACAGGCTACAATGATGAAGATGATTATCGAAGGTGTTATGAATGGAAATCTTCCATGGGCACTTATTTTCATCGGTGCGTTCATCTCAATCACAATCGAGATCCTTGGTGTAGCAGCACTTCCTGTTTCAATTGGTCTTTACCTTCCACTTGAGCTTTCAGCTACAATCATGATTGGTGGTCTTATCCGCAAGTATGCTGATTTCAAGTTTGGTGAGCAGAAGGATGAGTCAGGAAAGGGTATTCTCTTCTGTTCAGGACTTATTGCTGGTGAGGGTATCATAGGTGTACTTCTTGCTATCCTTACAGTAGCAGGCATTACAGACAAGATTAACTTAAGCTCAGTAATTCCTACAGGTAATGTGCCAGCACTTATTCTTATTGTTTTAGTTGCTTTTGCTGTATATAAAGCAGCAACAGGAAAGAAGAATGAAAAATAAAGACAACTTTTTAGACTATGTCTTCAAAGTAAATGATGACCTCACTTGGACTTGTAATGAGTCCGGCGAGGTCATCGTCGAAATGGAGAATAAAGGATTTACAAACAGAATAGCCCAAAAGTTTTTCAAAAAGCCTAAGGTGTCTAAAATCACACTAGAAGGTATGGGCAGTTTTATTTTCCAAACAATCGATGGCAAGCGAGATGTATATGAAATCGGTCAGCTTGTTCATGAAAATTTTGGAGAAGAAGCAGAGCCACTTTATGAGCGATTAAGTGTTTACATGAAACAGCTCAGCCAGGTTGGCTTCATAAGTCAAATAAAGTAATTTTTAGAGATTGATTATCCAGGTGGTAATCAATCTTTTTTTATGAGAAGAATTCTTTAATTTGACCGGAAAAACCTATTGTTTGCCCACCCTAAATTTTTCCTTTGATACTTATAATGAGTACATAACATGAAATAATAGGGAAGGTATAAGGAGAATAATGTAATGCTTAGAGAGACAGTAGTAGAAAATGGTGCAGTTCGTGGCTTGCCAGGAACTGACCCGCGAGTGACAGTATATAAAAAGATTCCTTTTGCTGCTCCACCTGTTGGGGAGAACAGATTTCGTGCGCCACAGCCAGCAGAGGATTGGGAAGGGGTAAGGGAGTGCTTTCAGTTTGGCCCACTTTCCATGCAGGATGTTCCTCAGGGTGGCGATGGTCTGTATGACAGAGAATGGCATGTGGACACAGGGCTTGAAGACAGCGAGGACTGCCTGTATTTAAATGTGTGGACCCCTGCAAAAGCAAAGGATGAAAAGCTTCCTGTATTGGTATGGTTTTTCGGAGGAGCCTTCCAGTGGGGATACACAGCAGAGATGGAATTTGACGGAGAGAGACTTGCCAGAAGAGGTGTGGTTGTTGTCAGTGTGAATTATCGACTGAACTGCTTTGGATATCTGGCTCATCCTGATATCACAAAGGAAGCCCCTGATGCTCCAGGAAATTTTGGACTTTTAGACCAAAAGGCAGGCCTTCACTGGGTATATAGAAACATTGCAGCATTTGGTGGAGACCCAGATCAGATTGTGATTGCAGGTCAGTCTGCCGGTGGTGCCAGCACAATGAATCAGCTGGTTTGTGAGGACAACAGGGATATCGTTAAGGGGGCTGTTATTCTAAGCGGTATCATCCGTATGCCTAATCCTGATGTAGATATTTTTAGACCACTGAGTCTTAAAGATGCAGAAAAACTAGGAGAAGAATTTTTTGCATCATTGGGTGTTAAGACCTTGGCAGAAGCAAGAGCTTTATCTGCTGATGAAATTTTTAATGGCTATAACAGATTTGTTCAGAATCATCCTAGAATGTTTCCTATCATGGATGGGGTATTCTGCAAGAGTGACCCTGTCGAGCGTTTTGTGAATGGTGATTGTGCTGATGTTCCAGTTATCGCAGGAAACACATCAGATGAATTTTTAGTGGATAAAATCAATATGGTGGAGCATTCAGTTAAGAGTGCATTTAATGATGCTTTGAAAAAGAACCCTACAAGAAAGCTTTATTATTATCGATTTGATACAGATATTCCAGGAGATGGAGTGGATTATCCAGGCAATTTCCATTCAGTAGATCTGTGGTTCTTTTTCGAGAGTCTGGGCAAGTGCCACCGCCCATATGAGGGCAGACATTATGATTTGGCTAGACAGATGTGTGATTATTTTGCCAATTTCATAAAGACAGCAAATCCAAACGGAACAGGACGTGATAGAAATACCCTTCCGAAATGGGAGCCATTTAGCCTTGATAAAAAAGATGAAATGGAGTTTTTAAGTCAGGGGGCAAAGGCCAGAAGAGAAGGTGGTATTCGTCAAAACACCAGAAAGCAGGCTGTAAATCCATATCTTCCAAACTGGGAATACATTCCTGATGGAGAGCCTTACGTGTTTGGTGACAGAGTGTATGTATATGGTTCTCATGATTTGTATAATGGTGCAGCCTTCTGCTTGGGAGATTATGTGTGCTGGTCAGCACCAGTTGATGATTTGGGAAACTGGCACTATGAAGGTGTGATTTATAAAAAGACTGACGACCCACTCAATGAAGATGGCCATATGTGTCTTTATGCGCCGGACGTTACAGTAGGATCAGATGGAAGATACTATCTGTTCTACGTTTTGGATAAGGTAAGTGTGGTATCTGTTGCAGTCAGCGATACACCGGCAGGCCCATACACATTCTATGGCTATGTTCATTATGAAGATGGTAATAGACTTGGTGAAAGAGAAGGTGACGAGCCACAGTTTGACCCAGGGGTACTTACAGAAGGGGATGAAACATATCTCTACACAGGCTTCTGTGGACAGGGGGATAAGAGCAGAACAGGCGCTCAGTTTACAGTGCTTGGCCCTGATATGTTGACCATCAAAAAGGCTCCTGAGATTATCGCTCCAGGCAATTGCTATAGCGCAGGCACAGGCTTTGAGGGACATGCATTCTTTGAAGCACCATCTATCAGAAAACATGATGACACCTATTATTTCATCTATTCATCAGAGGTGATGCACGAGCTTTGCTATGCAACATCAAAATCACCAGCTGGCCCATTTACATATGGCGGTGTGATTGTAAGCAACTCTGATTTACATATTGATAGCTATAAGCCTGCGGATATGCCAACCTGCCCAGGGGCAAACAATCACGGAAGCATAGTTCAGATTGGTGATGATTGGTATATCTTTTATCATAGACACACTAATGGAACCTGGCTTTCAAGACAGGGCTGCGCAGAAAAGATTCATTTCAATGCTGATGGCAGCATCCCTCAGGTGGAGATCACTTCCTGTGGTTTAAACGATGGCCCACTTTCAGATATTGGAGAATATCCATCATATATCGCCTGCAACATTTTCAACGATAAGACAGGAATATATGTGGAGCAGACTAACCCAAGAATCGTGCAGGAGTACGGCACATCAGGTCATGAGGATAGCTATATTAAGGACATTACAGATACAACTGTAATCGGCTTCAAGTATTTTGATTTCAAGGGTGTTAAAGGAATCAGAATTAAGACCCGTGGGTACGGTGCTGGAACCTTTGAGGTGCTAAAATCAATTGACGGTGAAGTCCTTGGAAAGGTGGAAATAGATTTTGCAAATGTTTGGACCGAATATGAAGGCAAGTTCCAACCAGAGGACGGAGTCTCAGCCCTTTATTTACGATTCAAAGGAAATGGAAATACTCAGCTTTCGACAATAGAATTACTACACGAATAAAGGCAACTATAAGAAGACAAAAATAATCCTAATAAAAATGAAATCATCACTTCAGCAAAAATCGATTTCTTTATCCTCTATTAAAGGGTAAAATAGAAAAGAAGATTTATACAAATAAAGGAAAAAGAAATGGCTGATTTTGAAAAAAAACTAGCAGAGGAAGTGGAAAAATATAATAGTCTATCTTTCCCAGTGAAGGCAAACATATTTGAGCGAGCTATAATTAGAAGAGTGCCTATTGCGAAAGTACATCCTAATCCAAATGATGAATTTTGTAAGCCTAATGTGGGACCTAACTATTCTATAATTTCAGATTACATATATCGAATCGGAAATGGTGGGGGCTTTGTGCAGACTGATTCCGCTATGAATTCAATCATAGTGGAGAAGATTCATCCTAATGGCTACATGATTCTAAATGGTCATCATAGGTGGGCTGCATACTACAAGCTTGGCAGGAAATATGTGCCGGTAAAGGTTGTTAATTTGACCAGCCAGGAGGACGTGGAGCGATTGTTGAAAGCATCTGTTCACAATAAGAGGGTTCTTTTTGATTTTGATCAGGTGATTTTTAGAGAGTCTGGTGAAATGGAAAATGAATTGTTATTTCCATTTAACAGGATTTACACAGAGAGAATAAGAAAGGGGATTCCTGCACTTTTTCATTTTTTTGCAAGTGAAGGCTACGATATATGGTTGTTTACTGAGCGACTACACTCTCTTGAATATATGAAAAATCTGTTCAAGCTTTATCATGCTGAAATAACAGGTGTAATTACCGGAGATAAAAGAATACCAAAGCTTAATCCAGCTGTGGCAAAAAGCATCGATGATATGTTTCACAATAAATACGAACTTACACTACACATCTATAATGACAAATTGTATTGGGTAGATAGAACAGCCAAGGTGTCAAAAGCGTTTGATTTGGAGGATGCAAATTGGTCAACCACAATCAAGAATATAATAGGGGAAATGGGAAAAGATGCAAAAGAAGATTAGTGACAAAATGAGAATATCCTTCGATCTTGATGAGGCACTGTTTGTATATCCAAAGACTCACAAGACAGAAAAACCACCTGTATTTCCTTTTAATTTATTTTTTAAAGAGAGATTGAGATTAGGGACACCTGAGCTTATTAAAGAACTGCAAAATCAGGATTATGAGGTGTGGGTGTACACTTCATCCTACAGAACGGTACATTATATAGCTACTTATTTTAAACTGTACGGAGTGAGCTTCGATGGGATTATAAATGCAAACAGGCATTTACGTGAGGTGCAGAGAGATAAAAAGAAATTGCTTCCACAGAAAATGCCGCCCTACTATCACATAAGTCTTCATATTGATGATGAAAAGGTGATATGTTCACAGGCTAAGCAATATGGTTACTATGCCTACCGCTTGGATGAAGAGGATCCGGAGTGGAAAGAAAAAATAATAAAGTATGCTGGAGAAATTCGAGAGCGACTACAAAAGCGTAAGTGAATAACACATTTAAAGATGCAACACAGGCTTTCCTTCTGTTGCATCTTTTTTTATTGTCATTTTTTATTGCAATATTTCAGATGATAAAGAGAAATTATTGAAAATGTGTATTTAGATTAATTACATACAATGAATACATCGACAGCAATGTAAAACAGCTCGACCAGCTATATTAGCCAGTGGTCTGGAGTGATTAGGGACTATACAACACGATATTTGAGAGGAGAACAAATATGTATCAGTACAACAAGAAGGGACCAAAACGTGGCGTCGCTCTCTACAGTTACTCAGCTGAGTTTGGCCTTACAAAAACACTTGAAGATTGCTTTGAGGATATCCATGACATGGGGGCACATGGTATTGAAATCCTTGCAAACACACACATTGAAAACTACCCATACCCAACAGATGAGTGGGTTGAAAATTGGTGGAGACTTTGTGACAAGTATGAAATCGTACCAGTGGAATATGGCAACTGGATTGATTCTCATGTGCTTGGCGACAGAGATCTCACAACAGAGGAATCAGTAGAAATGCTTAAACGTGATATCCGACTGGCTCACAGACTTGGATTTACAGTTATGCGTACCAAAATGCCTGTTATCAATGACTTACTTGAGCCAGTTACAAACTGGAGAGAAATCATCAAGGGAGCACTTCCACTTGCAGAAGAGCTCGGAATCAAGATGTGCCCAGAGATTCATACACCATCAAATCTTAAGGGCAAGCTTGTTACAGATTTTGTGGATTTCATCAAGGAGACAGGAACAAAGAATTTTGGATTAAATATTGATTTTTCGGTATTTAGAACAGGCTTCAAGGAAGGCGAGTGGGTTGATCCACTTTATACTCCAAACGAGCCAGAGGATATTATTCCATTACTTCCATACATTTATTGCTGCCATGCAAAGTTCATCAACATGAGTGATGACTTCAAGGAGACAACTATTCCTTACGAAGAAGTCATCAAGGTTATGGCTGAAAATGGCTATGAAGGATATTTGCTCAGCGAATACGAAGGCGCAGACAAATATGACGATGGCTATGAAGTAGGACAGACACTTCGCAAACACCACATTTTGCTTAAGAACTTACTTGGAGATTAATGGGAGGAAATACATATGGAAAAACAGGTTATTCAATCCGTAGGATTCAGAAATACAAAGGACGAAAATGGTAATGTCACAGGCTTTCAGTTTAAGGTGAGACTTCCATACTACAGAGGAATTTTCCTTTCACAGATTCGCCCAGGTACACTTTATATCGATGGAGAGAAAATCGAAAAGGATGATATCATTTGGAATATCAAAGGTGAAGATTTTACAAATGAGGAGATGGCAGGTGATTTTCAGACCCATTGGGCAACAACATGCCCTGCAGTTTTAAAGGTGAAAAAGCCAGGTGGACTTGCGCAGGGTTATCATGACTTAAAATATGGTTTTTGTTTTACATCAAGCTACATGCCACCAATCATTCAGGATGGCTTAGATCCAGACAAGGAAAGCATGGTTTTCATGCCAGAATTTGGTCATCATGTAAATGAAAGAAGACTGCTAATAGTTTAATTTTATCCATTGCTTGAAAGTGGAGAAGACCTTTCTCCACTTTTTGTATTGGTTTTTACACTTTTTTTCTGAAAAATTCTATTGTAAAGTTATGTTGAAAGAAAATTTTAAGGGAAGAATTTTTTGGGAGGAAAAAAGTGGAGAAAAAGGAAAATCAGGATTCGTACCTAAGGATACTGTCTAAACAGTTTCCGAATGTGGCGTCAACAGCTACAGAAATCATCAATCTTCAATCAATTCTGAGTCTGCCAAAGGGCACAGAGCATTATCTGTCGGATATACACGGGGAGCATGAACAGTTTGCCCATGTGCTGAAAAATGGTTCAGGTGCAGTGAAAAGAAAGATTGATGAAGAATTTGGCAACATGCTTTCCGAAAAGGAAAAGCGGGATTTGGCCACCCTAATTTATTACCCTGAGCAACGTATCAGGATGATAAAGGAAAGTGCCTGGGGCACATCAATGGACGACTGGTATGTGGTGATGATTAACAGACTCATCCAGGTCTGCAAAGCGGCAGCCAGCAAGTACACTCGTTCCAAGGTGAGAAAATCTTTGCCAAAGGATTTTGCCTATGTAATTGAAGAGCTTATCACAGGAAGGCGTGATTCCAGAGACCAGGAGGCCTACTTCAATGAGATTATTCACACGGTAATCAGAATCGGAAAAGCACCGGAGCTTATCATAGCTTTGTCCAATGCTATCAGTCGTTTTGTTGTGGATCATCTGCATATAGTTGGTGATATTTACGACAGAGGCCCAGGCCCACACATTTGCATGGATACACTTATGCACTATCATAGTGTGGATATCCAATGGGGTAATCACGATGTTGTGTGGATGGGAGCTGCTACAGGACAGCTTGCCTGCATAGCAACAGTGCTCAGGTTTTCTGCCAGATACGGCAATCTTGATATTTTAGAGGATGGCTACGGAATTAATCTTTTACCTTTATTCAAGTTTGCTATGGATACCTACAAGGAGGATTCTTGTGATTGCTTTGCGCTGCATTATCGTGAAGGCGAATATGACCTGGCCAATGCTGAGACCGACAGGAAGATGCACAAGGCCATGTCCATCATTCAGTTTAAGGTGGAAGGTCAGCTGATAAAAAAGCATCCAGAGTGGCACATGGAAGATAGACTGCTTTTGGATAAGATGGATTTGACCAGAGGAGTTGTGACCATAGATGGCAAGGAGTATGAGCTGCTTGATAAGAATTTTCCTACAGTAAATCCTGCTGACCCATACGCACTATCAGAGGAAGAGGCAGAGGTAATGGAAAAGCTTCGCAACGGTTTTATAAACTGTGAAAAGCTTCAGGAGCATGTGCGATTTTTATATCGTAAAGGCGGATTGTACAAGACCTATAATAACAATCTGTTGTTCCATGGATGCGTGCCGCTGGATGAAAACGGACAGCTAAAGGAAGTGGAGCTTTGCGGCAAAAAATACAAGGGTAGAGCACTTTATGATACATTAGAGCAGCTTTTGCGCAAGGGCTACTATGCTATTGACCCTGTGGAAAAGCAGCGTGGAATGGATATGCTATGGTACACCTGGTGTCATGCCAATTCGCCAGTATTTGGCAAGGACAAAATGGCTACCTTTGAACGCTATTTCATAGCTGAAAAGGAAACCCATGTGGAAAAGAAAAATCCATATTACACTTGGTACGACAAGGATGAAACAGTGACCATGATTCTTAATGAGTTTGGTCTTGATTCACCTGAAAGCCACATCATCAATGGACATGTTCCAGTGGAGGCTAAAAAGGGTGAGCTTCCTATCAAATGTGGTGGCAGACTTATTGTAATAGACGGTGGCTTTTCAAAAGCCTACCAGCCAAAGACAGGCATAGCAGGCTACACACTAACCTACAATTCCTACGGCTTCCTTTTGGCCGCTCACGAACCATTCGAATCTGTTGAAAAAGCAGTGGAAACAGGCAGTGACATCCATTCTGACACAGTGCTTGTGCAGCATGTAGAACGACGAAAAACTGTTGCAGATACTGATAACGGGGAGAGTATAAAAGAGACAATTAGAGAGTTGGAAAATTTGTTAGAGGCTTATCGCACCGGACGGTTAGTTGAAAAAGAATAGAATTTATATGTTACCATTTCTTGAAAACCCTAATATAGACTGATTTAGGAGAAGCCTATGGAAGACTTTATTTGGGGAGGATAGGAATGGTAATATTTTATTATATTCGGAAGTATATCAAGTTGTCTTGACATTATTCGGAAATATGTCGAATAAAAATTGATATTATTCCGAATAATATCGAAAATAAATTGACATTGTTCCGAATGACATTTATACTGAAGAAAAAAGTACAAGGGGGCTTTGTGCATGAAAACTTGTAAAGACATGTCTGAATTATGGGGAATATCAGAACGCAGAATATCGGAATTATGCAGATTAGGAAAAATTCCTGGTGCTATGAAATCAGGAAAACAGTGGCAAATTCCAGATGACGCAAAGCACCCTGTAGATAACCGCATTGTTAGCGGACGATATGTTAAACAAGATACTGTGGATGTGAAAAAGACGCTTCCAGTGGGAATTTCCGATTTTGTACGAGCTCAGTCTGAATACTATTATGTGGACAAAACCCTGCTTATCAAGGAGATTTTAGATCGAAAGGCATTAGTATCTTTGTTTACAAGGCCTAGACGTTTCGGGAAAACTTTGAATATGGATATGTTGCGAGTTTTTTTTGAAATATCTGATGAGGATACCAGCAGCTATTTTGTTGATAAATTAATCTGGAATTGTGGTGAAGAGTACAGAAAGCATCAGGGAAAATATCCAGTGATTTTTTTGACATTTAAAGATGTTAAGTATGATTCCTGGAATGCTACTTTTGCAAAAATTTCTGAACTGGTACAGGAAGAATTTGGCAGACACTTAGAACTTAGGAATAGTGACAAGCTTGCAGAATATGAGAAAGAATATTTTGATAAGATTCTGAGTGGAAGAGCAGATGAAGTAGAACTGTCGTCCTCTCTTCAAAAACTTTCAAAAATGCTTGCAGTTCATTATGGTAAGGCTCCAATTATAATCATTGACGAATATGATACTCCAATTCAGGAAGGTTATTCAAAAGAGTTTTATGATGAAATCATTGGATTTATGCGGAATTTCTTTTCAGGAGGTTTTAAGGATAATAGTTATCTATCTTATGGTTTTTTGACAGGTATCTTGCGAATAGCTCAGGAAAGTATTTTCAGTGGGTTGAATAATCTTACAGTTAATTCTGTTATGGATGAGCAGTTCGATGATTTCTTTGGGTTTACTGGAAATGAAGTACAGAAAATGCTTGCATATTATGGTGCTTTAGATAAAGCGGAAGAAGTGAGGGACTGGTATGATGGGTATATTTTTGGAAATAAGGAAATATATAATCCATGGTCTGTAATTAATTATCTTTCAAAGGGATGTCTCCCTCAAGCATACTGGGTAAACACTGGTAAAAATGAAATTCTTGAAGATGTGCTGAAAACAGCAACTGATGATATTACAGAAAAACTGTCTTCACTTCTTCAAGGAGAGCGAGTTATTGTAAAGATTGATCAAAACGTGGTTTACAGATCCATATCCGAGGACCCTTCTAATATCTACAGCCTTCTTTTGGTGGCAGGATATTTGAAAACACTTAGAAAAGAACTTCAGGGAGATGGAACGTGGTTATGTGAGGTGTCTATACCGAATCGAGAGATATCCGTGGTGTATAAAAATGAGATACTTTCTCACATGATGCAGATTGGAGCCATGGGAAGAGCTACAGCTAATAAGATCGCAGAGAGCCTTTTTGCACAAGACACTGGAAAGCTTCAGGATGGAATAGAGGAATACATAAAGAAAAGTATTAGCTTTTATGATGCTGGCTCGGAAGGTTAGCTGAAAAAGACCAGTGACAAATATTACTGTTGAGAGATATATATTTCTATTCATAGAAAAGTATTTATGTTACCATTTCGTTAGACTTAATTGAGGAGGGCGAAATGGTAACTTTTTTTGATTGGAATAATGAATGGGTTTTTAATAAGGCCAACTGGCAGGATATAGATATAACAAAGGCTATAGAGGGCGAAGTAATCAATTTACCGCACACCTGGTACAAGGATGATGATTATTATCGTGGTGAGGCAGTTTATCAAAAGAAATTCGTATATACGAAGCAGGATAAGGAGAGAACTTTTGTAAAATTTTATGGTGTTGATAAGGTCTGTAAGATTTATTTAAATGGACAGCTTGTAGGCCAGCATGAGGGTGGTTACAACATTTTCGCGGTAGAACTTTCTAAGGCTATAAAGGCAGGAGAGAATCTTCTCACTGTACTCGTTAGCACTGACAAGGATTTGCAGGTGTCACCTATCTCTGGGGATTTTGCTGTGTTTGGAGGTATTCATAGAAAGGTGGAATTTATTTCTACCGGTGAGACTTGCTTTGATAGAACCTATTTTGGTACAGATGGTGTAATATTTAATACTAAAGTAGATGAAAATGGCGATGGTAAGCTTTGGGCACAAACTGTGATTTCTCTTGGGGCTAATGAGTGCGAGTCAGAAAATATCAATATCGTATATACGATATTAGAAGGTGATAAGGAGCTTGTAAGAGCAGGATGTGCACCTGACAATAAAATGACAGAGCGATTGGAGCTTGAAGCACCTATTCTTTGGAATGGTTTAGATGAAACTCATATGTATACAGCCAGAGCTACTTTAGTAGTAGATGGAATAGAAGTTGATTCGGTAGAAAAGTCTATCGGTTTTAGAGCAATTTCCATGGATGCGGACAAAGGCTTTTTCTTAAACGGCAATCATCTCAAGCTTCATGGCGTGGCAAAGCACCAGGATACACATGACGTTTTTTCTGCAGCCACAATGGAAAACTGGAAAGAGGATATGTCTCTCATCAAAGAAATAGGTGCCAATGCTGTTCGACTTTCACACTACCCTCATCCACAGGAAGTGTACGACATGTGCGATGAGATAGGCTTTGTCACATGGGCAGAGATTCCTATGCTAAAGCTCACAGAGGATGAGCACCTTTTTGAAAATGCAAAGCTTCAGCTAAAGGAGATGATACTCCAGAACCTGCATCATCCTAGCATCTGTTTCTGGGGAATCCAAAATGAGATAGCTATCTACGGAGAATTTCCATATATGGCAGAAAAGATGCATGTGTTAAATGACATTGTTCATGAGCTTGATGACACCAGATTTTCAACCTGCGCAAACTTAAATGTGGTACATCCGGATAGTACATTAAATCAGGTGACAGATGTCACTGCCTATAATATTTATTACGGCTGGTACTATGGTGAGTTCGCAGACCATGGTAAATTCTTAGATGAGTTCCATAAGGTAAATCCTGATATGCCACTTGCTATTTCCGAATATGGTGCTGATACGAATACACAGTTCCATAGCGATGAGCCAAAGGTAAATGATTACACTGAGGAATATCAGGCTCTGTATCACGAAACGGTCTATCCTATGATGGCTGAGCGTGATTTTGTCTGGGGCAGCTTTGTATGGAATATGTTTGATTTTACAAGCCCAATCAGACAGGCGGCCAACATTAAAAATAGGAATATTAAGGGGCTTGTAACCTTTGACAGAAAGACAAAAAAGGATAGCTTTTACTACTACAAGGCTATGTGGTCAAAGGAGCCATTTGTTCATATTGCGAGCAAAAGATATGTTAATCGCTGCAAAGATAGCATAAATGTAAAGGTTTATTCTAATCAGCCTAGAGTTATTTTAGTTACTGACACAGCTACACTTGAAGCTGACACCTGTAATGGAAGTGCTGTTTTTGAAAATGTACCTCTTAAGTATGGTTACAATGAATTTGCCGCAAAGGCTGCTGGCTGCACAGATAAGGTGGTATTTAATAAACAGTCTACAGCCGACGAATCATATATTTATGTGGATCAAAACCCAGGACTAAATGTGCGAAACTGGTTTTTGGATGAAAAGGAAGAAGCAGAGCTATTCCCAGAAGGCTACCTGTCAGTGCGCTCTACTATAAATGATTTGTTAGCCTGCGACAATGCCATCTCAGCCATAGATAAGCGTATGCCAGATGTAGGAAAAGCCATGAGAGATATGGTGGGTACTTTTACTCTGGATAGATTTTTTGAATTGGCAAAGCCTGATTACACAGAGGAAGAAGTAAAGGCTCTAAATGAAGAATTAACAAAATATAGCTGTGGCTAGTGAAGCTGCCAAATATGATGACTTCTTGTGGGCCACTTAAGGAAAAGGCACACAAGAAGTTATATAATCAAAAAAGGGACTGAACGCATCAGCCCCTTTATTTGACGTTTATTGAGGGATAGAAATGAAAAATAAAGCTGATAAATTACAAATTGCAATGAATCTTATACATGACATTTTCAATTTGGGGATAAATATATTTGAAAATGATGAGGATGTGGAAAAGTTTTGTGAAGACAATAGAGCTATAGATGGTCAGGCCTGGTTGTCTAAAGATGCCCTAAAGCTTATTTTGGAGAAGGGGCATTATGATAACCTGAATTATTTTGAAGACCTACTGCATATAAGAATTGTTTTATTTTACTACAATGAAATACCCATAATAGTAGGTCCATATCTGTCAGAGGAAATGACTATAGGCCAGAGTATTCAACTGTGCAATCAGATAGACAAGAAAAAAATGGATGCCAATGAGCTGCTTATTTATTATGGCAAATATCCAGTTATCCCAGAGGCAGTAATGGATAAAATCATACGTGGCATTACCAGAAATCTGGGTATTACAAATCTTACAGAACACTTTACCAAATACAAAGGTCATACTGTAGAAGATTCAAATGATGTTGATTTAGAGCGTATAAGTAATGCAAATATTGAAGCACATTATATAACAGAAAGAGAATACATGGACTCAATTAAGCGGGGAAACATACAGGAAACCCTGCACTACAAAAAGCTATTATCAGAGAATGCGGCCGGTATGTGGACCAGAAATGTAGGTCTTCAGGAAAAGAAATTTGGACTTGCTGTAAATAGAGCCATGAGCAGGATAGCAGCCTATGAGGCAGGCGTTCCGGCACCTATTATTCACAAAATAACAACAAAGGAGTCCATGGCTATATCAGCGGCTCAGAGTGAAAAGCAAATGGAAGAGGCCTGCGAGATTATGCTCAAGGAGTTCTGCGAAATAATCCGTATTATAAAAAATGAGAAATACTCTGCACTGACTCAAAGTATCATTTACTCGATAAATCAGCATTATATGCATGACGTTTCAATAAGGGAGATTGCAGAAGAATTAAATATTACTGAAAGCTACATGATTTCCCAGTTTAAGAAGGAAACAGGCATGACACCTGCAATATATTTGCGACAGGTTAGATTAAAACAAGCCGCCCATCTTTTGATTTCAACCAATGATGAAATCCAAAAGATAAGCGGCAGTGTAGGAATACCTGATGCTAATTATTTTGTAAAGCTATTTAAGGCTGAATTTGAAATGACACCTGGGGCATATCGTAAGCGTTACAAGATATAGATCCCGTATTTACGAATTCACAAATCATATTTACAAGATTATCTGATAATACATAATCTTCATTAGTCAATGGACGCCAGCATTTTTTGAGGGAGCCCATGGTGTACCACAGCTCAGCAGAATGGAATGCTCCAGAGGTGTCACCTGGAAGCTGTCTGCTGAAGTAGAAATAATAGGCTTTGCCACCATTATCATTAACTGCATTGCAGAATTCTTTACTCATATCATGTAAGAATTCAGGTGCCATATCTTCTGAGTTTGTGCTGAGAAGGTATGGAATATCTGCAAATGCTTTGCCTTCCAAAGACTTTTCAGGATTTTGAGGAATGATTATTCCATCAACATGAGGGCAGCAGTGAATCATCATGTTTATATCAATATTTGCTTTGAAGGTCTCTATTAAATCCTGAACTGGAACCTTTCTCCATTCATCAGGTGTAGCACCGAGTTTATCGGTTATTTTTGCAAAGTAATCGTAGCTATCTTCAACAGGATTAACATTTGCAAATTCTCTGCCAATTCCAGCACCACTTGCCATATAAGCCTTGTTAAAGTAAGGCTTGGTAAGTGGTGAAAAGCAATGCTGTTGTATACTCATAGCCCCTGCGGATTGTCCAAACAATGTGATGTTATCCGGGTTACCACCGAATGAAGCTATATGGCTATGCACCCATTTGATCGCCTCCAACTGGTCGTATAATCCATAATTTCCGCTGTGTCCAGCTTCTTTAGTAAGCTTTCTATCACAAAGAAATCCAAGCACTCCCAATCGATAATTGATGGTTACAAATATAACGCCGTTTTCTGCATAGGCGGTGCCGTCCATATGCAGCTCATTACCGCAGCCACCCTGAAAAGCCCCACCATGAATATAAATGATAACAGGAGCATTTTTTGCATCCTTAGGTGAATAAATGTTTAAGAACAGGCAGTCTTCATCGTAGGTAAATGCTACCCCTTCACGAAACTCTTTGTAATAAAAAGGCTTTGGATCTTTTTTATCCTCTGGGTCATAGGTTCTGAATTGTGGACAGGCATTGCCAAATTTTGTTGCATCGTATGTGCCTGTCCATGAATCAACTGCTATTGGATATGCAAAACGTTCAGCAGTAGCATATCTGATTCCTCTAAATTGTTTTGTTCCATTTTCAAATTCAAGACCTTGGATTTCTCCAAGGTCTGTAGTGATAGTTGTAAATTTATGCATTTTGTACCTCTAGTTCAATTGTGTTATTTGCTTCTTCAGCATCAGATTTAACATTATCTGCTTTTTTTGCTTCATGAATCTCATGTAATTTCTCATACATCTCATCAGATTTTGCTTTTGTAAGTGGATATACAAGCCAGATACTTACAAGGATTACTACGGCACCAACAAGTGGCATTAAAATAACAAGCTTTCTGATATTTTCACCAAATGCAGGAACCTGCTCAGCAGCGCCAGCAACAAATCCCGCTGTACCGATAAGTGCTGTAGAGATAGAAGCTGCAGCAGCAGAGCCGATTTTTCTTGAGAATGTATAGATTGAATACATTGTTCCATCTGAGCGTTCGCCGGATTTATATTCCTGATAATCAATTGATTCTGTTACAAGTGCCCAAACAAGCATTGTAAATGCTGTAAGTCCAAGGTTTGCAACAGAGCTTACAAACATGAATACATAGCAATTTGGAATTGGCACAAGGTATAAAATGATAAAAGCAACTATACTATAAGCAGCTGAATAAATAATCAGCTTTCTGTTACCAATCAATTTTGCAAGATGTGGAACTGCAAAGAATGCAAGGAACATCATTGGAAGGTTGATGAATGACGATGCAGCCATTGCCTTTGGCATGTGATAGTACTCTTTGAAAAGGTAGTTGTTCATGCTCTGAGCACTTGCAAACATACTTCCGATAGATGCAATCATAACAGCGATAAGAGCTCTGTTTGTGAATGCTTCCTTTACAACATGGCCAAGGCTGTATTTTGGAGCACTTTCACCGACAAATCTGTGATCCTGATGGATGCGCTCTTTTGTAAGGTTTACAAGTAAAAGATAGAAGATAACAGAAAGGATACCTGCTACAACAGCCATAAGGAAGTAGCCGCTAGCCTTTGGATTTCCTGCATCATCCCAAATAGCAAGTGAAACGATAGGGATAAATAAGATACCTACACCCATTCCACCAAAAGCTCTCGCACGTGAAAGACGTGTGCGCTCTACAGGTGAGTCGGTGATAACAGATGCCATTGCACCATAAGGCATTGAAACACCTGTATAAGCCATACCATAAAGAATGTAAGAAACTGCAACCCATGCATGCTTGATAACACTTGGGAATGATGTAGTATCTGTAAAACATAAAAGACCTGTAAGTGCTAAAGGCACCATAAATATTTTTACCCAAGGCTTGAATTTATCAGAGCCTTTACCTAGCTTGAAGCGGTCTGGCAATGAGCCAATCATAGGATCGTTGATTGCGTCCCATATTTTTGCAACAAAGATAAGTGTTGCCATCCACGCTGGGCTGATACCAAGTACATAGTTACAGAAGGTTACGTAAAATGCACTGATATAAAGATTGACTAAGCTTCCCCCGAAGTCACCACTGAAATAACCAAATTGCTCTAGAAAGGACAGTTTGGTTTCTTTAGTTTGTTCTTTTTTCATTACTGATTCTCCTCCATTGATTTGTTTAATGTGAAATCAGTATATTTAGAACTGGAGTTTTATAATAGAAAATAATATGACTAAACATAACGATATTTCTTTCTATGATTTTGATTTAATAAGTTTTCTGTAATTGCTGGGGGTCAGCCCCTTTTTCTCTTTAAAGATTCTGGTGAAATAGGTTACATCAGGAATTCCACAATCGCTTGCGATGGATTGAATAGGGGCATCTGTAGTATTCAAAAGGAAAATAGCATGGTTTATGCGGCGGGTATTTACGTATGCCGTAAAGGTCCCTGAAGTTTCTTTTTTGAATAAATTTGCCAGGTAAGTTTTATTGAGAGCAAGGCTTTCTGCAGTGGACTGCAGCGTCAGGTCAGTATCAAACAGATGCTGCGACACATGTATCAAAGCTCTTTGCATGGTTGGGGAAAATCCTGATGTGGAATTTTGTTGTACCATATTGCAATAGTTTTTCAAAATATCACGGTGAACCAGTTTGTCCTGTTCTGTGGATATCATATTTTCTACCTTTATTGCCATTTGTCTGGACATTTCATCTAGAAAAATTGGATGTACACCGCCTTTTTCTGCCCCCTTTCGACAAACAGTGTTAAAGGCTAGAAGGTTGTTTTTCTTGCTGCGCAAAGTACTTGAGGAACGATTGTCTATGTTTCTAAGGGCCTGATCCGAGCTTGCTCTCATGGCACTGTTGAAGTCTCCTCTGGAAATTGCATCTATAACCTTTTGCTCTAGGCTATATCTATACTCCATTCGCTTCATCATTTCTTCATTGTCGCTGGTATCGATATTTGATATATAAGGCGTGGCTGAATCCGTGATTTGACGGATATATTCAATATGATAATTCCCTGAACCATAAAGGGCTTCACCCACAGTATCAATATAGTTTTCTATTACAGATGTATCTGGCAGGCATGGCAGAGTAGCAAAATATTGATGCATGAATTGGTGAAGACCGTCTGGAATGTTTAGCTTTTTGCATAATTCATTTGTTTTTAGGATAGAAGTGTTTTCTGTTAAGTATGGACCTGCCACCAGAGTCTTGTCCCTGGCAGGAGTAGGCAGTGGGAGAAAAATATAGTGACATTCGTACTTGTCAGTAGAAAAAAATATAGTATTAGTCTCTACAAAATCGGCAGGTAAAAAATCCATTTCTGCAAGGGTTCTACTTATGTCCCCTATAATTGAATGTCTAAGACCCAAGTCCAAATCAGCAGGTAAAGGTTCTGTGATTTTAATTACGTTTGTAACAAGATTTAATTTGTGGAAAAAAGAGATTGTAAAATCGATATATGTGTAATTCATGATAACTTTGTACCTCGTAGTATGTATTATACAGTCACGAGCTTGATTAAATTCTAACTATATTTACATAATATCATACTATATTATTATTTTTTGAGAAAAGATAAACATAGTACGATTTATTGAAAATATAGTAATTGTTATAATCGACTATTCCGTATAAGATTACTTCATCAATTGACCACGCGGGGGTGGCCTAAAGGAGGAGAAAATAATGGAACAAAGGAATGACTGTATTAACAGAGCAAAATGGTGGCAAATTGCCGGTCTTGCAGTAAACGATGTGGGAACCAACACTTACATGTGGATGATGATTTTCATCTCATACTATTTAAATGGTATTGTCGGCGTTGGAGTTGTGCTTGCATCATCTCTTGCAACAATCATGCGACTTTGGGATGGAGCAACAGATCCTGTCATTGGTGTAATCCTGGACAAGACTAATGGCAAGTTTGGAAAGAACAGACCATTCCTTGTTATTGGACAGATTATTATGCTGATAATGTCAGCACTTATGTTTTTTGTAACACCTAAGTTCCCAAAGGTTGCACAGTTTTTTATGTTTGTAGTGTTCTATGCAGTTTATATTGTAGGTTATACATGCCAGTGCGTAGTTACAAAATCTGCTCAGACATGTCTTACAAATGATCAAAAGCAAAGACCTACCTTTGGTATTTATAGTGGTATTTTATCAACACTTTTCTTTACACTTGCACCACTTTATTCTTACACATATCTTTTGGGCAAGCATATGTATCAGTTTGATATGGGATATTTCACAGAGATGTGGAAGGTTGGTGCGACACTTTCAATGGTGTGCACAATCATTGCTTACATTGCAATCAGAGAAAAGGATAGACCTGAGTTTTATGGTATCGGAAGCAAAGATGAAGAGCCAATTAAGCTTAAGGATTACTGGCAGGTATTAAAAAGCAACAGAGCGCTTCAAATGCTTGTTATTAGTGCATCTACAGATAAGCTTGGACGTCAGATGAACGGAAATGCTACAGCATCTATTCTGCTTTATGCAATCATCTGTGGAAATGCAGCAGCTGCTGGCTTGGTAGGTACATATACTATCGTTCCAGGAATTATAATGCTGTTCTTTGGTATTGGATTTGTTGCTAGAAGATTTGGACAGATGAAGGGCTTCACATATGCAAGCTATGCAGCAGCTATTTCACTTGTTGCATTAATCGCATTGTTTGTATTTGGTGATCCTACAGGATTATCACTTCCAGGTGATGGAAGATTTGCAGGATGGAATGCATTCAGCTTGGCATTTTTGGTACTGATGGTATTATTCTCAGGTTTCCAGAACATTGCAGGAAGCTTGGTATATCCTATGACAGCAGACTGTACAGATTATGAAGTTTACAGAAGCGGCAAATATGTGCCAGGCTTGATTGGAACACTTTTCAGCTTCATCGATAAGCTTATATCTTCACTTGCTCCACTTTTAGTTGGTGTTTTATGTGCAGCAGTAAGCTCATCATCATCACTTCCAACAGCAGATACTCCATACACCAAAGGACTTGCAGTAGTGGGTATCATCTGTATGTTTGGTGTGTTACTCATCGGATACATCTGCAACATCATTGCAATGCATTTTTATCCATTAAATAAGGAAATGATGGATAGCATTTCAGAGGACATCGCAAGAATTAAGCGCGAATCACAGAGTATAAAAAACTCTGATTCTAATAAGAAAGAAATGAAGAAGGAAGCGTAATACTCTCTAGCCTTCCCCTTGAGGGGAAGGTGCCCGAAGGGATGAGATAATGCTTTAGCGTTATCTGCCACCCCGGCGAGGGGCGGATGAGGTGTTACTAGAGGTTATAGAAATGGTAAATCTTAAGGCAAAGCCTTTCAACTTAAACGAAACACAAATCAAGTGGGTACAGGAAACCTACAATTCTCTTTCAGAGGATGAAAAAATAGGACAACTCTTTGTAAATCTTACATTAAAAAGAGATGAAGAGTATCTTTCGAAGCTTGTGAACGAATACCACATAGGTGGTGTTCGTTGGCAAGGTGGCTCACTTGAAGAGGTGTATGAACAGAATAAATATTTTCAGGAGCACAGCAAGGTTCCAGTGTTAATTGCTGCAAACACAGAGGCAGGCGGAAATGGTGCTGTAGGTGAGGGCACATTTATTGCATCAGGTGCAGCTTGCGGTGCTAGCGGTACAGAGGAAACAGTTCGTGATATGGCAGCTGTTGGAGCTGAGGAAGCAAAGGCTATCGGCTGCAACTGGGTATTTGCACCAGTGTGCGATGTGGTTTCAAATTGGAGAAACACCATCGTAAACACCAGAGCTTTCGGTGATGATCCAAAGCTTGTGGCTTCACGCTCCATAGCTTACATGGAAGAAAATATGAAAAGAGGCGTTGCCTGTGCAGCCAAGCATTTCCCTGGTGATGGTTCAGAGGAAAGAGATCAGCATCTGGTGATGGGCTGCAACGATTTATCAGTGGAAGAATGGGATGAAAGCTTTGGATATGTATATAAGAGCCTTATAGATGCAGGCCTTCCAAGCGTCATGGTGGGACATATCTGCCAGCCAGCATATTCTAGAAAGCTTCGTCCTGGAATTAAGGACTCAGAGATAAAGCCTGCGACCCTTTCGCCAGAGCTTCTTCAGGATTTATTAAGAGAGCAGCTTGGCTTTAACGGCCTGATTATTACTGATGCAACTCACATGGTGGGCCTTACAGCATCTATGCCACGAAAGGATTACATTCCAGGAGTGATTGCAGCAGGCTGTGATATGATTCTGTTCTTTAATGATCCGGCAGAGGATATTCAGTACATTAGAGATGGTCTAAAAAATGGTGTTATTTCACAGGAAAGACTTGAGGATGCAGTGCTTCGAATCCTTGCACTCAAAGCAATGGTAGGACTTAATGATTTTACATTTCCTGAAAAGGACGGACTTGATATAGTAGGCTGCGCAAAGCACCATGAACTTGCAGCCAAGGCTGCTGATGAAAGCATCACATTGGTGAAAGATACTCAAAAGGTGCTTCCAATTAATCCTGATGAAAAGAAAAATATTTATCTGGTGTTTGTTGAAAGTGCACCGGCATCTCTTGCGGATGGTGTGGATAAAGCAAAAGCAAAGCTAATTGAGGAACTGACTCAGGCAGGCTTTAATGTCACATCACCGAAGGACATATATGAATATGAAGCCGAGCAACCAAGCAAGTTCAATAAATTTAAGGTAATGGCTCACATCAACCGTGAAGAGTTCAAAGCCAATACAGACCTGGTGCTTTTTGTAATAAATATGAAGGGCTACGCAAAGGAAAACAATGTAAGACTTGCATATGATGCCTCTCATTCAGTGCAAAATCCTTGGTTTGTAAATGAGGTTCCAACTGTGGCTGTATCATTAAATTACACTAATCACTTATATGATGTGCCAATGATGAAAACATTCGTAAATGCGTATTCAGACACACCTGAATATTTACATGCCCTGGTTGAAAAACTTACAGGAAAATCAGAATTCAAAGGATGCGCCAATGAACTGGTTTGGTGCGGACGTTGGGAGACGAGGTTATAAATATGTCAGTTCTAACAAATTTTAAAAAAAACAAAGACTTCCTAATCTGCGTCGACTCCGATGGCTGTGCCATGGACACCATGAACATCAAGCACATCAAATGCTTCGGTCCATGCATGATAGAGGAGTGGAACCTTAAACAGTGGCAGGATGAAATATTATATAGCTGGAATCAGGTGAACCTGTACACCATGACAAGAGGCATCAATCGCTTCAAAGGACTTGCAACAGCTCTTGCAGAAGTAAATGCAAAATATACACCAATCGAAGGTGTAGTGGCACTTGTGGATTGGGCAGAGCATGCGCCTGAGCTTAGCAACAATGCAGTGGAGAAAATGATTCCTGAAAATCCTATTTTTGAAAAGGCATTGAATTGGAGCATCAGAGTAAATGAAAAAATAGAGGCACTTCCAAAGGAAGACATCAAACCATTTGAAGGTGTAAAGGAAGCATTAGAAAAGCTACATGAAAAATGTGATGTGGCAGTAGTTTCAAGCGCAAATCCTGAGGCTGTAAAGGCTGAATGGGATCGATACGGCTTGACTGAGCATGTAGATATTTTATGCACTCAGGATATGGGAAGCAAGGCTCATTGCATAAGTGAGCTTCTTAAAAAAGGTTACCGTGTAAACAATGTTTTAATGTGCGGTGATGCAGTAGGGGATATGAAAGCAGCGGCTTCAAATGGTGTGCTTTACTATCCAATATGTGTTAATTTTGAAAATGAGTCCTGGGCTAAGCTTGTAGAAAACGCCTTCCCAAGATTTATAAATAGCAACTATAAAGGTGACTATCAGAATAAGGTTATCGATAAATTTTTGGATAATCTTAGGTAATTTCATAGCAAATAAAGATGCAATAGATGATGTAAATCTGTTGCATCTTTTTTTTACGCTTAAAATCATTCTGCAATTAAGAGAATGAAAACGAAAATTAATACAAAGTATCATGTGGGAAATTTTCATAGAATAACAGCATAAAGAGCGAAACAAAGTTCAAGAAACTAACATATAAGAAAAGGAGAAGAAAATGAGTAAAACACTTCCAGTTGGAATTCAGGTTTATGGTCTCAGAGATTTACTTGAGAACACACCAGAAAATTTTAAAGATGTTATGACAAAGGTAAAGGAGCTTGGCTACGACGGAGTTGAGCTTGCAGGACTTTACGGTTTAGAGCCAGAGTTTGTTAAAAAGACTCTTGAGGAGGTTGGCCTTACACCTATTTCTGCACACGTTGCATTCGACGAGATGATGAACGATATCGACAAGGTTATCGCTGATTATTCTACAATCGGAGTTAAGTACCTTGTAATGCCATACATGGCTGAGGAATATCGCCCAGCAAATCCGGAGGGATTCAAGAAGTTCCTTCCACTTTTAAATGAAGTTGGAGAGAAGATTCACAAGGCAGGAATGACATTCCTTTATCACAACCATGACTTCGAGTTCGTTAAGCTTGAAAATGGTAAGTGGGGATATGATGAAATGTTCGATTCAATCCCAGCTGATAACCTTCAGTCAGAGCTTGACACATGCTGGTGTGATGTTGCTACAGGCGAAGCTCCAGAATTCGTTAAGAAGTATACAAACCGCATCCCAGTAGTTCACCTTAAGGACTATATCAAGAAGGGTGAAGTTAAGAATATGTACAAGCTCATCGGTATCGAAGAGGAAGAATCAGAAGGCGACACAGGCTACTTCGGATTCCGTCCAGTAGGTTTCGGCCAGATGATCTGGGAGCCAGTTCTTGATGCAGCCATCGAAGCAAACGCAAACTGGGTAATCGTAGAACAGGATGAGCACTACGAGCTTGAGCCACTTGAGTGCGCTCGTCGTAGCCGCGAATACTTACGTATCCTTGGCTGGTAGGAACTAGCGTTTTAGCGTTGAATTAATGTAGTTTTTTATACATATAGTAAGCGGCATCACAACCTCGGCAAGCGCGAGCAGGAGGGCCCCATGCCGAATGAGGAGCTACTGCACCGCAATGAGAGCATGGGAGGTGGCCTGCGGGAGCACGGAAACCTACGAGGCCGCGTAGCATATACAATAAACAGGAGGACAAAATGAAAAAAGAATTAAGAATTGCTATTATCGGTTGTGGTATGATCTCACACCGTCACATGACAGTTATCGAAAACTTAAACAAGAGAGGCGAGAACCTCAAAGTCGTAGCAGCTGCTGAAATCGACAAGGAAAAGCTTTTAGCTTGGGGTAAGCAGTACGGCATCGACGAGAAGGATCTTTACGTAGACTTCCGTGAGATGTTAAAGAGAGATGATATTGATGAAGTAGAAGTTTGTGTACACAACAACCTTCACACATCAGTTGCAACAGCAGTTATGGCAGCAGGCTTCCCTTGCTACTCTGAGAAGCCAATGTCAGCTAGCTATGCAGATGCAAAGATTTTATATGATGCACAGAAGAAGTATGGTCAGAAGCTTGCTATCCAGATCAGCTCTATCTACAACCCACAGACTCGTATCGCAAAGGAAATGATTGCTGACGGAAAGCTTGGTAAGATTTATCACGCACGTTCAGTTGGACACAGACGTCAGGGGCGTCCAGGCTATGATATGCCATTCTTCAGCCGTGATTTCGTAGATCCAGAGGTTGGTGTACACGGACCACTTTTCGACCTTGGTATCTATCACCTTGCACAGATGCTCTATGTAATGGGTATGCCAGAGCTTGAGAGCGTTTATGGTACAACAACATGCGATTACTGGAGAGATAAGGCTATCGATGATTTAGTAGATTGCCATACACCAGTAGAAGATTTATCAGTTGCAATCGCTCGTTTCAAGGGTGGTCTTTCAATGGATATCTATGAAGACTGGGCTATTCACATGGATGAAATCGGTTCTACATTCATCGCAGGTTCTCTTGGTGGACTTAAGTTTACAGATGTTGACCAGACAGGTGGCCCAATGGCTGTACCTGAAGGTGGCTCAATTGTAGGTGGTGGAAACTTACAGTTACCAAGACTTCAGTACTTCGGTGTTGATGAAAAGGGACGTTTATTTGATACAAAGCTTGAGTGTGCTATCGGTGATATCACAGGTCAGCAGGAGCTTCTCCTTCATCCAGAGATGGCTATGTACAATGACAACCAGCTTCAGTGGTACTCATACCTTCGTGGTGATCTTACAGATGAGACACGTATTGACTCACCATACATCGCTATGCAGACAGCATTCCTTTCAGAAGGTGTTATGCTTTCAAATGAGCTCGGCCGTTCAGTAACAGCTGAGGAAATCAAGAAGATGTCTAAGTCTATCGCTATCCGCGAGCAGAAGACAGATTTTGGAACAATCACATACGACTTCGATGATTATGTTCCAGAAGTTTAATCAATAGATTTGCGAAATTAACATATTTGCTTATTGCAGTACACTAAATTTTTCCTTAATATTAAATGGGAGAGCGAGCCATTGCTCTCCCGAAATTCCTTAAAAAATACTTTTGAACCTAATATAATACTTTTAATGCATCCTATTGCCAGTGGGATGCATTTTTATTTTGCTCTAAGACTAAAATTTTATTTATGAAATAGTAGCCTTTTTGAAAATGCATTTCTATATTCTGTTGGTGTGATTCCAGTACGTCTTTTGTAGGCTCTGGTGAAATTATGAACATCTGAAAATCCTAAATCGCTGGCAATTTCTTTGATAGGCTTATCATCGTCGGTAAGCATGAAATTTGCGGTTTCTATTTTTCGATCTAATATAAATTGCTTTAAAGGAACTCCATACAACCCCAAAAATAAATGGGATAGATATTTAGAATTATATCCAAAGGAACTAGCGATATCCTGAACTTTAAGGTTTTTGTCCATATTGGTTTCTATGAAGTCTAAGATATCGTTGTATACCTGCTGCTCTGGGCGGAATTTACTGCTATCGCCACGCTGGGGAATGACCTTTAGCTGTCCGTAAAGCTCAGCCAATATACTTGTAGTCATTGTGTCTAAGGAAATCTGAGGGTAAGAGTTTTTGACTATATCCTGTAGCTGTTTCATCTGTACAATTACCTTTTCAGGACGGGGTAGAGAACCTGTCTGTGGAATTAAAAAGCAGTCAGTGATATCTGTATTAGGCATATAGGATGGTTTTAGCGTACTTGGCATAGAGCCTAAATCTACAGCAAAGTGCATCCAGTAGAAGGATGAGTAAGCCATCTTATAGCCATCTCTACAGGTGGCACTAGGTGGAAGGATAAGATATTCATTTTTCTTAACATGAAAATTATTATTTTGATAAGAAAGATATAAATCTCCTTCAGTGACAATAATCAGTTCATAGTCAGTTAAGGGGGCATAGTCATGCTTCCACTCATTAGAAAGGGCTTTGAATTTGCCAGTGAGATGATATTTGAATATTTGATTAGATGGAAAAATAATATTTTGTACCATATGTCCTCCTGTAGATGTCATTTTGACACCTAACATATCATTATGATAAATCTAAATTGAACCAAATCTAACTTTATGACACTTAATCTGTAAAAATATCACAAAAATAGCGGTTTCATCAGCATTTTCACCGATTTGATTATATGACATTATGACACCTTTGTAAAATTTATGATATTAAATGAACAAAATTTAAATCGTTATAAAGTGTAATATTTTGACTTTTTATGAGCAACAATGATTGAATTATTTTGGAATAAGCATCATTCAAACGTTTTCGTAGAATTCACAAATTGTTCACAACTATTTCATAGACAAAACAAAAAGAAGGGCTTAAGATAGACGTGTCCGACGGCGATATATATGGCGGACACAGAAAAAACACATAGGCCGGGGAGGAATAGAAAATGGCTATTGGCACTATTATTACATGTACAGGACCAGAGGATTTATTCAGAAAAGCAGAAGACTTACTCAGTCATGGAATTCATACAGAGTTCGTTGGTAGAAATACTATGAAAGTTGTTAGCATTCAGTCACAGGGCAAGGTGAGCAAGATGAATCCAGCAGATGCTCAGAAGTCATTACACATTGCATAATGCATAATGAAATCCTAACAAAAGAGTGATGGGAACCCCATCACTCTTTTGTTATATATATTTAAATTTTTTATAAATGTGTAACTCTGTTTTTCCCTGTTTGCTTTGAGATATACAGATTGTCATCTGCCAGTTTTACTATATTTTCGCCGATGCCTACAGCAATACCTATACTTAGAGTGATTACAATATTAGGATCAAACTCCCAACCCTGTTGTTCCATATAGTTTCGTATCCGCTCAGCAATCTTATCGATATAAGGAAGTTCAGATTTGTCTACAATAATGGAAAATTCTTCGCCACCATATCTGTAGGCTTTGATTCCCGAGGTGGTCTCCTTTGATATCAGCTGAGACAAACGCCGGATAACAATGTCACCCTCAGGGTGGCCGTAGGAGTCGTTGATATTTTTGAAATTGTCTATATCAAGCATAATAACTCCATATTCGGAGTTTGTGCGGGCGTATCGCTTAATGTCAGTGTCGAAAATTCTTCGGCTAAGAAGCCCTGTCATGCCATCCATACGATTGTTTATAAGCAGGATAATGATAAGCAGGATGAACAGGCTGACTACCAATAGTGAAAATAAAAACAGTCTTAATCTGGTTATATTTTTTGAAAACTCGCTATCCCTCACCCTTAGCTCATCCAAGGAGTTGCTTACAATAGAATTTATGACAGAGGCGTAGGTTTTGTTTTGTTGGGTGTAAATATTTGAATATAGTTCATCCACAACCTGATACAGCTCAGTCTGTATTTCTTCATTTCTGGTAGGATATTCTCTTTGGATTTTAAGTAGTGTATATAGCTCGGCTTTCTCGTAATGATTTTCCTCGCATAGTGTCATGAATTCATGAATATAGTCTATTACAGCTCTGGCTCTAGCTTCATTTTCCTCTGGTGTAGCATTATTTCTTTCTTTAATGTTTTCAGCACAAAGATAGTAGCATTTGGCCTGATAGTATGGAATGATGAAGTCTCTCAGATATATATTCTGGAACTTGTCTGACTCAAACATGAAATAGTCGGACCATTTATCTAATACTTCTTTGCATTTAGGTAGACGGCCTGTTTCTTCGTATACCCTCGACAGCCATATTTCCGTCATGGCGGTATATTGCTCCTCAAATGAGCCGTTGTTACTTTCCTCTAAAAGCCTCAGAGATTTGTTAAAATAGGTTTCAGCGTCATTATATTCCAGCTTTAAAAT
This sequence comes from Pseudobutyrivibrio sp. ACV-2, assembly GCF_900107545.1. Taxonomy (GTDB): domain Bacteria; phylum Bacillota; class Clostridia; order Lachnospirales; family Lachnospiraceae; genus Pseudobutyrivibrio. The sequence goes on along the minus strand of NZ_FNQZ01000017.1, from coordinate 17,114 downwards.
GGACATTATTCCAAGCATTCTATAGGCATAACTTTTCACCTGGATATCTTCAATTTCTTCAAACGGGCGCACCTTCTGAGCAGCTTCAAACATGGCCATTGCTTCTTCATTAGAATAGTTATTTAAAAAGAAATTGGCTAAATCCAGATATACATTGATTGTGTGATCATAATCATCGCTTTGCTTGAGGTAGTACAGGGCGTAGCCTAGATTCTGGAAGTAGTTTACAGTATCCCCTTTACTAAAATAGATTAGTGCAGCCCTTTCATAAAGCTCACCTGCATCTTCCGGGGTTAGAGATCTAGCCTTTGTGAGTGTCGTTATATCTTTTAGATTTTCATCCATATGATTCCACACGGAATCCCAATCCTTAGTTAATAGCTTTTCGGCGGTTTGATGATTAGCTACTTTTTCGATTTGAAGATTTACATGGTAAGACAGCTGCAATAGACATATAGCAGCTAATATGGCCAGATATGCAATTAGTATCCTTTTTATCGCATTTTTTTGCATATTATTCCTTTAAACCACGCAAAAGGCCACAGTAAGTCAAAATACATTAATCATATTATAGTTTTCAATTATGAAAAAAAATTGACGATATATATGAAATTATGTTAACTCTTTTGCTATCATGAATTATTGTGCAGGAATGCAATTCACAAAAAAAAGAGGGGTAACGCAATTAGATTTTACAAAATTGAAATATCGTGCTATAATTTTCCAGGGAATTATTAGAAGTATTTGTGAAATCTATTGACGGAACTGCGCCTACAGGGAGTAAGATATCAATAGATGATTGTTTGGAGGTTATTATCATTATGAAAGAATATAGACAGCAGTTTTTTAAAGGTGAGCGAGCTCTTTATGCAGAGGATGGAGCAAAGATTTATGACTCCATTTTTGATGAAGGAGAGTCCCCTTTAAAGGAAAGCAAAAATATAGAGATTTACGATTCTCAGTTCAAATACAAGTACCCAATCTGGTATTCAAACAATATCAAGGTGGAGCACTGTAACTGGCTTGAGATGGGGCGTTCAGGTGTTTGGTATACAAACAATATCGTGGTAAAGGATTCTTTAATTACAGCTCCAAAGAATTTTAGACGCTGTGATGGAGTTACCCTTGAAAATGTTCAGCTGACAAATGCTGAGGAAACCTTCTGGAACTGCAAGAACATTACCCTTAAAAATGTTTCAGCTAAGGGTCACTATTTTGCTATGAACTCTGAAAACATCGAGGTTGATGGACTAAAGCTTGATGGCAACTATTCCTTTGACGGTGCTAAAGATATCACAGTTAGAAATTCAGTGCTTCTTTCAAAGGACTCATTCTGGAACACAGAAAATGTTACAGTTTACGATTCATACATCTGTGGCGAATATTTAGGCTGGAACTCAAAGAACCTTACATTTGTAAATTGCACTATCGAAAGCTTACAGGGCTTCTGCTACATCGACAATCTTACAATGAAAAACTGCAAGCTTATTAATACAACCTTAGCATTTGAATATGTGGAAAATGCAAATGCTGAAATCACTACAAAAATCGACAGTGTATTCAATCCAATCAGCGGCACAATCTCAGCTCCTGAAATTGAGACACTTATCGTTGAGCCTGATTTAGTTGATCCTGCCAAGACAGTTATTTCCTGTCAGGCTGTAGGTAAAAAAGAAGAAGTTGTAGAGTGGAGACGAGACAGAAAATAGGAGACATAAAATGGGCAAATACAATTTTGACGCACCGGTAAACAGACGTGGCACAGATTCAATGAAGTGGGATGTGGCTGAAAACGAGCTCCCAATGTGGGTGGCTGATATGGATTTTCAGACAGCACCAGAAATCATTGAAGCGTTGCAGCAGCGTGTGGCAGAGGGCGTGTTTGGATATACAGACGTAAATGATGACTGGTATGAGGCATACATCAATTGGTGGAAGAATCGTCACGATTTTGAAATTGAAAAAGAGTGGCTGATGTTTTGCACAGGTGTAATACCTGCCATCTCGTCTATAGTGCGTAAGCTAACTACTCCAAATGAAAAGGTAATTATTCAGACTCCTGTATATAATATATTTTTCAATAGCATTGTAAATAACGGCTGCAAGCCACTTGAGAGCCCATTGCATTATGAAAATGGCGTTTACTCCATGGATTTTGTAGACCTTGAGGCAAAAATGTCAGATCCTCAGGCTAGCCTTATGATTCTTTGCAATCCTCACAATCCAGTAGGCAAAATATGGAGCAAAGAGGATTTGGCAAAGGTTGGTGAACTGGCATTTAAGTATGGCGTAACTGTCATTTCAGATGAGATTCACTGTGACCTGACAGAGCCTGGTAAGGATTATGTTCCATTTGCCAGTGTTTCAGACACCTGCAAGGATATTAGCATCACCTGCATTGCCCCAACCAAGACCTTTAGTATTCCTGGCATTCAGACGGCAGCTATTTTTGTGCCAAACAAATTCCTGCGTCACAAGGTATGGAGAGGTATTAACACCGATGAGGTGGCAGAGCCAAATGTATTTGCTGCCCATGCAGCAGTAGCTGCCTTTAACCATGGTGGACAGTGGGTTGACGAGGTTAGAGAATACCTCTTTGAAAATAGAAAAAGAGTGGAGTCGTTTGTGGATGAAAATATCCCTGCGCTACATGTGGTTCGTGGAGATGCCACATATTTACTATGGATTGATGTGAGCTCACTTGGAATAAACAGCAAGGTGCTTGCAGCTAATATTCGCAAGGATACAGGGCTTTATCTTTCAGCGGGCACTGCTTATGGTGATTGTGGCAAGGATTTCTTGCGCATGAATGTAGCCTGCAGCAAAGCCACCCTTGAGGATGGCCTTGCCAGACTGAAGTCAGCTATTATTGTTTCTTAATATTTCATCACGATATTTCTTAGGTGATTTGCCGTACTCTTTGACAAAGGCACGATAGAAAACAGAATAATCTGCAAAGCCGTAGGCTTCAGCAACCAGTGAAATATCCTGACCGCTTAGAATGGCGTCTCGACACATGTCGAGGCGCTTTTTTGTTATGTATTTATGAAGTGGCATTCCATTGGTCTCCGTAAACAGATGGGAGATATGGTATTTACTGACGTGAAGCTTGTCCGACAAAATATCAAGTGATAGAGATTCGTCAATGTGATTTTCTATGTATTGGATGATGCTCTGATAAAGTGTATCTGATTCTTCATCAATTGCGTCAGGAGTCAAAGCTTCATATACCATTCTGTTTATGCTGAGGATGAAATCACTTACGGATAATAGAATCTTGGCATCTTTGCCAAACCTGTTGGAGTGGGTCTCATCAATAAGTGTAAAGACCTTTCCCTGAATGGTGTTGAACTCAATATCTGTAAATTTATGGATAAAAAATCTGTCATCCTTAGTTTTTTCTGCCAGATACATATAGTCATTTGAGATGGTGGAAAGAGTTTCAAGGAAAGCTTTTGTAACCCAGAAAACAATTCGTCTATACGGAATGGAACCATCCACAAGCCTGGCGTAATGCTTCATTTTAGGCGGGATGATAATGAGTGTGCCAGGTGTAGGAGTGAACTCTTTGCCATCGATGTGCATGATGATGTGACCATCGATGAAGAAGTAAAACTCATAGTAATCATGAGTGTGGGCGTGCACATCAGGAAGCTTGCTGTCACTGTAATAATAGATCTCAAAGTCCCTGGAAAGCATATATTGTCTTGTACTAAATTCTGATTTTATATTCTTTTTCATATTATAAAAGTAGCATACAATAGCAAATTTTGCAATGTACCCCGCAACCTCAACAATACAAAAAAATAGCCTCAGCCTGTATCCTTATACACATAAAAGGTAACCAAAAACCAAAAGGCTTCCCCCTGTGGGGATGAGATAATGCTTTAGCGTTATCTGCAACCACGGCGAGTGGGAAGCTGTCAGCGCTCAGCTGACTGATGAGGGCTACACCTGAAGAAGGAGAAGAAAAATGTACGAGGAAATCAAAAACAAATTCGAAAAAATAGGAATAATCCCAGTAGTTGTTTTAGAAGACGCCAAAGATGCACACGCACTTGGACAGGCACTTATGGATGGTGGTCTTCCAGCAGCTGAGGTTACATTTAGAACAGAAGCAGCAGAGGAAGTAATCAAGATTTTATCACATGACTTCCCTGATATGCTAGTAGGTGCAGGAACAGTACTTACAACAGAGCAGGTAGACAGAGCTATGGCAGCAGGAGCAAAATTCATCGTTGCACCAGGCTTCAATCCAACTGTTGTACATTACTGTATCGAAAAAGGCTATCCAGTTTGTCCAGGTGTTCAGACACCAGGAGAAATGGAGCAGGCAATGGAGCTTGGACTTGATTTTGTAAAGTTCTTCCCAGCCGAGCCAGCCGGTGGCCTTCCAATGATCAAAGCCGTTTCAGCACCATACACAAAGCTTCACTTCATGCCAACAGGTGGCATCAACAAAGAAAACGTCCGCGACTACTTAAAATACAACCGCATCGTAGCCTGTGGTGGTACATGGATGGTAAAGGGAGACCTTATCGCGTCAGGCAACTTCGAGGCCATCAAAACCCTAACCCACGAAGCTTCAGACATCGTAAGAGAAGTGCGTGGATAAAGACTGCTATTTACACAGCGTACAAATAGCCTGTAAGAATACAATGTGGCTACACAGCGTACATATAGCCTGTAGCTGTCAAGATTTATGTCTCTTAAGGGAAGCATTCTAAGCTGACCGTAGAGATATAAAGCTTGATAGCGTAACAGGCGAGAGATAACCTAGGCTGCCACATTGTATTCTTACAGGCGAGAGATAACCTTTGGAGGATAGAAAAATGGAAATGACACTTAGATGGTACGGAAAGGATTTTGATACCGTAACCTTGGAGCAAATTAGACAAATCCCTGGAGTAACAGGTGTAATCACTACATTGTATGACACCAAGCCAGGCGAAGTATGGAGCCGCGAGCGCATCAAGGCCATGAAGGCAGAGGTTGAGGCAGCAGGCCTTAAGGTAGCAGGTATTGAAAGTGTAAATGTACATGAGGATATCAAGCTTGGCAAGCCAAGCCGTGATCAGTTAATTGATAACTATATTGAGACATTGAGAAACCTTGGTGAGGAAGACATCCACCTTGTGTGCTATAACTTCATGCCAGTGTTTGACTGGACTAGAACAGAGCTTGCAAGAAAAAGACCAGATGGTTCTACAGTGCTTGCATACACACAGGAGGCCGTAGATGCGTTGGTTCCAGAGGAAATGTTTAACTCTATCGCAGGTGATACAAACGGTTCAGTGATGCCAGGTTGGGAGCCAGATAGACTTGCTCATGTTAAAGAACTTTTTGAGGAATACAAGGATGTAACAGATGAAGACTTATTTGAAAACCTCAAATATTTCTTAGAGAGAATCATGCCAGTCTGTGATGAATATGATATCAACATGGCTATTCATCCAGATGACCCAGCATGGCCTGTATTTGGTCTTCCACGTATCATTATAAATCAGGAGAATATCCAGAGAATGATGAAGATGGTAGATAACCCACACAATGGTGTAACCTTCTGCTCAGGTTCATATGGAACAAACCTTGAAAATGATTTACCAGCAATGATTAGAAGTCTTAAGGGACGTATTCATTTTGCACATGTAAGAAATCTTAAGTTTAATACACCAACAGATTTCGAGGAGGCTGCACATCTTTCAAGCGATGGAAGCTTTGATATGTATGAAATCGTAAAGGCACTTTATGATATCGGATTTACAGGTCCAATCCGCCCAGATCATGGTCGTATGATTTGGGGTGAAAAGGCTATGCCTGGATACGGACTTTATGACAGAGCACTTGGTGCAACATATATCAATGGATTGTGGGAAGCAATCGAGAAGAATAGTAAAAGGGGTTAATGGGAAATGAAACTTACAAATGAAGGATTGAAGGATAGAAAGGCTTGGGAGGAAAAAGGCTATAAGCTTCCTCAATATGACAGAGAAACAATTATCGCAAATACGAAGTCAAATCCTACATGGATTCACTTTGGTGCAGGTAATATTTTCAGAGCCTTCCAGGCAAATGCGGTAGAGAAGCTTTTAAATGAGGGCGTTTTAGATACAGGTCTCATTGTAGCTGAAGGCTATGATTATGAAATCATCGAAAAGTACAACAGACCATGTGACAACCTAAGCATCCTTGCAACACTAAAGGCAGACGGAAGCGTAGAAAAAACAGTAGTAGGTTCAATTGCAGAATCCTGCATTCTTGATGAGGATAACGAAAAAGAAATTGAGCGACTTCGTGAAATCTTTAGAGCTCCATCACTTCAGATGGTAAGCTTTACAATCACAGAAAAAGGCTATAAGACCAGAGCTTATATGACAAAGGTAGTAGGTCTTATCTTAGAAAGATACAAGGCGGGTAGCCTTCCTATTTCTATCGTCAGCATGGACAACTGCTCACACAATGGAGACAAGCTTAAAGAGGCAGTGCTTGAGCTTGCACAGGAGTGGTTCAAGGAGGGCAAATGTGATGCAGGATTTGTTAGCTATCTTGAAACTCCATCTCTAGTTGCATTTCCACTCACAATGATTGATAAAATCACACCAAGACCAGATGACACAGTAAAGCAGATGCTTATCGATGATGGCGTTGAAGGCGCAGAGCCAATAGTTACCAGCAAGCACACCTATGTAGCCAACTTCGTAAATGCGGAGGAGACAGAATACCTGGTAGTGGAGGATTTATTCCCTAATGGCCGCCCAGCCCTTGAAAAGGCTGGCATCATTTTTACAGACAGAGAGACAGTAGATAAGACTGAAAAGATGAAGGTTTGCACATGCTTAAATCCACTTCACACAGCACTGGCCATCTTTGGATGTCTCCTTGGTTATGACACAATCCATGATGAAATGGATGATGAGGCCTTAAAGAAGCTCGTGACAAAGCTTGGTAAGGAAGAGGGAATGAAGGTAGTAGTGGACCCTAAGGTACTTTCTCCAGAAAAGTTCTTAAATGCTGTGCTTACAAAGCGACTTCCGAATCCATTTATGCCAGATACTCCACAGCGAATTGCCTGCGATACATCACAGAAGCTTCCAATTCGTTTCGGAGAGACAATCAAAGCATATAGAAGCAACTCATCACTTTCTACAGAAAATCTTAAGGTGGTAACACTTGTATTGGCTGGTTACTTAAGATACCTCGAAGGAATTGATGACGAAGGTAAGTCTTTTGAGCAGAGCCCAGACCCACTTCTTGAGGAATTGAAGGGTCTTCCTGCAAAGGATGTATTAAAACGTAAAGACGTATTTGGCGTTGATTTATATGAAGACACCATGGGCAAGAGAATCCTTGAAGTATATTCAAAGATGAAGGGCCAGGGTAATATCAGAAAGGAATTAGAGGCAGTATGATGAAGTTTATGGACGATGATTTCCTCCTTTATAATGATACGGCAAAGAAACTGTTTGCATCTGTTAAAGATGAGCCAATTATTGATTTTCACAACCACTTAAACCCTAGAGAAATCTATGAGGATGAGTGTTTCGACAATATGGCAGAGGTTTGGCTTGGTGGCGACCACTATAAGTGGCGCGCCATGAGAGCCAATGGTGTTTCAGAAAAGCTTATCACTGGAGACGGGGCTCCATTTGATAAATTTCTTGCATGGGCAGATACTGTGCAGAATTTGATTGGCAATCCTCTATATCACTGGACTCACCTTGAGCTCCAAAGATATTTTGGAATTACAATGCCTCTTACACCAGACACCGCAAAGGAAATCTGGGATGAATGTAATTCAAAATTACGACAGAAGGAATACTCCGTTAGAAATCTCCTTAGAATGCAAAATGTGTCTGTCCTTTGTACTACAGACGATCCCAAGGATAGCCTTGAGTGGCACAAAAAAATCCGTGAGGATGGTTTTGAAATAAAGGTACTTCCAAGCTTTCGTCCAGAAAAGGCTCTGGGTATTGAAAAGGAAGGCTTCAAAAATTACATCGATGATTTAAGCATGCTTGTTGAATTCAGAATCGATGACACAGAATCCTTGCTTAAGGCTCTTGAACTTCGGTTAGAGTTCTTTATGGAAAATGGATGTAGAGTTTCTGATCATAGCCTTGAAAGTCTGTTCTTTGTTCCTACAAACAAAAGAGAAGTAGATGAAATCTTAAAGATACGTCTTGCAGGCGTAAAGCTTTCAGAAGAGCAGGAAGGTAAATTCCGAGGCTACATGCTTACAGAACTTGGCCGTATGTACGCAAAGCGAGGCATTGTAATGCAGCTGCACATTGGCGCCATCAGAAACAATTCAGCGCGTTTCTTCAAGACACTTGGCCCTGACACAGGCTTTGATGCATTAAACGATTTCAACTATGCACCACAGCTTGCAGCACTCCTTTCAGCAATGGATGAAAACGACGAGTTGCCAAAGACTATTCTTTACTGCCTGAATCCAAAGGATACAGAAATGCTTGCGGCTATGGCTGGAACCTTCTGCAGCAACGAGTCAGGAATAAAGGGTAAGGTGCAGCTTGGTGCAGCCTGGTGGTTCTGCGACCATAAAAACGGAATGGAAAGACAAATCGAGTCTATGTCCGACACAGGACTTATTTCCACATCAGTTGGAATGCTCACAGACTCCCGTAGCTTCCTTTCATTCCCACGCCACGAACTCTACCGTCGCATCCTGTGCAACAAGATAGGAACTTGGGTAGAAAACGGCGAATATCCAAACGACGAAGCATATCTTGCTACACTCGTAAAACGCATATGCGGAACCAACGCCGTAGATTATTTCAACTTTTAACAACATATAGATGAGCTGCCCGAAAGGGGCATGCTACATCTCACAATGGAGCCCATAGAAGAACGTCTACACTTAATGAGCGCTTGCGCGAATTTAGTGTGGCTACGTTCTGGAAAGAGCGAGAGCGTGGCGACATGTGAGATGTAGCATGGCCCTTTTGGACAGCGGACTCGGACTAGGAGAGAGAATAATGAACTTGAATTTAAGAGACAAAAAAGATTGTAAATATGATGCTGTATCTTTAGGTGAGGTAATGCTGCGCTTTGATCCAGGCGAAGGCCGCATCCGCACAGCCAGAGAGTTTAAGGTATGGGAAGGTGGCGGAGAATATAACGTAATCCGTGGACTTCGCAGATGCTTTGGCATGGATACAGCTGTCATTACTTCCTTTGCAGATAATGAAGTAGGACATCTTGTGGAAGACTTCATCCTCCAGGGTGGCGTAGACACAAAGCTTATCAATTGGAAAAAGACAGATGGTATCGGAAGAGAGTGCAGAAACGGAATTAATTTTGTTGAGCGTGGCTTTGGAATTAGAGGCGCACTTAGCTGTTCGGATAGAGCAAACACAGCTATTTCTCAGGCCACAGCTGAAGATTTTGATTTTGACTATATCTTTGGTGAGCTTGGTGTAAGATGGTTCCACACTGGCGGTATTTATGCAGCTCTTTCTGAAACATCTGCAGACACCGTAATAAAGGCTATCAAGACCGCAAAAAAATATGGAACTATCGTATCCTACGACTTAAACTACAGAGCTTCAATGTGGTCTGCCATCGGCGGTCAGGCAAAGGCTCAAGAAGTAAATAAAGAAATCGCAAAGTACGTGGATGTGATGATTGGAAACGAAGAAGACTTCACAGCCTGCCTTGGTTTTGAAATCGAAGGAAACGATGCCAACCTTAAGGAGTTAAACATTGAAGGCTACAAGAAGATGATAGATGAAGCAGCAAAGGTTTATCCAAACTTCAAGGTAGTAGCTACCACTCTTCGTACAGTAAAGACTGCCACAGTCAACGACTGGTCTGCACTTTGCTGGGCAGATGGTGAGATTTTCAAGGCCAAGGACTACAAGGGACTTGAGATTCTCGATAGAGTAGGCGGCGGTGATTCATTTGCATCAGGCCTTGTATACGGACTCATGACCACAGGCGATGCCTCAAAGGCCGTAGAGTACGGAACAGCCCACGGAGCCCTCGCCATGACAACACCAGGCGACACCACCATGGCCACCTGTGCCGAAGTAGAAGCCATCATGGGCGGCGCCGGCGCCAGAGTAAAGCGTTAATTACATTCTAAGCTTTAATATTTCAGAGCCCTTGAGCAATATCGAAGGGCTCTTTTTTTGATTTTATAATTCATTGAAGATGTATGATTTACACAGGCACATCTATAGATTACAAAACAAGCGGTAGGAGAGTGACCCTTGAATTAGTGAGGGCGTACCCTCCTGATTACCTTAAAATCCGGGTTTACCGGAAATAGATATCAGGAGGGCTTGCTTATGGGTATATGTGATTTCATTGCAATTATATGATTTGGATTAACCTGCTTTTCTATTGGAGTTAGCTATGGAAAAGACCATAAGAAAAAGAAGTAATCGCCTCTGCCTAAGGTTCGATTACTTCTTCATTAAGTGATAATAACCAAAGGGCTGACCGTCTATCGGTAGCACCTTTTTTGTGCCTTCATTGTACAATATAATATTATGATTTTCAATTGAAGAAATATAAGTGGCAGCGTAAATTTGTACTCGGTAAACAGTGATAGGCGCGCAAACTAAAAAGCTGCAAAGCCTTAATTTTACTTTACTGGCTTTGCAACTTTAATTGACCACATCGGATTCAGTCACCAACATTGTTTCAGCATCTCTTTCTTTAACTGCCTCATCTCTGATTTCTACTGGCACCGTTGTTACAAAAAGATTGAAAGCACGAAGATAGAGGGAATAATAGAATTCACGTGCCCGAATCGGAACTAGAATGCACGTAGAAAGGGGATTGAAAGGATTTTTCGTGTCAAATAGATAGGCTAATGACACGTAATAATAGGATAAAATGAATTATACGTGTCGGATTTGACTCTAGATGGCATGTAGCATGTGGAATCAAGGGAATTTTCGTGTCAGGGTTACCTTCAGAAAGCACGAAGATAGAGGGAAAAATAGAATTCACGTGCCCGAATCGGAACTAGAATGCACGTAGAAAGGGGATTGAAAGGATTTTTCGTGTTAAATAGATAGTCTAACGACACGTAATAATAGGATAAAATGAATTATACGTGTCGGATTTGACTCTAGATGGCATGTAGCATGTGGAATCGAGGGATTTTTCGTGTCAGGGTTACGTTCAGAAGGCACAAAAATATTTACTTTGATTCGCTCTATGTTTTATGTGATAGTGAGATACCGTAAGTGGCCCTATTGCGAAAAACTGCGTTTTTCCAATTAAAGAATAAGCTGCAAAGCCTTTTTTACTGGCTTTGCAGCTCTTGTTGACCACATCGAATCAGTCACCAATGTCTATTCCATTTTGTAACATTTTCGTAATGGGGTCAGGCACCAATGTGTTTTTTAGGACAGTTTGATTTTGGAATAAATGAAATGCTTGAAATGCAGAAAGCACTTCAGGAAAAGTACAAAGATAAATGGGAGCATATTTCTCCAGAATTTGGTAAAAACAAGCTACTTTGGATGATTGGAGAAGTTGGAGAGGTTATTGATATAGTTAAGAAGCATGGCCCTCAAGCAGCTGATATAGACAATCCTGAGCGTAATCATCTTATTGAAGAAATGGCTGATGTGCTTATGTATTACAATGATGTTTTGCTTTGCTATGGGATATCTGCCGATGAGTTAAAAGAATCTTACACTAGTAAGTTTGAGAAGAATATGAATCGCTGGTAGAAACAGTTATGAAATTTTAATCCCTCTTGTATCGCAATGCAAAAGGTAGAAGTAAGAGTTAACTATAGATGATAATATTGATGTAAAGTAAGAATAATAATTATTATTCTAGAATTTTTGATGTGAGAATTGCCTAAAATTCAACAATTTTGAGATTTGAGAAACGGTATTTCTAGAATATTCTATTATAAATATATATTTGTTTTCTAGAATATTAAAAGCATTGCTATTGTCAATCGATTACTTATTAAATGGAGAGAAGGAAGAGTATGAGACTATTAATCAGGTGGTACAGATAATGGAAGGATTATCACCAGAATTGCAGAAAGTGGCATTAGAGCAGATAAAGCTATTAAAAAATATAAAAATAGATTGTAAGTAACCTAATATCAAGTTATAATAAAAGTAGGAATTCCCTACTTTTTAAAGGAGGTGTTAATATGGCAAGCACATTATTTGTAAATGACGCAAAGGTAATGTCGAAAGGGCAGGTCACTATACCTAAGAATGTAAGAGCAGCGTTGGGTATTGAGACTGGAGATAGGGTGACATTTATAGTTGAAGGAAATGAAGTTAAAGTTGTTAATTCGGCCGTATATGCGTTAAAAAGGTTCCAAGAGCAAATGAAGGGTGAAGCTTCAAAGGCGGGATTATTATCTGAGGACGATGTTGCAAACTGGATTACTGCATCACGGAGGGAGGAAAATGCTGAGTGAAAGTGATGATCGATACAAACATTTTTATTTCAGCAGCGTTATTTCCTAATGGAAAAGTAGCTCAGGCATTGAGAAAGGCACTAACTTATCCATATCAACCTATAACTTGTGACTATGTTGTTGATGAACTTCATAGAAAGTTTCAAGAAAAATTTCCAGATAGATTAGTGGAACTAGAGGCGTTTTTGTATGTTGCTTTACAGTCGATAAAAGTTGTCAAAACTCCCAAAAAAATGAATGCAGCAGAATTAAAAATACGAGATGTTAAGGATAGACCAATACTTAGAGCAGCACTAAATGCGCATGCGGACTTATTCTTGACGGGCGATAAGGATTTTTTAGAAGCAGTGGTTGAAGATCCAAGAATTATAAACGTAGCTACTTTTTTGGAAATGTAAATTGATATAATAGAGCATTACTATTCATGATAGTAGTGCTTTTTTATTTATAAAGGTTTTCATAGCGACAACCTTTTGTTGTCGGTTCATACATCGAACCATAAGGTATTACAACGTATTATGAGGTAGTCAAGAGGACAAACCGGTTTGCCAAAGACATACATCAGATTCAACAGGAGGAATAAGTGAGAAGGGAATGAGCCAGGAGAAACTGGCAGATGTGCTTGCAGGAATGGCAGTAGCGTTAGAAACGATAGTTGATTATTTGTTGAATGGGGAAATAGAAAAAAATGAAACAATAAATCAGGCTTTATTAATTTTGCAACAGCTGTCACCAGAACTTCAGAAGGTTGCACTGGAGCAGATGAAAAATGGCTGGCGGAGTAGATGTTTCGAATTTAAGAATTCCACCAGAGAAGCATGAATTCGCGACGGCGAATTATTTTGCTTCATTGGGAAAAGATATATCGTTTATTAAGCCTAGTAATATAAAAGAATGGTCAATTACTTGAATTCCCAAATTAGAGTTGATTTTTCCCTAAAACATGTTATTAAATAGTTAAGTACAGGCTCGACCCACTGTTGGATAACGGAGGGCCCAGAGCCTTTTTCTATGCAATAAAATATATAAAAATATATGGGCATTACCATTTGGTAGTGCTCTTTTTGTTCTAATTTCCTATCAACCCTATTCTAGATCTTCTATACTCTTCTAAGAATACAGAAAGCCGGTGAGTTTATGGGTTTAAAAGAAACTATAACAGAGTTGTGCTCAATGCCAGAACAACAAGAATGGTTTGATTTTAAAGATAGTTTGGAAATAATTGTATTTTATATACTTTAGATACATTACTGTAGTATGGAGATGTGCCAAATATAATACAGGCTGATGAAACAAATAGATTGGTCGAAAGAAAAGATGTTCCACTATTCAGTAATAAAGTATTCAGTGAAGCGATTATCAATGCTGTGCTTCATGATTATCAGGTTAGTAGAAATGAACCTATGATATCAGTATTTTCAGATAGAATAGGAATATTATTAAGAGGAACTCTTGTGTCAGCTCAGACAAAAGAAGGATTTTTTCTTGGAGAATCTGTGCCTGTTAAAGAAAAACTGTCTGAAATATTTTTACAGCTTCATATAAGTGAGAAATATGGAAGAGGAGTACCCACTATTATTATTGCGGAGCATGGAAAAAGCTATTACATTTAGGAAAAATTTTATTGTTGTAACTATTCCTTGCAAAAAAAGTACCATCTATTGTTAATAATATGTCTTCTGAGGAAACAACACATTCTAAATCAGAATTGAATCCTCGTAGGCAGCTACATATTGTTAACCTGTTATTAAGCAAATTTGGGTGAATCAAAGTTTCTGATGGAATTTCTTTTTGATGGGTTTTTGGAGGGTGGTTATACAAATCTATTATTCATCCTCTTTTTCTAGAGCTTGATTTAATGTAAAAAACGCCAGCATTGGATTACTGTTCCAATCTGACGTTTAGTAGTATTCATATTCTTTTGTAATAGAAATGTACCAGCGAGTGATGCATCAATCTTATTCTTTGGTACATTTTACAATACACATATTTTATCCTGAAAAAGTCACAATCAATAACGTGGGGATAACATTTTATAACAAAGCATAACGCAGAGATAACAGATTATTCTGTCACATACTCTGGGAAAAAAGTAAACCAGTGATACCAGATCAAACTGTGCCTTCTTTATTGCCATGCTCACAGGCATTTTTCAAGTTCCTTTTTCATATCTCCGGTAGACCTCTCTATGGCATCCCAAGACATCCGCTACTTCCCCTTGTGTCAGCTCATGCCGCAACCTGAGTAGTTCAATATTCTCGTATTTCATAACATTCATCCTCAAACTTTAGCAAAACAGGGAGCTCCGGCTTACGCCAAAGCTCCCGATTCTGTTCGCCTGCTACTAAGCGAATTTTATTTTAGACTCGAAACAATAGTAACTATGTAACACTTTTTATTATGATATCATTCACTAATCTATTATTAATTTGTTACAACAATACCATTTGCTGTTGTCTGCTGGCCATTTGCTGTCTCAAGGTTCTGCTCGGCTGTAGCTTTTGCTTCATCAGCAGCAGCCTTTGCTTCGTCTGCAGCTTCTTTATTTTCGGCAGCTTTTTCAGCTTCGTCTGCTGTATCTTTGACTAAGCGTTCAGCTGTTCCTAATTGAGCATCAGCTTTGGCAGCCTCATCTTGTGCAGCCCCAAGCTTGGTAACAGCTGGTGTTAATGGATCATTATCATGATCATATGTATCTGTTGTTTCTAATGAAGTCACCGCCTGCTGGATAACAATTACCTCAGTATGTGCAGCATCTACCGCTTCCTGTGCATCCTCAATTGCTTTTGCTGAAGAAGCTTTTACATTCTTATAAGTAGTCTGAGCATCTTTATATTCCTTCTCAGCATCCTTGTTTGCTAAATCAGCTTTTTCATAGGCTCCAACTAATTTTGAAAGATTCTCTACATTTGTATCTGCACCCTGTTTAGCTGAAACTGCATTATCGTAAACTGCTTTAATACCAGTCTGATTATCATTATATTTTTTATCAAAGTCAACTTTTGCTGTATTAAATGCAGCAGTTTGTTTAGTAGAATCACCAATATAAGCACCGTTATTAATCAAATCAGCCTCTGCTTCTTGATAAGCAGTCGTGTTTTGACCGGCTTTATAGCATCCCAAATCAACCAAAGCTTGAAGCGCATCGTCGATTAACTCAGTCACATAATCGTAATAAGGTGTACCTTGTGTTGTACTATTTTTTGCATCTATTGCATCTTTAAGAGCTTTAAACTGAGCCTTAATATCCG
Source organism: Pseudobutyrivibrio sp. ACV-2 (assembly GCF_900107545.1). Classification (GTDB taxonomy): domain Bacteria; phylum Bacillota; class Clostridia; order Lachnospirales; family Lachnospiraceae; genus Pseudobutyrivibrio. Next base: position 1,436 of record NZ_FNQZ01000017.1, on the reverse strand, counting down.
AATTTAGTTTATTCTCACCGGCACTCATTGCACGATTAACTGATTCGGCTGTTACAGTACCATCAGCATTAAACTCTGCTCCTGGAACCAACTCTAATAGGGCTTTCTTAGCATTTACAAGCGAAGTCTCTGCTGTGCTTGCAGCATTTGTATAAGCACTCTTAGCTCTATCCAAATCATTAATTGTACCATTTCCTTGACCAAGGGTAAGGGCTGTTTCGATTTCTCCTACTAGATTTGCTGAAGCTATATCAAGTTTATCTTTTGTACTATTGGATACAACATTATTAATTTTATCAGCTACAGCAAGATCATTATTATCAACTTTATTATCATCACCGAAAGCTTTAGCTGCAACAACAAGTGCATCATAAGCTTCTTTTACAGCTTCTTGTTGTTCAGCGTTTACCTTAGTAAAATTCTGATTTGCAATCGTCTCTGCTTGTTGTGCTAATGCTAATCTAGTTCGATTTGCATTAATCTGCTCTTTAACTGCAGCAACTTTATCATCTGCAGCAACCTTAGCACTTTTTGCCTGAGCTAATGCTTCATCTGCTGCAACTGTCGCTGCTTGTGCAGCTTTTACGGCATTATCTGCGGCCTTAAGAGCCTTATCTGCGGCTGCAACATTTGAATTAGCAGCTTGTAACTCGTCGGTTGCCTGAAGTACTGCTGCTGTAGCAGCATTTATTGCATCTTGCTTATTAGATGCCGTCGGATTGTTTTGTGCTTTAGCAATAGCAGAATTTGCAGAAGCAATAGCCCTAGATGTAAGTTTATTTTCACCTGCTACTATCGATGCAGTACCATCTGTAGACACAACAGCAGCCAACAATCCATCAGTTGTTGTGTTTTTTCCATCAACATCCTGCTTACCTACTTCTGCTGCGGCATCACTATAGGCTTTATTAGCTTCTTTTAAAGCCTTATCAGCATCTTCAGCAGCCTTTACAGCGTTATCTAAGGCATCCTTAGCCTTTTCCTCTGCGGTTTTCTCTGGAACAGGAGTAGGCTCTGGATCCTTTTCAGGCTCTTTCTCAGGCTCTTTCTCAGGGGTAACTGGTGTAGGAGTAACCTGTTCATCAGCAGGCTTAGTAGCAGGCTTAGAAGAAGAAGAACCACCGCCGCCGGAAGAAGAAGAGCTAGAAGAGCCGGAATAAGCAACAGCTGCGCCCGGAACAATCTTTTCAGCAGGGAAACCACCAAGAGTTCTGTGCTCAGAGATACCATGGTTAGCGAAATGATTGTAGTAAGCCGCAATATCATCGCCAAAAGCAGCAACAAGATCAGGATAAGCTTTCTTGTAAGCATTAACATCGAAATAAGGATTAATGCGTCTGCCTTCATTGATACCAAATTGTAAGAAGTGGTTAAAGAGAGCATTAGCATCGTTGCCAAGAACAGCAACAACATCAGGATTCATTTTAGCATAGAAC
>NZ_FNQZ01000016.1 GCF_900107545.1 Pseudobutyrivibrio sp. ACV-2 | reverse complement strand
AATATAAAATACATACTGTGGGCGGTTTCCCGAGTGGCCAAAGGGGACAGACTGTAAATCTGCTGCAAATTGCTTCGGTGGTTCGAATCCACCACCGCCCATCTTTTTATTATTATCGCGGGATGGAGCAGTCTGGAAGCTCGCCGGGCTCATAACCCGGAGGTCGATGGTTCAAATCCATCTCCCGCAACTACGTGCCCAGATAGCTCAGTTGGTAGAGCAGAGGACTGAAAATCCTCGTGTCGTTGGTTCGATTCCGACTCTGGGCACTTTTCTTATATCTAAATATTTTCTAAGCAGAAAATAGAATTTTAAATAAATATTATCTACTAATCAAGTCACAAGCTTTAAGCCTGTGGCTATTTTTGTACATTAAAAAACGAGTGAAGCCTTTGACTTTGACTTCACTCGTTTTGTTTAAGCTAATAATTAATAATTTTCTTCACGTACTTCAAAATAGCTTTGTGGATGCTTACATACAGGACATACAGCAGGGGCTTCCAAGCCTACAACAACATGACCACAATTGCGGCACTCCCACATTGTTACACCACTCTTCTTGAATACTTCCATTGCTTCAACATTGCTAAGAAGCTTACGATAACGCTCTTCATGGAGCTTTTCAATAGCACCAACACCTCTAAACTGAGCAGCTAATTCAGGAAATCCTTCTTCTTCAGCCTCTTTAGCCATTCGCTCGTACATATCTGTCCATTCAGCATTTTCGCCTTCTGCAGCATGTAAAAGGTTTGTTGGAGTATCACCTACTTCACCAAGAGCCTTGAACCAAAGCTTTGCATGTTCCTTTTCATTATCTGCAGTTTTAAGGAAAAGAGCTGCAATCTGCTCATATCCAGCCTTTTTTGCTACAGACGCAAAATATGTATACTTGTTTCGAGCCATTGACTCGCCTGCAAAAGCTTCCCAAAGGTTCTTTTCAGTTTTTGTACCAGCATATTTATTTTCTGCCATTATTAAATCCTCCTTTTTTCATATTGGATATTTTAAATATATCACAGATAATATTGGTAAGTCATTACTAACATTTGTTTAGGCTATTAAATAGTGTACAATAATAAGGTGCAAGATTAGTAAATAATAGTTTCTGTCAAATAAAAAATATTGCAATTAAATGTCAAAATATAAAATTTAAACGATATGCTAAATCATGTTTCCACTACCTAGAGTGTAGAGGAAGATTCTATTCTATTTTTGGTATAATAAGCTTATGAAAAAATATATAAGGGGAAGCCATGAGCGAGAATTTCAATATCAACAATTCTATTGAAAATAAAAAAGAAGAATTCACTAATAAAGCTGGTAATATAGGTGAGCTGAATATGTCGGTATCTGCAATTTGTAGCAATAAAGAGGGGAAAAAGTATGCATATGTTACTTTTTCTGATGGTATCAGGAATGCAGAAGGAGTAATTCCTGAATGCACCATTAATAAAAATAAAGGCTTTGCTGATATAGAGATTCAGCAGTTAGAGAAATATATGAAGGAAAATCTAGCACAGCTTAAAAAGATGGCTGCGGGTGTCGATGTTTTTTCTGCATTTTTAGCATCTGATAAATGAAATCTCAAAGAAAATACTATTGATTGCGCGCAACTGTATGGGGTATAATTCTTTTAACAAGGAGGACAGTAATATGTTTTTTGATGATGTTAAAAGTAGAAGAAGTGTAAGAACATTTGATGGAAAGGGTCTTACTGCGGAAGTTATAGAAGATTTAGAGAATTACTCTAAGACAACAACTAATCCTTATAATATTCCTATTACATATACTTTTTTAGATGCGAAGGAGCATGGATTATCAAGCCCTGTTTTATCTGGGGAAAGGTGTTATGTTACAGCTAAAATTAAGAAAGAAAAAAATGCTGATGTGGCATATGGTTATAGCTTTGAGGATTTCTTGATGTATGCTGTAAGCAAGAATCTTGGCACTGTATGGATTGGTGGAACAATGCCTAGAGATAAGTTTGAAAAAGCTTCAAATCTTGCAGAAGATGAAATAATGCCATGTATTAGCCCTCTTGGTGTTCCAGCTGAAAAAATGGGTGTAAAGGAAGTGCTTATGAGAAAAGGTGTTAAGGCAGACTCACGTTTCGATTTTTCTGACCTTTTCTTTAAAGATAGTTTTGATACTCCATTAAGTGAAAATGATGCGAAAAATATTGGTATTTATTCAGCATTGGAGGCTGTACGTTTTGCACCATCGGCAGTAAATAAGCAGCCATGGAGAGCTGTTGTTACAGAATCAGCAATTCATTTTTTTGAGAAAAAAGACAGAGGATATGATAACGGCGTATATGATCTTCAGAAGGTTGATGTAGGTATTGCAATGTATCATTTTGAGCGTGAATGCAAGGAAAATGGTGTTAATGTGTCATTTACTTTGAGCAATCCTAATATCAGTTTACCAGAAAATACTGAATACATTGCTAGCTACACTTTAGTATAAGTGAGTATTTATATAGAGTAATTACTTTATATTTAGAACACAATTTCTTAAATATATAGTGCTAGAATCAGAAGAGGTTGTATAGATAAGAATTGATTAAGTGGGGTAAAAAATGGTTGATATACCTAGTTGGGTTATATTAAATTTTTATACATTTTTTCTTCTGATTCTTTTACTGATATTTCAGAACAACACTTCTAGATTGCAGAAAGGTAGAAAATATTCTGCAATTCTTATTTGTACGCTTATTTTATTATTTTCTGAGTCAATAGGTCGAATAGGGGAGAGTCATTCTGATAATCTACTTTATTTAGCCTACATAGGATATTATTTAATTTTCTTATTAGATCCCGTAGATATATTATTTGCATTAAGTTATATAGATTGTTGGATGGATACTGAGAGTAGTGTTCCACGACGAATTTTTAGAGGGGCGTTTGAATTATTTGCCGCTATAAATGCATTTTTTGTGACTATTTCATCTATGTTTAATTTGAAATGGTTCTTTTATTTTGAAAATGGAGTGTATTATAGAGGAGATTTTTTTTTAATAAGGGCATTAACACTTATGGTTTTTATTGTTTTAGTGTTGCTATATGCAATTATTTTTAGAAAAGACTTAATGAGTGAATATAAAAATGCAATTTTAATATTACCTTTATTTGCTGTAACAGGGGCTTTAGCGCAGGTATTTGTCGCCAATATAGAAACAACTTATGCTGGAATTTCATTAGGATGCCTTGTTATTTTCTTTTTCTTCCAAAGTAAAGATAAAAATATCGACTATCTTACAGGTGTTCTCAATAGACGTGGGCTTGATATTAAGATGGACGAAATGATTAAGAATAGCCAGACAGCAGATAAGAATTTTACTGCGATTATGATGGATTTGGATAATTTTAAATCAATAAATGATACCTTTGGACACGAAGAAGGTGATAAGGCTATAAAGATAGCTGCGGAAATTTTGGTGGACTATTTCGGAAAAAATGCTTCTATTGGAAGATTTGGCGGTGATGAGTTTTGTGTGATTACAGATAATGAGTCTACATCCGAAATGGAAGTATTGATTGAAAAATCCAGAATTAAATTGGCTCATATTCGAGATAAGAGAGGTTGGGATAAAAGTGTTGATATAAGCTGTGGATATAAAGTTTATGAATATGGGAGTGGCTTGAGTAGGGAAGAATTTTCTGCAAATATTGATGAGTTAATGTATATCCAAAAGCAGCAACATCATAAAAAGCTGAATAGAAAGTAAAGGTGGCATATATGTCTAATTACCTTGATGAAAAATGTATAGTCAATCGAAATCGTATATACGAAGTTCCGGAGGGGATTACCATACTTCAAGAAGGAGAATCAAACCTGGATATGTATAAAATTGTATCTGGTCATGTTGAAATGTATACAGGTTTTTGAACAGGAAACGTTAATAAGACTTATCATTTAATAAAAGGGGAGTTTTTATGGTATTTCAAAAGTATATTAGACGTTCAGATATGATTTCTTGCGTTTTATGTCAGGATGCACCATGCAGTAATGCATGTCCTGAGTTTGAGCCAGGGGAGGCTTTACGTTCTATTTGGTTTGATAATCCGGACGTTGCAGCGTTAAAATATAAGGAAAGTAGTTATTGTGCTACATGCAATGCACCTTGTGAAAAGGCATGTATAAGTAAAAATATTGTTCCGATTAAATCTATAATGAAGGATTTAACCGAAAAAGTTCTACCAGTTACGGAAATAGCTATACCGGATAATGAGGATAGATTGAAATGTGATATTGGTGGTGTTCCCTTGGAGAATCCTTTTCTATTATCATCGTCTGTTGTTGCATCGACATATGATATGTGTGCCAGAGCCTTTGAAGCCGGTTGGGCAGGCGTATGTTTTAAAACAATTTGCTCTTTAGATATTCATGAGGCTTCTCCTAGATTTTCTGCGATTACCGGCGATAATGGTAGTATAATAGGATTCAAGAATATCGAACAGCTGTCGGATCATAGTGTGGCTGAGAATATGAGCATTTTCCGTAAATTAAAGGAAAACTATCCTACTAAGTTTATTCTGGCATCTATAATGGGGCAGGATGAAGCTGAGTGGGAGTCCTTGGCAAAGCTTTGTGAAGAAAATGGAGCTGATGCTATAGAACTTAACTTTTCATGTCCTAATATGATGGAAGATGGTCTGGGATCTGACATCGGGCAGGTGCCAGAGCTTGTGGAAAGATTTACAAGAGCTGCCAAGAGAAGTACCACTATACCTGTTTTGGCTAAACTCACACCTAATGTAGCTACTATGAGCCCTGCAGCTGAGGCTGCGCTGCGTGGTGGTGCAGATGGAATAGCTGCTATAAATACAATCAAGAGTATTACAGGTGTAAATCCATACACACTTGTGTCTCAACCAGCTGTTAGAGGAAGGTCTGCCTTGGGTGGATATAGTGGCAATGCTGTTAAACCTATTGCACTTCGATTTATTTCTGAGTTGGGTCAAAATCCAGCTCTTAAGGAAATGCATATAAGTGGAATGGGTGGAATTGAAACCTGGAGAGATGCCTTAGAGTTTATACTTTTAGGGTCTGGCTCAATTCAAATAACCACTGCTGTTATGCAATACGGCTATCGTATAATTGACGATTTAAAATCTGGACTAAATTATTATCTGGCGCAGATGGGAATTAATTCTGTAAAAGATATAATCGGAGCAGGATTGGATTCTGTTAGCGAAACGACAGACGTATTAGAGCGCGACACGATTCTGTTTCCTAAATTTAATGATGAAGACTGTATTGGTTGTGGTCGCTGTTATATTTCTTGTATGGACGGTGGTCATCAGGCAATCAAGTTTGATAATCGCATTCCAAAGCTTGATGGAAGTAAATGTGTGGGGTGCCATTTATGTCTGTTGGTATGTCCGCAGCATGCTATTTCTGTCAGCAAAAAAAGAATTACTAGAAATTAGGGGCTAAAAGGGGAATGAAAAAATGGTTAGTATGATTTTAAAAATGTCAGGAGTGACACTTTTGTATGTACTTCTGACTATTGTGGTGTGGTTTTGGACAAAAGACAAGGAAATAACCAGATTTAAAAAGCTGGTTATAGGAATTGTTTTTGGAATTAGTTCTGTGCTATCAACTCACTTTGGTATTCAATATGAAAAGATGATTATCAATGTGAGAGATATTGGACCACTTGCAGCTGGCTTGTTTTTTTCGCCTGGAGCAGGTGTTATCGCCGGCCTTATTGGTGGAATTGAAAGATATATTGCTGGAACGTATTTTGGAGTAAGTTCTTATACACGTATTGCTTGTAGTATTTCAACCTGCCTGGCAGGTTTTGTTGCTATGGGCATGAAAATCAAAGTTTTTAAAGGGAAAAAGCCATCCCCATTTTATGCATTCTTCATGGGTGCCGTTATGGAAGTTTTCCATATGTACGTGGTATTTATCACCCATAGAGATGACATGAGAATGGCTTTTTTGGTTGTAAGTACATGCTCGATACCTATGATCATTTTTACAGGTATTGGTTTGTCCGTATCTTCTATTATCCTACAAGTGTTAGCTGGAGAATGGCATAATCCTTTTGCGCCAAATGATGAGGAAAAGGAGCCGTTGTCTCAAAAATTTCAAAAATGGCTATTCATTATCACATCAATTGTGATTCTTAGCAATTTCCTGTTTTCTTTTTTAATACAGACTCAATCGGCTATGCAGGATTGTGAGACTATGCTTGATAAGAATGTTGATGCTGTAAGAGCTCAGTATGAATATGATGATTACACTATAAAGGTGGATAATTCTGTATGGTTTGGAATAATTGATTCTGACAGACGTATTATCAGAGGAAAAAATCAAGGAATAAAGCTTCCTGTGGCAGAGTTTCAGCGATTAACGAAAAACATGAATAATATTTTCCGTGGTACTTATTGGGGAGAAAAGGCCTTTATTTATGCGGAATGGTATGATAAAGACACTATGATTGTTACCGCAATAAGTGAAGTTGAGGTTTATTGGCATAGGGATGCAGATGCATATGAGTCAGGCTTTTCTAATATACTTTTGTTCACAGTTATTTATGTGCTGATAGCCTATCTTGTAAATCAGATAGTGGTAAACAATATACATTTGATTAACGAATCCCTATCTAAAATTACAAATGGAAATCTAAATGAGGTGGTAACGGTAAGAACTTCTTCTGAGTTTGCATCTCTTTCCGATGATATCAATCAGACGGTTTTAACCTTGAAGGGTTACATCGCAGCTGCTGAAAAGAAAATAGAACAGGAGCTTATTCTTGCTCGAACGATTCAGGCATCTTCTTTACCGCAGGTATTTAGTTTTCCAGATAGGGACGAATTTGAATTATTCGCCACTATGAAGCCGGCTAAAGAAGTAGGTGGAGATTTCTATGATTTTTTCTTTGTTGATATAAATAGAATAGCTCTTGTAATTGCTGATGTTTCGGGAAAGGGAATACCGGCTGCATTGTTTATGATGCGAAGCAAGACTGCTATTAGAAGCTTTACTGTTTCAGGTGGAACTCCAGAGGAGATTCTTGCAAAAACTAACGAGACACTTTGTGAAGGCAATGAAGCAGAAATGTTTGTTACAGTTTGGATTGGAATTATAGATTTGACGACTGGACTTATGCAATGTGCAAACGCTGGACATGAATATCCTGTTATCAGACATGGAGATGGTGATTATGAGCTGTTTAAGGATAAACATAGCTTGGCCCTAGCCGCAATGCCTGTGGTGAAATCAAAACCATATGAGATTCAATTGCAGCCTGGTGATAGGATATTCGTATATACGGATGGCGTTCCAGAGGCTATAAATAAAGACGAAAAACAATATGGTACAGAAAGAATGCTTCAAACACTTAATAGCGTAAAGGAGAAATCTATAACAGATACATTACCAGAGATTTCTGAAAGCATAAAAGAGTTTAAGGGGGATGCAGAACAATTTGACGATATAACAATGCTAGGTTTTGAATACGTAAAACCGTTGGTTTGGGGTTGAGAAAGGTCTTGATTTAAAATATTTTAAATACTTTTATATTAGACTAATGTGTATTAAGGAATAAAATGATAAAATAGTGTTATTCATATTTTATATTTGAATAACACTATTAGAATCATAAAGGGGAATAATAAAGTTGAAAACAAAAAGGAAACTGGGTATACATGGAAAGGCACTAATTGGAATTCTACTGTTTACACTATGTATGAATGTCCTTATGTGTTTGAGTGGTTCTGTCATATTTGATAAGGTAGTGCAGAAACTTTATAACGAGCGCGGATACGTTGTGGCACACATTATTTTAAAACAGTTAGACCACGATAAAATTGCGGAATATACCCAGACCTGGGAGGAAGATGAATATTACCGTAAAATGGTAGAGTATCTTGAATATATCCAGGAGTTTTCAAATGCGGCATATATCTATATAGGTGTTCCATATGAAGATAAAACTATCAAATATGTCTATGATTCAGGAAGTCATATCGGCTTCGAGGATCCTATAGCAGCACCATTTGATGAATTGTGGACTGCTTATACTGAGGGGGTTCGACCAACCAGTTATTTGGTGCGTCATTCTAAATATGGATATCTCACTTCAAGCTGTCTTCCAGTGAAGGATAGCAAGGGAAATGTTGTAGCCCTTTTGTTTGTAGATACAAATATGGAAGAGATACAGACCACTCTGTTCATTTTCATAAGAAATATGGTGATAATTGCACTTCTATTATTAAGTGTGTTCTGTCTGCTAAACTGGCGTTATGTAAGCAGAAACCTTATTGATCCGATTGTTACCATAAGAGACAATATAAACAAATTTGCGGAGACTGCTGTTTTTGACGATACCTCAATTATGCAGATTCGTACAAATGATGAGATGGAGGATTTGGCCAAGTCAATTAGTAAGATGGAGGCTGAAATCGTTGATTACATTAAAAGCATTCAAATTATCACAGCTGAGAAGGAACGTATCAGTGCAGAATTAAATGTAGCAACTAAAATTCAGGCAGATATGCTTCCAAGTATTTTTCCTCCATTTCCTAATAGGAAGGAATTTGATATTTATGCTACCATGACTCCTGCAAAGGAAGTTGGTGGAGACTTTTATGACTTCTTTTTAATTGATGACAATCATCTGGCTCTAGTAATGGCCGATGTAGCAGGAAAAGGTGTCCCGGCAGCACTTTTTATGGTAAACGCCAAGACGCTCATTAAGAACAGAGCACTGATGGACAATCAGTATTCTCCAGCTCAGATTCTTACAGATGTAAATAATCAGATTTGTGCGACTAACGATACTGGACTTTTTGTAACAGTGTGGCTTGCGATAATAGATTTAACCACAGGTAAGGGTTTGGCTTCTAATGCTGGGCATGAGCATCCAGCTATAAAACGTAAAGACGGATACTACGAATTTGATGTATACAAGCATTCACCTGCAGTAGCTGCCATGGATGGAATCAGATTTAGAGAACATGAATTTGAATTACATCCTGGAGATGTTTTCTTCGTATATACGGATGGAGTTACTGAAGCTACTAATGCAGAAGAGGAATTGTATGGTTCAGATAGATTACTTAAAGCACTAAACAGTGATAAAGATGCAAATGCTATGCAACTTCTACAAAATGTTCAAGCTGATATCAACGAGTTTGTTAAGGAGTCGCCACAGTTTGACGATATCACAATGCTTTGTTTCAGATATTTCGGATTAAAATAGATAATTGTTAAAATAGATTTATAGCGCACAACAAATTGATAGAGTATAATGAAAGCAAATAATTTGGAGGAGGACATTAAATGTTAAACATTAATAAGGTTAAAGAAGGCAGCAAACTTACAATTGCTATAGAAGGGCGTTTGGACACTACAACTGCACCACAGTTGGAAAATGTAATAAATGAAGAAATTGAAGGAGTAACTGATTTGACTTTTGATCTCAAGGCACTTGATTATATCTCTAGTGCTGGACTTAGAGTGCTTCTTTCATCCCAGAAAATTATGAATAAGCAGGGAAATATGGTAGTTAAGAATTCTTCTGAAGAAGTTTTGGAAATATTTGAAGTGACCGGTTTTTCAGATATTTTTACTATTGAATAGTAAAAAGTACATTAGTAGTGCTTTAGATTTCAGACAAAAGGGGACAAGTTGAAAAAAATAGAATTACAGGCAACATTGGAAAACACAACTGAGCTTCTTTCTATTATAGAAAAGGAGTTGGAGGAAGCAGGCTGTTCGATGAAAGAGCAGATGAAGATTTCTGTCGCTGTCGAAGAAATATTTGTCAATATTGCAAATTATGCTTACGGTGATTCGGTGGGCAATGCTGAGATAGATATTGATGTGGATAATGACAAAAAATCTATTGTAATCCTGTTTAAAGATTGTGGAACACCATATAATCCATTGGAACATGAGGACCCGGATACTACTTTGTCTGCAGATGAAAGGGAAATAGGGGGTCTTGGTATTCTTATTGTCAAAAAGAGTATGGATGAGGTTTCATATCAATATAAGGATGGGAAAAATATTTTGACCATTTCATATACCTGGTCAAAGTAATGGCTCATAAAATCAGACTGTGATATTTGTGTGATAAATCATTTGATAAAATTTCTATGTTAAATAAATAATTGAGGGAGGCTATTGTAATGGAGACGATGATTAAGAATAATAAACAAATCCCGGAACTCTCAACGGAGCATATTTACATCAGTGATGACGATGAAAAGCTAAAAGATGTATATGCTGCTGTGGACGGTATTATAGATTCTTTGCAGTTGAAAAAAAGAGATGCGCTTCATATGAAGCTTCTATTTGAAGAAACTATTGGAATGGTCAAAGCAATCACAGAAGATTTTACAGCTAGAATTTGGGTTGAAAAATATAAGGATGAGTGCTGGCTTAGACTTCTTGGTAAGACTGATATGGACATAGATAAAAAGTCTGATTTAATGTCTGTTTCTTCAACTGGAGAAAATGCTCTTGCTATAGGATTTATGGGAAAAGTTAGAGATTTCATCGAGACTGGTTTATTGAACTATGATGGCGTTATGAAGCTTCAACAAAAGTACAACGGATATGGAGCAGGTATTTCAGGTACATATCTTGATACTTCAGTTTCCACAGGTCCTGGTTCGTTTGGAGGATTTATGTGGTCTATGGATAATTACAAGGATTCACTGGAAGGTAATGTGGAATCCCAGAAATATTGGGATGAGCTGGAAAAATCCATTGTGGCAAGTGTTGCTAAAGACGTTATAGTCGGAGTAGAAAAGAATCAAATCGAAATGGCTATTATTATGGAGACAAATTAGGAGGGTTTTATCATGTTAAATATATCAAAAACACAGAATGATGGAGTGTTGACTATCGAATTAGAGGGTCGCCTCGATACTACAAGTGCTCCGGATTTGGAAGCAGTGGTTAAATCGGATTTAGATGGAGTAAAAGAGCTAATTTTTGAAGTAAGAAAGCTTGAGTATATTTCCAGTGCTGGTTTAAGAACATTTTTATCAGCACAAAAAATCATGAATAGACAGGGAAACATGACAGTTATGCACCCTTCAGAGGAAGTACAGGAGATTTTCGACGTTACAGGGTTCTCAGATATATTAAATATTCAGTAATGAATGAAAAAAGCTATTGTTAGGGGGCTAAAGTGGAAAAGTTTAAAGAAAAAGAATTTTTCAACGCCATAGTTAATTTTGATGATAGCGAGCAGGCCCAGGATTATTATTATGAGGTGATGGATTCTGTAACTGGTCGTAAAAACAATGATGGTACAGATGAGACTGTTAGGGACAGAGTATTAAAGGCCTATGCAGTTTTATTTTGTGATGAGTTCAATCTGGAAATGGGTCAGCCTGCAGGTGTTGATGAGGTGGCTGATACTGCAGATCGTCTGTATATCGGAAGCATGGGGTACGATCCAAATCATTGGTATAGAATGAAATATCATTTTCCAGTGATTGATTTCGATAATTATGACAGATTTGCAGCACTTGTAATTGCTGATATGAATTGCGGCCCTTTGCATGAGGCGGCAATTAATGACGGAGATACGTTGGTGGTTGGCGAGGCAGATCCTTTACATATGACTGCCGAACAGCGTATGAATCAAAAGGTTAAGCCAATAAAAATTTAATAAGGGAGGTGCGGTGTGAAATTTTTAGCAGTAGATGACGAGCGCACTTCTCTTGATAAAGTTGTAGGACTTATTGAAAAGATAAAGCCTGGTTCACAGTGCTTTGCTTTTGATAGTGCGCTTTCTGCTTTGGCTAAAGCCCGCGAAGAGGAAATAGATGTGGCATTTTTAGATGTAAATATGCCGGAACTTTCAGGAATTGATTTGGGAAAATATTTGGTGGAGCTTAATCCTTCAATGAACATTATATTCCTGACTGAACATAAGGAATTTGCATTTGAGGCTATGCAACTTCATGCCAGCGGATATATATATAAGCCTGAAGTAGAGGAGAGAATAGGAAAAGAACTGGATACTTTAAGATATCCAGAGATTCGAAAGAAATATAAAAGAGTGTTTGCCCAGACATTCGGTAACTTTGAGTTATTTGTTGATGGCGAGCCTGTTGCGTTTAAATATAATAGAACAAAGGAAATCGTGGCAATATTGGTTAATAACCGTGGGGCACAAACTTCCAATGGAGAGCTGATTGCATCTTTATGGGAGGATGATGGTGATCCAGATAAAAAGCTTTCATATTTGTGTAATCTTAGACAGGATTTGCAGAATACTTTTAAAAAGTATAAGTTGGATGGCATCATTATCAAACAGCGCGGTAGCATGGCTATTGCCAAAGATAAAATCGAGTGTGATTTGTTTGACTGGCTTGATAAGAAAAAGGAGTCTAAGTACCAATATCTTGGAGATTATATGAACCAATATAGCTGGGCTGAATTCTTCCATGCAGAGCTAGATGATATTAGCTATGCTTTGTATGAGGACGAGGATTAAACAAATAATAGCGAGTTTACAACTCTCAAATAAAGTAGAACACTACTTTATTTGAGAGTTTTTTGTATAGGCGTTATAATTTGCGAAAAAAGTGTCGAGGACTTTGTTTTATACTTATCCTCGACACTTAATAGACTAAACACACAAAAGACACAAATAGAAATAATATAACTAAACAGAATAAACAGAATAAATAGATTTATTAGGTTATTAAAACAAATAACATGTTTTGCCTTATTCTGTCACGTATTAATTTTATTCAGACTTCCAAAGACCATGTAAATTGCAGTAAGCATAAGCTGCGATAACAGAATCATCGTCTGTTAGCATGAATTCAGCACATGGTTTAGCACCTGGCTCAAGAACTTTTCTCTGAGCACCTTTAGATGTCTCAAGAGCAATCCACTCAATAAAGTGCTCTGGAGCCATTGGATGTTCAACAGAGCCAACAATTACAGTAACTTTGTTGCCGTCAACTGTAACTACAGGTACGTGCTTTTCAACAGCACCATCAGAAGTACCTGGCACCAGCTCTTTCATTTTCTGTCCGCAGCAGGTCATAGGAGCACCGGACTCCTTAATCATGCCAACGAAGTTGCCGCAAACTTCACAAACAAAGAATTTCATAAGTAACCTCCTCTTACATAATAATAGTTCCCCATAGTATTTCCTATTGCCGTTATTTAATAGGATACGACTATTTTACCACTATAATATTCAAAACAAAAGTATTATAGAGCCAAAGATATCTGAATATTTAATGGATTGTGTAATCAATGTGAAACTTATTATTCAAGTGTACAATGTAAAAATAATCTATTTACAATCGTAGACACAAATGATATATTGTCTAGCGGATGGTATTCGAAAGAAACTATACCTTTTAGCTTCTAAATTTTAAAAAGGTAGGCCGGATGGCTGCTCGTATCATTTTGAACGAGACTGTATCACCCCCATATTTTAAGGAGGTGTTGCCGATGAAGGTTGGATTTGTAGGTGCTGGAAAAGTAGGCTGTTCTCTTGGAATGCTTTTTGCCGAAACACAGCACATTCTTGCAGGCTATTATAGTCGCACGTCTACTTCCGCTGAAGATGCGGCGGATTTTACAAAGTCAAAACATTTTCAAAATTTAGAGACATTAATTGAAGAAAGTGATACAGTGTTCATCACTGTTCCGGATGATGTCATTCCTATGGTTTGGGACAGTATAAAACACATGAATATTGCTGGAAAAATGATATGTCATTGCAGCGGTTCTTTATCTTCGAAAATCTTTAAGGATATAGAGGAAACTGGCGCATTCGGTTTCTCGGTCCATCCATTACTGGCTGTATCTGATAGGTACAGATCTTACCAGGAGCTTCCAAAAGCATTATTTACAATTGAAGGAAACGAGCATCATATAGATGAAATCAAGTCACTTTTAGATAAAAGTGGAATAAAATCAGTAACTATTGATGCTTCGGTGAAAACAAGGTATCACGGGGCAGCTGTTATGTGTTCAAATCTGGTGGTTGCACTGGTGCAGGCTACTCAGGACGAACTTCGTAAATGCGGATTTGCGGAGGATCAGATGAGTGATGCCATCGCACCACTTTTAGCAGGGAATGTGCAAAAGGTGTTAAATGTTGGTACAAAAGCCGCATTAACTGGCCCTATAGAACGTAACGATTTGGGTACGGTAGCAAAGCACCTGGATACATTTACAGGTATTGATAGAGATATTTATCGAATTCTTTCAATTAAGACTATGGAGATTGCAAAAGAAAAGCATCCCCAATCGGATTATAGCAAATTGGAGCTTCTACTTAACAATCAGGAGGATTAGGAGAATAATGAAAAACACAGTTACCACACTTCAGCAGATGAAGAGGGACAAAGAAAAAATCAGCATGCTTACATGTTATGATTATTCAACAGCATGCCTTATGGAGGAGGCCGGAATTAATGCTATCCTTATCGGCGATTCACTTGGCATGACAATGATGGGCTATAGCGATACACTGCCAGTAACAGTGGATGATATCATTCATCATTGTGCCTCAGTTTCAAGAGGTCTTAAAGATACATTTCTTGTGGCAGATATGCCATTCATGTCTTATCAGACATCAGTTTACGATGCAGTAAAAAATGCAGGCCGTTTAATTAAAGAAGGTCATGCTCAGGCAGTTAAGCTTGAGGGTGGTGCTTCAGTTTGTGAGCAGATTCGTGCTATCGTAAATGCGGATATTCCAGTTGTTGCACATATAGGCCTTACACCACAGTCTATCAATGCATTTGGCGGTTTTAAGGTGCAGGGCAAAAATGTAGAGCGTGCTATTCAGATTCTCAAGGATGCAAAGGCTGTAGAGGAGGCAGGAGCATTTATGGTTACACTTGAATGTGTACCAGAGGAGCTTGCAACACTTATTTCACAGGAACTGTCAATCCCAACTATTGGTATCGGTGCTGGAAACGGCTGTGATGGTCAGGTGCTTGTATATCAGGATATGCTTGGAATGTTCAGCGGATTTAAGCCAAAGTTTGTAAAGCATTTTGCAAATATCGGTGAGGAAATGAAGCGCGCGTTTAAGGAATATGATACAGAAGTAAAATCAAAGGCATTTCCTGCTGAAGAGCACAATTTCAAAATAGATGAGGCCGTCATGGAAGAGGTGCGTAAGGCTGCAGCAACTACAGAATTCACAGTAACACTTGAAGATGAAAGGGTAATGGCATAATTATGATAAAGGCTACAACAATAAAAGAGGTAAAAGAGAACGTAAGAGAGTGGAAAAAACAGGGACTTACAATTGGCCTGGTTCCTACAATGGGATATTTACATGAGGGACATGCTAGCTTAATCAAGCGTGCTCGAAGTGAATGCGATAAAGTCATAGTTTCTGATTTTGTAAATCCTATTCAGTTTGGCCCAAAGGAAGATTTGGCTACTTATCCTAGAGATTTTGAGGCAGACTGTGCTTTATGTGAAGGTCTTGGAACTGATTTGATTTTCCATCCTGAACCATCTGAAATGTACCTCGATGGATTCCATTCTTATGTGGGCGTTGATACTTTATCATCAGAGCTTTGCGGAAAGAGCAGACCTATTCACTTTAATGGTGTATGTACTGTTGTTAGCAAGCTTTTCAATATCACAGAAGCTGACAAAGCATATTTTGGACAGAAGGATGCACAGCAGCTTGCTATTGTAAAACGTATGGTACGAGACTTGAACTTCAACATAGAAATCGTGGGATGTCCAATAATTCGAGAGGAAAGCGGACTGGCAAAGAGCTCACGCAACACTTATCTTACAGAAGAGGAGCGTGAGAAGGCACTTGTTCTTCACAAAGCTCTTACAGTAGGAGAGGAAATGGTTCGTGCCGGTGAAAAGGATGCCAATGTGGTAAAGCAAACCGTCACAGATATCATTGAATCAGAGCCACTGGCACGAGTTGATTACGTGGAAATAGTAGATTGGAACGAGCTTCAAAAGGTGGATAAGATTGATGGACCAATCCTTACAGCAGTGGCTGTTTATTTTGGCGAAAAGGTTCGTTTGATTGACAACTTTGTGGTGGAATAGAAAGAGGTATACAAGATGAATTTAACAATGCTTAAGGGCAAAATACACAGAGCGACTGTAACACAGGCGGAGCTTGATTATGTAGGCAGCATCACTATTGACGAGGATTTGCTGGATGCTGCGGGTATTCTTGAGTATGAAATGGTACAGATTGTAGATGTTGAAAATGGAAATCGTTTTGAAACATACACAATAGCAGGCGAGAGGGGCAGTGGTGTCATTTGCCTTAATGGTGCTGCAGCCCGCTGCGTTTCTGTAAATGATCATGTGATTATTATGTGCTACTGCAGTATTCCAGCTGATGAGGCAAAGGGACATAAGCCAAAGGTGGTTTTTGTGGATGATGAAAATAAAGCTGCTCGAATTACAAATTATGAAAAGCATGGCAAGCTAGGAGAACAATAGCGATTTTCAAAGAAATAGAATTCTAATACAATAAAACGCACCTGATTTTGTCAGGTGCGTTTTTGTAATATTTTGGTTATATGGAAAATTTTGGTTTATCTAAAGTAGTCATATTGGCATTTTGAATTCCAGATAATCCATTCCTCATATCCAGCATCGTAGACAGCCTGAATTTGCTGATTGATTGCATCTTTATCATATTCGATAGAACCCTCTATCCATGTGGCTGTAAATCCCTGGAGCCAAGGTCTGATGACAGCACATTCGCTATCTGGCACTATGGATAACACATCCTTTGAACTATTGAGAGCTGATGAAATGGTTTTATAAGGTTCAGCATCGGGGATTTCAATTCCATATTCGCCGTTTGCGTAATGAGAGGGATAAATCATGGGGCATACGATATCAAGCGATTTGGACAGGTTAACATAATCTTGACCTACATGAGCGGCATCTTCAGAGCTTTTAATTATAGTTCCGAAAACATCTGCTGCGACAGGCACGTTATATTGATGTATACGCTCTGTTACCTGGTCTAAAAAACGATTAATATATTCCTGTCGGTGGGCATCATCCGTTGGTGCGCCGTAAAGAGCATTGGCAGCATTTTGTCCAACTGGAAATCTGACATAATCAAGTTGAATTTCATCAAAACCTAACTCGCAGCAAGTTTCAGCAATACTGATGATGTAGTTCCAGACTTCTTCTTTACAAGGATTGACCCAGGCATTGCCGCCTGCATCGGTTATAGGGTTTCCCTGGTCATCTATCAGAGCCAGGTCAGGTCGTGCTTTGGCTAGTATAGGATCTTTAAAGCATGGAATTCTTGCTATGACATAAATATCATTATCCTTTAAGGTTTTTAAAAATGCATTAATATCCTGAATATAAGGGATGCAAGCGCCAGTATCTATGACGTTTTGATTGTCCATTTTAAAGCTGATATTTCCGCAATCATCTTTGACGTCTAATACAATGGTGTTTAGTTCAGTATCGTTAATGAGGGAAATGATGTTGTCCATACCTTCAGAGCCACCCATAGGGCCTGATACAAAAATCCCTTTTACTTTTACACGATTGTCATTCGTTGCATTATCATCAAGTGTTCCATCGGTTTGAACTTCTATAAATTCTTCAACTTCAGCTACTGCGGTATTAACATATCCTGCTTTAAAACAAAAAAACATTAAAGCAATAACGGCTACTGCAGAAATACAGCGTTTTTTCATAGCTTAAATATCTCTCCAATCTTTTTTGAGATAAATAAATCCCAAAGTGTAAGTTACTAGGCTATTTTATCACACCTTTCAATAAATGCGTGGGGATTTAGCTAGCTTAAAGAAAAATGGAAATTGTCCTCCCCATCCTGCCAGCGTTCACTAAGGTCTGTTAGGGCCTGAATAACTCTCAGCTGACCATCTGCTGAGCGGTCAATAAATTGAAGTAATTGTTTCTGTAAAATAGAATCACCTGTAGCTATACAATTGGTAATCATTATTAGGTATTGCTTGTTAATATCAAATCCGATAGCAATTTTGTCATAAATATCTGATGGTACTTTATCTATCTCAAGTCTCATGAGAGCATTTATATCTTCAACTGAGGAATTACCTTTTTGAGCAAGCTCATCTATAGTCATATTTTTCTTTGAAAGTATCAGTTGTATAGCTTTGGGAATAGCTTTTAAGAATTCAAGTTCATTTTCCATTGAGAGTCCTCCCATGTATATATTGCAAAATTTAACATATGATAACAGAAATATTTTTCATAAAAAAGACTTGATTTATGAAGGAAACCCTTTCAATAGATAAAACAGGTTTCTATTAGAATTTTAAAGTAAACAGCGACAATAAATAGCTTTATTGAATAATGCCAAAAAATGAAGAATTTTGCCAATGGAAAAGTTTATGATTGACCTTGAAAAGGAATCATGATAGATTATACTCCGTTGCAATTTCTATTGGCTCTTGCTAACAACTTTATTTTGGGATAGCAAGGAGTCATGGTTTTGTATAGGGAATAGAAGGGTAATAATTAATGAGTGTAAAATCAAAAGCAGAAGATATAATCGAGACTATATCTGATTCTGAAAAAGAGGCACTGTATCGTGCATTATTAAAATATAAAGCCAAAAAAGATGTATATAATTTACTGCATAATAGACTACCTGCTATGATAGAAGGTGCAGAGAAGGAAATGCTATTGAAATTCTGTGATAACATTGCAGAAATTTATGCATACAGCAATCAAGGTGAAGAAGATTATAGTTACAATATATGCCTTGAAGGTCTGATTAGACGTCACTGTGACGAATTGTTTGCAGTATGCAATAATGTATAAATTTTATAGATAAAATATAATAGCACAGTTATAAACTAAGGGGCTGTGAAAAAATGATTATCTCATTTTTTCACAGCCCCTCTTTTTTATCTATAATGCCAAATCTACATGAGCTACTGTGCCGGCAGCACCTGAACTTTCTTTCAGATAGATTCCAGTTTTACGTAAAACTCCATTTGTTTCACCAGCTATATCTTTATAAGAAAACTCGGTATCTGCATTTCCAAGGTATATAGCTCCTACGTCTGCTTCTTTTAGGTTAAGAAGTTTATCATTTCCGTTTTCATCTTTAATCCATACTTTCAACTTAGAAAAGATGTTGTCGTTTTCATCAATCCAGCCATTATGGTCTTTGTCATATTCTGCTAAATCACTGAAACCATCTCCAGACTTGGTTCCAAATAGTTCAGAACCATCATTTATTTTACCATCTTCATTTTTGTCTAATGCCAGGAAACCACTACCTTTACCAACGAAAGAAATATCATCCTCTTTGCCATCTGAATCAATATCGAATTTGAATTTCATATCTGATACTGATGTGATATTAGAATCCATATTTATCACCAAAGGATCTGTAAGGATTCTTGTGTATGATTCAGCTGATAAGGTGTTGATTTTTTGAGATAGACTGCGACCAAGCTGAACCTCTACATTAAAACTCAAACTTCGCCCATCTGAAGTCTGAACTGTGCCTTGGCTCGCAAATGTAGTATTTTCATATTCCAGGTGAGTTCCTTCTGTAGCGGTAATTTTCTGCCATACTTGAGTCCGGGAAACTGACTCAGTAGAAGAAAGATTTAAGGTATTCTGGCTTACTCCGTTTACACTGAAACTAACGCCATCAGAATTATTTTCACAACCACCCAATATTCCCTTTTGCCAATTATTTAGTTGTTCTTTTAGCTTTTTAGTATCGAGCTTTTCACCGTTTAGTACTGCAAGAATCTTCTTTACAATGCTGACTTCTAAATCTTCAAAATCCCACTGGCTTCTGCCTTGATTAGCCTCTCGAACTTGCTTTTCTTGCTCAGCCATTAATTTCATGGAGTTTTGCATATTCTTTTGCTGCCTATCTTTTCTGGCCTGTTCTTCGTCTTTTTCATATTGTTTAATTGCTTCTTTGTAGGATTTTTCCCCTTCTTCAGATAGTTGCATAATGGCGCCAAGTGTGTCTGAACTGGCTCGTCTTTCAATTGTTGCAACTTCTACATGGGTGTAAGAATAAGAATTGTGACTAGATGCCATGTTTACATGGCTGTTTTCAATCTTCATAGCGGACTCCTTTCCACAAATAAAGAGTTTAAAAGGCCAAACGCGAAGACTTTTTTGCACCTCCATATGCCTAGTCTTCATTTTTAATATCGGAATGATTTATAGAAATATAACCTTATAAAATAAAAAAAGCTTCCCACAACTGATTGTTGTAGGAAGCGAAATGGATTAAATTAAAGTAATTCAATTTTATAAACGTTAGGAAGAATCGCAGGCAGGACTTCTTCAACACTGCCATCAAACCAAATCCTTACCGAATCCCCTTCAGAAAAATCAGTCTCTAATGTTGAACCATCAACTATATAGTCTCCATCTGCAAGAGATACAAACATATCATCCATATCTACAAAGGTTACAAGTAACTGTCCATCATTTCTAACTTCTTTGATTGTAGCAGTAAAATTAGCTACTTCTATAGGAATGGATGAATCTGTTAATTTGGAATCTCTGAAAATATATTTCTCTCCATCAATATCAACGACTATTTGGCCTTCAGTACTATATTGATAATTATATCCGGTACCAAAATTAGATTGGTTATTTTCAGTAGGTGTATCTTTGGAATCAAGAGTTTTATCTATGGTGCCATCCATATTCCCACAGCTAATAGCGGAACAAATATAACCCGTATTCTTGTAAACCACATCATTAACCATGACCAACATAGGATAATCTGAATTACAGCTATCATTTGAAGTAGTATTATTCCATTCATAATCTGAAGAGATGCCATCTGGAATGTCATCAACATTTTGTTCTCGATAAAGCATTGGAACATCCATTTCGCCGGATTCATAGTATTCTATAATCCATTCATCAGAACTAAAATCTTTGTACTCATAGATTTTACCCTTTGAATCATCACCAACAAATCCAATTTGCACACCACAATCAGCTGGTGTAACTGATGTAAATGGAACAAAGACTTTATCATCTATCTGTAAGGTCTGAATGCCTTCATTCTCACTTGCAGTGTAGTTTAGTAAAGTGTCGGTAGCGGATTTTCCACAGGCTGATAAGCAAAAAAACAACACAGCTATTAAAAATAAAGATTTTGGATTTTTCATACATAATTTCCCCTCAAGTATTTATTATACTTAAATACTATCATTCTTAAACAAAGTTAACAAAGCTAACTTGCAACTGGACCTCCCAATTCCATAGCAACGTATAAGTATAAATAGATATAATTTGTTTTACCATTAAAAAATTTAAATGTTAGTGTCCACTTTACCCACTTTTAATCGTATTATAAGTAGAAGGCCTTCTAAAATTAAGAAAAAGGGAGCAATATCACATGGATGAAAAAGAAGTAAGGCGAATTGTGGAGACTTATTCAGATATGATTCTTCGAATCAGCTACAACTATTTGCAGCATACCTTTGATTCGGAAGATATTTGCCAAACAGTTTTATTGAAATATATGACAAACGGCAAGACTTTCGATACAAGGGAACATGAAAAATCATGGATTATAAGAACCACTATTAACGCATGCCACGATTTAAAAAGAAGTGCTTTTTTTAAAAGAACTGTAAGTCTAGAGGCTATTGTGGAAAAAGAAGCACCAGTGGCACCTACTTCTGAGCTGTTAGATGAAATAAAGAAGCTACCTCTCAATTATCGAATAAGCATATATCTTCATTACTATGAAGGTTATTCAGTCAAAGAGATTTCGGCCATAATGGATAAACCAATCTCTGCAGTCTCAAAATATCTATCTAGAGGACGACAGGAACTAAAGAAATCTTTGACTCGGGATAATGTAATTAATATTAAGGCAGGTGAACTTTATGAATAAAGAAATAATCAAAGAATATAAAATGTCCATGGATGAGTTCCAGTTTTCAACAATTGAAAAAGAACATTTGATACATCAGATTAATAATGCAATTGGTGAAAAGAATGGAGGCCATATGAAATCAGTATTTAATATAAAGAAAATAGCAACTGTAACAGCTGCTTGCTTAGTACTTGTTGGTGGAACTGCATTTGCTGTTGGTAAGGCGGCTAGTATAATAAGCCATAATGATTTATATTCTAAAACAACAAATTTTGATGATTTAGAAAAGCTTGAGGAGAAAACTAGTCTAGATATTGTTGCTATAGAGAATTTCACTAATGGATATTCTTTTTCATACATGGAAACAGAATCAAGTCGAATTGAAGATGAAGATAGTCACACCTTGCATGAGTACAAAGAAATATATCTTCAATATGAGAGGGATGGTTCACCATATATTTACATTTCAACTAGCCCTGTTATTTCAGAGGAACATATAACTAGAGAATCTGTTGATGCAACTAGAGCATTAGAAACTCGTACAGTTGATGGCGTAGATATTTATTACAGCGTAGATGAGTATTTATTTTTACCTGTCGAAGAAGGCTCTGAACCTACTGAAGAAGAACGTGAACGCGAAGCAACAGATGACCATTTCTTTATAAGTTATGGTTCAGATGAACGTGAAACAAGCTATGTTTCAAACGTAATATTTGAAATGGATAATGTTATCTATGACCTAGGAACCTTTGATAATGATGTTTCGGCTGAAGAAATGCTAGATATGGCTGAGGAAATAGTAAGAGCAAAATAATGATTTGTTAGCTTGGGGAGCCTTGATTTTTCAAGGCTCTCCATTTTAAAATATTACCAGTTGATAATTATTTGGGCGGATGCAACGCTTTGATGAGGGGGGATACATATTTGAGAAATACTATCAGATGGCTATTAAAAACTTTCATAATTATCCTTGCTGTTTTTATTGGTTTAATAGCAATGGATTATTTTTTTGCACCAGAGTGGCTAACTGATTCTGTGGCATTTTGTATATTGGCACTTTCATTTTTTATTTATGTTTTAATAAGCATAATTAAGATTAAACACAGTCCTAAGGCAACAAAGAAACAAAAGGTTGATTTTGAAATTGATGACTTAAATCTACCAGAAGAAAAGCATACAAAGAAACACCTAAAAATATTAAAGCCTGTATTGGCTATTGTATTAATCTTTTTGATTATGATTTTAGGATTCAACATTTTTGGTAATCGAGACGTAGAAGATATACCTCAGAATGTAATTGAATTTGGTGAGAAATATCCTGAAGCATCTGATTATGTAAAGAATTTTAACAAGTACAAAGACGAAGATTTTGATATGGATGTTTCAAAGGAAATGTCAGAACGTAATATTCCTTTATTTATCCAGTGGGATAAACGTTGGGGATATAAAGATTATGGTGGAAATTATGTGGGTGTAGCTGGATGCGGACCTACATGTGTTGCCATGGTTGCATGTGGACTTGAGCAAGATGCAGCTATTAATCCTTATGTTGTAAGTCAATACGCTGCACAGCAGGGATTCTATACATATGGACAGGGGACGTCCTGGGATATTATGACTACAGGAGCAAAGCATTTTGGGCTTGATGTTTCATCAGGTAGCGTGTCAGCTGATTACATACTGACTAATCTTACAAGCTCCACACCATTAATCTGTTCTATGACACCAGGTGATTTTACTAAAACAGGACACTTTATTGTTTTAATAGGTGTAACTGATGATGGTCAAATAATTGTTAATGATCCAAATAGTCCAAAGAACTCAAAAAAGCACTGGGATGTTAATCTCCTTGTTTCTCAAATGAAAAGTGTGTGGAAATATACATATAATTATTAAAAGGTGACTGATGGAAATAAAGAAATTTAATGTTGTGGAAGGATTATATATCGAGAAAATTCCTTGTCAGGACTTGCTAGCCTATGGGATACCAGATAATGAAGATTTTTATGATGTTGCTGAGGCTCAGGAATATGGTGGATATCATGGATCTACCATAAGTTTCTATAATCTTAAGACTGGTGAAGTATACAAGTCTCTTGAAAAGGAATTTCTGCAGCAACTTGTTGCAGTTTTGAACTTTTTTTAACACAAAAACAAGACAGATTTCTAATCTGATGGTTTGTGCGGTATCAAAACTGCACAAACCGTTGTTTTATGAATCTAATTCTTCTATAAGCTTATTCTTGATATCAGTGATATGTTGTCTATATTTATTCGGATTAGCATTTTCATCTGATAGAATTCTGAATAGTTTTCGTTCCAACTCTGAAATAAGCTTTTTGTTTTTGATAATTTGTTGTTGCTTAGAATATCTATTTAGATACTCTCGTTCAATGTATTTATCTGTTATAGGAATAGCATCGCTAATAAAGAAAATAGTATCTGTATCTGTTTTTCCAAGGTGATAAAAACAGGAACGCAAATCAGTATCAGGAAAATTTATATACTTTCGAATTCGTTCCTTTGCTTTATCATCACGATGATTCCAATTACCTAAAGGAATAGCCCAATAAAGCCCAGCGTGTTCTGCTGACTCTATTAAGCAGAAAATAGGGCGCTCTTTTGAGTCATTCCATACTCCACCTTCGGAACGGATTTTATTGTAGATTTCATCCTTACCAAAGTAAATTCCATGAATAATCATATATCTCCAAAGAAAGAGGCTCCACATTATGCAGAGCCTCTAGCAATGTTTGTTGTCCCACATTGCGAAGGGAATTTGTAACAAGCAATGTATTTTGGTGTACATTGCGAAACACATTTGTCTCAAACGATGTTATTTGACCTACATCGCGAAAGGTTGTAACTATGTTTATACCACAATTTCACAGAATCTACAATAGTTGGTTCATATATGGTATCGGTTGAAAAGCATTCTTCTACAACATTATTGTACATGATATTTGTGAAAAAATGATAAAAAAGGGCAACGAGACTGACCACATGCTTTTCCTCCTTGATTTTATAGTATTTGTGAACCAGTTTTTGGTTCAAGTCCCGCAGCCGGCATAATATTTTTTAATGATTAGAGTTTGAGAATGTTGAATTCTCAAGCTTTTTCCTTTTCTTTGCTTGTTTATTGGTTATCCAGAGAAGCTGAGCCGTCAAGGATGACACATGTCACTTGCGAAGTCCTTGCTGGCGAAGATTCTCAGGATATAATTTCAAGCAGCAAATAAAAATTTTCTTTTCATATTCTTGTTGAATATATTCCTACAGTGCGTAGCCTTTGAGATTTCTTCAATATCAAGGGTTTGGGGTTACACAACGAAATTCATTAAAACGGAGTTTTAATGGAAAAAAAGGACATTTGTCTATGCTTGCAAGGAACAAACGGACCCCAATTTTGATAGGCTAGCCTATATATAAAATGGCCCAAAAATCTAGAAATGGTACACATAAGATTAAATTTTCCAATAATTGGCATTAATGGAGCCTTAATTGAAGTTAATGGAAAAACCAAAAACAGAGGAAAGAATGAGCTTTTCCAATAATATGGAATAACGTAACGTTAATTAGAAATAATGGAAAAAAGCTCCTGGTTCCGTATGGAACCAAGAGCTTGTTACATAGAAGAAAACCATTACCATTGTAAAAAGATTTATATATGCCCAGAAATCTCTAAATGGCCAAACATAAGAAATTGCATTCCATTGGATTAAATTGCTCCAGATTATACATTATTATTGTTTGATAATAATGGACATGTTTTAAAGGGAATTAAAGCTTTTAATTAAATGATTGGACTATTATTCTATTTCTATTTGAAGAAGGCACTCGCCGCCTCCGCCGCAGCATCAATTCTAGCTTCTTTATCCGAAATATAATGCTTGGAAGTATCAATATTGCTATGATGAAGGGCATCTTTGATTGCATAGATGTCCTTTGTTTCTGCGTAAACTTTGGTAGCGAAAGTTGCCCTCATCTTGTGAGGAGAGTACTTATCAGAAAGGCCAGCAGCTTTGCAGTATTTCTTAAGCATTTTTTGTACCGCATTTACGGATATTCTTTTACCCTGGGTTGAAATGAACAGCGCATTCTCATCAGTAGAAGAGAGCAGTAGAGGGCGAGAAAACTCGATGTAATCAGCCACGGCATTGTATACAGGAGTGATTACACGTACCTTATCATAATCTCCACCTTTTCTGATAATACTGAAATACACTTTGTGTTCTTCGGTAGTATCAATGTCTGAAAGATTAAGTCCCACAAGCTCTGAAACACGCATACCAGTGCCAAGCAACACCATAATAATGGCCATATCTCTGTCAACCATGCGCTTATTGTAAGCCTTGGCATGTTCTGAAATTTTATCCTGATTTTGTATACAATTTAATAAAGCTGAAACTTCTGAATCACTGAGCTTTACCACGTCTCTTTCATGAAGCTTTGGACCTTCCACGAGAAGTGTAGGATTGTTTTTGATTGCACCAATAGCCAGGTAATACTTATACATGGTCTTAAGCACAGAAAGCTTCCTGCGGCGTGCAGTTTCACTTAGCTTGATTCCATCCTCTGATTCAGCGATATATCTTTCAATCTGGGTCATTCTGATTTTATCTAAATCAGTAACCTGGATATCTTTGATATTTTCCTTCTTTAATGTTACAGCCATGAATCTTAGGAATACATTTATCTCATACATATACCCAAGAATTGTGTTTGTAGAACGATTCCTTGAGTCCAAGTGGGTATGAAAATCCTCTAAGAACTCTGGCATATCATTTAAGAGCTCATTTATTTTTGTGTTATTTTTAATGTCTTGTTCGTTTCGATACTCATTACTCATGAGTATATTATAAAATATATGCTATTAATATGCAAAACAGATATTTAATGTAAAGATAGAATTATAATTACACGGCCCTCCCGGGCCAGAGTAAATAAGTAAATATATGGCTCAATACCATTTTGTCTAAGTGATATATTAAATAATTAGGCTGTGTGTCCGCTTCCGTTGTCATAAAGCTTTTGAATCTCAGGTGGAAGATTGTCAGGAAGCATGGCTTTGATTCCATCTTCATTTCCATCTTTAATAGCAGTTTCATAGTACCAGCATTTGTATTTAAGCATATCTAGAGTTTTTTGAAGTTGCGCAATTTCAGCTTCTACAGCGGCACGCCTTGTTTCAAGGAGCTTCTTTCTAGCTTCGTAGGTTTCAGCTCCCTTTGTAGTCATTTCCATGAATTGCTTGATTTCTTTAATTTCTAGGCCAGAACATTTTAGACATTCGATTATATGTAATGCTGAAATTTCTGCATCTGAAAACTTTCTTATTCCAGACTGGCGCTCCATATTAGGAAAGAAACCTTCCTTATCGTAGTAGCGCAAAGTTGAAATAGGGATATTAAACATTTCTGAAACTTGGCCAATTGTATACATCATAAGACCTCCAAAACCTTGTACTAAAAAAATACTTTAATTACGTGGATTTTAGCATGATATAAATTAATGTGCAAGAAAACCTTGACCTAAAGTTAACTATAGGTGCTAGTATTCATTTCGTATCAAATAGAAAGGAAGAAAAAACTATGTATGAAATATTAAAAAATATAGATTCACCCGCTGATGTAAAGAAACTGTCAGCTGATGAATTAGAGAATCTAGCAGGAGAAATGCGTGAGGCACTTTTTAATAGGCTCACAAAGATTGGAGGTCACTTTGGACCAAACTTTGGAATGGTTGAGGCCACAATCGCTCTTCATTACGTATTCGATTCACCAAAGGACAAATTTGTATTTGATGTATCTCATCAAAGCTATCCGCATAAGCTTTTGACTGGAAGAAGAAATGGATATATTGATGATGCACGATTTACAGAGGATTCTGGCTACACTAATCCGGAGGAAAGTGAGCATGATTTCTTTAACATTGGACATACATCCACATCAATTGCACTAGCAGCAGGTCTTGCAAAGGCTAGAGACCTTAAGAAAGATAAGGAAAACATTATCGCTATTATAGGTGATGGTTCACTTTCAGGCGGTGAGGCAATGGAAGCATTGAATGTTGCCGGTGAGATGAACACAAACTTCATAGTTATCGTTAATGATAATGAGATGGCTATTGCTGAAACTCACGGTGGAATGTATAAAAATCTTGCAGACTTACGTGAATCTAACGGCAAGGCTGAAAACAATATTTTTAAGGCATATGGTTTAGATTACATTTATGAAGAAAATGGAAATGATATCCAGTCTATGATTGCTTTGTTTGAAAAGGTAAAGGATATCAATCATCCAATCGTACTTCATATTCATACAAAGAAGGGCTTGGGCTATGCACTTGCGGAAGAAAATAAAGAAGCATGGCATTGGACTCTCCCATTTGATAGAGAAACAGGCAAGCCTACCATTAGCTTTGGAGATGGTGAAAGCTACACAGATATCACCATTAAATACATTATTGATAAGGCCAAAGCTGATAAGGACTTTTTAGTTATTACTCCATCTATGCCAGGAGCCATCGGTCTTACACCGGAAGTAAGAGCTGAGCTTGGAGAACAGTATTTAGATGTAGGAATTGCCGAGGAAGCAGCAGTTGCTATTGCATCTGGAGTTGCAAAGAACGGAGCAAAGCCACTTGTCGTCACAAACATGACATTTATGCAAAGAGCTTATGATCAAATCTCCCAGGATGTATGTATCAACAACAATCCTGTAACTATGCTCTTAAACTATTCATCATTTGATGGGCTTACAGATGTAACTCACCTAGGAATCTTTGGCTTGGCAGCATTTACAAATATTCCAAACCTTGTAGTGCTTGCTCCTTCATCTGCAGAAGAATACAGCAATATGCTAGCTTGGTCTGTAGATCAAAATGAGCATCCAGTAATGATTCTAGTTCCAGGAAATCAGGTTACACATAGAGCAGCAGACGCAAGCTATTCTACAATTGATAAATATAAAGTAGAGCTTAGCGGAGAGAAAGTTGCCATTCTTGCCTTAGGAGATTTCTATCAGCGCGGAGAAGCACTTGCTGATACAATCAAATCTGAAATGGGATTCACTCCAACATTAATCAATCCTAGATTTGCATCTGGCGTTGATAAGGAATTGCTTGAAAAACTCAAATCAAACCATCAGGTTATTGTCACACTTGAAGATGGCATAGTAGAAGGTGGCTTTGGTCAAAAAATTGCTTCATTCTATGGTTCTTCAGATATGAAGGTTTTAAACTATGGACTCGATAAGGAATTCTACGATAGATATAATCCAGAAGATTTGATTAAGAGTGTAGGAATGTCTACAGAACAGATAGTAGAGGATATAAAGAATATAATAAAGTAGGTTCCGTCATTGGCCAGCTATAATCAAGCATATAGCTGGCTTTTAGTGTGCGTCTAGCGGCGCACGTTTCTAACGGGTTCAAGTTGCACCCCTAATATTAAATTAATATCCTTTTGTTAAAAGATAAAAAAAACAGCCATCTTCTAATCATCAAAGAAGTGGCTGCCTGGATAATATATGCAAATTATATTAGATTCGTGCTGAAAGTACTATTGCTTCATCAGTAAATAACGTACCAGAATAATCATGCTTAAAATTAACTATATCTTTTTTCATAAATGCTGGTGTTGTGCATTTGCCGTCTACATCTATTACAAGCTCGATGTTTTCATCGTATTGACTTAACTCTGCAATAATATCTTTAATTCTCATATCTCGTACCCTTTCGTTATAAAAAACACAATTTATTCACAAACCTTGACAGGATATCACGTTTGCGCACTGACGTCAAGGATTGGTAGGATAAATATATTCCCTAATGAAAGAAATGTTATCATTGATAAGTAGTTATTTTGCATTTATATTAGTTGTATAGATAATGCGGCAACACGGAGGACATGTATGAAAAAGAAAATATTAATGATTTTAGCGGTAACTGCTATTTTAATTGGTGGGTATAGTTTTTATGACACTGGCATTGCTAGTAACGAAGCAAGTACTATAGAGATAGCAGATACAGATGAAGTACCTACTTCAGGGTTGGCGCCTGTTTCTGATGCAACAACAGAGTTTTCTTTAGAACAGGTCGGGATCTTTACAGGTAGTCCATATACTGTAGTAAATAACAATGTGCCCTATTTCACAGAGGAAGATAAGGTTAGAACTGATGCCTTTGAATCATACAGTAATCTTGATTCACTTGGTAGATGCGGTGTAGCTTATGCAAGCATCTGTAAAGAGCTCATGCCAACAGAAGAACGTGGTGAGATAGGAAGCATAAAACCTAGTGGCTGGCATACAGCAAATTATCATGAGTATGTTGATGGGAACTATCTATATAACAGATGTCATCTTATTGGATATCAGCTAAGCGGAGAAAATGCCAATGAAAAGAACCTTATTACTGGAACCAGATATTTAAATGTTCAGGGAATGCTTCCATTTGAAAATGAAGTTGCTGATTATGTAGAAAATACGGGAAATCATGTTTTATACAGAGTTACACCAATATTTGAAGGTGATAATCTGGTGGCATCAGGTGTTCTCATGGAGGCCTATTCTGTTGAGGATCAAGGCCGTGGAGTGATGTTTAATGTCTATTGCTACAATGCCCAACCTGGTATAGCTATTGACTATGCAAGTGGTAATAGTGAATTATCGAATGAAGCCAATCCAGTACAGGAGCAGAACGTAGAAGCTAATATTTCAAGTGCAAGTAATGAGAATGAAGCGGCTGACTATGTGTTGAACACGAATACTAAGAAGTTTCATTACCCAAGTTGTAAATCTGTGAGTGATATGAAGGATAAAAATAAGGACTATTATCATGGTTCGAGAGAAGATTTAATTAACCAAGGATATACCTCATGTGGTAACTGTAGGCCTTAATTCATCTTGGGCGAGGAAAGAATGTTATCATTAGCCAATGTAATAATGAAATTATAAATTTTCCTCGCCCCATTTTTTTAGCTGTAGCAGAATAGGTATCATCGATTTTGCTTTATCGGTGAGAGTGTATTCTACTCGCACTGGCATTTCATCATACTGGGTTCTCAGTATCATGCCATCTTTTTCTAATTCTTTGAGTGATTGGGCCAGCATAGTGTTTGTGATTCCAAATACTGAGCGGCGCAAATCACCATATCTTGCAACTTCATTGTTGTCGATGACACAGAGAATCATAATTTTCCATTTGCCGCCGACAATATTTAATACTTTCTTTAATCCGCAGCCTTCGCCTGCGATTTCATCACATAATGGTTCTTTTTTCATAGTCAGTTTTTCCTTACTAGATTAATAAAAAATGCGTACTTGATAAGTTTTTTATACCACATATAATATGCATATCGGATTCAAAAAACAAGTGGAAAGTAAAAGGAAGTCTAAATGGCAAAGAAAAAAGCAAATGTAAATGTAGCAGGCTGTGTTGCCTGTGGAGTCTGTAGATTGCAGTGTCCTAAGAATGCAATATCAATCTATCGAGGATGCTATGCTACTGTAGATGAAAATCTCTGTGTGGGATGTGGATTGTGTGCAAAAGCCTGTCCAGCAAATGTTATTGAAGTGAAAGAGAGGGAAGTGATAAATGGCTAACAAGAAAAAGCACTGGTACAACTATCTTTGGATTTGGAGCATCATTTATTTCGCTCTAGGTTTCTTTAATATATTATTTGCATGGTTAGGGATGATAGATTTCATTTTGCCTCTGATATTTGCAATAGTAGGTGGAAACAAGTGGTTCTGTAATAATATGTGTGGCAGGGGGCAGCTATTTTGGGTATTAGGAAGAAAGGTGGGATGTTCCAGAAAGAAACCTGCGCCAAAGTGGTTGTCATCAAAATGGTTTAGATATGGATTTTTAATATTTTTCCTTACAATGTTTGGTACAATGGTTTTCCAAACATATCAGGTATTTGCCGGTGTTGGCACTCTGCGCAAAGCGATAAAGCTTTTCTGGACCTTTAAGGTGCCTTGGGAATGGACCTATTCTGGAAGTATTTTTCCTGATTGGGTAGCACAGTTTGGATATGGATTTTACAGTTTGATGCTTACATCTACTTTGATTGGCCTCATTGTAATGGTACTATATAAAGAAAGAACCTGGTGCACATTTTGTCCTATGGGAACCATGACTCAGGGCATATGTAAGATAAAAGAAAAAGGAGCAAAGTAATGACAATAGAAGAAAGAGCTAATTTAGCCGCAAATTTAAAGGCTACAGGACAGTGCAACTGCACCCAATCAGTGCTTAAAGCATTTGAAGATAAAATAAATATCGCTCCAGAGGAGCTTATGAAACTGTCGGCAGGCTTTGCAGCTGGTATGGGATGTATGGAAAGTACATGTGGTGCGCTTATCGGCGCCGTTATGGTGGCTGGTATGGCTACAGATGGCAAAGGTACACCTAGACTTTCAAAGGATATCGTAAGCAAGTTTAATGAAAAATGTGGTGCCACAATCTGCAAGGATTTAAAGGGTATCACAACGGGCCAAGTGTTATGCGAGTGCCCTGAGTGTGTTAGAAATGCAGTGCTTTCACTTGGGGAAGCAGTGGAGATTGGCTAAGTTTGTAGTTTATTAGTTACAATAAAATAGTTCTATAGTTAAGCCTTGGGGTGGCGGTAAGCGTCGATACCCAGGGCTTTTATTTTCAACAGTAATACAGCAGTATTGTAAACAATTTGAAGGTCTTGAAGCAATGAAAAGATGTTGAAGGTGTTTATCGTTTGAGAAAGTGTGAGCTAAATAAGAATATTCGCTTGTAAAAATGTAACAATAGAATATTATTATGTTTGTAAAAATGTGGGAGTTGATTGTATATTCGCTAGTAAAAAAGTATATTACCACACAAGAGATCGAGCTACTCTAGAATTGGATTTTGTCATCCAAAAATATCATGTTTATCCTATAGAAGTAAAGGCAGAAGAAAACTTAAAATCAAAAAGCCTTAAAACTATTTTTGACGGAAATAATGACCTAAAACCGGTAAGATTTTCTATGTCTGGATACAAAGAGCAGGACTGGATGGTAAATGTACCCTTATATCTAGCTTCCGAATGGGTTACTAATGCTGAATAAATGTCTAAATTTTTATGTATTAACCTGGCTTATTGATAAAAAAGCTCAGTAACAAAATATAAAATATCCTTGAATAAATAAAGGGGTTCTGTTAATCTACTTGTAGTTAGCACAGTCTAACTTTGTGTAAATCATTGCAGAACTCCTTTTTATATTGTTAAGTACAGTTGCTACCTGTCTTAACAATATGGAGTTCAAAACTTTTTATGTGAAAGGATGGATAGTTATGGATTACTTAGAAATTGAAAAGGTTATTGGTAGAGAAATCCTCGATTCAAGAGGAAATCCTACTGTTGAATGCGAGGTCACACTTGTTGATGGTACTGTTGGACGCGGTATGGCTCCATCAGGTGCATCTACAGGAGAGTTTGAAGCACTTGAACTTCGTGACGGAGATAAAGGAAGATACTTAGGCAAAGGTGTTACTAAGGCAGTTGCAAATATCAACGGCCCAATTGCAGATGCTATTTGTGGATTAGACGCATCTGATATTTACGCAATTGACGCAGCTATGATTAAGGCTGATGGCACAAAGGATAAGTCAAACTTTGGTGCAAACGCAATTCTTGCTACATCAATTGCTTGTTGCAGAGCAGCAGCTACATCACTTGATATTCCTCTTTATAGATTTTTAGGTGGTATTCAGGGAACTAAGCTTCCAGTTCCAATGATGAACATTTTAAATGGTGGTGCTCATGCAGATAGCGCTGTTGATACACAGGAATTTATGATTATGCCTGTTGGAGCTCCATCATTCAGTGAGTGTTTACGCTGGTGTGCTGAGGTGTTCCATGCACTTAAGGCTATTCTTAAGGAGATGGGAGATGTTACTGCAGTAGGTGACGAGGGCGGTTTTGCTCCTAATTCACTTAAGAATGATGATGAAGCTATTGAAGTAATCTTAAAGGCTATTAAGGCTGCTGGGTTTGAGCCAGGCAAGGATTTCATGATTGCTATGGATGCTGCATCTAGCGAGTGGAAGTCAGAAAAGGGCAAGGGATTTTATCATCAGCCTAAGTCAGGCAAGGACTTTACTACAGATGAGCTTATCGATCACTGGGCAGCTCTTGTTGAGAAATACCCAATTATTTCTATTGAAGATGGTCTTGATGAGGAGGATTGGGAAGGCTGGCAGAAGATGACAGCTAAGATTGGTGATAAGGTTCAGCTTGTAGGTGACGATTTATTCGTTACAAACACAGAGCGTCTTTCAAAGGGTATCGAGAATGGATGCGGTAACTCAATCCTTATCAAGCTCAACCAGATTGGTTCAGTTTCAGAGACACTCGAAGCTATCAAGATGGCTCACAAGGCTGGTTATACAGCAATTTCTTCACACCGTTCAGGCGAGACAGAGGATACAACAATTGCTGATTTAGCAGTTGCTTTAAATACATGCCAGATTAAGACTGGTGCTCCTTCTAGAACAGAGCGTGTTGCTAAATACAACCAGCTTCTTAGAATTGAAGAACAGCTTGGTGCTTCAGCAGTATATCCAGGTATCAAGGCATTCAACATCAAATAAAATATTTTGCTATAAGAAAGCAGGTTTTCTCGGTTGGGAAAACCTGCTGTTTTTTTATTCCCAATTATCTTTAGTTTGCCATAAAATGCACATACATTGATGATATCATCATACAGGGGTTGCTAACGTTTTCCAAGTGTATGGAGGATGGACTATGAAACACAGTATTGATACATACAGACTTTATTCTGACGAAAAAATATTTTCTTTTTGTGTAAGAGTTAAAGTCACTATGAAAGAAATAGTCGACATTGATATTTTAAGGCATGCAGTCAATGTTGCAATTAAAAGATATCCATATTTTGCGGTGAGAGTAGTCCTTGGAGAAGATGGCGGGTATGATTTCCAGCATAATGACAAAGATGTTATCGTGATGAAGACACCGACAAAACTTCTACACTTAGGATGTGAAGAAGTAAATGGGCATTTATTATACGTTGATTGTGATGGGTGCGATATTTATTTTAACATTAGCCATTCTATGTGCGGAGGACGTGGCCTGTTGCCATGGGTGATGACCAACGTGTATCAATATGTTGTTGAAAAATACGATGTTTTGCCAAATGCACCAGGTATAAGGAAACCTGACAGTCCATTACTTGAAGGAGAATGTGCTGAACCAACTATTGATATGCTATCTGATGAGGCACCTATATATGAATACAAAAGTAAGCAGCCAGTTGTTATGATGATAGACTACCTCAATGGCATGTACAATCCATTTAAAAGAGATCCAAACTACTATTTTTTTACCTTTGAACAGAAAGAAATTATGTCATTTGCAAAAGACAATGATGCCAGTGTCGCGTCGTTTTTCCTGGTTACTTTAGCCAAGGCACTAGATAAATTATTGCCAGATAAATATCGGGTT
This sequence comes from Pseudobutyrivibrio sp. ACV-2, assembly GCF_900107545.1. Lineage (GTDB taxonomy): Bacteria > Bacillota > Clostridia > Lachnospirales > Lachnospiraceae > Pseudobutyrivibrio. The sequence goes on along the minus strand of NZ_FNQZ01000016.1, from coordinate 34,141 downwards.
ATAGGCGGTGAGATTGCTCATAATCCGTCGGCGGATATTGGTTTGCCGAACACTCATTGCGATCTTTTAACTCACTCACATATTGACTATAAAAGGGAATATTTCAAATATGATATGGAGAAATTGGGTACACTTACAAGAAGCCAAATAATTCTTCAGGTAGATCCGACTGTAAGTAATTATCAGCTCAAGAGACATATAAAGTTTCTTGAGGAGGTTGATAAAATAGAAGGTCTAAAAAATAAGTGTGCCTATTATGGCAAAAACGATCCCTCCAGGGGCAAAGAGGCGGAGCATGGCACATTTATTGTTAACTATACAGGACAAATGGATTGGGGCGACGTAGCTGACTATGTTGAATCATATGCAATACTTGTTGATGGGCATTTATTATTAGAAGTAACTTCAATGGCTGACAAAATTTTTGTGTCATTTATGCAGCTGATTAAAGAAACTAAATATGTTGAGGCATTCGGTGAAGTTTTGAGAGAGCTTGGTATAAATTACAAGATGGAAGGTCCTTATCCTAATATTAGGCCTAAGCATCAGGTGCCGGTTAAGGAATATGGGTAATTTGTGGTCAACCGTAGAACAAATATAGTTTTTGACATATTAAACTAATAATATAAATAAAAAAAAATAGGTAGAATCCTATACTTTCGCAGGTATTTAGTGTTAAAGCCCTTGTTATAATAATTTCATGAATTATAGGTAAAATTGCAGTAATGTAATCATCAGGGGTGGGAACATGACAAAAGAAGATTATTTAAAACAAATAGAAATTGTAAATAGAGATGGGCAGTTCAAGCCATCGTGGGAATCACTTTCACAGCATCAAACACCAAAGTGGTTTGAAAATGCGAAATTTGGTATTTTTATCCATTATGGACTATACAGTGTTCCCGCTTTTGGAAATGAATGGTATTCAAGGAATATGTATAACAAGCGGGACCCTGAGTATAGGTATCATATTGAGACATTTGGACCGCAGAAAGATTTTGGATATAAAGATTTTATACCATTGTTTACCGCGGAGAGATTTGACGCAAAACATTGGATTGAGACATTTAAAAATGCTGGCGCGAAATATGTAGTACCTGTTATGGAACATCACGATGGGTTCTCCATGTATGATTCAGAATTGAATCGATGGAATGCTTTTGCTATGGGTCCAAAGAAAAATATATGTGGGGAGCTAAAGGATGAATGTGAAAGACAAGGCTTAGTTTTTTGCGGCTCATCACATCGCGCTGAACATTATTATTTCATGAATCTTGGAAGAGAGATTGATAGTGATGTAAATGATGAAAAATACCGGGATTTTTATGGCCCGGCTGTACTTAGGCCAGAATACATCAACGTGGGATTTGATGGGTTGACAGAAAATCCAGAATGTGTGGGCCCGGACAAGGAATGGATTGAGGACTGGCTTGCAAGAACAGCCGAAATAATCGATAGATACAAGCCTGCAATGCTTTATTTTGATACTGCTATTCAGAATAAGGAATATAAGCCATATTTAAAGAAACTCTGCGCATATTATTACAATAGGGCCATTGAATGGAAAAAAGAAGTTACAATTTGCTATAAGCATTACGCATTTCCGCCTGATGTAGCAACATTTGATATGGAAAGAGGCGGACTTCAAGATATTTCCCCTAGATATTGGCAGACAGATACTGCTATAGGAAATAAATCATGGGGATATGTTAAGGAGAACACTTTTAAACGCAGTTATAAATTAATCTGCGATTTAATAGATACAGTCAGCAAAAATGGCAATTTTCTGCTTAATATCGGTCCTAAGGCAGATGGCAGTTTTACAAAAGAAGAAGAAAAAGTTCTCAAAGAAATAGGAGAATGGCTTTCTGTAAATGGCGAAGGTATATATGGAACAAGGTGCTGGAGCCAATATAAAGAAGGAGATTCATCTATTACAGATGGGTCATTTAATGATTCAGAGGAAATAGAGTACAATGAGTCAGATTATAGATTTACATACAAAAATGGTTACATATATGCATTTTGGATGAGGCCGATAAATGGGGATGCCAAGATTAAAGCTTTTAAGGCTCAACCTATGAGAGGGATGATAATAGACAAAGTGGAGCTGCTATCAACAGGCGCGGATTTACAATTTGAAAGAACTGAAAAGGCTATGGTTATTAAACGTACCAATGATTTTATGACTGATAAGCCTTTATGTTTTAGAATTAAATTGCTATAGGTTTACTTTGCCGTCTAGTTGGGTATTAGGCTACGTCTTTAGGATTTCTGCAATTTCATCAAAATCTTCTTGTGCTTCTTTGAATATGGCAAGGTGGTATCTTCTTTATAATATGACATTTATCACTTTAAGAAGTGACAATATTCCATATCCTTTGGAGGTTAGATACGGTACAATTACCTTATCATAACAAAAAGGAGAGGGTAGAATAGTATGGAACGATTTGGGATATCAATGGTTTGTTTTTGGATTTGTTACATTTTAGTAACATGGGTTGGAATAGCCCACACTATCTTTAATATCAAGGTTTTGCACATGAAATCTATGAAGGAGAGTCCTGGAATGGGAGAGGGCTATGAGAAAACCAAGCCATGGCACCCTCTGTACAACATAGTTCTTTTTTCAGTATTTGGGCTGATTTATATGAGAAGTCTTTCTGCACCAACGCTTACAGTAGCATTGATTACAGGCGCGATATGGGCAATCATCTGTATAGTATTTGATTTGGTAGGATGGGTATTGATAAAGCATCCATGGAGGCTAACCTTTAGGGAATTCTATATTGATTATCAGCCATGGATTTCATTGATTTATCTGGCCATTTTTGCAGGCCCGGTTATTGGATTTTTGATTGTTGGTTGATATTCTGGTAAATCCAATCGTTTCTGAGGCTGGCTCAATTCTTCCAGCAGGCGGAGATACAAATTATATTCTTCACTTCTATATTCATGGTGGTGCATTTATGGGAGGCTACAGTTCGGAGCTGGAAATATGATAAATAAGGCCATACTTCAAAGTGGAATATCTTGCGAGGAGGATTTACTCCAAACACCAAGTATGTTAGAAGATGAATGCAAAAGATGGGCATTCGACCATAAAAAATAAACACTCACAAATAAAACTCAAAATGTTAAAAAATTCCCCACAAATTGGGGAATTTTTTTTGATAGTATCATTTTATCCTAGGATGGGTGCGGGTTGTAAGTGTGCTGTTGAAAAAGGAGTGTCTAATATGAAAAGTAGCATGAAGGCTAAGATTATGGCTAGCATAGTTCTTCTTGATTTAGTTATGGTATTTGGCATAGCTTTTATAGGTTTTAACTTTAGGGCGGCTGTTACCACGGCCAATATGATGTCACAGACTTATCTGTTGGTAGAGCGAGACTTCGGTAATGCCAATACTAATTTACAAAATCTGGTCAAGAGATTTTTCATTCTTGAGACTATGAATAATATGTATCAGGATAATTGGACTGATACAGCCACAAGAGACACAATTATTGCAGTGGGCGAGGGCGAGTATCAGATTGTTGATGAGGCCGTTTCAGATTTGAAAAATCATGTGGATACTATAAACGACCCTGAGTTTACAGAACAGTATAATACGATGAGTACTGCGGCAAACAGTTTTCTGTCTGAATATAAAAAGATGGAAGCATGTTTTTATAAAGGGGATTTTGGTGAAGCCCTGAACATTTATTTCTCTGGTGCACATGAGTATGTCACTGTGTATGAGGAAAATGTTGGTCTCATGCGTGAAAAACTGGAGCTTCTTGTTAAAGAAAATGAAGCTTTTCTCATTAAATCAGAGAGGGCAGTACAGCAATCTATAGTCTTTGGAGTTATTATGCAGATTATTGCTACCGGATTTGCAGTCATTATTGTGAGAAGATCAGTTAATCCACTTATTTATGCATCTAAGGATTTGGACAAAATGATATTAGATATGAATGCAGGCAATGCAAATCTTGCTCACAGAATTAAGAATAAGTCCAAGGATGAGGTGGGTGTTCTTGTGGCAGGTATTAATAACTTCCTGGAGACCTTGGAGAAGATTATTTTTACAATAAAGAATGAGTCAGGAAATATATACACCTCTGTTGAAAATACAGTTGGAATAGTCAATCTATCCAAGGATGATGTTAGTAATGTGTCTTCGGTTATGGAAGAGCTTTCAGCCAGCATGGAGACAGCAAACAGCACACTTCTTTCGCTTAATGATGAAGCAGGTGATGTAAATGATGCAGTAGGAAACGTATCTAATCAGGTAAATGAGGGTACGAGTCGAGTATCAGAAATTAAGAATCATGCCAATGTTATTCGCGAGAAGACAGTTAAAATGAAAGAAACCACAAATGAAATGGTTTCATCAATCAAGGGTACTTTAGAGAATTCAATAGCAGAAAGTAAGAATGTAGAGCAGATTCAGACACTTACTGAGGATATTCTATCAATTGCAGCACAGACAAACCTTCTAGCCCTTAACGCTTCCATTGAGGCAGCCCGTGCAGGTGAAGCAGGCAAGGGCTTTGCAGTAGTTGCAGACGAAATCAGACAGCTTGCTGAGCATAGTAAAGAAACAGCCAATTCTATCCAGGAAATTAGTAATCAGGTTATTTCAGCCGTTGAAGCACTTGCAGATAATTCTAATGAGATGCTCACATATGTAAGCGAGACAGTACTTGCTGACTATGATGGGTTTGAGGATGTGGCAAAACAGTACTATCAGGATGCTGAGGATATCAATATTGTGCTTGATAGCGTAAATGATAATACAGTGGTGCTGAATTCTACTATTAATGATATGACATCAGAGATTGACCATATATCAAAGGTAATCAATGACTGTACCAAGGGTGTATCTGAAGCTACAGCAAGTACTACAGGAATCCTGGAATCAATTACCACAATCCGTGATGACTCTGAGACAAACCGTGATATTTCTCAGCGTCTACAGGATGAGGTATCACGCTTTACAAGTATAGAGGATGACGAATAAAGTAAGATAACAACTTGTAAGGACTTTAATATCTTGGAAATTGATAATGGCTATGACACTGTAGTAGTCTTTATGTCAATACAATTAAAAATAGGCCAATTTAACTGTTTATACATACATTTGTCTTATAATACTCATAGTTATAGTGTAGCAGGATAGCCTGTTGGTTTTTAAGGAGATAGCTATGGGTAAGTCAAAGGTGCAAAATAATAAGAAAAGTGGTTTTTCTTGGAAGAAAAGTATAAAGACAAAGCTGATATCATCAATGCTACTTGTAGCTGCTGTGCCACTTATTGTGTCGGTTGCTATAAGCTATTACACATCTACAAACCAGGCAATAGTTGATGCAATAGATTCGCTTGAATGGCAGGCTTGGTATGTTCAGGGAAAGATTTACTCAGTTATTCAAGCAAATGAATCATCTATTACGGCCTTTGCAGAATCGCCTACGACCATCGCCTTTATGAAGGGTGAGGAAGTAGATATGGGTAAATTAAAGGCTCAGATGCAGTCGATAGATGAATACCTGGGCGATGGTAACGTTTTAGTACTAACAAATGATAAGGGACAGATGTTACTTCGCGATGATGATGGCGATTTGGTGGATATCAGTTCCAGAGAATTTTGGCAGGGAGCCATGCAAGGAAAGTTTACTGTATCTAACGTTATAGTAAGTGCTTCTACTGGTAAGCGTAGTATTTCTATGGCAGCTCCGGTAATTGATCCTGAAACTAATAAAATCATTGGTACAGTACATAGAAATTATGATTTAAATGATTTTCATGAAATTCTGGCTTCTGAATGCGATGAGGGTTTTGTTATAGACAGAAATGGTGACATGATGGCTCATTCTCAGTATGAGATTGGACCAGACGATGAGGTTGCAAATTTTAGCGCATCACCATATATGAATACAAATGAGATTGAAGGTTCCTATAAATCAACGGCAGTAGGTTATCCTACTTATCTTGCATATGCAAGAGATGATCAAGGCCTTTGTGGTTTTACTGTTTGCGTAGCAAAGCGTGAAAGTTTAATTGTGTCTGCGGCTCGTAAGTCTGCGTCTATTGTTATCGCTATTGGTATTATGTTACTCATAATTGCTGCTGTAATTTCTGTAATGCTAGCTCAAAGCTTTGCCAATCCAATAGCAGCTGTGGATGATTCACTATCCATTTTGGCAGATGGTCGATTTAAACAGATTAATGGTTTTTCAAACCGTGAAGATGAGATTGGAAAGATAGTAAAGAGTACAAATACAGTTATAGAAAGACTTTCTGGAATTGTAGGTTCTATAAAAGCTTCTGCAGGAGTTGTAGGGGATTCTTCTGAAAAGCTTTCAGAAATGGCAAATCAGATTGCATCAACAACCGATGGAGTTGCAAATGCGGTTCAGGAAATTGCATCTGGTGCTGCTCAGCAGGCAGAAGAGATTCAGCAGGCTGCTGAAAGTGTAGGAAGAATTACTGATGCTGTTACAGGAGTTCAGAACTCGACAGAAAATATGGAGGTTCTTGCTGGAAAGATGAAGGAAGCCTCACAGACATCCAGTAGATCACTTCTCAACCTACAGACCTCAAGCAGTGATATGACAGAAAAGATTGAAGAGATTGCCAGAACAATTTCTGCCACAAAGGATGCAGTTACAAGCATTAATGAAAGTGTAGAAGGAATTTCAGGAATTGCATCTCAGACTAACCTACTTTCACTGAATGCCTCGATTGAGGCGGCACGAGCAGGTGAAGCAGGAAAAGGCTTTGCGGTTGTTGCAGAGGAAATTAGAAAGCTTGCTGATGATTCAGATAGCATGGCTCAGGATATCAGAACTCAGATGGATATTCTTTTGAAGCAATCAGAGGCTGCCGTTGCTGCAGCAAACCTTGTAAAACAGGGCAACTTAGATCAGCAGGAGGCAATTGGTGGTACGCTTGATTCTGTAAATGGTATGCTTGAGGACATTGATGGTACTGTTGATGGTGTTAAGGAGATTGCAGGTGGAGCTGATACCTGTGTGACTTCCAATGATATAGTTTCAGATGCAATGTCATCACTTTCAGCAATTTCAGAAGAAAATGCAGCATCTTCAGAGACCACTGGAGCATCCGTTCAGGAGCTTTCGGCTACTGTTTCAACACTTGCGGCATCAGCTGAGGATTTGAAGGATATTGCCATTAAATTAAATGAGGAAATATCTTTCTTTAAGGATGATTTGTCATAGTAGATTGTTCGTTTTCATTTATAAAGAAATTCAAGCTGCATGGTTATTATGCCATGCAGCTTATTTATTTAAGCGATTTATAGTTTGTTCCATAATAGAGTATACACAAAAGTCCTATGTATTTTGCAAATGAAATCGCAAATTGCATAGGACTTTTGCTATAATTGTTGCAAAAGATACAGATTTTATATAATGAGTGGATACAGTGATAAAAGGCATAAATAAACGAACTAAAATAATAGCGGACACGAAATTTTATTCAGAGTCCCTTGAGACTTCACTTTCAAAAGACCAGGTCAAAGAGTATTTGCAGTTTTTATTTTTTGATAGCGGAGTATAAATACTATTTAGATAGTGAGGAAGACTAACCATGAGTTTATATGCTATTGGAGATTTGCATTTACATTTTCAGTCTGAGCTCAAGGCTCGAAATCAGCTGGAAGATAAGGTTTGGCAAAACCATGAGGCGATTTTTGTGGATAATTGTAGGAAGGTTATGACTGATGAGGATACACTGGTGCTTGTTGGAGATCATAGCTGGGGCAAGAATCTTAATGAATGCCAGAAGGATTTAGAGTACATCATGGATTTGCCTGGACGAAAGATTTTGTTACGTGGTAATCATGATATGTTTTGGGATGCCAAGAAGACGGAACACCTCAACGAGATGTTTAAAGGTAGGCTGGAATTTCTTCAGAACAACTACTATTCATATGGGGATTATGCTTTAGTTGGCACTAAGGGATATACTTTTGAAGGCCCATTTTATCTTGATAGATACGGCAATGTTCAGGGATGGGATGAGAAAGAGGCAGAGCATGCTGAAAAGCTAGTTAAGAGAGAATCAGAAAGACTTATAGCATCCTTTGAAGCAGCCAAGGCAGACGGATTTAAGAAGTACATTATGTTTTTACATTATCCGCCTACCAACATACTGCAAACCAATAGCATTTTTACTAAGCTTGCCGAGCAATATGGTGCCGAGCAAGTGATCTATGGACATTGTCATGGGGAGAGCAGATTCCATGATAGTATTACAGGTAAGAAGCGGAAAATCAGGTATTCGCTTGTGTCTGGTGATTTTTTAAGGTGGAAGCCGCTACTGATTTTAAAATAAAGACCAAGGGAGAGTTTATGATTAAATTTTAGACTTTGAAGTCTAGATAATATGGAGGATAGTATGAGCAATAAAATAGCAGTAGTTTTTCCAGGAGTAGGTTACCATACAGATAAACCGCTTCTGTATTACTCAAAAAAGCTTGCACATGCCAGAGGGTATGAAATTATTGAGATAAAGTATGATTTGCCTGAGGCAGGAGTGGTAATAAAGGCTGATGAAGAAAAGCGAATGCAGGCTTTTGATACTGCGTTTGAGCAGGTGACAAAACAGCTAGAGGATATTGATTTTACCAATTACGAAAAGATTGTATTCATAGGAAAAAGTATTGGAACGGCCCTTGCTGCCAGGTACAATATGTCCTATGAACTGGATGCAGACCTAATCATTTTTACACCTATCGAAACAACCTTTGCTTTTGTATCTCCCTGTGAAGGTTTTGTATTTCATGGTGATGCAGATCCACTTTGCGACACTGACATGTGCATCAACCTTTGCGATGAGCTGTCTCTTACCTACGTGGTAATTCCAGGAGCAAACCATTCCCTTGAAACAGAGGATGTGCTTACTAATATTGAAATCCTGGGAAAGGTTATGGGGATGGTGGATAAGCTGCTATAAGCTGAGTAAATTTTTTAGAACAGGAAGTGTATGAACATGGATCATTTTTATTTTATTAGACACGGTGAAACCGTTTGGAACGTAGAGAATAAGATATGCGGTGAAACAGATATCGAGCTTACGGAGAAAGGTCATGAGCAGGCAATAGAAACAGGAAAGAAGATATTAGAGCAGGGTATTACTGCTGATGTTATCCTGACATCTCCTCTGATTAGAGCAAAAGAAACCGCAAGACATATCGCTGAAATAACAGGGATACCCATGGAAATAGAGCCAAGACTTAAAGAGCAGAATTTTGGCAGATACGAATCTACTCCAAGAAACGGAGCAGAATTCCACGAAGCCAAAAAGGATATGGCAAGCAGATTTGGAACTGGTGAATCTATGCTGCATCTGGCTCAGAGAATATATAATCTTATAGATGATATAAAGGCGTCTGACAGAGAAGTTATCCTGGTGGCTCATAATGGAATTGCAAGAATGGTAGAATCTTATTTCAGGGAAATGACCAACGAAGAGTTCTCATCTTGTGGAATAAAAAACTGCGAGATAAAGAGGTACGATTTTTAAATTATATATGTATTCCATCATTGACCTACCAATTCCTCTAGTTTCATATTTCTGTCATCTATGTAAATATCGCAGGTGATTTTTCTGCTGTTATTTCCATAAAGCTCCACTATTTCTGGGAGATTATCATTAATTGCATCAAAATAAAGGCCATAGCGTTTGCACCATTCTATAGCTTCATCTAAAGGTTTCCCTGCCCTACAAGTCCACAAAATTATTCTGCTACCAGCTGTTTTTTGCGTATGTAAGTAATTAATCAATGGAAGATTCGGCGCACCAAGATTAGGCCAATTTGAAAAACAAAGAGTATCATCAAAATCTACAGCGATAATTTTATCTGAAAGCTCCATAGGTCTTACCTCCTTGTAATATAACGAACATAATTTCCGAAAATACGTTTGCTTTTTGTAAGAAGATAATACACCCGAACACGCATTCTTGTAAATCGAACAAATTATTAAATTTGGCAAAAAATCATTAGACTGACAGAGCAGACCTTTTAGACAGAATACTTACAGAACATCCGGAGATTGAATCTAAATTACCAGTTACGTAATAAAGATAACCATATTCGAAAGGTTCATTGAAGCACATTTTTTCATATGTTAGTATCATCTCAAAAGAAATGGAGCGCACCAATTCTTAGTAAAGATTTGTAACGATAACTGGGAGGTATTAGATGTATGATTAGTTTTACCGTTGAAGACGTGATGAACGTAATCAATGCCATTTCAATTTATTTAATTGCTATAGGTGTTGTTTTTGTTCTTGCAATTGTAGCTATAGTAATCTGCAAGAATAAAGAGAAACATATAAAATATTTAGTAAGGGCTCAAGCGGGAGGTGCATTTGTTCTTGCTCTGATAGCCATAATAAATATGATTTGCATTGGACCTATGAGCACTATGATTTCACTGGTTATGGGAGATGGAAAATTGACAGATGAAACAGTGGAACAGACACTTGAAGATGTTCAAAAGGTTAGTGAGGAAGGAATCATATTATTGGAAAATGAAGATAATGTATTACCACTTTCTAATACTACGAATTTGAACCTGTTTGGATGGGCTTCCATTGCACCTAATTATAGTGGTAGAGGTTCTGGTGCTGCATCAGGACAGTATTCTATTACAACCCTATATGATGGTCTCGAAAATGCTGGATTCAACCTTAATCAAGATTTATGTAAATTCTATACAGAATATGCTGCGGAGAGACCAGATGTAGGAATGCGACATCAGGATTGGTCACTTCCTGAGCCACCAGCGTCTACATATCCTGAAGAGTTAATTAAGTCTGCTAAAGACTTTTCTGATACTGCTGTTGTAGTTCTTTCCAGAGCAGGTACAGAACAGGCTGATTTACCTACAAATATTGGGAACCTTCCAGCGGAAGGCGAATACAATGATAATGGTAATTATTCCGATTTTGGAAATGAGCATTATTTGCAGCTTAGTAAGAGTGAGCGCGAAATGGTTGAACTGGTATGTGATAACTTCAATAAGGTTATTGTTGTTTGGAATGGACCATGTGCGTTTGAAATGGGTTTTGTTGAGGAGTATGAGCCAATCAAGAGTGCTATTTGGTGTGCTCCTTGCGGACAAAATGGATTTAATGGTTTGGGAAGAATTCTTAAAGGAGATGTTAATCCATCCGGTAGAACCTCAGATACATTTGTTTATGATTTAACATCAACACCATATTATAATAACATTGGTGAATTCCATTATGATAACATGGATGAATATTCATTTAAGAAGGACGAAAAATATGGTGGAGCTACAGTAACACCATGTTTTGTAAATCTTGTCGAAGGAATTTATGTTGGATATAGATTTTATGAAACTGCGGCAACAGAGGGATTAATTGATTATGACAGTGTTGTACAGTATCCATTTGGATATGGCTTAAGCTATACAGATTTCAAGCAGAAGATTAAGAATTATAGCATAACACCAGATGGATTTTCATTAGATGTTGAAGTAAAGAATGTTGGTTCTGTAGCAGGAAAAGATGTTGTAGAAGTATATTACAATCCGCCTTATAACAATGGGGGAATAGAAAAATCTTCGGCAAATCTGGTAGCATTTGATAAAACAAAAGAACTTGCGCCAGGAGAGTCAGAGATAGTTTCTTTTACAATTAACGCAGAAGATATGGCATCATTTGATGCGTATAACAATGGTTGCTATGTTTTAGAGTCAGGTGATTATGTGGTTTCTATTAATGGAGATTCGCATACGATTCTTGATTCGGTTACATATAATGTAGCAGAAGATGTTATTTATGATGAGAAAAAACCACGAACAAGTGATAAAAACGCAGCAACTGTTAAGTTAGACTATGTTGAAAGTGGAGTTACTTATCTTTCACGTGCAGATGGGTTTGCAAACTTTGATGAGGCAACAGCAGCTCCTAAAAGTTTATCAATGTCTGAAGAGGATAAGGCATTGTTTATTAATACGTCAAACTATGATCCAAGTTTATATAATAATGCAGATGATAAAATGCCATTGACAGAACAGAATAATGGTTTATCATTATCGGATTTAAGAGGGGCAGATTACGATGATCCTCGTTGGGAGAAATTACTTGATCAGATGTCGATTACAGACATGGTAAATCTTTCTGGTATCGCTGGATATCAAACAGGTGAGGTTGCGAGTGTTGGAAAAGTTTCTACTACTGATGTTGATGGCCCACAGGCGATTAACAATAGTTTCACCGGAGTTGGATCAATTGCATTTCCTGCTTGTGTCATGACTGCTTCTACATGGAACAAAGATATGGCAAATCTTTATGGTGAAAGAATGGGACAGATGGCTGACGAAATGCAAATCACTGGATGGTATGCACCAGGTATTAATATTCATCGTTCGGCTTTTGAAGGAAGAAGTACAGAGTATTTTTCAGAAGATGGCTATTTGACAGGGATGATGGCAGCACAAGCAGTTAATGGTGCTGCAGAACATGGTGTTTATGCTTACCTCAAGCATTTTGCATTAAATGAGCAGGAGACAAACAGAGATGGAATGCTCTGTACATGGGGAAACGAGCAGTCAATTCGAGAAATATATTTGAGAAGCTTTGAAGTCGCAATTAAAAACAGTAATGCTCGTGCCATAATGTGTTCACACAACTACGTTGGCCCTATGTGGTCAGCTGGATCACCAGCATTATTAACCGATATACTTAGAGATGAATGGGACTTTAAAGGATTTGCAATAACTGACTATTTCTTAGGAAATGGTTATATGAACGCTGACCAGGCTGTCCGCGCTGGCGCTGATGCTATGTTGCTTGCATTCGATAAAGGCGATAATATGGTGCAAGATAGAACAAGTGCTACATCCATTATAGCATTACGCCGTGCTTGTAAAAATATAATGTATACTACAGTAAACAGTAGAGTTTACACCGATGAAAATCTTCATCCTGGTATGCAGCCATGGATCAAGATGTTAATTGTACTTGATGTAGTACTTTGTATTATTTTTGCTCTTATGGAAGTTTTGATTATTAAGAGCTATAAACAAAAAAAAGGACAGCTTAGTTAACATTCTCTTACAAATACCGTTCCACCTATAATGGTGGAGCGGCATTTGGCGTTTATAAAAAGATTGGTGGGAAAATATGAATGTAGTCATTGTGGAAGATGATGTATTAGCATCCAATATGCTGGTGTCATTTTTTACCGATTATACAATTGAAAAAGGAAGAGAGATAAAAATTGATTGCTATAATTCTCCTCATCAGTTTTTAGAAGAATTTAAATCGCAATATGATTTGGTGTTGCTTGACATACAAATGCCAAGATTAAGTGGTATACAGGTAGCAGAGAAAATCAGACAAACTGATGAAAATATTATTATAGTTTTTATTACAGAAATAGCTCAATATGCAATAGCTGGATATAAAGTTCGTGCTATGGATTATATTTTAAAGCCAGTGTCATTCTATGACTTTAGTTATATGGTTGATAATGCATTCAAAATAATAAAAAGCCGTGAACAAAAGTCCATAGTTGTTACAAGTAAACAATGTTTAGTAAAAATTCTTATATCAAGTATTTATTTTATAGAAGTACAAAATCACAAACTATATATACATACAAATAGTGAGACATATGAAACCTGGGCTTCATTATCTTCTATTGAAAGTGAGCTTCCACAGGAAATGTTTTCACGCATTAATTCCGGTGTCACGGTTAATTTGAATCATGTTTTAAGTGTGAATAATGATTCTGTGATTTTACCCTGCGGAGAATTACCTCTGTCAAGAAGACGAAAAAAAGAATTTTGTTCAAATCTGGCAAGATACTTTGGAGGAACATTGCATGTTTAATTTTATTATTAACATTATTAACTATAGAGTAGTATTTATTATAGAGCTATTATTGGCGATGGCTATATCCACAGTACAACTTAAGAGAAGAGAGAATTTTGCTAAAAAGGTCTTTGGGGCTGCGATGTTATTGCTTGTAATTTGTAGATTCTTGCCAATCGTTGCTTATAACACTATTTCCTTAATGTTTATTTTTTTATTCCTTTTTTTTATTATGCTAGTTTTTGCATATTTTTGTTTTGATGAGCCTGTTTATAATATTTTGTTTTGCGGTGTTACGGCGTATACAACTCAGCATATTGCGTTTGAAACATACAATTTTATCCTTACTGTTACGGGGATGGCTAATTATGGGGATGTATATCAGGAGAACTCTCTTCCTAATATCAATATAATAACAATTCTTGTATATTTTTTGAGCTACTGCATGATTTATTGGATGATATGGGTTCTTATGTCTTACCTTTTATACGATGAAGAAGATTTTGATATAGGTGCAGGATACACAAAACTATTTCTAACTTTTATAATAGTTTTAGTAGATGTGGTTTTAAATGCAGTGCTAGTGTATGGAGTCGGAGATAAAAAGTTGCCTGTCCCTGTTTATGTGGTCATGTATCTACAGAGCATATTATGTTGTGCACTGGCATTGGCAGTTCATTTTGCCCTTTTATGGCGCGAGCAGGAAAAAAAGGAAGTTGTCAGAGTTAAAGAATTGTGGAATGCAGATAAACTGATGTATGAAAGGGTGCAGGAGAGTATAGATTTAATCAATATAAAATGCCATGACCTTAAATTTCAAATCCGGGAAATACGGAGTGGGAGTCAAAGCTCTGTTGATGAAAATCTGAAGGAAATAGAGGCAGCAATCTCAATCTATACTAGCTGTATTAAAACTGGTAATGATGTATTAGATACAATTCTTACAGAAAGAAGTCTTCAGTGCGAATATGAGAAAATTAGATTGATACACATTGTTGATGGTGCGGTACTCAGTAATATTTCGCCTAATCAATTATATTCATTATTTGGAAATGCCATATCTAATGCTATTGAGGCGGTAAAGAAAATTGATAATATTGACAAACGTTTGATTCATTTAAATGTCCAAAAACATAATGATATGGTGTTTATTCATATTGACAATTATTGCGAAATAAGTGAATTACATAGAACTGAAGGGGGATTCTTGCAAACAACAAAAGAGGATAAGGAAAACCACGGCTATGGCTTAAAATCAATGTCGATGCTGGCTGAGAAGCTAGGTGGAAGTATGGAATATCATATTGAGAATGATATATTTCATCTTAATATTTTTATTCCTGCATGATTATTTTGTTTGTTGCGATTTACCTACTAACAAAGTATGCTTAAGAAAAGGGCAGAGAATAGTATTTGAGGTTATTAAATGATAGGGTTAAGTATAGATTTGGCGGAGCTTAGGCTCCGCCATTGTGTTTTTTATACTCATAGCTTTCTATACATTGTTATCTCATCGATAGGAGTGCCATCGTCTAATATAAAGGCTTCTGGGAGACGGCCCCATTCAGTGAAGCCCATTTTCTTGTAAAGTCCTTGGGCTATGATGTTATCGGAAAGGACTCCTAATTCCATGGATTTATGATTTATGAGCAGTGTGACATAAATGTGATTGACTGACTGTTATTATGTGCAACATAGAACACAGCAAATCAGATTTGTGAAAAACAATTTTTATAGGAGGCAAAGAGTATGAAAACAAGGATGAATAAAGTTAGATTATTAGCCGGTGGAATGGCTGCTATTATTACAATGTCTAGTATGTCAACAATCGCCTTCGCAGCAGAAGCAAATGAAATTCCCAACGAAGTGCAAGCAGAGTATGTTCGTACATTAGAAGAAAAAATTAATGCAGACACAATCATTGGCACTACGGGGAACGCAGAATACGGGGTGATGATGCAACAGGCTAATGAGGCTACTACAGAAATAGAACAGACACAGCCACAGGAAGAAAAGGCAGTTGCAGAAGTAGACCAGACACAGCCACAGGAAGAAAAGACAACCGTAGAAGCAGACCAAACACAATCACAGGAAGAAAAGGCAGCTACAGAAACAGATCAGGCACAGCCACAGGAAGAAAAGGCAGCTACAGAAACAGATCAGGCACAGCCACAGGAAGAAAAGACAGCTACAGAAGCAGACCAGGCTCAGCCTCAGGACAATAAGGGTGGGGAAGAAGCTAAAGAAGATTCTGCTAAAGCACAGGCTATGACCCAAGAAGAGCTGGAGGATTATGTCTCTAAGAATATGCCAGCAAACCCTGAATTCAGATTGAAGATGAGTGGAAAAACATATGAAGGCAATATAGATTATCTATATACAGCTGCTGACGGTAGATGTTTAAAGAGAACATATAATCCAGACGGATCATTTTCAGAAAAGATATATAGGCCAGAATCTAAAAAAACAGTTCCTGGATCTACAGAAGAAAAGACCATTCCTGCGGAGACAATTTCCGTAACAACACGAAATGCCGATGGTACATGGGAACAGGTAGTATATGAAGGTTCTAATGAAATTAGTAAAAAAACATATTCAGATGCCGAGATGATTGAGAAGGCTAAATATGAAGCTGAGGCTAATAATATTAAAGAAAATGCTACCTTAGAAGACTTTATTAATGGCAAGATTGAATCATCAATTAATACAAAAGGGACAGAAATTTTTTCTGGTAAATCAACAGAGGAAACTGGACCTGTGGCAAAAGAGAAACAGGATGATGGTACTGCATTAATTGGTAAAGCTTGCGGTTCAGTTGTTGACGGCTCATTGAAATTACTACCAGGTTCAGATTTCTATGCAGCACCTGTTAAGTCTATCATCATGGGAGCATTAGGTATAAAGTCTGAGTATTCAGATGTAGTTGACCAGATTTCAAAAAGAATAGATATATCAGATAAAAATATTGAGACACTTATAAATACAAACACAAGGCTACAACCAGTAGTAACAGCGATTAATTCAATAGGTAATAATCTTGATGTATTTACAAGCAGCTGTACACAAATCGCAACTGACATGAGCAGTATAATAAAACAATATAAAGATAAAGAAGGTGGTGAAGCTAAAACTATTGTAGAAATCGCTTCTCTCCTTGGTACTGATGAGGACAGGAAGGCTGCAAAATCAGGTGTTTTCAAAGATATGTTCATGGCAGCAGATGGACTTCGTTCAAAGGATGGCGAAGGCCCACAGGCATCAATTATGAGTAAAAACCTGTACGAACTATTCTATGATTATTATAAGGAAGAATCAATGTTCTCAGGAGAAGCTATGGATAAGGCCAGTGACGCTATCAAAACCAGAGTGAAGCAGTTTGCTTCAAACTGTAAGTTTGTTATGGATGTATTAAAAATACAGGATGCGGCTGTAAACCTTACTGCTGAACAGGTTGCTACGTTAGATGAAGATACAAAAAAACAGTATGATACTTTGGTGAAACGTAAAGATGGTATCAAAACAGCAAAAATGAGCATAGCATCTATTTTTACTGGTGATAAAGATGCTAAACTTGAAAAATGCAAGTATGGCATTATTGGTACTCTTAAAGATTACGCAAGTAAAAATAGACGTGTATATCTTGAAAAGACTACGGATGGTTTTAATGAAATTAAATTATGCCCAGGAATTGCGACATACAATTCTGAAGAATTGGATTATAAACAATTAGAAAATAAGCAAGATTTATCTAAAGAACAGATTTGCAGACTTCAGGATCATGTAAATGCTATGGGTATCACTATGAATGACTATCTGACTCAGGTTGGATTTGACACATCAAATCTGAAGCAGGAAGGCAAAACAACATATTTTTCAACTGGTGGAAAGAGTCCAAATTACGTAACCCGCACAGGTACACATGGTTTAATTCGTCAAATAATAGTATCATATAGTGCCAATGGTATTGACGTAAACAAACAGAATGCCAAAGAAGAGGAGTACAAAATGAAATGGCACTACAACCATAAAGCAAAACTTAACTGTGAAAAGGGCGGTGTCTTTGCTATATTAAAGAAAGCAAGAAATTAGTCTTATTTGCACCTATAATTAAGGTTCCAGGGGACAGGGCACACTGATGCCGTGTCCTATGGAACCTTTTTAATGGCGCCATTTACGGATGCTGAATTTCTGATGAAATTCGGCATTCTATAGCTATGTAGAGCCAGGTGTTGTGTACAGAGAGTTTTAGATATGGCTATTGTATACTAGGTTGAAGAATATTATATGCGATTCGATATTCGCAACTAGTGTTAGCAAAGACTAACTTGATGTGATATTATTAGTTTAGAGGTAGATAAAACGTATAAAGTGTATAGCTAGAATGGGGGATTGGTTCTTGCTATGCAATGCAGGTCTCAATTTTTTTCCACACTTTTATCCAGAAACAAAGTATGTATTAAATAGGCAGTTATTTGGTTATAACTGGAAGACGCATTTACTTCACGTAATATGTATTGTTCCAGTTTCTGCTTTTTTAGCATGGATATGTTTACTATTTAGGTAGGAAAGCTATGACAATACATGAATTTGGTAAAGAAAATGACAAGATAATGGTGTTGCTTCATCCTGCAGTTGTGATGTGGGATTTCTTTGAGTACGTTATACCAGCGCTTGAAAAAAAGTATCATCTGATTATTCCTGCAATTCCAGGTTATGATCCAAATGTAAAAAATGATTTCACAAGTGTAGAAGAAATAGCAGTCGAACTAGAAATTTGGCTTAAAGTAAATGGAATAAGTCATGTTGACTGTATTTATGGTTGTTCTATGGGAGGAGCCTTTATTACAAAACTATTATCAAATGGATTGTTCCAGATAAGATATCAACTCCAAAATAAATTATATTGTCCAATAATATACCCTTCTGTGTTATACTAAGCTTAGTTTAGTTCGTATATACGGAGGGGTTATTTATGCCAAAAGGATCAAATCAAAAATTAAAGTTAAGCTATCTCTGTAAAATAATGCAGGTGAAAACTGATGATAAGGTGAGCATATTTATCGATAGATTCGGAAAAGACGTGACAATAAGACCTGCAGAAAACGGTCGGAGTTTTGTTGTTGTTGATGTGGCTGTATCTCAGCAGTTTTTTGGATGGGTGTTTGGACTTGGAGCTGATGTGAAGATTACAAGTCCAGAGGACGTAGTTGAAGAATATAAGACACAGATAAATAAACAATTAAAGCTATATTAATGTATTCTGAAGGGAGAAACGTAATGAAAGAATGGAAAGTTGTATTAACTGTATTAATTTCAGCTGCTTTATGTGGATGTGGCAATAGCGGAGCCACATTTAATGGAAATAAGGTAGGAACAGATGATACTTTTGAAATAGATTTTTCTATATTAAATACATCATATTCGCATGATATTGAGTGTGAGTCAGGTGACAGCTTTTCTGTATGGGTAGATAGTGAAGGTGGAAGTATTGCATTAACTATTCAAAGTGGAGAAGATGATCCAGTATATCAAGGCAACAACATTCCTACAACAAGTTTTGAAGTAGGTATTCAAGAAGCTGGAACATATACAGTTACTGTTACAGGTAAGAAGGCTAAAGGTCATGTGACTGTAGAAAAATATGAGCCTGAGGTAATAGTAGAGGAGAGTGATGACTATACACATGTGATTGATAGAGTTCTTAATGAATTTAATTTTACACCAGTGGAGTGGGGAACTACTATTGATAATTCCCAAGATGCCCTTATATCTTTAGCAGAGGATTCTACAGGTAGATACAAAGCATATGGAATAATAAGTAAAGAGAAGGGATGCTATGGAATCATACTTAATGACACTATTGATGGCACTGATTCAAACACAAATTATGCTTATGAAGAGTGGATTTATACCGAATATGAGGGTGATAAACCAGAGTTTACATGGAAGGACGATAAACTTTATTTAACATATCCTGTAGCTGATGAAGATTTAATTATCCCGAAAACAGTTCATATCGATTGTGGATATGACACCGGTCATATGGAGATAGATGTAAATGCGGTTAGTAATTAGGATGTGGAAAGAGGTTATTAATGTATCCAACTAGAAATGAGGCAAACAGACTTCTTGAAGAAGCAGAAAAAATGAATCCAGGCCCTTGGGGAAATCATAGTAGAACTGTAGCTCACTGCGCTGAATGTATTGCTGCAAAAATTGGGCTGGATGTAGACAAAGCTTATGTTGTTGGCTTACTTCACGATATTGGTCGTAGATTTGGGAAACGTCATCTTGGACATGTTTCTGATGGATATTCTTATATGATGTCTTTAGGTTACGATGAACCAGCCAGAGTATGTCTTACACATTCATTCAATGGCAAAAGCATTGACGGTTATGTTGGCAACTTTGATACAACGGATGAAGAGACGGAATTAATAAAAACAGAATTGGCCAAGATAGAACTTGATGAATATGATAAGTTAATTCAACTTTGTGATTCCATCGGTGGAGCTGAAGGTGTTATGGATATCATAGATAGAATGTCTGATGTTAAAAGAAGATACGGTTACTATGATCCTGAAAAATGGGATACTAATTTGGCGCTAAAAGATTATTTTGAGCAGAAGATGGGTGAAGATATCTACATAGTGGTTGATAAAGATAACTACAAACCTAGCAAATAACGTGAATAGTAGGGGGATTTTACTATGGAAAGAGAATTTCTAGAGGAAAGACAATTCACAAAGCTTTTAGCTGGAAAGACATATAAGATTTTCTTTGAAGGAAAAGACTGTGTCATTGCTGAAACAGAGCTAGGGGATGTTGTCATAGCTTTTAGTGAATATGAGTATTACTCTTTGTCTAATGATGAAATAGAGCAGAAAATCTATGATGGTATTAAAAGTAGAGAAAAGTAGGTATGATTGATATTAAAGCGGGAGAGACTATACAAGAATTAGTCTGTAAACACTCAATAGTATTGTTTCAATTTAGTTCCAAGTCTTGCACACCATGTGTAGCCATACGGCAACGGTTAGAAGATTGGTTATCTAATCATGAGCAGATTGAAGCAAGACATATATCTATTGATGAGCATCCAGAGCTTGCGGCACAGAATGATGTTTTGTCATTTCCTACTGTTGTTGTATATGTAGAAGGGCAAGTGGCTATCCGCGGATCTGGATATTTTAGTTTGGATGAAATCTTTGCAAAGTTAGAGCGGTTGATTGAATTAATGTCGTAGGATTGAGGGGTGAATATGGGATTATTTAATCTTTTCAAACATGTAGATATTAATGCCGAAGTAGAAGCCATGAAGGCTATAGAAAACGCAGTGCTTCTTGATGTGCGTTCTAAGGAAGAATATTTAGGTGGACACATTCCAGGAAGTAAAAATGTGCCAGTTGAGAATATAGAAAAGGTAGTGGATGTCATTGCAGATAAAAATACTCCAGTTTTTGTATATTGCCTTCGAGGTTCTAGAAGTGCATCTGCAGTAAGTGCTATGGAAAAGATGGGATATACAAATGCTAAAAGTATCGGTGGCATAGTATCTTACAAAGGAAAAACAGTAATAGGAAGTAATTAATTTTTGGACATCTATATATGCAAGTTCGAGAAAAACCCTGATATTGCAAAAGAATTTGAATATGGATAAAGGATAATAAATATGTTTCAGAAGGGGCTGTTGAGGTAGAGGGTTATACTGCAAGGAAATTAGCAGAGATTTCCGAGTATCTTAATGGTGAAGGAGCCTTTTTGCTGCTAATTGAATTGCGAGATAATCCTCAAAGGGCAAAAGCGTGAATAAAGGAAGGTTTTAAACATAAGTAAATATTAGCTTTAACACCAATTGCAGTAGGTGAATACATATATATTTGAAGCTCATCCTATTTAAATTTTTGTTTAAAAGTCTCAAATATTACCGCGTTTGATCCTGACCTCTCATCACTAGTAATCATCTTTTGGAGCAGTAAATTGAGAACAATGAAACTTTTGTGAATAAAGAGAAATGATATTACCCAAAAGGTATAATATGGATGTATATGTTATCTGCTGTAATCTGCGATTTTGTGGGGATTCGACATGGAAAGATATAGATATGATGATAAAGAACTGAAATTAATTGAAAGCAGCAGTATACCGCTTGCTGTTTATCAGTTTATTGATAAACGTGTTGTTACGGTAGCGTTATCTGAGGGATTTGTGAAGCTTATTGGCCTTGAATCATTAGAAGAGGCTTATCATCTCATGGATAATGATATGTATAGAGATGTGCATCCTGATGATGTTGCTGAATTGGCAGATGCTGCTGTGCGTTTCGCAGTAGATGGCGGAGAGTACAATCAGGTATATCGTTCCAAACTTGGTGATAAATATATCATTCTTCATTCTATAGGAAAGCATATATACAAGGAGAATGGGGTAAGACTTGCTGTTATAAACTATGTAAACGAAGGCGTTTACAATGTTGATAACAGAGACATCGCTATGGGATTTAATCTAATCCATAACAAGCATTTTCAGAGCAAAAAGGCTGCGACAGCTCTGAGTTATGATTATTTGACAGGTCTTCCTGCCATGGATTACTTTTTTGAATTGGCAGAAGCCACAAGAAGCAAGGCTGTGAATGAGTGGAGAGAATTAGTAATGATGTTCTTTGATTTAAGCGGTATGCAGGCATTTAATCAAAGATATGGTTATGAAGCTGGTGATATATTAATAAAAGAGAGTGCTAAATTACTGGTTAAGTTTTTTGGAAATTATAATTGCTGCAGAACAACAGCTGATCATTTTGTTGTATGCACAGACAGGGAAGGGATTGATGATAAGCTTAAATGTTTGGTTAAAGATTTTAAGCTTATTAATAATGGTAAGAATTTGCCTGTGAAGATAGGCATTTATGATACCAGATTTGGGTATGTAGGTCCTGCTACAGCTACGGATAGAGCTAAGATAGCCTGTGACAGCTGTGGCAAGATTTATGATTCGAAAATTGTGTATTTTGATGAGAAGATGTTGAAGCAGTTTGAGGACAGACGATACATCTTTGAAAATCTAGATAGAGCTATAGAAGATGGTTGGATAAAGGTCTGTTATCAGCCTATTATCCGTACATCTAATGGCAAGGTTTGTAATGAAGAAGCCCTTGTCAGATGGAAGGATCCTAAGAAGGGTGAAATTGGTCCTAATGATTTTATTCCTATTCTTGAGGATGCAAAGATAACATATAAACTTGACTTATATGTTGCGGAGCAGGTAATTATAAAGCTTAAGCAGCAGGCCGAGGCAGGTTTAAATGTTGTGCCTAATTCCATCAATTTATCAAAAACGGATTTTTATGCCTGTGACATTGTAGAAGAGATAAGAAAACGTGTGGACGATGCAGGGATAGATCGAAGTAGAATAGTTATCGAGTTGACTGAAAGTGTAGTTACAGATGATGTAGAATACATGATTATCCAGATAAAACGATTCCGAGAATTGGGCTTTAGTGTATGGTTAGATGATTTTGGATCTGGGTATTCCTCTCCGGATTTACTGCAGAAGATTCATTTTGATGTAATAAAGCTTGATAAGGCCTTCGTTGATAAAATTCATGAGAGTGAAGACAGTAAGGTTATTGTTTCTGAAATTGTTCGTTTAGCCAGTGGTTTAGGAAGCGATACAGTAGCTGAAGGTGTTGAAAATGAGAATCCAGTAGATTTCCTCAATGAGGTAGGGTGCACAAAACTTCAGGGCTATTATTATAGTAAGGCAGTTCCATTTGATGCTATTCTAGATAGATATAAAAACGGAGTTCAGATAGGTTTTGAGAATCCTAAAGAGGCTGAGTATTACGCAACTGTTGGTAATGTAAATATGTATGATATGTCTTTCTCAGCTGATGATAGCATTATTTCTGGTGATTACTTTGACACAATGCCTATGTTTATCGTAGAAGTAAAAGGCGATGAGATTAGACATATGAAAGGTAACAAATCCTATAAGATATTTATGGAGAAATATTATCCAAAGTTTTCTGTAAGTGAGAATTATTCGGATGGTAGAGCAGACCAAAATTTCTTCAATGCATTGATACAGTGCAAAAAAGATGGAAAGCCTGTTATCGTTGATATTAGAGGCAAGAACAACGATGTAATTCACTTGTTTATTCGTAAAGTTGCTACAAACGAAGAAAACGATGCTGTAGCGTTGTCTGTTGTAATGCTGGGGTATATTGATAATGATGCTGAACTGCGACATAAAGAGGAAATTGAACGAATTAAAAGGGAGCGTATGACTTATAACAGAGTCACTGCGCTTACAGGTGATTTTATTTGTATCTATGCAATTGATCCTGAGAATGAACATTTTGTTAGATATACCTTAGATGAAGATTATAGATACTTGGGCTTGGATAATGAAGGGGACAATTTCTTTGAAAAGTTCAGAGAGAAAGGTCTGAAAAATGTTTTTATAGAAGATATCGACCATTTCCTTACGTTGTTTTCAAAAGAAAATATTTGTAAGACAATTGAAAGTAATGGTGTTTATTCTATAAACATAAGATTAATGTATCAGGGGGCACCAAAATATGTATGTATTAAGGCTACCTATATTATTGAAGACCAAAAACAAATTCTAATACTAGGTATTGTCGATGTAGATGATCAGGTTAGAAAAGACCAGAATTATTATAAGAATCTTGCAGAGATGAGTAAGATAGCGAATCTTGATTCTCTTACTGGAGTTAAGAATAAACATGCATACATTGACGCAGAGGCTAAACTTAACCGTCTCATTGAAGAAAAAGAGGACTTAGAGTTTGCAACCATAGTTTTTGATATAAATGGTCTTAAAGAAATTAATGATTCTTTGGGACATCAGGCAGGAGACGAGTTTATTAAATCTGGATGTTCTATAATTTGTAACTTATTTAAGCACAGCCCAATATATAGAATTGGCGGAGATGAGTTTGCTGTTATTGCTCAAGGTATGGATTATCAGAATATGGACCTTATAATGGCAGAACTTGAAAAGATTAATTTGGAGAATCAAAAAACTGATAATGTTGTAATTGCTTGTGGGGCAGCAAGATACAATGGTGAGCGAAATGTAGCAGGAGTATTTGATAAGGCTGATAAAAGAATGTATGAGAATAAACGACAATTGAAAAATTATCAATTACCTGTTATACATAGTTGACAATACCACTTTTTCAGTATTTTCATGGCTAAGAATCAATCCGAGTCTCAACAGCCTCAGCACTTAATCCTAGGACTTTGGTTGAATGGGGGTCACTTTTGTGACCCCCATATTTGAATAAAAAGATTATTTCGAGCAAAAGATGGGTGAAGATATCTATATTGTGGTTGATAAAGATAATTACAAACCAAGTATATAACAAAATTGAAATGAGCCGTTCATATGGGAGGGAATTTTTCATGAAAACACTTATTGTTTATTATTCACATGAGGGAAATACGGATTTTGTTGTTAAGAAAATTGCAGAGAAGACAGGTGCGGATACACTAAGATTAGTTCCTGTTAAAAAGTATCCAGAAAAAGGATTTGCAAAATTCTTTTGGGGTGGAAAGAGTGCAGTTATGGCAGAAACACCTGAGCTTGAACCATATGCTGTGGATTTAGATTCTTATGAGCAGATAGTATTTGGATTTCCAGTATGGGCTAGTAATGTGACTCCTCCACTTAGAACATTTATAAAAGATAATCCTAGTATTAAAGAAAAGAAGATTGCAGCCGTTGCATGTCAAAGTGGAGCTGGAGCTGAGAAAGCATTTGAGAAATTGAAAGATAGTATCGGCATAGATACATTAGCTGCTACTCTTATTCTTATTGATCCAAAGGATAAACCTAGTGATGATAATGAAAGAAAAATAGAGGAATTTTGCAAGGATATATAAGATGGTAATAGGTGTAAGCGCCTGTTTATTAGGCGAAAACTGTAAATACAGCGGTGGAAATAACTATAGTGAGAGCGCGATAGAGTACATTAAGGGGCATGAAGTTGTTTCCATATGTCCGGAGGTTCTTGGAGGTCTGCCTATTCCAAGAGACCCTGCAGAAATAGTAGATGGGGTTGTTAAGCATAAGGATGGTAGTTCTGTAGATAAAGAATTTAGAGATGGAGCGAAAAAAGCACTTGAGATTTTAAAAGATACGGGTGCAGAGCTTGTTATCTTACAATCTAGAAGTCCATCCTGTGGTGTTAATACTATATATGATGGCACTTTCTCAGGAAAACTAATTTCTGGCAATGGTGTATTCGTAGAATTACTTAAAGCTGAAGGATTTAATGTGATAGATGTAGAAGAACTGTAGAAGGAGAATAGGCTTATGAGTAGTTTGAAATTAATAAATGGATCATGTGCAGACCAAAAGGTTGATGCAGTTGTTAATGCTGCCAATAGATATTTAGCTGCTGGTGGTGGTATATGTGGATGTTATCTTTAGTAAGGCTGGAATGAAAGAACTATCAGATGCCTGTGATAAATGCAATCCACCTTTAAATGATGGAGAGGCAGCTATTACTCCAGCTTTTAACATGACTAATTGTAAATATATAATTTATGCGGTCGGACCAAACTTTGGATATAATTGCAGATATCTTTAATAGGTAATTCGGGGGAATTAAAATGCAGGAAAAAATTAATAAACAGCTTAGTTTGACTGGAAATATGCTTAAAGTAATAGCCATTATTGCAATGACTATTGATCATTTGGCTTGGATGGGTATAGAGACTTATACTCAAGCAGAAAGCGTTAGTCAGATATTATTGCATATGGTTGGAAGGCTTACAGCTCCTATAATGATATTTTTTGTAGCTGAAGGATATCATCATACTCATGATTATTATAGATACCTAAAAAGGATGGCTATCTTAGCTCTTATAAGTCATTTTGCCTTTTGTTATTTTAATATGTCTAGCTTTAATCCTTTTAAGAATCTGATTTTTAATTCAACGAGCATAGCATGGCCACTTATGTGGGGGCTTATTTTTCTTAAAGTATGGGATTCAACAAAATTTAAAACGTGGATTAAAGTATTGATTACTATTATAGGGTGTATTTTAACCTGTACAGCTGACTGGAGCTGTGCAGCAACAATAGCAATTTTGTTAATTGGTCGAAACCACGGAAAGTTTCATAGACAAATGCTGTATCTTATGTTTTCCGTGAGTATGTACGCAGTTGCTTTTTTTATAGTTCACAGCCACATATATGGAATATTACATTTGGCATGCTGGGGAACAGTACCGCTTTTAGCTCTATATAACGGTAAAAGAGGAGACTGCAAATGGCTGGGTAAGTTCTTCTACTGGTATTATCCGGCACACCTAGCCGCAATAGGATTAATATATAGATTATTTTTTCTTAGGGGTTGATTATTTCTTCATCAGCATCAAGTGATTCTGGGGCAATATAAAATGGGCTTCTAGGGTTTTCGATAGAATCTGCAGCACCTGTATATTCAGCATTGTTAACCATTTCAATGTAGTCATTTATTTCTGAATTTTCTTGATCAGTTGCAAGTAGAAGAACAATAAATTATTCATTATTAGAGTTAAGAATAAACTCAATTAATAGCTCTATTTCTTCGCCTTCCATAAGGCCACTATAGATATAATATCTACTTTTTTCACCAGCAACGCTGGAATCTAGAGCAAGCTCTCTATATGGGTCCTCTAGGTACTCTGTTATTATGGAATCAGCTAGTTCATCATAATCTTTACCTGTGCCCATGTAATAGGTTTCCCAAAAGCCTTCGTCAACTGTTTGACTATTTATTATCAGATTTGAGTATTCTGACTCAAAATACCTCCTCCCTTTGAGCACTCAGACATATTTTATTTTAGGTTTTTATAAATCATTGCAGATAGACGGAATATTAAACAACATAACAAGTATATTTGTGGCTATATTTACTATTTACGTAATTTTTAACATTTCTATTAATTTTTATACTATACTTCCGAGATAATTGAATAGTGAAGAGAAAAACTATTAGATTTTGTTAATGAAAAATAGTGTAAAAATAGTGTAATTTTAGTGGAGAAATAGCACCTTTTCTGATATGATATATATTGTCAGGAGGTGCTATTTTAGTGATAAAAGTAACCTTAAATAATGAAATTTTGAAGTACATTACTGAGATAGAAAAAAACAGATTTAAAGTGTCGACTGTAAATATTTCTGTGTCTGTAGCAAATAAGCTCAGAAAAAACTCAAAGAAAAAAAGCTCCTATGCCTCTACGAAAATAGAGGGGAATCCTCTCTCGGAGAAGCAGGTTGATGAAGTAATTGAAAGTGATGAGCGAAAACATTATCTAAGACCTGAGCAAGAGGTTCGTAATTATTTTCTTGCACTGAATTATCTTGAAGAAAAGGCTAAAAAAAAGGAGAAGTTTTCTAAGAAACTGATTCTTGATGTGCAGAAATATGTTGAAAAAGGTGCTTCGAAAGAGAAAATTGGCCTTAGAGGTCCAATGCCACCAGGAGTATTATTCGCAGTATATGATTCAAAAAGCGGACATCCTGATTACATTCCGCCAGAATATATTGATATTCCAGATTTATTGGATGAACTAGTGGAGTATGTAAACACTACAGATGATCATCCACTGATAGTGGCTGCAGTTGTTCATTATCAACTAGTTACCATTCATCCTTTTGAAGATGGAAATGGACGTACTGCCAGACTTTTATCTGGATATATACTTGATATTAACGGATTTGGATTTAATGGAATAGGTTCATTAGAAGAATATTTTGCTTATGATATAGAAGAATATTACTATTCTATCCAAATGGGCTTGCCATCACTTTATTATTCAGGTAGGGACAATCCTCCACATTCAGAGATTTGGTTTAATTACTTTCTCAGAATGGTACTCCTTTATTCCAATAAGGTTTGCGAAATATCTGAGAACAGCAGTGGAGAAGAACTTGAAGGCAGCTTGTCATATCTGAAAGGAAAAGAAAAGGAACTGCTTTTACTTCTCTTGAAGAGATACAAGGGTGAATTTACACCTATTGAAGTTAGCCGTGAGCTTGGAGTGACAAATAAAACTGTTATTAATCGTTTAGCAGTGCTTGTTAAAAGTGGATTTGTAAAACCTAATATGGTAAAAGAGCGAATCCGTTCTTATGAGCTAAGTTCGTTTGCAAAAGATAATGAAAATGGAATAAAGAAATTACTTAAATAGTAAAATATAGGCGTGGTTACAATTGTAGCCACGCTTTCTTTATAAAGCTTCGATTCATTCATTACTCAGTCTCCGTAGTACGAAATTAAAAAATCTATTAGTTATAGTTTCTTAGAATATCTAATCCTAGTAGAAGAGCTTTCTCGTGAGCATTTGTTCCAAAGTCTCGTTCATCATAATCATGAACGTTAGCCAGCGAATCAGCAGTAAACAAAAACTGTCCAAACTTGGCGCCTCTTTTCCTACAGCAAGCAGCTAGTGCAGAACATTCCATCTCTACAACGGTACAACCTTCTGAAATCCTATGTTTTACCATATCTTTGGTCTCTCGGAAAAATGCATCAGTTGTCCAAGTGGTACATGCCACAAATGGTAGTTCATGTTTTATAAAAGTGTTTTCAATTACTGAAACAGGTTCCTCGTCGAGTTCAATATATCTTGAAGCTGGAAGATAGTGATACGAAGTACCTTCTGCTCTAAGGGCTTTGGTTGGAACTAAAAAAGCATTCTCAGGTATGTCCGCCAGAACGCCACAAGAACCTACAGCAATTACTTTCTTACAACCACAGCTTACCAATACATCCATTACCTGTGAAGCTGCAGGTGCTCCAATCTGTGATTGGACCAGACAAATATCTTCATTTTTCTCACGAAGTACATAAATCTTGGTTGTATGGGATACGTTGATCATCTCTTCGACAACGTCAGCGCAATTTTTTTTAGCATATTCATGAACGACATCTCCTAGAAATGTAAAAAGACATTTCTCTGGAAGCTTTAAATCTGGACAGTCGTGAGTTGGAGAAATAACTTCTTTTGAACTAGTATCATATTCCAAAATTGGAATTTCATTTTTGATAATCATATACATCCTCCTTGTAGTTTATATATTAATCAAACTCATCTACAAATTATATATATTGGTAAGTATTGTACTTCATTGTCAGGTAAATGGCTATAAAAAAATCTTCATGGAGAGAATCCACGGAGGAAGAGTAGCTTACTCGATTAAATTAAAATATTCTGCCAAACAAAAGAGTGTTTTACTATAACTCCGTTTATATTACAATTCTTTCATAGCTTTATGTTATATAGAGTGCCCATTTGGTAATATTACTGCATATACTATGAAATGCAATTATTTTATTAATGAGGGAAATTTGGATCAAGCTTTTGAATCACTTTATAGTGCTGTTGCCACCGCATCTGAAATGTATGAATGGGTGAAGAAACAAACAACAGATGAACAAGTGCTAGAAGACTATAAGTTCTTTAAAGAAAATGTTCCTTGTTGGGCATATAGATTTAGCAAAAACTTTGATTCTGATGACAATATTGTTACGCAGGACATAAGATACAAAAAAGCCATTGAAAATCTACATGCAAAATAGAGAGAAGAGGACAGTGTTACTAGCTGTCCTCTTGCTGTTAAGGAATTAACTATTTTATTATCATTAAAAGATTCTGCCAAGCCAAATTCGGCATAGAATAAACAGTTTTAAAATGTATAGGTCAATAACAACTTGTTATTTAGCACCTTCATATAGTAAAATTTTAGTGCCATTGGTTGGCAGCGTAATACTAGAAGGAGGCGGCATAATGTTAGATAACAAAGGTTTTGATTTGTGGGCAGATGGCTATGATAGAGCTGTAGGTCTGTCAGAAGAAGCTAATTCATATCCGTTTGCTGGATATAAGGAAGTTCTTGGAGACATTTTCCAGGAAGTTGTTTCAAAAGAGGATTCCAAAGCCCATCAAACTGAAATTTATCTTCTGATACCATTTTCATTAAAAGTTTTCTTAAGAGCTCTTTCCACAAACACAATTGAACCCAATATAGCCACAAGCTGTATGCCTTCAACAATAAGTGTAATATATCCAATTGCATTTTCACTCGAATGTGAAAAAGTTTAGTTGCCCTTTCTTTGAATAATCCAAACAACAGTCCTACTGTTGCAAATGGTATAACCAGTACTCCGCACATCCAAGCTCCTAGATTCATCATATTCCTCCCATACTTATGTCCGCGTTTAGTATCATCAACAATAACCCATCCAAATTTGATTCAACTAACCCTCCGCATTATTTATTGTTTTGCGGAGGTTTAGGCTATTTATCATCTTTTAATTGCTTTTTGAAGAGCTTTGGATAATCTCTACGTGTGTCAAAAATATGATATATGTATACGGCTTCATCTATAAATCTAAATATAGCAACGTGTTTGTCGCATATTAGCATTCTATACCCACGTTTATTAAGCCAAGAATCTGGAGTATCACAGCCGATTTCTGGAGAAGTTTCTAAAAGCTCAATTTTATCTAAAATAGAATCGCTTACATTAATTGCTGTTTCTATATCGAATTCAAGCGCATAATAATCCTCAATAGATTTTAAATCATTCCATGCTGATGGAAGTATTTCAACTTTATAATTCATGCATGCGCTCCCTTAAAAGTTTTCTAGCTTCCGACACACTAAGTGTTTTCTCGCCACGAATTCTTTCTTCCTCAGCTTGTAAGACCTTTTCACGTAGATTAAGGATTTCTTCACGTTTTTCAAATGCATTCATATTCATGTAAACACCATCGCCTTCACCGTTAACAGTAATGTATATAGGCTCTTCAGTTTCTTTTGCTAAATCTGAAATTTGTGAATAACTATTTCTTAAAGCTGCAGATGGTTTAATAATCATATACGAAACCTCCCATATTAATCTTGTTATATCTCTTGTTAACTCACTTTTTCTCACTTTTTCTCACTTTTTCATAGTCACATAGATGAAGCTATCTAAGTCCATGCCATTCCCCATGGCCAAAACTATGGATATACAGGTATTTGGGGTGCACTTAATAAGACGTCGCCTTATTATCACTATGATTGGCCCTTCTTATCCCCAAGTCCTTACGGCAGCCTAACCTCCCATGTCATACGGGATCACCTGATTCCAGGGTCCTTAATTCCTTCGTTCTGCTTATCCATAAAGGGGCGTCATTATGCTCCATTGCTGAGTCATGCTCTGATGGAAAAAAATCCGACTACGGCTCTCTATGTTGTATTTAAAAGTTTCTGCTCATCCCAGCACCTTTCGGCGGACGTCTTCCTGAAATTTACAGTTGTTTTCTTATGCTGCTACAGGCTGCCTATGTATATCCGACATCATCTTGGCTGGATCATAGGTCACACCTTTAGTTAAAATTGCAAAGAAAACTCTTATCAGCTTACAGCTGATTGCAATCACTGATTGCTTCCTTTTTAAAGGATTCTGTGCTCTTGTTGTGTAATACTTATGCAGTGCTTTGAATTCTGGATTTGTAGCTATTAAAGGGATTGCTGCATTGAACAGCACAGCTCGTAGCTTACTTCGACCTCTTTTACTTATGGTCGTTTGTCCCTTATGCTTTCCTGAACTATTCTCTCTAAGAGAAAGCCCTGCAAGCTTTTGTATCTGCCGTGGTGAATCGAAACGTCTTACGTCACCAACTTCAGCCAAGAATCCAGCAACAGTGATTAATCCTATACCTTTAATGGCAAGCAACTGCTCGCTTTCAGGTATCTTCTTACACAAGCTTTCTATCTCTTCCATGATGGAATTTAACTGTGTCATTTTGTAATCATAATCCTCAAGCATCATCTTCATCTCAAACTCTGCTGCGGTAGTTCCCTTCTTCAGACCGATACTTCTTTTTGCTGTTTCCCACAGAGTCATTGCTCTTTTCATTCCAACAGCTCGAAGTTTTTCATTTCTCCAAAGTTGGTTTATTCCTTCAGGTCCAAGATTTACTATTGCTTCTGGAGTACATGCATGTCTTAAAACGAGCATGCTACTTTGTGATTCATAGTCCCCAAACACATCTTTATATTCAGGGAAATATATGGCAAACCATCTTGCAATGCGATTTTTAATCTGGGTAAGTTCCCTAATGATTCGCTTACGATTGGTTGCCAACACTCTTAAATCTGCATAAACACCATCAGGTGTATATGGAGCAGAATATCTGCCTTCAATAACTAGCTTTGCTATTACCTTAGGATCTTTACAATCATTTTTACTTTGGCTGTTATCATCCAGTTCCTTGGTCTGCTTTACCGCATAAGGGTTAACCATAACCAGTAGGATGCCTCCATCCTCAAGATAAGCGCCAAGGTCAAACCAGTAATGACCAGTTGGCTCAATTCCTACTATCACATCTGACTTATTGTTTTTATTTAGTAACCACTGCATCCAATTCTTGAAGCTATCAAAACCGTCTCGACTGTTGCTAAACTTAAAAACTTTACCTAGTTCAATGCCTCTCCAATCAAAGGCTCTAGCATAATGTGTAGTACTTCCTATATCAATTCCAACTACCAAAGTTGATTCTTTTACTTGATTGATTCTCTCATTCTGCTTACAATTCATTTGTGGGTGTCTCCTTTGAACAATGATTTTTATTAACCGGCAAGTTAACAATCATTATTCTATGAGAGGCACTCATTTTTTACAAACCTGATATTTTTACCCTAACAGGAATGCTCCATAGTTGATATATCATAATTCTATCATTATTATACATTGTAGACACAGTGAGCGCAATGTTATAA
The DNA here is from genome assembly GCF_900107545.1 of Pseudobutyrivibrio sp. ACV-2. Lineage (GTDB taxonomy): Bacteria > Bacillota > Clostridia > Lachnospirales > Lachnospiraceae > Pseudobutyrivibrio. The sequence goes on along the minus strand of NZ_FNQZ01000016.1, from coordinate 490 downwards.
ATTTTATATATATGCAAAACGATTATTTAATGGAAAGATAGACATATATGAATAACACCGCCCTAAGTTGAGTGTTGAGTTGCAATCTAAGGCGGTGTATATTAACGATATTTTATTCATAATGTCCGCGACATGAAATTATACGTATATTTTCGTTCTCAAAATCATAAACAAGGCGGTCTACATCATTTATTCTACGGCTCCAAAACCCACTGAGGTTTTCCTTTAACGGTTCAGGTTTTCCAATACCATTATATGGATCACGTTGGGCATCTTTTATTAGTGAATTAATTCTTTTTAAAGTCTTTTTATCTTGGGTTTGCCAATAAAGATAATCATCCCAACCTCTGTCTTCCCATAGGATTCCCATTAATCTTCATCCTCCAGTAGTTCATGTTCTTCAAAGTGAGCTTTTCCTGTTTTGATATCATTTGCGATGCCTTCAAGATATCTTATATTTGATTCAGAATAAAATGGATCTGCAGAGACT
>NZ_FNQZ01000012.1 GCF_900107545.1 Pseudobutyrivibrio sp. ACV-2 | reverse complement strand
TTCGACTTGCATGTGTTAAGCACGCCGCCAGCGTTCATCCTGAGCCAGGATCAAACTCTCATGTTAATTATATAAGCAACCAAAGTTGCTTGAGTTCAATTCCAGGTCAGCACAAAACTGACTTGTTTACTGTAAATGTAAGAATCAAAGATTCTTACTAGAATATGAATTCAAGAATTCATATTCGCTTAATAAAGGTTTCGTTTCTTTAAGAAACTTAAATGAATTTCAAGGATACATGTTAACTATAAATAACTTGTATTAATTCAAGGTTTGTTTCACTGTTCAGTTATCAATCTTCATTTATTTTTTACTCTGTGTGACTTGCTGTCCCTCAGTGCTCGATTATAGTATCACCTGTAAGTCTAGATGTAAAGCCTTTTTTTAATTTTTGCTCAAAGTAAATCTATTTGGCGCAAACAGCAGTTTTGTGCGAATTGCGTCAACATTATAAACAATTCTATGCAAATACTTATCCTCAGCAACTAAGTCTAGCAATATATCTACATCTATATATAAGTACATATATAATATAATGATAAAAAATAGAACTCAATAAACTATATCGAGCTCTAACACATATTATGCCAGTTTTTTGACAAAATATGCCATAATATAATATTCAAGTATTAAATATGCTATTATAATAATCGATTGATAACATTCTCTCTCCTAGCCTCTCTTGGCTTGGTTGAGAGAATTTATTTTATATAATTATCAATCATCTCCTGAGCAAGCTGCTTTGCTCTTTTTGTTAAAAGATGTTCCCGGTATGCTAGATAGTCCTCGACATCACTGGTCTCTATTTTGCCTTCACGTAAGGCAGTTCTTAATTCAATATACACATTACAATACTCTTTAGCGACTTCTAAATCATCTTTCTCAATTACCATTCCATCCATAGCTCATCCCTCCATTGATTGATGATAGCATTAACATGTGTTTTATTCGTTAACACAAAGAGAATTTCATAATCATCTTAGTATCTCATCTATGGTAGATACAGTACTGAAACTTCCTGAATGAATGGAGATAATTTCTTTCATTATTGGGAGTTCAAAATAACTTATATAACAAAATAAGGTATTATTTTCTCCCGCAATAGCTCCTCTGGAATCCATGATGGTACAGGTTTTATTTAGTTTATCTTTGATATCTTTTATAATACCTTCCGGGTCTTGTGTGATTATTGTAACCTGTTTGATAGCTTCGAAATGGTCTGTGTAGTGATCTATAACTGCAGTTGCCACAACATACACGAGTAAGCTCAAAAGCGCTGCTGTAGCATCAATCACAACAAATACTGTCATATATACTATGGCATTAAATGCTAAAAGAACTGGCGTCATGCTGTAGTTTCTACCAGTTTTATCTGATAATTTTTTTACTATAATATTTGCCAGGATTTCTGAACCATCGATGCAGCCTCCACTTCTTAAAATAAGTGACAAGCCAGCGCCTAAAATAGCGCCTCCAAAAGCTACTGCCAGAAAATGTTCTGTATTTAATTCGAATGGAACCGTTTCAAAAAAATCGATTCCTAATGTATATATAATAGAACCTAGCGTTGCTTTAATTGTAAAATTTTTTCCTAGAAAAATATAACCGGCTATTATGAATGGAAGAAAAACTGCTAATACACAAATAGGAAGATGGATACCTGTTAGTTTACTGATGATAATTGCTACACCGGCAGTACCATAATCAATAGCATCATTTGGAAGTAAAATTAAAGCTACTGAAAAGCTGGCCATAATAGCCCCGACTATTATGAAAATATAGGATAGCAATCCTTTCTTTATTTTCATTTTCATGATTCCCCCTCTATGTCTATGTGTATACTCATGTCTATGGATGAAGATTTCAGCTTATCTTTATTAATCTGTCTCTTAGCGTTATGAAGGACTTCCCTAATTTTTTCCAAATCTTCATATTTATCATCAGATGAGTAAGATTTATTTTCATTATTGCAATTAAAATCCATAACTCCACCCACTTTCACTGTGATTTAAAGTGTACCAAATTTGTTTGAATAATCAATGAATGTCTCATTATTGATAATAATGATTTTAAAAATCTACAAATTAACTCATAGCTATTGCAATGGTAGATAGTTAAACGTATACTGTAGCCAAAATAATAGAAATGCAGAGTAGAATTTAAAGCGTTAAGTGCCGTTTGTACAGGGAGTTGACAGATGGACGAAGGTTTATCCGCGGTTTTAAATTCGCATCCCGCTGCTACATAGCAAGGAGTATGATAATACACCTTCATTGTAGGAAAAGGAAACTGCAAAGGAGGTGTATTTTTTATGAAAAAATTATTTAACACAAAAACACTTACGATTGCTGCTATGCTTACAGCAATAGGCATAATTCTTGGGTTCTTTAAATTACCAATTACTCAACTGATTGAGATTCGTTTTGGATCACTTCCAGTTGCCATGGCAGGAATGATGTTTGGGCCAGGCGTAGCAGGAATAGTTGGAGCGCTTATCGATATAGGAGGCTTTCTCGTTAAGCCAACTGGTCCATTTTTTCCCGGGTTTACTATAAGTGGTATAGTAAGTGGCATTATATTTGGTGTTATGCTTCATGATAATAAGTGCACCTTCTTAAGAATCTTTGCGACTCAGGCTATACATACCCTGATTGTCGGAATTATTATGAATAGTTTTTGGCTAAATCTTCTTTATCTGAAAAACGGATATTTAGCGGCTATCATCGCAAGACTTCCGAAAGAACTAATCATGATACCTGTCATGACTGTGCTATTATACACTGTACTTAATTCTCTGGAAAAGGTAGGAATAAGAAAGCTAGCGTTATGAAGAATTATACATATGAAGAGGCAATTATTTTTTTCAAGAATATGCCCCATTTTGTGCCACCATCAGGTGGAGGGGCTAAAAAGGATTTCTTTTCACTTGATGCAGAGCTTGCACTACTTGAAAAACTAAATAGACCTCAGGATAAATTAAAATATGTTCATATTGCAGGAACCAACGGAAAGGGGTCTACCACCGCATATCTAGCCAATATTTTAAAGGAGGCATCTGTTGTTACGGGTGCCTTTACTTCACCATTTTTATATCGCTACAATGAAATGTTCAAGATTAATGGTGTTGATATTTTAGATGAGGATTTCGCCAAAATATTCTCTATTGTAAAACCTTGTTATGATGAATTGCTTGAAAAAGGGATTTTTGTAAGCGAATACGAATTTCTTACAGTCATGGCCTTTATGTATTTTTTAGATAGGCAGTGTGAAATTGTCCTTTTAGAGGTAAGCATGGGGGGAAGGATGGATACAACAAATGTCATTCCAGCTCCTCTAGTTACAATCATTACACCTATTAGCTATGATCACATGACCATTTTAGGCAACACCCTTGGTGAGATCGCCACGGAAAAAGCTGGTATTATAAAACCGTATACTTGCGTGGTATCTGCTATGCAGGAGGAGGAAGTTATATCCGTCTTAATGGATAAATGCATTACTGTTTCTAATGTTGCTGTTCCTATAGAATTTATTAAACAACCACGCCTAATAAGCCGTGACATACATGGGCAGTGTTTTGAAGGCAGCGACGGGGACGAATACTTCACTACCATGCTCGGAACTTATCAGATAAACAATGCAGCTTTAGCCATTGCCGCAGCAAAAAAACTTTCCGGTATGGGATACAGCATATCTAAAAATGCTATAAAAAATGGTATCGTAAATACGAAGTGGTTTGGACGCTTTACGCTACTTTCTGATAATCCTCCTATCATTATTGATGGTGGTCATAACAGACAGGGTGCCCAGGTCTTACGAGAGTCGTTAGATGAATATTTCCCTGGAAAGAAGATTACTTTTGTGCTGGGAATACTTGCAGATAAGGAAGTAGATATTATTCTTGATGCTCTGATACCTATAGCAAAGAAATGTTATACGGTGGCTGTTCCAAACCCGCGCAGTATGGAGCCCGAAAAGCTAGCTGATATGATTCGTGCCAGAGGTGTTGATTCAGAAGCACTTAATGAGCAATCTGATTTGCATAAAATAATAGATAATTCAGAAGTGGTTTGTATTGCAGGGTCATTATATTTGTTTACTGATAAAAAAATAGATATAATGATACAAAACAGGGAGGATTAATCTATGGGAAGGAAGTCTACTAAAGAAGATAAAAGTATATATTTTAGAGCTAGAGAAGAAGCTGGATTAACAAGAGCTCAAGCAAGCGAATTAATCGGGTCCATGACTGAAAGCAGATTAGAAAAACTAGAGACTGGAAAGGTAGCCGTTTATCCCGAGGATGTAATCGATTTGGCTGATGCTTATAAAAAACCGGAGCTATGTAATTACTACTGCACTCATGAATGCAGAATAGGTAAAGAGACTGTGCCTGAAGTAAAAACCTCTTCACTACCAGAGATTGTACTTAGTATGCTTTCTGCGCTTAATTCTCTCAATAATCAAAAGGAACGTCTAATAGACATTACTGCTGATGGTATTATTTCTGATGATGAATTGAAAGATTTTGTCACCATACAAAAACAGCTGGAGCAGATTGATTTGACTGTGGAATCACTGAAGCTTTGGGTTTCAAATATGATTGCGGATGGCAAGATTAATCAGGCAAAACTATTTGAGTTGTCTAAAAAAGAGTAAACCAGAAAAATCATTAAATGCCCTACATCTTTTTTGAGGTGTAGGGCATTTTTTGTGTAGAACATTAAGCTAACAATCCAGCCAAAGTAAATACTAGTGGCGAATTCCAATATATTGTAATTTCATTGAGTGAATAGCAGTCCACGTGATCAATATAGCATTTCATAGGTGGTGTATCCTTTGGCAAAGTTTGTGCCTGTTCATCCTGTAGACCTGTGTTTGGGCCGCCAGATACAAGCCCAGGCCATGGTTCTTCAATGTCATCCACTGCTGTAGGGCGAAGATGTGGATTCTTGAAGGCTTTCTCTCCACTTCCTGTGACATAACTAACATCCATGCTGTTGCAGCCTAAAAGATAATCCAAACCAGCTGTTATAATTTGCAGATATTTTTCTTCTGGAGACAATTTATTTGCAACTGTAAGAATCATCATATATTTCAATAACTCCATATTGCTTCCCCAAATGAAATCCTCTTTTGCCATAGGCAGCCCGAAACCATTGGCTGTGGAAATGTAGTAGAGTCTGTCCGCTTCTTCTTCAAAGCTTTCCTCTGCAAGGGTCAATAAGTCACTAGCATCACCCTTTAAAATCAAAGACAAGGAACCCAATCCAGCTACATCTCCCCATCCAAAGCATGTAAATACATTTCCCTGATAACCCTTGTCTGAGTTGTCACTATCATAATCTTCCAGGGATTCCTTAAAATCTACAGCATCCGCATAATACTTTTTCTCACCTGTGGCTTCATATAATGCGCAGGCAGCCCAAAATCTGTTAGAAAAGTCTTCAGGCTCTGGGTATTCTCCTGTGTTAGAGCCTGTAGCATTGGAAAATAGCAATGGTGCTGGATTTTTCTCTAACCAGGAATAGGCTTTAAAAGATTTTTCTAATAGGATATTTGCATATGAAGCATCATAATCCTTATACACAGTGTACGCTAGGGCAAAAACTGCAGCTATATCTGCCGTGGCAAGAGATGAAGCTGGAAATAAGAAAAGTTCTTCCTTATCTTCCTCTGGCATTATAAATGGAGCATGATTAAAGGTGGTTACTTTGTGCCACACACTTCCATCATCTTTTTGCATCTTCATGAGAAAATCAAGCTCCACCTTTGTTTCAGCCAAAATATCTGGCAAAACTCCATGATCGCAGGTTACTGATGGAATATCAAATTTTACGTCTAACAGATTATTAAATAACCTAACGCCATATAGAAGATGTGCTACTGCAACAGCACCAGCTGTGGAATACCTACCATAATCACCAGCATCATGCCAACCACCACATACATCTACAGGTGCTGTGTCCTCTCCGTACACTGTGGCTTTAGTGAGATGACAAGGCTCATGATAATATTTGCCTGAATGTTCTTTATCTAGGCCTTCACCACATCTAAGATAATAAAAGCATTTGCAAACATCATGCATAAGCTTTGAATATACGTCCTGTGAAATGAAAAAATTACAGCTGGATACATCGTCCACTACTACTGTATATTTTCCTGGTTCATTAAGAGGACTAAAATCCGCAATATAGGTATCCTCCCCAGAAATATCATCTGTTCCAAAATGCAAAGTGGTGCCGGAATATACAGTTTCATTTTTGTCATTCACAATCTTATAATTTTCGCAAGGAAAATTCATAACTGCCTTTTTGTCACTAGACGGCAAAAATCCCACTTGATTGACCAATACATTTCTCATTTTCTTTTAATCCCCCTGATTGTATTTTCTTAATAATACCAACTTAATTATTAATGTAATACTAAATATATGTTTATAATAGCAAATCTATGTACAAAAAATAAGGCTACCTGATTTTTTGAAGGTAGCCTTTTAAATGTTCTTATTCTAAAGTAATGTTTCGACCAAATCCGGATGCGGATGTGCAATCACAATCTCACTAATCAGCAATCCATTTTCTTTGGCCTCTTTAGTGCCTGCAGCAACGCTGGCCTCTACTGCAGAAACATCACCTGTCAAAACAACAAATGATTTTCCACCTATTCCAGTGCCAAGTCGAACCTCGATAAGTTCAACGCCGGCAGCTTTTACAGCAGCATCTGCGCCTATAACAGCCTGCACCACAGAGAAATATTCCATTACTCCAATGGCTCTGACTTTTTCAGGCATTGTAGCCAAATTGATGGCTTCGATAACCTGTGGATGCACCCTTGGGATTACCAGTTCGTCAATCAGAGAACTGCCAACCTTTTCTTTTCCTGCATCCATTGCAGACTGAACTGCAGAAACCTCACCGCTTATCATTATATGGTATTTACCCGGGCAGCTTGGACGAGCGACAACCAATCTAACCTCAGCTGCCTTTAGCATTGCATCTGCAGCTTCAACTCCCCTGGCAATACTGTTACTTTCCAGAAATCCTATTGTTATCATGTGTGCCTCTCCTTATTTTCCAATTACTACCATACCATTTTCAATTGCTTTTACAGTTCCTGAAATAGATGCATGTATATTTGCACCTAGAGCCTTTTCAGGAATTTTTCCTATAAGTGTACCCTGTGTGACAGTATCACCTACATTTACAGTGGCCTCTGAAGGTGCGCCAATATGCTGTTGTAGAGGGATTCTTACTGTGCCAGGATTTAATTCCTTAAGCTCTCGAATAGTATAGTCGTAATATTTTTCAACACCAAGTCTGGCCGCGATTCTGTGAGATGGAATTCTACGATATTCTCTGTCTTCACGACTTCTAAAGATGGTTTCAGTGTCTTTTTGATATCTAAATCCGCTTTCACGAAGTGCCTTTTTTACATATACATTTACCTGTCTTGGAGCAAGTCCCATTGGGCAGGCATAGGCTTCGCAGACACCACACTCACTGCAGGTCATGGCTTCCTTAATGTCTTTATCTTCCAGAACTTCAGATATATCACTATAGGCAAGCTTTCTCATTATTTTGTGTGGTGATAATGGATGGCCACTCAAATATCTAGGACACATAGATGTACAGGTCTGGCATTGAATACATGAACCTTTTGCACGTTTTAAAATCGAATGCAAGGATGTTTCACGCATAGCAACAAGATTTGTATCATCTGGAACAATCACAATTCCTGATGTGGTTTTTGTAACATCGTATTTGTCCAAATCCTCTTTTCTATATAGCTTTCCCATGAGAGGACCGCCTGCAAGGATATGGTAATCCTGAACAGTAGGTCCACCTGCAGCCTCTATACAGGCTTTGAAGGATGTACCGATAGGCGCCTTGACGATGATTGGATGTGCCACAGCGCCTGTTACAGTCAGATATTTTTCTGTAAATGGAACCCCCTTTGATGCCTCGTATATCCCATACATGGTAGCTACATTTGAAACTACAGCTCCTACATCAAGAGGAATTCCTGTAGGTGGTACTGTTCTGCCTGTAACCTCAAGAACCATAATCTGTTCATCACCTGCAGGATAAAAGTTCTTAAGCGGGAAAAGTTCCACTCTACTATTTTTTTTATTAATAGCATCCTGAAGAGATGCAATTTCATCTGTATAGGTTTCTTTTAATGCTATAAAAAGCTTTTCTGCTTTAGTAATTTCTGCCACCATTTCAACTGCAGAAATAATCTCATCGGCCTTGTTTAGCATTAAATACCGGTCTGTACGAAGAAGCGGCTCGCACTCTGCCGCATTTACAATCAAATATTCAACTGTACAATTTAGCTTTACATGGGTTGGAAAACCTGCACCACCACATCCGACAATTCCGGCATCTTTAATTTGCTCTATTAACCCCATAGCAACTCCTTTTTACAGAATGCCCCAGATAAATAACTGGGGCATTCACCATTTTTATCTAATGTGTAGTGCGTCCGCCATAACACATTTTCTCTTTCTGCAGAAAGAACGGGCACTGGTAAGACCTTCGCCTGTAGGTCCTGCTATTGTAAATGTGGTATGACCTTCCCCACCAACGCCAATACCAGCATAGGATGGAGCGTTTTTAACAAAGATAGTTGTCTCAAGAAGCTTTGCCATCTTTGTAAGTTTTTCAACGTTTCTTGAATGCATCATTGCAGTGTGTCGATTTCCATGCTCTGCTTCATATGCATCATCGATAGCCTCATCAACATCATTGCATCTAACGATAGGAAGGATTGGCATCATCATTTCTTCAGTAACAAGATGATGATTTTTATTTGTCTCCATGATTATTACACGGATGTCATCACCAACCTGAATTCCAAGCTTATCTAATATATACTTGGCACTCTTTCCTACGAACTCTACCTTTGGGCCACCCTTTTCATTAGTAACCAAAGCGTCAAGCTTTTCAACCATCGCAGGATCCTTCATTTCATAAGCACCATTTTGCTTCATGCAATGAATAAGGTAGTCACAGATTTGATCAACAGCAAATACTTCCTTTTCAGCAATACAAGGAACATTGTTATCAAAAGAACATCCATCAACAATATCCTTTGCAGCCTTTTCAATATCTGCTGTCTCATCGACAACTACTGGTGGATTTCCAGCGCCAGCGCCGATTGCCTTTTTACCTGTTGACATAACCTTTCTAACTATAGAAGGGCCACCTGTTGCTACAAGCATACGAATCTTTGGATGCTCGCACATGGCATTCGTATTTTCGATAGATGGCTCCTTTACGGTAGTGATTAGATTTTTAGGAGCTCCAACTTCATCAAGAGCCTTATTTAACATCTGAATTAAAAGATGTGTAACCTTGGTAGCCCTAGGATGAGGACTAAATACAACAGTGTTTCCACCTGCTATCATTGAGATGGAATTGCAAATAACAGTCTCAGTAGGGTTTGTGGTTGGTGTGATAGCTCCTATTACACCAAATGGACAATACTCTATTAAAGTAAGACCATTATCACCTGTCTTGGCCTCTGTAATTAAATCCTCAGTACCTGGAGTTTTTTCAGCTGCTAGGCGGTTCTTTATAAGTTTATGCTCATATTTTCCTATTTCTGTTTCTTCTACAGAAAGCATGGAAATCATTTCAAGATTTGCTTTGTTAAGGACTGTGGCACGTATCGTATCTACGTATTTTTGACGCTGTGCCATGGTGGAATGAAGCAATTCCTTTTGAGCGATTACAGATGCTTCGATTGCACCATCCATGGTATCAAACACACCGTAGTTTCCAACAGGTCCATGAACCGTAACTGTTGGATAGCCGTTTTCCTTAGAAACGTCTGCGATTGCCTGACGCACCATTTTTTCTATAACATTTACATCGATGTCCATGTCTACTCTTCCTTTCTTTAATTATGGCTTCAAACCAGCCTTTCGACCGGTAAGAACCTAAGCGTCTTTCTCGCAATTCATTGCAATACCAAGTGGAGTAACAAGAAGTGGGTGATTAGATTTTATAGTTTTAATTCCAAGCTCTTTTTCGAATACAGAGGTGAATTCCTCAAAGCTGCAGGCTCCACCAACCACGTATACAGCTGGCACATCGTAATCACGAAGAAAGCCCTTTACTATGGAAGCCATCTTCTGGATTACCGGTTTTACGATAGGAAATACATCGGCCTCTTTGCTTGGATCCTTTTTAATTTTTTCTGCTTCTTCCATAGAAACATTGTAGTAGCCGGCAAGTACAAGGGACATGTGAGTTCCACCTGTAGGCTCATCCGCAGTGTAGATTACCTCGCCATCCTTGAGTATGCTTATACCTGTTGTGCCTCCACCTACATCAACTACTGCTCCGTCTCTAATGTCCAAAACAGTGGCTGCAGCGGTAGGCTCATCCACAATGTTTATTACGTCGAAGCCTGCTCCTTCAACTACATTTGAAATAGCTTTTACGCTTCCAGAAACAACTCCTGGTGGAATAGCGCAGGATGCCTCTGTCAATTCCTGACCAAGCAGTCCTTCAACCTGATTTTTTAGATTTTTAACAATTCTGATTGCCCCCATGTAGTCAACTACTATGCCATCCTTCACTACAGATGATGGGTAAGTAGCACCTGCAACAGGCTCGTTGTTTTCATCTACTACGGCAAGCACGATGTTTGCAGTTCCTAAGTCTACTCCTACCTTAAGTTTTCCTTCTGCTGAATTTGCTTTTTCATCCTCTACCAATCTAGCAAAGGAATCTAATACACCCTTTTCTATTATCACTTTAGTCTCTCCATTAATGTCTTCGTATTACAACGTAATCTTTGTTTTTAAGCGAGCAGGCATTTGCCTCGTCAATGTCTACATGCATTTCAAGTGCGAATTTATCCGACACTCTCACAAGCACATTTCCAAGAACTCCTGCTCTTTCGCCGAAGGTTTCTACCTCCACCACATCTTTATCCTTAAGACCCATTTTTGCCGCCTGCTCTGGAGTCATATGGATGTGACGAAGTGCGACGATAGTACCTCTTGGCATTTCAACTGAACCATTTGGTCCTATAAGAGTAACACCTGGTGTTCCATCGAGCTGACCGGACTCCTTGACGGGTGCCTTAACACCCAACTGAAAGCTATCTGTAAGAGAAATCTCCACCTGACTTTCCTTTCGGATGGGTCCAAGAATTCTTACATTTTTAAACTCTCCTTTTGGGCCTCTTACTGTAACGGTTTCATTACAAGCATATTGTCCCGGTTGTCCTAAATCTGCTTTTTTTGTAAGTTCATATCCCTTACCAAAAAGTGTATCTAAATCCTCTCTGGAAACATGGACATGACGGTTTGATACTCCGATAGGAATCTTAAAGTCATCAAAATCTTGAAGCTGAACCATAACATTTTTAACAATTTTTTGAATAAATTGCTCCTGATTCATCTGATTTGTTTCCATAAATACATTACTCCTATTTTGATAGGATACTTTGTTAGCATCTATTCAAAAGGCATGCATACTGTCCTGCAATGGCTTGCTGTCTAAGGCTTTCTACCATATCAAGCTTCTCCCAGCCAAAATCCTCATCTTCCCTGCCGAAATGCCCGTAGGAAGCTGTTTTTTGAAATTGTGGTTTTCTAAGAGAAAGCTTTTTTATCATGCCTGCCACGGTAAAATCAAATGATTTTTCCACAGCAGCTCTGATGATTTCAGAATCAATATGCTCAGTCCCAAAGGTTTCTATGTTAACAGCTTCTGGTTGAATCTGCCCTATCGCATATGCGATAGACACTTCACATTTATCAGCTAAATTTGCAGCGACTATATTTTTTGCCACGTATCTAGCCATATAAGCAGCTGTCCTGTCCACCTTTGTAGGGTCCTTTCCAGAAAAGGCTCCGCCACCATGTTTACCGATGCCACCATAGGTATCCACCATAATCTTACGGCCTGTAAGACCAGTGTCACCAAGTGGGCCACCAATGATAAACCTTCCTGTTGGATTGATTAAAATTTTGGTGTTTGGTGTTAACCTCTCGCCAAGAACTGGTGTTATAACCTCGTCCATCAAGGTGCTTTTTAAATAATCATAGGAAATTGAGGGATAGTGTTGAGCGCTAAGAACTACGCTCGTCAGAATATTTTCCCCGCTAACATTATCATATCCCACAGTCACTTGTGCTTTTCCATCAGGATAAAGCCAAGGAACAATACCTTCTTTTCTCACCTTGGCCAATCTTTTGACCAGGCGATGTGCCGCATCTATCGTGTACGGCATATAGTTTTTAGTTTCGTTGGTGGCATATCCATACATAATTCCCTGATCGCCACCGCCTATTTCTTCAGTACCATCAGCTTTGTTTACACCTAGTGCAATGTCTGCCGACTGTACATTAATATTTGTAAATATGAGGCAAGTGTTTCCATCTATTCCACTTTCCTCTGATGTGTATCCTATATCAAGCAGGATTTTTCTGGCTATATCCACTACATCAACCTGAGCTGATGTGGTAAGCTCCCCAGCTATCATCAGAGTATTTTTGGATGCCATGGTTTCAATTGCCACATGAGCCTTAGGGTCCTGAGCGATTACTGCATCTAAAATTCCGTCTGAAATCTGATCACAAACCTTATCAGGGTGCCCTTCGGTAACTGATTCCGAGGTTACGAAATGTTTTATCATTTATGCTGTACCTCTCTTGGTCTGAATAGATTTGCGATACTGTTGTACCGTTATTCTCTCGTATTTTTTAAAGACCTTACTGAAATAGTTACTTTCACTATATCCAAGTCTAAAAGCCACCTCAGCTACACTATCGTTTGTCAGGTAGAAATAGCCTTTAGCAAGATGCATTTTCCTGAGATGCAAATACTCCATCACGCTAACCTTAAACTGATTTTTGAAAATCCTGCTTAGATATCCTTGAGATATTGAGCAGCTTTCAATTATCTGATTAAGGCTTATATCGCTTCGAATATTTTCATCTATATACGTAAATACGTTTTGAAGTACCGGGTAACGTCTGATAGCTTCCTTTTCATATACATAGTTCAAAACCTTGAATAACCACATCTGTGCAATCATGGGCTCGCTGATAAGACACTCGTTCAGTGGGAAAATACTTTCCACATCTGATTTGCTATCCTCTGCCAACGCACTTTGTGCTATAAGTCGTTGTCCTACATATCTGAAAACCTCTACCAGTTTTTCATCATCACCACTGTACTTTTTATAAATCTTGCAAATAGGTTCATCCAAGCCGTAGTATAGTTGTCTGAAATCACCATTTTCTACCAATGCCTCAAATGCATTTAGATAATGACTAACTGAGCCCTCCTTCTCCTTTTTATAGGTATCAAGTAGCTCGGAAAGCACTTTCATTGACAAAGGTTTTAAAAGATATTCTTTTATTTGAAGCCTTACAGCTTCCTTTGCCAAATTAAAATTTTTATATGCACTCAGCAGATAGATGGTGGTCTCTAAGTCCTTTTCTCTAATGCTTTTAGCCACGTCCAATCCAGTAACACCAGGCATTAATATATCCATAATAATGATATCCGGATTAGTCTGCTCATATATTGTAAGCGCCTGACTGCCGGTCGCTGCTTCGCCACATACCTCAAAGCCGTCTATTTTATCAATCATGACTTTCAATGCGCGTCGCATTATGGAATCATCATCTACTATTAGAATCTGGAACATCGGCAACTACCCCTTCATCAAAATATCTTGGATACCTGATACAAGCTCTTCTGCCCCTGTTTTCCACTACCTCTGTAACAACATCATATTGCTTTCCAAAGAGTAGTCTCATACGTTTGCTGGCAGCCTCGACGCTTTGTAAGATACCATCACTGTATATACCTTCATCAAAGTGACCAAAGAACTTTTCTAGCTTATCATTGTTAATTCCAGGCCCTTCATCCTCAACGAAAATGACCACATCATCATCCACATATTGAACTGAGATTCTAACAGCACCTCCCTCTTCTTTAAGGGCCACACCATGTTCAACTGCCTGCTGTACAAAAGGCTGCAAGGTGTTTGCTGGAATATGCTGCATGCGAAGCTTCTCTGACACTTCAATTGAATAGTTCAGTCTGTCTTCATATCTCATTTTTTGAATTTTTAGATAGCGCTCTGCATTATCAAGCTCTTCCATCAAAGGCCATACGTTGTTTTTAGCCTTCATCATGGATTGAATGTATTCAATACAAACCATCAAAGCTTCGTTGGTCTCTGTTGCATTTTCGATAACAGAAAGATTTGCTATAGACGTGAGAGTATTTAAAACGAAACGACCATTATTGATATGTGAGATGTTTGAAATCTGCGTATCCTTCTGGCGTATTTGATATTTTAAATTTTGAATCTCACGTTCTAGCTCCTCAACCTTGCCGTTATCACTGTGAGTACGTTCCAATTTGGTCAACTCTGTTTCAGTCATTTGATTGATAATCATTGCTGCCAAATCGGCTATGTTGCAAAACTGTTCATAGGTGTGCTTAGATGCCTTTTTTCTAAGCTCTATGTCTATGCCACTCTCCTTTAAAAGATCTGGTTGACCTAAGATGTTTTCAAGTCTTACAACATTGGCTGGTGCATCCTCACACCAAACCTGTCCACCAATAAAACCTCCCAAATAATGTCCTCTTACAATAAGAGGAATGGCAACCTCCAATAGTCCACAAGGACAAAAATAGATGCTTGGTTTTTTCGTGATGGTAGCCTGAACTGCCCCATATGCATCCGAAGACCAACAACCTTGTTCTGTAAGCTTGTTTTTACGAACGCAATCACAAAACTCTGTGAAATAAGTGGATTCTGTAACTGGCTGGCCCTTGAAATCGACTGTTACAAAAGCAAGTCCTGTCACTTTAGAAATTCTTTCCTGAATTGCTTCGAGCTTTTCTTTGCCGAATAGATGTACAATGTCGAAATCCTTGAGATTGATTTCAACGTCTCCCCCCTCGTCAATCGATGGTTCTACCCTCGATTGTAGATACATTTTCTCCATACGGTTTTCCCCCTAAACCAATACTTCTAGTACTGATTATAGCACGCAAATTTAATTGCCTGCAATGAGTCCACCTGCTGAAAATCGGGGCGTCTAATTGTGCACATCTATATTAAAAATACCCT
This sequence comes from Pseudobutyrivibrio sp. ACV-2, assembly GCF_900107545.1. Lineage (GTDB taxonomy): Bacteria > Bacillota > Clostridia > Lachnospirales > Lachnospiraceae > Pseudobutyrivibrio. Next base: position 69,910 of record NZ_FNQZ01000012.1, on the reverse strand, counting down.
TTAAGCAACAATCAGGATTAAATTTCATTTCTTTTATCGAATAGAAAATCCATTTGTGAGCATGCATTTTCTTCTTCGTGTAAAGTGTCTGGCCGTTAGCACTCCCTCGCCAGTAGTATTTGCTACAGTCAAAGCAAAATAGTTATTAGGAATCAAAAGTCCTGAACCTGCTATACTTGGACCATTTTTTACAAACACTGCTGTCTGCAGTTTTTTTGCAGCCTCATTCAACCTGTCAATAGATGTGGAATGAATTGCTGCTGTGTGCTTATAGCCCTGTTCAATGTCAAGCATCATCTGTAATCCAGCCTCGTAGCTTGGCACTTTTACAAGTGGCAAAAGTGGAAGCCTCAACTCTTCTATTACGAATGGATGCTGATAAATTGTTTCAACCACTACAAGCTTTACATTTTCAGGATGTACAATTTGTGCTGCATCAAGAATTTCAACTGCTGATTTTCCTATCCATCTTCTTCTAGGCTTTAAATCTTCTCTGAGAAGAATGCTTGACAGCCGAAGCATTTGCTCCTGGTCCCTTATTACGTATGCTTCATTTTTCATAAAGCTTTCCTCAAGGGCTGTCACAATACTTTCAACTGCTACTATCGCCTTTTCGGATGTGTGAACTAGATTGTTATCAAAAGCTGCGCTGCTTACTATATCGTAGGCAGCCTTTTGAACATCTGCAGTTTCATCCACCAGCGCTACTGTGTTTGAAGCTCCTTCACCTATGACCTTTTTACCACAGGCAAGTGCCCCTTTTGTAGCTGCATCTCCTGCATTGCAGACAATCATGTCAATATCCGGATGACTCATCACTTCCTGTATCATGGAAATATTGCTTTCATCCAAGGCTACTACCAGATTGTCTATACCGCAGATTTCTACGATGGTATTGCTAATCAGGCTTGTCACATAATTTGAAGTTTTTACCGCTCTAGGGCTTGGACAGATAAAAACTGCATTCCCAGCCGCAAGCAGGCTTATCACATGATTAATGATAGAAGCTGCAGGGCTTGTTACAGGCTCTACCGTACATACCACACCAAATGCACTGAGCTCGTACAGCGTCATTCCCCTGTCCCCGGTTTTGACCTCTGTGATAAGGTCTTCAAGTCCAGGGGTTTTATTGATCGCTGCAATAAGTTTCTCCCGTTTATCTGGTATGTTGCCCATTGCGGTTTCTGTCACAGCCATTGTTGCAATTACATCAATATTTTCATTAAGCACTTTTCGGATCGCATCTATGATTTCCTCTCTATCCTCTAAGGATAGCTTGGAATATCTTTCAAATGCCATCTTCACTGAATAAATCGCATTATTGACTGATGAAAAAATTCCAACTTCCATAGTCTCTACCTTCACGCTCCAGATGTATCTACGCTATCAATGATTCCAATGACAGCCATATCGATAGTTTTATTGCGCTTGTTTTCCTCTACTCTTGTAGAAGAGCCTGTGGCACAGAGCACAAACTCTCCGATGCCACAGCCTACATAATCAACCGCAACTCTTTCCTGTTCAATATAGTTACCCTCGGCATCCACACGGCGAACTATCATCAGCTTTGTGCCTTCTAGCGATTCATCTTTTCTTGTTGCAACTACGTTGCCGATTACTTTTGCTAAAATCATTCGCTACTTCGTTCCTTTCTTTTTGGATGTCTTGGTCGTTCCTGTCTTCTTTGTGGAATCTGTTTTTGTAGAAGATTTTGCTGGTGCTTCCTTCTTTGAAGCTTCTGTTTTAGGTGGCTCCTGTGGTGTCTCAGGTTTTGTCTCAACCTTTTGCTCCACCTCTTGCTCTACCTTTTCAGTAGCTTCAGATTTTACCTCTGGTTTTACCTCAGTTTCGGCTTCTGCCTTAGGTTTTGGTTTCTCCTCTGCCTTTGGCTTCACTTCAGTTTTTGGCTCAACCTTTTTTCCCACTTCTTTTGGAAATACATCGTTATATCCATTTGAGCGCTGATACGGAACCTCCGGATTACAAAACACCGCTGCCATGCCATTTGCAGGTCTCGCGATGACAGATGCACTCACGAAATTTCCATATTTTATTCCTGCTGCTTTCGCTGCATCTACCGCTGCTTTAACAGCGCCAACATCACCTACAATCTTTACTGTCATGTAACCGCTTCCTCGGCTATTTTCAAGCTCTAACACTTTTACATTAGCCGCTTTAACCATTACATCAGCTACTTCGATAGCAGTTGAGATGCCTACTGTCTCCACAAGGCCTAATGCTTCTTGCATATTTTCACCTCTTTTCCGTATCTGAATCTAATTCTATTTCGATTCCATATTCCAAAAGTGTTCGAATATAACCTAGAACTATGTTTTGATAGCTTTCGGGTTCCTTGCCTGTAAATTTGGCAATTCCCCCTTTTGCTATCTTCACTTTTATGCCTTCTTCAAATGCTTTTTGAATAAGCATAACTTCATAGGTATCCGAAATACACAAGGCGCATTTAGCCAATACATCTCTTGGCATTGCCGGGAAAATGATACTTTCATATTTTGCCTGTGTTGCAAGCGCCTCCTTTGGAGTGACTATTTTATTTGCAAACTCACAGACTACTTTTCCAACTTCTTCAAATTCTAATTGTTCTTTTGAAATGACCACTGTCACATCTGAACTATTCTCACTTAAAGATTGAAGAACTGTTGAAAACCTATTAGCATCATATCCCGATAGAACAACCAACACCTTTTTCTTAGGCTGTTCTACTGTCAATTCCAAAGTAAGCTCCATGACCCGCTCTACCAGTTTTCTCAACTGTGCTTCAGTTAATTCCATGCGCCACCTCGAATCTTACGTATAATCCTAAGAAAGTGCCTTTGGAATAATCTTCTCTGTATCCATGTGTGGACGTGGAATAACGTGGATAGAAACAACCTCACCAACAGCTCTAGCTGCTGCTGCGCCTGCGTCTGTAGCTGCCTTAACAGCACCAACATCGCCACGAACCATAACTGTTACAAGTCCAGATCCGATTTTCTCATAGCCAACAAGTGAAACATTTGCTGCCTTTACCATAGCATCAGCTGCTTCGATAGCTCCAACTAAACCTCTTGTTTCAACCATTCCTAATGCATCTGCATTCATAGAAATACCTCCTTAAATAGAATTAAACATTGTTACACAGTATTTATTAAATGTATGGCTCAGTAGTAGACTTTGGTTCGTCACCAAGAGAGCCAAGGAGCTTCTTACCAACTTCGATGGCAGCACGTACAGCCTGACGAACTGCTCCAGAATCTCCTGTAAATGTAAGGATTACCTCGTTTGAGAAGCTTGTTCCACCATTTCCTGGTGAAGAATATCCAATAACCTCTACGTTGGCAGCCTTAACAGCTGTATCTGCAAGTACTGTACCAATAGCAGCAGGTCCGGCGCAGGTCATGCCCCATGCTTTTCCAAGAGTAGCGCCCATTGCTTTTTCTAAGCAGTAGCTTGCTCTTGCTGTGTACTGGAACTCCAGATGTCCTGCATCATTTCCGTATACGTCACCGAAATATTTTGGAAGTACGCTAAGTGCGATTTCAACGGCTCTTCTTGCATCAGAAACATCCTCTGCTCCGATTAAAATCAATGAACCGTGACCAGCGCCACCCTTGGTATCTCGTGGAAGCTCAACAGAGATAACTTCTGTATTTGTAGCCTTTACAGCTTCATCAACAGCCATAATCTGTGGGCCTGCTCCTGTACGTCCACCAACGATACCGATTGAACGGAATTTGCCAAGCTTCATTACCTCTGAAAGCATTGGGTCTACGCTTGCGATTACAAGACCAATTGTGTCTCCAATAGCAGTTCCAACAAACTCTGTCAGCCCTACACCATCACAAGCACATTCACAAGTCGGTGTTGTTGAAGATGCGCTGGCACTTGCAGATTTGCAACTGTTTGCAGCTAATTCATCAGAGACTTGCTTCATTACTTTCTCGATTAAATCCTGATTCATTTTCTTCCTCCATTCTTTTCTTTTTATAACTACTTAATAGCTATATTTTTTAGTTATCCAACCTTGCATTGAATGCCGGTTTTTTCTACCTGTTCCCTAAGAACGTTTATGTCGTCCCTATTCATCATGTGCAGTCCGTGAAGCTTATAATCACGTCCAAGCATCTTATATTTGTTTTCACCCATGGAATGGTAAGGCAAAAGATTTATTCCCATCAGATTTTGCTGATTAAGAGTCTTTGCAAACTCGGCAATCTTCAGGATATCCTCTCTCTTTTCATTTACTCCAGGTATAACAGGAACACGAACCATTATTTTGGTAATATCAGATATCAGCTTTACATTCTTTAAGATTTTTTCATTAGGTACGCCTGTGTACTGCTCATGGATTTTGGAATCCATGGACTTAACATCCGTCAGAGATAAATCTACGTGAGGTAAAACTTTTCTGATGATTTCCTCATCAGCATAACCCGTGGTTTCTATTGCTGTATTCCAGCCCTGTGCATGGGCTGCTTTCAATAGCTCAAGGGTAAATTCATGCTGAACCAGCGGTTCGCCGCCTGAAATGGTAAGGCCACCACCTGATCTTCTATATTGGCTTCCGTCCTTTTTAAGCTCCTTGATGACTTCTTCAACAGTCATCTTTTTGCCCTTCATAATGAGAGCACCGGCTGGACAAGCGATAGAGCATTCACCGCAACCTATGCATTTGGTGCGATCAATCAGTCCCTTATTACCGGAACCGATGGCACCCTGCTTACATACAGATTTACATATGCCACAGTGAATACATTCCAACTCGTTGTACATCACTACCGGTCTTAACAGCTGTGACTCAGGATTTGCACACCACTGACATCTCAAAGGACATCCATTTAAAAAGACTATGGTTCTTATTCCAGGGCCATCATTTACTGAAAAACGCTGGATATCAAATACCAGCCCTTCCTTGGCGTAATTAACTGGCTCCATAAAAACATCTCCTATCTGCAGAATTAATGTCCACAGCCACAGCCTCCGCTAAAGTTGTGCTCAGTACGCTCGATGATGTTATCCTGCACTTCTTTTGCAAGAGTTACGAAATGAGCACTGTATCCTGCAACACGAACTACAAGGTCCTTATGAAGCTCTGGATGCTGCTGTGCATCAATAAGTGTCTGCTTATCTATTACGTTGAACTGTACATGCATACCCTTGTGATCGAAGTAGCTTCGAACAACAGCTGCAAAGTTCTTTAAGCCCTCTTCACCAGCAACTGCTGATGGTGTGAACTTCTGGTTGTAAAGAGTTCCGTTTGAGAAATACTCATGATCAAGCTTAGCAACAGAGTTTGTAGCTGCTGTAGGACCACTTGTATCCTTACCTGCTCTAGGTGAAACACCGTCTGCAAGAGGTGTAGTAGCAAGACGACCATCTGGAAGAGCTGCAACATCCTTACCAAAGAGAACATTTGCAGATACTGGATAACAACCAGCCTGGAACTGTCCACCACGCGGATTTGTATATTTCTCAACCTCAGCACTGTAGATACGTGCAACTCTAGCTGAAACATAATCTGTCTCATCGATATCATTGCCGTACCACTCGGTTTTCTCCATGAGACGCTTGATTGCAAAGTAATCAACGTTTCCTGCTGGAGTAGCGCCGCCACATGCCATGAAGCTTCTGTTAACTTCATTTGTAACTGAAGCAAGGTCTACAGAACCGTTTGTTGTAAGGATACGCTTTACGATTTCGTATACCTTCTGTTCATCTGTCTGTCCACAGTTTGGTGCATTAAATGTAGCTGCAGGAGTAACTCCACAAGCTGCACGTGCAGCATCAAATGCCTTTTCAGCCTGAGTTGAGCTGTCAACTGGATAACCAAAGTTGTGATCCAAAGCTTCCTTAAGCTGAGCTACTGTAATCTCTTTATTTTCAAATACATGCTTCTGCATTGCATATGCTGAATCACCAACATCAACAACACCGAATGCCTGTGGGCCTGTGAAGTTGTAGATTGCTCCACCTTCTTCAACTGTCATACCTCTTCCGATACAATCATCAACAAGCGCTGAAAGGAATGGTAACTGGTCTCTTTCCATATGAGCTAAATCAACAGCATTATCAGCTTCTACAAGATGATATACGAAGTATTCCATCTGCTTTTTGAATGCTGTGAAGAAGTCTTCGATATTTGTCCAATCCTTCATTTCACCAGTTACAGGTCCAAGCTGCTTTCCGCCAACGCGTCCATTGTTCATGGTGATTTCCATAACCTTTGCTACATTGAAGAATGCTGCATCATGCCAGCCTTCTGTCTTGTGTGGGCACTGAGGCTCAACGCAACCGATGATACAGTAATTTCTCGCATCCTCTAGCTTAACGCCGCGGTTTACAAGTGCTGGAATGATAACTTCGTCGTTATACATAGCAGGAACACCCAGTCCTAAGCGGGCAAGCTCACATGCTCTGTAAAGGAATTCATCAGGTGTATTCTCATGTACACGAATTGAGAATGAAGGTGCTGGGAGGCGTACATGTGCGCATGCTTCCATACACATATAAGAAATATCATTTGTGATATCTCTACCGCACTCATCCTGTCCACCTACTCCAAGGTTCTGGAAGATAGCGTAACCAGCGAATGCCTGGTCTGAGATAGCATCTCTTGTTTTATTTAAATCATTAAGTTTTACCCAGATACAGTCGATAAGTTCCTGAGCAAAATCCTTAGTGATATTTTTGTCATCTCTGTAGAATGGATACATATATGTATCAAAACGTCCAGGAGAAATTGAGTGTCCACTTGACTCAATCTGGAGCATTAGCTGTACGAACCAGAAAGCCTGGCAAGCCTCGTAGAAGTTTGTTGCGCCATATTCTGGAACTCTGTCACAGTTAGAAGCAATCTGAAGAAGCTCTGCTTTTCTTGTAGGATTCATCTCCACTGCAGCCATCTCGCGAGCCTTGTCAGCGTAGCGATGTGCAAATTTAATTGCTGCTGTGTAGGTGATGATTACTGCATTGTAGAACTGCTGCTTTTTCATGTAGCTTGGATCCATACGGTCCATCTTTTCCATTGCATTGACAACTTCTTCGATGACACCTCTGAAGCCCTTTGTGATTACCTTGCCGTAGTCAACGCAAACGTGTCCAACGCCACCGTAATAGTAGTTACCAACGGTAAATACACCATTAGCCTGGCAATCCTTTGTCTCTTCTGACATGTAAGATGTAGCAAGGTCGCTAACAGTTTTACCTGGCCAGTAAAGGAATGCTTCATGAAGCTTTGCAGCAACATCCTTTGGAATTTTGAATGGGTCGGCCATTCTGGTCTCCATTGTGTCAAACTCAGCTTCTACCCAGTCGTATGAATACTCTGGTGCAATCTGACATGAACGTGGATGAACTGTAAGCGAACCAACGATTAATTCGTCATCACGAATTGTTACAGGAAGCTCTGTAAATAATTTCTCAGCTACCTTTGCGCGGCGCATTACATTAGACAGTCCCTCTGTCTCTTTAAAAGCCTGTGTCGCAAGAACTGCTCTCTCAGCCTCAACCTCTGGAAAAGCAGTAACGATGACATTTGCCAATCTTTTGATACGATCTGTAGGTTGGCTAAATCCCTTTTCTAACATTTCATTTACCCTCCTTTGTAGATAGTTCCCCCAAAAATACCTTGGTTTGTATCCATAGATTATCAAATTCAGGTTTTTCCTCGACAGAGGTTTTTCAGACATGTTTGGGTAAAATTCACACTTTGGACACAAGTTTGTTTTTTACCCATTCTGGTTTCGAAAAAATCTTTTTTAAGTAGTAATTTTCGTTTATTTTTAAATATACCTATAAGCAGATTAGGGGGAATAACATGCGAGAAAAGAGGACTCTGGATGGAAATGAAGCTGCTGCTTTAGTGGCTTATAAATTTACGGAAGCTGCATTTATATATCCTATTACGCCTTCTACTTCTATGGCTGAGAATGTAGAAAAATGGGCTTCATCAAACAGATTAAATCTTTTTGATGAACCAGTTGAGGTTGTACAGATGCAGTCGGAGGCCGGTGTGGCTGGCGCTATACATGGGGCTTTAGCCTGTGGTGCTCTTGCCACTACTTTCACAGCATCACAGGGTCTTCTTTTAATGCTCCCAAATCTGTATAAGATAGCAGCGGAACGTCTACCGGGAGTTTTCTATGTGGCTTCGAGAACTGTAGCCACCCATGCACTTTCCATATTTGGCGATCATTCTGATATTTATGCTATGCGACAGACGGGATGCACTATTATTTGCGCTGAGAGTGTGCAAATGGTGATGGATTTGGCTCCCGTTGCCCATTCTGCCGCTATTTCTGGAAGATTTCCTGTGATATTTTTCTTTGATGGATTTCGCACTTCGCACGAGGTGCAAAAAATAGATGTTTGGTCAGAGTCGGATTTAAAGGATTTTTTGGATGAAAATGATTTGGAAGTGGTTAGAAGCCATGGTTTAAATCCAAATAATCCTATATTGACAGGCTCCGCGCAAAACCCGGATATATATTTTCAGACTAGAGAAGCAAGTAATCTTTCATATATGCTTATGGCAGAAACTGTGAAAGCTAAGATGGAACTGGTGAATTCTAAAATAGGTACGGACTACGCACCATTCAACTATTATGGGGCTAAGGATGCTACTCATGTAGTAGTTGCCATGGGCTCTGTATGCGAAACGCTTACTGAAGTTGTGGATTATTTAAATAATAATGGTCATAAAGAAGGCGTATGCAAGGTCAGATTATATAGACCATTTTCTACGGATGACTTTATAAATTGTCTGCCTGAGACTATTTCCAAAATAAGTGTTTTGGACCGTGCCAAGGAAGCAGGCTCTATCGGTGAACCACTTTATCTTGACGTGTTGTCCGCTATTAATAATTCCAAGTTTGCAGGAATTAGTGTGTTCCATGGACGCTATGGACTAGCTTCAAAGGATACTACTCCAGCTCAGCTGATGTCTGTATTTTTTAACAAAACAAAGGCTGAATTTACAATTGGAATTGAAGATGATGTTACTTATTTATCGTTAGATGCTTATGAGGATTGTCGCGTGGATAGTAGCCTATATACCTGTTGCAAGTTTTGGGGACGTGGCGGTGATGGGCTGGTGAGTGCATGCAAAATTGCTGTTAAATTGATAGGTAATGAATTGGCCTATTATCCTCAGCTTTACTCAGAGTATGACTCTAGAAAAACCGGAGGACTTACTATATCGCATTTACGATATGGCACTTCAACTGTTCATGCTCCATATTTGGTAGGAAAAACTCATTTTGTATGTTGCTCACACTATGATGATTTAATGAAATATGATGTTGTGTCTGATTTATTGGCAGGAGGCACTCTTTTAGTTAATTGTTCGTTTAGTGATGAAGAAATGGCACAAAAGTTGCCTAGATATATAAAAACATACATAGTAGAAAAGGGTGTAAAAGTATTTGCGATTGATGCGAATTTGATTAGTAGAAGAGCTGACCTTTCAAATAGGACAAATATAGCGTTAATTTCTGCGTTTTTACATATTTCACAACTTTTTACTGACGAAGAGATAGAAAAATATTTGCCTGGATTATTTCAATCCGCATATGCGAATCAGTGTAGACCTACAGCGATTGAGAAAGCTATTGGGATGGCACTTAAAAATGTGCGACAGATGGATATCACTAGCAGGTGGATAGATGATATTTCAACGGATGATGACCTTGATGGTAGTCATGTTTTTTTGACCTGTCAAAATGATGTACTTCGTAAATACGTTACAGAAATACAAGCTCCAGTCAACTCTCACAAAGGCGACTCTCTTCCTGTCTCAAGCTTTTTATCTGTAGCAAATGGAGCAATTCCGCGAGGTACTACAGCTTTTGAAAAAACAAAAAATGCAAGATTTGTACCTTCCTGGAAGCCTGATGAATGTATTCAATGTAATCATTGTTCATTTGTATGTCCTCATGGGGCGATACGACCATTTGCACTTTCTGATGATGAAATCGCTAATGGACCAACGGGATTGAAAATCGTGCCTTTAAAAGGAGCTGATAAATACAGTTTTTCGATAAATATATCCGTGATGGACTGTACTGGCTGTGCAAGCTGCCTGAGTGTATGTCCAAAACGGGGTCAGGCACTGACCATGAAGCCACTAGCACAGGCCATGGAAAACCAAAAAGATTTTGAATACTGTACTTCCTTACCTCCTAAACCAGATATTTCAAAATATTTCCGCAAAACATCTGTCAAAGGAAGTCAGTTTAACCAGCCATTACTTGAGTTTTCCGGGGCCTGCAGTGGCTGTGGTGAAACGCCATATGCTAAATTATTAACCCAACTGTTTGGCGAAAAAATGTATATCGCAAATGCGACTGGGTGTTCATCAATTTGGGGCAACTCTGCACCTAATTCTGCATATTGCTCAAATTACTATGGAAAAGGGCCTGCTTGGTCTAACTCTTTGTTTGAGGATGCAGCCGAGTTTGGTTTTGGAATGTATAAAGCTACAGAAATCCTGTCTAAGAAAGGCTATATAGATGACAGATCCCATTGGATTTTTGGCGGTGACGGTTGGGCCTATGATATCGGCTATGGGGGATTGGAGCATGTACTTTCGAAAGGTGTAAATATTAATGTTTTAGTATTTGATACAGAAGTATATTCCAATACAGGAGGTCAGCTGTCTGGTGCTACACCGAAGGGGGCTAAAGTGAAATTTGCTTCTACCGGTAAGAAAACATCTAAAATTGATTTGGCATCCAGGTTCATGGCTCATAAGGATGTATATGTGGCATCTGTGGCCATGGGAGCTGATATGAACCAGTGCATTAAAGCAATGGTTGAAGCGGAAAGCTACCCTGGACCTTCAATAATTATTGCATATAGCCCTTGTATAGCCCATGGCATAAGAGGTTCTATGTCCCATTCACAGAGTGAACAAGCGTTGGCAGTAGAGTGTGGACATTGGAAGCTGTTCAGATATGACCCACGGCTATCACAAAAAGGGCTTGATCCTTACCAGGCCGATTCAACAGAGCCTACAAAGGACTACTCCGTATTTACAGGTAACGAATCCAGATTTTCATGAAAGGAAATAATTTATGAAGAAAATTTTGATGCTTTTAGGGGATTATGCAGAAGATTATGAAGTGATGGTGCCTTACCAAATATTGAAATTTGCCTGTTTTAATGTGGATTGTATTGCACCTGACAGGAAATCTGGTGATAAAATAAAAACTGCTATTCATGATTTCCTGGGAGATGCAACCTACAAGGAATCTGAAGGTCATCAATTTCTAATAAACAAGGATTTTGACAAGATTGCGCTGTCGGAATATGACGGATTATATATCACAGGCGGCAGGGCACCAGAATACCTGCGGCTCGATCCACGAGTTATAAACCTGGTTAAATTTTTTCATAACACAGGCAAACCTGTGGCAGCTATCTGTCACGGAATTCAAATACTTACAGCGGCTGATTTAGTGAGAGGTAAAAAGCTCACCTGCTATCCAGCAGTTGAACCTGAGGTAACCATGGCGGGAGGCACTTATGTAAATCTTCCTGATGACGAAGCTATTACCGATGGAATGCTAGTAACCTCTCCCGCATGGCCAGGCATCTATGCTTTGATGCAACAATTTATAAGATTAATATTCTAAATCCTATCCACACTTTATTTTAGGGAATGCGACAGCATTCCCTTTTTCTTGCTTGCTTTTTTTAGTGCTTTGTCTTAATGTGATTTAGAATGTAATATTTAAACCGTATTTATTTTTGAAAGGTATTTCATATGAAATTATTATTTATCAGACATGGTGACCCAGACTACGAAAATGACACTCTAACAGAAAAAGGCCATAGAGAAGCCCAGCTTCTAGCCGAATATATGAAGGATTTCAAAATAGATAAAGTCTATGTTTCCCCACTTGGTCGAGCTCAGGCTACAGCAGACTATGTGCTTAAAACTCTAGGCATTTCTGCTACAACTGTGGATTGGCTGAAGGAATTTCCTGGTATCGTAAATGCGAATATATCCGAAGATGTACGAAAAGCCTATGAAACGGAATTAGTTAAAGATGAGACCACTGGCCTATATCAACCTAGAATAATGTGGGATATGCTCCCATCCTATTTTGGAAATCATCCTGAATTGTTTGATGCCAAAGAATGGAGAAATTCACAATTATTTACAGGAAGTGACGTGTTATCAACATATGACAATGTCATAGCAGAATTTGATAACCTGCTTAAAGAAAACGGCTATGAGAAAAATGGTCTAACATATACCGTAAATACGAATAATGAAAAGACCATTGCATTCTTCTGCCATTACGGAATTACCAGTGTACTACTGTCCCATCTATGGAATGTATCACCGTTTGTTCCGCTTCAATTTACAGCATTAGCACCTACATCTATCACAGAAATAGCTACAGAAGAACGCCAGAAAGGGATTGCAATATTTAGAACCCTAAGACTTGGCGACATCAGCCATCTTTCTATAGGAAATGAAGAACCTTCGTTTTCTGCACGTTTCTGTGAGACATATGAGAATATGGAACAGAGGCATTAAAAACAGGAGTGAAATCCACCGATTTCACTCCTATTTTTATTCTTAGCAATATTATTTTTTATATTATCTTCTATTTCTCTTTCTAAGTGATAATGCTGCTACACCGCCGATAACTGCAACACCAATTACAGCTAATACTGCTTTAAGTGGTGAATTTTCATTTGTAGCGGTTGCAACAGATGATTCTACAACAGGAGACTCATCTGCAGACTGTTTGTCTGTGTTTACACCAGCTTTTGGAACGTCGGTATCTTTTATTTCTTCTGATACTGATTCTTCAGCAGGTTCAGCATTTGTTTCTACATTTTCTACCGCTGTTTCTTCTGTTTTTTCAATAGTGCTAGCAGGCTTGCTCTGTTTAGTAGAAGCTTTTGTAACTGATTTGCTTGCTGTGGTTAATCCTGGCAATGCCTGTGGTGTCTGGGAATCAGGTATAGTAACCTGTGCTACACTTTCATTAGCACTTGAAACAGCTGTAGTCTGTGATGGCACTGACTGCGTGCTTGATGATGTACTACTAGAAGTGCCAGTACTTGCAGTAGTTCCTGATTGTGTTTCATTTTTAGCTGGCTCTGTCTTAGTAGGTTGTGCCTTTGGCGAATCCTCCTTTACAGGCTCAGTCTGTTGCTTATCATCTGTTTGATTTGGTGTAGGAACTTCCTTTTTCTGATTTTCTGTAGATGGCTGCTCTGATGGTTTTTCTGCTGGCTCTTCTACATCAGGCTTTTGTGGTGCAGGTTCCTCAGAAGATGGGTTTTCAGCGCCTTCATAATCTACATAGAAAGTCTGTACATTAAGCTCTCCATCCCAAAGTCCTAAACCTACGTAGCCTTCAGCCATGTCTGTAGCTCCATCTATTGTGTACTCAAGGCTGTTTTCATTATCCACCAGAACAGATACGGTTGTGTCTTTCTTTACGATTTCAATGTCGTGATATTTTCCATCACCAATAGCTTTACTCATTCTGCCTCGATACATGTCATCGCGACCAAATCTGAACAATCTTATGTCTAAATTGTCAGGAGCGAACTGGATAGAATAAGCACCTTCACCATCTAGTGGATTCATGTTCTGACCAACTAAGAAAATGTTAATCAATCCCTTTTTAAAGGCGATTTTAGTCTTTAAGGTGTAGTCACCGCTTATCTTGTCTTTGGTCATGTAGTAATCATTCTGAGCAACGTTAGATACAGTAAGTGTTTCATCATCTACTGACCAATTTCCAGAAAGATTTACGAATTCTTTCATGTTAGTTTTGAAATTGTTTTCGTATACTTCGATGTTAAATTCTCTGGTGAGTTCAGGATTTGCCTTGCTTGTGGCAACTACTATAGCCTTTCCCTTCTTTAATGCCTTAATCTTTCCGTTCTGAGATAACTCAATGTAATCCTCGCCAGATTGGATGCTCCATTCTATTTCCTGATTAGCGCTAACTGGTAAAATATATACATCAATCTTTGCTTCTTCGCCACAATTCATCATTGTCTTTTTAGGGAACATTGAATTGATTGCATATGCTTCATCTGTAGACTGCTTGTCACCCCAGATGCTCTCTAATGGATAAATATCTATATCTGCCTTTGCTGCAGCGCCTTCTACAAAGACTTCGAGCCCAAGGCTGAATGGGTTAGGGAAAATCTGAGCGGCACCGCATACCTTATCATCTGAAGAAAATACTTCAACGCTTGCTTTGTCCACATATATGTGTAAATCTACAGTACCATCTTCGTTAAGACTCATATCCTGTGAGCAAACCTCTGCAAATTTGCCGCTTATAATGATACCTGACTTGCTTCTGTCAATATATAGCTTTTGACTAGCTAAATCATAAGCAACTACAGTTTCTTCATCTGCACCTTTTCTCAATTTGAAGCCGACCTTATTTGTGCCTGCTTCTGGTTTAAAGGTAGCGCAAATTTCATAAGTATCGCCACTAAAATCTTTTAATAAGTCACTGTCATCTGTAACCTTTTTATCCTTTAAATGTATGGCACTTGATTTGTCTCTAAGGCTCTTGTATTGTTCTACAGGTGTCTGCGTTAATGAATATGTATCGCCAGTCTTTTCTAAGCCAAGTGCAAGATTTAAATTAAATGTTCCATTGAAATCCTGACCTGTTTTTGCTGCTACTGAATTGCAGTAATCATCCCATGTATTCATCCAGTTTAACTCTACAATTTCTGGAATAACAGGGTTTTCAGCAGTACCAAAATCCTGAACATAATATGTCATTGCAGCGTATGAATCTCTACCGAAATTCATAATTCCATCTCTATCAACGTACTCTGCATCCGGTACATAAGTCCAGTTGCCATCGACATTTACCAAATCACCTACTTTGTAAAAACGACCGCCTCTGGATAAAACCCACTTGAGTGTTCCATCTTCAGCCTCAACAGGGTATAAATCTGGACATTCTGTGTGTAAATCAGGATAAGTTGACTCACATTTCCAATTTAATAAATTGTCAGAAGAGTATATTCTAAGTGGACCACCAGCTACAACCATAAACCATTTATTTTCCCATCTAAACACCTTAGGGTCTCTGAAGTCGCGAGAGTGTAATGGATCATTTGTCCAATCTGCAGCCACTTTGTCAAGCTTCTTCCAGGTTTTTCCTTCATCTTCACTGTAAGCCACCTTGATTCTTTGGCCATTTCCATCGGCAGTTATAAGAGCAACTAAGCCGCCATTTTCAGAGTCGAATAGGCCTGAGCTGTTGTTTGTGTCTGCTACGATACATCCTGAGAACATGGCACCATTAGCATCTGGATAGAAAGCGATTGGTTCATCTGTCCAGTGGATTAAATCCTCACTTGTGGCATGAGCCCAATGCATTGGTCCCCATTTGATGTCATCGAAAAACTGATAGAAAAGGTGATATTTTCCATTGTAATATACAAGTCCATTAGGATCGTTTGCCCAGCCTTCCTTTACCGAGTAGTGATACTGATCTCTGTACACTTCGTTGTAATATTCAATAGCTGGCTTAAGTCTATGGACATTAATTCTATATACTACAGAAGCCTCGTAATCATCATCTTTAACAGTAGATTTCACTGTAAGATAGTTAATACCTTGTTTTACAGGAATGTGTCTACCATCTTCATAGACTGTTCCATTCTCATCTTTGACTTCAATTGTGGCATTTTCGCAAGCCTTTTCAACCTCTACATTTATTTCAGATGCATCATTATCAACATACTGCAACATCATAGGCTCTGTTGAAACAAATCTTGCTTTCTTCTGAACAGTTCCATTGTCGGATGTTATTTTGATATTTTCCAGGATAGGTAAAAAATCATCATTTAATTCTTTGAAATATGTGTTTTGATAAATTACTTTGCTGTTCCAGTTGAGAAGACCAAATACTCCTTCATCAATGTATGTGTCCTGTCCTAAATCACCAGGCTGTAAATAGTAGTCACCAGTGCTTGCAACAAGCTGGTCATTGACATAGTAAAGAATCCATGAATCATAAGCAACTACCTTAAGCTCATATGTTTCGTCCTCAGTAGCTGGAACTGATTTCTCGTCAATCAGCTGAAGTGCATCGTTTCTCTGCCATCTGAAAAATTTGCACTTATGATTTGATGCGTCGATATTTACAACGTAGCTTTCCTTATCATCGGCAGTTCCATTACTTCTGAAAAGTAAAGCAGCAGCGCCTCTATTTTCCAGGAATTTAACCTCTGTTGAATAAACAAAGTTTCTTCCTTTGGTCTTGGAGAATGCAAAGCAATCACCCTTGTCGATGGCATCGCTTAGCATACCATCTTCTGTGGCTTCCCAAGTACCCTCGCCAGCATAAGTTAGTTCACCGATATTATTTTTATAGTTTTCTTCCTTTTTTATTTCTTTCTTTACTTTTTTCTTTTTTGACTTCTCTATAGAATTCTTTTCATCATCGAGATCTTCGTCATCCTCAAGTTCTTCGTCTTCATCAAGCTCCTCGTCGTCTTCGAGTTCTTCCTCATCTTCGAGCGCTTCTTCGTCTTGAAGTTTCTCGTCGTCTTCAAGCTCTTTTTTGTCTTTGATCTCTTTCTCATCTTCGGAGGTCAAATCATCCCCTTTTTCATCGTCCTCCTCAGACTCTGCTTTACTTTCAGGAGCTTTACTCTTTTCAGATTTCTCTTCTTCAGCTGTCTCCTTTTTGTCACTTGTATCTTCCTCATCAGAAGACTCATCGATTCTGAGTTCTTCTATTAGGGCAGAATTCCCTTCATTTGTGATTTCCTCAGATACTACAGATGTGGCAAACACTGTGGCATTGTTTGTTACCACGTTGCAAAATACCAATGATACCCCTAGTACCTTGCACAAAAACCTAACCAATCTTCTCCTATGCATATTCTCTCCTTTTGATAAACATAATTTAGCAATTATGCACTCGGCCGATATTACATATGCACAACCGCTTGTTTGCTGTTCACACAAAAATAGTATGTCATTATGATGCGTATATCAATTATTTTTGTGCAATTAGCACATATTTATGAAAGTGTGCTAATTACCGTTAAGTCTTATTAGCTAATATGCACCATAAATTCTATAATTTTTTGTGCATTTGCACTATTTTTACATTTGCATATCTCCAGTTTTCACGCAAAATAATACACTCCAAGGTTCTCATTTCCTTGGAGTGTATATATAAAATCTGAATTATTTTTTGTATTAAGCTAGATGTTTTTCCAAGCCAAGCACCAACTACTCATACTTAATATTTCATCTGCTTCTTTTTTGCATACATATTACTATCAGCCTCTTCAAACACTTGCTTCATAGGCTTATTTTCTACACCTCTGGCTAGGCCCGCCGCTATGGTTACACCACCACGAACCTTATTTTCATGGTTCTTTGCTTCAATGTATCCCATAGAAAAATCAATATTGCTATATGCATCACCCTGAATTATTACGGAAAATTCATCGCCACCTATCCTGTATACCGGACTATGTGGAAATGCGTCACATATTATTTTGCATCCTGCCTTTATAAATTCATCACCAGCAGCGTGCCCATATGTGTCATTGATATATTTGAGGCCATTCAAATCAAACACAGCTATCGCATACTCATCGACTGAGCCATCCTCAATCTGTGTGCTCAGTTCTTCCTCTGCCTGGGCATAGGCATGCTTGTTCTTAACTCCTGTAAGTTCATCCTTTATGGCTAGTTTTTCGACCATTGAAAGGTTATCTTTATATTCTTTTTCTTTTCTAACCTCTGCGTCGATATTAATCAGACCTACGATGAGCTTTTCTTCATCATTTTCCTTGATTATAATAGCCTTATATCTAAAAAACGTAGGTTTATCATCAATCATCCGCCTATACTCATACGTAAAGCTGCCATTTTTTTCTATGGAATCCAGCACCTTTTTCTTGTTTATTGCTTCAAAAAATCCCTCTTGGTCTTCTTGATAGATTACGCCTTTTCCTACTTTTATTGTCTCCTCGAAAAAATCCTTTCCTATACGATTCATGCCAGCATAATCTACACTCTGATCAGCATTATAAATAGTGTAAGAATTATCTTTTAAATCAATACAATAAACGGCATGAAAATCACCAACCAACGCAGCAATTCTTGAATAATACATCCTTTCTTCCTGAACCTGTTTAAACTTTTCCTGCTGTTTAACCTGGCCATCTACATTATTAATGCCAATAATAATATGCTTTCCATCTTTCCTATCTTTTACAGCTTTAAGGCATACATATTTAACGCCATCACTTTCATTAGCTCTATAGGTTATAGAAAAAGCACCATTCTCTTCGATATTTTTAAGAATGTTCTCCTTTGTAACCATCATATTAAACATGGTACGATCTTCTTCGTAAACCTTTTTATTACTGTCCTTATAGGCTTCAAAAAAGAAATCCTTTCCCTGATGTTCTACTGTAATATCTCTATTTAATCCATCAGATTGATATAATACGTAGCTGTTTGTTTCGATATCAACAAAATACATAGCAACGTAATCCTCTGACAGGGCTCTAGAAATATAGTTATATGAAAGTGATGTAATTTTATTATATTTTTCACCTGTAGATATAATTGCAAACAAAATCGCATATTTTTTAGTTTCCTCATCATATGCTATCTTTTGAAGCATCATATGAACTATTGAGCCCACAGGTGTTCTGTCATCAATAATTAAATCCTCACCTGTCTGAACGCAGTGTTTAATTCGACTAAGAACATACGCACTAGGAAATTCCTTGTGAGAAAGCTGTCTACTCTCATACTTTATCTTAAAGTTTGGAAAATTTTCATACATAAATTGTCTAAAGCTTTGATTAATACGCATGAATCTTACGTTGGAATAATCTATTTCGATAATAGCCATAGGCATACAATTATCATCCAATTCAGATACATTGCTCCTATCTTTAGCAACAGACAACTCATGAAGACTTACTTTATCAACATTATTGTAGTATTCAGCTTCTTTGGGATTTTCAAGTCCCAAAAACTGCTTGCCATCTTTTACAAATTTTTCCAATTGTTTGACAGCAAGGGGTCTGGTAAAGTAATATCCCTGAAGTTTCGCGCAACCAATTTCTTTTAGGAAATCAATCTGTGCCTGATTTTCCACACCTTTTACAATAGTTTCAATGCCCAGAGCATTTGCCATTTTTACAAGTTCTGTGATAAAAATCTTTGCTCTATCATTTACTAATATTTGTCTTGTTAATGACAAATTAATTTTTACAACGTCAAAATGAAGCTGGCTTGACAAAAGAAGTGAGGTGTCACCATTTCCAAAATCATCAAACTCAATTTTATAACCTAGCTTTTGCAGGTGCTCCAATTGGCTAACTGTGTTCTTTTTTTCAACTACTGACGCGTTTTCAGATACCTCAAAGGCAAATCTATCCTTTGAAATACCAGCTTTTGATATTTTGTTATCAATTTCTTTTACAATGTTTCCCTGTTGAAAATCCAGCTGTGAAAAATTTATAGACGTAATAACAATATCTATACCCATCTTTTTTTGAGCTTGAATTTTCTCAATAACTTTATCTAGAATATATAAATCAAGCTGACTTATTAGTCCAGCTTCCTCAAGTATGGAAACAAAATCACAGGCATTAAGAACGCCTAAAACAGGATCATCCCATCTGGCCAAAGCTTCTTCTTCACATACCTTACCTGTGGAAGAGCGTACTACAGGCTGAATATAAACCTCAATCCATTCTTCTTGAAGTGCTCTTTCAAAATTTTCCAGTAAGTATTCTTTTCTACTTTCCAAAAGTATATTTTTCTTCATTTCAAATACCTAAGGTATATCAACAAAAGCCGATTTTCGAAAATACTACACACTACTTCTTTCTTATAGCATATTTTTATTAAAATTTTGTGATAATCTTGGCTAAACGCCTATTCATTTCGTAAATATGTTCTAAATTTGTATAACATAAACTCGTAAACGAAAAAAGAGATGGAAAAATTTCCATCTCTCCTACGACATCCTGGCCTCTCTTTAGTTCCTAATTTCTGATGAAAATCAAGACTCTGTCAACTATTTAATATTTATATTAAAAGGCTTAAGACTGTAGGCTTCTATATTCTCAATACTTCCCTCTAAAGAAATTGTGTTCTCAACTTCCTTTGCCTTGAAATATTTTGTAGTAAAGGTATAAAGACCATCATTTATGAATATCTCAATGCTACATGTATCTATATAAAACCTAATATTTTCAATTTTCTCCCCGTCAGCAAGCTTTAGCTTTCTGGTAGTTCTATTACTTCCTAGCATCTCGTCAGTAAAAGAAAATACCATATCATTAGTTAGCTTGCTGTATTTAATATTAAAGCCTTCGTTGATCTGAATAGTGAAATCACTTTGACCAAACTCCGACAAATATAATTCATATGTATCAATGTCAGCAAGGTTTTTAATATCTATTTTTTTATCTCTTAACTCCTTAATTTCTGCCATTGGCTGTTGGCGCAGCTTTTTCGATTTGCTGTCATAGACTAATTCTCTAGGCAGTGACAGCATATGCTGCCATCCATCCTCTATTGAAGCGTCATGGCCATATTCTGCATCAGGCATGCCCATCCAGGCAATTAGGATTGTTCTGTCTTTTTCATCCACATATGTTTGTGGTGCGTAGAAATCAAAACCATAATCCCACTCTGTAAATTCGTCTAAGCCGTCACCCTCAGCCAACAAATCCTCTTTTGTATTAAAATAACCAGACTGATAAATATTCTGGAATCTATACTCCTGTGCCTCTAGCCCCTGTGGGGATATAGACAAGAACTGTTTGCCATCTACATAAAATAAATCGGGGCATTCCCACATGTAACCAAAGTCTGCCTTTTCAATGAAGTGGCTAAAATCCCAATTAATCTTATCCGCAGATTTAAATACGATAACGCATCCTTCATCCTTTTTGGTTCTTGCTCCAAGCGTCATGTAATAAATGCCATCCTTACACAGTACCTTTGGATCTCTGACGTGAAGAGTAAGATTATCAGGATAATCCTGGCTTCTTAGCAATATTCTTTTTTCACTAGCGTCAACTCCGTTCTCGCTTGTTACTAAAATTGTATTGCTCTCTCTGCCCTCAAGGATGTAGTCATAATCTCCAGCATGCTTCACGTTGCCTGTGTAATAGATATACATTTTATGATCTTCCACATAGGCGCATCCTGAATATACACCACTGGTGTCCTCTGGAAGGTCAGGCTTCATAAATACTCCTGAGAATTCATAGTTGATGAAATCCTTTGTGGAGTAATGTCCCCAGGTCTTTTCACCGCCCTTGGGCTGATCTGGTGAATACTGGAAAAATATGTGATGGATGCCATCAAGCTGGCAAAGACCGTTAGGGTCATTAAGCCAGCCTGACGTAGGAAATAGATGAAATCTAGGAGTTAAATATTTGTTATCTTTTAAACTCATCTAATAAACACCTGTTATTTTGCTACTGCTAAAACCTTTTCACTTAATTCTGTCTCACCCATTTTGATGCTGCTAACATTAGAAAACTTCTGTGTGTTAGAAACAATAACAGGTGTAACAAGTGGATAGCCAGCCTTTGTAATAGCGTCCATATCAAATGTCACAAGAGTCTGTCCACATGTAACCTTTTCGCCCTGAGCAACATGTGCTGTGAAGTGCTCTCCGTTTAACTTAACAGTGTCAAGACCAATGTGAATAAGAACTTCAATCCCATCATCACTTACAAGACCAATAGCATGCTTTGTATCATAAAGCATAGCAACTGTTCCATTGAAAGGAGCAACTACCTTTCCTTCTGAAGGATTGATAGCAATACCTTTTCCAAGTGCCTCGCTTGCGAATACTTTATCAGGTGCCTCTGTAAGAGGAATGATCTGTCCCTTAAGAGGAGCATATACTGAATTTGGCTCTACATTAATGTCAGACTTTGTCTCAACTACAACAGAAGGAGTTTTCTCCTCATCCTTGTAAAGTACCCAAGATACTGCAAATGCAACAACTGAAGCAACTACAAATGAAAGTAAATATCCTGGTAAACAATCAGTTACGATAAGAAGTCCGAATAAACCTGTAATACCATTTGCTGTAGCATAAACGCCCATGATAGAAGCGATACAAGCACCGATTGCACCACCAACCATACCTGCGATAAATGGCTT
The DNA here is from genome assembly GCF_900107545.1 of Pseudobutyrivibrio sp. ACV-2. Lineage (GTDB taxonomy): Bacteria > Bacillota > Clostridia > Lachnospirales > Lachnospiraceae > Pseudobutyrivibrio. The sequence goes on along the minus strand of NZ_FNQZ01000012.1, from coordinate 47,724 downwards.
TCCGTAACGAATATTAACACCGAAGATTGCTGGCTCTGTAATACCCATGAAAGCTGAAAGTGAAGCTGGAAGAGCCATTGAACGTGTCTTCTGGTTCTTTGTCTTTAATGATACTGCAAGAGCAGCTGCACCCTGTGCTACGTTTGCTGCTGTAGCGATTGGCATCCAGACATTCATACCGTTATCTGAAAGCATCATCATTTCGATAGCATTGTACATGTGGTGAGCACCGGCAAGTACTGTTGGTGCATAGAAACCACCCATAAGGAATGCTCCGATACCAAATGGAATTGCGATAAGTGCCTTTGCCCCTGAAAGAACCCATGTCTCAATCTGTGCAAATACAGGTCCTATAAGTGTCATAGCAATGAAACCTGCCGCAAGAACAGAACAAAGTGGTGTTACGAATAAGTCGAACATTTCTGGAACAATCTTGTGTAGCTTTTTCTCGATTGCACACATTAACCAAACAGAAAGAACGATTGGAATAACGTGTCCCTGATAACCTACATTTGCAATGTTCCAAGCCCCGAACCAAGACCAAAGTGTAGATGTCTCAGCACCACTTGCTACTGTCCAAGCATTAACAAGGCTTGGATGAATCATAATCATACCAATTACTGCACCCAGGTAGATATTTCCACCAAAAATCTTAGCTGCTGAAATAGCAATAAGAATTGGTAAGAATGTAAGTGCAGTGTTTGAGAACATATTTACAAGATTATAGAAATACGAATCTGCCATTGAAGGCCAAACCTGTACAAGACCACCAAGTAAACCATTTAAAAGTCCAGTTGCAACAATGGCTGGAATGATTGGGATAAAGATATCACCAAGAGTCTTGATAGCACGCTTCCACCATGGTGCCTTGCTTGCAGCAACCTGCTTGAGCTCTTCCTTTGTAGATGCCTCGATACCTGCTATATCAATAAACTCGTCATAAACCTTGTTGACTGTACCTGTACCGATGATAAGCTGAAGCTGACCAGACGCATCAAACACACCCTTAACCCCGTCTATCTCCTCTAATGCTGATACATTTACCTTGCTGTTATCAGCGATTACTAATCTAAGTCTAGTTGCACAATGGGCAGCTGAGATTAGATTATCCTTTCCACCAATCTGTTCATAGATTTGGCTTGCACACGATCTGTAATCCATGTTGTTTCCTTTCTATTTTCCCTATATTAAATAAATAATGAAATCAATCGTGGTTTATGAAATCGATTTCATATCATGGTGACATTATATTACTGTTAAATCAAAATTCCTATTAGTAATGTGTGATAACGATTTCACATATTTTTTATACGTTTTTCACAAAAAATTTTATAACAGCCTTATTATCGTTACAAAAATTGATTTAACTCCATCTGATTAATATAATAATATTGAAAACGATTTCATTTTTAGGAGTAAACCCATGAATATTAACCAAATAGCAAAGCTTGCGGGAGTATCCCCAGCGGCAGTTTCCAGATATTTAAACAACGGTTACTTAAGTGAGGAAAAGCGACAAGCCATAGCAAAAGTAATAGATGAGACTGGATACATCCCATCTACCCAGGCTCAAACTCTCAGAACTAAAAAGACAAAAATCATCGGGGTCATTATCCCTAAAATAGATTCAGATTCCATTTCACAAGTCGTGGCTGGTATTGGTGAGGTTCTAAATGAAAAAGGCTATAAAATGCTTTTGGCCAACACAGACAACCACGATGAAAAGGAAATAGAATTTATTAATACTTTCAAGCAGAACATAGTTGATGGAATCATCCTGCTTGGAACTGTTCTTACCCCTAAGCACAAAAAAGCCTTGAAGGATCTGACAATTCCATATGTGGTCTTAGGACAGCAGACAGATATTTCCACCTGTATATTCCATGATGATTACACGGCGGCATACGAATTAGCAGATTACATTATAAATAAAGGTCATAAAAATATTGGGTACATCGGCGTTACTGAAAAGGATATAGCTGTGGGTATAAATAGAAAAAAAGGTTTCCTGGATGCCACTGAAAAGCATAATATCAAGCTTTCTGCAGACCACATTAAAACCGGCTCCTTCTACATGGATAATGGCTACGAAAATACTAAGACTCTACTTAGTCAAAATGAAAATATTGATGCCATTCTATGCGCAACGGATACTATAGCTTTAGGGGCCATCAAATATCTAAACGAAAATGGCATTAAAATTCCAGAAGATATAGCTGTTGCTGGCTTCGGAGAGAGCAAACCATCTTCTATTCTTTCCCCTAGCCTTACTACAGTGCATTTTTATTACAGAGAATGCGGCATTGAAGGAGCTACATTCTTGCTTGATAAAATTGCAAAACCTGATATACCTGATAAGGCAATGAAATTAGGCTTTGAAATTATTAAAAATCAATCTGTTTAAGGGGGCACCCTCTCCAGTGCTCTGGTCTCTTCTGGAAACAGCTCCATATTGTTAATACAAAAATGATAAAGAATAATAAACCTTGTTGAAAATGATAAAATATGATAAAATCATATTAAAATGATAAAGAATGATAAAAGGAACAGTTGTGCTATGAAGTCAAATCCATATTCACTTTTATTTGGAAAAGAACCAAAAGAAGCCATTTCTAGAGCAGCTCAGAAATCTGATATAATTGACTCATTTTCTTCAGAGCCTTCTATACAACAGATATATATGATTACCGGTGTAAGGGGATGTGGTAAAACAGTCTTTATGACTGAAATATCAAAAGAGCTTAAAGAATTAGATAATTGGATAATTGTAGAGCTGAGTTCTAATGGTGATATACTAACAGATTTTGCTGCGGCATTAGCTAGTGAAAACTACCTGGCAAAGCTCTTTCAGCAGGCCAGCATCAACCTATCATTTTTTGGATTTGGTCTTGAGGTAAAAGGCTCTGTTCCCATTACCAACGTACAGGTTGCAATAACTAAAATGCTTGAAAGCATCAAAAAAAATGGAAAAAAGGTTCTCATCTGCATCGATGAAGTGACTAACAATTCTTCCATGCAAGCATTTGCCAGTGCCTTTCAGATTTTTGTTCGCCAGGATTTACCTCTATATTTATTAATGACTGGCTTATTCGAAAACATTAACAATTTGCAAAATGAAGAAAATCTAACCTTTTTGTATAGAGCTCCTAAAGTAGAACTAAAACCACTAAACATTACCACCATTTCGAACAATTATAAAAAAACTTTTTCACTGGAGGATGCTTCCTCTCTTGCCATGGCTAAACTTACAAAAGGATATTCATTCGCCTTTCAAGTACTTGGCTATTTCACATGGAAAATGAAGGGTGATTATAAAGCTGCTCTACCAGATTATCAGCAATATCTTGAAGACTATGTATATGAAAAAATATGGTCTGAAATGTCATCAGGCGATAGAAAGCTAGCTTACGGAATTGCAAAATCCAAGACTGGAAAAGCCAGTGAAATTAAAACTATATTAGGTATAGAAAATAATGAATACACACCATACCGCGATAGGCTTATCAAAAGAGGCATTCTTGACGGTAGTGAACACGGTCATCTAAAATTTATTCTTCCTTTATTTGAAAAATATGTTTTGGCAAATTATGAATAAAAAGAGCCGCGGCTCAATTGTCACGGCTCTTCTCTGTCATATAATTATTAAACTACTTAAATAATACTACTAGAATACTTATCTTTCTTACGATTTTATTGCACCATCTACCAATCCACCCATAATCTGCTTCTGTGCAAACAAGAAAAGAATAATCATAGGGATGATTGCCAAAAATGCCGCTGTAAGAATCAAATCCCACTGCTTTACATATGAGCCGATGAAGGCCTGCACAGCAACTGGCAGGGTCTTTACTTTTCCGTTGTGACCAAGCATTAATGATGGAAGCAGGTAGTCATTCCATATCCACATTCCATTAAGGATTGTGACTGTCATAATTGGTGGCTTAAGTAGTGGTAGAATAATGTTAAAATAAATTCGTTCAGGCGAGCAACCATCTATGGCTGCAGCCTCTTCCAATTCATAAGGAATAGTTTTTATAAATCCATTTAAAATAAACACTGTCATTGCGCCACCAAATCCAAGGTATGCAAAAATAATACCTGGAAATGACTGTAGCATGTTAATGCCAAGGAACTTTCCTACATCTCTAAAAGTAGAGATAAGTGGAAGCATTACAACCTGAAAAGGAATAATCATAGAAGCAATAAAGATCATGTAAATAACGAGTGACCATCTTGTTTTGTTTCTACAAATAACCCATGCTGCCATTCCGCCAAACAGTGCCAACAGCAAAAGTGAAAAAATAGTAACTACAGCAGATGTGCCAAATGCTGTCCAAAAACTAAAGTTGCTGTTATTGATAACTGCTGTAAGATTATTAAGCAACTTGGACACTGCCATTCCCGACACACTAACAGGATTCATTACTATATCATTTGCAGTTCTAAATACATTTACCACAATAAGGAAAAATGGAAACAATACAAATATAGCAATTATAGTAACAATTATTCTGATGATAACATCAAGTACAGTAAGCTTTTTTACCATTACATCTCCACCTCCCTCTTATTAGAAACTCTAACCTGAATTATAGATACAATAGAAAGGATAATGAAGAATAGAACGGCCTTTGCCTGTCCCATAGCATAGTTATTCTTTGTGATTGCGGTGTTATAAATGTTGAGTGCAAGCATCTGGCTACCATTTGTTAAATACTGATCCATGAATGTTACTGAACCTGTACCGTTAGTCAAAGCCATGTTTACATCAAACTGCTTAAATGCAGACTGCAACGTCAGGAATGTACAGATAGTTATTGTTGACGCTATCATTGGAAACTTTATCTTAAAGAAAGTCTGAACTGCAGTTGCTCCATCAATTGAAGCTGCTTCAACAACATCTGTAGGTACAGTAGTAAGGCCAGTGATGTAGATCATCATGATGTAGCCTGCATACTGCCAAATGTATACCACGACAATTGCCAAAAATGCTGTATTATATTTTGAAAGCATTGAGCTATTATAATCAAAATATTTTAAGGTCCAACTAAGAACTACATTGTTGAACACGAACTGCCATATGTATCCTAAAACGATACCACCGATAAGGTTTGGAATAAAATATGCAGCCCTGAAAAAGTCAACAAACTTAATATTGCTTGTACATAAAACTGCAAGAGCCAGACCTATAACATTTACTGCAATCATGTTTATGATTACAAACAAAACTGTAAGAATCAATGACCACAGAAAGCTCACTTCTGTAAACATTGCAGCATAGTTTTTTAGTCCCACAAACTGTGTCATTCTTATTCCATTCCAATCTGTGGTGGAATAAAAAAGACCAAGGCCAAATGGAATAACTACTGTCACTGCAAAACAAAATAAAAGCGGAAATAAAAATATAAAGTTAATTATTTTTTTATGATGCTTTTGCGTTGGATATAAATATAATCCACCTAAAAATATGATTGCCCCTATTACCAGTAACTCTCCCCTAAATACTGAGTCACTTCCTGTAAAATCTAAAGCCAAGGCTACAATCAGCGATAATAATCCAAGTGCCAATAACGCAATAGATAAGGGTTTTTGCTTATTTCCCATAGCCATTTCATGTCCCCCTTTTTCAGCAAATATGAGATGGAGCCATACAGCCCCATCTCACCATTTAAATTTCAAAGAATTTTTTAGTCTATTGAGCGTATGCTGCCTCAGTAACCTGCTTAAATGTCTTAATAAATCCATCCTTATCAAGGCTACCTGATGCAAAATCTGCAAATACCTGGCCTACGTAGTTCTGAGCATATCCGTCTGTCATACCAAGCCAATGCCATGCAGATGTCTTGCCTGCTGATGTATAGTCTGTGATTGTCTGTGCAAATGGATCATCAGCAACAACTGTGCATGACTTGTAAGGGCTGATAAATCCAGCTTCCTTTACAAGTACTTCCTGAGCATCTGCCTCTGACATCCACTGTAAGAATGCCTCTGCTTCAGCTACGTTGCCGTCCTTGTAAACTGCCCACCATGAAGGAGAGTTTGTAAGGATTGTATCGATACCTTCCTCAAATGCGTAAGGAATCATACCACACTTAAAGCTGCCTGCTTCCTTGTATGCGTCTGCATCATCGCCTGTGATTGTTGCGCCAATCCATGAACCCTGTGTTACAAATGCATACTTTCCAGATGCAAAGTTAAGAATCTGCTGATCGTATGTACCAGATACAAGTAATGACTGGTCTGAATACTTATTGAAAAGCTCAGCCATATCTGCAAAAGCTGCAAAACGCTTATCATCGAGCTTTCCACCATCATTTAACATATCAATATATGTTGTGTCATCACGGTCTAAGCCTTCATCAAGATATGTTCCAAAAAGATGATTTCCTGTTGACCAATAAAGATTTACTGGTTCTGCGAAGTAACCAATTACAGCTGTAAGTCCAAGCTCATCCTTTTTTGAATCGATAGTTTCAAAAGCCTTTGCCATAGATTCAGGTCCTGTGATTGATGCAGGATCTACGCCAGCTTTCTCTAAGATATCTGCATTATAAGCAAGACCAATTGCCTCTGTGGTATATGGGAAACCAACTGTGCCATCGCTATTTGTAAATGCAGCATCTGTATCAGAAACCCATTTCTGGTCACTCATATCTTGAAGTAAGCCATCCCAATTGTTGAAATCTGCTTCACCACCACATACAAAAATATCTGGCATATTGTCTGACTGGTAGTATGCCTTTAACTCACCCTGGATATCGATTCCACCACCCATTGACTCGATTTCAACATGAGTTCCTGTTTCCTTTTCATACATTTCGGCCAGCTTCTTGAGCTGTGAATCAACTTCGATTTTTCCGTTTACCAAACGGATAGTTTTTCCTGAAGCACTTTCTGATCCACCTCCATCAGATCCGCTACCGGCAGAACTTCCACAAGCCACAAGTCCTGTAGCCATCAAACCCACTAATACCATTGATAATAATTTTTTCTTCATACCAATACCTCTCCTTTTCTTATATATTTTGAGCAAAAGCTCATTGGTATCTAATTAAATCTCATACACCCCTGCAAACCAAGCCGGAAGCTTCATCTGCTGCTTCAATTCAACTGAATCGCAGTTACTTATAACAGTATTTTTTACCCCATTTACGTCTTCAGGAATTGTGTAATCCACCTCTTTGCCAGTCATATTGCAGATTACGATTAATTTCTTTTCATCCAACTGTCTGGTATAAGCAAATACGCTTTCATCATCTTCATCTAGAAGCCTATAGGTGCCATATACTATAATGTCAGACCACTCACTTTTTCTTCTCAGGCTTATGAGTTTTTTATAGTAATTAAATACTGAATTTTCATCCTCAAGCTCAGCCTTGGCATTTATTGTTTTATAGTTTGGATTAACATTTATCCAAGGTGTGCCTGCAGTAAAGCCTGCATTATCACTATCATCCCACTGCATAGGAGTTCTGGCATTATCACGTCCCTTTGCAGCGATGCCTGCTATCATCTGCTCTTTTGTTAATTTTCCAGCATTAATAAGCTCTTTAAAGGCATTTATACTTTCTATATCTCTACATTCATCTATTGAAGTGAAAGGATAGTTTGTCATTCCAAGCTCCTCTCCCTGATAGATGTATGGAGTACCCTGCATCATATGAAGCACTGTAGCGATACATTTTGCAGATAAAGGAGAATCATCACCCAAGCGGGATACGATTCTAGGCTGATCGTGATTGTCCCAATAAAGTGAATTCCATGCTTTATTCTCCAGTTCAACCTGCCATTTGCTAAGATTCTTCTTTAAGTCTGGCAGATACATTCTCTTGGTTGTCCACTTACCATTTTCATCATGGTCCAGGCTTGTGTGCTCAAACTGAAATACCATGTTCAGTTCCTTGTTGTCTAAGCCTGCATATTTCTGAGCCTCCTCGATAGTAACTCCAGCACACTCGCCAACTGTAATTAAATCATATTTTGAAAGGACCCTGTCGCGCATTTCCTGAAGATACTCATGTACCTTTGGACCATTTGTAGTGTTTGATAAATCACCATACAAAGCTCCCTCGTATACCTTTCCATCAGGAAGTCCTGGCACCTTGGAAATCATGGAAATAACGTCCATTCTAAACCCATCGATACCCTTGTCGCACCACCAGGTCATCATGTTAAACACTTCGTCTCTGACCTTTGGATTGTCCCAGTTCAAATCAGGCTGTTTTTTAGAAAAACAGTGGAGATAATACATCTGTGTATTTTCATCCCATTCCCACGCCGAACCTGAAAAGCAGCTGCCCCAGTTATTTGGCTCTTTTCCATCCTTACCTTCGCGCCAAATATAGTAATCTCTCTTAGGATTATCCTTTGACTGTCTGCTTTCGATAAACCATTTATGCTCATCGGAGGTATGATTAACCACCAAATCCATAACTATTTTAATCTGATGCTCATGGGCTTCCTTTAACAGTGCGTCAAAGTCATCCATATTTCCAAAATCATCCATGATATCCTGATAATCTGAAATATCATAGCCCATATCATCATTTGGTGATTTATATATAGGACTGAGCCAAATAACATTAATTCCCAGCTCTTGTAAATAATCTAATTTAGAACGTATTCCATTTAAATCGCCTATGCCGTCACCATTAGAATCACAGAACGACCTAGGATATATTTGGTAGATTACACTCTCTTTCCACCACGCTTTGTTCATTTCATGACCTCCTTAGTTATACGAATAACTATCTAATAAAAAATTAACCCAGTCGGAGGACTGGGTCAAAGGTTATGCACATAACTATGAACTTGTTACATATTTCTCTAATTTGTTTTATGACTATTTCACAATAGCCTTGCAGGAGTCTCTGACAACCAGTTCAACAGGAAGCTTTATGTAATGATCCACTGGCTTTTTGTCAATCATTCTTATCATACTTTCTACTGCTTTTTGAGCTTTCAACTCCATATTTTGTCGAATAGTTGTAAGCTCATTGTCCACAAGAGAAGAATATAAAATATCATCGTAACCTGCGATAGAGATATCTTGGGGAACCAACTTTCCCTTAGATTTTAGGAACTTAATAAGTTTTAATGCCACAAAATCAGAAATACAAAATACAGCTGTTTTATTTTCAATGTCCCGATAGGTCCTTTTAAAACCATCAAGCAGTGGCTCCTCATTTACATTGATGATTATATGCGATTCCTCATCAATTTTAATCCCACTATCTAGATATGCCTGCTCGAAACCACGCCATCTGTGTCTGGTAGCCTCCTCATCATTATCATCTATCATTGCTACATTTTTGTGACCAAGAGATGCAAAATATTTTCCTACCTGATATCCCCCATCATAATCGTCTACAAATATCTGAACCAGCTTATCGTACTCATGTACAAAAGATGCATCTATCATAACGATTGGTCGCATAAACTCCTGGCTTATACACACCATATTCTCTTTTTTATAATTACATAAAATAAGCCCATCCAAATTCCAACGCAACGCATCCTTAACTATTCTCTCTGGAGATTGATCTGGAATAATCAAAATATATTTGTCTTTTTTTCTGAATTCTGCCTGGAGATAAGAAAACAGCACACTAAAATATGGGTCCCCCATTATGTTTTTTTCGGGACAACCATTCATAACCGCAATCCCGATAAGACCTGAACTTTTGCTGACCAAATTCACCGCCATTTGATTAGTAATGTATCCGCTGCTTTCGATTTCTTTTTCAATACGAGCTCTCACCTGGGGCGATACCTTCTCATATTTTCCATGAATTACGTAAGAAACAGTAGCAGTGCTTACCCCACAAGTTTCTGCTATATCTTTTATCCTAACCATAATTCCCCCTCCTTATGATTTTTAGTTATACGCGTAACTTGTTTTACTGTCAACATTTTTATGTTACTCTCTTTTTAGTTAATTTTGTAAATTGGGGGCAAAACTATGAAACATCAATGGTGGCACGAAAAAGTAGCATATCAAATTTATCCAAAAAGTTTTTCAGATAGCAATGGCGATGGCATTGGTGACATCAGGGGAATAATTAACAAACTTGATTATCTCAAGGACCTGGGCATAGACATTCTATGGCTTTCTCCTATATACCAGTCTCCTCTGGCAGACCAGGGCTATGACATATCTGACTATTATAATATTGACCCACGCTTTGGCACTCTTGAAGATTTAGATGAGCTTATAGCAGAAGGCAAAAAACGCGGTATCGGTATAGTCATGGACCTTGTTGTAAACCACTGCTCTGACGAACACGAATGGTTTAAAAAAGCCTGCGAGGACCCTGACGGGTACTACGGAAAATTTTTCTATATAGAGGACCACAAGCCAGGTCAGCCTTTACCATGTAATTGGCGAAGCTATTTTGGCGGCAACTGCTGGGAACCACTACCTGGCCATGAGGATAAGGTGTATCTTCATGTGTTCCACAAAAAACAACCTGACCTGAACTGGGAGAATCCTGAGCTTCGCAAGGAAGTGTACAAGATGATTAACTGGTGGCTTGATAGAGGCATCGCCGGTTTTAGAATCGATGCCATTATTAACATCAAAAAGAAACTCCCATTTAGCAACTATCCTGAAGATAGAGATGATGGTCTTTCTTCAATCAACAATATGCTTGCGGAAGCTACAGGAATCGGAGAATTTCTAGATGAGATGGCGAATGAAACCTTCCGCAAATATAAAGCATTTTCTGTCGGAGAAGTATTTAACGAAAAAGATGAAGAGCTTACTGACTTTATCGGAGATAACGGATATTTTTCTTCCATGTTTGATTTTTCAACCTCTCTTCTAGGTACAAATGAAAATGGATGGATGGACCCTTCATTAATCACAGGGGAAGCTTATAAAAATGCCATATTTGCCGCTCATAAGAGAGTTGAAGGCATCGGATTTTTGTCAAATATTATTGAAAACCACGACCAGCCTCGTGGTGTAAGCAGATATATTCCTGCTTCAGATTTATCTGATAAAAGTAAAAAAATGATAGCTGGTTCTTACTTCTTCATTCCAGGACTACCATTTTTATATCAAGGCCAGGAAATCGGTATGGAAAACTATGCTCATATTTCCTCCTTGAGTGATCTGGACGACTGTGCCAATGCAGATATTTATGATGCATTAATCAAGCACGGTTTCACAGATGAACAGGCATTAGCCCAGCTTGCCTTCCAGTCTCGCGACAACGCGCGCTCTCCTTTTCAATGGTCTGCAAATAAAAATGCAGGTTTCACAGAAGGTGAGCCTTGGCTAATGCTAAACCCAAACTATAAAAAGATTAATCTGCAGTCTCAACAAGCAGATGAGAATTCAGTTTTCCATTTCTACAAGGAAATGATTAAGCTTCGTAAATCCGCTGAGTACTCAAACACACTGGTGTATGGCACATTTGAGCCATACATGCAGGAACAGAAAAATCTTTTAGCCTATACTAGAAAGTTAGATAAGAATATGCTTATCATTGCCAACTATCAAAATGATCCTCAGAAGGTAGTTCTACCTAGTGCTGCAAAGAAAATTCTGTTAAGTAATACTAATCGAAGCCTTGATTTTAATACTACCGTACAATTATCAGGCTATGAATTATTAATTATTGAATTATAATCTTTTACAACAAATAAGGCATCGCCAGTGACTGTTACAAGTCCGGCGATGCCTTTTATTTAAGCAATTATTTTAAATATTAAAGGAAATGTGCTCTAAGCTCATCAGCTGCAACAGGTGAAAGATATGCTGGTGCAATATCGAAAACTGTCTTTGCTCCAGTAACCCCCTCATTGTTGAGACGTGATACGGCTCTTGCATATGCTGTTAAAACAGCACCTGTAAACTCTGGGTTTGAATCAAGGTTCAAGCTGTATTCGATTACATGCTTATTTCCATCAAATCCTGTCTCACCAGTGTAGATTACGCTACCACCATGAGGAAGACCGCTGTGATTCTTCTTAAGCTCTTCAGCTGAGATAAAGTTTACTGTAGTGTCATAGTCAGCGAAATAGTTAGGCATCTCTTTGATTTCCTTTTCAATACGTGCCTTATCAGCACCCTCTTCCACTACTACATAGCACTCTCTTGTGTGCTTCTCTCTAGTTGTAAGCTCTGGATTTTCTCCCTTTCTTACTCGCTCAAGTGCCTCTGGAACTGGTACTGTATACTGTCTTGCATCTACAACACCTTCGATACGACGAATAGCGTCTGAATGTCCCTGGCTTACACCCTTGCCCCAGAATGTATATGCCTCACCCTTTGGTAAAATAGATGTAGCATAAAGACGATTCAATGAGAACATACCTGGATCCCAACCACAAGAAATAAGACCAATCTTTCCAGCAGCCTTTGAAGCCTTTTCTACATTTGCAAAATGCTCTGGAATTCTAGCATGAGTATCAAATGAATCGATTACATTATAAAGAGCAGCATACTTTGGTGTCATTTCTGGTAAATCTGTAGCGCTACCACCACAGATAACAAGCACATCAATATCTTCCTTTCCAGTATCCAAATCATCTGTAGATTTAACTGGTACATTTGTCTTTACTGTAACTGTCTTTGGATCTCTTCTAGTGTAGATAGCTACAAGTTCCATATCCTCGCTAAGTGTTACCGCAGCTTCCACTCCTCTACCTAAATTTCCATATCCTAAAATACCTACTTTTATCATTCTGGTTCCTCCTATAAGTATCCATCTTGTGTAGCCATTATATTGCATTCAATCAATTTTTTCCACCACTCTTGACCAAAAGTATTTTACACTGTATCATAAATTATCATGAGCGAAAGTATGTTCTTATTTTGCCAGCAATACGAAAGGAGTCTAAATCAATATGGAAAAAATCCACACTTACATTGCCATTGATTTAAAGTCCTTTTATGCATCCTGTGAGCTTATGGACAGGGGGCTAGACCCACTCACCACCAATCTTGTAGTAGCTGACTCTTCCCGCACAGAAAAGACCATATGCCTAGCAGTTAGTCCCTCTCTAAAGGCCCACGGTATTTCAGGTAGAGCCAGGCTTTTTGAAGTAGTACAAAAGGTGAAAGAGGTAAACGCCAAACGTTTCAATAAGGCCATGTCTCTAGGGCTTCTTCAACAGGATCCTTCCACTGGAAGATATGGATTTCGTGATTCCTCTGTTAATGCCATTGAACTAGAATCAGACCCTTCACTGGAATTAGACTACATCACAGCGCCACCTCGTATGAAGCGCTATGAGGAGGTTTCCACAAAGATTTTTTCTATCTATCTTAAATATGTTTCAGATGAAGACATCCATGTTTATTCAATCGATGAATGTTTTATCGATGTCACCAGCTATCTAAATACTTACTCCTGTACAGCCAGAGAGCTTGCCATGAAAATGATACTAGATGTGCTAAAAGAAACAAACATTACAGCCACCGCTGGCATAGGCACCAATCTATATCTTGCAAAGGTCGCCATGGACATTGAGGCAAAGCACGTTCAAGCCGATGAAAATGGAGTGCGAATAGCTGAATTAGATGAGAAAAGCTACCGAGAAAAGCTATGGTGTCATGAGCCACTTACAGACTTTTGGAGAGTAGGTGCAGGCATTTCCAAAAGAATGGCAGGCCTTGGTCTATTTACCATGGGTGACATCGCCAGAATGAGTGTCATCAATGAAGATAAACTATATGATACACTTGGGATAAATGCAGAGCTTTTAATAGACCATGCCTGGGGCTGGGAACCTACTGAAATATCAACCATCAAATCCTACAAGCCTCAAACCAACAGTATCTCCAGCGGTCAGGTGCTTATGGAGCCATACGCAGCTGATGATGCAAAGCTCATAGTAAAAGAAATGACCGAACTACTAGTTCTTGATTTAGTGAAAAAGGATTTAGTCACTAAAAAAATAGAGCTGACTATAGGCTATGACAGAGAAAGTCTTGAATACGACCACAAGGGCTTTAGCATAAACGATTCCACTTTCAAAATAAAGGGCACCGACATACGCTACAAAGGAAAAGTTACTACAGACCATTTTGGTCGTCCAATGCCTTATCATGCACATGGCACAGGCAATATCGACCGTTGGACCAGTTCCACATCCCGCATAATGGAAGTCATGGTAGAGCTTTTCGACAGCATCATCGACCCTTCACTTCTAGTCAGAAGAATTACTATAGTGGCCTGCAATCTGATTCCCATCAGTGAAATACCTGCTGATGAACCATTCCAAATGGATTTATTTACTGATTATGATGCTTTGGAAAAGGAAAAAGAAGCCGAGAAAGCAGCTGACGAAAAAGAGCGTAAGTTACAAAAAGCCACCCTTGCCATGCATGAAAAGTTTGGCAAAAACGCTGTATTAAAAGGAATGAATCTCCAGGAGGGTGCTATGACCATGAAACGCAATAAGCAAGTCGGCGGCCATAGCTCTGGAGAATAAATATATATATGGGAGATTAGAATTTGTCTAAAGGAATAACCGGTAACGAACCAGATCCTAGAATTGTATACGCAGATATTATTGATATGCCTCATCATCAATCATTAACGCATCCCCACATGAGTCTTTATGACCGTGCGGCTCAGTTTGCGCCATTTGCTGCACTAACAGGATACGAGGAAATGATTAATGAGGAGGCCAAAAAAGTTAGGGAAAATCCTAAATTATAGTTGTGATAAAAAACAATATGCCAGCCTATACTTCAGGCTGGCATATATTTTATCTCATGGCATTCTTTCTATATTCACTAGGTGAAACTCCGGCATATACCTTAAAGCTTTTCATAAAATGCTTTTCATTGTCATAGCCTACCTTTGCAGATATTTCGTTTACTTTTAAATCAGTCTCAATCAGTAGCTTTTTGGCTTCATTCATACGCAAATCTTTTACATAATTTACAAAATTGGTGCCGGTATAATTTTTGAATTCAGCAGAAAACAGTGAGTAGTTCATAGAAATATGATTGCTGACCACCGCCATATTCAAATCCGTAGCATAATTTTCATTTATATAAGAAACTGCCTCTTGAATCTTAGCTGCAGTAACATCCACATCACTATCATCCTGAATTTTAGTCTGCATCTGAAGCAAAAAGCTCATAAATTTTTCTCTGTAGGAATCAAGGCAATCTATCTTTAAAGGTGAGGCAAGCTCATCTAAAACTTTTAATTTATAGATGTTTGTAAATTCATTTACAAATACATTTATAGCCTCTAAAAATACATCCGGTTCAATTTGTCCCCTTGAAGCAGCTATAAAAAATCCATTCCATTCCTGCTTTAGATCTTTGTCCCTATCGGTTCCCACCAGTTGCACTCTGGCTTTCACAGCACTTTCTTCCGCAAGCTTTAATGCCACTTTTTTCAGTTCTTCTGGAACCTCTGGCAGCTTGCAATCCACTACACTGATATTTTGCATAAAGGCTTCCACCCGTCTTAAAAAGGCCTGCTCATATGCAATCTTTAGCTCCCCTGCTCCAGAGCATTTCTCACTGACACCCATATATCGGGTGTTTTCTATTTCCTCTATGCTTTCAGGAGGCACTATGAAAACATTCCCCCCATGGACAGCATTAAGTGTAATTCCAACAGGTGTTTTAAGCAAAGCATCCTCTGTAGCTACTACCACCATATATTCAGGGCCCACTTCACTATCCAGCTTTTCAGATACCAGTACCACATCCTCAACTGACAAATCCTTGTCCTGAAGCATATATTTCAGAAGCTGATTATCCATGGCCTGAGTCTTTTCTTTATCTTCCATGCGATGGTTTATCTCAGCATCCAGCTTCATAAGTACATCTTTAAGCTTTTCGCGCTCCACTGGTTTTAGAATATACTCTCTGACTCCATGACGCATCATTTCTACTGCATATGAAAAATCATCATACCCCGAAATAGCCACTGTAAGTGGTGGGTTATCCAAATCCTGCACCGCCTGTGCCAGTTCTATTCCATTCATTTTCGGCATGCGGATATCAGTAAACATAACATCCACAGTTTGCTGTGACAAAACATCCAAAGCTGCTATTCCATTACTGCATTCAATAACTTCCTCCACGGCAACACCGCTTCGTTTTATCATAGCAGCTATTCCCTGCCTGATTAGCTTTTCATCTTCTACTACTAAAACCTTTTTCATACATTACCTCAACACCTTTATATCGTATTTACGGTTTGTCTCCTTGGAATTTTGACACTCACCTTTGTATAGCAGCCCTCTTTTGTAGCTACCTCTATTCCATATGTTTCACCAAAGGCCATCCTTAGTCTGTCCTGAACGTTTTTAAGTCCAATTCCATTTCCAGAACCGCCCCCTGTAGTTATTTCGCCTGAAATCTTTTTCTTTAACACATCAAGCTCTTCATCATTCATGCCCCTACCATTATCCGTTATCTCTATCAGGTAATCCTCGTCCTTGATAAGCCCCTTGATATAAATAGTTGTATCCTCGGCTATCTCCTCCACACCATGAATTATCGCATTTTCGATAATAGGTTGTAGCGACATTTTCGGAATTCTCTGACTCATTATCTCCTCTGAAAGATTAAGTGACAAAATTATGTCATAATCAAATCTCAGATTAATCAGCGCCATATAGTTTTTAATATACTCAAGCTCCTCCGAAACAAGCACTGTCTCGGAGGTCCATTTCATACTATATCTTAAAAGCTTACCCAGGCTTGTGATGGAATCCGAAATATCATATTCCTCCTGCATCTCAGCCATCATCTTAATAGATTCCAGTACATTGTATATAAAATGAGCGTTAATCTGATTTTGTAGCGCCTTAATCTGACTATCCTTTGCCAATACCTCTCTATCGATGTTTTGCTTCATTAGAGTCTGGATATTATCAAGCATCCGATTCACCTGATGAGCCAGCTCTCCCATTTCATCCTCGCGGCTGGTTCGAGGTGCTCTTACCGATAAATCACCCTTCCTAACCTGGCGGATTGTGTAAAGCACCTGATAGAAATTCTTTAGCACCTGCTTTACCACCAAATCCACGATAAATGACAGCAGCACCAAAATTACTATCATCCAGGCTACAAAATAATTTCTCTGTCGATACACTTCATTCAAGCTTCCGGAAATATTTTCCACAGACACCAGCGTACCGGAAAGCTCATTGATATACATTCCGGAAATGACACTTTTATCAGTCTTGCTATAATAGGTCTTTATATCTGGCATTTCTCCGGTACTGACCACCTCAGACATTTCATCAGCCAAAGCAATAGCTATATCTCTTACAACTATGTCTGTATTCCCACCAAATATAACCTTGTCATCAGCTGTAACAAAACAGCTTATTTCATTTGGCACATTTTCGTACAAAGACGGAAACATGGTTTTCATTTTCATGTTAGCTTCGATGATACCCAGCTCTCCGTATTTACGATTTCGCATAGGTGTAATCAGAGCCATCATAGGGGTATTGTCACTGTCTGAAAACAGATTGTCAGTGTAATCAAATATCCATCCCCCTTCATCTGCCATGTTTTTCCACTGTTGCCTTTGCATTCTTGATGCAGTATACATGACAGGCATCATTTCCTGAACATTGTCTGTTGATGCATAATATCTGGCACCACCTAATACAGGGTTTGTATTTATCAATCGCTCCAGGGCGGCCACATCATTATGATATATCTGCATCCATTCTTTAGTGGTGTAGGTTCCGTCCCCCTTTGCATTTATCAGCACCCTGTTCATAGTCTCATCTGACAGGAAAAACTGAGTAGTCATATTTATAGAATCAATGTTATTTTTGATACTGTCCTGCCTTCGGGCCATTGTAGACGACAGGTATGAGACATTCTCCTTTATGGTTGACTGCTCCATGTTGTAAAACATGACACCGCTAAGGAGAGCTATTGGTATGACTACAAAGAATAGAATGATGGCCGTCAATTTTCTATTTAGTTTTAAGCCTTTAATCGATCCCCAACTTTTTCTTTGCTTTAGTAACATACTGATAACGTTTCTCCTGAAGCTGCTCATATCCCAGTGCAGTTCTCTCTTTTTTATACTCCTCTAAAATCTTGTCAAATTCCTCATCACTTTCGCAGGTTAACAACTCCTGTAGAGTCTCACTCCATAGACTGTTAATCTGACCATCTATAAATGCATCCTCCGTATCCGCAGGGAAAATAATATCGTACTGACCTGTGTATTTAGCATATGGGTATGTCCATTCCTCCAGCTGGGTGGTTGGTGATATGTTATCTGTCTTCCATTTCAGCTGCATTACATTGTCCTGAAGCATCCAGTATGCATCATCGGCACCATATATCTTGTCATAGGTGGCGCGGTCTGTATTCAAAAGCTTCAGAACATCAGGCTTTATAACGGGCTTTCCATCCACCATGTCATAGGTAATCCCCTCCACGCCCAGATACACCAGCTTCTGACCTTCCTCTGAAATCAAATAATCTATAAACTGTATTGCTCTGTCCGGATTCTTACAGTTTTTTGAAATCATGGTAATGGTCCATCCGCTTGCTGTATTTGTAGGCAATACATAGTCATCCCCATTATGATTTTTCGGTCCATCCACAGCTATATAGATGCTATTTGGATTGGTGGCGTAGCGTGTTTTCTGCTGAGCAGCCATATCTGTATACTGATACAGCATGCAAAAATAGCGCCCCTCAGCAATTTTTTCTTCCATTTGGGTTCTTTGGTCTATAAATATATCCGTTGACAGATAGCCACCCTCATTTAGTCTCCTGAACATTTTAAGCCACTCTATATATTCAGGGTCTGTATTTCTATCATATAGCTTGCCATCCTTCTCATAGGGTACAGCCAAAAAGTTTTGAATGTACTGATCAAAGGATACATTTCCCGAATCATCAAACAGATGGGCGCCTATAGGAATCAGCGGTTTCCCACCAATCTCAGGAAACATTTGCTTTGCCTTTTTCACCGCACGCTCAAAGCCCGATATAGTAGTCATATCAGGACTTCCTATGGCCTCATAAATATCTTTTCGCACCAGAAATGTTTGGTTTGAACCGATATTATCATTATTTTCCACATCCTGAGGTGTTACCGATGAGCAGGGATAACCATATATGTTTCCATCTGGTTGGGTGTACCAGTTTACAGCCTGCTTGTCACAGACCTGATAAAAATATGAGTCATAATCATCCGCCAATTTATTGATGGCATATACCATATCCTTTTGAATTATTTCGTTGACCTGAGGCTCCCACCAGCCCAATGTAATCAAATCTGGCAATGACCCAGACTCAATCAGGGCATTCAGCTTTTCCTCTTCATTACCCTGTGGGGTTATAAAATTGATATTTACACCGGTATTTTCAGTGATAGTTCTAGAGACTACATTACTTCCCCATCTGGTGTTAAACCAGGAATAATTGATGTACCAATCCAGCGTGACTGTATCCTTATCTCCTATAGTCTGTTTCTCAGTTTCCACACCACACCCTACAAGTGTTGAAAAAACAAGGGTAATACTTATTATTTTTTTGATTGCATCCAATTTAGTTTTCATTTTTCCATTATACAGGTTGTGCCCCTGCCTTTCAACGAATTAAGGACTGCCACTAAGAGTGCCAGTCCGATTCTTTTATTCTTTTACACTACCAGCTGAAATACTGCTGATGATATATCTAGAGCAGAATGCAAAAACAATCATGATAGGTACAACTGAAATTGCTACGCCTAAATAAATAGCACCTTGATTCTTCTGTAAATCTGTTGCTGCATTAAGTGTCGAAATCATTACAGGAAGAGTCATTTTTCTTGGGGTATTTAACAGTATCAATGGCATGAGATATGAATTCCAGTTTCCAATAAATGCTCCGATTGACATTGTTGCGATACCAGGTGCCATAATTGGTAAAACTATTTTATGGAATGTATGTAATTCTGATGCGCCATCAATTCTTGCTGCTTCAAGCAGTGCCTTTGACAATGTAGATTTTACATACTGTCTTAAGAAGAATACGATTCCAGGTGCTGCAATTGCAGGAACGATAAGTGGCACATAAGAGTCTACAAGTCTAAGCTTTTGACATAAGTTGTAGAAACCAATCAATGAAAGCTGCGCCGGTATCATCATAAACACTACGATGACTTTAAACAAAAGGCTGTTGCCCTTCCACTCATACATGGCCATCGCATATGCTGTAATAGCTGAAAAATATGCTGTAAGGAGAGTTGCCGGCACAGCCACTTTGATACTGTTGAAGAAACCTGTGAATAAATTTACGTAGGCAAAAAGTACTACCCAGTTATCCTTGAGGCTGTGCCCCGGCAAAAATGAAAAAGCGTGAGTTATCTCAACGCCAGATCTGGTTGAGTTTACAATCATCAGCCAGAAAGGAAGCAGGCAGCCAAGAGCCAAAACAATTAATGCTATGTAAAGTACTACTTTTTTAATTTTTGTTGCCATAGCTTAATCCTCCTTTCCACCAATGAACTTAAACTCTAGAACTGAAACGATAAGAATTATGATAAACAGTGTATAAGCTATTGCTGATGCAAAGCCTACCTGGTGAGTTTCAAAACCAAATTTGTACATGTACATAACCACTGTCTGAAGTGTTCCACCTGGTTCTCCGGCTGTGGAAGCACCTGCCACTCCGTTGATAAGGAATGGTAAATCAAATAACTGTAAACCACCGATAAGAGATGTAACAGCTACATATAAAAGAATAGGTCTAAGTAATGGTAATGTAATTTTTCCAAAAGTCTTCCATCTTCCTGCACCATCGATAGCAGCTGCCTCGAAATAATCCTGAGGAATACCCTGCACGCCAGCCATTAACATAATGAAAGAATTACCAAACCACATCCAGGCCTGTATTACTGATACCACGGCCCATGCTGTTGAGCGCTGTCCCAACCAGTTGATTTGCTGTTCGATTACTCCAATAGCTAAAAGCATTTGATTAAATGAACCATATTTCCAATCCAAAAGTGTTTTAAAAAGGAATGCTACTGATGTAGCTGCTATAAGATTTGGTAGATAATAAACTGCTCTAAACACTGGAAGTCCGGTAATCTTATATTTGATATCCGAAAATACGATAGTAAGCAAAAATGCAAGACCAAGCTGTAAAACAATGTTTAATCCCCACATCTTAACGGTGTTATAAAGTGAACGCCAGAAGAATTTATCTCCCAAAACTCTTTTATAGTTATCAAAGCCTATAATTGTAGGCTCACCATATCCCTTATATTCTGTAAAGCTTAAGTAAAGTGTTCTGAATACAGGGTATACGCTAAAAATTAAAAAAACGATGACGAATGGGAGCACAAACAGATATGCTGCATTATTCCTATTCTTCATCACATTCTTTATAGAAAAAGCTTTCATCCTTTCCTCCCTTTTAATTTTGGGGCTAGCAGAGCTAGCCCCATTTTCATCATCTGAAATTTTATCTTTCAACTGTGATATCAGGATATGTTGACTCAACTACATCATAGAACTCAGCGATGGCGTCATCTTTGCTCTTTTCACCAGTCTTGATTGCTGTGATAGCTGCTCCCCAAGCATCGTTAATAACCTTGTCATAACGTGTTACCTTAGAATAATCAATATCCTCTGCCTGTGACTGCCAGAATGAGTACATGTGCTCATTGCCGTATACTGGATTCTCATCATCTTTGTGCTTTTCAAGAACTGAAACAAGTGAAACAGTGTCACCCTCAGACTTCTCAATCCACCACTCTGCTGTATCCTCATCAAGTGTTACCCACTTTAAGAAATCCCATGCAAGATCCTTGTGCTCTGACTGTGCTGAGATACCGATGAATGTACCACCACCAAAACCAGAAGCAGGTCCTGAGCAAACGCCCCACTTACCAGATGTCTCACCTACGTTGTCTCTAAGTGTAAGAACGCCCCAGCTTGGAAGACCAAATGCAAATACTTCTGTCTTATCAAGATCCTTTGTAGCTTCTTCAAACTGCTCTGCATCCCATACGTTTACTGAATCATCAGCATAGTTCTGAATATCTGCTGTAAGGATAGGTACCTCGCCAGCCATAGCCTGATACCATGGTGTAGACCACTGGTTCGCATATGCGGTATAGTCGTTCTGATACAAATCAATTACAAGGTCCATGTAATCAAGACGTGCCTGATTTACATTAAGCTTTCCATCTACAACCCAAGCGCTGTCACCTGAGAAGTAGTTAATCTCTGCATCTGAAGCGAAGATTCTGTAACCTGCATCCTTAAGTGTCTTTGCTGTCTTAAGTACTGTGTCATAATCAGCGAAAAGCTTTCCGATTTCATCTGGATCTTCTGTTCCAAATACCTTCTCAGCTATATCTCTACGATAGTAGATACCTGCTGGTGTAATCTGGTAAGAAATAGCACGCTGGATACCTTCTGAATCCTGGCCAACCTTCCACACATAATCAACAATCTGGTCTGCATAGTCCTGAGCGTTGTATGGTTCCTGATTTAAGTCCTCAAAATACTCAGCATCATAGAAATCCTCAAGCATCTGTGGCTCACCAACGATGATATCTGGTGTTGTCTGGCCACCATTAAGAGCTGTCTGAACCTTTGTCACATAATCAGCTGGCTCAATTACAACTGTTTCAATCTGAACATTGTGATCTTCAGCATACTTCTCTGCAAATGTCTGCAAATCCTTTGCCAAAGTCCAGATAACCAGCTTTTCTCCGTCTTCACTACCTACTGTTTCTGAATTAACATTTTCTCCCTCTAGTGTTGCACTACCATCGCTGCCATCACTACCACAGGCAACCATAGAAAGTGTAATTGCACCAACTAAAAGTGTTGCTAAGAATTTTTTTAGCTTCATTCTTTCATCCTCCCAACTTTATTTGGTTTTTTATGTAACCCCTTGGTTACTTGCTATGATTGAATTATAGGTTTCACCAGCCTCTGAAAAAATGACACTTTTTTTATTTAGG
The DNA here is from genome assembly GCF_900107545.1 of Pseudobutyrivibrio sp. ACV-2. Lineage (GTDB taxonomy): Bacteria > Bacillota > Clostridia > Lachnospirales > Lachnospiraceae > Pseudobutyrivibrio. Next base: position 24,790 of record NZ_FNQZ01000012.1, on the reverse strand, counting down.
TGTCATTTTTATAGTCACTGATTTTGCACACCTGTCACGTATCTTTAATGCACTATCAGCTGCGATAGTATCGCCCTCTACAGATACACTGGTACCATCATTGAATTCCACGTCAATACCTGTAATATCGTATTCTCCAGGTATATAATCCCTCTTATCGCTAAACTCTAAACACATTTTTGTAAATCCAAGCATAGTTGTTTCCACAAAATATTTTCCATCCTCTTCCGCGATTAAATATTCTGGAATAGCTGGTCTTGGTGTGAATGCAAATTCTCCATCATTTTCAGTAAATAAACTCTTACCAAAGAATAGCAGCTTCCAGATGCTTATAAATTCAATGGTCGAGCCACTTAGTCTTGCAACAAAGCCTTTTCCATGAATTCTTTCGTTTGGATTCTTCGAGCTGGCAATAAATGATGAATTTTCAAGTGTACTACGGCCATAAACATTCTTATCTAAAAATGGTATAGCTGCCTTCTTGAAGTCCTCAAAAAATTCCTGATACAACCCACTTCTAAGAAGCTCTAATAAATATTTGTATTCCATATGAAGCCAGATAGATTCATTTTCAAGCCAACCAGGCGTAAAGGCTCTGCATCTACCAAGCTCAAAGCTTGCCTCACTTAATGAAGCATTCACCTTGTACATAGAAAGCTTTTCATCGTATAAATCGCTATTTTTGATTTTTTCATACATCTCTCTTTTGCCTGACACATCGCTATCAAGCTTAAAATAGCGCACTGGACCTTCTAAGAAATAAGGCACTAATACCTGCTTGAAATGCTTAGGGACAAGACCTTCTTCATTTTTCTCGAAGTCATCCACTTCATATGTAAAATATGCTGGTGCGATACCATCTCCAATTTCTACGGCCTTTTTCACTGAATCCTCCATAACCGATATAAATAGATATAATATTTCTTTAACCTTAGCTGCATCAATGGTCTTTTCCTCTCCCGAGAAATCGTCATATACGTATTTACGATATGCTTCTTTTGCATCATTCTTTTTGTTCCATTTGTCTAGACTATCTGATGTAGTTTTTTCAATATCGTATATACGTAAAACGAAATCGGCTACTTCCTCAGGAAGTGTCACGTCCTTTTCAAATCTGTCAGCCCACTTCTTGGTGGCCTCTATCATTCTAGCCAGCTCATATGTCTCATTCATTGAAGATCCAAGCATTCCTGGCATACCATTTAGCGCATCATACCAGCCTGGTTTTCCGCCCTCCATCTCAACACCAAGTCCATGGGCATCGAGAGTTGCAAGCTTTGCGGCAGACATAAATATCAGTTTTCCTATTAGGCTCATCTGTATTTCATTTCCAACTGCATCAACAGCAAAACTTGGATTTTGCTTTGTATTTGCCCTATCTTCCAAATAGAAATACTGTCTTATACCATTTTCTGTCTCGGCATAGCGCTTAAATCTTGGAAGTAGTTTTTTCTTTGCATCAAATGATTTTATCGAAGTATCATATAGCAGTTTTTCTGCCTTCTCTGGATATACCTCCAAATAATCCTCAATCAAATCCAGATTATACGTCCAGTGGTCGCTCCAATAACCTTCGCCAAAATCTCCATTTACAGTTTCAATAGCATCTGCCATGATTTCTTCGAATAGCTCTTCTTCCGCAAGTCCAAATTCTCCACCTGCTCTATCCATTATGGCTGCAGCCAGCTCACCTGGTGTAAATGCCTGCTTTACTCCAAGCTTTTGTGCTGCATCAGACTCATAGCGCAACTGCTCTATTTTCAGTGGATTATATCCATCCAGCTGAATAAGTGAATAGAACATTTTAATATTGTTCTCTTCAACAATAGAACTGAAGAATGTGTCACATCTTCTATTTTGATTTACGTCTCTGAAATTGCCGTTTCCCTGAGAATAGAATTCTGGAGACATTGAAAAATAGTTGTAATCTCGCTCCAAATCCCCATGCTTTCTAGAATATACATAATATGTATGTTTATTCCCAAGCTTTATAGGAGTACCGCCTCGTAGCACATTATCCATGTAGTTGTAGCGTGTGTAGTTATCAAACATCTCATTAGCTGTCTTGGTAGCCACACTTGCAGTTAATTCTTCTGCTAGATTTACAGCCTCTGCAAATTTATTTTCAAAATACGCTCCATCCAATGTGTTCTTAAGATACTTTTTTAATACTTCCTTATTTCTTACCTGGCCTATCATCTCATTAATACGAAGTGTCTCACCTGGCTTCAGCGTTTTCTTGGCTGCAAAAAATGCACATGGCAATTCATTTGAAATATTTTGGTGCTTTCCTATGAACTCATCTATTCCAGCTTCCTCGAATCCCACTGCTCTATCAAGTGACAAGTCGTAATCAAATACCACACGTGGATCTACTATTACAGGTAGGCTATCCCCATCATTAAATCTAGCTGTAGCGAAATTTCCTCCATCCACTTTTTTAACCTCGGCAGAATCTTCCATGCTAACTCTTACACGGTAATATGGACAGCCCGTCTCTACATCCTCTACCTGCATCCAGGCTTTTGTAGTCTGAGCCATCATCTTAAGGCTGTCCTGACCTACTCCATATGGAATCAATGCAGGCATTCCATCTAATACTTCAAAGGTTCTTTCTTCATCTGCAGTGTTTGTAATCTCAACCACGCGCATAAGTGCCGCAATTTTTTCACCAGGCAGAGTACTATAGTTCACAGAAACCTTAATGCCATTAATCTCATCATTATCTTCAACCTTCATAGCATTCATATATACAGTCATTTTGTTATTTTCTTTATACTGCTTGAAGGCTTCCAGATATTTACCATCCACCTTCAAAAAAGTACGAAATCCTGTACGTTCTACCATTTGATAAGCAGTATGTGCAGGATAGAATTCCATTATGCCGTGATCCTTATCCTGTACACCAAAACTTACAACTGCTTGACCTCTATTAACGTAGTAACACCACATCGGTATGCCCTTTAAACCTGCGATTCCAGGCAAAAAGCTTGAAAATTCACTTTTTCTGGCATAGTCTTCTATGACATCCTTAACCCTTGTCTTTATTTCCATCATTATCCTCCAATTTATTTAAGCTTTATTTCTATCAAATGTTCCTTTTCATTCCATGAATCAATTTGTTTTTCTGGAATGCTTACCAGATTATGTTGGCTTTCTATCACACAGGTGCCATCAACTAAAACCTCGCCAATAGAATATTCTCCATAGCTTTTTTTCTTCGGATTTGCATAAACTACGGTAAATTCATGGCCCCTGAAAGGTAACTTAATGCTTGCAAAGCCTTTATCATCAAACTGTTCCTTCACAAGCTTTGGCTCAATATGTAAATCTCCAGCACTACCTCTCACGCCAAACGCCTCCGTAACCATTGTCATCAGATACCAGCTGGCAGCACCAGTAAGATAGCAATAGAGGCCGCGTCCCTCGCCATTGAAATATTCAGGAATTCCAGGATATATTCTGCTTGTCTCAAAATCCTTTGACGTATCAAACAATGACTGCAAAGCCTTATAACCTTCATTCACATAGCCTCTTTTATACAGGGCATTGCCGTACATAACAGCCATGTGTGAAAATACTGCTCCATTTTCTTTGTCACCATATGAAAATCCAAACATTCTACCTAAGTCCGTTTTGATTTCATTAAAATTCGTATTTAGTCTGTAACCACCTACATCCTTTTTATATAAGTACTTATCCGCAGCCTTAATTATGGAATCTATAGCATCCTTTTTAGCAGTTCCGCTCATGATGGCAAACACCTGGCTGGTTAACATCATTCTTACACTGCCGTCTATGAGCCCCTCTACCTTTCGTTTGTTGTTATCGTAATATCCGTTGTACCAACTATTACCTTCGCCATCAGACACCACTTCATTCGTTCTTATTTGTTTCATAAGATATTCAGCTTTGTGCTCAAGTAGAGCTGCTATGCTTTCAATATCTACTGCTAACTTTTCTCCAGACAATCCCGTGGTGTTTAATACTTCCATATACTCATCCAATACCTGTCTGCGCTGCTTAGGATGTGAAAATACATTTACTGAATCTTCTTCTAAAAGTGGTAATAATTCCTTTGCAAGACTTACCTGAGACTGTTTTGCTTTTACCATCAATATTCGTAAATACGTAGCAATATCCTTCAGATTTCCTGCATATGCACTTGTAAATGCAACGCTCTCTCCATTTTCTGGCGCCATATCCAAAGCATCATTCCAGTCCGCATTTCTGAGCCTTATTTCATTATGAGCACCCACATCATAAAATGCGGTTATATTTTCTAATAGGATATGCTCCAAAACTGTGCCTTTATAAATTTCTCCCCCCAATGTCTTTTGAATTAAATCATTTGCATCTTTAAGGTTACCATCCTGCTTTTCACCCCTATGGGTCAGCATATCCTTGAAATAAGAAACCTCTTCGTTTAATATTTCCAAATCTCCTGTTTGATCTATATAAAGTCTTACTGTCAAAAATGGCCAGAACCCATGGTCCATCCAAACTCTCGGGATTCCATTTCTATCGCCTTTAAATTCACCTGGCTTGTCTCCGATTATGGTGGCGTTTGTACCATCCATTCGCACACCTTTGAAATTATCAATCAGCATTTGTCTTACACCACTTGGATCTGTCAAAAGAAGTGCCAGGCAATCCTGCCACAAATCTCTCCAGCCTCTGCCGCCTCTACCATAATCATGATGAGGTAAAAATGAACAGCCAAAAATTCTTCTCAGCTCTGGTTGAAATGAAACCCACTCCATAAAGCCATCAAAATTTTCATTACCTGTCCAAAAATGAATAGGGGTTTTATTCACCCAGTATTTCTTTATCTGCTCAAAATTTTCTTCTACCGTATTTACGGATTTTATCTCACTTCGTACCTTATCAATCTCATCTAGATTTTCTGTAACTGCCATTCCTATGGCAACCTGATAGTTTCTTTCCTCTCCCGCATTTAGCGTATATTTCTCAAATCTAAGAACAGCTGTGCATTCTTTGCCTTCGATTCTATCCCCTGGTTTCTTCCAGCTGTCAGCCTTTCCTTTTCCATCGAGTAGACTCTTTGGACGCAGATAAGTTCCACCTTCTCCTAGATAGGCATCGGTATCAGCCATAAATTTGATAGGTGCCACTCCTTCCTCATCCGCCCCAAACACATAATAGGTAGTGTCGTTAAGCTGATGTCCTCTTTCATCAAAGGACAGTGTAGGCTTCATTACGACTCCATCCTCTGTGATAATCGCTCTATTCAATAATGAAGTAACGTGTCTATGGTCCCTTAGATTATCTGCGCTTCTTCCATATAAAGGTATTGAAGCCACAGCCTCAAAGCTGACATCCTCATCACCTTCATTTTTAATATTGATGCTCATTATTTCAGCATTTTCATTCAAGAGATTGAAAATCCTAGTTTCAGCCACAATATTTTTATTTCTATTTTTTCTTACAACCTTTTGCCACATTCTGCCTGCGGTAAGCTTTTCCTCATCCTCCGCATCTGTAAATCTGACTGCTTCCTGGGCTGCAGAAACTCCAGTGACCGACCAAAGCTCATCTGGAAAAACTAAAAAGAAATTTCTCGTATCTCTATCGGAGCTTAAGTTCATTATGCTTTTAGGTGCTACTAAAAAATGATTCTGGTCTGTTTTTGCATCACCTCCAAAATCAGGCGCTACTGCACTTTTTAATCCACCTCTGCTTGCAAGAGGCATATATAACCCACTTGTATGCTGTGGATTCTTTAATTCAAATGTTCCATTTTCATCAATAAATCGTATCTTACTCATAATTCTCCTTTCTCCCCATTAATCTTTTTTTATCATAGGAAAGAGAGGCCACTAAAAAAAGGACACCTTTTTTATATAGGTGTCCTTTTTTCAATCATTACTTCTAATCGAATTTTAGTATTGTATTTAAGATGCGTTTTGCACTTATTTTTAATTGCTCGTTATCCAAAGCCCCTAATTTATCAGCCTCTTTCAAACGTTCTGGATATCCATTTCCCATTTTTAAATCATTTCCAGCATTAACTTCCTTGTAGTGCTCGCCTCTGGTCCACCAATCCGATGTAACCATTCCTTCAAAGCCCCACTCTTCACGTAAAATTCCAGTTAATAAATCATGGCTTTCTGATGCTCTTTCTCCATTAATGGCGTTGTAGGCACTCATGATGGTGTAAGGCTTAGCATTTTTTACTACTATCTCAAATGCCTTGAGGTAGATTTCTCTTAGAGCACGCTCTGATACTCTGGAATCGCTGTGTTTTCTGTTTGTTTCTTTATTATTGCAAGCGAAATGTTTTACAGATGCTCCCACATTGTTACTCTGTATACCTTTCACCATTGCAGTTGCTATGCGACCAGCCACGATAGGATCTTCGGAATAATACTCAAAATTTCTGCCGCAAAGTGGGCTTCTATGAATATTTATAGCAGGTGTAAGCCATACTGCAAGATTATTTTCCTTTAACTCTGCGCCTCCTGCTTTTCCTACTTGGGCTATCAGATGAGTATTCCAGGTACAAGCCAAAAGTGTAGCACATGGAAATGCGGTTGTAAGAATTCCTGTTTCAGGAGCAATTCTAACACCAGCAGGGCCGTCAGCAGTCATGGCACTTGGAACTCCATATTCTAACAGATTTCCGAAACCAAAAGTATTTGCCACGCCTGTATTTGGCTGGCCACCTACAAGATGCATCAGCTCATCCTGTGATAACTGATTGATAAACTCATCTAGTGATATCTTACCTTCTGCCACCTCTGCAAAGATATGCGCATCCTTTTTATAAGGATTTGTCAGATAATATCTCTCTCGTCCCACTACCTCTGGAGTTAATGCCTCCTCAGTTCCCGGCTCCATCTTTGTTATGACACTTTCATTAATATCTTTATGATTTCCCTGTGGCAACTCTTCAAATTGTCCATCAGAAAGCATTCTTTTTGGAAGTTCAACAGGTGCTAATTTATGTGTTAACTCTTTTACAATTAAATCTTCCTCGTTTGCCCATTTGAAAGCTTCTTCATTAATATCTAGCGAATTATCTCCCAGACAGAATTTGTACTCACCCTTTTCAAGAACATAGGCTGCATCCTTCAACTTACCTAAATCATCATAGGATGACATAATATATTTACCTATAGAAAGTGTTAATACCTGACTTTCCTCTGGCTCCAACACTTTCGTTTTAGCAAAATCTCCCAGCTCAACAGCTGGCTTCCCTAATTTTCCTTGTGGCGCACTATAGTACAGCTGAACTACATCCTTACCTGGTATGTCACCTGTGTTAGTCACCTTTACTGTGAAATAAAATGCATCATCACATTCTGTCATGCTTACAATTTTCTTATCAAATTTTGTATAGCTTAAACCATATCCAAATGGATATACTATTTTATCCTTTGCCCCAGGGATAGTCAGGAAATATCTATAACCTACATATATATCTTCAATATAATTTACATAATCAAAGGACTCATGAAATCCCTCTGTAGATGGATAGTCTTCAAGCTTTCCTGCAAAAGTGTCTACAAGTCTTCCTGAAGGATTCACATTGCCCACAATCACATTTGCGGCTGCATCTGCGCCTTCCATTCCTCCTTGTCCCATGTATATCGCAGCATTTATTCCAGCTTCTTTAAGCCATCTAAGATCTATTACTCCACCTATATTTAAAACCGCTATTACTTTCTTGAAATTGTCCTTTACAATATTAATCAGCTCAGTCTCTTCATCTGTAAGATAAAAATCACCTTTAGGAAAAATTTCTCCGGCAATCTTTGGCATACTTGTCTCTGATTCCCATGGATTAAATTCATTATTGCATTCTATGTCACTTCTATCCCAGCCTTCTCCGGAAAAGCGGTTAATCACAATAAATGCTGTATCTGTATATTCTGAAGCATCCTTTACTACTTCATCTGAAAGCCTTGGCTCTGATGTCATTCCAGGAACTCTACCTTTTGAATACTGCTCCTTCAGATTATTTCTATAAAATTCTACTAAAGGCTCATAAATATCAAATCCTTTTGACTTCAGCCCATCATATAAATTATGAACATATTTACAATATACATCACCTGAGCCACCGCCACCTTTTACATAATCGATACTTGCTTTTCCAAATAAAGCCACCTTTGTGTTTTTTGATAGAGGCAATATTCCATCATTTTCCAGAAGCACTATTCCTTCCTCTGCTGTTCTCCTTGACAGATTTATATGTTCATCACAGCCTGTTACTCTCTTTTCACCATTCAATGGCAACGCTGGCTGATATAATAATCTAGACCATTTTTGCATAGTAACCTCCCATTGTTTTTTTCTTTATCTTATATTTCAAGAATCTAAATTTAAAGTGTTTTATTATTATTTTGGTATCCTTTTTTACACCTAATTATTTTAAATATTCTACTCATAAAAGAATTTTTCAAGACAATTTGCATTTTCTCTCTTAAATGATTATAATTATCTCCAAAATGATTGATATGTGTATTTCAAGCAAATATTATTCATTTTTTATCATGACATTTATGGCTATTTCTTAAATAAGCTATGAGTAGTCTCAAAATTTTGTATTAAGTTACAGGGAGGATTAGAAAAATGGCAGAAACAAAAAAAACAGTAAAAAACACATCAGTAGTTCAGTATCAGGGATTAGAGTTTGCAGAATCTGATTGCATCAAAAAAGCAGAATCAGCATTCAAGAACGCTTACAAGGATGTTGAACTTGAGAAGCTTGATGTATATATCAAGCCAGAAGAGCATAAGATTTATTATGTTGGCAATTCTAATTGTGTAGGTTATGTAGAATTATAATATTTATTTATTCTTTTAAATGCAAAACAGGTAATAGAGTCAATTATGGCTTTGTTGCCTGTTTTCTTTTATTTACAACCTTTTCTTTGTCTTGTTTATACATGCTTCAACAAAATTTACATCTTATTTTTTCTGAAATTATTCATACTTTTATAATATTTGCAAGATTTAATGCATTATTTTACGTTTTTCCCTAAAAAAATAGCCCTGAATTAACAGGGCTATTCTAAACTACTATTCTAAGACAACAACTTTTTTTCTAATTCATCAATATCATATTCTCTCTGTGCGAAATTTGTAAATGAATTCTTTTTAGGTGCTACTTTCTTTTCACTTTCAATTGGAGACGAAACTCCATTTTCTATCATACTGCAAATATATCTTAAACTATCTTCTACAGGATTTAAGCTATCATTATTAACTCTATTTTTATATGCTGCTATGATACTAAACATATCTCCAACTGACTTTGAATTTCTCTTTGCACAGTTGCAAATGTTTAGAACATCACTTTCCGAAAAACCAAGCTCAGCTACGTCAAGAACTGTTTTCATTTGAGTATAGAATGTATCCTCAACGATTGTAGCCTGTTTCTTTTGCTCAGCTATGGCCTTCTTTTCTCTTATTAAGAATTTTACTCCTTCAATCTTATTTCCATATCGAAGAATCTCATACTCGAAAGTAAAATCACATTCATTTATAGAATTGATACTCTCGTAAGCTGGCTTAATCAATCTTCTTTCTATATCATTTGGCTTGATTGTCGCTGGCATTGAAAACTGATGCTTTATTTCATCGACTGTCATATCAAAAATACCCGGCGTAGCCTGAGGATATGCCTTATATCTTTTTCGATTTTCCAAAAACCAATACAGCGCAATAGTATATTTTCCTCTTAGCTGAGATGTAACCTCTAGTGAACCATATGCACCATGAACCAGTTGAGAACAAAGAGCTAAGTCCTTAAAGAAATCTGATGGTCTAAACTCTATATATGCCGGTTCTGAACCCTTTTTCTTATGATATCTAAGGATATCAAACCAAGGAACGATAATATCGTCATCCCCATCTGGTCCAAGCCCTTCAAATACCAAATGCCTTTGTGTCAACTTTTCTGTACCAGATTTAAACTGCTTATAAACAGTGTTATCACTCTGGTATTTCATATATTTTTCAAAAGCCTTTGGCTCTATTCTATATATCTCATTCTCTGGAAAAGATGACATCACACCTAATATTGCATCAAAAACTATATTTTCCGCAGCATCAAAAGACATCTTACAATGCATAATCAATGCATCAGTCCTATAAGCAATACTTATACCACCCTTTTTCAAAGGATGCTTATTATCCTGAAGAGCAAGTAATTTCAATAAAGTAGTATGGGAATTTACATGAAAGGTCTCCATCAACTGATCCACAGATATAGATTCCTTAATATAGCATTCCAGCTCCTCTATATCCTGAGATACAACTGCCATTCCATTTTCATCTACCACTTCAGGGATAAACTCATCCGGATCAACAACTCGACCATATGTGGTTGCCACCGTCTGATGTTCTATTTGATTTGCCCTTGATGAATTAATCACCGCTTCCTCAGAATAAACTTCATCAATAAACCGACCGGTAGCATTATCTACTTCCCTATAAATACCATTTTCATCAGTTCTTCTTATACTCATATTATTCTCCACGTTATATCAACTAATGAAAGTTTAACAAACACTTCTACGTTTTTCAATCACTTTTGTCGCAACTACGACAACATAATATTAATTGCGCAGTTTCAATTACTTTATCTACGACATTTTGGCTAGTGAACTGCGTCAATTTGGCTAGTAAAACCACTTATTTTTATATCCCGTTTTGTCGTAGCTACGATTATCTTAACTTGAAACTACGTCAATTTGACTAGTTGCCTACGGCATTTTGGCTAGTATACTACGACAAATAGAGTTTTTTACGCAGTTTATATCCCATTTTGTCGCAGCTGCCTTGAAATCCAGTAAATCAACCATTTTCTCAATGTTTTTTATCCAATTTATTTCCTTTAATGCTACAAATTATTTCTTAAAAACTCAATAACTGCGTCAATTTGGCTAATAGACTACGACAGATTGACTAGTAATCTACGACAAGCTCACTACATTTGCGCAGTTCATATCCCATTTTGTCGCAGCTCTTTATGACCTAAATAGTGTTCAAAATATATTAACTAGACACTTTCACTTTTATCACATGCCTATTATTGCTATAAAACATCTACTACGTCAAAATGGCTAGTAACTTTTCCCCATTTTATCTTTAGTTATTCCAAACTGCGTCAATTTGACTAGTAATCTACGACAAATTGGCTACAACTACGCAGTCCATATCCCATTTTGTCGTAATTCGTCACAATATCCCTCAAATACTGGGTTTCTTAACCCCAATTTACATATTCCAGAACTATTACTACGTCAAAATGGCTAATAAACTTTCATCATCTACGGCATTTTGGCTACTAACCTACGACAAAACTACTCTTTTTACGCAATTCATATCCTATTTTGACGCAGTTACTAGTCATTCCAACGCAGTTTTATCCCGTATTTCCGCAGTTTACCCGCCATTTTGTCGCTATTTACACTCCGTTTTGTCGCAGCAAAACTCCGATTTTTCTTGGTTTTAGGGGATTTCTTTACATCCTGCTATACAATCTATACATACTATACTTATATCTATACTCTATCTATGATAACAAGACTAGAAAAAAAGAATCTCACTATTCATATAATGAGATTCTTCAATATACATACCTATATAATTAATTATTTATAAGCTTCAATAATATCTTCTATATTATTTTTTAATTCTTCAGCTTCTCTTAATATCAGATCTTTCTTCTCCTCATTCACTACAATAATTCCATCATCATCATATTCCACTGACAATAAAGCTTTATATTGTTTCAGAATCTGATTTACTTTAATAGTTGTGTCTTTAGTTTTCTTGGTATTAACACCCTTCACAATGCTATCGAACAGCTGTTCGAGTCTAGCGGAACTCATTTCTTCACCATCACTCATAACTGTGTTAAATGCTGATGCAAATTCTGCTGCTTTATCTTCAGGAATTTTTGGTATAACCTTATCAATCATTGCTATATAAGGAATGTCTTTTTGAGGGTATTTGAATAATAATTGTAATTCATCATTAAGATTTAAAATTCTCTTATATCGCTGAATGTTTCTTGCTGGCATTGAAAATGCTTTTTCTAATTCCTTATTTCTTATGTCACCACGTACGCCTTTTCTATTTAATCCTTTTTCATATTCTGCAATGTTTCGTGCAATATAAAGAGGTCTATCTTGACGTCCTTGATTCATTGCCAATCTTCTTTTATGTTTTTCAAATTCATCTTCTGGCTCTGGACCTGTTACAATAACCAGCAATTCTTTTTCTTTACGCTCTCTAGCGACCTTTAATCTTGTATTACCAGACCACACCAGATAGTGCCCATTTTTTCTCTCATATACATGAATACCACCATTGTCATCATTTTCTTCAAAACTATTTCGAAGAGTAGCGATGTCATCATATCCATTAAGATATTCATTATTTTCATCTTCATCTAATAAATCAATAGAGATTACTTTACTTTCAAGACCACTTTCGGTTTGGACCTTGGCAGGTATATCATTTTTCTTTTCCTTTGTGGATTCTCCTACAATATTATTAAAAACATTTCCTAATCCAATTCCATTAACATCAAGTCCACTTCCGCTTGCTTGTCTTGCCATGTTATGCTCCCTCTCCTTCTAAGAATTCTTCTACAAACGCTTTGTAGTCTATTGAACTATTACACCATGGTTTTACTTTAACTACAGCATCCTGTGAATCTATGGCTCTTTTTCCATCAGCACAGGATCTGATATATTGCTTGTAAAGCTTTGTGCCAATCTGATCAGCTATTGCTTTTGCATTATCATAATGATTTTTTTCAGCTTTTCTGTTTGTTGTATAATCAGTTACTACAAAACCATTTATTTTTAGATTTGGATTTAATGGGTTCTCACCATCTGTTAAATTTCTAATTAACTTGTATTGATTAGCTAGACCTTGAACGGAATAAGAATCTCCAACCATAGGAATAAGTGCTTCATCTACTGATGCTAAAACGGATTTGTTGATTAAGCCTGTTAAATCGGGTGGACAGTCGCAAAGAATATAATCATAGTCTTCAAGTTTAGAAAATACTTTTGTTTTCAAAGATGTTAGTTCAAGAGAACTTGCTGGGTCTAAGACTTTTGAGTTTAGCTCTGCTAATAGCGTATCCGATACAATAATGTCACCTAAATCTGTGTGCTGGATGCACTCAGCTGGTTCTAAAGGTCGTCTTTCTTCTACCCAGCAATCATATAAAGTGGCATCATCTAATCGCGCCTTGAATGTGAGAGAGGCATTAGCTTGGGTATCACAATCCAGAACCAATACCTTATATCCTTTTTCTTTTAATAAATAGGCCATATTTACAGTGAGGCTTGTCTTCCACTGACCGCCTTTCCCTATACAAATAGCAATAGATTTCATTATTTCTCCTCCTTTATGCTTCGCCAACTTGGCATAGTTTGTTAAAAAATTAACCATCACTGCCAATTTGGCGAGATATAATATGAAATTCATCTGTAATTCTTTGGATAAATTAAATAGAATATTAAAATAAAATGAAATATAAAAGAATAAATAGTGCAATGTCTTTTACAATAATAAATTATAATATTTTATAAAAACAATAACTAGACATATTAGTACTAAAATTTAATTATTTTTTTGTTGAATTAGTAGATTAACAAATGATTAACGTCAAATTAAAAAGATAAAAAGAAACATTATTGCCATATTGGCGTAGCTTGTTAATAATTTAACAATTGTCGCCAAGTTGGCGAGAACGCCTATTTAATATATCTGAAAGATAATCTGTTTTGGCAAGTATATCAGAATTACCAGAATTAGAATGAGTCTGTTCCCAATCCCTAAGTGAAAAGTGTGACAAATCATTTTCTTGCTTATCCAAGAGAGAACCCTCTTTTAATATTTCCTGAGTAGTAGCTGAAATAGTAAATTCTGCTTCATCAGCTAATGGTTTTTCTGTATTTTTAGTTACAGAAATAGATGATTCAAAACAAATTCCTTTGGGTAAAATCGAATAATCAAGAGCATTTAAAAATAACAATCTAGTATAACTAGGACATTTATTTGTCTGATTACACCAGTTTTCTACTGTTCGAATTGGAACACAAAATCTATGAGAAAATGATGCTTTAGTAAAACCATAATCATTAATCATAGATCTTAAAGAATAATGTGCGGCACTATGAATTGATTTCAAGATATCATAAAGTTGATTGGTAGAGATATTATATTTCTGCATATTAATATATGATTGGGAAGATGGTGCGGTAATCAGCGCGTAAAATTCATCAAAGGAATCTATATCACAGGCATGATCCCATAGCTTATGAAAAATCTTATCAGGTAAAATAATTTTTTTACGAACCATAAGTAGTCTCCGTGAAACATTAAAAATTTATTGGTAGATATATTTTTGCCACCGAATCAGTGGTGATTATAAAAATATAATATTAGAGAAATGTTGAAAAATCAACATTTATACGAATTATTAAGAGTTATTAAAACTAACAAGTAGAGGCGTGAAACTAATAGATGAAAGTTTATTATCATAAAAGATAAAACTAAAAGATGACATGCGCAAAACAAAAGTGGAAGAAACTAAAAAAAAGTGTTACACTATTACCCATAAGAGATAGAAATCGGAGAGTAATACAAATGGTAAAGCAAGTAACAATATGGAAACTTCAGGATAAATGCTTTGGTCCCAACCTTGGAGAAATCAAAGGAAATATTAAGTCGAACTTTGAACAACTCAAGGGAAAGGTTCCGGGACTTGAACATATAGAGGTTACTGTAGATTGCATGAGCTCTTCAAACGGTGATGTTATCATGACTGCCGAATTTGAAGACGAAATTTCATTAAAGCAGCGCCAAAGTAACGAATATTGGGGAGCAGCTTTAAAGCAGACAGTAGTTCCATTTGTAGATGAGACCACACATGTTGAATTTGTGGTTTAATTATTTAAAAAATACAGTGCATCTTTCAAGAAAGTTAGATAATAGAGTCTAACTTTCTTTTGTTGTAAAGAAATATTTAAATGGCAAGGTAAAATGGAGGTTAGGGAAATGGGGTACATTGAAAATCTAAGAAAATCATATGGTCATGACATGATTATGACTGTTGGTTGCGGAGTTTTAATTGAAAATGAAAAAGGTCAATTACTATTACAGAAACGAAGTGATAATGGTCAGTGGTGTGTGCCTGGAGGTGCATTAGAGCCACTTGAAACATACACACAGGCAGCTATCCGAGAGTTAAGGGAGGAAGTAGGTATTGAAGTCAAAGACTTAAAACTATTTGGCCTCTACTCTGGTGATGACAGATTAATTAAATATCCTAATAATGATGTAGTATATTCCCTTTCGGTTATTTTCATTACAAGAACTTATAACGGACAAATTTCCGATGATGATAGCGAAGTATTAGAACATCGTTTCTTCAATAGAGACGAAATTCCAAATGATTTATTTGCACCTGATGCTCGACCAATTCTAGATTGGAAAGCAGGGAGAATGGATGTGACAGTAGATTAAATATCATACAAAAAGGTTAGCTCAAAACGAGCTAACCTTTTGAAATACTAAACCGTACGGTTACCAGATAAAACCTCCCTATAATCTTCGAGATTTTTCTTCAATAATTCAGGTATATTCAATTCATAAGGGCAACGTGGTAAGCAAGCTCCGCAATTTACACAGTCATCAATCTTTTTCATTTCAGCCTGCCAATGCTTATCAAGCCAATCTGCGCTTTGTGCTCGTCGAAGCATAAGTGACATTCGATTACACTGATTAATTTGAATACCAACAGTACATGGCATACAATACCCACATCCTCGACAAAAATCACCCATAAGTTCACTTCGTTCAGAATCAATAAAGGCCTTTATATCGTCATTCATTACAGGAGTTTCATCCATGTAAGAAAGCCATTCGTCAAGCTCACTTTCTTTTTGCACACCCCAAATAGGTACAGCTCCATCAAATTGATTAATAAATGCCATGGCAGCTTTTGAGTTGGTAATCAATCCACCAGCCAAACCTTTCATTCCGATAAATCCTACATTATTATCGTTACACAGTTTAATTAATTCTATTTCCTTATCTGTTGCAAGATAACTCATAGGATATTGAACTGTCTCGTATAATCCAGAATTAATCAGCTCTTTTGCTACACCTAATTTGTGCGCAGTTCCGCCAATATGGCGTACAAGGCCTTTAGACTTGGCTTCTTCCATACATTCATACATACCACTACCATCACCAGGCTTCCAGCATTGTCCCATCAGATGAAACTGATAAATATCGATATAATCTGTCTTAAGATTTTTAAGGGAAGTGTCTAAATCTATCCAAAAATCTTCAGGATTTTTAGCTGCAGTTTTAGTGGCAATAATAATAGAATTTCTATCAATTTTGCCATCACCAAACGCCTTTCCGAGCTTAATTTCACTATCACTATAAGCTCTTGCGGTATCGAAAAATCTTATACCCCCGTCATAAGCCTTATGTAAAATATTAGCTGCCGCCTCAACCGAAACTCTTTGTATAGGTAAAGCGCCGAATCCATTCTGTGGTACAGTTATACCTGTTCTACCAAGTGTTACTTGCTTCATAAATGACTCCTTTATACATATCAATTGTTAATGAATAAAAATATTATACTTCATAAATTGTTATTAGATTAATCTAACATATAAATCCTACGTTTACCTCCCATTTGTATAGTTCTGATTTGTAAGCTATAATTGAAAATCGAATTGCGCTATGATAAATAGCGACAACCCTTTGGAGGTTTCCATAAATGATTAATGAACAAAAAGTAAAGCAATTATTTGAAGAATATACAAAGACATATAATCCAGATGATCCTAAAATTTCCTTGAAAATCACACACACCTACAAGGTAGCTGAAAACTCAAAGGCTATAGCTCAAAGCCTTAACCTTTCACAGGATGATATAGAGATAGCCTGGCTAATAGGTATGCTTCACGATATAGGCAGATTTGAGCAGATTAAAAGATATCAAACCTTTAATGATGTAAAATCTGTAGATCACGCAGAGTTTGGTGCGGATTTACTTTTCAAAGCGCCGCTTCTTATAAATGATTTTATAGAAACCAGAGAATATGATGTCATCATTGAAACTGCAGTACGCCAACATAATAAATTCCGTATCTCTGAAGATTTAGATGAAAGAACCGCAATGTTTTCCAATATAATAAGGGACGCTGATAAAATTGATATTTTCAGAGTACAGGTAGAAGAACCAATAGAGGGAATATATGGTGTTCCATTTGAGTACATAAAGGCACAGAATATTTCAAAAGAAGTATTTGAGCAATTTAAGGAGCATCATTCAATCCTTCGAAGCACAAAAGTAACACATATGGATTATTACGTGGGACATTTTTCTTTGGCATTTGAGCTGGTTTTTCCTTATAGCAGAAAGCTTACAATTGATCAGGGCTATCTAACAAAGCTTCTTACATTGCAGACTGACAACAAAGAGACTCAAAAAAAAATAGATTTCATAAAAGAGGAAATTAACAAATGTCTGCTGGAATAAAGTTTTCCATATGTAAGCATATAGATTGTAGTAATGATTCTACTCGGATATAATAAAACTGTCTAATAGGATATAATGCATTTTTGATATAGGAGGGGATTATGGCAAATATTTTATGGCATGACAGGAAAAGACATCTTGGTTTACCAATAAGTTTTACAAAATACAGTATGAGTGAAGATAGACTATTTGTAGAAACAGGTCTTCTCAATCTTACACAAAACGAGGTTAGATTATACAGAATCCTTGATCTTCAGCTAAAGCGCAGCATTGGACAAAGAATATTTGGTGTAGGGTCTATTATTGTAAGTTCTTCGGATAAAAGTCTTGGAACTTTTGAAATTAAAAATATTAAGCATTCTGCAAATGTAAAAGAAATGCTTTCAGTACAGGTAGAGCAACAGCGTGAAGAGAAGAGAGTCTACAGCCGTGAAAATATGCTGGATGATGTAGATGATGCGGACATGCGTATGTAGCCGTTTAAATAATCAAACTAATAAGAATCGCCCCGAAGCTTTTTCGGAGCGATTCTTTAATATATAGGGAGAAAATAAATGAAAAAGAAAAAACAAATTGTTTTGTTTTTTGTAAGTAAATAATATCATGGCAAATATCACATAACTATCACACATTGCATGAATATTTAGATTACTTATATCAACGCAAATGGTCTTCAATATAATTGACGAAAACCGTTTAACCATAGATATTTAACAGTTTATATACATTTTTTTGGCATAATAAAATTGTTTTAAAATTGTCTAGAGGATTCAGTTATGAAACAGTACAGATACATTTTGGATTATGATTTGAGTATGCCTGAAATGATAGGGCAGATAAGACGTACTCCTGAGTATGTAAACGGAATGAAGGGTGTGCTCCAATTAGTCGAGCCAGGTTGCGATGAAAATATCATTCAGGAGGACTTGGATATCCTTTCC
Source organism: Pseudobutyrivibrio sp. ACV-2 (assembly GCF_900107545.1). GTDB lineage: Bacteria > Bacillota > Clostridia > Lachnospirales > Lachnospiraceae > Pseudobutyrivibrio. Next base: position 6,289 of record NZ_FNQZ01000012.1, on the reverse strand, counting down.
GCAGGTATACCTGAAAACATTATGGTATATGGTATGACAAGCCATGGCGCTCTAAGTAGAGAGACGCATTCTGTAGAATATAGGGTGTGTTCTGTCATGTTTTTTGACGAGGCCACATTTTCAGTAGATGTATTTGATTGTTCCAAAAATCTAACTCCATCTACAGCAGGAGACAAATTTAAAGAAATATTAGCAGAAAAAGAAGACATAAAAGGTATTCTCATGATGTCTTCGGATTTCGCACTTTGTCCTGAAAAATTCATAGACAAAATAAACAATTATGATAAAAACATAGTAGTATTCGGCGCTCTAGCAGGCACGCAGACGATGGGCGATGATAAATCAAAAATATTCGTAGGCAGAACAATCTATGATAGAGGAATTCTTGCTATTACTTTTTGCGGCAAAGATTTACATATAGATCACTACTATAATCTAGGCTTCAAACCTTTAGGCAAAGAGCTTGTAGTCACAAAGTCAGACGAGTATGGAATAGTCTATGAGATTAATAATAAACCTGCATTTTCTGTTTATAGCGAGCACCTAGGAATAGGAATGAATCCGTACTTCTTTGAAAATACCTGTGCATTTCCATTCTATTTAAAGGAAAATGGAATAGGTCTTGCGAGAGTTGCCTTAGACTATCATAAAGATGGAGCCCTTGCATTTGCCACAGAGATTCCTGTAGGCAGCGCGGTAAGCTTAAGCTATTCCACCACTGACTTATTGCTAGAAGAATCAGCAAATAATGCCATAAAAATGGCTGATTTTTGTCCGGAGGCCATTTTAATATACGCCTGCATGAGCCGTAGAATGCTTATGGGGGATGATATGGCCGAACTGGAATTTGATTTTTATGAAAATATAATTCAAAGTACTACCTGGGCTCATGGATATGGCGAAATTCTACATGCAGATGGAGTACGAGGATTTTTAAATGCATCATTTGTTGTAGTTGGCATGAGAGAGGGCGAAGCACCTGAGATAAAAAATCGACCTGTATACAATTTCGATAGCAGACACTTTGTCGAATTCAAAGAGGAAAGAGGAGATGGCTATGTTCCGCTACCTATTAGACTGGTAAATTTTCTTGAGTCCACAACTAAAGACTTAAATGAAGCTATCGGACAACTGTTTAAAGTAGCAAGCTTGGATGAATTGACACAAGTATATAATAGACGCGCCTTAAATCATTTCATGACACAATTTGTTGAAAATAGAACTCGTTATTCTGACATAGCTGTTATCATGGTAGATGTAGACCATTTTAAGATGGTAAATGATAAATTTGGACATGACGTAGGTGATTTGGTTCTACGAGATGGTGTTGGAAAAGTGAAATACTTATTTAACCAGGCGGATATTATAGGTCGATGGGGTGGTGAAGAATTTATAGGCATAAAGCCCAATATGTCACTAGAAGAAGCAAAAGAATTTTGTGAGCAGGTTCGTATGCGTGTTCAAGATATTGAATTCCCAACTGTGGGTCATATCACCATAAGCATAGGCCTTACAATGGTAAAAGAATCAGATAATAGTGATTCTGTATTCAAACGAGTGGATGAAGCACTATATGAGGCAAAATCTGCAGGACGAAATAGAGTAGCAGTTAAATGATTAAAAAATCGCCTAAACAATGCTTAGGCGATTTTTTGTGCAAAGAAATTTGAACATATACCACCGATGGTGTTACCTAAGGTGATAATAAGTAGACGCATTACCATGTCAACTGAGTAAAACTGAGCCACATTATAATAAAACATATCTGCTACACAGTGTTCAGTACCGGACAGTATAAATCCCATTACACAAAGGAAAATGGCAAGATATTTTCCAAGTACATGTTCATTCTTTTTAAATTCATCTACGGCTAGGAAAATAAAAATATTACATAAAAAGCCAAGCCAGAAGAGACTCAAATAGGAATCTGTATTCTTAATTTGACAGACAGCCAAAGCTTTGTCCTTAATACCACTTCCTGACCGAGTATTTAATATTATGAGGGATAATATCATTGTTCCCAAAAAGTTTCCACACCAAGTGATGATAACATTTATAATATTGCGTTTCCTTTCTCTTACAAGCACGTAGCATATTTTCCCGGTGAAAAGGCTGAGATTATATGTTAAAACAACAAACAATCCAATGCTAAATAGTGCAGAGCCAACAATTTTATTGTCTACTGATAGATAAATCATCCCGCCAATTCCTATAAGAAAACCAGCCAGGACGGCTGTTAAAAATGTTTTTGAGTATTTCATTGATTCTCCCTTTGAAACTGTAGTTAGTTAATGCTAACACATTATAACACACAATTCATCTGGTTAGAGAAAAAATTATTTATTTGCGAAATTTATTTCACAGAAAAGATTACTGAAGTTATCTAGTTTATTAAGCAACAATAAACTATGAGAATGCTATATCACGAACTATCTGATATTATCATTAAATGTATACGAAAAACGCTTTCATTAACTTACGAAGAAATAATAAACACTTTAGGCAATGATAGTGAATACGCTCTATCTTACTTAATTGAAAGTCATAAAATTGAGCGTATAGGTGATTTAGGAAAGGATAATGCTGCCAAATCAAAGACTCAGTCCCAATATGTTCGCAAGACCTTGATTGACAATGTCCGAGAGTATTCCAATGGCGAACCTGCCTTTAGATATTTTACAAGGAAAATCACTGAGAATGGTATTTTTATTTTAGATGAGCCGGAGAACAGTTTATCTCCAGAGATGCAGCTAGAGCTTGTTAATTCCTTAGAGCAATCTGTTAGAGGATTTAAGTGCCAGTTTAGAATAGCAACTCATTCACCTTTTATCTTATCAATTAAAGATGCGTTAGTTTATGATTTGGATAAAAGCCCTGCAGGCCCAAGTGATTGGTATCAGCTTAAAAATGTACAGACATATTATAAGTTCTTTATGGATAGGAAAGCGGAGTTTAAAGAGTTTTTTTTAATGATAGAGTTAAGTATAGATTTGGCGGAGCTTAGGCTCCGCCATTGTGTTTTTTATACTTATAGCTTTCTATACATTGTTATCTCATCGATAGGAGTGCCATCGTCTAATATAAAGGCTTCTGGGAGACGGCCCCATTCAGTGAAGCCCATTTTCTTGTAAAGTCCTTGGGCTATGATGTTATCGGAAAGGACTCCTAATTCCATGGATTTGTAACCGGCTTCCTTAGCAAAATTTATTGCATAATCCATGAGGATAGAGCCAAGTCCCAAGCCGTGGTATTCCTTGCGGATGCCAAGGCCTATGCTACAACGATGTGCAGTTTTTCTATGACAACATACCTGACGAACAGCTATATTTCCAATAATTCTATTACCATCAAATATAGAGAACATCCCCTGAATATCACTGTCTTGAAGAGTTTTTTGGCGCTCCTTTTCTGCTTGAATAGCAGCTTCATCTAATTTAACTTCATCGCCATACCTAGACATAAAATGAGTATCGCAAGATACTTGATGCATAAAATCTAAGAATTGTCCTGCGTTGTCAGGCCCAATAGAGACAAGTCGAAATTCTTTTCCAGTTTTGCTAGTAATAGTTGTAGAATCAAGTATCATGTTGTTCTCCCTTCTGTCATTGGTTGCTAAATAATAATTAAACAACATCATACAACAGTATGAGGAGAAGATAAACATGTTTTAGGCCATTATTTTATCTTTACGATTATTGGATTGTTCCATATAAGATAACCACTCCAAAACAAATTATATTGTCCAATAATATACCCTTCTGTGTTATACTAAGCTTAGTTTAGTTCGTATATACGGAGGGGTTATTTTTATGCCAAAAGGATCAAATCAAAAATTAAAGTTAAGCTATCTTTGTAAAATCATGCAGGAGAAGACTGATGATGAACACAGCCTTACTCTTCAACAGATAATGCATGAGCTTGAAGAATTGGGAATTACTGCAGAACGAAAGAGTCTTTATGATGATTTTTCTGTTATGAATGACAAGCTTGGAATTGAAGTTATCAAGGAGCAGATAGGCAGGGAAACCTATTATCATGTGGGTGGTAGAGAATTTGAGCTTGCAGAGGTTAAGCTTTTAATAGAGGCTATTCAGTCATCAAAGTTTATCACTAAGAATAAGTCTACCCAGCTTATCAGGAAGATGAAGAATTTTGTAAGTGAATACCAAGCTAAGCAGCTGCAGCGTCAGGTCTATGTAAATGATCGTATCAAAAATATGAATGAGTCTATCTACTATACAGTTGATGGAATTCATACAGCTATAGAGCAGAACAAACAGATTAAATTTCAGTATTGCGTATGGAATACTAATAAGGAACTAGTGCCAAAGAAGGATGGAGCGTTTTACAAAGTAAGCCCTTGGTTCCTTGCAATGGAAGATGAGAACTACTATTTAGTAGCCTATGATAGTGAGGCTGGAAAGATTAAGCATTATAGAGTTGACAAGATGCTTAAGATATCTATTACTGATAATCTTCGTGAAGGAAAAGAGTTATTTAAAAATCTTGATATGGGTGAATACGTGGTAGAAAACTTCTCCATGTTTCATGGGGAGAAAAGAAGAGTACATATCGAATTCCCTGATGATAAGGTGAGCATATTTATCGATAGATTCGGAAAAGATGTGACAATAAGACCTGCAGAAAACGGTCGGAGTTTTGTTGCTGTTGATGTGGCTGTATCTCAGCAGTTTTTTGGATGGGTGTTCGGACTTGGTGCTGATGTAAAAATTACCAGCCCTGAAGATGTAGTTTCTGATTTTAAGAAGCAGTTAGAAGAGCATTTGGCTGAACTAATGTCTTAGACCAGAGAGATGAAGTAAGTGCAGACTATAGATAGGTTAAAAGTTATGGCACTTGCAGCCTTTTTATCCGAAATATCAATATTATTATTATAAAGGACATCTTTGATTGCATAGATGCCTTTTTTTCTGTGCAGATTTAGGATATCATTTCTTGTTTAATGAGGGATTCCCTAGTTGGTTGTATTGTATAAATTTAGGTGCTACTACAATTTGGGAGAGATGGAATACAGTTCTTGAGGATGGAACTATTTCTAAGATGGGCATGAATTCACTTAACCACCATTCATATGGAACTATCGTGCAGTTTATGTATGAATATATTGGCGGAATAAAGCCAGCTGAGCCAGGATTTAAGGTGGCCAATATTGCGCCAGTACCATCTATGAGATTTAGATATTTCAATTCAGCCATAACAACAGCTGCAGGAAAATATGTATCGAACTGGAAAATAGCAGAAGATGGAAAGCTAACAGTTGAGTTAGAAGTCCCATTCAATGGAGCTGCAAATGTTGCACTTCCAAGATTTTCAAGAGAGAGGCTTAATATTACAGGTGGCAATGTAGATATCACAGATGATGGCAAGGCAACTTTACCAGCAGGCCATTATGAAATTTCATATATGCCAGCTCAAGATTTTAGAAATATCTATAGCCCTCAGACCAGGCTTGCAGAGCTACCATATTTATTCTATCTGGGAGGTACACCTGAAACTGTGCTTCCTGTAACAGAGCAGATCATTGCCTTAAAACGCTGGTAGCTTAATAGAAGGACGGCAAACTATATTTAAACATATCCTGTACTTGATGACGATTTGATATTTATAACTGTAGTTAGCAAAGCCTATTTATAAAGAGATGCTTGAAAAGTGTGAGGACATAGGTTATGACAATCCAATGGCTAGTAATATCTACATGTGCTTTGTTTTTCTTGCAATATGGAAGGCTGCTGACGGAGCAATAGATTACGATGGATATAGAAAAGTAATCAAAAACTTTATGACTACGCCTCCAGTAAGTAAGTTTATGAGTTCTGGAGATTTAAATGATTCTGCAACCCTTAAAAAGGGATGTTGCAGATGTGAAATTGTGGTTTATTCATTACCTTATGAAATGTCACGTAGACCACAGAAAAGTTCGCTAGAGTAAAAATTTTCTCGGAAAATATACACAAATAATAAAAGAACATCCTTCTTTGTGATAAGGTATTGGTTTGCGAAAACTATACACACAAGGGAGGATGTTCTTTTATGGAAGACATTATAAATTATTTAGCGGAATATTTCATTCCAAAATTATTCGAGTTAAAGCTGGAGTATTATAAAAATCCAACAAGTCTGGCTGATTTTGCCATCGCAACAAAAGAAGAAACAGATAAGTTGGGAAGAGAGATTTTGCAGACATCCATAGAAGAAATGGATCGGTTAATCAAATCGTTACCAGCTAGAAAAAGGAAATGGGTTGTGGAGCATAAGGCTGATGGAAGGC
>NZ_FNQZ01000032.1 GCF_900107545.1 Pseudobutyrivibrio sp. ACV-2 | reverse complement strand
AAATCAACTGACTATCACTGGCAAAAATATGCATCAGGCTCTGAGGACACAGCTCGCACAACAGAAAGAAAACAATAGACACAATGCCGCAAAACCACAGCATAAGATTAAAAATATCTTCTAAGGTTTTCTTATCTCCTTTGCCCCAGTACTGAGCTCCAAGTATCGCCCCAGCACCTGTGGCTGATGAAAGAAACATATTCTGAACAAACTGAATCTGTGTCGCCAAAGAAACTGCAGTCATTTGATTTTGCTCCACTCGACCAAGCATCAGAGCATCTGCTGCTGCAACCAGCGCAAGCATCAAAGATTGTAGGGCTATAGGCAATGCAATCCTTATTAAATGTTTTATGAAATCCTTGTTTTCAGAAGCTGTCATTTTGTGTCCTCACTTTAATGTAAAATAATAACATGACAATCAGTGTTGCCTATTAAATAATAGTTCTTTCATTTTACATAAAATGTGACCATCCGTCTAATGGTATTGTTTCACTTAACTTATGGCTTCCAGTATTTTTTGCTCATATTTTTCTATACTTCCTATTTTCTGATAAAACTTTTATCCGAATCTGGCATGGTATCGTCAGTCTTATATCTTTCAACTGTCATGTGAAGATCATACTTTTTTCTTACCTCCATGATTGTTTTCATCATGGGAGAATCATGATGAATATCGATAGCCTCCTGATTTTCCCAGCTATCAATCAGAAGAATTGTGTCAGGATCCTCCTGTGACAGGAAATATTCATATTTTAAATTCCCGGCCTCATTTCTAATAGCATCTACTGTTCCACTGGAAATCATCTCCTCTGCAAATTGTTTTGCTGCTCCATTTTCACCTTTATAGCGCAAATTTACTGTAATGCTCATTCAAATACCCCCAACCATACTTACGAATGCTTTTTTTTACATGCATCAAATACTTCTTGTGTCCATCAACTAATTGCAAATCTCCAACAACTATTTTTGATCAATCTCTTACGGAATGTTAAACATGTTATTCACAATCATATTCAGGTTTTGTCATAGTATAGTTTTTGAATTTTAACACCGCCCTATACTGGTCTGTCTTTGCAGAATTTTCAATTTTTTCTGCCACCTCACCTCTGCCATCACGGCCATCATAAGACAAAAAATTATAACTGCCTATCATATAATATTTCGAGTCGACCAATACTATTTTTCTATGTGTTTGAGCATTTTCATTACGGTAAGAAATCAGCTGATTTGGATAATCTTTATCGAATAATCCATGAAGTGTTTTAATGCTACTGATACTCCACTCAAATCTTGTACGATTTCTACTGTTCTCATTTATTTTTTTATTAAGATTTTCATAAGAAAAATATCTATCGTCTTTATTATTCTTCAATCCGTAATGAATCTTTATAGTTACCCCCTTATCAAGGGCAGTCTTCATAAGTTTTTTAAATTCTTCTTCTACGGTAAATCTAGCAAGCCATGGGCTCTCTATATCGATTTCTTTTTCGGCATCAATAAAACATTTTTTAAACGCAGCAAATGCTTTTTCATCCAACAATATATCTGCCACTGAAGGCTCTTTTTGCTCAAGTTCTTTCACTTTCTCCTCAAGCTCTGATATTTTTTGATTCTGTTGTGCTCGTTCATTCTCAATATCTTCATTTAGTTTACTGTTCTCTGAAACAACGCTCTTCTTTTCTTTTTCTAGCTTTTCTATTTTTTTCTGTTTCTTGCCTAGTGCAACCTTCGCTTTTTGCAGCTGAGACTTTAGTTTCTGGATAGTATCAGAATGTTCGTTGATAGTTTCTTTATGGTCCTGATTTTTTGAATCTGAATTATCTATCTTACTATTTGCCTCATTCAGAAATGACTCAATCAATAATATTTTCTCATTCAATTGTATAATATCTTCTTCTAGAGACTTTTTTTCGCTTTCCAACGAATCTATAAGAAATTGTTTATCTGACAATTGATTATTAAGAAAAACTATATCTTTATCCAATGTTTTAATAGTCATTTTACTTTCATCTAGCTTTTTCTTATATTTTTCAATTATGCTATCTTTATAGGTATTGTTATTGTCATATTCTTCCTGTAAGAACGCTATACTTGCATTTAACTCATCAATTTGTTTTAGTAACTCCTCTTTATCTTCTTCATTAGCCTTTTTTATTTCCTCGATTAGCGAATCGCGATCTTTAATAAGTCTTTTTTTATCTTCTTCTATGGCAAAGTTTTCCATTTCCTTAGTTTCTACTTCTACCACCAGCTTGTCTTTTTCATCTTCTAATCCCTTTATAATCGAGTCCTTTTGTTTCAACCTTTTCTGCATTTCTTTTATCAAATTTTCAACACTAAGATTAGTATTAGATTTCTTTGAAGGTAAGATCTTAAACTCCACAAGAACTTTCTCAAGATCTTTGGCACTAAGTGTTATGTCTTTTAATTCCCCTGATCGCTTCACTTGATACAATTCAGTAGGTTTTGTCCCTGAATATACCACGGAACATTCATCAGCTTCAATAAGAAATTTAAACTCATAAGATAATATATTTGCACCAACTACAAAATCACCAAGAGACTTAACATCACTTGTTTCTTTCATTTCCAACAAGCGTTCTTCTATTTTTAAGAAGGATTTCCATTCAAAACGTTCTAGTACAGAATCATAAAAGCTGTTTAAAAATCTAAAAGTATAATATTTGTGTTCCCACAAGGTGGCTAATAATTTAATTAATTTATTCTGTAGGTTCTTTTTTTCTTTTTTCAAATTTGGTAAATAGTCATTTATCTGCTTTATTGAATCTTTTCTTTGTTTAAATTCATCACATTTTAGTTCATATTCACGCTGGAGTTTTTGAATTAGTTCAGCTTGAGATTTTTTATCTAACCTTTCATCTGGATTTTTTTTTGCATTTTCTATGGAATTTTTACAATCATTAATACTATATTTTAATGATAGGTTTAACGATTCAAATGTTTGCACATCTTGCTCTAGTGTCCGAATCTGTTGCATCAAAGTGTGAAGTGCCCTCAAGCCTCTCTCAAACTTTTCAGCAACATCTTTTTTCATCTGTGGAATTATTAACTCACTACTTGAAACAGAAAAAGGCCCATTATAAGCAAGCCCTCCCAAAGCTACTACTTGCCCTATTTTCTCATAAAATAATTTAGATGAACATTTCTTTGACCAAATCACCTCTATAATTACAAACGCACCTGTAATCAGATTTCTTACAATGGATGTCCTAGGAAGCATATCTGGATGTACACTAAAAAAATCATAATAACGAAAAAACAGCAAATCGTAATTACGATAATAATAGACTATTAGGAAGCAGGCAATTATAAACAAAAATAGTGTAATAAAAAACCAATTCTTAAGAACGCCAGTTATTTTAGTCAGCTTTCTATCTGCGCATTTATACTTTAAATCATCAGCCATTTCAGCAGGTGACATATGCGAATAACTGTCATTCTTATACAAATGTGCAGCTTTTTTTAGAATACTTACAGATAATAAGTCATCAGTAATTTCTTTCCCTTTAATATTGACTCTGTGAGACGAAATCAGATAATTTTTTAGCCAGCTGATAAGTTCATCCCTGTTCATCTGGTCGAATTGGGCCTGATAATTTGTATACAAAAAAGACATACCTGCCTGTTTTGGTTTTATTCTGAAAATATATCTGAATACATTTCCAAGACACCTAAAGAACTGAATGAAATAGTTAGTCAGTGTGTATGTTTTCAAAATGGCATTGAGCTTTCTCAAATCCTCATTAGTTGCCTTGTTTAATCCATCTATAATATTTGCCATGCAATACTCCTCCACTTTTAGAAGTTATAACCAAGTACTAACCCCATCATCAGTCAGAATAACTCATAATTGTGATAAAAATCGAAAATATCCTTGTTTTGTCGATATTCAACAGCATTTAAAGAACTATTTATACATCTCTTTATTCATTACTTATTTGATTACATAACATCTGTAATAATCAACCTTATCAGCAATAATGTTTAGGCACTTATCTCTTATGGTATACACTCCATCCTTCCAAATTAGAAGATTCTTATAACAAATACCTGGAAATGCATCCATATAGACTTACTAATACACATGGTCTTTTGTTTCTTTGGTATGATGTCAAACCTCTTTATCCTACTAAGAGCAAAGTTTTTAGCCTCCTAACATAGTTATCAAACAAGTATAAATCCCTTATGAATTATCTTTTAAAGCCTTTACTGGTAGTAGCCTTTACTATGGTTACGACACTTATAAATGCTTTATTTTCAAGTTTAACCAGACCTAATAAAACAAAAAATAGACCTTGGTCGAGAAGTTAAAAACGACTCGGACTCAAGGTCTATTTTTGTTTATTTTTTAATTGTTAAAGAGTAAAGCACTTTGCCCTAATCAGGCTAAAAAGCTTTGCGCTCTGTCACGTATTACTCCATCTCTATACCGACTACTATATATTGAGTCTATAGAGTCTAATTTACAGTATATATGGTATATCTTTTCTAATTATTCCATGTCGTCCACAACTTTTTTTGAAGTTTTGGTAGACATTTTATAGACGTAAATTCTCTACTTTTAATCTTTCTTAAGTAGTTTGTCTAGTAGTGTTTCAAGTTTATCAAACTTGGAACTTCTCTTTACAAGATTATGATTTTTGTCTGGATGATTCACAACCATATCATATACCTTGTTGGCACGATTCTCAATTGTGTCAATATGATTTCTGCACCACTTTATCTGCTTTTGCATAAGTCGCTTTTTAGCTGCAAGATCAGGTTTATCATTGCTTAGAACTGCAAGATTCACCTTCTTGATATAACGATCATCGACTGGAATCATATTGTTGATATTGAGAACTCCAATTAGCTTGAACTGGCCATTTTCATCTCTTCGCTCTTCATCAAATACTTTGATAAAATCCACTTGGCTCTTCTTATTCTTAAATTTATCCTTTGGAGATGTGAGCGGAATACAATATTTGCGTCCATTCATAAGTACTACAACGCCTACAAACGGACGATTTTGTTTTCCTCTTTGTGGCGAAATAGACATCACATTATCATCAGTATGTGACAAATCTCTTATGTATTTTAAATCAATATAATATAAATCTAGTTTCTTCATAACAATCCTTAAACATAACAACGGGCTGCGTCAGAAGATGCAGCCCGTAATATTCCTTCTTTGCCGGTAGGGTTCCCGTCTTTTATAGTTCCCATTTATTTTATATGGTAGGGCTCCCATCTGATAAAGCTCCCATTTATTTTATATGGTAGGGTTCCCATCTGATAAAGTTCCCATTTCGCTTGGCAAGGAAACCAATCACATCTTATAGATGTACTTAAATTATAAACTGGACAGTCTAAAATGTCAAGATATTCATGTTTTTCAAGGGTTCCACTCATGCTCATCTACCCTCACGGCACTTACCGTAAATCTCACATCAGAATCATATGAACAGGTAGACAGTGTCACGATGTGTGTCTCATCATCAACGTCTATATCTGCATCCACATAGCTTCCTTGGCATATAGTATTCTCAACAAAATCCTTAAAGTCATCATCCACATACTTCCATGTGGTATAGATTCCACCGGTAAGTGTGCTGACATCCTTATAGGCAAAGATTTCATAACGATAGGCACCTGTCTCTGTGATCAGCTGAAAATGTCTATGATTTTCAAAATAGTCTTCTTCTGTCTTATAGAACTTCAAATTTCCAAACATAGAAAGATTGCGCATATTATGACCATAGATTAGTGTGTGTGCATCACTTAAATCAGGATTATTATTCCCATCAATATAAATAGAACCGGCTGTCTCCTCTTCCTTCAGATAATTTCTCCACAGATAATAATCATCACCGGAATACAAAAGCGGATAACTGATACTTTCCTCGTCCTCAAAGTAAATCCAGCCAACAATGTCCTCGTTCTGCTCCTTTAAGCCTGCAAAATCCACATCTATGTCATGATACCAGGCATTAGGGTCATCCTCAGGCTCAGTCTCCAAATCACCATCTGTCTTTTTGACCAACTCCGACTCATCCGGCATACTTGCAGTATCTCCTGACCCTGATGTATATTCTTCCTGCAATGCCTGTATTTCCTGCTCTTGCTTAATCTCTACACTATGGAGATAAACTATCCTTACGATACTGATTACAGCCACTGTTACGAGAGCAACACAAATCAGAGCAATCACTGCATCCTTTTTATTACGAGCAATTACTTCTGTCAGCTTCCAAGCTTTCTTCCCTATCTGCTTTATATTGTTTTTAAACGATTCATATCTATCTTTTTTCATGCCACCTATATAACAAATGGCCATGCCGTTTCAAGGCACAGCCATTTGAGTGATTACCATTGTTTTTTGTTTTAGTCATTTACTTTTTTCTTCTTTGAATAACCAAGAAATCCAAGTCCTCCAAGAGAAGCTATAAGAAGCAGATACCATACTCTGACATCATTTGGGTCTCCGGTCTTTGGTGCAGTAGACTGTGTGCTATTGCTACTATTCGACGAACTACTATCTGAAGTTGTACCGCTATCACTTGATGAAGCCGGATCTTTGTATGCTAAAGCATATGTTGAAAACTTATCTGTTTCAAATGTGAATACATGTTTATTTTCATCGTAAGTACCCGCGATAGCTGTAGCCACGCCATCATGTACACGTATGATTTCAAAAGTCCTTCCAATCTTCCACAAGCTTTCAGGAATAAGGATGCTTGCCTTTACTTTTCCGTTGGTCTCGTTCACTTTTGTTGCATCGTTACTTCCAACTTTCTTAAACAAGTTAATATCAAGATAAAGCCCAACTGTATAATCACCGGAAGTATTTTGAATTAATGTCTTATCTGCTTGTGGTACAGAAGCACTCATATCCTGAATACCCAGCCATACATTTACGCCCTGTGCTACTTCTGCATCTGTAAGGGATAAAAGTGTGGTCAGGTTACTATTGTTTTCAATCTTTGTTCCAAAAGGATTGCTTTCTGCTGTTGCCGATGCAGTACCAGTAATATCATTTACAGAACCTGCGCTGATAGCAACATCATCATATGAAACCTTTGCACTTGTATCTGTGTTTGTATTCGTATTATCAGAAGAACCGCTTGAAGTTTCTCCACTGGTATTTCCGCTGTCAGAGGAGCCACTAGACGAGCTACTGCCGCTTCCACTATCTGTTGAACCACTTGACGAACTGCCACTTCCACTATCGGAAGATTCTCCAGATGAATCACCACTTCCGCTATCAGATAATCCTCCAGATGAATCACCACTTCCGCTATCAGATGATCCTCCTGATGAATCACCACTTCCGCTATCAGATAATCCTCCAGATGAATCTCCACTTCCGCTATCAGATAATCCTCCTGATGAATCTCCTCTTCCACTATCGGAGGTACCTCCTGATGAATCTGCCACATAGGTATAAGTATAGGTTACGTTACTTGAAATTGCTGTGTCAGTACTCGGAGTCACATCCCAACTACCTGCCTTATAACCATCATTAGGCTTTGTTCCTACAGCCGGAATCTGCCCTGAAGAAAGCTTTAATGTATCACCTTCCATACCACTAAGCGTTATGCTCTTATCACTTGTGTTTCCGTCATCCCAAGAGCCATTTACAACCTTAAAAACTACACTGTATGAAACAGAGCTAGGGTTTGCAGTCCATTTTGCCCAATACTCTTTATTTCCTGTATCAGATGTAGATATTGCCGTCACTGGGCTTCCTGTCAATCCAGCATTATCATACCAACCACCAAATTGATGTCCATCTTTTGTAACGTCTGTAGGTAATGTTGCACCAGTTCCTTCAGTATATTCAGTAATATTACCACTGTTAATAGTTCCACCATTAGCATTCAACGTTACTGCATATGTAACAATTGCTGCATTCACTGTAACTGCACATGTTGCCGTCTTATCATCACTTGTATCATCTGTTCCGTTTGTTGCGGTGACAGTGATGTTTGCAGTACCTGAACCAACAGCTGTTACAACGCCATTCTCAACTGTAGCAACAGCTGTATCGCTACTTGACCATGTAACAGACTTATTCGAAGCATCATCCGGGCTAACTGTTGCTGTCAATGTTTCTGTATCTCCTACAGTCAATGTAGTAGTCGTTTTGTTGAGAGATACGCCCGTAACATCGACAGTGGTTGGGGTAGCATATCCATAAACCTCAATCTTTGCTAAACCTTTACTTTGACTTTTGCCACCATCAATGGGTGTGCCATTTATTCTTGGTGTCTTATCCTCTTCCGTGGTTTCCACTACAAATGGAGCTTCGCTGTCTGTAACAGTACGATTGGCATCGTCGTAGAATACACATTTGGTGATAGTATATTCATCTGAAGGGGTAACAGTTGCTGTCCAACCGTATCCCCACCATCCCCATGCAGGAGACGCTCGATAAGATACTGATCCACTAAAAGAAAGGATAGCAACATCTTCAGTGCTATAACTTATATTTGCAGATGTAGCTGGAGCACTATTGCCTCCTGTTCCCGTGATGGTTGTGAGTAATTCCTCTGTAGGTTCCTCTGCATGTGCCGTCATACCCATCCCTGGCATAAATCCTATAACCATCGCCAATGAGAGCAAAAAACTGAGTAGCACTCTTCCTGCTTTCTTTTTTTTCATCATATGATATCCTCCTTGAGTTTAATTTTTCCAAAATAAAAACCGCCGAGCTTAACAAGACATATCTGTCTCATCAATCCGACGGTTATCCATCATCGTATATAATTTTATTCAAAAAAAGACCGCAACTAGCCCATGCTCTGCTCTGCTCTGCTCTGCTCTGCTCTGCTCTGCTCTGCTCTGCTCTGCTCTGCTCTGCTCTGCTCTGCTCTGCTCTGCTCTGCAAGATTGTAACATTGTTTGCATGGCTGTCAACTCCCCTTTCATTTAGCTTTAACAAAGTATATATCAACTATTCTTACAATAAGCTTTAGTTTATTCTCACAGGCCTTTAGAGATTAAAATCAGTTGTAATAAGAATTGAAAAAAATAAAACCACTGATTTTGATAGACGAAATGTAGACGTAAAAACGGGAGTCCGCTATTTATGCGGGCTTCCGTAGTTTTTCTGCTACTCCATCTCGCAAATTTCAGATTGCTACCAACTGAAAAATGGCGATTTTGCATTTAAAATCAGTTCACTTCTGAACGGTTTGAATCAATCCAATACCTTTTCACAAGTTTTTATTGTCATTCTATTGTCACTCTGACAATGTGATTGTACCATAGCATACTTATTTTTCCCACAGTATTTGGGATAAATAATCACCAGCGGTTCATATTCTTCTCAAACTTGGTTGTATAAGATTCTTTCAGCTCTTCTGCCGTCATTCCATAGCAAAGAAGAACGTCATTATAGTACATAAGGACATCTGCCATCTCTTCAATAAGATGATTACGCTCAGGATTGTCTATATCAGCTGCTTGAGGGCCATGCTTCTTAACTATATCAATAACCTCTCCAACTTCTCCAATCATCCAAAGTAGCTTGTTTTTACCAACTTCTGGTGAAATGTGCTCCCATTTATCTTTGTACTTTTCCTGAAGTGCTTTCTGCATTTCAAGCATTTCATTTATTCCAAAATCTGACATTAATCTCCCTCCAGAAAACCTTATTATTTCTTTCTTCGATAAACCGTTCTAGTATATTTGATGTCATCGCCAAGAGTTTCCCCAATTTCCTTTTCAAATTCTTCTGCGTTAAATTCAGGAAAAAACACATCTCCATTTTCAACTTCCAAATCAACCTCTGTGATATACATAACGTCAACAAAAGTCATCGCCTCTTTATACAATCCACAGCCTCCAGCAATATAAACATCCTTTCCCTTTGCCAGCTTTATTGCCTCTTTTACAGAATTTGCTGTTAGAACATTATCGCCATCAAACTTTTTTGTCCTAGACACAACTATGGTCTCTCGATTTGGTAGAGGACCACCTATCTCTTCATAAGAACGCCTACCCATTACAACAACATTACCTGTAGAAAGCTCCTTAAACTGCATCTGCTCACCCTTTATTTTCCAAGGAATGGCGCCGTCTTTTCCAATAACATTATTTCTTGACCGTGCTACAATTAAGCCAACCATTTATCTGCGCCTTTCATATCTTTTTTTGCAATTACAGTAAACTCTCCCGGAAGTTTCTCGTTCTCCCATGAAGGATGCTCATCAAAACGCTTCAAAGTAAATCCGCTCCCGATGATAGAATTGATAATCTCGCTGATTGTGTACTTCCTGTAATGGCATTTAGGGATTTGCTTACGGATCTCCTCATCGTAAAATCTTGCGTGCGCCATCTCACCTTCAAAGATATCTGTTGAGAAATAACTCATGGTTGGCTGCTGCAGCCCAAGTACATCGGAAATCTTAGTAAATGGATGGAAGTCACTGCAGATCATCTTTCCACCGGGTTTAAGCAATCCGTTCATAACATTCATAAAAACATCTATATCGTGGAAATAATGAAGGATTCCACCCTCCATAAAGACAACATCAAAAAAGCCGGCATACTTGTCCATATCGATTTCCATGATATCACAAACTTCATAGCCAATGTTTACACCTGCAGCCTCAGCTGTTTCCATGGCATATTTCTTATTGGCTTCTGATATATCAAATACTGTAACCTCTGCTCCCAAAAGAGCCAGCGGAATTGCTTTCTTGCCGCAGGATCCGCAGATATTAGCTACCTTGACGCCTTCAAAAGAATCAAAGTAGTTCGCATACTGCTTTAGCATCTTCCTGGGGTTTTCTTTATCCTTTGATGCTCTTTCCTCCGGAGTCCCGGCGGTTCTTACCCAAAAATCATATGCATCAAACTCCCACGCCTTTTTATGTTGTAGACTATATTCGTTCAAAACGACCTTCCTCCTGCGGTTTATTCCTTCTACCAGCGGTTCATGTTCTTCTCACACTTCTCCAAACATCCACCGCACCTTATTTTTGCCAACCTTTGACGGAATATTCTTCCCTCTATATTTTTAAAACTGCTATAAGCTCTTCCCCATCCATATCCCCAGTCTCAACAAATCCATAGGATGCATACAGCTCTTTAGCAATTTGATTCTCCGATTCATAAGATAGCCAGCAATATTCAGCCGGTCCACATGGATAGGTCTTAATAAAATCCAACGCTAGTTTTACTGCTTGCCTACCATATCCTTTGTGCTGATAATTCTTATCTATCATCAATCGCCACAAGTTATAATTACCTGTAGCAACATCTGGTGCATCTTCCCAATAATCATCCTTATCAAATCCAATCATCAAAAATCCTACCGGAATATCACCATCATAGATTCCAAAGGGATAAGCATACCCATTGGCTGTAATAGCTGTGTATGCTTCAATGATACTTATCTCGTTACTAGCTACAAACTCCCTTTGTGAATTATTGACAGATAGTTTTAAAATGTTCCATACATTTTTACCATTTATTTTTTCTAGCCTTAACATTTCTTCCTCCCAATATTTCCCTAATTATTCTTCGTTTCCAGCTAAATTATGAACACGTTATGAAATGCAAAGCACCTGAAAAACATTCTAACAAATAGCACATACCTAAACAACAAAAACTGTAATACTGTCGCATATAAAGCAGGAGCTAAACCCATCTTTTTCCTCTGATATAAAATAACGGAAGCGTGACACGCTCCCGTTACAATAATCAACGAATAATGCTATTTTATTTTAAAACCCCCGAATTCGGTGTTTTTAGAAATACTCTTACTTCTTATATCTGGTTATCTTTTCCCAATTACTAGGAAATCCCATATAATTAAACAAATCTTTTTGTGTTAGATGTGGACATCACTTATTGACCTTATCAATCAATGCTACAAGCTTTCTTTTAAATTCCTTGAATTCGTCATCTGGAATTAAATATTTTAGTGCTATAACAACAGCAAATAAATCATGTTTACCATTAACATACGCCCCCTTTTTCCTAGCTATTCCCATCTTTTTATGGACATCCGTATCTGGTCCAGATAGCTTAGAATGGAACGTATACAATCTCTCACCATGAGCACAAACATTTCGACAGCTTGCAATTATTCTTATAAACTGATGTAGTTCTGCTTCTGACACTTTCTCATAATTCTGACTTACCTTTGCTCTTACATCTGTAGTAACATATTGATACATAGCTGCCACATTACCGAATGTAATCGCATTCATTGCAACCCACAGAGGGACATTTCCATAGTTTTTCACATGATGAACAATATATGGATAATTGCTTGGTAAAGTTATAGCATTCTGCAGACAGTTCACAAGTTTATTAACACCAAGTGTATTATTTGGGGTATTGTTATAATTATTTGCATTCAAATACTGGATTTGATTATTGCCGTATTTTTCGCAAAAATGATAAGAGAGTAACGATTTAATCTGCCGTTCCACATGAAGAATGTATTTAAGGAATAATGACCTCATTTCTTCATCAAAATAATACAGATTTACTATCTCTTCAAAAGTAACCCCACGAAGATACTTTCCTGATGGCAAGTGTTTAAATGGCTGCTTGTATCCACCGATCAAGGAATAATAGCTTATTTCTTTTAATTTGTTTTCAGCATAAACCCTATCCTGGATTAACAAGTCTTTTTCTTTTTCAAGTTTATCCAATTGCTGCTGATATGTGTAAAACTCTTTAGCCACAAAAAGTTCCTCCGATACAAAAAAAGAGAGCTCACGCATGAACTCTCTGGGCTGTGGGCATCTCGAGTTTCCACAGCGCATCCGCTACCTATAATATACAGGCATTCCGTTCTTTTTTCAATATATTTTTTATCTTTCCTGACCATGTTCCTTTGGTTTGCTTCTTCGTTGAGCATTGTTCTCATCAGCAATTCTTTTTGCTTCCCTAAGACTGTCCATAATACTTGTTCTTGTTTTCTCAAACACTTTAGCACCGCGAGATTTAACCCACGGGTCTTTAAACATTTTAAAAACGTCTGAAATCATTTTCCCAATTGCTGATTTAGGGTTCTCATCTAAAGCAAGATGTAAAAATTCTTTCTGCATTTCAGATTCAGTCACTTTCTCTACTGCATCATTGACTATTTTTTCGGTCTCAACAGTAATCTCATTCTTTACTCTAATTAGACTATCTTTTTCATCTTCTAGTCTGCTTATATCTTCCGATATAGCCTCATATTGCTGTTGTTTGGTACGAATATAAAACTCTTTGGACATATCATTATTACGTCCTTTTTCAATCGGCTTTAGGCATTCATCGCCAAAGATTTCTGGATGATTGCTGATTATACGCTCTGCATCTGCATGCATTATAGCTTGAATATCAACCATTCTTTCTTTAGTAAACACTTTTGACTTAGCCACTTGTTTTCTCATGCCACGCTTGTATCCAGTAGCTACAGGCACACCCACAACCTGCATATGAGGTGATGCTTCATCCAAATGTATCACTGCGGATGCCACTTTAAATTCAGGAACTGCCGCCTTAAACGTTTCAAGATGTTCCTTTAAAAGAGGTATCATTGCCTGTCTCTCTTCGATTGATTTTTTGCTCCAAAATTCCATATCACCAATTTGTAAAATAACCTCTGCAGCCACATCGGCTTTTTTGTTATCAGAGACATACTTTAAATAATCTTTTATTTGTCTATCAGCTCTTTTTCCCTCATTGTATTCCTCAAGTGGTTCTGTAAACTCTTCTTTATAAATGCGTTTCACATCATCAAGAATGCTTGTACCACTACCTTCTACAATCTCAATTAATGCAATATTGTATTCCTGCTGCTCTGTGTATAAACGAAGGTTATGCTTACTAGCAGAAGATATAGAATGAGTAGTGGTCAAAGCATGCTTTTTGTTCGACAAATGACATGAACAAGATATCATGTAAATACTCCTTTCATTTGGCGAGCAAGCCGTCGGCAGACCCCTCGGAGAGCCCCCGTATAATGACATTTATGTCTTTATACCTAGGGGGTTACTCATAACGACACGTTATGAGGTAAGCTCGCTACGCTCGCCGACTCAATTTGTTTTTTCTTTTGCTATTCATCACCGGAGCGTGCACGCTCCCGTCATACTCATCAAAGGAAATCACCATCTGAAGTTCTCGAATACTCCACGCTTATCTATATACTCCTGACGTGCTTTTTCACGCTCTTCTTCTGTAGGAGCAGTCTTATATTTTTCATATAATTCATGCATGATGATTTTGTCGATTTTCTTATTTAACCCATCAACAATTTTCTCATGAGTACCTTCATCTGGTATCTCTAAAACGAATAAATAAACTAAATCCATGAATAGCTCATAAGGAATTTGAACTTGTTTTCCCATCTTTTTATTTCCTTTCAAAATTGAGTGACGGTAATGACGATATTCTATAGTGTAGAAAATACCGTCATAATCGTCACAAGAAAAAACGTAAATCAAATAAATAACCATACAAAAAGGGGCTGTCGCTTTAGATGATTAAATCATCTGGGCGAGGCCCCTTTTTCTTACCATGAATGGTGGACTTGATGAGTGAATATCTTTTCTGTTGTCAAAAATAGTGTACTTTAATAAGCCGATGTACTAATCGGGACAACTTTGCCTTTTCTATTTTGAAATATCAAAAATTATGAGGCTTTTTTCAATTCAAACAGGTGTGTTCCTGTTCGCTCAGCAGCAATCTTATGATGTAGCTTATTTATATCATAGCTGATTGCCAGCAGTATGCTCTGTGCAAGAACATTTTCTTTTCCACGATACAGATATCTTCTGAAGTTCATGTCTTCTTTCACGTTTGCGAATGATCCTTCCGCT
>NZ_FNQZ01000022.1 GCF_900107545.1 Pseudobutyrivibrio sp. ACV-2 | reverse complement strand
GAACTTATAGTAGACTATGCTTTTTCACATTTGAGTATGCATAAAATATATTTAAGAGTTTTATCTGACAACATTCGAGCATACAAATCCTATGAGCATGCAGGGTTTGTAAAAGAGGGATTATTCCATGACGATGTTTGTATAGATGGACTCTATCATGACGTGATTTTTATGGCTAGATATAAGGATTGAAGGTGCAGAAAATGAAAGTTTCTTTTGTAATACCATGCTATAGATCTGAAAAAACTCTGGAAATAGTAGTAAGCGAAATACAAAATAAAATGCAGCAAATGACAGAGCATACTTACGAAATCATTTTGGTCAATGACTGTTCGCCTGATGGCACACTAAGTGTTATTCGTAGGCTCTGTGCAGACAATGAAAATATCATTGGAATAGACCATGCTAAAAACTTTGGTCAGCACGCAGCTTTGATGGCTGGATTCAGCTTTGTATCAGGTGATGTAGTTGTATGCCTGGATGATGATGGTCAGACACCTGCTGACGAGGTAGACAAGCTTCTGGACAAAATAGATGAAGGCTATGATGTTGTTTATGCCGAGTACAAGCACAAACAGCATTCTGGGTTTAGAAACTTTGGTAGCTGGGTCAACAAAAAAATGACGGAAACCATGCTAAACAAGCCAAAGGAACTCTACGTTTCAAGCTATTTTGCTGCAAAAAGATTTATCGTAGATGAAATGCTCAATTACAAGGGCGCGTACCCTTATGTAATTGGATTGGTTCTTAGAAGTACAAAAAGTATTTGTAATGTAGAAGTAAATCATAGAGAGCGAATGGTTGGAGAATCCGGTTATAGCATGAAAAAGCTTCTTGGTCTTTGGATGAATGGATTTACTTCATTTTCTATTTTGCCACTTAGAGTTGCATCTTATGGAGGGTCTTTGATAGCGCTCATTGGATTTGTATATGCGATAATTGTTGTAGTCCGTAAATTAGTAGACCCTACCAGAATGCTTGGATGGAGTTCAACTATTTCTGTTATGTTGATATTGGGGGGGCTAATCTTATTGGTTTTGGGACTCATTGGTGAGTACATAGGACGTATGTATATTAATATGAATAATTCTCCGCAATATGTAATAAGAAGCGTGATTAAATACAATGACAAATAAAATGAATAAAAATATTTCGTAAAAAGCTAAATAGTATATGTTTTGTATTAACTTAAGATGCTGCTGAGCAAGAAGAGTTTGATTTAAATCTGAATATGTAGATGAAATTGAATACCAAGATAGAAAATGGTTTTACGATGTTAAATCTTTGGGAAATAGGTGAGGGATAATACTAGTGAATTATTCAAGTAAAATAGAAAAACTTTTTGAATGTGTGCAAGAACATTTTTCTGAGCAACAGCGTATCACATTTATTGCAACTATGGTTTTAGGCCTTATAGCACATGGATATGCATTGTTTAACCGCATTTCATATCATGATAATGCAGCATGTTTATTTTCATTAGGAGGAACATATGAATCTGGAAGATGGGCACTTGGCTTTATATATGATTTTCAGATGAAGACTACAAAGCTTTTTGCAGTGCCGGTTTTTAATGGGCTATTATCGATGATATTTATAGCTTTGTCTGCAATGCTAATTATTGAATTATTTAATGTAAGAAATAAAGTATGGGCATCTTATATTGGGATGATCATGGTTGCGTATCCGGTAGTGACAAGTATTTTTTCTTTTATGTTTACAGCGTGGGAATATTTTTTAGCATTGTTTTTATCTGTCTATACAGTATATATATTGCGAAAAAAACTTTCGATAGGGTATTTTGTAGCATCAGCAGCGATTTTGTCCATAAGCCTAGGGTTATATCAGGCATTTTTTGCGGTTACGATTGGATTATTTTTATTGACTATGTTTATGGATGTTATTAATGGCAAAATCACATCCATAAAAGAATATATTCTACATGGAGTTATAGCACTGTGTCAGTTAATTGTTGGGCTAGGTATATGGGCTATTATGCGAAAAATAACATTAAATCTAAAAGGTATAGAAGCTGTAGAATATAAAGGAATGAGCGATGGATATACAGTAGCATTATTTCCCAAAAGATTAGTCATAGCATATCAGGAATTTTTTTCTTTTTCGCAGGAAGGAATCAATGCAACTCTTTATCAGAGAGTATTTACAGCTATTATTGTGATAGTTGTTATTATGCAAATTGTGTATGCAGTTATAAATGCCAACCAAAATACATTAACAAAATGTCTTTCGATGGTTGGATTGGCACTTTTGCCATTGGCAATGAACGTTGTATATATTTTGTCTACTAGTGATGAGTATCAGGTGGATACGTTGATGCTATATGGGAATATATTTATTTTTATTCTGCCACTCCTTATGATAGAATGGCTCGAACAAATAGGGGACTCGTATGGATTTACTACTAAATTAATTTCTATGAGCACATGGTTGCAGATATTATCCTTGGTAATACTTTTAGTTGGATATACATATATGGACAATGCCGCCTATATGAAAGGTGAGATTGCTGTGGAGCAAGCTACTGCATATTTTACAGAGCTTGTTGCTAATATAAAGGCTACTGACGGTTTTGATGATGATATGGAAATAGTCTTTGTAGGATGGGATAAACTTGAGGATGCTACTAATGCAAAGATAGATGCTGATGATCAATTAGAGGCAATAAAGCTTGAGAAATTCCCGCGATTTACAGACATAATTGCCTATGGGGGGGCTAGATATTTTATGCAAGAACACTTGGGGTTTGGAAATGATAACCTAATAGAGGATGATGGTACGGTTGCATCTGAATATTTTGTAAAAGACATGCCAACATATCCTAAAGATGGAGCCATTGCAATTGTAGATGATCGTGTAATAGTTAAGCTTGGAGAATAAAGATGAGAAAAAAAATTTCGATTGTTGTTTCTGTATATAATGAGGAATCAGGTATACGCCAATTTTATAAACATACAAAATCTGTTTTGACGGGTATAACAGAAGAGACAGGATGGGATTACGAACTTATTTTTGTAAATGATGGAAGTAGAGACAAAAGTTTAGAATATTTAAAAGAATTTGCCGCGTTAGATGGGGAAGTCAAAATAATCAATTTCGCTGCTAATAGAGGGCATGAGGCCGCTATGATTGCAGGAATAGATTATGCGAATGGTGACGGAATAGTATGTATGGATGCTGATTTGCAACATCCACCAGAGGCAATAACAGGAATTATTGAAAAGCTTGATGCTGGATATGATGTCATATCAATGATTCGTACATCAAGAGCCGATGCGGGTATATTTAAACGGATAACTTCAGCGGCCTTTTATCGCGTGATGAATGCAATGTCTGGTAAAACACGATTTGAGAATAACTCTTCAGATTTTTTCGCTATTTCGAGGAGAGTAGGATTAGTACTAAAAAACGATTATCGAGAGCGAGTACGGTTTTTACGAGGCTATGTTCAGAATGTTGGGTTTAAAAAAACTACACAGGAATTTGAAGCAAGTGCTAGAGTAGCTGGAGTAAGCAATTATAATTTAAAAGCCTTACTAAAGTTATCATTGAATGCGATATGCAACTTTTCAGATGTTCCACTAAAAATGGGAATATACGCGGGAGTGTTTTCTTTGTGTATGGCATTTATTCTTTTAATTTATTCTATAGTGCAGTATTTTTTGGGAAATGTACCTAGTGGCTATTCTACAATCATAGTTGTTTTGTGTTTTATGTTTGGTGTTCTGTTTATGATTCTTGGATTTATATCAGAGTACTTAGCAATAATTTTTGCAGAGGTTAAGGGTAGACCGATATATACAGTTGATAGTGTCATTACCAAGGAAGGAGAAGAGTTACAATAGTTTAAAGGAAATTAATTAATGAACAGAAAATTATTTCATTTATATAGTGGAGGAGAACTAATTGCTATTTAACTCAGTGACGTTTGCACTTTTTTTAACAATTTTATTTGTAATCTATTGGTCTATACCCAATAAATATAGATGGACAGTACTTCTGGTTGCCAGCTACTATTTTTATATGAGTTGGAATGTGAAATATATTTTAATACTAATGTTTACTTCAGTAGTTTCCTATACGGCAGCCAGACTAATATATATATCTAAGACTAGTAAAGTAAAGAATTTTATTCTTGTGATAGCAGTTTTAATGACTCTGTCGGTACTTGTTGTTTTTAAATACCTGAATTTCATTTCAAATTCTGTAGTTGAAGTTTTTAACGCCTTTTCAATCCGTATTCATCCAACTACGTTGACACTAGTGTTACCGGCTGGCATTTCTTTTTATACATTTCAAACAATAGGTTATATGGCTGATGTGTATAACGGAAAGATTGAACCTGAAAAAAATATTGGTATCTACGCATTATTTGTATCCTTCTTTCCACAGATAATGTCAGGACCTATTGGAAGAGCTGATTCATTATTGCCACAGATAAAAAAAGAAAAAATATTTGATTACGAAAAAGCTACTTACGGAATGAAGTTAATGGCGTGGGGCTTTTTTAAGAAACTTTGTATAGCCGATGTCTTGGCAACTTATGTAGATACAGTATATGGCGATGTGTATGCACACAAAGGAATTGATTTCTTATTAGTTATTCTCTTCTACTCTATACAGATATATTGTGATTTTTCTGGATACACTGATATTGCTATAGGTGTGGCTAAACTATTTGGATATGATTTGATGATAAATTTTAAGTGTCCATATTATTCAAAAAGTATTAAAGAATTCTGGGGTAGATGGCACATTTCATTATCGACTTGGTTTAGGGATTACTTGTATATTCCTCTTGGAGGGAATCGTTGCTCTAAAGTAAAAAATTACAGAAATTTACTCATAACATTTCTAGTAAGTGGATTGTGGCATGGTGCAAATTGGACTTTTGTAGTATGGGGGGCGATTCATGGTGTTCTTCAAGTGCTTGAGAAGATATTTTATCAGCAGATTGCCGCTTTTAAAGCAAAAAGATTTGGGCGAGTTCTATCGGTTGTAATTGTTTTTATCCTATGTAGTATCGCATGGGTATTTTTTAGAGCAGACAACTTTGGTCAAGCATTCTACATTCTTTCTCATGCATTTGCTGGTATAGGAATCCCAACGACATTTGTTATAAATGGAATTGGTCTTGGTGGAAGCAAGTATATTACGATTTCAATATCGATATTACTTCTTTTAATATATGATTACTATGATATTCATGGCGGTACAATTGAAAAAATATCTACAAAGCCACCAGTAATCCGTCATGGCGTTTATGCGCTTTTGCTTTTACTTATTATGCTTTTTAAGGCTTCTGGTGAGGCACAATTCGTATATTTTAATTTTTAACTATACTTTGGTTAAAGAGGTTATTGCTTGAAAAAATTTATATTTAAAATAATTCCATATTTATGTTTTTGTTTAGTATTAATGGTAGGAGTTCCAATAATGGTTGATCCATATAATGTTTTTCATTGGAAAAATGCAAGGAATAATGGAGTGGAACCTAATAAAAATTATATTAAGATGAGCTACATACTTAATAATCCAAATAAGTACGATGCTTTTTTATTTGGTTCATCCAGAGTTGGAGCAATTCATACAGAGAAAATAGATGGGGTCGATTGTTATAATATGACTTACTCTATGGGGACGCCTTCAGAAAATTTGGCAAACCTAAAGACTATGTTAAAAGCTGGTATTAGGCCGAAACGTGTGTATATAGGTATTGATACCCTATCATATACTGTCGATGCAACATTACATAATAACGAGGCAGCAAGAGCAAGTTATGAATATTTAAAATCAGATTTTCAAAATTTTGCTGACCATTATTTTAGTTTAATTAATTCTGTTAAATCATTGTCGATTATTACTTCAGGAGTGGAAGCACCAGGAGTAGCGGAAATATATGAATATGGCTGGTGGGCAGATTATGATTATCAATCTAGCTATGATTGGACCCATGAAGGTGTTACAAAAGGGACGACTTATGAAATTGATGAAGCAGTTGACAATATTGCTGAGATGAATCAGTTATGTAATGAGTATGATATAGATTTCGTTGTGTTCACTAATCCAATGACTGCAATGGCTTACCAGGATGCTATAGACAATGGATATGAGGAATTTATAGATAAAATTAGTGAGTTTACAGAAGTGATTGATTTCAGTTACTTGAATGGAACTAAAGAGGATCATAGTCATTTTATAGATGAGAGTCATTACACTGCACAAGTAGGTGATGAGATGATAAAGGTGTTAAATCAGTAAATGCCGGCATATCCTGATGATGGTGTCCTATTTACAATTCTGGGATTTATATCAGAGTATCTTTCTATTATTTTTGCTGAGGTAAAGGGAAGACCAATTTATATAGTAGATAGCATTATTACTAAGGATGGAGAAGAATTACAATAACTTGGAAGAGGAAATATAGTAATGATTAATAAGAAGTTATCAATAGTTGTTCCTTGCTACAATGAGCAGGAATCAGCTCCTATTTTTTATGATACAGTACATGGGATGGAGGATAAGCTTGCTTCGGTAGAGCTGGAGTTTATTTTTGTAGACGATGGTTCCCGTGATAATACACTTGAGGTATTGCGACAGCTTCATGATAGAGATGAACGAGTACATTATGTATCTTTTTCAAGAAATTTTGGCAAGGAGGCAGGAATTTTTGCAGGTCTTCAGAAATCTACAGGTGATTATGTGGTAATCATGGACGCTGATTTACAGGATCCACCAGCCATGCTTCCAGAGATGCTTTCTTACATTGAGTCAGGTGAGTATGAGCGTGTTGCTACCCGACGTGTGGACAGAAAGGGTGAGCCACCTATTCGTTCATGGTTTGCAAGAAAGTTTTACAGACTTATGAATAAAATCTCCAGCGCTGATATCGTGGATGGAGCCCGTGATTATCAGATGATGACCAGAAAGGTTGTTGATGCCATCCTTGCTATGGGTGAGTACAACCGTTTCTCAAAGGGTATCTTTGGATGGGTTGGCTTCAAAAGCAAGTGGTTGGAGTTTGAAAATGTGGAGCGTGTTGCAGGAGAGACTAAATGGTCCTTCTGGAAGTTATTCATATATGCCATCGATGGCATTGTAGCTTTCTCTACAGCACCACTTATCATGGCATCAGTGTTTGGTGTAATCATGTGTCTTGTTGCATTTATTTTTATCATCGTGATTATCGTAAAGACGTTAATTCTTGGTGATCCTACCAGCGGTTGGCCATCAATGGTTTGTATTATATTGCTTGTTTCTGGCATCCAGTTGCTTTGCATGGGTGTTTTGGGGCAGTACCTTGCCAAGGCATATTTGGAAACAAAACATAGACCAATCTATTTAGTGCAGGAAGAGAAATAAGATTTTCTGTAAAACATGGAGATATAATGGAGCAAAAAATGAGTTTTTTCAGCAAAATAAAGCACTGGCATAAAGTTGCCTGGTTTTTGGTTGCCTATGATTTTATTACTATAGTTGCATCCTTCTTTTTAGCACTTTGGTTTAGATTTGATTGTAAATATTCCCTCATTCCGGATTTCTATTTCAATTCCTACAAACAGATAATATTCGTATATGCGATATTTACTATCATTGTGTATTACTTCTTTGGTTTGTACCGCAGTATATGGCGTTTCGCCAGTTTCTTTGAATTAAAGAAACTTACCTACGCATCTGTATTCACTCTGTTTGTAAAGGCATTGTTTGCTACAAGTTTTGTACGCAGAATGCCTATTTCCTACTACGTGTTTGGTATAGGTTTTCAGTTTTTATTTGGTGTAGTTATCAGATTTTCATATCGTTTTGTGCTTCTTCTTAGAGACAGCAGAGCAGGTACAGATCTGGACAAAAAGGTCATGATAATCGGTGCGGGCGATGCCGGCAGAATGATTATCCGCGATGTCAACTACATCAATAACAACAGAAATCACGCCAAGGTCGTATGTATCATAGATGACAACCCAAACAAATGGGGTAGATACATCGACGGTGTTGAGGTCGTAGGTGGGCAGGATAAGATTCTTGCAAATGTAGAGAAATTTGGCATCAACGAGATATACATAGCTATCGCAAATATCAGTCCTAGTAAAAAACGTAACCTGATTAATATCTGCAAGGAGACCAATTGCGTTATTAAACAGCTTCCAAATATGTATGCAGAAAAAGCTGGTGTTATCAGCGCCGGTAGCCTGCAAAATATCAGCATCGAGGATGTATTGGGACGAGACACCATCAACATCCACCAGGAAGAGGTGGCCAATCAAATATGTGGCAAGGTGGTGTTGGTAACTGGCGGTGGCGGTTCTATCGGTTCCGAGCTTTGCAGACAGATTGCAAAATATGCACCAAAGCAGCTTATCATTTTTGATGTATACGAGAACAATGCTTACGATATTCAGCTAGAGCTTAAGAAGAGGTTTCCTGAGCTTAATCTGGTGACATTAATTGGATCAGTGCGAGATACCAGACGTTTGGAAAATGTATTTGAAACATATCATCCTGACATATGCTATCATGCAGCAGCGCACAAACATGTTCCACTTATGGAGGACAGCCCTTGCGAGGCTATCAAAAACAATGCTGTAGGTACTTACAAGACAGCCTATGCTGCTATGAAATATGGCTGTAAGCGTTTTGTCCTTATCAGCACAGACAAGGCTATTAACCCTACCAATGTAATGGGGGCCACAAAACGTATATGCGAAATGATTATTCAGACCTTTGACAAAATGATTCGTGAGGGCAGAGTGGATGAAATGCCTATGCTTTATTCTCACTCTGATGATAACAGTGAGGTTGTGGCAAATCACAAGGGCGTTGATGTTCCACACACTGAATTTGTGGCTGTTCGCTTTGGTAACGTGCTAGGCTCGAATGGTTCTGTTGTGCCACTCTTTAAAAAGCAGATCTCAGAAGGTGGCCCAGTTACAGTTACGCATCCTGATATCATCAGATATTTCATGACTATCCCTGAGGCAGTAAGCCTTGTACTGAAGGCTGGGGCCAATGCCGAGCATGGTGAGATCTTTGTACTGGATATGGGCGAGCCTGTAAGGATTGCAGATTTAGCAAGAAATATGATAGAGCTTGCCGGCTACAAACCAGATATCGATATCGAAATCAAATATGTGGGATTGCGCCCAGGCGAAAAGCTATACGAAGAAAAGCTTATGGACGAAGAGGGCTTGAGAAAGACTGATGACAAGCTCATACACATTGCTGAGCCTATAGATTTTGACTCAAATTTATTTATACAAGAACTGAACGATTTAATGAATTATGCTTATGAAAACGAAAACGAAAAAGTGCTGGAGAAAATCAGAGAAACAGTACCTACATTTGCTGGATAGTTTCGTATTTACGGTATGTGCTGCAACGATTTTTACTTTTTGTATTTGTAGTTGGCTTTTGGATATCAATTATAAATACACGATAGATATGACTGGTCCTGTTGTGGACGTAAACCATATCTTTTACATCGCGGCATTAGCATCTGCCTATTACCTGATTCGAAAAAGACAGATACAATTTGATTTCTCACTTGTTCTGCTTTGCACGGTAATGGTTTTTGTGGCCATTATTGATTATCACACGGAAGATTATGTTCCAGTTAGTTATGCTTGGATTCTACCAATGGCATATATTTTAGGAAAGCTAATAGTTGGAACAGATCGGGAGACAATAAATGAAAAAATAGTAATTCTATATTTTTCAATGGCAATTCCTATGTATATCCAAAGTGTATTGGATATAGGTAGTAACTGGAAAACAGGCTGGGCGCTAGGCACAGAAAGATGGCCAGAATTTTGGACTGGTGAAATAGAACCTAGAACAACTTACGAGCTGGGTTTTGTCCTTACCACAAGTGCATTTGCATTTGCTTTATATGTATTCAAGAAGCATACAATAGCCTCAATAATTATTATTGCAGCAAATGTGCTTTTACAATATATGGTCATGCATGTTCAGGGAAGACAGAACCCGGTGCTACTGATACTTACAATTCTCATTGTAGGATGTCTAGTGGTTTATGACAGATGGCATGGAGACAATAAAAGGCTTAAAAAGATTTTCTTAACCGCAACAACAGTGGGCATACTGATAGTAGTTATAATAGCGGTTCTGTTTACAACAAACACATTTGGTCTTATGGACAAATACAAGGCTTCATATTGGGCTGATGGAGGTTTACTTAAAAACGAGCGTATTGATATTAACCTGACAGCATTTAGGAGTATGCTTAAATGGCCGAATGACAATTACACAGAACGAGCAGGCCTAGATAGAGCCCACAGCATGGTATTAGAGTATGGTCGAGTATACGATATGACAGTATACCTGGGGCTCACATTAATAAGACTTTTGTTTATATTCCAAGCTATCAGATTGACATTGGTTAAGAACTCAAATTCATGGATTAAGTACCTGATTGTACCAGCCTTTGTATCATTAAATTTATACTATACTATGGAGCCAAACGCATACGCCCATAGGTATTTTTGGATGCCAGGACTGTTTTTCAGCGGCATGATAGCGGGATGGCTGGAGTTAGAGGGAAGAAAAATTGAAAAATAAGAAAGTATTATTTCAAATTGTGATAATAATGGTTTGTATGGCTATCATGATTCCATTCATGGTGATGGCCATGTACAGCAGACCATGCGCTGATGATTTGAATTATTCTGCAATGGTATATCAGACCATAAAGTCAGGTAATCATAACATTCTCCATATTTTAAAGACAGCATATGATGTGGATATTATGTATTACAACACATGGCAGGGCCTATATACATCAGCATTTTTCCTTGCTCTTCAGCCAGGTGTCATTAGTGAAAAGCTTTATGGAATAGGTGCGATTTTATTAATCATTTTTATGTTGTTTTGTACATATTTTGCGATTTCTATACTCAATAAGTATGTTTGGAGTAAACGTTTTGACAGACTTTCTGTAGCTATGTTTTCATTTGTGACTACAGCTATTATTTTAATTGGTCTGCCTAGTACAACAGAGGGACTATATTGGTTCAATGGTGCTTGGAATTATGTACCTTTTTTCTTTCTCAGTGTTTTAAATATTTCTCTGTTATTGGTTTGGAATACAATAGATAGCGATAGGAAGAAGTGGATATATATCATACTTTCAAGTGTACTTTCATTTATCATCTCGGGTGGTAACCATGTGACTGCATTTTTAAATATAATGATGCTTACATTTGTATTGGTAATATCTGTTTACAAACAAAAGATTGAGGCATTACAAATTGCAATATCATGGGCTGTTGCACTTTTGGGATTTTATATCATGTACAAAGCGCCAGGTACAGCTGCCAGACAGTCTTGTTTCGAGAAGCAGGGTGTTGGAGTGACGATGGTTAATAGCTTTAAAGAGTTTGTAAATCTTATAGAGAACTATACCAATGTGACATGGATTATGTTAATGATGGTTGCGTTACTATTTGCAATGGAGCTTGAAAATGTGGGAGATGTAGTTACACCAATCAATCCACTGAGCTATATTGTTTGTTCTTGTGTAATTATGTGCGGAATATTATGTGTTCCATTTTACCCAATGGGCAATTTTGGTGCGCCTAGAGTATATAATATATTCTGGCTTACATTTATGGCACTGTCTTTTGCCAATATGGTTTATGTTGTTTGCTGGATTAAAAATAGGGACCTTATTGATATTAAAGATTTTACTGGGTTGGATAGAGGAATTACTGGTAGTATTTTAGTTGCATTAATTATTACTATGTTGTTGCCAAGTTCAAATTTTATATCAGTGCAAAAAGAACTTGTTGATGGAACAGCAAAAAGCTACGCTGAGGCCTGTGATGCGCGATATGAATTAATGGAGAGCTCGACAGATGAAATACTATATGTAAAGGCGCTACCATTGTCCTCTAACATTTATTTTAGCGACCTTTCATGGGATATGCAGGACTATAGAAATGTGGGATGGCACGATTATTATGGTAGATGGCTTGTGCTTACAGAATAGGAGAAAATCTTAGTGAATAAAATTCTGATTACGGGAGCAAACTCTTACATTGGAAAAAAGTTTATAGAATATACAAATAGCTTCGACGATTTTTCTGTCGAGGCTATTTCTGTTAGAGACGATAGTTGGAAGGCCATGGACTGGTCAGGCTATGATGTTGTCTACAATGTGGCAGGGATAGCCCATATAAAAGAAACAGATGAAAACAGACATCTGTACTATGAAGTAAACCGTGATTTGGCAGTAGAGCTTGCAAAAAAGGCCAAGGCAGAAGGAGTTAGACAATTCATTTACCTTAGCTCAATGAGCGTGTTTGGCATGGTTGAGGGGCACATTACAAAGGATACCCCAACACATCCAGTGAACGCCTATGGAAAGTCAAAGCTTGAGGCAGAGCGGCAGATAATGGCTATGGCATCATCTGATTTTAAAGTAACTATTGTCAGACCTCCTATGGTCTATGGCGAGGGCTGCAAGGGAAATTATCAGATGCTTAAGAAGTTTGCACTGAAATTCAAAGCATTTCCTGATGTGTACAACCAGCGCAGTATGATTAGCATTGAAAATATGTCAAAGGCTGTTGTGGAAATGGTAGAGCAGCCTAGAACTTCGGTGTTGCATCCGCAGGATCCGGAGTATGTTCGTACTTACGATATGGTGAGGGGGATTGCAGAGGATGCTGGGTATAGATTTCACAGAATAGTACTGGGACGAGATTTGATTCGACTGATGACAGGCCGTGTAACAGTATTCAAAAAGGTATTTGGAAGTCTGACCTATGATTATAGAATTGATGAGCGCTTGAAGCCAGAGCAGGGATTGGTGTCTATAATTATGCCTATGTACAATGGGGCAAAATACGTGGCAGAAGCCATAGCATCAATACAAGCTCAGGACTATGATAATTGGGAGTTACTTGTGGTAAACGACGGCTCCACAGACGAGGGACCTGAAATTGTGAAGACACTGGCGGCAGCCGACACTCGCATAAAGTTGATAAACAAAACTAACGGCGGAATTGCATCTGCAAGAAATACTGGAATCAAAGCAGCAAAGGGGCAATATCTGGCATTTTTAGATAGTGATGATAAATGGCTTGAGGGAAAACTTACGAAGCAAATTGAGCTTCTTAAAAGCAAACAAGCAAAATTCTGCTACAGCGCCACAGCCTTCATGACAGATGACAGTACACCACTAGAAAAATGGTGGCCAGTACCAGCAGAAGTAGACTACAAAAAGCTACTCCATGCCAATGTCATCCCTTGTTCATCAGTTCTAATAGACAGAACAGGCCTTAAATCTTTTTTAATGCCAAAACAAGGCCACGAGGACTATGCCACCTGGCTCACAATTCTTCGTGACAATAAAATAAAAGCCTACGGCCTCAGCGAACCACTCTTCCGATACCGCAAATCATCATCGGGGGCCAGCAGCAAAAAGTTAAAGACCCTCAGCTGGACCTGGCATGTATACCATGACAGTCAGGGATTTGGGTGGCTTAAAAGCACCTGGTGTTTTTTCAGGTTCGAGTGGCTGACAGTGTGGAAGTATTTGAGGAGATGAATACTAGAAGTTTGTTAGATTTACGCTAATGCGGTACAATTATTTGTATCGAACAACGTGTAAATATTTCAGTACATTAAGTATATAATTCTGCTGAGGATAGAGCATTGAACAGCTGATGTGTTACACTAACACTGAACAAATGATTTCTGAGGGAAATAAAATGGGTATCTATTTAAATCCGCCAATACAAAGATTCGAAGAAGCAATAAAATCAGATATTTATGTTGATAAAACTGGGATGATTTCGGAGCTTAACAAGGTTATTGGCACAAAGCAAAAATATATTAGCGTATCACGTCCACGTCGTTTTGGAAAAACTATGGCTGCAGATATGATATGTGCTTATTATGGAGCTATTGAATCCAGAAGTTTGTTTGAAGACAAGGTTGTAGCAAGTGAATCACCAAATGAATGGGACGATGAATTAGGCAAATATAATGTGATTAGAATAGTTATGACTGATTTTGTGAAGAAGGATAAATCAGTTGCAGATGCTATTAAGCTAATTACAGCACGAATTATATCTGAACTACGTGAAGAATTTCCAAATGTGGAATATGATTCTGAAGATTTATTTTACAGCTTGGATAAATTGTATCTTAAGGAAAAGACTCAGTTTGTTATCGTAATAGATGAATGGGATGCGATTTTTAGAATCCGTAAAGATGATAAGGAGGGGCAGAACCTTTATTTAGACTTCTTGCGTGATTGGTTTAAAGACAAAAGCTACATCGCCTTAGCATATATGACAGGAATTCTTCCTATCAAAAAATATGGAGAGCACTCGGCATTAAATATGTTTGATGAATACTCTATGCTATATCCTATGCAGTTTGCCAAATATACAGGTTTTACCACAGAGGAAGTGGAGGGACTGTGCCATGAATACAAAATGGATATAGAGGAAGTGGAAAAATGGTACGATGGTTACACTGTGGCTGATAGCATCCCACTTGATAAGCGTGAGTTATATAGGGCAGGGGAATACGAGAGACACAAAATCGCTATTTATAGTCCGCTGTCGGTTGTCCAGGCTATGCGCACAGGCATAATAGGTAACTACTGGAATAATACCGAAACCTATGAGGCATTGGCAGAGTATATCCGTAAAGATTTTGATGGCTTAAAAGAATATACGGGTATTTTGATGAATAACGGCAGAATGAAAATAAACATATCTAAATATCAAAATGATATGACCACTTTCAAAAGTAAAGACGATGTGTTGGCTCTGCTTATTCATTTGGGATATTTAGGATATGATTCTGAAACTGAAGAAGTTTTTATTCCAAACAGAGAAATTTTTGAAGTATTCAAAGATTCAACCAGTGATGACCCTCAGTGGCAAGAGCCAATTGAGGCAATGACAAAATCAATAGAGTTGCTAGATGCTATTTGGAACTGTGATGAAAAAACGGTCGCTGATATCATCGAATGGACTCATGACAGGACAGATAATAAATCCTATAACTCAGAATTGTCCTTAAGTCACACGCTTCAGTACGCTCTCTACGCAGGTCAGCAGTACTATACAGAATTCAAGGAAGTGGATTCTGGTAAAGGGTATGCAGATTTGGTTTACATACCATCGCCTAAACATACGGACAAACCTTTACTACTAATAGAGTTAAAAAATGGTAAGAGCCCGCAAGAAGCCATAGACCAAATCCTCTCTAGAAATTATTCTGACAGGTTAGAGCATTATAAGGGAAATATGCTGATAATAGGAATCAGTTATGATGCTGATGCTAGGAATGTGGATGAGGGATATAAGAAGCATTTTTGTAGGATTGTTAGGGGCGGAGGTCTGTTTGATGATAAGCTGGCCACGTTGGAGATGAGTGCTTTAAATTGCAATTTCAGTTAACGGAATTGCAATTTTTTGCTATAATAAGAATGCGAGCAATGCCGAAATTGCAATTTTGTATTTGCAAAACTTTTATAGGATAGATGGTGACTCTATGGATATGAGAATAGAACAACTGATAAATGCTAAAAAAAAGTCGAAAATGACATATGAGCAAATTGCTGAAAAGTCAGGTGTCAACTTAAGTACAGTTCAAAAAGTCTTGGGTGGGAAAATAGCATCTCCTAGATTTGAAACCATGGAGGCTTTGGAAAAAATACTTTTGGCTGAATCAGGAGTACCTGAAAATGTTCACACGAGAGAGATATCCATTGGTAATCAGGATTTTAAAACCATTATTGAAAACAATTATTTTTATCAGGATAAGACTATGTTTATCAAAGAGTGGTGGGAAAGTGGTGATGTTGTAACTCTTATTACCAGACCAAGGCGCTTTGGTAAAACCCTCAATATGAGTATGTTAGATTATTTCTTCTCAAACTCTATTGAGGATACAAAAAGGCTATTTGAAAACCTGGCAATATGGAAATATAAAGACTACCAGAAGCTCCAGGGGCAGTATCCAACCATCTTCATCAGCTTTGCATCTGTAAAGGGCAACACATACGAAATGGCCAGACAGCAGATAATCCAAGAGATTGTAAGGCTATATCGAAATAATCAGGACTTGATAGAATGCGATTTTGTATCTGAAAAAGACAGGGATTTTTGGTCACTTGTGGGTTATGATATGTCAGATGCTGTAGCTAGCAATGCTATTAATTTTATATGTGAACTTATGTATCGTAAATACGGTAAGAAGGTCATAATCCTCATGGATGAGTATGACACTCCATTGCAAGAAGCTTTTGTAGATGGATTTTGGGATGAGATTACAGTTTTCATTAGAAATATTTTTAATGCAACTTTCAAGACAAATAACTATCTTGAACGTGCAATAATGACTGGAATCACAAGAGTCAGCAAGGAATCTATTTTCTCTGATCTGAATAATCTAAAGGTGGCATCAATAACAACTGCCAAGTATGAAACGGCATTTGGATTCACTGGAGATGAAGTATCATCATCACTTGAAGAGTATGGATTGTCTGCACTGAATGCGGAGGTTCAAAAGTGGTATGATGGATTTGTGATTGGCACCAAAAAGGACATTTATAATCCGTGGTCCATAACACAGTTTTTGGATACAAAAATCTTAGATGATTATTGGGCAAACACAAGTAGCAATATGCTGATTGACAAATTGATACGTGAGGGAAGCCCAGATATCAAGAAAAAGTTTGAAACGTTATTAGACGGTGAGAGTGTTGATACATTAATTGATGAAGAAATAGTTTTTAATTTGATTGATAAAAGTGAATCAGCGGTATTCAGTATGCTTTTAGCTTCAGGATATCTGAAAAAAACAGAGCTTCTTGAAGGAGCAGGAATGCGCAAAAAATGCAGAGTAGCCATCACAAACACCGAGGTAATGCACATGTTTAAAGACATGGTAAAAAGATGGTTTGAAGGTAGCAACACTAGGTACAACGATTTCATTCAGGCTCTATTAAACAACGATTTGAAATATATGAATAAATTCATGAACGAAATTGCGCTGAATACTTATTCATCATTTGACACAGGAAAGCGACCATCGGAATATGCAGAACCAGAACGGTTTTATCATGGCTTTGTGCTGGGCTTAATCGTAGACCTGGCAGAAAAATACCAGATTAAATCCAATAGAGAAAGTGGATTTGGCAGATATGATGTTTGCCTAATACCCAAAGATAAAAATAATCCAGCATACGTGTTAGAGTTTAAAGTCTATGATTCTGATGTGGAAGCTGGCCTTGACGATACAGTACGAAATGCGTTGAACCAAATCACAGAAAAACAGTATGATGCTGAATTGATTAATGCTGGAGTAGAGGCAGATAAGATTCATCACTATGGATTTGCTTTTCAGGGGAAAAAGGTGCTGATTGGGTGATAATAAAAATATATGTGGTGGAGATTTACAAATGAGCAACCCCATAAGAGTTCTACAAATAACAGATTGCATAAGGCACGGAAGTGGTGTTAGTGAGGTGATAATGAATTATTATCGCTTTATGAATCCTAGTGAAGTGCTTTTTGATTTTATGGTAAATGAGCCC
Source organism: Pseudobutyrivibrio sp. ACV-2 (assembly GCF_900107545.1). Lineage (GTDB taxonomy): Bacteria > Bacillota > Clostridia > Lachnospirales > Lachnospiraceae > Pseudobutyrivibrio. The sequence continues at coordinate 16,193 of NZ_FNQZ01000022.1, read as the reverse complement.
GTGGAGGACGATTTAAAAAAATGGATTGAAAGCAGGGGCTCAAAGATATTTGTTATGCCTAGCCTGACCATTAAAAACACTTTCAAATATAAAAAAGAACTGGAAAAATTCTTCAGGAATCATCAAGGTGAGTATCAGATTATTCATGGTCATACACCCAATGCAGCAGCCTATTATATGCCGGTGGCAAAAAAGTATGGTATTCCGGTGCGAATATTGCATAGTCACAATTCTAGAGGTGCGGATTCATCTATAAAACGTATTAGAAATAGATTAATGAGTCGTGTGGCAATAGCAAATGCCAACCAAAGATTTGCTTGCTCAAAGGTTGCATCAGAGTATTTATATGGTGATGATGAAGCTTTTATTTTAAATAATGCTATTAATCTGGAAGCATTTAAATTTGACGCCAGTGTGAGAAACGCGATTAGAAATCAACTGAGTGTATCTGATGATATAATTTTAGTAGGCCATATTGGCCGCATGGCTGAGCAGAAGAACCATCTATTTATAGTAGATATTGCAGAGCAGGTAATAAAAGAAGATTCAAATGTTAAGTTTTTACTTATTGGAGATGGACCACTACGAAACGATATCTTACAGAAAATAAAAGAAAAGAAGTTGGAGAATTATTTCATATTGCCTGGTGTAGTTAGCAACCCGCGAGACTATTATCAGGCCATGGATGTGTTTATTCTTCCATCACTCTATGAGGGACTACCAGTTGTCGGAGTTGAAGCTCAGGCCGCAGGATTGCCAACCCTACTATCCACAAATGTCACACCAGAGACTCTCATGACTGATAACATTGCTCAATGTTCAATCGACAATCCTGTAAATTGGGCAGCGTGGATTTTGGGTGTGCAGGGAAATAGAAAGGACAATTGTTCAATCTTAGAAGAGAAGGGATTTAATATAAAAAAACAAGCTAAGATTTTAGCAAATCAATATATTAGGTTTGCAGGGGAAAAAAATAATGACTAAAAAAATAGATTATAGATTTAAGATTCTTTATGCAATAGCTATGATTATGCTTGTTGCAGGTCATTGCGGAGGTGGTGGAATAAATGGTGGAATATTTGAATGGTTTCCAATGGCCGGTCAAAATTTGATTTTATTTATATTTGCATCGGGTTATTTCTATAACTCTCAGGTAGAGGAAAATGTATTAGGATATATTTGGAAAAAAGTCAAGCAACTGATAATACCATTATATCTATATACAATAGGTTATGGTCTGTTTGTAATGTCGCTTGGGGCTAAAGGCTTTATGTTGGGTGGAGATTTCACATTTGAGAACGTAGTGATAGCGCCAATTACAAATGGTCATCAGTTCCTTTTTAACATGGCAGGATGGTTTGTGGTTCCTCTATTTATGGCTCAGTTCTACAATATTATTTCTAGAAAAATTTTTTCAATATTTGGAATTAAAAATGAATATTTATTCCTATTTATAAATGTTATCTTTGGTATTGTGGGCAATACACTGGCGTGGGAGGGTAGAAATACAGGCTGGTGGCTTGTATTGGTCAGGTTTACATATTTTGTAACATTTTATGAAATTGGTATATTCTATAGAGCGGCACTTGAGAAATATGATTTGAGAATTCCTGATTTTTGGTATCTTGCAATATTGATGATATTGAAATGTGGAATGATGCTAGTGTTCAAAACAAATTTGGTTTTTACTCCTTCGTGGTGCAATGACTTCTCAGGACCATTAATGCCAATAGTGTCAGGTATTATAGAGATTGCATTTTGGTTTAGAATTTCAAAAGTGCTAGAACCGGCAATTGGAAAATCCAAGTATATTGGTTTAATTGCAAATAATACTTATTCAATTATGATGAATCAGTTTCTTGGTTTTTGGATAGTAAATTATATTTATATGGTTTTAGTAAAATATAGTTCAGTATTCAGTAGTTTTGATGTTGGACTTTATAAGTCTGATATATGGTATATGTTTATACCACTTGACTTACGTCAAATGAGAATGGTGTATTTAGTAGCAGGCATATTGTTACCAATAGCTATTCAATTATTTTTTTATAAGGTAAAAGCAATCACAAAGATCCTTGATATTAAGAGATTATTGCAGAGGAAAAATACATCCCTGTAAATTAATTGGTCTATGAGGTCTATTTCTGTGAAATAAGTGTGGAATTAATTTATGAATATAGTAGTACTTATGTCTACCTACAATGGTGAAAAATATATAAAACAACAGCTAGATAGCATAGAGCAGCAATCGGTAGCGAAGAAACTGTCATTGTATATCCGTGATGATGGCTCAAAGGATAGCACAATACCTATTATAGAAACGTACATGAATGATGGTAATAGTGTAAACATTAAATTGGAACGTGGAAGAAATCTCGGTGTTATCGCCAGCTTTTTTGAACTGATTAAAAATGCACCTGAAGCGGATTATTATGCTTTCGCCGACCAGGATGATGTGTGGATGCCAGACAAAATTGAAAGTGCAGTGAAAATGTTGCAGGCAGAGGAGCAGAAGCGTGGTGTGGAAATTCCACTGCTATATTGTGGTGATACAAACCTTGTAGATGGTGATCTAAACTTGATTGTAAGGGAAAACAAGAACCCACGACCAAGCTTTGGTAATGCATTGGTAGAAAATATCTGCACAGGCTGTACAGCTGTAATTAGCAGGGCACTACTGGAGAAAATCAGAGAAAACATCCCTAATCCCAATAATATTATCATGCACGATTGGTGGATTTACCTTTTGGCTGAAGCCTACGGAAAGACCATTTTTGATAGTGAGCCCCACATGAATTATCGTCAGCATGGTCATAATGAATGGGGGGTAAAGACCACAAAAGGAGCTGTCCTAAAATACCGAATCAAACAGCTTTTCACTAAACGAGGTCAGATTTATAGGCAACTGGAGGAGCTTGTAAATTGCATCCAAGAGGACCCATCAATCACTGCAAGGCATAAATCTCAGATAAGGCAAGTCCTTGGTTCGGAACATAGTTTTATCAAAAAAATACAGCTGGCAAACTGCAGTGAAATATATAGAAACGATTCGGGGCGTGATAGGGTGTACAGGTTGTCACTGCTTTTGGGGAAGCTTTAAGGAAAAATAATCTATGATAAATAATAATTTTTGTCTGTTGATCCATTGGCGTAACCCATTTATAGTGAGTGCGGGATCAGAGAAATATATACAGGTACAAGTTGCTGAATTAGAAAAAAATAATATAGATACTATTGTCGTATTCCCAGTTAGAAAGAAGATAGGCATCACTATTTTTGGTTGGGGCATGATTGTAAATAAGAAATTCATAGGTGTATATGATGAAAAAATAGTAATCAAGCTTTTACATGAAGCCCTAGCAAGCCATTCTTGTAAAGGTGTTATGGTGCATCATTTAATGTGGTGTAATCTGCAGTCTTTGCAAAAAATATTATCTTTTTCACCTGAAATAATATTTTATGTGCACGACTATTATTCATGTTGTGAGCAGGAGAATTTATTAAAAAACAATGAGTACTATTGTGGTGATGGAGCATTGAAGGATGAAAAGTGCGGTGATTGTAGTTTCTACAAAATATCAATTGACAAAAAGGAGGCAACAAAAAATTTTTTAGCTAGTTTTGAGAAAATAGCTGTAGTTGCGCCATCTGAAATAGCTGCAAAAATATGGTCAGATGGATATCCTAAATATACAGGGAATATCAAGGTTATTGAACATCTTAGCGTAAGAGAGCATGCAAGAAAAACGCATCCATATTCAAATGACAAGTTAAATGTGGCATTTGTAGGTACGGGAAAAAAATCTAAAGGGTGGAATTTGTGGATAGATACAATAAAAGATCTGCCCGATGATATAAGAAACAGATATAACTTTTATCATTTGGGTTTCGCTCCTGAAGAGATTGCATATGTCAAATACATCCCTGTTTCCATAGCGGATGATGGGCCAAATGCAATGGTTGACGCATTGCGGAAATACAACATAGATGTCGCGATGTTGTTGTCATTGTGGCCAGAAACGTATTGTTACACTTTTTTTGAAGCATTGCAGTGTGGATGTTATGTGGTGACGACCGAGCTTAGTGGAAATATACAAAAGCAGGTCAATATTTATAAAAATGGGACGATAATAAAGCCGGGTAACCAGGCTTTAAGAGAACTACTAGCGAATCCTGATGAATTCCACAAATTGTGTGTTGATTATAAAAAGAGGATGTTTAATCAGGAATATGAAGTGTCTTACAACAAAGACTATTTGCAATTATTGGCAGATATTCCTATAGCTGTTAGTTTAGATGAGGCAAAATCAATTAATTTTAACAAATCATTTATTGCAGATATTTTATATAGATTAAGATACAGGGAAGTATTGTAAGTGAAACCAGTCAATTCAAAACAAAAAGATAAAGGTATAGAATTAATCAGGGCGTTAAGCGCTTTAACCATAGTTATATATCATTTCGGGTGCCATTCTTCAGCAAATCTTCAGCATTTGGTATCCTATAAAAATGGTTCATGGGGTGAATTAGCCGTTAATCTATTCTTTATGATTTCAGGAGCAGTGTTATACATGAGCAATTGTAACATTGCCTCATACAAACAATTTTTTATCAAACGAGCCAAAGCTATTTATCCAATGTACTGGTTAGTTTCTGGATTAATAATAATACTAAAGATTTATTCGGAGGGGAAAATATTTTATGGGCCAGGCCCTCAACTTTTGACAGTGCCTATGGCAATAGCTGGGCTAAGTGGGTATTTTCAGTATTTAATACCGGGATATGAGTTGTGCGGCGATTGGTTTCTAGGTGCCATTATTCTTATATACTTACTATATCCGATGGTGGCAGGGATGATGAAATGGAAGCCAAAAGCTTTGCTGACTATAGTGACGGCATTATTTTTATGGGTAAGTTTTTTCGATATTTTTCTAATAGAGCCACAACGTAATTTGATTACATGTCTGTTTTCATTCGTCATTGGTATGTTCATGATTAGCAATAAATCGTTGCTTAACAACAATTTTTTTCTGATAGTGTCAGGCGTTTTTACAACATTGCAGTTTTTCGTGCATATTAATTTCAACTCTAATGTCGTGACACATTTCTTTGCCATATTTACTTTTGTAATAATATATAGGCTGGGAAATTGGGTAACTAGTGACAGCGTAATTGACAAAGGAATAACATTTATAGCAGGTATTTCCTACCCAATGTTCTTGTTGCAACATGCGGCAATAATTCAGGTGACACGGAGATATAACCCAACAGATATAAAAAACTCAATGATAATACTTCTTGCACTTATGTTTGTCATCATTATAGGAGCCTGGATAGTAAGGCGAATTAGCCAACTAATATTAGCACTATTTGTCAAATAAATTACGTATTATGAAATTTGTTAAATTTGATGTTATATAGTACAATACGAAACAGTGACTAGATAAGAAAATGAGGAACATTAATGATAGATAAATCAGTAGATATAATTATACCAATATATAATGCAGCAGATGATTTAGAGATATGTCTCGAAAGCATCTATAAACACACAGACCTGTCTAAAAATAGACTGGTCTTAATTAATGATAATAGTCCGGACCCTAGAATAAAAGAAATTCTGGATAGGCAAATTGGTGACAATATTATAGTTATTAATAATGAAAAGAATCAGGGATTTTCTGCAAATATTAATTTAGGCATGCAGCAGTCAGTAGAAAATGATGTAATTTTATTGAACTCTGATACAGTTGTCACAGACAGATGGGTAGAAAAGATGGTTGTGTGTGCATATAGCAACCCTGAGATTGGTACAGTTACACCTCTTTCAAATAACGCTACTCTTTGTTCAGTGCCTGTTTTTTGTGAAGAAAATAAGCTTCCAGAAAATATTGATGCAGAAAAGATGGGAGAGATAGTTGAGCACTGTAGCATGCACAAATACCCACAGATTTCAGTTGCACATGGATTTTGCATGCTGGTTAAAAGAGAGGTAATAGATTTAATCGGCAATTTTGACGCTGCAACTTTCGGACGAGGTTATGGAGAGGAAAATGATTTCTGTAATCGTGCAGAACAGGTAGGCTATATACATGTTCAATGTGATGACACTTTTATACTTCACACAGGTACAAAATCATTTGTTAGTGCAGAAAAAGAAGCTTATATAAGGGAGCATGACGCAATCTTGAGAAAGCGTTACCCATTACAAATGCATACAAATGATGTATATGTAAGAGATAATCCAAATGGCTATGTTCAAGAAAATGTCAGCATATTTATGGATGTAGAAAATGGAAAAAAGAACATCTTATATGTTGTACATACTGATTTTAGAAAAGATGCATCAGATAATGTGGGAGGAACTCAACTGCATGTTAATCATTTAAAAGACAGCATGGTTTCTGAATACAATGTATTTGTTGCAGCCAGAGATGGAGAATTTTTAAATCTCACACTTTATACAGATAAAACAGAACATTTTTGGAAGTTTTATATAGGAGAATATAAAGGATATTTTAGATTCCATGATAGAAATATTAGCAGAATATGGAATCTTGTTTTTGGTGCGTTCAAATTCGATTTGGTACATGTACATCATGTTCATAGTCTCTCGTTTGATATTTTTGACATTGCATTTGCGCAGAATGTGCCTGTTGTTGTTACATGCCATGACTACTTCTTTGTATCTCCATCTGTGAAATTATTGGACGCTGACTTTATGCCGATCGATAGCAAAACAGTCAATGATGAAGTATGGCAGAATGCTTTGGGGTATTGGGCGGATATCTATAACGGTACAGATTATATTAAACTATGGCAGAAAAAGAGCCTTGATGTATTGTCTAAATGTAGTGACATCATTGTTCCAAACGTGTCTGTAAAGGAAAATATGGGGCAATTTTATCCTGAGTTATTTGCTAAGATAAAAGTGATAGAACATGGTTATGAGTTTAAAACAGCTGAAGTCAAAACCGCTACAGAAAATGGTAATATTGAGCATTTCATTGAATCTGTAAAGAAAACTCCTATGGGGTATGTTATCGAAGGTTGGGCAATATTAGATGAATCTGATTATGAGATAGAATCTATTTATCTTGAAATAAATATAGGTGATAAGGCTACCACTATACCAACAACGACTGTTGAAAGAGGAGATATTGTAAACGCAAAGGGGTTCAGGGGGAAGAGCTTTAAAACGCTTATTCCATTTAATATATTTGATATTCATGTATCTCTCAATTTGTTAATCAGGACAAGCAGTAATATTTTTAAGAAAAATGATATATATGAATTAGATAGTGTTGATAAGTCCAATAATAGCTCTAAACTAATTAATATTGGCTTTATAGGTGGTATAAATAGAGAAAAAGGTGGAAGCATTATCTGCGATTTAATAAAAAAGCATATTCCAAATGTTAATTATTATATTTTAGGAAATATTGGATATGATGACTTGAATTTAATTAACGCTGATAATGTATATAAGTTTGGACAGTATAATTCTAACGATTTGCCAAAATTATTATCTCTTTACAATATAGATGCTGTAGGCATTCTATCAGTTTGGCCTGAAACATTTTCTTATACTTTGAGTGAGTCGCTTATTTGTGATATGCCTACCATAGTCACAGATATAGGCGCATTAGGAGAGAGAATGAAACGTACGGATGCTGGTTGGACTGTCACAATTGATGATGCAGCTGGACAGATAGCTAATATCATTCATTTGATTCAAACTGACAGAAATGTATTAGATGTTAAAAAAACTTCGGCAAAAAATTATGTCAATAAGACATTAAGTATGATGGCAAAAGAGTACCAGACTGTATATGAGAATCTCTTTAATGAAGAAACAAGGCAGAGTGGCTATGGCAACTTCAATGCCGAAGAATTATACAAGTGTTATATGAAAAGAACATTCTTCATAGACACAGCCGAAAAAATGGATGGTATTATGGCTGGAATCTCACAAGCAGACAAAGACATTTTAAATAGCTTTACATTTAAAGTTGCAAAGAAGATTCGATCAATTGATATTCCATTCAAGGTACAGTTATGGCGTTTGTTAAATAAGAGTCATTAGAAGGGTTGACATTATAAAAATGAATCACTTAAAAGAAATTTTTGAATATAGAGAAATGATATACGGTCTTGTTAGAAGAGAATTAAGAGGACGATATAAAGGATCTGTTCTTGGATTTTTATGGACTTTCATTAATCCTCTTTTACAGTTAGTAGTTTATACGTTGGTATTCTCAGTAATTATGCGTGCTGGAATAGATAAATACTACCTATTCCTTTTTGTTGCACTTGTTCCATGGATATTTTTTAGTACCTGTCTTACCGGAGGTGCGGGTTGTATTATGGCTTCCCAGGATATGGTAAAAAAAATATATTTTCCACGAGAAGTAATACCAATTGCGTTTGCAACATCTGCATTTATAAATATGCTATTAACATTTGTAGTAGTATTTGTCGTGCTTTTGTTTTCTGGATATGGATTGAATCCCGTAGCACTGTTATATTTACCAATTGTAATGCTTGTTGAATTCTTTTTAGCCTTAGGAATTACTCTATTGGCATCAGCTTGCACAGTATATTTTAGGGATTTACAGTATATTCTTGGTATTATTTCAATGGCATGGCAGTATCTTACTCCAGTACTTTATTCAAGCGCTATGGTTGAAGAACAGTTGGCAAATCACAGGATACTATTATATATTTGGAATTTAAATCCAACCACTCCTTTGATTAATGCCTATAGACAGATTTTATATTATAAGTCTGTTCCAGATTTACATACACTGTTGGCAGCTGTGATACTTGGTATGTTGGTTTGCGTTATTGGATACTTGACTTTTCAAAAGTTACAGAGAGGATTTGCTGAGGAATTATAAATGAAAGAGCAAAATGCAATTGAAGTAAAAAATTTAAAAAAGAGCTTTAAAGTTTATTTGGATAAATCAAACAGCTTTAAAGAAAAAGTTATATTTAAAAAGAGAAATAGATTTGAAGAACGAGCAGTACTGAAGGGTATTTCTTTTGAAGTAAAGAAGGGCGAGGCTATAGGACTTGTTGGACATAATGGCTGTGGAAAGAGTACAACCTTAAAACTTCTAACCAGAATAATGTATCCTGACTCAGGCACTGTGGAGCTTAAGGGTCGAGTATCGAGTTTGATTGAGTTAGGTGCAGGCTTTCATCCAGATATGAGTGGTCGTGAGAACATTTATATAAATGCATCGATTTTTGGTCTATCCAGAAAAGAAATTGATGCCAGAATGGCTGATATTATTGAGTTCTCTGAACTGGAAGATTATATCGATAACCCGGTAAGAACATATTCATCAGGTATGTATATGCGTTTGGCTTTTTCCGTGGCTATAAATGTTAGTGCAGATATATTACTTATCGACGAGATTCTTGCTGTAGGCGATGTTAATTTCCAGGCAAAATGCTTTAGTAAGCTACATGAGATTAAAAAGAATGGTACAACTATTGTCATAGTTTCTCATTCTATGGATCAGATAGAAAAAATATGCTCAAGAAGTATTTGGATTGATAGTGGTGAAATCAAGATGGATGGCAAACCAAGAGATGTCCACAATGCATATTTAGAGCATATGAGTGAAATGCGTCGACTTCAGATTGAGGAAGAAGAAAAACGTAGTGAAGCTCATAAACCAGATGATAGTAAAAATGCTGAATCAAATTCAGAAGAAAAAAGTGATGCTTCTAAAAATGATAATGGCAATAAACCTGAAAAATCTCAGAGAAGAGGTACAGGTGAAGCAAGAATCAGTGATGTCAAAATATTAGATGAAAAGGGTCAACCGTTATCATTGGTAAAGGACTCTGATTATATAAAGTTAGAAATATCTTATAAAGTAAATAAACCTGTGGAAGACGCTATTTTTGGACTTTGTATTATAAGGGAAGATGGTGTTAGATGCTTTGGTTGTAACAGTCTTGTGTCATACCAGATGGAAAAGAACTTGACAGAAGATGGAAAAGTTACTCTATGGATAGAAAATCGATTCCTATCAGGAATATATTATGTCGATGCCACAATTGAGGATTCTATGAGAAATACAATTGATTATTATGATAATTGTTTGAAATTTGAAGTGAATTCTATGGAAAAGATAGATGGTGTGACTTGGGTAAAGCATAAATGGCAATTTTAGTAAAGAGATAGTTATTACTTGATGACTATAGGGTGTAATAAATAGATTTGGTACTGAAAATATGGATTTAAAAGTTTCGATTATTATTCCTACATACAATAGAAAAAACACAATTCAAAGAGCTATTGATAGTGTTATTAAACAGACATATCAGAATTTTGAAATTATTATCATAGATGATTGTTCTAATGATGGTACATATGAGATTATCGAAAGCTATAATGATGATAGAATTATGTACTTAAAAAATGATGTTAATTTGGGGAGTGCTACATCACGAAACTTGGGAATGAGTCATGCAATTGGGGATGTAATAGCATTCTTAGATTCAGATAATGAATGGAATGAGCATTATTTAGAAAATAGATTAAAGTACATTTCTAAAGGCTATAATTTCGTATTTGGAAGAATAGAAATAATAGAAGAAAATGGAAATTGTGTCGTATTGCCAATAGAGTCATCAAGTGTGCTTAACGATTATGAAGAGTTAATGAAAGTAATTCTAGAGCATAACGTTATTGACACAAATGCAGTTGTTATGACTAGAGATTGTTATGATAAGTGTGGAGGATTTCACGATAACTTAAGGAAGTTTGACGATTGGGACTATTTCATGAAAATAATTGGTTGCAATAAATTTAAGTATTATTTCTGCGATGATGTGTTAATAAATAACTACCGACAAAATGATTCAATTTCTTATAATACAAGTACAACATGGGAGTCATTACTAACCATTTTTGTTAATCATCAGGACTTATATCGTAAATATAATATATTAGGCACCATGATGGAAAAGATGTTCTCTGTCGATTATGAGGGAATGTCTATTTCAGATAGATTAGATCAAATGGATAATTACATCCTAGCATCAGACTTGAAATCTCTTGTTCATTACTTTGTAAAAGCTATTAATTGTTATGCAAAAAATAATCATAGAATAACTGATGAAAGAAATTTATTATTAGCAGAAAATGAGAAAAAAGAGAGTTTCATCAGAGAGTTACAAATTGACCAGGCAAGAAAAAACTTGTTGGAAGAAGAGAACCTAAAGAAAGAACAGTATATATTAGAATTACAGAAGCAAGTAAGTGATTTGAGTGCAGAATTATCTAAATATAATAAAAAGAAAAAACTGACTCCTTTATTGCGTATGTTATTAAAATAACAAAAACGAAATTAGTTAATCAACAATTGTAGCTATACTTTCGTATATTATATAGGGGGAGTATATGAAAATGTAGGCTGACATCTTACATAATGAAGATAGGTACAAAATATGAAAAAATATATAGCTGACAGCGATGTATATAAAAAAGTTACAGTTATAATGACTTTATTATTTATAGTAATTAGTGTTTGGACTACTAATATAATGTCTTCTACACATTTTTTAATGTTGAAAACGGCATTAGTTTTATTTGCGATATTAATAACTAGTCTAGGATTGTTCAAAAATTATATTAGTTCAGATGTTGCTTTTATAATATTGAATATTTTATCAATTACATATGTATTTAGCGACTATATTATTGGAAAGAAATATTACATGTATTATGACGTAGGTGCTGATACACATGATCAGTACTATTCGTATTATATTAGTATTATTAACCAAATAAAAGAGTATGGTCTTATTAAATGGAATTGGTCATATGGACTTGGTGTGAGCTTAATAACAAATAATCAGTGGATTATGGATCCTTTTGCAATAGTATTAATATGTTGTGGATTATTATTTGGCGCTGGAGCATTACATTATCTACTGGTTTGGATGCAGATAATAAAAATAATAGTTTTATTTTATTTATCTAAGAAATTTTTAAAATATCATTTTGAGAACGATATTTTAGTTAATAGCGCATCATTTTTTGTTGCGCATTGTGGATATATATATTTATGGGGCCAACATTATTTTTTAGGAACAGCCCTGTTTTATTATGTTTTACTTTTGCTACTACTTGAACGAGCTCTTTTTTTTAAGTTCAGAAAAGGAAAGATACTGTTAACATTAGCCTTGGCTTGGATGCTTGCATATGGCGTCTATACAGGTTATATGATTTTACTTGGACTACTGATATATTTTGTATATAGACAAATTTGGATATGTAATGATGGAAAGGAAAACTTTTTTAGATATTTATTTCAATCTGCCTTCATAGTAATTGATGCAATATTAATTTCAGGATTAAGATTTCTTCCAATTTTATATAATTTATTAACTAATTCCTCAAGAATATCTTACGACAGTAATATTTTTTTAAGGATATTAGAAACATTCTCTACATATACAATTAAAGAAATCCCAGAGAGAATAGCAGGAATTATTTCAAATAATATTTTGTTTGTTAACGATGCATCTCGAACATTATTTTGTAATTATTACGAAAATCCTAAATATTTTATCAATTATTTTTTTATTTGCTCGTTATGTTTATGGTTTGTTTTTTCAAAAAAAACAGAGAATAAAAGTATCATAGCTGAAATACTAAAAAAAGTCTTTTTTGTAATATTACTGTTTTCGTCTTTTGCAGGATTGGTATTTAATGGCTTCCAATATCCGGCCTATCGACATTCGTTTATATTAGTACCTTTTATGGGCTTGATATATGGAAAGACTATAGAAGACTATAATTCAAGTGACTTCACAGTTAGAAAAAAAATATTTGCTTACGTTTTAAGCATTATATTTACGATGATAGGAGTTGTTTATGCATGGCAAGTGAAGGCAAGTGAAGTGGCGCCTTATTTATTGGTAGTCACGCTAATAATTGCTTTTTTCTTCATTTTATGGGGACTTCATTTTTTTGTTTTTAAAAGATTTATATTGGCCTTTGGGCTAAGCATTTTAATTTTTTCTAATGTATTAGATAATGAGTGGTCTACTAATAGAAGAGCTGTTACAAAGAACGAAGATTATAAATTGGTATGGGATAAAGGAGCGTTGGATATTGATACGAGTAAGGCTCTGAATTGGCTTAGAAATTATGATAATACTTTTTATAGAATTGAAAAGACGTATAATGATTGGAGCTATTTTACACCGAATGATTCCTTAGTAGAAAATTATTCTAGTGGCAGTGTTTATTGCTCAGTGTTAAATAGAAATATTCAGAAATTTTACGAATTAATATACATAAACTCGAATATTGATTCTAGTATTAAGTTTTTTTCTTTATCAAATACTCGTGATAGAATAGCTAATAAAATTATAGATGTAAAATATATTTTATCAAAGGAGCCAATGGTTGATTCTCAGTTTGAACTGATTAATCAGATTGATGATATTTATATTTATAGAAATACAGATACAGATTCAGTAGCCAAATGGTATGGTAGCACAATAACTACTAATGAGTTTGAAAGCTTAGATGAAGAAACTCAAAATCAAGTATTAGATAAATTTATGGTTACAGACGATGTATACATGAATGCGCATGCAAATGGTACTATGCAAAGTGATTTTTACATTGATAAAAAAGGTGAACTAAAAGGAACTATTAAAACTGACAATGATGGTCTAGTTATGATAGCTGTACCTGTAGATGATGGGTGGAGTGTGTACGTAGATAATCAAAAAGTTGAAACATTTTTAGCAGATTATGGTTTTATAGGATTACCGATTGATTCAGGCAATCATGAAGTATCTATTAAATATGAGACTCCAATGTTTAAGCAAGGTTTGTTTATGAGTTGTATTGGTATATTATTATTACTTATGTCTATGTCTTATACTAAAATGAGATTTGCTGATATATAATAGCAATAAAGGTATTTGATATAGATGTTTACCATGTGAAATGTATGGAAGAAAACCATAAGTAAATAGTGTGAGGAGACGATGAAATCATATGTTTTTTACCACAGTAGTAATATGGTGTATAATAAAGGTTGCTGTGAAAGTGATTTACTACAGTTGGTTTTAGGTGTAGCATATTTGGAGTTACATAGTAGGAATTAGCAGTTAAATATTTCTATAATAAGATTAAAAATATATAAAGAGGAAGGATTGTAAAATGATACCATTTAACGTCCCACCATTTGTGGGAACAGAAACAAAATATATCGAGGATGCCATTGCAAAGCACAAGATTTGCGGTGATGGCGAATACACTAAAAAATGTAATGCATGGCTTGAGGGAAAAACAGGATCACCCAAGGTACTTCTGACCACATCTTGCACACATGCTACAGAAATGGCTGCCCTCTTATGTGATATTAAGCCAGGTGATGAAGTAATCATGCCTTCATATACATTTGTATCTACAGCTGATGCGTTTGTACTGCGTGGAGCAAAGGTTGTGTTTGTCGATATCCGCCCAGATACAATGAATATTGATGAAAACAAAATCGAAGCAGCAATCACAGAAAATACAAAGGCAATCGTGCCTGTTCATTATGCAGGTGTGTCTTGCGAGATGGATACTATAATGGATATCGCCCGCAGACATAATCTGCTTGTAGTAGAGGATGCTGCCCAGGGCATTATGAGTACATACAAGGGAAAGGCCCTTGGTACAATCGGAGATTACGGCGCTTTCTCATTCCATGAAACTAAAAACTATTCAATGGGTGAGGGTGGAGCTCTCTTGATTAAAAATCAGGATATGATTGAGCCAGCAGAAATCATCCGTGAAAAGGGTACAAACAGAGCGAAATTCTTCCGTGGACAAATTGACAAATACACATGGGTAGAGGCAGGATCTTCATATCTGCCATCGGAGCTTAACGCTGCCTATCTCTATGGACAGTTGGAATCTGCTGACAAAATTTTTGACGATAGAATGAACTCATGGAACAAATATTATGATGCATTTAAGGAATTAGCCGATGCAGGCAAGGTTGAGTTACCAGTGGTTCCAGAAGGATGTACTCATAATGCTCACATGTTCTATTTAAAGTGCAAGGATTTAGAGGAACGTACAGCACTTATTAATTATGGTAAGGCGAATGATATTATCATGGTGTTCCATTATATTCCACTTCATTCAGCACCTGCCGGTAAAAAATATGGTCGCTTCAATGGCGAAGATATCTTTACCACAAAGGAAAGTGAGAGACTTGTCAGACTTCCTCTTTACTATGGTCTTACAGATGAGGATCATGCAAAGGTAGTAAAAACAGTAAAGGATTTCTATAGCAAGAACTAATGGCAAATATGAGAATAGACGGAGAAAAAATATATCTAACCCCTATTTCAGATGAGGATTTGGCAGATTTTGTCCGCTGGCGTAATAGCCAGTTGGTAAGAGAACGCTATATATACCGAGGCGAATTTACCATAGAAGGGCAAAAGGCCTGGATAAAGTGCCATGTGGATACAGGTGAAGCCATTCAGTACATTATCTGGGATAAGCAGGATGATAAAAGAATCGGCTGCGTGTATATCCAGGATATTGACAATGTTAATCACAAAGGTGAATATGGCATTTTCATAGGTGAGGAAGACTATTTGGGAGGTGGCCGAGGACGCGAGGCTGCAGAACTTATAGTAGACTATGCTTTTTCACATTTGAGTATGCATAAAATATATTTAAGAGTTTTATCTGACAACATTCGAGCATACAAATCCTATGAGCATGCAGGGTTTGTAAAAGAGGGATTATTCCATGACGATGTTTGTATAGATGGACTCTATCATGACGTGATTTTTATGGCTAGATATAAGGATTGAAGGTGCAGAAAATGAAAGTTTCTTTTGTAATACCATGCTATAGATCTGAAAAAACTCTGGAAATAGTAGTAAGCGAAATACAAAATAAAATGCAGCAAATGACAGAGCATACTTACGAAATCATTTTGGTCAATGACTGTTCGCCTGATGGCACACTAAGTGTTATTCGTAGGCTCTGTGCAGACAATGAAAATATCATTGGAATAGACCATGCTAAAAACTTTGGTCAGCACGCAGCTTTGATGGCTGGATTCAGCTTTGTATCAGGTGATGTAGTTGTATGCCTGGATGATGATGGTCAGACACCTGCTGACGAGGTAGACAAGCTT
>NZ_FNQZ01000035.1 GCF_900107545.1 Pseudobutyrivibrio sp. ACV-2 | reverse complement strand
AACTCTATTATACCATATCCAGTGAGGGGTTATTCTTTTTTAGTTAAGTGAAAATGCCGTATTTATGCGGCTTCTGGCGTTTCGCAAACGCCTAATAGCCATAAAGTACGGAGGGTTCAAGGAACAAACTATTAAATTTATCTTAAGTATTTAGCGCCACATCCAAAGCACAGTACCTTCGGATTTTGTAAGTCCCATGCTTTCCTGCAATTTGATTGAAGCATCATTTGTTGTCACAACCTGACCAAATGGAATGTAGCCTTTTTCCCGTGTACGTCTGAACATTTCTTTTTCTAGTTCTGAGGCATAGCCTCTACGACGATATTCTGGAAGAATATACAGTAAACCTATGCTGCCCTCTAAGTGCTCACCAATAAAACCTACTATTCCTTCATCTGTATATCCCAGGACTATGTTTTTGTACTCTATTACTTCTTTTAATTCGTCCTCAGTTATAAGGTCATACTCTGGTGAAATAAAAGGGAAATCATCCATGAGAACTGCAAGAGATATGGTTCCCTCTGGTAGACCATCTATTATTATATCAGGTGAAATATTATCACCATATCCTGAACAACAATCTGATATCCATCCATTGCAGTTGAATAGTTCGGAGATAATTTTTAGAGTTTCCACTTCCTATTCTCCTTCTTACAAATCAATTAACACACAATTGCATGCTTTACAAACATAGCCAGTGTTACGATTCTTCATCAAGCCATTCCCAAGTTTGATGTGCACTCCACCTTCAGATACGACTTTCTTAATGGTTAAAAAACTTGGGATGTGCTTATTTATAACTTCAGTGGATGCCCAGAACAATGCTGGTATTCCTCTTGAAGCAGCACTTACTCCGATTTCACCTTTGGACATTTCATTTCCACATTTTGGACAATTCATAACCGTTATTCCTTCCTTAGTAACCCATTGCTGCACTGACTTCTTTTGTTTTCTCTTCTCCTATAAGCATCTCTAATAGTTTGAATGCTACAAAAGGTGCCGTCTGCGGACAGTAAGAAGTAATTACATTCTTATCTACCACAACTGGTTCATTTATTACATTTACGCCATATGCAGCCAATTCGCTTTGAGTTTTTCCATTATCTAGGTGGTAGACTGTAGCATTTCTACCTTTTAATATACCGCTCTCTGCTAAGGCAAATGCGGCAACACAAACAGTTGCTATTGGCTTATTTTCATCATTAAATCTTCTTATCAAATCCAGTGTTTTGGGATGCAGTGCCTCGTCCTTAAATCCAAATTCTCTAAATCCTCCTGGAATAGCAAGGGCATCATAATCATCTGTGTTAACATCATCAATAAGTACATCTACCTTGATTGTAACACTGAAGGTGCTAACAACTTCCTTTTGAAAACCACAGGTATGTACCTCAATATCATTGCTAAATGTTTCTCTAGCCCATCCAATCGTATCGATGAATACACTGAATTCCATCGTTTCAAATGCCTTTGCACATAATAAAAGTATCTTCATTATTCCACCTATCTATTGTAAAGCCAACTCAACTGCCTTGTTTGCATGTATATCAGTAGTATCAAAAACTGGCAACGATGATTTTTCCTGTTTTACCAATAAGCCGATTTCTGTACAACCTAAGATAACTGCTTCTGCTCCTTTGTTCTTTAAATCATCAATAATTCTGCAAAATTCAGCCTGAGACTCTTCTTTAATCTCACCAACACAGAGTTCATTAAAGATGATGTCATTTACTTTATTTATATCATCTGCTTCTGGAATTAATACTTCAAAACCTCTCTTGATAAGTCTCTCTTTGTAGAAATCCTCAGTCATAGTGTATTTTGTTCCAAGAAGAGCTACTTTCTTTATATTTGATTCCTGTAATTTATCAGCTGTAGCATCTGCAATATGAATAACCGGAACTTTAATCATGTCTTGAATTTCTGGTGCTACCTTATGCATGGTGTTTGTGCAAATCAATATAAAATCAGCACCCGCAGCTTCAAGTTTCTTTGCTGCATCACCTAAGATTTCTGCACTCTTATCCCATTGATTAGAAGACTGGCATTTCTCGATTTCATCAAATTCGACACTATATAGGACTATCTTAGCTGAGTGTAATCCACCTAGTTTTTCTTTAATGCCTTCATTAATAATTCTGTAGTAAGGGATTGTACTTTCCCAACTCATACCACCAATTAATCCTATTGTCTTCATGCTACCTCCTATCTACATTTCCACTATTAACCATATATAATCTTTCTTAAGCCTGGACCTGACTCTTCATCAGGAATAATTTTAAATCCCTGTTTTACGTAAAATTCTTCTTTACCTGACGCGGAAATAAGAGATATCAGCACTCTACCATCCTTCGGTATATTTAACTCTATTTCATTAACTAATCGTTTTATTATAGTAGCCCCTATATGCTGGCCTTGATATTTAGGGTTAACAATCACATCTACAATGGTAAGATACATGCTATCTCCAACAGCTCTACCCATACCAACTACTTCGTCATTTAGCTTTGCAAGAACAGAATAGCAACTTCTTGATAGAGCCTCTTCCATTTGATCTTTACAAAAAATTTTCCAGCCAACAGACAATCTAAGATTCGCGTATGATTCATAATCAGGTATCTCGTTAATATATTCGATGTCCATCGGCTACCTCCGTATCTTCTTTGTCAGGATAAATTAGAACGATTATAGCGAATGAAGGCTCTAAAAGCAACAAAAGACCTGAAATGGTTATCAAAACCATTCCAAGCCTTGAAAAATCGGAGTGACGCGACTTGAACGCGCGGCCCCTAGACCCCCAGTCTAGTGCTCTACCAGCTGAGCCACACCCCGAAAAAGTAAGTGTCTGCAGGGATTTCTCTCTGCAGCCTATATATTTTAGCGGGCAAGCTTGACTTAAACCCGCAGTGTCGAGTTTAGGCCTCCACATTGTGGAGGATATGGCGTCTTTTCATAAGCAAGACCTCCTCTCCTAAATTCGATTTAATTATAACCTAAGTAACATGTTTTTCCTAAGCAGTTTTGTTAATAATAATTGCCGTCTTCCATTCATTTCTATCAACAGATTTAACCTGTACGGTATGTTCACTAGGAACCTCTTGTATCCTATAAGATATATCGTCCACACTATTGGCTGTAATAGTAATCTTTTTGTCTGTTGGGATGTTATGATGGTTACCAGTATTTTTATAAAAATCATATCCAACAAAATCCATCACCGTATTGTCTGAAAGCCCCGTGTTATTGGTTATAGTAAGCTCTTTGCTATTTATAAATAAAAGCTCTGTTTCTAGAGCTGTCACAACCATATTTTTTAAATCCTCTAGTTTTATAAACCAAAAATCTACTGATTGCTCATAGTATTCATCATCTCCAGCAATCAGATATTCTCCCTTAGTCTCAAACAAATAAACAATTCTACCATTATAATATGTTTTCAAATATGCTTTTTTTCTAGTATCTTTGGTTGGGTCGTTTTCCCGAATTAATATCAAGGCAGTAACTGCCAAGAAAGATAAAAAAGTAGCCATAAACAAATGTGTCTTAAAATTCATATCAAAAGCACTAAGAATAATAGCGATAATTGACCCTACTATACATGTAATCATCGCAGTCCTTAGAAAATATTTTTCAAAATACTTGAGGGTAAAGAATTGATTGCCCGACCTAACTGCCTTTATTTTTGTAGCTATTCCACCTATAACAGCAAATGCTATTGTAATCACCGCTATATTTATAGAGAAAGCTCCGACATCAAATGTTGTTTCCTCATTAGATGATTGTCCCTTGTCTTCTTTGTCGCCCTGTTCGCTATCTACTTTTGCCTCGGTAATTACACTCTCATTCTCAAATTCTGATACAAAATTCGGATGTGCAAAACAATTACAAGCAAATCCCAAAACAAAACATCCCAAGAAAACCGCAAAGTACATAGCTGCTTTTTCTCTAAAGGTATGCATTTGTCTTTCATTATGCTCCATCAAGGTCAAAGTCATCGGTGTTTGATTAAGTTTAATTAATGCTGTAATCCCAACTATTATTCCCGGTATTAATATAGCGGATACAATTTCGATCATATTTGACAATGTCATAGCCTAATCCTCCCTAGTTCGTAACTACAATTAATATTACCATATCCATAATTTCGAGGCTATATCAACAGAATTGTTGTCTTATATCAAAGAACGGCCCATCAAGGGCTTTCGCGGCATAAGATTTATTCCACGGTCCCTTGACAGGCCTAGACCTCCTGCTTTTAGGCGATCCCGATAACAGGGGCTGGTTAGCTCTTAATTTCTTTCTGTTATCGTCATCTAAGTTTAGCAGGAGATCTTTTTTACTTTCTTTGCCTCCTCCAGAAGCTGGTTAGGAAAGTAGCATATGCATATATGTTTTGGCATCAATATAGTTTTCAAATCTCAGGTGGAGGTTTAATTTCCTTTTCTGTTTTAGGGTATAGATGATTTGATAGTATTCCTCACTTACAGCGTTAAGCTTATAGTTAAGCTCTTTTAGCTGCAGCTTTAGGATTTCATCTTCTGTTTTGTTTTCTATATCTTCTAGGATATTTATGGTCTTATCCTTATCTTCTGTCATAAAGGTTCTAAGGAGCATTATTTCTTCTGCATCTACAGTTACGCACTGCGCAATATACCTACACCACTTTATTATCATAGACAGTAATAATAGTCTTCTTTCATCCAAGGATGCTTTAAGCTCATTTATATCTACAGTCTTTCTATCCTTTGGGCGCTTTAGGGTTCTTTTTGGCCCAGTTATAGGATTTTTTATTGTGACTTGACTCTTGTTCTAAAATAAAATACGCAAACATAAAGGGGGGCAACTTGCACCCCTAAATACTATATTTATATTATTAGCATCCACCGCCATCAATAGAGAAGGACGAATGTGATTTGATTACTGGTTATCTATGTGTTAAATTTTGTTTTTCTATATAGATATGTTATAATCATTTTATATGGAGGATTTAAAATATGAGCCATGAATTTAGGAATGATGTAGACAAAAAAAATACAGAAAAAATAAATACGATTTTAAATTCGCTACCTACATTTGTCGAAGATTTTTATACTCACCTAAAAGCAAGAAAACGCTCAACAAACACAATGATTAGTTATTTCTATGAATTAAATGTCTTTTTTATTTATGTAGCAACATTAAAACATAAAGACAAAGCTTCTGATGTTACTTTAGCGGATTTAGATAGTTTACGGCTTACAAATATTGAATCCTATATATCAAATTCTGAAAATGGAATTGATTTATCTGTAAATGCACGTAGAAGAAAACTTTCAGTCTTAAAAACTTTTTATAAATATTATATATGTATTAATGAACTGAAAAATGATCCAACTATCTCAGCAATTAATCCAAAGCTTACAGAGAAAGACGTTATTTATCTATCAGATTCCCAAGTAACTGCATTACTAAACTGTATTAAAAATCAATCTGGATATAATAATCATCAGAAAGCATATAATGAACGTCTGGTGTCTAGAGATTTGGCCATAATAAAAGTATTCCTTGGAACAGGAATGCGTATTTCAGAGCTTGTCGGCCTAAATATATCAGATATTGACACCACCGAAACTGGGAAAATATATCTTAATATTATAAGAAAAGGCGGAGATGAAGATAAGGTTAGAGTTATTAAAGCAGTATATGATACTTTGGCTGAATATATAGAATACTCGCGTCCATTATTAATTGCATCTTCTAATGAAAATGCTTTATTTGTAAGTACACGAGGAAAACGTATATCTGCTAATGGTATACGTACGATGCTAGATAAATATTGCAAAATTGCTGGACTACCAGATAATATATCACCA
The DNA here is from genome assembly GCF_900107545.1 of Pseudobutyrivibrio sp. ACV-2. GTDB lineage: Bacteria > Bacillota > Clostridia > Lachnospirales > Lachnospiraceae > Pseudobutyrivibrio. The sequence goes on along the minus strand of NZ_FNQZ01000035.1, from coordinate 1,429 downwards.
CACAAAATGCGTGCTACATTTGCTACCACTGTTTATGCTCAAACAAAGGATGTCTACGCTATAAAAGATGCACTTCATCATAGTTCAATTGAAACTTCAAAACATTATATTTCTGGAAAAGAACAAAGAATTGACAAGGCTGCTGAGGCTGCAGGAGTACTCTTTCAATAAGTTACTCCTGTATACCTTTATAAAGCATCAAATTTATTTAAGACAATCTTTTAATATTCATTTTTAATTTTTCTTTTGTGAGAAAGTTTTTATAAAATCTTTCATATAAGTTCCATGCCTCATCTTTATCTTTACATTTTTTTATCCCTGATTCTAGAATAATATATTTTACTCCAAAGCATTCCACACGTAAGCCAGTGTCACTACAATTATTCCGTAAATAAAATTCATAACGTCTAGTTTGAAGCATTATCTGTTCTCTATTTTCTGCGTATGCCGGATCTTCTACTTCTCCAATTATTCTATCTGCAGTTATAAGATAAGAATCTATGATAGAAATAAGATTTGAACCTATTCCTTTGTTTCTAAGCTCTGGAAAAATAGCAATGTAGTCAATCAGATAACTATTATCGAATCTTACCAGATAGGTATACCCAACTAACGATTCCCCATGAAACAGTCCTAAGCATTCATAAAATCCTTGTTCTACAGAATATAAGATTATATTTAAAGGCTTAAGTTCCGCTTTAGGAAAATCAATAATCATATGTTCATTATAAATATTTTCTATTTGTGTTTTAGTTAATTGTTGTAAATGCATATTAAGTACCTATTCCCTAATTTGTTTTGAAACTATTAATCCAAAAACTAGTATATTTTATTATATTAAAAAAGCTATCTACAACTTAGATAGCTTTACACAAAATGCGCGACCAGGGGTTCGAACCCTGGACACCCTGATTAAGAGTCAGGTGCTCTGCCAGCTGAGCTAGTCGCGCCTATTATATATTAAATTTCAAACGCAGAGGGTGGGATTCGAACCCACGCGCCCTTGCGGACAAACGGTTTTCAAGACCGCCTCGTTATGACCACTTCGATACCTCTGCATATATTATATTGTTAATAAAAGCCGATGATCGGACTCGAACCGATAACCTGCTGATTACAAATCAGCTGCTCTGCCAATTGAGCCACATCGGCTAATTACTATACAAATTATAGCAACCTCAAAACTTCATACAGCATTAAAGAATTATCTTTCTACATATCTTTACCTTAGAATAAACCTTCGATCTATTAGTATTCATCAGCTGAGTGTGTTACCACACTTACACCTTGAACCTATCTACCTTATCGTCTTTAAGGGATCTTATCTCCTTATGGAGGGGATATCTCATCTTGAGGGGGGCTTCACGCTTAGATGCCTTCAGCGTTTATCCCGTCCAGACTTGGCTACTCAGCTATGCCTTTGGTAGAC
>NZ_FNQZ01000018.1 GCF_900107545.1 Pseudobutyrivibrio sp. ACV-2 | reverse complement strand
GTCTCTGCAGATCCATTTTATTCTGAATCAAATATAAGATATCTTGAAGGCATCGCAAATGATATCAAAACAGGAAAAGCTCACTTTGAAGAACATGAACTACTGGAGGATGAAGATTAATGGGAATCCTATGGGAAGACAGAGGTTGGGATGATTATCTTTATTGGCAAACCCAAGATAAAAAGACTTTAAAAAGAATTAATTCACTAATAAAAGATGCCCAACGTGATCCATATAATGGTATTGGAAAACCTGAACCGTTAAAGGAAAACCTCAGTGGGTTTTGGAGCCGTAGAATAAATGATGTAGACCGCCTTGTTTATGATTTTGAGAACGGAAATATACGTATAATTTCATGTCGCGGACATTATGAATAAAATATCGTTAATATACACCGCCTTAGATTGCATCTCAACTCTCAACATAGGGCAACATAGGGCGGTGTTATTCATTATATCTATCTTTCCATTAAATAGTTGTTTTGCATATATATATATATATATTACATTTAGGTCTTAAAAATTGTATTATTAACATAGATTTAGGACTTAAAAATTGTAAAAAACTCTATTTTCAGCCCAGAAAAAGTGTAATTTTCCTTCCGGTTCAGATGCGAAAAAATGTACTTGGCACATTGGAGGTATGATATATGCAGCGTTTTGCGATGGATAAACTTGTTGAATGGAAAAATAGTACAAAACGAAAGCCTTTAGTTATAATGGGAGCGCGTCAAGTTGGCAAAGCTACCTCCTATTAAATGAAGGTATCCACATTAAACAGCGGAAATATATCCTGAAAATAGTTTCACCATCATATAAATAATCATTCAGTTTAATCATGCTATCTCTCCCAATACTATTTACACTCATCCACAAATGCAGTTATCAGCTTTATACTGTCCTCATTAGCCCTGCTGTGGCTGTTCTGACACTGATAAATTTCTCTCTTTCTATTAAATTCTATAAAGTAACAAAGGCGCTTTGAGCCGCTATTGCGACTCAAAACGCCTTTGTTTGATTTAAAGTATACGAAATTTTCAAAAATATGCAACAATTTTCTATTAAATCCCTGAAAGCCATGATTAACTTATGTTGCCTTGCATAGTTTCTATATGTAGCGGCTACTAAAAGCCCAATGTATCATTTACCAAAATAACATGGATTCTATCAGCATGACGGGAATATCGTGCTGAGCTTCATTCTCATAAAACTCCAAGCTCAAACGCTTACTTGCAAAGCTCAGCAACAATCATATTGATGGCTTTTCCATCAGCCTTGCCCTTAAGAGCTGGCATGACTTCCTTCATGATTGCTCCCTTGTTCTTAGATGCAAGAACCTCTGCGAAATTCTCCTGAAGGAATCCGCGAATCTCATCCTCGCTCATCATTGAAGGTGCGTACTCTTTGATTACTTCATATCTGAACTGATACTCTTCCTTTAAATCTGTTCTATCAGCAGGGCATGTATCGAGCTGTTCTTTAGCTGTCTTTAATGACTTGAGAATAACCTGATCTACCAAATCGTCTGCAATGTTATCTCTAGTGCCAGCATCGATAGCGGCCTTCTTTACATCAGAAACAAGTGAAGAAATAGCATCTTTTCTCGCCTTATCTCTTGCCTTCATAGCTGCGACCATGTCTTTTTGTAATGTTTCAAACTGCATTTTCATTATCCTCCTCTAATCTATTATCTAGATTATAGTCCTTATCAGTGTGTAAATCCATGGCGCAATTACGGAAATCCGATGAAATTACCTTGCCATCATCAATTCTAATTATGTAATCACAGCAAAGCTCAATTAACTCTGGATCGTGGGTAGATACTAAAACAGTACTTCCGCTGACAGCCAGCTCCTTTAAAAGCTCAGCCACTTTCACCATATGAGAATAATCTAGTCCTGATGTCGGCTCGTCAAATAATAGAAGCTTTGCCCCTGCAGCTATGGCAGATGCAATGGCGACTCGCTGCTTTTGGCCGCCGGATAAAGCCATAGGATGTTTGTCTTTGAATTCAAGCAGCCCGAGCCTTTCCAGAATCTCGCTACATTTGTCTATATCCTTTTCCTTCATAGAAAGCAGTACTTCCGCTTCTACACTATCTGTAAAGAGCTGATGGTTTACATCTTGCATAACAAGATAGCTTAAATTTGTCAGGTCTTTGCCTCGATACTTTTTATTGCGATAAATGATTTCCCCTGTGCAGTCCATTTCCAGGCCGCATAGGCACCTTAGAAATGTGGATTTGCCCGTGCCATTTCTACCAATAATACCTATCACCTTTCCCTTTGGCAAATCAAGTTCTGGCATGTTTAGATTTAAAATATCTGCATCATTTGCAGATAGCTTTTTCTTTCGAAAGATATAAGGCCTTCTTTTATATGTAAAATAAAAGTTTTTCAACTTAATGGAATCCCCATAATCGCTAAAATTTCTCAGTGCACCCTGACCTGAAGATATGTCACTAAACTTATCTATATATTTCTCTTCAATTTTCACTGGCCTAAGCTTTAGACCTCTTATTTTTGAATCCGTAAATGCGAAGAATTCATCTCCATTGTATTCGCCCGCAATCTCACCACTATCCATGTAGATAACACGATTAAGCAGGTCCTTCAAGTACCATAATCTGTGCTCCGAAATTACGATAGTCTTTCCTTCACTCTTCCATTTGACGATTTCATTTTTCAAATCTTTAATGGCATCCCAATCCAAATTGGAAGAAGGCTCATCCAGAAGAACAACATTAGGCAAAAGAGCCGACACAGAGCCACAGGCAATCTTCTGTTTTTCACCACCTGACAAATCAAAGAGGCTTCGCCCCATGAGCTTTTCCAGGTTCATATCCTTTACAACCATGGCAGAACGTCTTCTTATTTCATTAGGATTTAATCCAATATTTTCAGGTCCAAAGACTATCTCGCCATCGGTATCTACAGAAAAAAACTGGCTCCTTGGATTTTGGAAAACCGTCCCAACTACGCCAGCCAAATCATATAGCTCAGTATTTTTGATATCATGCCCATCTACAAAAACTGAACCACTATATTCACCTGGATAATAGTGAGGAATCAAGCCATTGATTAGCCTGATAATGGTAGTTTTTCCTGAGCCAGATGCTCCACACAAAAGCACCGTTTCTCCTTGCGCTATGTTAAGAGAAACATTGTTTAACAGACCTTCCTCCGACCCCTTATATTGAAAACTTACGTCTTTAATTTCAATTATATTCTTCATAATAAAATGTACTTATTCAAAATAAAAATAACTGTTGCGATTGAAAACAAAAGTATCAAAAGCCAGTCAAAAACATGCAACTTAAGCTCCACCACACTGGTTCTTTTCACTTTCCCGCCAAGTCCTCTGGTGATGGCAGCTGCCGACAATTCATCGCCGATGTTGACGCATGAAAATAAAAGGGGAATTATTCTGTATTCAACCATTTTCGCTGCATTACCTCCTGCCAGAAATATTCCTCTCATCTTCATGGCATCTCTTATGGAACCATATTCCTCTTTGATGGTTGGGAAAAATCTCATGACCACCGCAAAAGAGATGGTTATGCCATCTGGAACATGCATTTTTTGCATCGCCGCCATAAATTCATCTATCTTTGTAGAATGAATTACATACCAGGCAGTAATGAATGCAGGTAAAAACTGGGCGATAATGCCGCAATATCCGGTCAGTAACGCCCTGATTAGGCCTGTTGATTCCGATGATAAGAAATAGAAAGTCAGAATCAACGCACTTATATAAAGCGCAAAGAAACGCAACGCGCTGGCATAGCGTTTCTCTGCAATAAGAAGTGCGATAGGCACCATGGTAGTTAGAATTCTAAGGCCCCACAAAAATGGCGTGGTGGCACTCATCATAACAATGGCAGATACCACAAAAATCATATAAATTTTCGTTCGTGGATCGAGCTTAATTTTCATTAAACAATTCCCGCCTTTTCAAAATGTTTCTTTACAACTATTTTTCCAATATAGGAACCGATGTATCCAAAAATAAGGCAAAGGATCAAAAGAACCCAAATAGTTTTGCTGTTGATTGCTCTAAACAAGCTGTCTGTGTATTCTGCAGAATAGCCCTCTTCTAAAAGGGATTTTCTATAAGAATTTGCAGTCACGATTACAGGAAAATAATTGGCGCAAATCCACAGGCAAAATACAGCATAACTGATGGCAATCATTTTGAACTGCTTGTAATCCCCAGCTTTTGCAATAAAATCAGCAATTACACCAGCCAAAATAATAAGTGGTGCTCCCAGGAATCCCATGCCTGCAACAAACATAATGATTGCAATTAATACTGACATAATTGTAATCATTCCAAATTTATCTACCTTGCTGTAAAAAAGCATCATAGGAATTGAGGCTACAATAGGAATCATCACTACATATGAAGCTACAATGTATGGGTGAATAAAGCCAAGTATGCCACATGCAAACTCCACCACAAACACAATCGCTGTAAATATTCCTACTGTAATAAAATCCTTCGCTGTCAATTTTTTCTTGTCCATTTTCTTCCTCCAAAATAATTAAGCAATCTTCCAGCTTACAGCTTTCTTTCGTCCGCTAACAAAATTCTTGTAAATGCCATCCACAGCCATAAGCTCATCATGCTTGCCTTGCTGGACAATCTTGCCCTTATCGATGACTATGATTTGATCTGCATGTCTTACAGTTTTCAGCCTGTGGGCAATCATGATGATGGTCTTTTCTCTTGTAAGATTTTCAATTGCCTCAGTTAATTCCTTCTCGTTTTCAGGATCCACGTTAGCTGTTGCCTCATCCAAGATGATTATTGGGGCATCCTTCATGATGGCTCTAGCAATGGCAATTCGCTGTTTTTCACCACCTGACAATGTGGCACCGCCCTCGCCAACCACCGTCTCATAGCCATCTGAAAGTGACATGATAAAATCGTGGCAACATGCTTTCTTGGCTGCCGCAATTACCTCCTCCATGGAAGCCTCCGGCCGGCCAAATCTGATGTTGTTAGCAATTGTATCCTCAAACAAATAAACTCGCTGGAAAACAAAGCTGAAATTCTCCATCAGAGAATCGAAGCTGTAGTCCCTTACATCTCTTCCGCCAAGTGTGACCTTGCCGGATTTCACATCCCAAAATCTTGCAATAAGAGATGTCAGAGTGGTCTTGCCACCGCCGGAAGGGCCAACGATAGCTGTAGTAGTTTTCTCTTTAATATCAATGGTCACATCGTCGATGATAGTTCTTTCCTCATATGCAAAGCTGACATGATCAAGATGAATGTCGTGGTTTGAAGGATGAATATCTTCACCATTAATATCCATCTGCTCAACTTCCATAATCTCATTTACCATATCAACGCCTTTTCCAATGATTCTGATAAGAGCTGTGTATGTTCCTGCCAAATCAAGGGACTCGAAGATGATGAATGCACAAAGCATCATTGTGATGCTGTATGTGAGCTTCATGGTGCCATTCAGATAAAATGCGATTGATGCGCCTGCAATTACTACTCCCGCAAGCTTACAGATAAGCATCTGCACGCCTACCAAAGGAATAGCTGCAATCTCTGCTTTGATATCAGCCTTTGTTTTTCTTTCAATGGCTTTATTAAGCCTTGCGTTGTTCATGGAGATGATGTTGTAATTTCTGATTTCTGCAATGCCCTGAATAAACTCAAGAATTACGCCAACCATATCCTTATCTGACTCAATTTTCTCTGGGGCAACCTTCTCTACACTCTTGTTTGTAAACTGATTGAAGATAAAGAAAATCAGGATAACAGCAACACATATCAAGCCGATTCGCACATCAAAAATAAACATGCCCAGGCTAACGATAGCTGTGGTAATTGTGCCTTGCATAACTAATATTATTGCGCGGGTTGCAATATCTCCGGTCTGCTCCAAAGTATTGGTGGTAACAGATGTGATATGTCCCAGGCTGGTATCATTAAAATACCCCATTGGCAAATATCTGAGATGCTCGCCAATTTCAATTCTCTTTCCAGCACAAGTCCTATAGCCGCCTTCTGTTAGAAGCATCTGATAGAACCTATTTATAACCATTTTTCCGACAGTGCTTAAGAGCATAAATCCCATTACAAGTAAAAACGTATTTACGGTAATGTTATTATTCACAATGGCATCAATTGCAAAATAAGCTGCAGGAATTTTCATGCCTGTAAACATTGCATCAAGAACACCGAATGCAATTGATTTATAAAACTTTTTTCTGTTTTCTTCGTTGCAGAATTTGAAAAATTTCATCAGAATTTTAAGCATGAGCGGCCTCCCTTCTAGCTTCAGAACCCATGACTGAATCCACTCTGTCATCATCCTTCGACATGGTGTGTGCCTCCCACATATTTCTGTAGAGAGGACAATCAGTTAGGAGCTGAGCATGAGTGCCTTCTGCTTCCACATTTCCCTCATTTATAACGAAAATCTTGTCCGCATCTATGATGGTTGAAAGTCTATGAGCAATAACGATAAGTGTCTTGCCACGTACCAGCTTTGCCACGCTTTCCTGTACCAGCGCTTCGTTTTCTGGGTCCGTATATGCGGTAGCCTCATCCATAATTACAACCGGTGCATCTTTGAGCATTGCTCGTGCTATACAGACTCTCTGTCGCTCTCCCCCTGATAGATGTCCGCCCGCGCCACCAACTATGGTGTCGTAGCCATTTTCAAGGCCAAGGATGAATTCATGGCATCCAGTAGCTTTCGCTGCAGCGATAACCTCTTCATCTGTAGCACCGGCCTTGCCCAGTCTGATATTTTCCATTACAGACATATCAAACAGATAGTTGTCCTGAGCAACATAAGCAATCTGGCTTGTGTAATACTCTAATGGAAGTTCCTTAATATCCACCCCGCCAAATGTGATTGTGCCTTCGTCCACATCCCACAGTGAATCGATTAGTCTGGCAATTGTGCTCTTGCCAGAGCCAGATGGTCCAACAAATGCGTTAACCTCCCCCTGCTTGATATCCAAATTCAAGCCGTGCAAAATCTCCTTATCCTTGTATGAAAAATGCACATTTCTGAGAGTGATATCAGAGCCCACCGGCTGCTTTGTAAGAGTGTTTGGTCTTACCATATCTTCTCTTTCAATAATCTCTGTAACCTCTCCAAAGATAGCCTGCATTTTCATAATGTCGTCCATGTATGAAAATGCAATCATCAAAGGTCCCATGAGACCTGCTGAAAGAATAACTGATGTGATGAAATCCTCTGGTGTCATGCTATTATTTTTCACTAAAAGTAAACCAACTGGAAGTATTCCAAGGAATGTAGCTGGTGTGAATGCGAAGCATCCTGCCTGGAACCAGATACATTTTCTCATCCAATTGATGAAGCAATCTGCCCCTTCTTTTGCAGCAAGGACGAATTTCTCATAGGAGCTTCCTGTCTTGCCAAAGGCTTTGATAACCTCGATACCATTGATATATTCAACAGCGGTATCATTTAAATATTTAGTTTTTTGTATCGTATATTCGAATTCACCCTGACTTCGGGTCATCATACCAGCTGCAAAACATAAACCGATTGCAACTGAAATGAGATTTGCTAAGCCCATGCGCCAGTCCAAAACAAGAATGTAAATGAACATGACTATAGGCAACAAGATATTTGCTGTAAACTCAGGCACAATATGAGCCAAAGTTGTTTCCATAGAATCAACGCGCTCTACAATAATATTTTTGTAGGCGCCACTGTTATCATCCAAAACCGCGCCCAGCGGAATGGTTGAAAGCTTCTTACAAAGCTGAGTTCTAATTCCGCCTAACACATTGAATGTGGCAACGTGGGACAATGTTGTAGATGTTGAGTGAAGCGCAACTCTAAGAATCCAACATAATGCCATCATCAAAATCAGTGACATGTAATGGCTGAAATCCATATCCTTTGATAAAAGCATCCCAACAATCTTAGCAATTATCAAATATGGAATAAATGACATGACAACACCGATAATGGCAAGCAGCACACTGCCGATGTAAAAACTTTTCTTTCTCCCTGCAAAATGAATAACCCAGGAGAACGTACTTTTTTTCTTCATAAATTCCTCCTTTTGGCATGCAAGAACAATTTTAGAAACCTAAGAATTTTCTCCAACCTTCCTTAAAGAATCTGGATATGGTATCGCAATAGTGAAGGGCCTGCTCGTATGTGAAATCGTGATGAACCATCTCTAGCATTGCTGTGTATTGCGCGCTTAAAAGCAAATGCATCTCATTTTCATCAACTGAATTTACAAGCATACCTCCAGCTTCAAGTTCATCCTTGAAAGCCAGCGTGGCTTCCTGAACCTTTGAGACAATTGTATGAAGATAATTCTCATATTTCGTTCCTTCACTTTTACAAAACAAAAGCTTGTGCGCATCAAAATTATCGTAAATGAGCTTAACGATAATTTTCGCCTGATCCTCATCTTCCCACATGGCTTCCACACCATTCTCTCTGGCAGTACCCACCTGTCTTGCCTCTTCTGTCCGGCACAGCCCTTCCCAAGCACTAACAGCAGGCTCCACAACAGCATCAAATATTTCCTCCTTGCCTGCATAATGCCTATACAAAGCGGTGGCTGTAATACCTACTTTACTTGCGATTTTTCTCATGGAAGCATCTTTATAGCCTTTCTCCATGAACTCTTCCATAGCAGCTTTTAAAATTTGTTCTTTTGTTTCTTTGGTTCTCACATGATTTCCTTTCGATGTTAACACTGTTAACATGTTAGTTTCGACTAACATTATAGTTAGATATGTCTAACTTGTCAAATAATATCTTAATCTTTTTTAGAAAAAAGGTAAGCGGTAAATATAAAGCTCTCTAGTTGGTTGCTTACAAATGAAGTACAAAAAGAAAAGACTCAAGCTTCAGTAGAAACTTGAGCCTTTTCTTTTTATTCCTCGCCCGTATATGTTCTAGTATAGTGTACCATGCTTACTTTCTTGGCAATCCCCAGTATAAACAATGCTGCCATAATAGCGATTGCTGCTTCAAAACTGAAAAAGCTTACTACTATTGCAAATAATAATAGGAAAATAGCTGCAAACTTTACTGTAAACTTCCCAGATAGTGATTCGATATGACACATACGCTCATCATGCATTTCGTTATAGATTTGTGTAAGTTTCTTATCATCCTTAAGAGCATTTGAATACTTTACAAGATGATAAATACTTATGATGTCCAATACGATTACCATTCCTATTACAAATCCCTGCATGAAATCAGCATAATTAGATGTTGCATACATTGCAGTTATAGTTGGTCTCTGTGACACAAAATACAATGCTGCACTAAGTAGTATAATTCCAACATATGCAAAATTCTGTTTTTTAATTGATTCTCTCATCTGATTCATTTTTTTGTTATTCATTAGTCTTCTTCCTCCAAGCTCTCAAAATCAAATACTTCCTCAATGTTCATATTGAAGTGATGTGCAATCTTATACGCTAATATCAGAGACGCTGTATATTTTCCTATCTCTATAGAGGTAATTGTCTGACGCGTAGTTCCAACAATATCAGCAAGTTCAGATTGCGAAAGTTTATTCACTTTCCTTAACTCCTTTATTTTGTTTTTCATGACAGCCTCCATGCTCTTGCTAAGTTCGCTTTGCAAAATTAGTATAGTTTGCTTTGCATATTATGTCAAGCTAACTTTGCATTATTTTTTATCTTTTTTCAAAAATCATCCGTAAGCATTAAATAGGAAGCCCACACAGAATACCATTTTGAAAAATCAAGAAAGTTTAAGACTTTTCCTACTTTCTAAACTTTTAATCAACAAAGTTCCTGCAGATTTAATCTGCAGGTTTTCTTATGCAATAGCAGCATCTGATTGCAAATCAGATTTTTCATAATTATTTGGTGCCTTAGGCCGCTCTGGCACAGGAAATAGATTATCAAGAAGGTGCCTGTTTGCCTCAACCTGATTTATTTCGTATTGCCTGTAATCCTTAGACCAAGGCAACATAGCATCGAGAGCTGTCTTATCTTTAACCTCATATTTCTCATCAACAAGAGCTGGCATCTTTTCTAAGATGTACTTGATGTAAAGATAAGGATTGGCGCCATTTGCCTTTGCTGTCTCTACAAAGGTATACACCATAGAATTAACTTCCGCACCCAGGGGCGTATCTGCAAACAACCAGTTGACTCTTCCCACTGAAAAGCTTCTTATGGATCTCTCACTTGCTTATGCGAATGTTCGCATAAACCAGTGAAAGATCAATAAGACCTTTCACAATAGGAACTGGCTTTTCTCTGATAGCCAGGATGGAGCCGATGCAAGCATGAAGATTTATTCACTTGTAGAGTCAGTCAAAGCCAACGGTATAGATCCTTTGAAATACCTTACTTATTTACTTGATAATCGTCCGAGTGCTGATATGTCAGATGATGACTTTGAGCGTCTTGCTCCTTGGAGCAATGAAACTCGAAAAGCATGCGAACTATAATACGGAGTGAAATGCTCCATTATCTGGCATCCTTGCGGATGCCATTTTTAATTTTGGTAGCGCGGAATATTAAGCGCTTACTAAACTTTTATTATTGTTCATATATTAATCATCATAAATAAAGTATTGTATTGCAAAAATGATAATCATTATCAATCTATGATTGGAAACCCTCAAAGGCTCAGATTCAGATTAGCATTTTATAATTAATCGTTCCATTGTCCTTTTGACAATTCATCAGGAATTTGCAAATATATTTTAAAATTCCATTTGTAACTCTCAAATACTTACCTATACATTTATAAGCAATTACTATAAGAACTTGAGTGCTTTCTGTTTACCAAATAAAACTAAGCAAAGAGCACCTACAACAGCTATTCCTCCAAGAGCGTATGTGCCCCAATTCTTCTCTTCTGCAGGTTCCACGATAATAGTTTTGTCTGGAGTTTCGTATATCTGATCCACCTCTATTAAATCCAATACATCTGCAAAGAGATAAATGAACTGATAGAAATCGAAGTTTATAGGATATAATTGTTCTTTGCTGCTAGATAGAATGGCCTTTTTTATTAGCGCTATATCTCCTTGGGTGTATAGAACTTCTCCTGGGTAATCATCAATAATATGAGGAAGTTCTGAAATGCCACAGGTTGAAACATATTGATAGTTGCTTTTTAACGAGCTGAAGTCATTGGTAGCTACAACATAAGGCTTAATCACTATATCGTTAGTAATATCGATATTAGATAAAGTGGATTTTAATACATGAACTTCTCTATTAATCTGGTCTCCTATATTCTTCAATGCTTGTCTATCGGATCTATATTTATCTATAAGCAACCCATTTTCAGCAATAAATAAGTTGTTTTTACTGTATTTACTTTCTAGCAAAAATATCGCCCTATTAGTGATTACGATACCATCAAGTTCTGCGGATATATCGTCATTTTTAAGACTAACATTGTAGATACTATTATGCTGAGAATAAACAAATGAATCGGCTCTTCTAAGGGCTTTTTCTCCAATATTGCCTGTGATTTCTGAAGAAATCAAGTTTTGTAATTTCTTACATGAATTTGAAAAATCAATAATACTTTTATTAGAGTTAATGCCCAGTTCACTTGCTCTATTTTGGATATGATTCGCCACATCAATTATACGAAGATTTTTCCCATGAACATTTTCAAAAACAGTATTCACTATAAAGCTTTGTAGTTTTAATAAAATGGATTCTATAGAATCCTTTCTATATAAACCATCTCTAGTGATACCTATTTTGTATAATTCTTTAACAAATAGACTTTTTCTAAATTCCTTATTCATAATTAAATACCTTTCTATATAAAGTACTCGCAGATAATATCTATTAATTATTCTGCGAGTACTTAAGCACAAAATATTAGAGTTACTATCTTTTGCGTGTATACGTCTCAACAGTGGTACCGTTTGAGTACTGTACTTTGCTAGCCTTAAATTTTCCATGGTCGGTTGAAATTTTCAAGACTTTCCGTCCTGTATTTGTTATGCGAGCTGAAAATCTATCTCCAGGTGCTTTTAAAAAATTAAATGATTTTATTAAATCAAATGACATTACGTTTTCCTCCTTATCTTCTTATTATTGCGGTTATTACGTCAATCGCGGCATGAGCGATGATGTTGGCTATTATTACTGACATATTATCTATTATCCTCCTTTCTCACAAAACAAAATATATTGAGTACCTCTATGCTTTATCTGGGTCCAAAATAATCTACCACGTTTTTAAATGAAAATCAAGGAGCAAGCTAATATAATCTAAATCTTACCGCTTAGCCCAAACTAAGAAGGGCCGAAAGAAGGGTGGCTCACTTTCAAGCTAGCGTTGGGTGGCTCTAAATCAAATCAGCGTGTGACTCACTTTCAGATAGACAATCATATTTTTATTGATTTTGGATATAAATATAGTGTATAGTATTACTATGCAATATATTTTGGAAAGGACTTCAGTATGGATCTAACTAATGAATTATCTAGGAATTTAAAAGAGTTATTAGAATACTCGAATATGTCTCGCTCAGAATTAGCAGCATGGCTAGAAGTAAATGATACAACTTTAAAAAACTACATATATGGGGATAGAGATAATCCAGATCTCAACCTTTTATATCATATAGCAAGAAAATTATACGTATATCCATTTGATTTAATGTATAGAACAGCTTTTTGGCGCAAATCATGCCGAGAGAATTATCCTATTGAATGCGAAGAACTTACATCTTTACTACATAACACCAAAGTTTTTGAAGAATCTTTTGGGAATTCTCTTTTTGACTATGAAGAAACTCCACAATTATTGAACAATGTAAACAAGATTATTACACGTTGTAAACAGATAGGCTGTGGCGATTTTGTTATTTCAAAGTTAAAAGGAGTTAATAATTTGTCCGCCATATTAAATAATAAAGTAAAACCATCCACAAAGACAGCTTGTCAAATTGCATATCATATAACTGGAATTATGAAAGAATATCCTGGATTACAACAGTCTATATTGATAATGAAGTTTGAAGATGATGCTATTGATACAATATGTCAAAGAATTAATGTGTATAGCAAAATTAGTTTTACTTCTAAAATAACTAAGATGATTCCTTATCTAATATTAAATGCTGAGGAATCAAGGAATTATGATTCGAACATTTTAGAATTAATCAAAATGATTGATTGCTATATACAAAAACCAACTAAAAATTATTCTGAGCTGATAGAATGCTTAAAATCATTATTATTGCTTGATGAGGATGCTTTTGATTATTATGCTTATTTAATTTTTGAATTAGTAAAACATGATTATCTATCATATGTGCCTTTTGATTTTTACACAGAATTTAGATTTGATAAGCAACTATTAATTACATCAGATAAATTACCTACAGAAAAAAATAGTCCTTTTTATCAAAAAGCAATAATTGTTTCAAGATATGCAAGACTAGATGATTACACGAATTATGAATTACAACTTAGATATCCATTTACATTTACTCCACTTTGCCAAAATTCTACAGAATATCTTATAACAAAAGAATCGATTCATCGAATTGCTGAAAGCTTAAATATTATTAAAAATCGAATGAATCAGTCTGATACAATGATATTTAATACGGAATACCAGAGAATTATGAGCATACTTACTGAACAAGAAAACGAACCATTGGGCTACTGGACGGATAAAAAGAAAGATGAATAATTTTCGTTCTAAAAAAAGTTTAGAAGAATTCACGCAAGTCATTAAATATAAAAGGTTCTATTCATTATATACTGAGTAAACGGTAAACCATAGGTACCGTCTTTAAATTTAGCCGCGCCCACAGGCGCGACGATTACTTAACTGGTTTTCTATATTCGCTTGGCAGTTCATCTGACCAAGGAAGTAGTTTATCCATAAAATTTCTATCTGACTTATCCAGATGTTCTGGAATAACAGTAAGATGATATTTGAAATACTCATAAGGTTTTAGGTTGTTAGCTTTTGCTGTTTCAGTGATGCTATAAGTTATAGCACTGGCCTTGGCACCTGAAATTAATCATAACCCAGTTTTTTCGATTATGTTCTATAGAACATAATACGAAGAATTGGTTGTTTAGCGATACTCAGGATGGTGCAAATGCCAGCATAATTATCAATTCACCGATTGAGACAGCCAAAGTTAATAATGTCAATCCTGAAAAATATCTTGAGTACCTTCTCGAGAGTCGTCCGAGTGCTGATTGGTTAGACGAACAATTAGATCTGTTAGCTTCTTGGAGTGAAACTACTCGAGAAGCATGCGCTATATAAAATGGAGTAAAATGCTCCATATGTTGACTGTCTGGCATCCGCAAGGATGCCTTTGTTTATACCCTACGGGGTAATATTAAACGCTTACGTTAGATTGAAATTACGGGTTGCTAACATATAGCAGGTCCCGCAGTTAGTAGTGGTAAAAGTTATTGTAGTGGTGAAGTGTGAAGCGGAAATGAAGCGGAAAGTAGAATTATATTTATCTATCGGCAGAATATTGTTACAACTAGTAAACTAATTGCACCCCTCGCCCTTTGTTAATTTATGTGGCGAAACAGGTCGCACACTCGTGGATACTGCTCGGGAGAATGAAGAACGACTGTCCGCCAACTTTTTCCGATGCCTTATCCATGAAATCCTCATATGCAAGGACTCCGGCACCATGCACATTGCCTTCAACAGAAGCGACAAACATCTGCTCCTGTTCCGGTGGAAAGTTAAGACCGAGCATCTCAAGGTCCTCAACACCCATCTGTTTTGCAAGCACTTCTGCCATGCCCTCGATAACAAGAGGTCTGATCTCTGGAGCATTCTTCACAGCATCCTCATGAAGCTGGTCCGCAGTAATACCTTAGTTATCAAGCATCTGATTTGTCACAAGTATTGTTCCTGTACCCTGGGCTGTCTCACCAATCACAAAGCGATAGGCCACTGACATGTCCTCGATATCCTTATGAGGAACAGTTTCAAGTAGCTCTGCATTTCTGCCCCTAGAAACAACCTCCATGGCAAGTGAGTCCTTCATCTTGTCATAATCACTGAATGCCTGCACATCAAAATCCGGTCTGGACTTAAGGGCGCTGTCCGCAACATCTGCAGCGCCATCCACGATCTCATCATATGATTTTCCGCCCTCATACTCCTGATAGAGCGCTGTGGCATTGAGGTTTACTCCGATATTGCTATCCTCAGGCTTAACAGTAATCGCATCATAGGTTTCGTTCATCTTATCTACTGTGCGGCTCTCCACCTGTGTGTCACCGCCGGTTCTCGAATCAAGTATTTCTTTAACATCCTTCGCAAGGCTTTCCTTAAATGTCTCAAAATCCATGTTGTTTTCCCTCTCTCTTTCCGATTGTTTTTCTGCACGAAAAAACGCCGGCTTGAAATCACTTTCAAAACCAGCGTCCATCAAAAAAACTATTCTTTTGCAAAAGAAAAAGCGCTTCGTGTGCGGGCTGTTTTTCGCAACCCGTATCACTTGGCGCATTATAATAATATCATGCTAAAAATCGCTTGAAAAGTATCTGAGAGTGTAAACCTAGTGTAAAAAAGGGGTCTAATCGTGTAAACCTAAAGAATATTTCTATTTCATTAGCACTCGCCTTCATAAAGGTTTCGTTTATCAAAAACTTTTTTTGCCTTTCCTTCGCTTCTTTGTAATGTCCCGACACCGATTAGATGGATATTAACTTTTATCCCTAATGCATCTTTGAACTCATTTATTAAATATTTTATCTCTTGTTCCTTTTGGTTATCATCCAAAATTCGCTTAGAATTTTCAATATCAATATCCATAAAATCATTATTGTCTTCACGACTAATCACTATATTATAGTTTAAAGTATACCCATTTCTTATCAAAACTGTCTCCACTTGAGATGGCCAAATATTTACTCCCTTTACAATTACCATATCGTCTGTCCTGCCTAACAGTTTACTCATCTTTATGTGAGTTCTCCCACATGAACACTTATCTCTATAAATCCTACACAAATCATGAGTTCTATATCGTACAAGTGGGACTGCTTCTTTTGTT
The DNA here is from genome assembly GCF_900107545.1 of Pseudobutyrivibrio sp. ACV-2. GTDB lineage: Bacteria > Bacillota > Clostridia > Lachnospirales > Lachnospiraceae > Pseudobutyrivibrio. The sequence continues at coordinate 35,784 of NZ_FNQZ01000018.1, read as the reverse complement.
AGAGTTGTAAGCACTAATTCCCCTACTTCACCATTAGGTAAAACATGTCCATCCTCAGGATTAACTACTTCAGCAAAAAAATGATCTTCCTGAATATGCATTCCATCCTTTTGACTACATTCAAATGCAACTCCTGGGCCCATCATTTCAGTTAATCCATATATATCATAAGCATCGATTTCCAATTCTTCCTCAATTTTATTACGTAACTCATTGCTCCATGGCTCCGCTCCAAATATTCCCGCCTTAAGCTTGATATATTTCTTTAGGTTATTCTTATCTATGTATTCACCAATACTTGCAGCATATGATGGAGTACTACATAATATACTTGTTCCCAAATCAATCATAAATTGCGCTTGGCGTCTAGTATTTCCTGTAGACATCGGCAAAGTAAGGCATCCAACACGCTGTGATCCCCCATCCAAACCTGCTCCACCAGAAAACAACCCGTATCCAAAGCTCACTTGACATACATCTTTTTTGCAACCACCTGCTGCTACAATTGCTCGCGCGCAGCAATCTTCGCATATTGACACATCGTGCTTCGTGTAAAATGAAATCACAGGCTTTCCTGTTGTCCCACTTGTAGACTGCGCTTTAACTATTTCACTTTGGGGAACAGCTAATAATTTATCTGGGTAATTGATCCTTAAATCGTCTTTAGTCATAAACGGAAGTTTAGTTATATCCTCTATCCCATTTATTTCTGAAATAACAATCCCCAAATCTTCTAATTTCTTTTTATAAAAAGGCACATTCCTATATGTCCTCTTGATCAAATCGCAAAAGCGCTTATTTTGTAACGCCTTTAGTTTATCAACATCCATAGTCTCAATAGATTCTTGAAAATATCCCATTATTTCTCTCACTTTCCTTTTCTGATAATCAGGAAAAAGCATAATATGACATAATCGAAATAATTAATGTTTTCTAGCAAGATACAGCGTGCATTTCTGTGTAATAGCGACTTTTTCTCCAGCCATTTTGCCAATAATATAATCTTCAAATTCCTTTCGCAATGAGACATCAAGAACTAGGTACTCAGTATAAGTATTTACCAATTTTACATATTTTTCTATCTCAAGCTCATGATCAATGTAATATTCATTTCTTTTCAAATCAGAAAATCCTTTACTTTCATATTCTTCGTATCTCATGTTCGTATTCGAAACATCCATTGGCAAATAGTCCGGAAGGAATCTTTTATATGCTTCTATCAAAATCGTGTTATTAGTATTTTTTTCTGGCAAAATAATATTTACTGTTTTAAATCTGGCAAAAACGCCACCTTTTCGCAACATTGTATATACTTTACCTAACCGGTTGCCCCCATTAACCCACTGAAAAGAAGACGCTGCATAGATCAAATCATATTGATCAACAGCCTCTAATTCTTCAAATGTTGAATGAATAAATTCAATTGATTCATCACTAAATTTTCTTTTCGCAACTTCAAGCATATTTTTAACAGGCTCAACAGCAACTACTTTATACCCATTTTTCAAAAAAAAAGGAGTAGCTTTCCCTGTGCCTATACCAATTTCTAGCGCCTTTCGCCCCTCCCCCGAATAGCAAATAATATCATCAAACAGCTTTTCTGGATAAGTAAATCTATATTCTTCGTATTCTTCAGCGATATCATTGAATTTTTCTCTCAAAGCATTGTCCCTTTTTTTATATAAATTAACCTTCTCCATAAATTTATTTCTCCCCTTTTTCATTCACCAAATGTTTCTTCATGCTTTCCACAAAGAATTTATTGTTTAACAAACCATTACACCCCTCAAAGACCCGAACACCAATCCTTATATTTTTGTTATCTAAAATAAAATTTGTACAAGCGCTGCACTCTGCAAATGCTCCGTTGCATATAATTTCTACATTATCTGGTATTTCAATTTCCTTCAGATTTCTACATCTTGCCAGTAATCCAACTTCTATTCTTTTTAAAGAGTTTGACAAATGGACTGTTTCCAGCTTTCTACAACCAAGCATTATCTCCTTGCCTGTTTTAACCACACTATCCGGCATAAAAAATTGTTTTAATCTTCGACAGCAAAAGAAGGCCCCATTTCGGATTTCAAGGATTCCTTCATGCATTGTAACCTCTCGAAGATTCAAGCAAAACTCAAACGCTCGCTCATCTATTATTTCTACGCTATTTGGTATTTCTACTCTTGTTAACGAACTACACTCTTCAAATGTCGATTTGCTAATACATTTAACCGGTGGAATAATAATTTCCTTTAAACTTATGCACCCTTCAAAAGCTGATTGACCAATATGTCTGATTGTTTGAGGCAGATTTATGCTTTCCAGCGTTTCACAAAATTGAAATGAAAAATCAGCAATCTCAATCAAATTCGCATCAACAATGACGTTTTTCACAGACACATTGTCAGAAAATGCATACTCCGCAATCCTTATTACAGGTCTTCCATCAACTTCCTTAGGAATATATGCTTCCTCACTATCACCTAACCACTTTGTAATGGAAACCCCCTGTTCATCACATAAATATTTGAAATCCATATTTGTCACCCTATAAGCCAGTCATCTTTTGATGGATACTCCCCTGCTTGTGACCATGCTACTTTCTGCGGGAATGCAGAGCAATTTAAACATGAATTATTTGGAGTCATCAAAAAATCTATGATTTCTTCCGCAGTTGCATCATAAATATTCAATTTTCCTTCTGTGTTCAAATTAGTACCAAATTTGCTATTAAATTTTTCTGTAATCATCGGGACAGTGCATCTAGATACATATCCCCCATAAAGGTTATACGCATGATTGCATCCGCAAGCCAGAAGGATGTCTTCCATTTTACTTGGATTATTTTCAATTAGTATCTTGTTGAATCTGATTTTTCTTGTTAATTGGTACTTAATCCCATTCATCTCAAGCAAATGTACAATTTGCTCTATATCATCTTCAGAGAACACCGGAAAGCATGTAATTTTAAGAATAACGTTGTTTTCTACGCACGAATTCCAAAAATCGTTATCCATATTTTTTATTAGCAAGCCATTTGTTAATAACCCCAAATTGCAATTTGGAAATATGTGTTTAACTGCATTAAGAATATCCGCGATATGTGGGTGTAGTAACGGCTCCCCACCTAGAATATTGATATTGTCAATCAATATTTTTAATGCCTTCAATCTGTTCAGATCTTGTTTTAATACCTCAATATCTATGTTCCATTTCTCCTGTATCGGGGAACATGAAGAACATCCCTTACAATTTAGGTTACAGTGCTTTGTTGCCCAAAATTCTAAATAATCTATTCTCGCCATTATCCACTGCACCTCCATAATCACGTAACAAAAAATCAAGAATTTTATCCCAAGAAAAATAGTCTGAGACTTTCTCTGACAACCTGTTCCCCATTTCAGTCAATTCTTTTGGCTGTATATTAAATATTTGATCAGTTATCTTTTCAAGGGCTGAATAACTATAATAAATTGCATCATTACCTAAAATTTCCGAATTAATCTTATTATAATTTGTGACAACTACATTCCCTTGGTCAGCCGAACGTAATATCCTGTCATGAAATCCACAAGAAAAATTAGGCTCAATATTTAGACAAAACTGATATTGTCCCATTATCTCAAAAGCTGTATAGTAAGGTACTTTTCCTAGCATTGTAATGTTTCTGCTATTTAATAAAGACCTACTACTATTCTCTCCAATGATAATTACTGGTATGTCCTTAATGGCATTTAGCACTTTTTCCCTTTTATAGGCTCGTAAAAAAGAATTTGTATAAGCAAAAACTGTTTTTTTATTTGATTGTGAGAGCTTTTTAATATGCTTCTCTAGTACTGGAATATATAACAAATCCAAGTTAGAAGTCAGCGGTTCTAGCACTTTCATAATTTCATGTTTGCAAACACTCGCATTTATTTCTTCAAAAATAGTGTTACTATCTTTAATTTGCCCTGAAAATACTATTCCATACTTTTTCTCAATATTTTTTTTCACATCAGTATTAGGTATTCCTATTGGTAAGTATATAACTCGATTTTTTAGTTTCCCCATACAGCATAGAAACAGCCTATCAATCAGAATATATTTTATATAAATACTTGCATTATCTATTTCCATTTTTAATGGATTATCAATAATCCACTGATAATGGAGTTTATGATACACATCATATAATGGTTTTTCTTTACAGAAATATAAATATTTACCTATCCCGATTGAAAATTCAATGTCATTTTTGTCATATGCCTCTACTGCTTCAGAGACAGAATTTGCTATCAATATATTATGATTCATTTCCTTTAGAGCCATGCTTATTTCTTTAACAAAACAACTCAATGACCCATATGCACCTGTAAAGTTATTACCTAATACTAAAACGCTCTTCACATTACTATTCTCCTAATAAAACAACATCTCCATTGCAGGTATTACTTATTGTTATTTCCTTACCATTTTCGAAATATGCAATGCGTGACTTTTTATTTTTTATTTTGTATAGTCTAGAATCACCACATGTGTCAATGTACTGTATCAAGCTTTGCTTAATACTTATACCGTCTATATTTTTTTCTCCACAATATGTTTCATAGACCTTTCTAATTAACGGATTTTTTGACATAAGCAAAATATTTGTACGACTTTTTAATGCTTCTGATAATTCAACATAAGATATTCCATCAGTCAATATTATATTCTTGCAGCATCTGATGTGATCCATATATTTTGAAAATGGTAATATTCCAGGAGTAAGACTAATCCGGCTCATATCACTGCCAAGAGATAATAATTTCTGCTCAAAATAATCCATAAAAACATCTTCATCCAAAGAATGACTTTCAAATTCAATATTCCCTTCTATCTTAGATTGAATATCAATTAATTTCTCGCTCCCCAAACACCGAAGATCACCGATTACACACGAAAAGTCTTCTTTGCTAACCGGACCTTCAGGAGGATAGTAGGATTCTGTTTCCAATAATATCGGAAATAAATCAAGCAACTCATGCAATGAAATACAGTTTTCCAGCATACTTAATGCAATATTATTGTTTCTTAAGCCCAATTCTCCCAAATCAATTAAGACATCTATACTATCGTCGTATATAAGATTATTGATTTCCTCATAATAAAGATTAATTACATGACTTACAGTACATATCCCCTCAAAATACTTCACTAATTTGTTAGCAAAAATATTATTAAAGTAAATTACCAGTTCAAAATAGTCTTTTAGGCAATCTACTAATTCATAAATCATCGCTGAATCTTTATGGCGTTGTATATCGGTTACAAATAATCCAACCCTTTTTTTCTTATTAAATACCACCTTCTTTTCCTGGATTTCAACAGTTTCCAAAAACTGCTTTTTAAGAATATCGTTCTGCTTATGCAATAATGGCCTTCCCATTTTCATATACAAATCATTCAAAATTCGCTCAGTATAAATTGTATGTTGCATCTCCCTTTTATCTATTGATTCAATTCCATTTGTTGAAACAATATAATTGAAATTATTATTTTCCATTGCTAACCTGTACTGATTTTGAGCGAAATCAGTTTCACTCAGTTTTTTGTAATCAAAGTATCTATGACACCTTGCAAGATAATTAACATAGCCCATATCATTATTTTTGATTTTTTCATAATATTCATTTGCCACATCATAATTACCAAGGATATGACATATTAATGCTTTGTTTATATAAAAAGTCTCATCATCATTGTTTTCTTTTTCTAGCTCAGCTGCTACACCTTCAAAATCTCTTCTAGCAAAAAGGTTTTTCGTAGAATTTCCTTTAGACATCTCGCTATTTTCATCACTTACTATTTTGTAGCATCCCATGTGCCAAATACCTCATAATATTGTTTTCTAATAAATCTGTCTAATTTAGTTACACTTAAAAGAGAGCTCAATATTTCTCCCTTTTTTGATTCCTCTTCATACTTCTCTATATTGAAAAAAAGCTCAATAATCGCATCCCCCATTTCAGCTATAGAACTTACCACTATAGGATATATTCCAATATTTTCGGCCTGTGTCACGCATTTAAGCTTATCTATTACCACAGTAGGCAACCCAAAAGCCATGCCTTCGTACACACCTCGACCAAATGTTTCCCACTTTGAAACCGAAATATTAATATCGCAGTTCTGCATAATTTCCTCTATCTGCTCATGTGACTTGTTTCCATGAAAAACCACATGATCAACCAGATCATTTTCCCTCAAAAAATCTATGCATTCTAAAAAAATAACATTGTCTTGGATAGCTCCAACACAATGCAACTCAGCATCAACACCTTTACTAATAATGATTTTTATTAATTTCATCGCATCTAAGTGATTTTTTTGTGTTCTAACTGAGGCAATATATAATAATCTTATCCTTGTTTTCTGTTTAGCTTTCCTTACTTGATATGTAAAATCTACCGACCGAGGGGCTACTATTATTTTTTCTTCATCAACTCCGTAGTCATGAAGCAGCATATTTTTTTCAACATTACTCGGAGAGACAATAAGTCTGACCAGACGAAGTACGTTTTTTTCACAATCAATATATATATCAGGAACCTTATCTCCACTCTTCAGATAAGAACTACCTGTGAACATTGGATAAAGTACTATTTTATCTAACAGATTCTTTTCTTCCTCCATATCCAAAATGAACATGGCATGCTGTACCACAATAAAATCATAGTTCTGATATACTTTTTTTATTTCCCTCTTTGCAATTTTGGACTGAGCTATTCTTATAAGAAATTTGTCTTCGCTATGTAATTGATAGTTTTTAAATTGCGCAAAATCATCAAAATAAAAATATAGATGCTTTACTCCCTCTATTTCAGCATGTTCATCTATATCATTTCTGAAGCAAAGCATGTCCAAAACATAATCCCTCTTTAAAGAGCGAATGATTTCTTTTGTTGTTGAATCTCCACCATCCGTACTACTTGTTATGTATGGCCATTTAGCTGTTACAAAAAGAACTTTCTTTTTTAACTTCATTCTGCAATACCCCAAGAAAATCCCGCATATTCAGTGGGTTACGAACTTCAACGCCTATATAATTAGCACTAATTCCTTTTGGATTTATAAAATATGCCTTTTGGCACTGATTCAAGAATGACATGTCTAAAACTCCGTTTCCTATACCAATGCTTTTATCCGTTTTTAGAACGTGTTTGCAAATAAACCTTAAGGTGTTTCCTTTTTCTATTTCTTCAGATATAAGTTTGATATTGCTATTATTGTTGCATACTTTATATGGAGTATCTTTTAAAAGTGCATTTATCTTATTAGTAATATCTTCACCAATACCATCCGCTTTAAAGTTAATATACAACTTGTCCACCTTACTGATCTTGGTAACCTTGATACCTTCGCGCTCAATATACTCTCTTATTTGTTCTATAATCTTTTCATTTGGAGCATACAAGCTTTCATAATATTTCTCCCAAAAAAGAAATCTATCCCCATACAACAATACTTTTCTTCCACAATTAGCAATAATCACTATCTTATCTACATAATCATTTACATACGGGTAATGTTTAAAAATATCGTCCAGCTCTCCAGCTGTATTTATTATCACATTGCATATATTTGATAATTGCAGTATTTCTAAAAAATTCTGCTTATTTGTCTCCACATCACAAAAATCATGAATAATAGACCCTTCTAAATCGACCACCAAATTAGTCTTATGGACGACCTTTTCCTCAATATTCATCAAATGCTGATATATATTATTAAAAATGTAAGACCAATCGTATTTTTCGATTTGTTGCGCAGAAACAACATAATTTCTCTTAATTGCAACTTCTAGTTCCTTTGCCAAAAACTTATTGTTCGCTACAATAACACCTATTTTCCCTTGCTCCTCAAAAAGTTCCGGTATACCTCCTACTTTTGTTGCTATTACAGGTGTCCCACAACAAACAGCTTCCATCATGCTTCTGCCCATGGTTTCAGTATGTACATACGTATTCATACCACTTTCTCGTTCATACTCTAAACTCATATTTATGAGGAAATCCACCGATGCAATAAGCTTCATAGATTGCTCTATGTCTAACTGCCCCAAAAATGTATATTGGTCTGGTTTCAACCATTTATTTAGATGTATTAAAATATTATTTTTTTCTGGTCCTGAACCAGCAATAAACAAATGCCATTTAACATCGCTAGCGTAGCTTAATGCTTCGATTGTCTGCTCAATACCTTTAAACTTTTCAAACCTTGAAACAATACCTAGCAAGCAAGCACTTGGTTCAATCTTATGTTTATTTGCTAATTCTCTATGTAATTCAAGCTTAATACGTGCATAACTTCTGCACAATTCTGTATCTACCCCACCGCGAACCATCACTATTTTTTCTTTCATAATTCCGATGCTTATCATTCTATGCGTCGAATACGAACTATTAGAGATCACATAATCAAGTTTATTTAGCTCTCTTGCCCATATTTGCTGCCTTTCAAAGATTGGTAGAGACATATTCGTAACTGGAGCTTTCATGAATTCATTTCCTCCAGAACGCATAATCATTACACAAGAGGAAAAGTCTTTGCGTAATGTACTGAATTTCTCAATCCAATGACCATCATTAAAAAAGAAAACACCAATGTCTAGATACCTAAGAATTGTTGTCATTTCTTCATACGAAGAATATTCTTGTTTTCTGTCATGAACAATATCAAAAATATCTTCTTTTCTTACTACACAGTTCAACAGCCCAATCTTCTTAAAATATCTACAAAAATACTTTGCATGCGTCTCCATTCCACCGATTGCATTGTCATTGCCTCCAACAAATAAAGCAATTTTTTTATTTCCACCAGTATTCATATATCTTCTTTCTGTCCTCTACATCATAACTTTTTCTAATTGCCCTTCCATACCTCAGTGCCGATATTATCTTCATCATATCGATATCTGGAGTTGGCAACGAAGATACAAGACTAAAATTTGATATAGAAGACAACAAATAGGCTCTATCCCAGTCATTGACCCCATATCCCGAATTTTGGAAATCAAAAACTATTATTTTATTGTGTATGACATCCCACCCGATATTTTCAAAGGAATAATCTCCATGAATCATCACGTCACTTTTCCTATATAGGAGTTGCCGTACTAATTTGTTATATTCGCTGCGTTTATCAAATGGTATATATGTAACAATCGAAAGCAAATCTTGCTCATAGGGCTTATCTCTTTTATGCGTCTGATTATTGCTAGACGGCATTTTATTTAAATAATCAAGAGCTTCTAAAAGAATAGTTTTATTCACTCTGTGACTGTTTATAGGTTCTATCTCAACAAATCTGAATTCACTGTAGAACATCTCTTTTTCGACACAATATCCCCATGACAAAAAAACTGGACAGTTAATTCCGCTTTCTTGAGCAAGTCTTGAAAAATCCTGCTCCAAAAGAACATCTTCCTTTCCAAGATACTTGTAATACTTTCGGAAGATATCGCCATCCCTATAACTAATGGTTGTTCGCCTTTCGCACAAGAATTCTTCCATTTCACCTCTTCCTGATTATCACCTCATCACCAAGGCATAAAGCATCCAAATCCAGGGAATCAAAAGCCTTTATAACATCATCTCTACTACTAGCTATTGGCATACCAGAAGAATTATATGATGTATTGATCACTCCCGGAACACCAGTTTTATCTTTAAAATGCTTTATTAACTCATAATAAGAATGCAATTCTTTCGTATCGCTAACAGACTGAAACCGGCATGTACCATCGACATGAATAACCCCCCTTAGCTTGCCCTGATATTCCGGTAACACTTGAACAGCATATAGCATATATTCTAATTTTCTTGATTCCCCAGTAATACGTTTAACATCCCCTTCCAAAATTGAAGCTGCAAATGGCCTCCAGTTTTCTCGCTTTTTAACTCTTTTATTAAGAATATCTTTGGCATTTGGTATTGTAGGATCCATCAGAATAGAGCGATGGCCTAAAGCTCTAGGCCCGATTTCACTTCTTCCCTGACACCACCCAACAATTTTCCCACTTGATAGCAGATCAACAACCTTATCTATAGAATTGGCTGATGCGTAACCCAAATTCTGATCCCATTGACAAAAAGGAAATTCTTCAATGTAGATATTCTTATCCAAGTATTTCGACAAGAACTTCATGCAGCCTAAAGATATTCCTCCATCATAACAATGAGGTGGGATAATTAAATTAAACTTCTTTGATAATCGTTCATTAATTACCGTATTTTGTGCGCCACCTCCTGCATATACAATAGATGAATTGGGTTTTGTATTTTCACGAAACAAACAGATTTTTCGATTTTCTATCCACTGATGATACGATGCAAGCCAATCGTAAAACCTTTCTGTCTTTTCCATGCACAAATCTTTTATATTGTGGTTTTCATATTTTAATTTGAGAGTCTCTGAAACCCCATATTTATTGGAAAATTCCTCTAACTCTTCGATATAGCTAAGATTTGCTTTCCCATATGCATGAGCTCCCATTATTTTTCCTGCATAGTCCAATTCTCCGCCTTCAAGCTGCATTAGCTTCCCAATTTCATTAAACATTAAACAATACGCATCGTTCTTATTTTGATAAATCATTTTACTCTTATAAATATCATACGGATTTTCAATGACTGAACATTTTATCTGGTGATCTCCTCTTCCATCTACACATATCCCAAAATCCACAGTTTTATGAATAAGTGGAAATGCACTAAGAATATGCGCATAATGATGATCAATGCATATAGTTTTTGCATTTAAAAAAGCATCTAAAGGTTCTTTTTCTTGCCACAATAAGCCTTCATCACAAATTCCTAACCCATTTCTATTTCCATCAGAGTAACAGACGAATTCAGGGCAAAAATCATTTTCATCACATATTTTTTTTATCCACTCCAAATTCCCCTTTTTATGCTTTGATTGAATAATCCTTTCCAATTTAAAATATTTGATTTTTCCATCCGAGTCACATAGAGAAACACTACTATCGTGACCTCCTATATAAAATCCCAACATTCTCATACATTTAACTCATTTCACAATTAACCATAATTCATATTTACAGCAAACATTAAAGGTATATTTCCAGAAATGGTAGAAACAAGATGTCCCACCCCAACAATATCTGTAACTGCAAGAATCTTTACTACGAATCGAACTACTATTCTTTTACTAAAACCGTACTATAAAAAGAATAAACAGACTGATTTTTGCGATCTGTGTAATACTGCTTTTAAGCCGTCGGCAACAATTTATCAATCGATAAGTTTGAACATCATAAGCGATGATAATAAGAAAAAATCCATCTTCTTGATGGCTTAAAATTACTTATGAATTCACATCATAAGTACGAGAAAACAACATACAATAGCAAGGATCTTACAATTAGTCGATGCCACTGTATGTATCTACAAGATCATCCCAATCTTCCTCTTCAGCCATAGCTTCAAAGTCCTCCAACGAAAATCCAATGTTTATTTTATCACCTTCACTCATAGTACCTCGCCTATACCTATTCCACTCAGCACTAATAACCTCACTTTTACCTATATCAAATCCTACGCCTTTGCATTTTTCCCTCAAAAGCTCTAATAACTCTTTCCCTCTCGGAGACAAATTATCCTCTTCACGTTTAAATAAGGTCGCTATATCAGTCCTGAATCGTTCTGTAAAGTTCTCATCTTCTCCAAGAGTCTTGATATCGCTCGCTACAACAGCAGCATAAAACTTTTTGCTATTGTAAATTTTTTCTGCTTCTCGATCAAAATTTTCATTACCATAATCTTCGCTATTATATATTAGAAAAGAAATTCGTTCATTGTATTCATGGCATAGATCATTTAGTACATCCAGGCATGATTTCTTCAGTTCTTGACCACTAAGTTGAACGATAGTCACACTTGTGACCCCTGTATTTGCCAGTAATAGTTATTCCAATGTATTTAATCCCGCCCCTACATTTTAGCGTTCTTTAATTCATTAAGCTTTTCAGCGAACTCCTTTAACGACTTATGCTGTTTTTCCTTATCCTCATATAATGCTGCATCAGCTTCTGAAAGAAGCACTGCATATTCCAATCCACTAGTTCGGCATTGATAAATTCCAACACTAAAGGGTGGCATGAAATTCAATGATTTGTTCTTTTGAAGTTCAGCCTCCAACAATCCACGAATATTTGTGGCAAGGTTCTCATCTTTTCCAGCAACAACAAATTCATCTCCACCCCATCTGGCAGCTACAGCATTCCGCGAAGTTATCACCTTCCTCAATGCCTTTGAAAAGGCAATGAGCACCTTATCACCTTCATCATGTCCTAATATATCATTAATACTTTTAAAATAATCCAAGTCTAGCATTATGACTGATAGCGGATTCTCTCTACTACAGGTGGATATTTCTTCAGTTATAAATTCCCTCATTCGTCTGCGATTATAAAGCTTTGTTAGAGCATCTGTATAAATTTGGGAATCCTGCAGCTCCACAAACAATTTTAATACAACCGGAATCATGCTCAATTCTATAGCTGGGAGATTTAAAAGAAATGCTATCAGTATACCATTTACCGTAAAAAACAGGATAAAAATAGTCTGACTACCATATTTTCGTTTTTCAAAGCTTGTTTTAGCCTCTTTGTAGTTATAGAGCGCTATTCCTGTTGCTGCTATCAAATATATATAATCCATTGCCAGAATTATCATCAACCCCGATCCGAAAACAGGCATATCGTCCACAAGAATATAAACAATAGAATGTAGTGGGGTAAACAGTATTAAAACCACGATAAGTAATGGAATATGAATCAATATTCCAAGAATATCTATTTTATTTTTAGTAAAATGAGTTTTATTGATGTGAAGACTAGCATAAACATGCAGAAACCAAAAGAAGCAGGCAAATGACATAGACGCAAAACCAATAGATATAATCAGGCAAACTAACAGATATGGAAGCATAGAATAAAAGTCATTTCCAAAGATTAGTCGTATGTCTTCAAGGGTATAGACCATAAATGAAAGAAGCATACCTTTAAATGCCTTAACTTCCTTTTTACTACCTATACTTTCATTTGTCTTTGCATAAATGATACTTAATGACCAAAAACTTATTATAAGAATAAAAATAATAAACGGAATAATCTGTGCCTCTAAGGAAACCGATGTCATAGGAAATACCCCTTTTCGAATGCCTCAAATAAGCCTATCACTTATACTGATTGTTAATACCAATTCCTACATAATCACAGTCATTTTAGCATGTATCTGTGAATTTACTGAGGATTGTCACTATATTATCTAGTCATCCCCCCAAAGTTCCACAAAGCTTTCAAATCTAGGAAGGTTTATCTTTAAGTATCCTCTTTTATTTCCATTTACAAGATGCTTATTTATAAGCTTGTTCCTGAATACATTATATGAAACTGGGTTGGACATTAATGCTTTTATTTCATCAATTTTTCCATCCTTTGTCTTGCAAATACACTTTACCATTTCTTTTTCACCTTCGGTGAGCTTCTGCCATATCATATCATAAGAATCCTTAAACATAATATGTTCAAATGCTGGAATAAGATCCTCCAATGTCTCATTATTCTTTTTGTTAAAATACAATGAGCCAAGTACTTGATGTTGAACGATAGTCACATTTGTGACCCCTGTATTTGACTCATCTTGTTCAAATATGCATAGTAGATATTTATATCTTCCATACAATTAACCTAGTATTGAATGCGCACAAATGTTTGAGTATAATGGATAGCGGAGCTACCATAAAACGGTAGGCGGTTGGCCCTCACCAGAGGGTGTTGTCTTAGCCCTCTGAGTATTTAAGGGGGTGATGCTAATGGTTACATATAGTGATTTATTCACATACACTCTAGTTTTAATTGGCTTAATAACCTTAGTATATAATGTGACAAAAAAGAAATAACCGCCCTCGGTCTGCAAACTAAGGCGGTTATTCTTACCAAATTACTTTATAGGCCACCGTCTATCGGTAGCTCTTTCTAAAACAAATAATACCACCTATGTAATTACTTGTCAAAACAAGCTAAAAATCTGCTGGAAGTACTGTAGCCTTCTATTGTTCAATTACTTCTGGAAGCTCCTGACTCGCCCAACTTGAATCATTTGTATAAAGCTTTTCATTATCATACTTGTATACTTTAATATAAATTCGGCCATCAGCAGTTATTACCGCCATATAGCTCTCTCCCCATGTAAGCATGTAACATTCCACGTATTTACATGGGGTGTCATCTGCTAACATCATTTCTGATACATTTACTCCACCATTTTCAGTTCCGAAAATAAAAAAATCATCATATAAGTCGTTTCCTAATAAATCTTTTATTTGCTGCAACTCTTCCTCTGTATATGCGCGATTAACCATATCAGCATTAGTATATACCGGTTCTCCAAGAGTATATTCGTTATTAGGTGTCACATTCATTCCCATTGAACCAAAGAATGTATCCGCTCTTACATATAAGGAATTTCCAACCATGTAAAAAATCATGTATCCATCATCCATGGAATCTTCTACATCATCTTGACTACTAATAGCCATAGACTCTGACACCCAATGAGCTTCGCCAATTGCTTCTCCACAATGGGAATAATACGAAAAGAATCCCTCATAATGAAACCCTTCATCAGTCTGATTTGTAATATCAATACTTCCAGACAAAGAGGAATGACAATTTGTTGCTTGCCATGAACCTTCAAAATCTTTTGGATTATCTACAGATTTAATCTGCTTATACAGACTGGCCATATCTAATCCATAGACATAATCCCATATAGATTGATTATCAGCATCATTTGACTCATTAGTCTCAGCCTCGTATTCTTCTGAAATGCTATTTTCAAGATTTTCAGATATATTAGCATCCTCTTCGACATTAGATACTTCTTGTTTATTACTACAAGCACAATTTAAGCACGAAAATGAAACTAAACCTATCATTATCAATCTTCGTAGTACTTTTAAAATCATTATTATCGATTTAACTCCTTTTTCTGACTAGCATCATTATCAACTGACAATTATAACTGTTTCATATTGTTATTCAAAGATAAAATATCTATAATGTGCCATATTGAAAGGACTTGATATGAAAGACTTTGAACGCCTTAAGGAAGAATGTATAAATGAGGTTCGCACCTTGGAATAAAGCTTGGAACCATTTCTTCTTGGGAAATAAATAAAAGGGCAAAGACCCGTTGAGGACTATGCAAACTTAATCGAGACGGTAGCTACTCTATTGAAATTGCCTCTCGTCTTTTGGAAGACGAGAGGATTTCAGAGCAAGCTTGCAAAGAGACCATAATCCATGAGCTGCTTCATACTTGCAAAGGGTGTATGCGTCACACTGGCAAGTGGAAATACTACGCTGAAGTAGTCAATCAAGTTTATGGCTACAATATTAAACGTGTCACTCAAGGCTCTGAAAAGGGTGTTGAGAATTATAATAGCTCTGAAATGAGCATTAAATATGTCTTCACCTGCGGCAACTGTGTTGCCACAATCTACCGCAAGCGAGACAGCAAATTTACTAGAAATTATAGATATTACGGCTGTGCACGCTGTGGCGCTGCAGCCTGGTCTAAGAAAACAATCAGTTAATCAGATACTATTTCTATCCCAGCTTCCTGCATTTCAGGAAGCTTTTTTATATAGAAATTATCATTAGTAGCAGCAACAGAATCTAAATAGAGCCTTACAACGTAGCCTCTCTTCTTTGCATCCAACGCGCTTCGAGCGACACAGCATCTACCATCAACACCAACCATATTGATGGTATCTACCTGCATCCGTTCTATAAACTGCACAAACTCTTCCGAGAAAAAAGCACTTGGCCATCTTTTGGCAAATACATACTCCGATACTACATCAAGACCTTCAGCTAACACGTACTTTTCTTCGTTCTCAAGCTTACCTACATTTCGCACATAGACTACTGGCATACCTGCATCCACAGCTTCATGAATGCGCACATTCACTCTATCAAGTAGGTCTGGCTCATAGTTATCCATATACTTTTGCTGCATATCAATAACAAGAAGTATTTCCATTTCTTTTATAAACTCCTCATTACTCCATCGTAAATACGTTTCTCTATTTCCTCGTTTGACATTGAGTAATATTCATACTGACTAAAGGCTATAACTACATCGCACTTCTCCGTCTCAGCAATAACGCAATCATTTGCCTCATAGTAAATCTTGTATTATATCACAGAAGGGTAGAACATAATTTAACCTCTATTCGTTTTGATAACTCTTAAATAAAACATGACTTTGAAACCAGTTAAAACATTTATCTAGTATAACTGCAAAAACGCACAGTAGGCAGAACTCTATGAAATGACAAAAAAGTTTGCTGTCAAAGTACTGCCATATATTTATTTTTAGCCGTAACAAGTCATATCCTTTAAGTGCCAAAGCCCAGATAATAACTTTACATATGAATATAAACCAACTTGATTGAAAGACTCTCATAAACAACTTCTCCTCTCTAGGAAATAAATTACAACCATTTTAATCTTTCTAATCTTAAAATGCCACATTAATTAAAATTACGTCCAATAACTTCATTCCTAGTTCCTGAGGAAAGGGGATACGGCGGAAGGAAAGACTGAAAGGTTCAAGAAAACAAAAAGTAAATCCCTATTACAGGGCTAATCTATATTCTAAAAAAGGACTCCCAAAAAGAGAGTCCTCTGATAATTCATATTTTGTCAGCACATATAGTTATATTCACCGGCTAAAACCCGTTGCTGCGTTCCATTTGGAAGGATTAATTTTGCTTCAAGTCCTACAGGAATAAATAGATGAATATGAACTTTTTCGTTAATATAATCCCATCCCATTTCTATTTTTCCTGCTGGTGAATCATACGTTGCTTTTGCAGAAGTAAGTCCATTTGCATCATCACCTATATATATTTCAGGTTGTATTACCAGCTCACCATCACAATAGTGTATTCCACATACACCATCCATAATCCAGCCAACAACAGCTCCATAAGAATAGTGATTAAGAGATGCTTTTGGTTCCTTTCCCGGCTGAATTCCATCCCAGTTTTCCCAAAGGGTTGTGGCACCTTGATTTACCTCATATAACCATCCTGGCATTTGTGGATTCAATAGCAATTGATATGCCTCTTTTATATATCCTCTTTTCGCCAGCTGCCTGCATATTTCAGGTGTGGTTAGAAATCCTGTATTTAGCTTTCCATTTTCTCTTTTTACCATCACTGCTAACTGTTTTGCCGCAAGCTTGTCGGCCTCTTCGGGTAAAAGCCCAAAAGCCAGTGGTCGTACTAATTGACATTGGCGTTCTGTAGTAATCAATCCATTTTCTGTATAAACTTCAATATAGCCTTGTCTGGCTTTGTCAGACACGCGAATTAACTCATTGACTTCAGCTTCAGGTCTATCTAAAATTTTGGCAATCTTTGACATAAGCATTCCGGAATATGCAAAATAGGCATTAGCAACATCATAGTTACCATCCTTCATGCTTTCAGCTGCGCTTCGGCCTGGCTCACACCACTCGCCATAATTCATCCCCTTTTCGATTACATAATTTCTATTCTTTTTCGAATGAGACTTGTTAAAAAGCTTTTTCTTACGCGCCTCTTTCTTCAAGAATGAATACCAGTTGCACATCATGCTATAGTTTTCACTGAGAACACGCTTATCCCCGGTCAATTGATATATTTCCCAAGGCACAATTATAATAGCGTCTCCCCACGCAACGGATCCAGCCAATAGCTTGGCAAAAAATCCAGGTTTATTGTTAGGAGGTGCAATGTTCATTACTCTTCCATCAGAAAGCTGTGTATACCTACACTGTCTTAACCATTTTTTCAATACAGGAACTGATTCCATCAAACGCAGTCCTGTATATGCAAATATACCAGCATCGCCAGTCCAACCAGCACGTTCTCTTGTTGGGCAGTCTGTTGGAATATCACAAAAGTTTCCTTTCTGACTCCACATTGCATTTTTTACCAACTGATTTAGCGCTGTATTTGATGTAGTCAATGAAAGAGTATCCATCATCTGAGAATACACCGCATGGGCATAGAATACTGCTTTTGATAAATCGGCATTTGTCTCTACTTTTACATAACGAAATCCCATGATGGTAAAGCTTGCATGATAATGGTTATACCCAGCTTTCATTGTATAATCAATAGTCTGGTAGGTTCCACCTTCTTTATGACGTTTTCTATCTTGAAAGTTTTCCTGTGTAAACTCTCCATTTTGGTCTAATGTCTCACCATGAATCAGGCGTATTTTTTCTCCTGCCGCTCCATTTGGAATTATAAGCTCAATCTGTCCCGCAAGGTTTTGACCAAAATCAAGAACAGTATCTCCTTTTGGAGTTTTAATGATTGTTGCATCAAACCTTTCCATTCTTAGTATAGGCACAGTATCCATTGCTTTCAAAAGCTCATACCCAATAGGTACTTCCTTCACTTCATGCCAAGCCATCTCATCATCTGACAAGTTCTCCATTCTGGCATCATATACCTCGCCATGTTGCATATCATTCTGTCTAAGAGGGTCATTTTGTGATGCTTGCCATGTGTTATCAGTTGACACAATGGCTTTCCCGTTAATCTCTAGCTGGCATAATACTGCCGTTTTTTCGCCAAATAAATTTCTGTCACCATCTACACCTGATGTACTACGATACCATCCATCACCTAAGATAATATGTATTTCATTTTCTCCAGTCTTAACATAGTTTGAAACGTCATATGTTTGATATGGTATTTCGAATTTATAATTGGCTGTTCCTGGTGTAAGCACATAATCAGTTATTTTTTGTCCATTTATGTATATTTCATAGAGTCCACAAGCGCTGGCATATACTCTTGCAGTCTCTATTTTCTCCATTGAATCCAGGCAGAATTTCTTTCTAAAAACTGATGCTGGCTTATGAGGAATAAACACTTCATTTTTTTTATGCTTTTTCTCGTTCCATGCTTTTAAAGCCATAGAGTTCATATAATCTGGAGTACCTATATCAAATTGATACCCAATTTCCTCACTTGGCTCAATCCATTTAGCATACCAGTCATCACTGTTAAGCAGGCCATATTCAAAGGTGCCTCCATCTGCCCATTCACCTGAGCAATCGTCCTGATCCCATAAACGGATAGTCCATGACATGTTATCTCTTGACCTATGCTCTGGTGCAATAATAGCATGCATTTTCTTTGATTCTACCTTGCCAGTATCAAGTATTATCTCACTACCCTTTTTTACAACTATTTGGTATGCGCTCTGCATAATACCATCCTGACACTGCCATGAAACATATAAATCCTGTGCATCTATTCCTATAGGGTTATTCCGGTACTCGGTTTTACAATTTATTGCTTTCATCTATTCCTGTTACCTCTCGCTCATTGGGTGTTTTAATTCACATACTCTTTTAGAAACTGAGAACTAATTTCAGCAGAAATTATTGGTGACCTCTGTTCCCAATTTCTATGGCTTTCAAGAACAACCGCTTCTACTTCATTCTTTTTTGCAATTTCAAGCAATCCTTGTAAATCCATACTTCCATTTCCAAGCTCACAACTATCGGTTTTTAAGATTGATGAAAGTGGTCCCGTCTGTTTTGAGCCTCTATCATTGATATGCCAAAGTTTCATTCGCTGCCCAAGTTTACCCATCCAGTATTCAGGATTCACTCCAATATCAGCAGCCCAATATGAATCAAATTCAAAATTCACATATTCCGGATTGGTCTCTTCAATCAATACTTCATAGGCCATCTTTCCACTTTTTAATCTTCTGAACTCGCAATTGTGGTTGTGATATAAAAGACTTAGTCCTTCGTTCTTTAGCAATTTTCCTGCTTCATTCAAATTATTTGCCAGGTCATAAACTGCCTTCTCATCGGTATAATCAAAGTGATGCATGCCTGTAATAACCACATATTTTGTTCCGTAAAGATGAGCCTCTTTTGCCACTTCCTCTGTTCTTTTCAATACGCTACCCAAGTCAGAGTGTAAACTAATAACTTTAAGGCCGGACTCATCTATCAATTCTTTCCAGTTCAGCTTGCCACTTTTTCCCATAGGCATCCCTGCCAGACGAGTCAAGGCTCTTATGATAAATGGCATGGGGTGAATCATGTATGAACATAATTCAATCCCCTGATAGCCAGACGCTCTCAATCTACCCAATGTGTCTTGTGCCTTTTTTTGATTGCCTATCACGGTTCGAAGCTGAAACTGTTGTATTCCTCGAATCACCCTCTACTACCTCACTTCCTATTATTTCTTCTGGCCTTTTGCCTGAATCTCAGCCATCTTTTCCTTTGAAAGAGGGCTTATTTTCATGCATATAATTGAGATAATCCATCCTATTATTGGAAATCCATAAAGCAATAACACTGTCAGATACTTAATACCATTAGTCATAGGATCATTTGGCTGTGGCATAGTTGTCTCATAACCAATAAGAGCAACACAGCCCATGGTAATCACTGTTGCTAACGACGATACAAGTCGGTCAATCATAGAATAAGTAGCTGTAACAACAGCAGGAATAAACTTTCCAGAACGGTCTTTCTCATAATCGACTACATCCGCACTCATTGATGTTGTAGCTGCTGTGACACCCATTTTTGTTCCATTAACAGCAAGAGTTAAAACGAAATATACAATAGTTGGAAGTACTGCAACTGTAATCGTTCTCGTATTAATTGTCAGTAAAAATACAGTCATAAGTACTGTTGCAATGAGACTTACAAATGACCAGAATGAAATAGCTTTTCTACTTCCATGCTTACCTGCATACTTTCCTCCAATAATGGCGAACACGATTGAAGGAAGCATCGCAATTACACTGATTAATGTGGAAAGCTGCATATTTCCAATCAGTATTCCAAACATCAT
This sequence comes from Pseudobutyrivibrio sp. ACV-2, assembly GCF_900107545.1. Taxonomy (GTDB): domain Bacteria; phylum Bacillota; class Clostridia; order Lachnospirales; family Lachnospiraceae; genus Pseudobutyrivibrio. The sequence goes on along the minus strand of NZ_FNQZ01000018.1, from coordinate 14,838 downwards.
TGTTGATACAATAGATTGACTACCAACCTGATTTGCAAGTTTTACAGCAGAGGCTGAAATCACATAGGTTTGCATTGCTTTATTCTTGCCTAAAAGCGAAACCATATCTTTAAAAGAAACCTTTTCATTATTGGTTGCAGCCACATCTTCAAAATTTTCTGGACAGTCAGTCTCAGATACACCTATGCAAGCCAGAATAATGAACACAAGAGAGATTGCCACTGTTACAATGCACGAAGTGCTAAGCATTTCAACAGAATATGTATTTTGATACTTTGGAAGAATTACCATTGTGATTAAAATTGTCATAATCATTGGCGCAAAGTAACTATAAACAGTTGCCCATACCCCTACCATTGGTCTTTGCTCAGGATCATTTGTCATTACCGGTCCCATTATTTGGCCTGCAACATTATTCATGGCGTATCCAAATAAATAAATGACATACATTACTACGAAAAGTATAATTCCATGTCCTTTACCACTTCCCCAAATAAATAACAATAAAACCGCTGCAGTCTGAATCAGCCATCCGCCAAAAAGGAATATACGAATCTTTCCAAATCTGGTGTTAAATTTATCCACGAATACTGCAATTACAGGATTTAGAACACCCTCAAGTATTCTACTGAATGTAAGAATAGTGCCCATTATCGCAGTTGCAATACCATACCCAGCATTTCCAACATAACTGACGTAAGTCATTAAGATATAAAAACACATTGCGTTTGCAGAATTCATTTGTGATAAGGCAATTTGCCAGTTCTTTGCTTTTCTGTAATTAATTTGATTTTCCATTTTTGCTCCTTTTTATTATCATTTTGTATCTAGCGTAGACTTCCAAGAAATCTCAGGCTTTCCTTTGGATGTCGGCTCATATCATTTCGATCAACGCCAATAAGTCCAAAGGTCATCTTGAATCCCTTTTGCCATTCAAAATTGTCTAATAATGACCAATAAAAATACCCTTTAACTGGTAATCCATCATCTATACATGATTTAATCTCATCAGTAGCAGTTTTTATGTACTCTACTCTCTCGTTATCTTCTGATGTTGCAATTCCATTTTCCGTAACAATTAAATCTCCTTTGAAGGACTTTGCCACCTTTCGAACTACATTTCCAATTGCTTTAGGATAGTTTTCATATCCCATCTGGGTTGTTTTAACACCATCAGGTAAACGTTCCTCCCCCTGCTCATCGAAGCATTTTCTCGTATAACATTGAACGCCGAGGAAATCATCGCCTTCAATAGCTGGAAGATAATGAAGTAATTCTTCATCCCATACTCTTTCAACTGCTTTAGTTGATTCTTCACTATTTGATTCTTCAAGTGATTGTAAGTCATGCAATGATAATGTAATTCCAACCTTTAAATCAGGCCTAACTTCTCGAATTGCTTTTACCGCAGCCATGTGTGCTTTCATTACAATTCGGTCTCCTTCATCTGAGCACTGTGATACAAATACAGCAACATCTCTTGGGTCTTTAAATCCAAATGCCTGTGCACTTTCCATTGCAGCTTGCATCATACGATTCTGATCCAAATTGATACCAACCTGAACCTTCGAATCTTCTTCGGCCTGTTTTTCTTCTAGAGAACGACTTGCACTCATGCGAGCCATCATGCTTTTCATCAGTCCAGCCAATTGATAACGCATATTGGCTTCATTGATGGTGCAAACATAATGAATTCCTTCTCCCAATTCTGAAACAATTCGTCCGCAGTATGCAGCAAAATCATCAATGACCTCAGGATTCTCCCATCCGCCTTTACGAATTAACCACTTAGGAGATGTAAAGTGCATTAGAGTGATAACCGGTTCCACTCCATTTTCTACACAGCACTTAATGACATCCTTGTAATGCTCTACTTCTGCAGAATCCCATTTGCCCTCCTCTGGCTGTATTCTTGCCCACTCAACTGAAAATCGATATGCATTCAGTCCCGCATCCTTTAATAGCTTTATATCCTCTTCAAAATGATGATAATGATCTACTGCCAAACCAGAAGGTTCATCAAACATACTGTGCTCCAAATTCTCCTGAACCCAATAATCACTGTAAATATTGTTTCCTTCTACCTGATGTGCAGCTGTGGCAGCCCCCAATAAAAAACTCTTCTCAAACATATTCCCTCTTCCTCCTTAGTTAAATGTTAAGTTGTGAACACATTATATTGGGATGAACAGATATTGTATTTTATTAATTTGATGTGTATTATAGTTTTATGATATTTGCTATATTTTTCCCTTTTTGCACAATTTCCTACTGCGCAAATTTATGAAAAAGTTACAATGGGAGGCTGATATGAAATGCTATTATCACAATTAGAATTGATTTATCAAATATATGGAGTTCCAATCTCAGTATTTGATTTAGATTGGACATGTAAGAAACTTATCCCTGATAAGAATTTTAATGGCGCTTTTAAACTATCTGATATTCCTGAATGGACACACTTTAGTTCTTTTACAAATCAAGTTTGTTGTCTTGTCACAGATTCCCTGCTTCTATTGGGATTTATCCCAGATTTTTCAAATAAGCAGATAATCGTCTTGGGGCCTGCCACTATTGTCGAGATGAATTCTGTTTCCCTGAAACATTTTACGGGTCAGATAAGCTCCAGCTATTCAAAAGAGATTGCTTTAGCAATATCGAGTACACTTGCTTCGATGAAATTGACTGACCTACATCAATTTAAAGCTACCTTATCTCTAATAGCATCCCTGTTGGGTGTGGAAATACACGATATTAAAACAATTAGCGAATACTCAACGAACCTAACTCAGAAAAATGCGCTAGAGAAAGTTACTAATGCAATTACAACAGAGATTACTTTTGACGATCATGACTACACTGACACAGATATTCAGGACAGAATTCTATTTTATATTTCTCATGGCATGGTTGAAAATCTTGAGAACCTTGTTATTCCAGAGCAATTTATGGAATCGATGAATAGATTAAGTCTACGATATGCTAAAAATTCACTCATTGTTTTGAACTCTCTCAGCCAACGTGCAGCTCTATCTGCAGGCGTGCCATTACGTTCTACTGACTCTTTAGGAAGGGCTTTTAGTGACCAGATAGAGTCCTCGCCTGATGTTGAGTCCCTAATTCAATTATCAGCAAGAATGTTCATTCCCGCTGCCTATGCAAGGTTGGTCAGAGATGTTAATATACCTGGCAACACAAGTCATGATATTCGAACTGTAATAATATATGTTCAAAATCATTTTAGAGAACAGATAACTGTCAAGAAACTTGCTGAATTAGTAAATTTATCAGAAGAACATTTATCCAGGAAATTTAAATCCGAAACAGGCATGACACTAAAGAGTTTTATTGTTAAAGAAAAAATACACGAGGCAGAGGCTCTACTTCGCTTCACAGATCTATCACTATCATCAATTTCAGAAATATTATCATTTTCATCACAAAGCTGGTTTCAAACTGCTTTCAAAAAACAGACTGGAAAGACACCTATGGAATATCGAAAGGAAGCCTAGTGATAGGCAATATGCCATGTTTTTAAACATAAAAATAGAGCTACACCATATGATGTAGCTCTAAGAAGGAGAATAACTTAAATGAAAAGAAAATCTTTAAGTATATCACAGAAGGGTAATTTGTTGGACAATATTAGTTATCTAAAAAGGAATCCAAGTGGATCTATATCAAAAAACATACAGGCAAAGACTAACAACCAACAAATGGCAATGGTTCCAATAATCACTTTTATCAGTATGTCATTCCTAAGATGGTAAAACGGAATCTTCCCTAATCCTATAAGAAGAACCCAAGCACCAACTATGATGTGAATCCAAGGAAATAGATTAAGAAATAAGTTTCCAGTACCTAGTGAGCCTATAAAAATAAAGGTACCAACAAACAATAGTAATGCACCTACTAATCGTAAGTAATATCCTTGTCTCCATCCTATATAAGCATGGTTCCATACACCTGGTCGATAGGAAAACCCTTTATCTATCAAATAATGCTCTATTATTGAAAAAAGCTTTTGCTCGTCGTGGTCGATAGTAGACCAGTCTTTAACATCCACCTTTTTCCTCCACTTCAAATTTTCATTGGCAGTAACAGAATACACCCCTCTAGACTCTGCTGACATAGGTGGCTTGTACTCATCACAGTGGACTGTCATTTCCCCGCCATAAAATGTTCCGTCTGCACGGAGCTTATATTCTACAGAAAAGGGACGATATCTTTTTGGATTAGCACCCTCAAGAATCTCCTGAGTCTTCCATCTTCCAATAATGGTGTTTCCTTTAACTTCTATAATAAAAGGATATTCCTCTGCATTTAGATCTCTAAGAATGGCTTCTTTTAACTCATCACGTTCCATAACATTATTCACCTATTTCAAAATAGTCTTTTACATTAAAAGTCTCTCCAGTAGGCTCTTCCTCATCATCTTTTGTTGAATCCGATTCCAAAATAATACTTGTAGGCTCATCTGCCCCACCAATTATCTCATCACTCTGCTTATTGCCACAGCCCACAAGCATACAAGCCAATAATAATGTAACTAACGTCTTTTTCATAAATAATCCCTTTGCTATATTTTTTCTTTCTAATATATCACAGAAGGGTATATTATTTCCTTAAATAATTGGAAGATACTGGAAAATCAAAGTATGTATCAGGATATGGTTCATTTTTCAGTGTAAAATGCCACCATTCACAATCAAAAGGCACAAAGCCATTTCGAACCATGACTTGCTGTAAAGTCATACGGTTTTCATACTGCTCCGCAGAAATATTTTTGTAATTTGGATGAGATAGTTCACCAAAATAATCAAAAGGTCCCCCCATATCTACTTCTTTACCTGTTTTCATATCAAGAAGAGTCAAATCCACTGTGCTACCACGGCTATGGCTAGATTGTTTTGCTATATATCCCTTTGAAAATAACTCTTGCTTTTCTAGTTCAGGATAAAAATAAGACTTCATTCTAATATCCTGGTCTTCTATGCCCCATAACACGAAATGTTTAACTGCAGACGCAGGGCGATAAGCATCAAATATCTTTAGACGATACCCTTGTACCATAAGTTCATTACTTACAGTCTTTAAAGCCCTTGCCGCCTCTTTTGTTAAAATGGCGCAAGGTTCTTCATATCCGTCTATACGCTCCCCTACAAAATTGTAAGTTGAAAAATAACGTATTTCTTGAATTATGCTAGGGATAACATCTGATAGAAGAATAAATCCAGATGGATCCTTTGTAATATCCTCAATAACATTTGTACGCATAGCGGCGATTCACATTCCTTTCTACCGTTATCCTATTCCTTGGAATAATAAATATGAGAGACTTCATTCTTTTCTACTAAAACAGAGCTTTGATTAAATCCATCAATCAACTCATCAAGTAAAGACTGGAGGTTATCTTCTGAAATATCATATAAGATATATACTATGGTGTTCTCATGCCCCATAGTGCCATCATCATTAATCCAACCACCTTTTGCGCTCAGTTGAGTATAGCCACCAGCATACTTTGCACAAATCTGATTAGCTTTATCTAAAGCATCCTCTGTACTAATTATTTGTTCATAAGTGTCCTTATCATTAAGTCCAAGATAAAGCGTATATTTCTCTCCGGTTTCAGATTGTTGCCCCAGAATTGTCGAAGTCTTTGAACAAGCTACAAAAGCAGTAATCATAAAAATAGATAGAATTATTGGAATTAACTTTTTTCTCATAGATTACTCCTTTCCAAGCTGACTGTTCTTTCCTTTTTGTAATATTGCTATGCTTCCTGCAATAAGAACACCTACAAGAGGTAAGAAGCGATTAAGGTGACCAAGCATTACGCCAGGGAATCCAACCAGGAACACTATATAAAGAACTATCTCTAAAATAACCATACCTAAAGATATCTTTTCGCTAGAACCTTTTTCCATTCGCTCTGCCACTAAAACACAATTGCAGGCTAAAACTGCCAAAATGAATTTTGCTAATGCTCCGACCCAAGGGTTTACACCATCTGTGTTTAAAAGTGCAGCTCTTAACGCTTCAAGTAAAGCATATGAATTTAAGACAATCCTTAAAAACTTTCTATTCCTATCTTTAAATCGAAATACACCAAATACTATTATTAGAATACAAGCAGCTGCCTGGCCTATGTATATGATGGCTCTGTGCAAATTTGTGTTGTTGATAATTCCTATAATCGTAAGTATAAGTGCTGCAATCATCAACAACACTTGAAGCATAATCCCAATTCCCAATTTCTTAGAAATACCATATTTCTCCATTACTTCATCGTTATTCATAGACACCTCCCTTTCCTGCACTAATCTTCTTTGAAATAGATTGATTTTTACAACATTAAAGTGAAGCTTATTGGCCAGAGAGGAAAGCATCTCTGTATATCTAATGGTAAATTTTGTAGTCTTCTACAGCCTTTCTTATTCTTGAAGCAGGTTTAGAAATTTCAATCATAGAATCACCTTTGTTTAAAGTATCTATGATTGCTGCAATATAGCGTCCCATATTAACAGTGCTATAGTATTCCTTTTCCAAGAGCTCCTCTTTCTGGTGTATCAGATTTGTTGTAAATATTCTTGTGAATACGCCACTTTCATAGGCTTTGTCAAATTTCTCAAGACCGCTAGTAAATAAACCAAAGGTAGAAAACAGAAATACTCTTTTTGCTCCTCTTTCCTTTAACTGATTTGCAACATCTATCATACTTCCACCGGAAGCAATCATATCATCAACTACTATTGCATCCATGCCGTCAATATTTCCACCGCAAAATTCATGAGCAATGATTGGATTTGTACCGTCCACAATCTTAGTGTAATCACGGCGCTTGTAAAACATACCAATGTTTACCCCAAAAAGAGAGGCCAGAAATATTACTCGTTCAGTTGCGCCTTCGTCTGGGGCAACGAAAATTAGATGTTCACTATCTATTTTCAAATCTTCATACTCTGCAAATAAAGCCTGTGTGAATTGCAGAGCAGGTGATATTATTTCGAGACCATTTAAAGGCAATACGTTTTGCATGCGAGGATCATGGGCATCGAAAGTTACAATACTGTGCACCCCCATATTTTCTAATTCTTTAAGCATCATTGCACAATCTAAAGACTCACGCATTGTCTTTCTATGCTGCCGTCCTTCATACAGGAACGGCATAATGACTGTGATTCTGCCTGCCTTTCCATTACATGCGGCTATTATTCTCTTTAAATCCTGATAGTGATCATCCGGAGACATGCGATTCAAGCTTCCATCCATCTTATAGGTCAGTGAATTATTGCATACGTCTACCAAAATATAAATATCTTTGTCACGAACAGAAGCCTCGACTATTCCTTTGGCTTCTCCACTGCTAAACCTAGGGCAACTGCATGGTATGAGGAAATTTTCATCCCTCCAATCATAAAGTACTTTGTTGATTTTTTTTCCCAATTCTGTCGCTGATTCCAAAGCAATTATTCCAAGATTATTAAAAAAAATATTTTCCATAGGTGCCTCCGCATGCTTCAGCCTGGTCTAAGAAAACCCTTAGTTCACACTTACAGGTAGAACGCCCTTCGCTCCTGCCCCACCAAACAATACATATACTGCAGCTGGAATATTTTGACCATATTGTTTTGTGTTTGCCTTAAAGTTTGGAATATCTGTCATTCCTTTGGCATTATAACAAGCCACTATACCATCGGCAGCCTGATAAAATGCTGTATCATATGGTAATTGAGCACTTAAAAAAATTGCCTTGGCATTATTTTTGTGAGACTCTGAAATAACGTTTGTTATAAACTCTTTGTTCTTCACCTCTGCTGAATATATTGCAGACAGGCAAATAACAACATCTGCACCAGCTATTCCCTGAGCTATATTGTAGTTATCATAATTCTCTATATAAATCATGGAAATATTATTTTTATTAATCTTAATACCACTTTCCTTCAATCTATCAAGTGCATACTCGAATGATTTCGACTGACTTACCGATGGATATAAGATTACTACCTTCTTATCAGAATCTATAGGGAATGCATTATCATTTTTTATTGAAGTAATCGCCTCAAGGGCAATATCCCATTCCACATCATGATTTGCTTTGCTTCCAACTACTTTTTCTGCCACTGTAGCTGATGGCTGAATTCTTGACCATTTGCTCACTGAATTTAATGAATCGTCAACCAATAAGCCATACTTCGCCTTCATTTTTAAAATTCTGGTAACAGACTCATTTACAGCGTCTATAGAAATATCTCCTGATTTTATTCCTGCAACTACACCACTGATGTAATCATCCAGGTTCTTTAATCCGTCCTCTGTAGACAAATCTATAGGCATCAACAGCATATTTGCGCCGGCATTGATAGCAAGCTCTGTTGCTTCAAGCTTATCAAAATGTTTCGCAATGGCATCCATATCCAATGCGTCAGTGATAATTACACCGTCGAAGCCCAAATCATCCCTTAGAATCCCTGTAAGTATAGTCTTTGAGAGTGTTGCTGGTATATTTATTTTTTCGCCTGTAAGCTTAGAAATGTACGTTCCTGTCTCAATTTTTGGATACTGAATATGAGCTGTCATAACGAAATCAGATTTCTTGGCAACTGCAGCGTATGGAATAAGCTCTAGTTTCTTCAATTCGTCATACGTTTTGTCAATTAATGGTAATCCAGTATGACTATCAGTAGCCGTATCGCCATGACCAGGAAAATGCTTTAATGCAGTCATGACTCCATTACTATGGAGCCCGTCTATAAATCTCTGACTAAAGCGTGCCACCGTGTATGGATTATCCGAAAATGAGCGTACTCCAATAATAGGATTTTCAGGATTATTATTTACATCCATAACAGGCGCAAAATCAACATTTATTCCCTGTACTGCAAGCTCTTTTCCAATTACATTAGCAGCACGATAAGCATTCTCCGAATCACCTGTAGCACCAATAGCCATATTTCCTGGCATCTGCGTTCCAGTCTGAAGACGAGTGATATATCCCCCTTCCTGATCAATTGAAATCAGTAATGACGACTTGGCTCCGCCCTGAATATTGGCTTTTTGCATGGCAGTGACAAGCTCTGTTGTCTGCGCTGCTTCCTGGGTATTTTGTGCAAAAAGAATAACACCTCCAAAGTTATATTTCATCAAAGTTGCCTTCTGCTGGTCATTCAATTCTGTGACGCCCTTTTTGGCATCCCCTGTACCCCAATACCTAAAAGAAGGCATAATCATCTGCGCCACCTTCTGTTCCAGTGGCATGTCTGAAACTATTTGAGCAATACTCTCCTTGGCCTGAACATTCACTGTACAAGCTGGACTAATAACTGTAACTACAGCTATTAGTATCGACAATACAAAAGCTATTCTTTTTTTCATAAGCTCCTCCTTGAACAGCATTTTTTCTTCTATATTTTATAAGCATCAAGAATACTCAAAATTCCATTGTGGGCGCAGCCAGACATCAACACTGTCAGCCCTTTTTCTTTTATTACGAGATAATGTTCATGCACAAAGTCGTCCGGAACAACCCCTCTTTCAGTCTTAATCAGCAAACGCTTATTTGTAAATGGAAGCATATGTGTCCTGCTTCTTATCGTAAAAAGCTCTAGCTCATCGTCTACAACATTTGAAGCATAATCCCAATTCCCAATTTCTTAGAAATACCATATTTCTCCATTACTCATCGTTATTCATAGACACCTCCCTTTCCTGCACTAATCTTCTTTGAAATAAACTCCACCAGTTTAGTAGCAACTACACCCATCAACACACCAAAAACAATTCCTGCTAATACGTCTGTTGGGAAATGAAGGAATAAGTACATTCTGCTGAAGGCTATAAGTGCCGCCCAAATCAAGGCAATTACTCCACCCTTCTTATTCCCTAAGAAAATAGCTACCGCTCCACCAAATGCCCAGGCTGAATGAGTAGATGGGAATGATGAGCTGGATGGACGTGAAACCAAAAGCTCAAAAGTCTCATCTATCTGACACGGACGCATTCTTGAAAACATATTTTTTAGTCCATACTGACCTAAGACAAACACAAGCACATAAGAAACCAAAACTGCTATACCAATCTTTCTAGTCTTCTTGAATAACAGAAGAATCACAGCAATGATTACCCAAAGCTGCCCATAAGATCCTGTAATCTTGTTGATTGTTAAAAAGAAAGTGTCTAATACTTCTGTACGTGGTATAGCATATAAGAATTCAAACTCCATAACTTTCCCTCCTCTTATTAATCATAGATAAGTATATCCAAAGATTATGAAAAAACTGCAAAAATAAAGACTGGACCAGCCAGTCTTTAAATATAAAAACATCATTTTTCGTCCAAGAGCCCCACACTTTTACACATGGTACCAAATAAATCTCTGAACCACTCTGGATCATTACAGTTGTCAGTAGCTTTCCATATGGCAAGAAAAACAAAGCACATATAAATATTCCCAGCCATTGGATTGTCATAGCCAATATCCTCACATTTTAAGAGCATATCTTTATAAATAGGCTTTGCACCTTTGAGAGCTTTGCTGGTTATCTCTTTTCCAAATTGATTATTGAGATGCTTGCGTAACAATAGCGAAAAAATCATATAGTACTTTCCCGTGTACTTCATCATATCCTCGTCCCTCCCCTTACAACAATTTAACCTATTGCTTCAATAAATCTCTCTGGCTGAAATGGAGCCAAACTAGCATGACCGTCTATCTAAGAGCTGCAAAATATTCCTGTCTTACAGCCTTTGCCTCTGGAACAAACTCCATAGCTCCCCAGCAGTGCATCATTCCCTCACCTACATGCTCATTAAGAACTACACCGTATTTCTTGCAGTGCTCTCTCATATATTTCAAATACACATACATAACTTCCTTCGTTCCATAAAAAATATCAATAGAAGGAAAGCCTGAAATATCAAATAGCAATGGAATTAAAAGATACTCCTCTTCTCCCTTGGCAAGTACAGGTGCAATCCTATCAAAAAAGTCGGGTGGAATCATTACATCATCTTTCTTAATCAAATTCATTTCATTCTTTTGTTCTTTGCTAGGTGGCACTTGAAGTCCTGGTGATTGAAGTACCAGCTTTTCAGGTAATGGCATACTTAATCCCTCATGCTTTATATACATACAAACTGACATGGCCAGTCCGCCACCTGAGGATGTACCAAAGAATCGCACATTGCTCCTATCATATTTGGATAGCATACTCTCATATACCTTCACTGTACTTTGAACTGTGTCGATGAGCTTGTGCTCTGGAGCCATAGGATAGAGAGGAAACCAAACCTCGGCGTCACACTCCTTAGCAATTTGCCCACATAAAACAATATCCCCTGGATCAGGTGGCAAAATATATCCGCCACCAAAAAGGTATAGAATTCCCTTTGAAGGAGTTTTCCCCTTTTCTCTGACTATATAAATTGTAGTCTCTCTGATAGTTTTAGTCTCAATGTCAAAGCCTTCCATCTTTTTGTATGGGATAGCAAGTGGCTTTTTCTGTTTTTTACTATAGGTTTCAAGAAGCTTATCAAACTCAACTCCCTCTTTATCAAGCATCTTGTTAACACCTAAAAGCTTAAATAAGCCATAAACCATTTTGTACTGTATACTAGCCATATTATTCCCACCTTTCCTAAATAAAATAATATCACAGCAAGTTAGACATTACTAACCATATTCTGAATTCTGAAATCCTGGGGAAAGGGGGTCCGGGGGAAGGAAAAACTGAAAGGTTCATAGAAAACTGAAAGATAAATCCCCCATCGGCGAAGCCGATTATAATCTTCCTTGTAAGCGAAGCGCCTGGTCTGTGGAGCTGGGCAGACCTGCGAAGCTGCTAGGAAGGGTCCAAGAAATATTAAAGAGGTATCGTCTCCCACATAGCAACAACCGGCCCAAGCTTCATAACCTTTTCTAATATCTTCCCAGGAAAAATGTAACTCGATGCTTTTACCTGTTATGGTAAAATATCCCTATATCTATAACAGAGGCGATTCCGTTATGAAATTACCATATGATGCTTTTCAAAATAATTCTGTTCTCCAGGAGGCCAGCGATTTATTAGCAAAAAAATTTGCCTCCCTAATCGTTGAGGACCAATATAATCGAGACAATGGAATTATTATCGAGCCAGATACAGCAGGAGCAGATTTCTATTTTCTTCAGGATTTTATGACTGATGAAATGTATGTAGATTTCCCTATTATTGAGCACGATTTCATGGCTCATTGTGGTACTAAACTACAAGAATTTGACGATAGCTCCTGTGTCTTCTGGTAATGCTTCAAATGAAGACTATCTAAAGGAAATTGCAGAGCTACGTAATAAGTTAAATAAAGCTGAGCAAGATATCCAATATCTTCGTAGCAACAATAAAAAAGCCAAGACCGAAGCTGCTACTTTTGAATCTTTAAAGAATCAGTTCGAAGCAGAGCATGAGGGATTAATCCATCTTAGAAACTACGTTTACATTCTTACTGACGAGACTGTCCCAGAATCTAATACAAACGTAGAGGAATTGAAAAAAGCTATCGAAGACAAGAACATCCTTATCATCGGAGGCCATCCAAACTGGTATAATAAGCTAAAAACCTTATTCCCTAACTGGAGCTTTATAGGCGTAGAGAAGTTCGCTTCACTTAGCCCTGCAACAGCCGATGGCAGGGATAAAGTATACTTCTTCAGTAACTTTATCTGTCATTCAGAATACTACCGCTTCACTTCATATATGCAGAAGCACGACGTCAACTATGGCTACTTGAAGGACACCAACACTGACAGTAACATCAAGCAGATATTCGAAGAGCTTAAGTAAACAATAAAGGCGGAGCAAGAGCTCCACCTTATATAGAAATACATATACAAGAATAAGAAGACAATTTTGACCCAATGACCTAGACTCCACTCCAGGATATCATCGATGCTATGCCAACATTAAAGACCAGAATCCATGAATATAGAAAAGAAATGCATCTCCAGCAAGCAGAATTAGCCGAAATGGTTGGTGTGCGCCGTGAAACTATAGGTAAATTAGAGAATGGCAAATACAATCCTTCACTTAAACTTGCTATGGACATTGCTAAAGTATTTGGTAAATCCGTAGAAGAAGTCTTTGAGTTTCCTGAAGAAGAGGACTAACGAATGAATAAAGAGACCTTCCAAATCGAAACAAAGAATTGCATAGTATATATAACTAAATCCCCTGAGATTCTGCTTATTCAACCAGTGGATTCACATGATTATGAAATGCTAGATGATGAAATTGCATATATATCCGAGCATACTAGTTCTCCATATATGCTTGTAGCCTTCAGCATAGATAACTGGAATACCGAGCTATCCCCTTGGACAGCACCGCCTGTTTTTGGTAAAGAAGGCTTTGGTGAAGGTGCGAAAAACACATTGTGCTTTATCTTAGATACGCTCATTCCAGCAACAAGAGTAAAATACAACCTCAGCCCAACAATCCCTACCATAGTTGGCGGATACTCACTAGCCGGTCTATTTGCTCTTTGGAGTGCGTACCAAACAGATACCTTTACTGCCATATCTGCAGCATCACCGTCGGTTTGGTTCCCTGGATTTCTTGATTATGCTAAAGATAACAATCCACATACCAAGCATATTTATCTAAGTCTAGGGGATAAAGAAGAGCGAGCTAAGAATTCTACTATGGCTACAGTAGGCAACTGTACACGTGAACTTAGTGAGATTTTCCCATCTAAGGCTATAGACACAACCCTTGAATGGAATGAAGGAAATCACTTTAAAGAACCCGATATACGAACAGCTAAAGGTTTCGTTTGGTGTATTGAGAGGACAACACAATGCTAATTAGAACAGCTACTATAGATGAGATGACTTACCTGCTATTGCTCGCGTAGAAGCAGAATGCTTCCCTCCCACAGAAGCAGCCACATCAGGAGAATTCAAAGATCGCTTAGAACACTATGCTAACCACTTCTGGCTAATGTTTGATAATGACAAACTCATAGCTTTCGTTGATGGATTTTGTACAGATGACCCCGACCTTACTGATGGAATGTATGCTAAGGCTGACATGCACGATGAAAATGGCAAATGGCAGATGATATTTGGAGTAAACACCATTCCTGAATATAGAAACCATGGCTATGCTGGTAAACTTATAGAGCATGCCATTGAAGATTCGAAATCACAAAATAGATCTGGCCTAGTATTAACCTGCAAAGATAAGCTTATCGACTACTATGCCAAGTTTGGATTCAAGAATGAGGGAATCAGCGAATCAACCCACGGTGATGTCCAGTGGTATCAAATGAGATTAACCTTGTAAAACGGCTAGAAAAAAATCTTGTGAGAGAATATCAATGTTCGATTGTTTTTAACATTCTCTTTTGATAGACTTAATTCTGGTGCTACCCATTACGGTTGGCGGTTGGTCTTCAACTAGAGGACTGAGACCTCTATTTAGAATAATCTGTCATTTAGCAGAAATAATCTATGGAGGAATACTTTGATGTTAACATTAGAGCAATTTGTAGCTATTACTGGAGTATTATTTACAGCATTTGGAATCGGCTACAAAGTTGACCGAGATAGTGCAACAAAAAAGTAACCGCTCATTAGTCTGGCAGGACTGAGCGGTTACTACTGCTTTTTTCTGAACGGACCAACCGTCAATCGGCTAGCACCTTTTCTTAATTCATATTATAAAGACTTTAATCTCTTTTGTAAACTACCCTAAAACCTCACGGCAGCGTAAATTTGTACTCGGAAAACACAGAAAAGACTATCCCTGTGCATTTGTGATAAGAATTAGATTTGAGATTATCTTACTCTTTTTCTCT
>NZ_FNQZ01000029.1 GCF_900107545.1 Pseudobutyrivibrio sp. ACV-2 | reverse complement strand
CCCCCCTCAAGATGAGATATCCCCTCCATAAGGAGATAAGATCCCTTAAAGACGATAAGGTAGATAGGTTCAAGGTGTAAGTGTGGTAACACACTCAGCTGATGAATACTAATAGATCGAAGGTTTATTCTAAGGTAAAGATATGTAGAAAGATAATTCATTAATGCTGTATGAAGTTTTGAGGTTGCTATAAATATGATTAGCAGGCAGTATCAATAGATGAAGTGCTTGCTATTTTTAAGTAAGTAGTTAATATGGGGGCGTAGCTCAGTTGGGAGAGCACCTGCCTTGCAAGCAGGGGGTCAAGAGTTCGAATCTCTCCGTCTCCATTAAATATAAATAATATTATCTTAAAGTAGTTTATGTTATGGCTCCGTGGTCAAGCGGTTAAGACATCGCCCTTTCACGGCGGTAACACGGGTTCGATTCCCGTCGGAGTCACTTTATTGATATGGCCTCATGGCTCAGTTGGTTAGAGCGCCGCCCTGTCACGGCGGAGGTCGAGGGTTCAAGTCCCTCTGGGGTCGTTAAAATGTATGGTATGTTAGATTTGGTTTCATTTGTAACTACTATACTTTCCTAGCTAAAAGCAACAATTTGTTTTATTATGTGTCAGTAGCTCAGCTGGATAGAGCAACGGCCTTCTAAGCCGTGGGTCGGGGGTTCGAATCCCTTCTGGCACATTAAATAATATATTATTAGTATGGTGGGTGTGGCACAGCTGGTTAGCGCGTCGGATTGTGGTTCCGAAGGTCGAGGGTTCGAACCCCTCTACCCACCCTAGATATTTAATTTATGTTAATAAGGTATTGAAAAAGCTTTAAAGTGTTCTTTAAAGCTTTTTTTAATCGAAGAAATTATGTTTAATTTAGAATAAATATATTTATACAAAGGATTATAAAAATCTTATAATTAATACACATGAAGCAACATACGGATTAATTCATTTATAATATACGTAAGCCATTGACCTAGGTAAGTATATGTTTTATCATATAACAACATGTGAAAAATCACATTTTTTTCGGTGAGGTTTTATCAAATTTGGAGGAAATATTGAAATTGAAGAATAATACAGGAGAATATACACAATTAACTTTATTTGATTATGAAAACTCTACAGTAGAGTATAGTCAGGAAAAGTGGGTAGATGGTTCTATAGTTAAAAATATTTGTAATAACAAAGAATATACGGTTAAAAATGATAATGGTAATATAATTGAAGTTTTTGATAAGGATAGAGGATATTTAATTATGGCAAGATCAGATTTAGAGTATTTGGAAGAAAAAAACAATACAGGTGTAATATTTGGATAATAATAAATAATTTAAAGGATTATAGTAAAATCGGAGGTTATAATAATCTTCGATTTTTTGTATAGATTATTAATTGGCGTTATATAATTGCAAAACATTTATTATACAGGAACATATAATATAAGAATTATATTGCATAAATAAAAAAACACCTAATTTGAAGGATAAATATTGACAAAACACAGGCGTGATAATAATATAAAAATCTATCATATCAATGTGTTTTATAACGTTCGAGGACATAAAATGAAAGGAACTTTACTTGATAACGTAGTTGCAGCTATGGAAAATAATGAGCTGCAAGCATACTATCAGCCACAATATAATCCTAAGAAAGGTGTAATCGGTGGAGCCGAAGCGTTAGTTCGGTGGGTAAAGCCAGATGGCACCATTGTTCCGCCACTTGAGTTTATACCAGAGCTTGAAGAAAAAGGTCAAGTAGGTATCGTTGATTGGTTTATAGCTGAAGAAGTTTGCAAGATCATCAAAGAGCTTGGTGATAAAGCTGTAAAAATAAGTGTAAATTTTGGTAGAGAACATGCCAATGACGAGCATTTTGTAGATAAACTTAATAAACTGGTAGAATCATACCATATTGACAAAGGTCTCTTTGGTGTGGAAATTACAGAATCTGATGTAGCAGCAGAAAAAGAAGATGTTATTGCATGGGTTCATAGAATAGAAGACGCTGGGTATACAGTTTCAATTGATGATTTTGGTTCAGGCATGTCATCTTTATCTTTTGTTAAGGATGTACCTGCAAGAGTATTAAAGATTGACAAATCCTTTTTGGCGGATAATTGTCAATCAGAAAAAGGAAGAATTACATTAGAATCAGTTTTCTACATGGCGCATAGATTAAGACTTACAACCGTAGTTGAGGGAGTAGAAACAAAGGAGCAGTTGGACTTCATAAATACATGTGACTGTGACTATATTCAAGGTTTCCTTTTTTCGAAACCGGTTCCACACGATGAGTTCTTCAACATGTGTACTAATGAGGCCCCAATAGCTGTAGATTTCTTCGATCCCTTTGCACATCAGACAGCTTTTGGGCAAGTACGAGCCCTTGTGGATGCAGTTTATAGTAAATTCAGCATGGTAAATTTTGTTAATCTAACAAGAAATAGTTATCATGTAATGAAAAGAGAAAACTTTGTTAATTCTCTACTACCAGAAACGGGAAGCTATACTGAAGGATATAAGTTTGCCAAAAGTATGTGCAGTGAGGATGACTATGAGACCTTAGATAAAGCATTCACACGAGAAAATCTTCTTGCTGCGTACAATCGCGGTGAGAAATCAGTTGTAAGAATAGTTAAACAGCGTGATGACCAAGGTATTTATCACAAGGTGGCATTTGAGGATTATTTTATGACTCATCCAGATAGTGATGATGTATTCATGGTTTCCTTCATACATAATGTAGACTTTAGTGAGGATACTTATGTAGGTGACTTAAGCTTTGGAAAACAATAAAGGGGGTATGAAAGATTACCCCCATATATTTGTAGCCGGTTTTTACATTAAATCTCCTTGCGGATCCACTTTTCATTCCATATCTGTTTTATAGAGTTTTGATTTTTCTGAATATATATAATGGACAGAATACCTATAATTATATTTATCGTGCATGCTATAATTAATGGAACATCTACAGATGACTGCATCATAATACCATTTTCCAATGTCCCATCGGTGACAAAGCAGTAATAATCCCAAACACTATGTATAATAATTGGAATCAAAATGTTGCCGGTGCACATAAAAAGTGAGGCAAAATAAATTCCCATAAATGTGGTGGCAATGGCCTGTACGATTATGACAGAGATGGCCCCGCCACCTTGAATATTGACCAGATGGACTACGCCGAATATTATTGAGGTAATTATCCAGGTCCAAGTGACACGTTTTTCTGATTTTATAAAATGAAGGCCAATCGGTATAGTTACCGCTCTAAACATAATTTCTTCGCTCACGCCTGCATTCAAGGCCATTCCAAGACTTTCCAGAGTTGGTTTGAAAATAAGTGTACCAGTGATAAAAGAAAGAATAAAATTAATGCACCAATAAATGATAAACAGTATTAAAAGTGACCTTATTTGACCTATAGGGGCGTTAGATTTAATTGAACCTTTATAGTCTGGTTTAAACCAAAGTTCAATGATAAGCAATAGCACAAAAGCTACAAGTGCGGCTAGGATATGGTATATTGCGGTATTACCACCACTAACCCATTTTGAAAGCTCATCCAGAATTGAGATAAGTACTGTAATACAAAAAATAGACAAAACCATCGCAAGCACAGGGAATTTTTCACATATAAAATGACGTCGCTTTTTGTTCTTTTCCATTGTTGTATTCCTTTCTAATTGGGTTAAAAGTGTATTGTAGGTTCATGATATCATTAAGCTGTAAATTAATTGTGTTTTTCTGTTGGGTAAAAAGGTCGTAACAGCCTGTACACTTTATGTTTAGATTTACTTAATACAAGCGTACAAGCATATTTGATATAATGTAAAAAGGGTATATGTTTCAAGAGCTACTGAAAATGTGGTGTCTACGCTAGGGGATAACAAGAGAGCTACAAGGAGGTATGTTTTATGAGAAAAGGTAGATTTATTGTTTCACTGATACTTGTAGGCATCATAGGAACATTATCTGCATGTGGAGTAGCTCAAGTTGAGCAGTCTGAAGTGACTACAGAGGAAGTGGTGGCTAACACGGAGGAAGCGTTCAATGAAGATACATTTGCAAGTGTTCCACCCGCTAGTGGTGCGCAGCTTATAGGCCAAAAGGTTTCTTTTGAGACAGTTGATTTTGATGGCAATATTGTAAGTAGTGATGAGATTTTTAGCCAGCATGAATTTACAATGGTAAATGTTTGGGCAACCTGGTGTATTTTTTGTTTACAGGAACTGCCTGAACTTGAGGTAATAGATAAAGAATTTGCAGAAAATGATTGTGGACTTGTTGGTCTTTGCGGTGATGCAGGAAATGAGGAGATTCTAAAGCATGCCAAGGATTTAGTTGCAGATAATGGTGTTACGTATCTAAATATTCTTCCTTTTGATGGTTGGAATAATATTTTTGGAGTGGATGTAGGTTGGCCTGCATCGTATTTTGTGAACAGAAATGGTGAAATTGTAGGTGAGCCTGTTATTGGAGCTAAACCAGATTCCTATAGAAAGAACATGGAGGAGCTTGTTGAAAATCAATCTTCGAAAGATAAAGCTGAAGATGGTGTATCAAAAAATGCTTACAATATTTATATAGTGGATGAGGACTCAAAGCCATTAGAAGGCGTTAAGGTTCAGTTTTGTACAGATGAAATATGTAAGTTAGGAGATACCGATGCTTCGGGATTGGCATCTTTTGCAGAGCCAGAGGGGATTTATGAGGTTCATATTCTAACAGTTCCAGATGGCTATAAGCAAAAAGAAGAAGTATATAATACGGAAGATAAGTATGGTGATATGACAATTACGATCGAGATAGAGTAATTATGGAAAAAAGGAAACTACTTCTAACTTTACAAAGTATTATGTGGCTGGCCACCGCTTTATGTTTCATAATGTCAGCAGTGCTAATATATACAGAAGGATTAAAGGTCAAGGCTTTGAATCCAATGGCGGACATTTACACAATTGAAGCCATTAGAAGGTATTCATGGACTCCAATTATATTTTTACTTGCTAGTCTATTAATGTCTGTAGTTTGGATATTTTTAAATGTAAAAGAGAGCTCACCAAACTATCCATCAAAAATTATTGATTTTACAAATAATAAAAAAGTTTCTGTCATTTCAGAAGCTGGGCAAAAGAAGCTGAGCACAGCGATTTTTGTGGTTGCAGTGATTTTTATCATCCTGGGATTTTTCAATGGAAGTTTAATGGATGTGCTTATCAAAGCTTCTAAGATTTGTACGGAATGTATCGGTCTGGGATGACGGAAGGATTAAATATGGCTAATGAAAGTATGTCGTGGTGGGAATCACACAAGCCTACAAAACGTCGAATCATACAATTATATAGTGCCTTGCTTTACAACGCATATGTAAAAGGCTTTGCCAAAGGGCAGATTTTTACAGGAAAATCAAAAGCTGTCTGTGTCCCAGGATTGAACTGCTATTCCTGTCCCAGGGCAGCTTTTGCATGTCCGCTTGGTTCACTGCAAAATGCCCTTGGTTCTCTTAATAAAAATATAGGGTTCTATGTGTTTGGAATAATTTTGCTGTATGGAATGCTTCTGGGCCGAACAATATGTGGATGGCTATGTCCTATCGGACTTATTCAGGAATTAATATACAAGCTCCCTACACCAAAGCTAAAAAAGAGTCGTTTAACAAGGTTTCTTAGTTATCTTAAATATGTAATTCTAATTGTATTTGTCATACTGGTACCCATTTATTATGGAATATTTAGGGGGATACCTGTACCAGGATTTTGCAAATACATCTGTCCGGCAGGCACATTAGAAGGTGCAATGGGAATGCTGCCTAAAAACCCACAGTGGCTCTCTATGCTTGGACTTATATTTACCCAAAAATTCATCATTATGGTTATAGTGATTTTGGCTTGCATTTTTTGTTACAGGTCTTTTTGTAGATTTTTATGCCCGTTAGGGGCAATCTATGGACTGTTTAACGGTTTGTCCATAATTGGTATAAAGGTAGATCATGGAAAATGCAATAACTGTGGGGCTTGTGTTAGAAAATGCAAAATGGATGTTAAAAGAGTAGGTGATCATGAGTGTATTCACTGCGGTCAGTGTAGTGCTTATTGCAATCAAAAGGCCATAAGTTTTTCTAATAGTAAGCTTAAAAAAATGGAAAAGCCGCTTATTATTTTGTCAGTGGTGCTACTCATTTCGTTGATTGTCTGGACAAATATCATATCACCTTCAGCGAAAAATGAGGATAATCAGGAAAGCGAATATATATCAGCAAGCGTGCCTATAGGATATAACGTGGGTGAGAGACTTGCTGATTTTGAAGCCACCTGCATAGACGGAAGTACATTTAAATTATCTGAAAACGAAGGAAAGATTGTATACATAAATCTTTGGGCAACCTACTGTGGCCCGTGTGTGAAAGAATTGCCGGAGTTTGTAGCTTTTTATCATGAGCACGAGGAAGACGTGGCAGTACTAGCTGTACATGCAAATCTTACTACAGAGGATGTGAATGAGTACGTTTCAGAAAAGAAATGGGATATTCCAATTGCCATAGATGATGAGAACGAAGGTATATTTAGTATAGTAAATGGGTCAGATGCTTTGCCTCAGACCATAGTGCTAAATAAAAAAGGAGAAGTTATCTACAATCAGGTTGGCTCAGTATCCGCAGAGATTATAGAAAATCTGTATCAGCAGGCTAAAGAGTAAAAAGTGTATTAGGGATTGGGGTAAGTTATGACAAAGAAGGCTGAAAATAGGAAAAACCGGTGCTTTGGGCTTGATATTGGGCTTGAAATATGGGCTTTTCGATTCATTACATCTATTATATTGTTCATACCTGTAGAAATATTGGAAAGTTTATTAAATTGGGTCTCAAGTGGAGAGTTTGGTGCTATAACAACGGCAAATCTGTTAGCAGCAGGTATCTTGAGGATAGTGGTAGTAGGTTTTCTGGCTTTTCTGATTTCTCTTTGCTATATAGCTATAGAATTATTTGCTTATATTGGTTTGTGCGACGATATTTTAAATAATAGAAAAACAGGAATATTTCAAGAGATAGGAAGAGGATTGAATGCTCTTGTATATTTAGGCAGTCCATTCGGAATGCTTTTGCTTTTATATGTGGTAATTATTGTTCCTATTATTGGTATTGGATTTTCCGTGAGCCTTACAGAAAATATCTATATACCTACCTTTATAAGTAGTGTTATTAAGGCTAAACCTATATTTGCAGTTGTTTACTATGGTCTTGGTGTAGTGCTTTTTTTGATAACAGTAATTGGCGTTTTTACACTGCATGGTATAATGTTAGACCAAAAAACACCAAAGGATGCGGCTATGGCATCTGCAAAAATCGTAAAAGCTAATCTTCAAGATTTTTTAATCAGGATGACAAAAATCCTTCTTAGAATACTATGTGTGGTGATAGTTTTCTTGATGGTGACTAATATTATACCTACTGAATTATTGAGTGTTAAGGGCGTGGATTTACCGGTAGGTTATCATGTTGATTTGGCCAATTTTTTAGGGGATAATGCTACAGAATTAGATGGAAAAGTTGTGCTATATAGAGTGGCATGTGCAACCTGGCTATTGTTAGGGCGCTATACATTTTTTGTGGTTGAAATTTTTACATCAAGCTATCTGCTATTGAAGCTTACACAGATGTATTACACTTATACTGGAAAAGAGCTTCAGACTGTAGCACCCAGAAAATCAAAAAGAGGACATCACAGATATATCATCAGATTTAGCTTGATTTATGTATTTTTCGCAGTTTGTTCCGTGCTGCTTGGTGTGTTTTTTGAGGAAATAACTGATTACAGGGACACAAGTATTACTGCTCACCGCACAGGCGGTTTGCTCGCTAGCGAAAATTCTCTTGATGGAATTATTAAGGCAGCTGAATACGGTTGCGCTGGCAGTGAAACTGATATTCAACGTACAAAAGATGGTGAATATATCATTAATCATGACACCACGTTTATGCGATTGTGTGGAGTGGATAAGAAGCCAAGTGAGATGACATTGTCGGAAATTAAAAAGCTTAGGAGTAAAGATACTACAGGCTCAGGAGAGATGCTTGAAGTACCTACTTTAGAAAAACTTTTGGATACAGGAAAAGGAAAGATTAAGCTCTTTTTAGAGCTAAAGGGTCAGACCGCTGATTATCAAATGGTTGATGATGTGGTGGCTATGGTTAAGTCAAAGGACATGGTTGATGATGTGGTGCTGATATCATTAAACTATGCTGCCATTAATTATGCTGAAGAGACCTACCCAGAGTTTGAGACAGGTATCTTGATTTTTGGAGGAGTGGGTGATTTAAGAAAGCTCAACTGCGACATGATTATAATGGAAGAGGAGATGACTAATACTACTACTGTGAACCTGATACATGAAGCTGATAAAACAGTAGGAGTTTGGACTGTAAACACTTGGGAAGCAATGTACCATTTTCTAGAGCTCGATGTCGATACTGTGATAACTGATGATATAAAGATGGCATTTGAAGTAAAGGAAGAACTTGCTAATCGAAGCGATGTAATTAAAATGAGAGATTTAGTAGAAGGAATGTTTGATTAATATTAGTCTTTAATAGTATTTATAAATTTGATACACTTTCCGATGATATGTAAAATAATTCAGAGGTGTTACATGAATATTGCAATAGTAGAGGATGAAATTCAATATGCAAGGCAGTTGGAAAAGCAGATTGAAAAATATTCAAAAGAAAAAATATAAATATCATAACTGTTGTTATTCACAGTTGTTAGATTTAAAAGTCTAAGCAGGATATTTCAGTAGTAACTGAATAAAATAAAAAATCCAAGTTGTCCTTGTGGGCAGCTTGGATTTTTATTTAAAACTTTATTTCGGTAAACTCTAAGGTTTTACCATTTAACATATCTTTTGTGGCACCTATTTCATTTAGTCGGTCTTCGATTTTTTGGTTGAACTCATCCATTGGAATGAAGTCTATTCCGAAGGTATCCATTATTTTTTGATACTGGCTGTCGGTGTAGAGATTTGGAATGTTCATTTCATCCTGGTAATCTTCATAGACTGCATAAGAATAATATTCTGGCCAAGCATTCTCTTCGGAATATTCCTTGGTGCGCAAAGAATAGATGAAGATATCACCTTCGTATGAATCTGTGTCTACTTCAGGATGTTCTTCGCCAGTATAGAACATATTGATATCGGACTGCTCTTCCTCACTGTAGCCAAAAATATATTTACCATTTGCATCGATTATGCTTGTATCCCAGCCATGTAGTGTAGCTCCACCGCTGCCGCTGCTTGTGATTACACCATACTCATTTATATCGCTGCTGCTACGTGACCACTGGCAGAATGCGTGGACTACCTGGATATCGCCCTCCATTTCCTTGAGAATCATGGTGAGGCTAGAATATTCTTCAACCACAGGGCAGACAATTTGAATGGCCAATTCTTTATTTCCATCATTTCCACAATCCAGGTAAGAATACCCTACGTAAGTGACGCCCTCATCACCAAAATATCGGTCTTCGTTTTTAAAAATTTCATTAAACTCAGCTATTAGTTCTGGAAGTGTATATTCTCGCGATTTCAGATAACCAAAGAGTTCATCCTGAAAGTCTGGATATTCGATATTCGCATATACGTTATCCATATAATATGAAAAATTTAGTTTTCCAGTGCCTGCGATAAGGTTGTCATAGGTATTATCTGTTTCAGTAGAAGTTGTTGAACCTTTTTCCGCAGTTGCATTTTCATTTTTTGAAGTGTTTAGAATAGATGAGATGGATGCAGTGGAGCCATTTGGAGCACCTTCATCTTTATTTATTTTAAAATAGACTGCAGCGATGGCCACCAGAATAAGGGCAACCACAATAGTTATAATAGAAATTATTCTTTTTTGTCGTCTTCTTTTTCTCCGCTTGTTCATTAGTTATCTCCCTCATATGTAAATTAATACGCTAAATATTTTAAATGCGCAATTCCTATTATAGTAGTTTAACATTAGTAATCAAGAATTATGAGCGGGGATAAATCTAGTTCTTATAAATGTGGAATGTATTTAAATCTCATAAATTCATTTAAATAATGTACTAGCCAATTTAATTACAATCAATTAAACTATGTAAGATAAAAAGAAATAAAAGAAAGAATTAAGGAAAGATATTATGAAGCTAATTAAAAGATTTATTCCATACTATAAGCCCTATATTGGTGTATTTGTATTGGACTTGGTTTGTGCCACTATTTTGTCAGTAATTGATCTGGCATTTCCACAGCTCCTTAGATTTTTAAGGGGAACATTATATTTGGAGGCTCCGGAAACCATTCTTAAGAATTTAGGTTGGATTGCCATACTTATGATTGTCATGTATCTAATAAGGACAGCCTGCAAATATTATGTCACTTATCAAGGCCACATGATGGGGGCAAAAATAGAGTCAGGAATGCGCCGAGAGTTATTTGAGCGTTTTGAAGCATTCTCATTTTCCTATTATGATACCCATAACACTGGAGAGATGATGAGCAAGCTGGTCTCGGATTTGTTTGATATTTCAGAGCTTGCGCACCATGGTCCAGAGAATATTTTCATCTCAGTGGTAAAGATAGTGGGTTCTTTTGTACTTTTAATGAGAATCAATGTTCCTATGACACTTTGTCTGGCTTTAGTTGTGGTGTTTATGGGTATTTTTGCTATAAATCAGAATCAGAAAATGCGTCGTACATTTTCTGATAATAGAAAGAAGATTGCAGGAATCAATTCTTCTTTACAGGATACTTTAGGCGGTATCAGAGTAGTAAAGTCATTCACAGGAGAGGATATCGAACAGAAGAAATTTGATAAGAGTAACCTTGCATTTTTAGATTCTAAAAATGCAAACTATAAGCAAATGGGAACATTCCACTCTGGAAACAGTATGTTTGAAGGTCTGATGTTTATGACCGTGTTGGTATCTGGCGGCTACTGTATTGCAAAGGGGCAGATATCAGTTGAGGATTTGGCGATTTATGCTTTGTACATAAATATCTTTATAAACCCGGTTAACGTACTTGTGGAATTTACCGAGCAGCTTCAAAAGGGAATGGCTGGTTTTGAGCGATTCACAGAAGTAATGGATACCATGCCTGATATTGTTGATAGTAAAGATGCAACAGAGCTAAATAATGTAAGTGGAGTAATTGATTTTGAAAATGTGTCATTCTCTTATGAAGAGGAGGAGACAGTTTTAGAGAATATCAATCTACATGTAGATGCTGGAAAATCTGTTGCTATAGTAGGACCTTCCGGTGGTGGAAAGACCACGCTTTGTGCACTTATTCCTAGATTTTATGATGTAACTGGAGGTAGTGTGCGAATAGATGGTGTTGATGTCAGAAATGTGACTCAGAAATCTCTGCGTTCATATATTGGAATAGTTCAACAGGATGTTTATCTGTTTAACGGAACAATAAAAGAAAATATAGCCTATGGAAAGCAGGATGCTACCATGGAAGAAATAGTAGAGGCTGCAAGAAATGCAGATTTATTGGATTTTATCGAAAGTCTTCCTGATGGATTTGATACAGAGGTGGGTGAGCGAGGTACTAGATTATCCGGAGGTCAGAAGCAACGTATAGCTATTTCAAGAGTATTCCTTAAGAATCCACCTATCTTAATTTTGGACGAGGCAACCAGTGCCCTGGATAATGAAAGTGAGCGATATATTCAGGAAAGCTTAGATAAGCTTGCCGTGGGCAGAACAACAATTACAATTGCTCATCGTTTGTCTACTATACTTGGTGCTGATGAAATAATTGTTTTGGATGGAGATGGAATTAGAGAAAAGGGTACCCACAAGGAATTAATTAAAGAAGGCGGTATCTATGAGAAATACTATAAGATGCAGCTAGGTGCAATTTAAGACTCATTTCTCATTGAATGCTATACTGCGGCACAAAACATACTCAAACAAAACACAATTACGCCAAATTTATATGCTAACATTACCCTTGTCAATATAATGTCTAAACCGGTTACTGTATTTCTGAGGAAAAACAAAGATTTAAATAATCATACGTATTTATTTGATAATGGCAATATTTTGATTGAAGATTGTGATGATAATGGGAAGATAAGTGCAAGACTACTTATGCCGAAGGACGCTTTGATTGAGTGGATGAGAATAGTGATAAGCGGCAATTAAGAGTTCAAAAATAATATCAGCGAATGATAATCAACAGTTTAATATTAATGAGGAATTAAAACATTGATTAGTTTCATAAATCCATGCATAATTCAAATGTAAAGTGAAGTTATTACATTTGGCGAAGCATGTAATTTGAAATGAATGAAATGAATTATCATATGTAACAAGCTGTGTTGAAGTAAAGGAGCTTCCTGTATAGTTTAAATCGTGGTGGACGTTGAAAAGAAAAAATACCTCAGAGTAGAATAAGATTTACTGACTGGCGGTTGGTAAAAATCTTATTAAACAGAGAGGTATTTCAAATGAAGTCTAACACGCAGAACGCAAAAATTGAAGCAGTAACAGAAAATACTTTGGTTGTAGGTATCGATGTCGGAAGCGAATTCCATTATGCCAGAGCTTTTGACTGGCGGGGGATCGAGTTCTCCAAGAAGCCATTTAAGTTCAGCAATACAGAACCGGGCTTCACAGAGTTTAAGGCATGGATCCTTCATATACAGACAGAGCATGATAAGAATGCAGTACTACCGGGGATGTAGCCGACAGGCCATTACTGGTTCAACCTGGGGAAGTTCCTTCAGGACAACGGCATGAAGCCGGTACTGGTGAATCCGCATCATGTGAAGAAGTCAAAGGAATTGGACGACAATAATCCGACAAAGAACGATCGTAAGGATCCAAAAGTCATTGCAGGATTGATCAAGGATGGACGATACTCGTACCCCTACCTGCCGGACGGTGTGTATGCGGATCTGAGGACAGCATCAAATCTTCGGTTCCAGATGCAGTCGGAACTTACGAGAATACAGAACCGGATCAGTCGTTGGTTCAGCATCTACTTTCCTGAATACAAGGA
Organism: Pseudobutyrivibrio sp. ACV-2; assembly: GCF_900107545.1. GTDB lineage: Bacteria > Bacillota > Clostridia > Lachnospirales > Lachnospiraceae > Pseudobutyrivibrio. Next base: position 4,523 of record NZ_FNQZ01000029.1, on the reverse strand, counting down.
TGTTTATGGGAATCCGGATGCAAAGAGCGGAATGATGATACTGAAAGTTGCCCCGCTCCCGGAAGACATCGTGACGTTGGGTGTCGAAGGGGTAAACAGGATATGGCGGGAAGCCAAGCTCAAGGCGGTAGGACTTAAGAGGGCGAAGACCTTGTATGAAGCCGCAGAGCACAGTATCGGAAACCGGGAAGGAGAAACAGCCGCAAGGCTGGAAATCCGGATGCTGCTGGAGGATTATGAATCCAGAGCGGCAAGGCTTCAGGAGATTATGACGCTGATCGAAACACTGGTAAAACAGATCCCGATGGCTGAAAAGCTGATGGAGATCAAGGGTGTCGGTATAAAGACGGTATCCGGATTTCTGGCGGAGGTCGGTGATATCAGCCGGTTCGATAATCCCAAGCAGCTTCAGAAGCTGGCAGGCCTGGCGATCAAGGAGAACAGTTCAGGGAAACACAAGGGTGAGACAACGATAACAAAACGTGGCCGGAAAAGGCTGAGATATTTACTGTTTGAGGTTGCGATGTCCCTTGTGAGTAAGAATACAGAGTTTTCCCAGCTGCACCAGTATTACACGACCAGGCGGATCAATCCGCTGAAGAAGATGCAGTCACTGATGGCAGTTGCCTGCAAGCTGATCCGGATCTTCTACGTCATGTTGACAAAGCAGGTGGACTACGATCCACAGAAGATGATCGGCGATATCAGAAGACCGGAGATCTATTTGCAGGCAGCATAATAGAGACAGTAACTCGATGGCGGCTGTATCCTGAACAGCCACTGAATAAAGGCAGACTGTCACAGATAACGTCCACCGCAAGGTGCTGTAACAGTAAGCGAGTCAGTAATCAAACATACAAAGAATGAGCCGGCAGTCAGCAGGAGTGTTTTCCATAGGGCATGATCCTGCAAAGGAGCTAAGCTGACGCCCTGGTTATGGATAGGCGGTACGAAGGAAGTTGGGACCCTTGGGGACAAGGGAGAACCCGTTGGATACAGGAGGTTCGCTGCCATAGAGGGAAGGGGTTCGCACAAAGGCCATGTAGAGCGAAATCAATGACGTTCTATTTCGTGCACCCATCTACCACTATTTCAGCACCTGATGCATTGAAATATCCATGAAACTGACTCTTCTTACTGAGATATACCAAGGGAAAAACCTTGGATTTTCAACAAAAACTACTTGATTATATGGAGGGAAGGTATTTATGAAGGCAATGAAAAACTTGAATATTAGGATGAAAATAATGGTTCCAATGTTTATGCTGGTACTATTATTAGTTATTACGTTTTTATCATCGATTTCTAGTTTGACGCAGATGAAAAACGCAGATGAGAGGATTTCTGGTTATTATGCAGAAAGTATGTCGTTGCTGGGGGATATTTCGACTGATGTTGAGGCTTTACAGAAATTAGCCTATTCTCACTGTACAGCTACTGATGTAGAAATGAAAAAGTCAGTAGAGGCAGAAATTGAAACTGTTACAGCGCGTTTGGCTGAAACATGTTCGAAATATGAAACAGTATTAAAAGCAAATAATGGAGATGCTGCTTTATATGAGCAGTATAAGCAGAAATATGATACTTTTATGGACACCTTTAATACAGTAATTACATGTAGTTCATCGTATCAATATACAACAGCTCAGGGAATGGCAAACGTTGAGTTAAAGGCTCAGGGAAGTGATGTAAATACAATGGCTAACCAGATGCGTGAAGCAAACAAGCAGGAAATGGGTGAAGCCGTTCGCAAGAATAGAGGAGCGTACAGTGCTTCAATTAATATAAGCTTGATTATTTTATTACTTGCTGTTATTTTAACAGTACTTTGCTTTATCGTTTGCAAGAGAACAGTTATTAAGCCATTAGAGAAAACACATGAGACATTGCAGCACATTGTAGATGAAATCTCGGATAATAGAGGAGATTTGACAAGAAGAATTGAAGTTAAGGGTACAGATGAAGTTGGTCAGATGGGTAAAGGTATCAATGAGTTTATTGAAGCTTTACAGAGAACGATGAAGAGTATTATTTCAAATTCATCTGAGCTTGACAAGATCGTTGGAAATGTTGCTCACAATGTGACTACAGCAAATGAAGATGCTTGTGATATTTCATCTGTTATGGTGGAGTTATCTGCTTCTATGGAAGAGATATCAGCTACTACAACTGGTGTAAATGAGAATGCAGCAAATGTTGAAGCACATGTTGCTGATTTGGCGAGTGTATCAGAAGACTTATCTGGATACGTTCAGGAAATGAGAAATAGAGCCGATGAGCTTGAGAGAACGGCTGAAGAAAATAAGAAAAATACAAATATAATTATGGGAGATATATTAAGCGCTCTCCAGGAAGCGATTGAAGAATCAAAGAGTGTAGAGAAGGTTAATGGTTTGACAGATGAGATTTTAAGTATTTCATCTCAGACAAACTTACTTGCATTAAATGCTTCCATCGAGGCTGCTCGTGCAGGAGAAGCAGGAAAAGGTTTTGCAGTTGTTGCAGATGAAATTAGACAGTTGGCTGATTCAAGTAGAGAGACAGCAAGTAATATTCAGAATATCAATGATATGGTAACAGTTGCAGTTAAAGAATTAATTAAGAGCTCAGACGAGATTATTACGTACGTTAATGAAACAATCTTGCCTGATTACGACGGTTTCGTATCAAGTGGACAAAAATATAGAGAAGATGCAGCTTACGTAGATAGTGTTGTACATAAATTTAATAAAATGTCTATTGATTTGAAGGATTTGGTAGGAGGTATCAAAGAGGCAATTGAAGGAATTACATCAGCAGTTGATGAAGGTGCAGAAGCAATTTCGAATGCAGCGGATAATACATCTGATTTGGTAAGAAAGATGGAAAATATCGATGAACAGATGCACGGAAATAATGAAGTAGCAAGACAATTAAAAGTTGAAACTGATAGATTTGTTAAATTTTAACTGGAGATGTAATATGAAGAGAAAAATTATATCATGTATATTGGCAACGGGCTGCGTTATATCGCTTTGTTCGTGTGGAACTGACAATGCCGCTCCTAAAACAGAAGCTGGTATAGAAGAGAGTTCACAGCAGCCAGAGCAAACTGAACAGTCTGAGACTGTTAGTGCAAGAGATGTTTATATTTTACCACAGCATTTAGATAATCCGAATTTGGTGATTGTTTGGGATATGTCAGAAGAAGAGTGGGAGAATTTTAAAGCAAATGATTCCAATGCATTTAACCTTGTATGGTCAACAAAAGAAGCCTTTGAGCAAATGTATGGTGGTACTGTAACTGTATATGGCGTAGGCTGGGGTGAAATGATCAACAAAACAACTGAAATGGTTGAAAAGGGTGAGGTCTGTGATTTGGTTCAGGCAAATGATCAGAATTTCCCACGATATGCAAACGATGGAATTGTACAGGATGTGTCTAAGTATGTAAATTTGGACGATGATTTCTGGTATGATAATGTAACAACAGCTTTCACTTTTGGAGGAACTCCATATGCGATGGGGGCAGATGCTAATCCTGTAGTAATTAGTTACAATAAGACCCTTTTTGAACAAAAAGGTGTGAAAACGCCTTCGGAATATTTTGAGGAGGGGAATTGGAACTGGGATACCTTTAAAGAGGTTGGAACTAAAATGGCAGAAGACACCGATGGTGATGGAGAAAATGATATTTATGGCTTTGGCTGGTGGGATTCATTTTATGTTCAAGTGCTAAATGCAGATGGCACTACTGCTTTAGTTTACGACGATGAGGGTAAAGTTCATAGCAATTATGCGAGTAGTGAAGCTAAGGAAACTTTCGAATTTCTTCAGGATGGATATTGTAAAAGCAAGTATATACAGCAGCCAGGAGTAGATTTTGTAGAAGCATTTAAGAGTGGAAAGCTTGCGATGACATGTGAGTATGGTTTTGCTGCAAAATCGGTTTATGAGTGCGATTATGAAGTGGGATGGGCACCACTTCCGACTGGACCATCTGGAGAGGCATATAGCAGCGGAGGAAGTATTGCAGGCTTTGCAATTCCTGTAACGAGTGCAAATCCAGAGGGGGCAGCAGCTTTTGCAAGAATGGCATACGAGATGCAGCTGGATTATAATAGACGTCAGAGAGTTGAACAGAATGGATTGCAGGAAGTTGAATTAATGAATGAACTTTCAAAGCACATTTACTTTGCACCAATCGGTGTAAATAATTATGGGGATGCTCAGTGGATTGTTGCTAATGGTATAGTGACAGGTCAACCAATTCCAGAATTTACAAAAGAAGCAGATGATAAATTGAGAGAAGGAAATAAATAAGATAACATAAAAAGATCGCCGGTAGTAGATGGTTTCAAGATGTGCACCTCCAATCAAAAGCGAATATGCTTCTTAATTGAAGGGCGCGCCGCACATTTTGGTATTCCTGTCAACTGTTTTCTTGAAAATAGGTAATTGCGAAACTCGCTGACGCTCGTTTGCAATCTTGAATCTGAAATATGATATTTCGCGCTTTGGCGCGAAATTACTGATGATTGCAG
>NZ_FNQZ01000034.1 GCF_900107545.1 Pseudobutyrivibrio sp. ACV-2 | reverse complement strand
TGGGTATTTTACACTTGCTATAAAAACTATTCGTGTGAATGCGGATGTGTTTAGTAAAAATGTTAACAAAAAGATTGGTAGAGTTAGCGATTTGGATCAGGAGAACAATACATATACATTATCTGCGTATCTAATTGCACAGCTTGGAAAGAATTATTCAGATAATATGAACGAAAAGATAGAAGGTAGACAATTGTTGCAGGCTGCTGTAGAGACAATTAAGATGTTGCAATATATGGCCGGAGGAACAGTTTGCTTTCTTGAAGCGGAAGAAAAACAAAAACTACTGGATTTTTACGAGAAAGATAATTCATTTAAACGATTTGCTACTAGAGAATCTAAGAATGATGGACACAAGCTTATTCAGTTATTAAAAGTAATTTAGTGCTGGTACATAGATTACTTAGGTTTAATTAGAGAGGCATTGGGTTGCCTGACCCCTTTACAGAATTGTTACAAGAATGAAATATTAATGGGTGAACAGAATAAGGAGCTTTGGCGGAAACTAAGGCTCCTTGTTTTGGAAAAAGTTGAGGATGAATGTTATGAAATACGAGAATATTGAACTACTCAGATTACAACATGAGCTGATACAACAGGAAGTAGCAGATGTCTTGGGGTGTCAAAGAGAGGTCTATAGGAGATACGAAAAAGGAACCAGATAAATGCCGGTGAGCGTAGCGATCAAGCTGGCGAAGTTCTATCTGGTATCTCTGGACTTTTTACTGGATCATAAAGATGATGAATTATAAGCGGCAGGATGCTCCTGCCCTTATTTTTTGCCCTTTTTTCAGATCACGTAAGGGGTAAAAAAATATCCCAAGACTTATAGAGAACAAGAAATAAGCACTAAAGGGTGGTGATTCTATGAGTATTGAGGATATGAAAAACGTGGATGTTCGGACAGTGGATCGTGATAGCCTTGTAGACATCAATGAGATAAATATTGATGAAAGCCTGCCTCCAAAGGAACGGGCAGAAGAATTTCTCAGGCAGATTAAAAATCCATATTGCTTCCGCGTGGGGAAGGTTGTTGTGAAGAATGTTTACAGCGATGACGGTGTATCCCTTCAGGAGCGATTCGAGCAGTTTGCCAGGACATTGTAAGAAGTCCTTGGACATGGGCTGAAGAATGAAATTCAAAGCAAAGAAGACAGATATATATTGAGGTTTTTATTAAGAATGACTTTTGGTCCAGTGGACCAGAAGTCATTTTTTTTGATACGCAGTAGTATTTGATTTCAGGCGAAGCATGATACGGGCGACATAGGAGCACGGAGTATTTTGCGTAAAGTGGTTGTAACTTTAGGCGTATCCCGGTAATGAAAGGCTGAAGTGGCAAGTAGCGACCGTACTTAATGCGGCGAGGCTTTTTAATGAAGTAGTTGATAGTGACCGATATGACGATGTGATCTGTTCCTGGTTTTCCGGGTTATTGGAATCAGAGGATTTATCAATAAGAAAATCCGCAGCGGAGGCTCTTTTTCATTTTTATTACAGAAAAGAGGATTATCAAATCGCTGAAAGATATCTATTATACTATTCAGAAGACAACCCGGAACGTAAACTGATGCAGGCAAATATATATGCAAAAACCGGAAAGATCAATGAGGCTTATGTGGCATATGAAGAAATGATGCTTGCAGAAGTGAATCAGCTTCGCATTATTATGAATGCGTTACAAATCCTATGTGAAGAAGATGGTGATTTTGACCTGGCTCACAGGGTGGCAGATGCCAGTAGTGATGTAGCAAAATGTTTTGACATGGGTGTTTATCAGGAAATATCAATGCAGTTAGAGCTTGCTGCTTATGAGAAAAATATTGATGAAACGGCTAGGATTATGGAGAAACTGATTAGTAATTGTGATTCCATATCAGATTTTACCAAGTCAAAACTGTTTTCACACCTTTCTTTCAAGCAATACGGTAAAGATTTTTACGAGGATTTACGTTCGGATCTAGTCAAAAGATTCTGTGATGAAGAGACTTTTGGATATATGAGTGGTAATATTTATTGGGAGACTTTAAAAGACAAAAGTCATAAAGAATAAAGATGGGGAATTATTTAATGAAAAAGGTATTGTCTGCAATAACTATATTGAGTCTTAGTATAGGATTACTTGGTTGCGGAAAGAATCTCTCGCTATCAGCGAATACTTCTGAGGATGAGCAGATCCAGTTTCCGGAAGTGCATAAATGTTCATTCGTATCATTGACAGAAGATTATGATGAGGAAGAGCAAGAGTGGTATTTAGATTCCAATACATTCAGGCATACCATGAAATATGATTTAAATGATTTTTATCGCCATAATGACAACTATGAAGCAATATATCGAACATATAAGAATGTCAAAGGAAACAGTTCGAATTATTCAACCAGTAGTGTAAACCAAGGCCTGGATGGGCTTAAGGAGCAAGCTGCCACATTAGAACACTATCACTTCATTGTACTTGATCTTGCGGGTGACGATTTGCTGCCTAACAGCGAAAAGGAGTATCAGACACTGGTTTTTGATGTGGAAACAGGAGATTACTGGACTGGGAATAGTAGCGATGAATTAACTGTATATGGGAAATGCATCGATGATGAGTATAGCGCTGATTCGGATCTGATTGAGTATGTTGAGGGAAAATGGCCTGTTCCGGAATACATGACTTTTTATGAATACTTATGTTCTATGGATTGGATGCCAGGTGGAAAATTGGATGATTTGTAATTTATAGGAAGATGTTATAGTTATATAGTAGACCTTCAGGAACTGCTTTCTGAAGGTCCTTTTATGTTATTGGGCGACTGATGTCATGGCTACGAAAGAATCACCACACAGAGATAAGGCATAAATAGACTATTTCATAGAGATAAACATTTTGATCGTGTTGATGCAATGCATAAAATGTGATATTATAATATCACATGGACGAGGTGATATTGTATGGATATTGCGAATGAGGTTAGAAACCTTAGAGATGAAATGGGTATGAATCGTAAAGAATTTTGTGAGTACTATGCTATTCCATATAGGACTATGGTTGATTGGGAAGCAGGTAAACGAAAGATGCCGGAGTATCTTTTTAGATTGATGGAGTATAAGGCACGGATCGAGCAGTTAATCTCCTCTGATGGGAATTGACTTAAGAGAAAAGGAAGGTTTATTACTTGGAAACAGAGCAGCAAAGAAAAGAACGAGAGCGGCAGGAGGATCTGCAGAGGCTCAGAGGATTAAGGCCAATAGATGATGATTTCATGAGATGCCTTTTTAGAGAAAATATCCCTCTGACGCAACATGTACTTAGGATATTAACTGGTAAGTACAATCTGACGATTACAAATGTAGATACACAGGCAGATATGAAGAGACTCGTAGGAGCTAGGTCAATTTGCCTGGATGCATATGGTACCGATGATGATGGTAAGAAATACGATATGGAAGTTCAGAGAGCTGATAAAGGCGCAGGAGCTTACAGAGCAAGATATCATTCAAGTGCCATGGATATAGATAATTTGGATGCGGGACAGGAGTTTGAGGAGCTTCCGGAGACATATACAATTTTTATTACAGAGAATGATATTTATAAGAAAGGATTACCTTTTTATCCTATAGAGCGCGTGAATATGGCAACTGGAGATTTGTTCGGTGATGGAGAGCATATTCTTTATGTAAATGGTGAATATCGCGGAGAAGATGAGATAGGGAAGCTAATGCATGATTTTTCTTGTTCGGATCCCGATGATATGTTAAACCAGGATCTTGCAGATAGGACAAGGTATTTTAAAGAGACAGAGGAAGGAGTGGAAGCCGTGTGTAAAGTAATGGAAGAGATGAGAAATGAAACTTCAGTGAGAACATATATTGAGGCTTGTATTGATTTCGGAATCAAGGACAAAGAAGAGATTATAAAGAAACTTCTTGAGAAGTTTAAGTTCTTGACTAAGACACAGGCTGAGAAATATTTCCCTCAGTGATAAATGCTTTTTGGGTACACTTTGGGTACAGTAGCATTTGAACGATATGAATGCAACATCAAAAGCGTATCAAATGATACGGAAATAGAATGTAATAAAGCAATAATCATGGTATGAAAGATAAGTGTAAATGAATTAGAATAATACCAGCATTCTTGCAAAGCTAGTATTTATAAGGTTTTGAAAGGTGTGCTAAGGTGTAGTGACAATAAAATGACAATACACTTTGAAAATTTGGTGTTATTTTAGAGTAAATAGCAAACTATAAATCAGTTCATAAAATGAGCCGTAGTGAATGTATTCAATACATTTGCTACGGCTTTTTGTATGGTTATTTATTTGACTTATGCTTTTTTTCAGCAGCTTGTTTTTAGCGAAATATTTATACGTTGGAGGACTGGTATGGATCAGAAATATAGAGATGCGGTACAGCTTATTAAGACGGCAATACTTCAAAGTCAGTATGAAGCTACGAAATCTGCAAATGAAAAACAGTTAATGCTTTATTTTGGCATTGGAAAATATATTTCGCTTAATTCAAGAAATGGTCAACTCTAGATACATCGAATAACGAAAACTATAATTTGGCAGAAGCTTCTGCCAAATTTAGAATCATTTTTAGCTTTAATAGGAAATTTCTCCTTCGTCCCTCAGGAGAAATCTTGATAGAAGAAAAGCCCGCGCGGAGGCGGGCATAAAAACAAGAAGTGTTGCTAGAAGATATAAAAACCATCTTCTCCCACTTCATCTTCTTCAAGGAAGTAGTGCATGTCTAGTAAATCATCATCAGTCATGGATTTGATATCTGATGCAGTCATTCCTTCAGGAGGATTTTTGATATATTTAGTTCTTATTTCATCTACAGGATTTGAGTTACTAATAAGAATCACCGCCAAGTTTTTCTATGATTTAGGCGTTTCGCAAACGCCTAAAATAAATATATTATGGAGGAGCGAAGAGTTAATTGATGTTTTGCCAGTTGTTGTTGCTTTATTTATGACGGGAATACTTACAAAAAAGAGAATAATAACAATATGTACGGCAATATATAGTATAGTTTACTTCGTGTTATTCTTGAGTATGAAGGAAATGCCCTACGGAAATCTCGGTGGAAAAGGAACGCTTATTCCTATTAGTAGTGTAAGTGTAAGATGCCTGATGATATTTGGAATGATTATTCTAGGGCTGTATCTAAAGATAGGAGCAAAGAACAATGGAGATACATTCAATACCTGAAGCTTTTCAAACTAAGCTTAGACTGGCTATCCTATCGTCACTTTTGACTGGTAAAAAGAGTTTCCGAGAGTTGAAAGAAATCACATCATCAACAGATGGCAACCTTGGAGCTCAAATTAAGAAACTCGATGAATTGGGATATGTGGAGATAGAAAAAGCTTTTGTAAATAACAAACCTCAAACAACATGCGATATCACAGCGTTCGGCAGAGAACAATTTAAAGAATATGTCGAAATGCTTGAAAAACTTCTAAAACAATAAAACTGACTGTCATGTCACGTAAAATGTTGTTAATTATTCATATTAGACTAAAAAATATCTGCACTTTGAGATGAAAAATCTCGGAGTGCTTTTTTAAATATTGATGCAATGCGTTAAAAGTGCTATTATAGTATTGATAGAAATGGGTGATACGATATGGATACAGCGAATGAGATAAAAAAATTACGAACAGATATGGGAATGAATCGCAAAGAATTTTGTGATTATTATAATATACCGTACAGGACTGTTACTGACTGGGAAGCCGGAAAACGTAAAATGCCGGAGTATGTCCTGGAACTTATGGAATTTAAGGCAGATGTTGAGCAGTTAAAAACTGCCAACACATGAGATATTTGATGTTAAGGAGGACTTCTGTTATGAGTATGAGAGATAAAGAAGTACTTAATATGCAATTGGTATTAATACCGGTTTTAGCAGAAGCTTGGAAGAAAACATATTCTGAGTTATCGGATCTGCTCAAGAAATATGATGTATTGAGTTATATTGATGTTTGCTATGAAAATTACAATTCTACCGGGAATCAGGGCATTATCGATGATTTACAGGACTATATAGAAATGCAGGGAGGTAGAGTTAGTTGAAGCCTTTGTATCATGGAACGATATATGATTTTGAGGAGATAGATGTATCAGCCGGAAAAGGTTATAAGGATTTTGGCAAAGGATTCTATGCCACCGCAGTTCCTTCACATGCGGAGAGGCTTGCAATCAGAAACAAGAGCATTGCAGAGAAACGCCAAAGCTTTCTCAAAAACAAAAAGGGAATAAAGATACAGCCGATTGTAGCCTACAGATATAATCTTCTGTTCAGTGAAGAAACGGCTGAATTAAAGGTTAAGGTATTTGAAAAAGCTGATAAGGAGTGGCTGCGCTTTATCCTTCAAAACCGTAAATGTAATGGTTGTATGCATGATTATGATATTGTGATAGGCCCTACAGCGGATGCTGAAACAACTACAATTATCAATGAATACTATGATGAACTGGAAGAATCAGGGTATTCCGATGAAGTATGCGATAAGGTAATTGCGGAGTTGAAGCCTGAGAATTTACCTAAACAGTACTTTTTCAGAACCCCGGAGGCAGTGAACACCTTGAGCTTTGACAAGGTGAAAAGGCAGGTGATTGGATAATGATTACAGGTGCTGATCAGAAAAAGGCTATGCGAAATATAGCGGCATTCCTTGTAGAATACATTATGAACGATAAAGGGTGTTCCAGGGATGAAGCTGTCGAGTTTTTGATTAAGACAACAGTATATGCGGCTTTGATGGATGAGGATACGGATCTTTATCTGGAATCACGAGAAGCCGTATTAGATATACTAAAGGAGGAACTGGCCGGAAATCCATACAGATTATTACAGTTATAAAAAACCGTTTTGGGTACACTTTGGGTACAATAGCATTTGAACGGTATGAATATATTGAAAAACGTATCAAATGATACGCACAAGAAGTACGAAAAGAATAGAAAAAAACGGTTTGAATTTCCCGAGTAAATGAGTTGGAATAAAGGACATAAAATGAAAACTAAACACGTAGTAGTACTTCCATATGATGAGAAATGGAAGCAAGATTTTGAAGATATAAAGAATGAACTCATGAAGGTGCTTGCAACTTTCGTAAATGCAATTGAGCATGTAGGTAGCACATCTGTTGAAGGACTGGCTGCGAAGCCAATTATAGATATAGATGTGGTGGTTAAGCCAAATGATGTAAAACGAGCCATTGCAGCTTTAGAAAGCATTGGTTACCTTCATGAAGGTGATCTAGGAATTGAAGGGCGTGAAGCTTTTTCATATGAAGAAAAAGAGCATTTGCAGACACATCATTTATATGTATGTCCAGAGGATTCAGCAGAGTTGAAAAGGCACTTAGCATTTAGAGATTATTTAAGAAGTCATCATGATGCTAAAGAAAAGTATGGAAATGTGAAGCTTGAGGCCGCTAAGCTGTTTTCAGATAATATTGATAAATATATGGAGTATAAAGCACCTGTGATTAAGGAAATATATGCTGATATGCACATGTAGCTCTGTACACTTTGGAAATCTGGTATTATTTTAGAGTAAGTAGTAAACTTTAAAACAGTTCATAAAATGAGCCGTAGTGAATGTATTCAATACATTTGCTACGGCTTTTTGTATGGTTATTTATTTGATTTATTTCTCTGCAGCTTTTTTAACATCGCGTTCTCGAAAAAAAAATTATCCAATGCTTCAGAATAGTAGAATTAAATATTGTATTCTGCGGAAGAACTATTACTGAAAGTTTTGATATAGTATAATTTGCAGTACATGATTTTATAGTTTGGTTTCCATAAAATCCCCTAGAATCTGTAAGTTAACTAAAGCAACAATATTTTTGACGGATGGTCACATTTTTATGTGAAATCTAGGAACTATTATTTAATAGGCAACACTGATTTTTATGTTATTATTTTACATTAAAGTGAGGACACAAAATGACAGCTACTGAAAACAAGGATTTCATAAAACATTTAATAAGGATTGCATTACCTATAGCCCTACAATCTTTGATGCTTGCGCTGGTTGCAGCAGCAGATGCTCTGATGCTTGGTCGAGTGGAGCAAAATCAAATGACTGCAGTTTCTTTGGCGACACAGATTCAGTTTGTTCAGAATATGTTTCTTTCATCAGCCACAGGTGCTGGGGCGATACTTGGAGCTCAGTACTGGGGCAAAGGAGATAAGAAAACCTTAGAAGACATTTTTAATCTTATGCTGTGGTTTTGCGGCATTGTGTCTATTGTTTTCTTTCTGTTGTGCGAGCTGTGTCCTCAGAGCCTGATGCATATTTTTGCCAGTGATAGTCAGT
>NZ_FNQZ01000009.1 GCF_900107545.1 Pseudobutyrivibrio sp. ACV-2 | reverse complement strand
TGGCTCCGTGGTCAAGCGGTTAAGACATCGCCCTTTCACGGCGGTAACACGGGTTCGATTCCCGTCGGAGTCACTTATATGCCGATGTGGCTCAATTGGCAGAGCAGCTGATTTGTAATCAGCAGGTTATCGGTTCGAGTCCGATCATCGGCTTCTTCTATTAAATAGAAAGAGGCCAATTTTTTTGAGGAGGGTCTTTCTTGTCTATACAGTATGGACCTTTAGCTCAGTTGGTTAGAGCAACCGGCTCATAACCGGTCGGTCCAGGGTTCGAGTCCCTGAGGGTCCACTTTCTTAAAGTTGCAATATGGCCTCATGGCTCAGTTGGTTAGAGCGCCGCCCTGTCACGGCGGAGGTCGAGGGTTCAAGTCCCTCTGGGGTCGTTCAAATTCAATAGTTTGTTTTTCTTGGGATCTTAGCTCAGCTGGGAGAGCATCTGCCTTACAAGCAGAGGGTCACAGGTTCGAGCCCTGTAGGTCCCATTAGCCATTCAATTGGCTATGCCGTAGTGGCGGAACTGGCAGACGCGCGGGACTTAAAATCCCGTGGTGGCGACATCGTACCGGTTCGATTCCGGTCTACGGCATTAATTTAATATGTGTGTGTAGCTCAGCTGGATAGAGCACTTGGCTACGGACCAAGGTGTCGGGGGTTCGAATCCTCTCACGCACGCTAAATAATTTTTAAGAAGCGTTGAATCTTCATTGATTCAGCGCTTCTTTTCTATTTACAGAAAATGAGTATTAGTGAGTATCATAAGAAAGGAGGAAGTGTTCTAAATAAAAAAAAGTTTTTTTCAGTGCGATTCTAATTAAAGTTATAAAAGAGTTTGTAATATATACATATATATCGTAATATAACGCTTAGAAATAGTATCTCAACTAATGTATTTTAATAGACCGCTATGGTCTGGAGGAAGTAGGGAATGAGAAAGGTAAAAAGTTTATTTACAGCAGTATTATCATTTTGCTTGATTGTTGGCGTTGTTGCTACAAGCACAATCACATCTGAGGCAAAGGGGAAAAAGTCAGCAAAGGAAGCTAATGTTGTTGCAACGTCTACAGTTAATGACCCAGCATTATTTGCTTTGATGGTTAAGGGTGACACGTTCACTTATAACGGTAAAGAGTATAGCTCATCTCAGATTGGTCGTATGAATCTTGAACAGGCAGCTGGTTTGTTAGGTCTCACAGTTTCAAAATCAAAGAACGACGGAAGTATTGAAGACCCTCACGGCGCTTGGGCTGAAGAAAATAGAGCGCAGTTTGATTTAACATTTGCAGATAGTGCGGATGGACGCATTCACATACAGCGATTTATTGATTTAAGAGGCAGTCAACCAACTAGAACATTATTTTCTTATGATGGCAGCGGTTTCGAGATGGACATACCTAATTTGTGTTCAGGTTTTAACTATGACTCAGCATCAACATAGAGTTGGTATGCTGAATATGGTGATTCTTGGAACTGTAAAGCGTTAGAGTCATACCTACGTGCTGGTGGTTATGTTAATATGAGCGATGTACTTAGCAGAAACGGTCTCATCGTTCGTACATATAATGACGAGGCATCTTGGAGCACATACATCGCAGCCGATGGATGGGGTTTCAAGGATACAATGACTATTAATGGTGTAAAGTATCCTTACCACGCATCTGTACGACCACACGATTTTGCTAACCCGTATGGCGAAATGGATACAACTTTGATGATTTTAAAGCCAGACGGTTCAATCGTTGGTTATATCACAAGCACAAATTACCCAACACAGATTACTTATGTTAACGTATTTTAATTAACCTTTAAGGCGGAATGAAATGTTCCGCCTTATTTTTTTCGTTTTATACATCATTCAAAAAGAGGAAAGAGATAATGGAGAATACTACATATGTAAACTACAACGGCTTATTCAAGTCCTCATCCAGTGTTCGTTGTGCATCTTGTAAACACGAGTTCAATTTTCAGAGCTATGTTTCAGGTTTTTGTCCAGCATGCTATGGATAACATGAGAAAAGAAAAAATGAAATATATTGACACTGTGTCAACTGGACGGTAAAATGTAGGCAGACTGATACAAAGTTTTAAGAGATATATCTATGTATGGCATTTATCCTTACGCATATCCTACAGATAAGCAGATATCAGCAATGGATGAAGTTAAGCTTTCACATATGGATGTGACGATTTATGAAATGACATATCAGTTTTTAAAGCTGATTATATGATTGGAGGCTATGATGAGTATTACAATTAATTTACGGTATAAAGGTACAGCCGGTGCTGCGAAAAGATTTGCTGAGGAGATGATTAGTAGTGGAACAGTTGATAAGATTCGTAGTGAAGCAGGAAATCTCAGATATGAATATTTTCAGTCTCTGGAAGATCCGGAAACAATTCTTTTGATAGACAGTTGGGAAAATCAGGAATCCATCGATATTCACCATGCTTCACCTATGATGAATACAATTATGGAACTTCGAGAAAAGTATGACCTTCACATGACTGTAGAAAGGTATAGCTCTGATGACAGCATGCCTGAGCGGGATGCAGATTTTATAAGGAAATAAAAATTTAATTGCATGAGTAAAATATGAGTTGTATTTTTAAATGCAGGTGGAAACAGGATAGATGGAATTGGATTAGGAAGGAGAGATAAAGATGAGCGAGAAAATAGTACAGACAGCAGGAAGAAATCAGCTTGGAGAATTTGCACCGGAATTTGCGCATTTTAATGATGATATTCTTTTTGGTGAAAACTGGACTAATCAGGATATAGATGTAAAGACAAGATGTATAATCACCGTTGTGGCTCTTATGTCTCAGGGGATTACTGATAGCAGTCTTAAGTATCATATTGAAAATGCCAAAAATAATGGTGTATCACAAAAAGAAATGGCAGCAATCATTACACATGTAGCGTTTTATGCTGGATGGCCTAAAGCGTGGGCGGTGTTTAATCTAGCAAAAGAAGTTTATGGTGAATAAGCAATAAGTACAAATATATAAGAAATGTAGGAGACGTGTAGACCTGATGGCCTATGCGTCTTTTTTGTTATAATGCCTTGCTGTGCGAACTAAAAATACTGCGCAATATAGATAGACAGAGTGTCAGTTATGTTGCATAATTATATTTGTATAACATAATTAAAGCATTATAGTAAAGCTAATCAAAGACGAAAATCAGGGGAGATTTGTTATGTTAGTAAAAGGTAAATCATTAGCAGCAATTACATTATGTGCAGCACTACTTGTGGGGTGCGGGAAAACAGCGGAAGTTCAGTCAACGTCTTCTAATGAGTTTGAAGGTACATCGGATAAGAAAGAAGAAATAGTCATACCGGCAATAAATTGTTATTGGGCAAAAGAGGATACTTCAGGAGTATATTATTTTTCGGATAAGAAATTGTATAAATATGATGATGCTGAAAGTACCATAGTGACTGAGAATTTAATAGCTCCATATGATTTCGCAGTATATGATGGTACGATTTATACATTGGAAAATTCAGGCGATGAAAAAAATCCATTAAGATTATTCATATACGATAAGTATGCTGACAATTTTGATGAATTGATGAGTTTTGAAAATCAGGTGCATGCAATTAACACCAGTGGGCATTATATAATTGCCACAACAGATACTTCAGATAAGTATGAAATATATGATATTAGCTCGCCTGATTCTCCACAGAAAGTAGATGTAAATGAGGTGGAATTAG
The DNA here is from genome assembly GCF_900107545.1 of Pseudobutyrivibrio sp. ACV-2. GTDB lineage: Bacteria > Bacillota > Clostridia > Lachnospirales > Lachnospiraceae > Pseudobutyrivibrio. Next base: position 158,190 of record NZ_FNQZ01000009.1, on the reverse strand, counting down.
TTAGTGAGCCTGTTGATGATACTAGCCAGGTCGATGATATCCATAGGATAGCTATTTTTGATGATTTGATGTTGATAAGAAATGATGAAGGTAGTGTACAAGTGACCAGCAATAAGTAAAATGATGTTGGTGTGGATGATTAAATCAGAAATAGGGAGACATATATTTTGAGAAAAAATAAACTGAATAAAACAATAATTAAGCAGATAATATTTAAATCCGCAATTATTTCAGTGGGAGCTAATGCTTTTTGTGCTTTGTTGGATTTTATTTTAAAGCATGAATTTTCACTATATGATACAGTTATCACTTGTGCGCAGTTTTTTGTAATACTTTGCCTGATGTTTATTATTGCTCCATGGATGAGGAAAACAGCTAACATTGATGATGAAAAAGATTCTTAAAATTATTTTATTAATACTTCTGACTATTGCAGGGGCTTCAATTATTAAGGCACACAGATTTCTGTTTTCTGGTAATTATCAGGCAGATGGATTGAGATTGCGCGCATTTTGGGAAACTGCGCTATTTTACTATATTTATGTAGTGTGGGCAGTAATAGTTATAGTAATTGCAAGAATGTTGTATAAGTGGGTTTCTGAGTCGGTCCGGAAGGGAATTATAGCTCTTTCTATAGTTGCGCTTCTTGTAATAGGTGCATCTTGGTTTATGCATGGATTTGGGTTAGAAATATCTCAGGGTAAGGAAATTAATGTTTACGGCGATGGGATTGTACTTGTCAAAAAAGAAGATTGGCTGGGTTCTGCATATGGATACTCCTATATGAAAATTGAAAATAAGATTTTTATTCGAGATATGACACCTGCTGAAGCACATGAGGCTATTAAACTCCATGGAGAGCTACCTCCTGATTCTTCCCAATATAGCTATTTCTCTGATCTATTTGCTGATACGCCTTCAAAAATCATTGTTCATGGATTTGATGAAACTGACTATATAATCGAGGATGTAGTTCAGCTTGGAACTATTACTAATACTTTGAGCCATTGTTCCTATTGGGTGGTTCCAGAAGATGACCACATCGAAGGCTTTTATATGCTTGATATTTTATATGATGATAAAACAATTTCGATAGGAGTTGATAACAAACATCTTGCATATAATGGTGAGCAATACATGGTGACAGAAGGTTCACTCAGTAAAGTGGTATCTATTATAGAATCTGTCATAGGAGATTAAAAAGGAAGCCACTGGAATATATGGTCAGGTAGTCCTAGACGCCTCTTTAAGGAATGTAATGTACTTTTGAGTTAATGGTGATTGAGGGATGCCTGAAGGCAGAATGTACCCAATCTCCATGTAGTCATCAATGGCTAGAGGCTTTGCGATTATGTGGGGGCCGTTTAGTTCTTCGCTGATAATACCGCTACAGATGGTGTAGCCATTAAGGCCAACAAGTAGGTTGAAAAGGGTGGCACGGTCTCTAACAATTATTTCCTTGTCACAATCCATGGTGCTCAAGATTTCCTCGGCAAAATAGAATGAATTATGTGTTCCCTGCTCGTAGGATAGACGAGGAAAAGGCGCTAAGTCTGCTAAGGTGATTTTATTTTTCTTAGCCAATGGGCTGTTTTTTCCGATGAAAACATGAGGCTTGGCAATAAACAGGGTGGTGAAATTAAGCCCATTATCCCTAAGGGTTTTTCTGATGATAGTTTCATTAAATTTGTTTAGGTACAGAACTCCTATTTCACTTCTTCGGTGTGCCACATCATCAATAATGTCGTAGGTCTGGGTTTCTCTCATGTGAAATTCGTATTTAACTCCACCTGCTTCTCTTAACAATTCAACAAAGGCTTCAACCGCAAAGGAATAGTGTTGGGCAGAAACACAAAAACGCTGTTTGCCATGGTCTTTGCCTGTGTATCTTTCCTCAATGAGGTTGGCCTGCTCTAAAAGCTGTCTGGCGTATCCTAGAAATTCATCGCCGGCAGTGGTTATTTCAATTCCCTTATTTGATCTATTAAATATCGTAATTCCGTATTCATTTTCTAATTCCTTGATAGCTGAAGTCAGGCTGGGCTGTGAAATAAAAAGCTGTTTGGCAGCTTCTGTAATATTGCCGATTTCTGCTACGGTAATTATATATTTCAATTGTTTTAAGGTCATGAAATTATCCCTCTTACTATAAATAATAACTATATAATAAGTAATACCATAAATAAAATCTATGGCAAAACTAAAGATTTATATATTTTACCTATAAAGTTAGTAGGCATATAATTCTCTCATATTAAAACGAAGCGAGGAGCGAAGATATGAGTGAATTGAGAATACCAGGAAGATATGATTTTGTAGGAAGCTTTTTGAGACCAGAGGCTTTGAAAAAAGCAAAGGCACTTTTTACAGAGGGAGAAATAACAGAGACCCAGTATAACCAGGTTGTAGAGGATGAAATAAAAAAGATTGTGGCAAAGCAGAAGGAGCTTGGTTTTCATATTATTACAGACGGGGAGTTTAGACGTAGCTTTTGGCATTTAGATTTTATGTGGGGGCTTGATGGAGTTGCTCACGAGAACAACGGAAGGGGAGTGAAATTTGATGCAGAGCTGGCTCTTTTGGATGACACCTATCTCGTAGGAAAAATAAAGGCGAAGCCTCATCCATTTGTAGAGTACTTCAAGTTTTTAAAGCAGTTTGAGGATGAGGATACTATTGCAAAATATACAATCCCAGCACCTGCCCAGACATTTCAGCAGATGATTGTACCGGACAATTATGAAACCACTAGAAAGTTCTATCCAACAAATGAAGAACTTATTCAGGATATTGGGCTTGCTTATCAGGATATCATAAAACAGTTTTATGAAGCAGGATGTCGTAATTTACAGCTAGATGATTGTACATGGGGCGCTATTGTAGGGGATGCAGCGAAACTTAGATATAAATCCCTTGGAATCGATTTAGAGGATATAAAGCAACAGCTACTTAATGTAAACAATCTGGCATTACAAAATAAGCCAGAGGATATGGTAATCACATCCCACATTTGTAGGGGCAATTATCACTCGACATTTTTTAACAGCGGTGCATATGATTCTGTAGCAGATTATGTTTTTGCAAAAGAAAACGTAAATGCGTTATTTTTAGAATATGATGACGATAGATCAGGTGGATTTAAGCCTCTTGAAAAAATATCCTCAGATAAAACTGTAGTGCTTGGACTTATAACCACAAAATCACCAAAGCTTGAAGATAAAGAAACGATAAAAAAACGTATATACGAAGCAGCAAAATATGTTCCTCTTGAAAGACTGTGCCTCAGTCCACAATGTGGATTTGCATCCTGCGAAATTGGTAACAAGCTAACTGAAGAAGAACAATGGGCAAAGCTTGCGCTTGTGAAAGAAATAGCTGACGAGGTTTGGAAATAAATAAAAAAAGCTGTAAGCTCTAAATAGAGGGCTTGCAGCTTTTTAACGTTCGTTGTTAGCTTTTAGTCATAGCTCATAATCTGTGACATTTCATATGCGTCCATATACTGGCAGGTAAACATATCCGCAGTATCTGTGATGATATAAGGAACCTTGTTTATTACACAATATCTGTAAATTGGAGCATCATTGACATAGATATCCTGATAATTACCAACATCCGCAGAGTAACCGCTTTGGGTAGTATAGCTGGTGTAGGCATGATTTTTACCATCGTTGATGTAAAGGATTTTGTCGCCTTTCTTGTTGCTATACATACCGATGATGACTTCTGCACCGGCATCATTTGTGCCATCGAGACCAATTTCGAGTTTAGCTCCTTTTAGATATTTTGCAGATTCGTCTGCCGCATATGCTTTATTAGGAGCGAGTGCTCCCGTGAACAGAACCATAAGTGTAAGAGCCATACCAGTTATTTTTACTATTCTTTTTTTCATGATTAATCGCCTTCCTTTTTGTTATTTTGTATCACCTTATGGAACAATAATAATACTGTGAGTGTCACAAAACAGTCACAGTGGGGTGAAGAAGTATAAGAAATAATAAATTTTCCACATTTTAGTAATAAGCATCAGAAAACACAATTTGTTGACATTTATTAGATACAATATCCTCCACGAGGAGGAATTGATATGAACAATTTGAAAATGGTTAACAGAAAAGAGTTAAGAAAATTGAAAGGTGTTTTGGTGGCGTTCCTGTGCGTGATGGTGTTATCAGGAGTGACGGGTGATGCCATAGTAGCAAACGCTAAAGGCAGTGATCCATTATCCTACTGGACCCAAGAGGCGCCTGCAAAGGTGGAGCTTACAAGCTATATGAAGGATATCACCAGTAAGAAAAGTGCAAATTATATCCCAGTGGAGGATAGAATTGCAGTATTCGATTTGGATGGAACTCTTTGCTGCGAGACAGACCCTGTATATTTTGATCATGAGCTTTTAGTGTATAGAGTTTTTGGTGATCCTACATACAAGGACAAGGCAACAGATTTTGAAAAGGCAGTTGCAGCAAAAGTATTACAGTTTGCAGAGACAGGCACCTATCCAGAGGAGCTTAGCAATGAGCATGGCCAGGCAATAGCATCATCATTTTCAGGAATGACCGTCGATGAATTTACACAGTATGTCAAGAATTTTAAGAATACCCCAATGAATGGCTACAACGGCATGACAAAGGGGGAGGCTTTCTATCAGCCTATGATTCAGATTATTAACTATCTGCAGAAAAATGATTTCACAGTGTATGTGGTTTCAGGAACAGACAGACTTATATTAAGAGGCCTAGTAGATGGCGCACTTCCTGTACCGGCTCGCCAGATTATAGGTTCAGATGAGACGATAGTTGCAAGTAGTCAAAATGGTGAAGATGGACTTGTATATCAGATGAAGGCAGACGATTCACTTGTTTTAGGTGGAGACTTTATCATTAAGAATCTAAAAATGAATAAGGTATCTGTTATAGCACAGGAAATCGGACAGCAGCCCGTTCTTTCATTTGGAAACAGCTCAGGCGATTACAGCATGGCTGAATATGTGGTAAGCCATAACAAGTATAAGAGCATGGCATTTATGCTCTGCTGTGACGATACAGTTAGAGAAAATGGAAAGCTTACAGCAGCTGAGAAGATGTATAAAAAATGTGATGAAAATGGATGGGTTCCAATTTCAATGAAGAATGACTGGACTACAATCTATGGTGCTGGTGTAACCAGAAAATAAAAGCTAAAGGAGCATTGCCTCATGTGAGGTGATGCTCCTTTTAAAGTGTCGCGTAGGTTATTTGATTTTTGATAGAGGGATGAAATTTAGCTTTTCATATTGTTCTGGAGCATAGTCTCGTTTGTTGTAATCCTCTTTTGAAATGTTTTCCCAACCTTCATCCTCATCATAGGATATGAACCAAGGATTCGCACTGTTCTCATAGCCGTCATGTTTTAGGGCATACTGCATAGTTAAGTCAGGTGTTGTATCATTGATGATGTAGATGTACTTTCCGTATTCATCTTCACCTGATGAATATTCATTTATTAATAGAGCACTCCAAGCGTAAAAACTGTCATCAGGACCACCTGATACAATAAGTGTTGGTGTACCATCAACTATTTTGTATATATCGTAAGCTGCACCATTTGAACTACTATTCATAGGACCCACAAAACATTCATCAACTCCATTTTTTGTAATGTCATAGTATGCAATTCCTATGCCATCAATCCCATCCGTATTTACGATATTGGCAAATTCCGGACTCATATTGTTTTCTTCATATTTGGCGGTGCTCCAGCCTTCTTTTGCAGCAGTCTTATATTTTTCTATAATTTCACCATATAAGTCATCACCCTTTGTACCAGCTTGGTATGTATAGGTGGCACCATTTATCCCTTCAAGAGTTTCAACGCATTTTTCGCCTAGATTAGTCAGTGTCTTATAGTTGGCAGGAACGTCTTCGTCTGGGTTACATTGAATCTCTGTAGGGTAGCCAAGGGTGATTGTGTATAGATTTCCCTCTGCATCTGTGAGCTCGCCCACCTTCTCATAGCCATTCCCTTCAAATGATGAAGGGGGATTAAATGCGGATATTGTGAATGCCATTCCACCATAGCCATCGTATTTTGACTGCTTGTGGTAAATTGTAATTGAATTGGCATCTACAGATGCGGCGTAGCTATCCCGACACTCTTCAGGCAATGTGATTTTAAATAGTCCACTTGCAACTTCAATGCCGTTAACTGCACTGGTTTCATGAGTGGTATTTTCTTCAATATCAAATTCAGCCTGAGAAGCAACAGGATTTGCTCCACAGGCTGAAATGAATGACATAGTAAGAATTAAAACAAATAATACCTTCCTTTTCATAATTGGCCTCCTATCTCCGCCTGTTTATGAGAAGATATTATCAGAGGACTTATCACATAAATATCACAGGGATGGAGTTGGTTTGGCAGGAAAAATTAATTCAACTGTAAATGTGTCATCTGTGATGTAGGTTTTGCTTGAACCACCTTGTCGTTTCATGAGACTTGATATGCTTATAAGGCCAATTTTAGCACTCTCATTTTTTCGTGGGGTAGTACGGATTTTATTCGTAAATGAGACAAGGGCATAATCATCATTAGCATCAAAACCGATTTCGACAGGATAGGTTTCATCAGCGTACTTATCAATATTCGTAAATACGTTATTGAAAATCCTTAAGATGTCATCCACGTTTACATTTATCAGGAAGTCGGAAGATGGCATATTATAATCGAATTTGAAGCCCTGGTCGGTAAGTGGAGGAGTGAATTCGGAAATGATCTGCATGAAAAAGTCCATACCTCCAAGTTCCTCCAAAGCATCTTCAGACCTCTTTGGATTTGGATCAAAGGCCAGAAAATATTCAAATAGCCTATCAGACATTTCCTTAATCTGATGGCAGGTATCAAGGGCAGTATTCAAATATTTATCCATTTCCTCTGATGACTTGTATCTGTGTTCCTTTAGGATTTCAAGGTATCCCATTTGTGTGGTCAGTGGTGTGCGTAAATCGTGGGATAGTGCGGTGACCAGACTATTGTTGGCCTGAAGAGCCTTCTTTTCATTTTCCATCTGCTGTGATAAAGCAATGCGCATAGAATTTAAGCTTTCTGCCACGTGGGTAATCTCATCATTCCCTTTTACAGGAATGTTGTAATTCAGGTCACCGGCTTCCAATATATTTATGCCGGAAGTGACATCATTGATATAATGAATTTTCTTGCGAACACGAATGGTGATTATAAAGATTACCAGGGCGGCACAAAGGAAAAAGCTGGTGTTTTGAAGGATGTTATACAGTTCATACTGAAAATCCTCAAAGCCTCTAAGGGTGCATTCTCCATCTGCAAGAGATATGGTATAGGTAAATGTATAGAGGTAGTCCAGATAGGAATTTTCTTCTAATTCTTTGTCGTATTCTTTTATTGTGGCAGCGTCATCAGCGGTGTAATCCGCATAGTAGTTGTAGATGATTTTGCCGTCTTTTTCTATGTAAAAGTAAAATAGTGGGTGTCTTTTATACCAATAAAATATCTCAAGCTGGTCAGAGGATGAGAGATTATTTTCATTTATATAGGCTTGCAATTCGTTAATATATTGCTCTGTCCGGGTGGGTACATAGTTGGACTTTACCCAGGTGGAATCCACCACCCTGGAATTTAGTTTATCCGCTAAGGTATATAAAAGAACACCTAGAACGAGGGCTTCTATAATACAAAGCCAAAGCTCCAGGTATAAGGATTTGGAAAAGAATGCTTTGATTTTTTTCATTGTAATTTATATCCCTTTCCCCATACGGTAAGCAGGTGGGTTGGCTTTGAAGGATCGTCCTCGATTTTTGTTCTAAGATTTCTGATATGAACCATGATTGTGGCGTTTGAGCTGTAAAAATATGGCTCGTTCCAAATGGATTCGTAAATGAGCTGAGCAGGAAAAACTCGTCCCGGGCTTTCGATTAAAAGCTTTAAAATCTGATATTCTAGTTCTGATAGATCTATAGGTGTATCCTCGCCGGTGGAAGATGTCATAAAGACTTCATTTCTGTCTTTTGCTACTTTAAACACATCATGGATGAAATAGCTATCATTTGTAGCGGTGTCTTTTCCTTTATATACGTAGTAGCGGCGAAGCATTGATTTAACTCTGGCTGTAAGCTCGCTATGTGAAAAAGGTTTTGTAAGATAATCATCTGCACCTATAAGAAGTCCAAATGATTTGTCGGAATCGGTGCCCTTTGCGGTAAGAAAAAGGATAGGCATTTGGTAGTTTTCTCTTATTTTTTTACACACATCAAGACCGGAGATGCCTGGCATCATAATATCAAGAATGATTAAATCTATGCTGTCATCAACAAGTGTCAGGGCAGTATCCCCGTCGGGAGCTTCTATAATGGAGTAGCCCTCGCTTTCAAGAAGGATATGCAAAATATTTCTAATTTCTTCATTGTCGTCTACGACAAGTATCTTTTGATTTCCCATAAATGTCCTCTTTATTATTTGAAAGGCAATCTGGCCATTATCAGTTCATTATTATGACTGTATAGTAACACAAATATTTTCACAAAATATGAAAATAAAGTTTCTTAAGGTTTCTTTAGATTTACTTTAGGAGTTTCTTAAGAGTTGGTTGGCATAATAGGTATCGTGGCAGGGGAAATTCACGGAGGAAATAATAATGAAATTAAAAGAAGTACTTGAAAAGATAAATATTTTTGGAAAAGAAGAAGAGTATTTTGATGATGAAATAGATGAAAAATTGGCCAATGAAGAAGCTGAGTCAAACGAAAGATTTTTAAAGAAATTTAATAAGAGAGTTATTGCAGCTATGATTGCAGCAGCACTTTTGATAAGTGCAATTGCTGGAGTGTCTGGGGTGCGTTATATGATGGCTCAGGCCAAGGAAACTGAGGAAGAAGTGGCGACAGTATCTGTAGTAAAGCAGGATGTTCAAAAAACTTTATCTGCCACAGGAACAATCATTTCTGCAGAGGAGAGTGGCCAGTTTGCTACAGTTGCGGGCAGCTATCCTATTGAGGAAGTGTATGTAAAGGTAGGAGATGTTGTTAAAAAAGGTGATCCACTTTACAAGCTTGACATGAAAACAATGCAGGAGACTCTCTCATATCAGCAGCAGGCACTTGATTTACAAAATCAGCAAAATGCAATTGCTAAGCAGAATGCAGATAAGGCTTTAGAGGATGCAAAGCAAAGTGGCGCCGTTCAGGTAAATGATGCAAACAGATCAATAGATCAGGCAGTGCAGGATAAAGCAGCTGCAGATAGAAATCAGTCTAGTGCCAACACACAGCTTGAAAATAGCAGACGTGCAGAAAGTGAAGCAAAATCAGCTTATGATAATGCTGGTTCAGAAGTTTCATCCCTACAGTCAAAAGTAGATAGCTTGCAGAAGGAAGTAGATGCAGCAGCTGGCGCACAGGTTCAGGACTCAGAGTCGGAAGAAGCCAAGGCAGTGGTACAAAACCTAAATAACAAAAAGGCGGAGCTTGAAAAAGCCAAGTCTGATTTGTCTAATGCTATTGCAAATAGAGAAAGCAAGAAAACAGCCTACGAAAGTGCAGTAAGCTCACGACAGTCTGCAGAGCAAAGTTTACAGACTGCCAAGGATGGAGCAGCTACAGCGGCAAGAGCAGTGGACTCTGCAACAGCATCAGCAAACAATACTCAAAACACTGCCAACAATAACATTATCAACCAATATCAATCTGCAAAGACAAGCGAGCTTTCAGCAAAGTCAAGCACACTATCTGCAAAGCAGGAGATTTCAAAGTCAAAAGAGGAATTGTCTAAAGCAGTAGTTTACGCAAGCCAGGATGGAACTGTCACTAATGTAAACATCGTAAAGGGGCAGACATATTCTGGAACAGATGCAGTGGTTATTGATAATGTTACAAGTTTAAAAGCTACAGCAGATATTGATGAAGCACAGATTCCACAGGTATCAGTAGGCCAGAAGGTGCAGATAAAGACAGATGCCACAGGGGATGAGATACTAGAAGGCACTGTTTCATTTGTATCACCTACCGCCACAAAAAACAGCTCAAAGACTACAGATGGCGCATCCACAACTGCATCAGTTTCTAAAAGCCGTGCTACCTACAGAGTGGATGTAACATTAGATAACACCAATGAAAATCTTAGACTTGGAATGACAGCCAAAATGACATTTATCACTGCAGAGGCAAAGAATGCAACTGTTGTACCATCATCTGACATTCAGACAGACTTTGATGGAAACAAATATGTAGTAGTTCAAAATGCAGATGGTACTACAGAAAATGTAAATGTTACTACAGGAATTTCAGACGAATTCTATACAGAAATAAAGGACGATTCTCTTAAAGAAGGGGACGTGATTGTGGAAGCAGGATTAGATGGCAGCGCCGATGCAGTTTTAGACGACATGGGCTCTGATGGAGGTATCTATTTTGAGTAATGACATTTTGTTACAGGCTAGAGGCATAAAGAAAAGCTATTATGTGGGAACACCAAATGAATTGGAAATACTGCATGGAATAGATTTAGATATTAGAAAAGGTGAGTTTGTTTCTATAGTGGGACAGTCAGGTTCCGGTAAAAGTACTCTCATGAACATACTGGGAATTTTGGACAGACAGACCGCTGGTCAGTATATTTTGGATGGTGTAGATATTTCAAAGGCACCTAATAAATCATTATCGTATTTACGTAATAAGCATATAGGGTTTGTATTTCAGACCTACAATCTAATAGCCAGAACTGATGCTATTGCAAATGTGGAAATGCCTATGCTTTATGCAGGGGTGCCTGAGAAAAAAAGAAGACAGCGTGCTATAGAGCTTCTTGAAATGGTGGGAATGGGTGAGCGAATGCATCACACACCTGATGAGCTTTCCGGAGGACAAAAGCAGCGTGTGGCCATAGCAAGAGCCATGGCAAATAATCCAGATATTATTTTGGCAGATGAGCCAACAGGAGCCCTTGATTCTAAAACGGGACGTTTGGTGATGGATATATTTCATGAGCTTCACGAAAAGCAGGGAAAGACAATAGTGCTAATCACCCACTCTAATGAGCTTGCAGCAGAGACTCCACGCATCATAACTATCAGTGACGGAAACATTGTTTCTGAAAAAACGAATGGTGGAAAGGGCGTGGCATGATGATAAAGGAAAATTGTAAGCTTGCTATCATAAGTATCAAAGCAAATAAGATGCGTGCCTTTCTAACGATGCTTGGAATCATCATTGGTGTATGTGCGGTAATTGCTATCATGACTGTGGGTAACTCCATGACCGCAGATGTGCAAAAACAGTTAGAAGGCTTTGGCGTTCAAAATATATCTATCTACGTCAACCCTATCGACTGGAATGCAGAGCTATCTGATGCAGATATGCAAAACATGCAGTTGAAGCCAGAGGTGCTCCATAGACTTTCTCAGAAATTTGAAAAGAAAATAAGTGGAATATCTGTGGAAGCAAATGTAGATGGTGGCAAGGTGATAAGAGATGGTAAAACTGCAAATGTAAATGTTCTTGGCACAAGTGCAGGATATTATAAAGCAAATAAGGTAAAGCTGATAAATGGAAACAGCTTTAACAGTTACGATTACCAGCAGGGAAATAATGTGGCAATTATTTCTGATAAATTTGTGGAGCAGCTATATGGAAAAGAATTTGCGCCAGAAAATCTTTTAGGCAAAGAAATAGAAATCAATGTCTGGGAGCAATACTTAAATGTAACAGTAGTGGGAATATACCATTATGAAGAAAGTGGTAGCGGAAGAGGTGGAAATAAAAACATTACCACAAATGTTTATCTGCCGCTAAAGGCAGCCTGGAATTTCACTCACAACGAAGAAATATATGAATGCACAGTAGTTGCAGCAGAAGGTGAAAATGCAACTGAGCTTTCGGAGGAAATCAAAAATTATCTTACAGATGCCATGGCAAATAGCCTTGGAGATAAGTTTGTAGTGGGTGCTTATAGTAACCAGTCAATGATAGAAGAAAATACAAAGACCATGAATCAGATGACAATGGCAATTTCCATGATTGCAGCCATTGCACTTATTGTAGGCGGAATCGGAGTAATGAATATTATGACGGTTTCCATAACAGAACGTACCAGAGAAATAGGCACAAGAAAAGCTCTTGGCGCACCTGACAGTATGATTATGCTTCAATTCATCAGTGAGGCTATTATCATCTGTCTGATAGGAGGAATCATCGGTATCGTTTTGGGACTGATCCTTGGAAATGTAGCAGTACATTTTATGGGATACAATCCACATGTTTCTATTGCAAGTATCTATATGTCTGTAGGGTTCTCAATGGCAATTGGCGTGTTCTTCGGCTACTCCCCAGCCAAGCACGCTGCCAAAATGAACCCGATTGATGCATTACGTTATGAATAAATAATATTTCTTCACATTTTGCACACATTTGAGTATGATGTGGTATTATAAAAAAGTGGTGAGATAAGACTTTCCGCAATATATGAAAGAAGGTCAATAATGAATAATGAGTGGAGAATATGATAGCCTGAACCATAATTATGTGAGTCATTCAGGTAGAAAAAGAAGAAATCGAAGAAACAGACGTAAAAAGCAAATTATTATTGCAGCGGCATCTATTGCCGCTGTTGTTGTGCTTGTAGGAACAGTGGTTTTTGTGGTGAAGCATAACGCTGGTAACGATGAGACCCAAATAGCCGCAGAAGAGCTTGAAGCCAAAAATCAGATTGCTGAGGAATCTAAGGATACTGAAGCTGAAGATGATGTGGTGATTGAGGTGGTTGAAGACACTGAGGAAGCTGAGGCCGAGGAGACAGATGACACGTCAGATGATGTCGCTTCTGCAGATCCAGGTGCTGCAACTGGCGCTGAAAAGGGAGCTACAGTGGATGTGGCCCAAGTAGTTAGTGCCAGCAGTGTAGGTGAGAATGCTTCTATCACCTATGGAATAGATGTTTCCAAATTTCAGGGCACTATAGATTGGGCTCAGGCAGCAAGCAGTGGCATCAATTTTGCCATGGTGCGAGTGGGCTATAGAGATAAAGGTACTGGCGAAATCAAGGCTGATTCTAATGCAAAATACAATATGCAGGAGGCTGAGAAAAACGGTATTAAAATCGGTGCCTATTTCTTTTCAACTGCGGTGACAAAAGAGGAGGCCATTGAAGAGGCTGACTGGGTAGCAAACTATATCGCTAAATACCCTATTACATATCCTGTTGGATACAACTGTGAGGGCTTTGAGAACAACTCAAGCCGCCAGTTTGGATTGACTAAAGATGAAAGAAGCAGTATTGCTATTGCATTTTTAAATGAAGTATATAAGAAAGGCTACACACCTATTTTCTATGCTTCAAGAAATGAGCTTAATGGAGATACAAAGTGGAATACTTCTGAAATTCAGAAGAATTATAAAATCTGGATGGCATGGTATAACCAGGACACTTCAAATCTGGCTACAGGCCCAGCCACATCCTTTAAGTATGCTATGTGGCAGTACACTAATCAGGGAACAGTGGCAGGAATCCCTAAGAAGGTGGATGTAGATGTAGCGTATTTTGGCTATAACGGAACAGAGGCTGCCAAGGATACCTCTGAGCGAGAAACAGCCCAAGCAGATGTGGAGGCTTTGATGAAGTTTACTGATGCAAACGAGACTGTCACAGCTAAAAGTAAAACAAATCTCAGGGACAAGCCAAGCCAGGGGAGCGACAGTACAGTTAAGGTGACATTGACAAATGGTCAGACAGCTACACGTACTGGTATCAGTAATAGCGGATGGTCGAGAGTAGTGTATGATGGTGCCACATATTATGCTGTTTCAAGTTATCTAACAACTGATTTATCTGCCAAGGCGCCAGAGACAGCACCTCAGCCTGCAAGTCCTGAACCAGCGCCAGCTCCTGCGACCGATACGCAGGAAGCGGCAGAGGCAACTCCTCAGGCAGCACCAGGCTTTAAGACCAAATTTACAGATTGTAATGAGGTAATTACTGCCAAGGAAAGGGTGAATCTTCGTTCAAAGCCAAGTGTTACAGATGCGGATTCTACAGTTGTTGCAACCTTATATGCAGGAACAAGTGCAGTTCGCACCGGTTACAACTCAGAATATGGTTGGTCGCGAATAGAATATAATGGACAGGTATTGTACTGCGTTAGTAGTTATATAAAAGTGGTTGAATAATTGCGCAGCTGCCCATTTTAAAGAGTATAATAACTCGATAATTATAATCGCGTCGTATATTCATCAAAATGCATATACGATATCAACAAAATATAGTTTATATTTTTAGTGTTATTTTGTATAACAATTTCATTGTAAATCAAGATTTGTCTCGTTATAATGAATAACGAATTGGCAATATCTATGATTCACTTTGGAAGTAATACTAGTTTTAAATAGCAATTGATTAATAAAGCCATTGGTCCAGGATATTTGTGGGATTAATGGCTTTTTTTGACTTCTTGTGGTGTGCTCATGGAAATGCTCCAGAATTTTAAGTTATACGAGGAGAATAATCATGAAAAAGAAACAGATTATGGCATTGGCACTAGCAGTCGCAGTTGTTACAGGAGCAGCAGGCTCTGTATCTATGAAGGCATTGGCTGCAGCAGATTTCACACAGGCAAAGACACCTTCACAGGTTAGTTATGGTCGTCTTACAGATAGCCAGCTTGCTATCGTAAAGGCTCACTTTGATCCAAAGTTCTACGCTGAAAAGTATGATGATGTGGTAGCGGCTCTTGGAACAGACGAAGAGCTTCTTTACACTCATTTCATTATGTGCGGTATTTTTGAGGGAAGAAAGGGTTGGAATGATTTTGATCCATCAGCATATGCAAGCGCATATTCAGATGTAAAGGATAAGTATGGTAAGGATATTCCTATGTACTATTCACATTACTACAACAAGGGAATGTCAGAGGGACGCGACCTTACCACTATTGATAAATGCGAGGAAGCTGGAATTACAGTTGTATCATTCTTTGATGAGAATCAGCTTCTTTCAGTGGACATTTTTGCAGCTTCAAATCTTATGGGTACAGCAGATTTTGCAACAGTTTCAAATGCATTTGATGCAGTAACAAATGAGGGTGCAGCTACAGTAAACTCTGGTGACGAGACATATGTTATTGTTCCTACAGATGTAGCTGAAAACACAGTAGAAAATACAACAGAAAACACACCAGTTTCAGAAGAAGTTACAGAAGTTGTATTTGACAAGGAAGAGACAGTAGTAATCAAGGATACAGCTACACCAAAGTCAGGAAAGAAAATCTCATCAGAAAAGGTAGCTGAGGAAGAGGCAACATCAGAGGAAGAGACATCATCAGAGACAGAGAATCCTTCAGAGGAGAAGAAAGAGGAAGCAGTTGTAGAGGAACCACACTTTGAGGAACTTGGCAGAGTATACGTATCAAATGGCCAGGGCGGCGTTAAGGAGTGCGCCATCCTTGTATTAAGAAATGGTGAAGGCTATGAGCCAAAGTTTGTTCGTAACCTTACAAGTGATGTTGAAGGTATCCAGTACACTGATATCGTAGCAGTTGTTCCTGTTGTAATCTTTACTGTAGAAGAAGCTAACAGTATCATTGAGCGCGAGCAGTATGCTGACATCCCAGTATTCGAAGCAGAAAGTGGAAATGTAATAGGTTCTGAGGGTGTTACATTTGACTATGAGAAACCAGAAATGGTTTACCATCACCCAATTGATAGTGAAAGCTCATATGACAAGATGATGACAAACTATGTTGACGGTCATTATGAGGATAATGCACCAGTGTCAGTAGACGAGTATGGTACAGAAGAGACAGATTACCAGATTAGTGCTGATGTTAGAGCTGACGAGAACGGTGATGCAAAGGTTACAACTGTTGTAAAATCTGGAGATGAAATTAAATATAAGGCAACTTATGTTTTCGAAGGAACTGCTTTAAAGACAGAGACAGAGTCAGAAGAGGCTACAGAAGCTGTTGAGGAGACAGAACAGGTAGAATCTGAGATCGAAGAGACGGTAGAAGCAGAGTAAAAGTTTGTAAGGATTTTTACTAAGTTACTTACAATAAGTTATCGATATTTAAATTTAGAAGGCTAGTCATGAAAATGGCTAGCTTTTTTTGCTAATAATAATTCACAATTATGTATTATAATCAAATGGACAGTGAAATCTGATTGTGAGGAAAAGACATGATTAATTTCAGGCTAATTAAAATGGCACAAGACAGTCTAAGATATGTCTTGTTTGCAGTGCTTTGGCAATGGTTGGGACTACTGGCTCAGATAGGGTTTGCAGTGTATGTGTCTACAATAATAGCTGGGGTATATCAGCATGATATAACAAACAAAGGTCTAATACTCTCTCTATTTATAGCAGTAGTCTGCATAATTCTCAGGCTCGTTTTTGACAGACTCTATGTGATGGCATCCTTTAAAGCCAGCGTAGATATAAAACGTATCATGAGGAATAAAATCTATAACAAGCTGTTGGCTCTGGGAAGCTCATATCGTAGTTATACATCATCTGCTTCTATTACACAGATGATGGGAGAGGGTGTAGAGCAGCTTGAAGTCTATTTTGGAAAATATCTCAGTCAATTCGCATATGCGATAATAGCACCAATCACATTATTCATTTTTTTAAGTGGAAAAAATCACAAAGTAGCAATGGGACTGTTGATAACTGTTCCATTAATTCCTGTTGTAATCATGATTGTAATGGTAGTTGCAAAGCGGGTTTTAGATAAGTATTTTAAAATTTATTATAAGCTTGGTGATACATTCCTAGAAAAGCTATCAGGAATGACAACACTAAAGATATATCAGGCAGATGGCTTTGCAGCAAAGGAAATGGAAAATGAGTCAGAGCAGTTTAGGAATGTTACTATGAAGGTTCTTTCTATGCAGCTCAATAGTACTTTAGTCATGGATATAATAGCCTACGGAGGAACTGCCATAGGATTTATTTTGACTATATCACAAATGACAGCAGGTCGTATGACACTTGTTGATGCAATTATGTTTTTAATTTTGTCGGCAGAATTTTTCCTTCCAATGAGGTTGCTTGGCTCTTATTTTCACATAGGAATGAATGGCATGAAGGCTGCGGATAAAATGTTTGATTTTTTGGATTTAGGTGAGCCAAGGCAAGGTGTAACTGTATTACAAAAGGGACCTATGTCTATTAATTTTACAAATGTAAGCTATAGTTATGATCATAATAATCCTACAGTAAGTGAACTGTATTTTAACGTCCCTGCAGGAAAAATACTGGCAATCGTGGGAATGTCAGGTTCTGGTAAGAGTACCATTGCAAAGCTGATTGGAATGCAGGTGAAAGGCTACAATGGCTCAATAAAGATAAATGGAACTGAGCTAAGTCTTATTTCTGAAGAGTCTTTATTAGAAATGGTTACAACAGTTTCTCTCGATAGTTACATTTTCCCTGGAACAGTCAGAGACAATCTGTTACTTGCGGGTGACAAGCTTGAGGATAAAAAACTGATTTCCGCTCTGACTATTGTAAATCTTTGGGAGGAATTTAAAGATATAGGGGGCCTGGATTTAGTAATAAATGAAGGTGGAAGTAATCTCTCAGGTGGACAAAGGCAACGTCTTGCTTTTGCAAGAGCTCTCCTAAAGAATAGTCCTATCTATATTTTTGATGAGGCTACTAGCAATATTGATATGGAGTCGGAAGCAATTATGATGGCAGTAATAAAAAAGCTGTCAAAGGATAAAGGAAAGACTATTATATTGATTTCCCATAGACTGGCAAATGTTGTCGATTGCAACGATATTATTCTTCTAGCAGATGGAAAAATAATAGAGCATGGTACACATCGGGAATTGTTACCACGCAATCACGGATATGCAAAACTGTTTAAGGCTCAGAGGGCGCTCGAAGAATACAAGGGGGTGAGTAGATAATGGAGGAAGAAAAAAGTTATTCATCTTTTAATGTAATGATGCGCCTTTTAGAGCTTGTAAGACCTTTGCTAAGGATTATGATTTTTGGAATCATACTTGGAACACTTGGCAATTTGTGTGCCATATTTGTACCAATCCTTGGTGTAAAGGGCGTTATACAGGCGTTGGCTACAAATCAAAACCCGTTTTTGGGCAATACTGGTTTGCCTATAAAATTATTGATTGCTGTAGCCATACTAAGAGGTATCTTTCATTATGCAGAGCAATACTGCAATCATTACATAGCATTTAGACTTCTTGCTTTAATTAGAAACAAGGTATTTGGAAAATTAAGAGAGCTTTGTCCTGCAAAACTGGAAGGAAGAGAGAAGGGCAATCTTATTTCAATGATTACCACTGACATCGAATTACTGGAGGTGTTCTTTGCCCACACGGTATCCCCTGTTGTTATTGCTGTTGTCGTGTCTGTAGTAATGACAGTGTATATAGGTGTTCAATCCTGGCTGGCTGGAATTATAGTTCTTGGAGGATATATTTTAGTGGGGGCTGTTATTCCTGTTTCAAATGAGAAGAACAGTTTTGATTCAGGTCAGGATTACAGGAATGATTTTGGAGAGCTAAATAGCTTTTTATTGAGTTCTATCTACGGCTTACTTGATACACTTCAATATCATAATAGTAAAGCGGTTGCAAAAGAGTTGGACGAATGGGCGGAGTCATTGGAGGTATCGGGAGAGGAGCTTAAGACTTACGAGAAAAATCAGCGTACTTTGACGCAGCTTGTGGTTCAGGGCTGTTCCATTTTAGTTTTGATTGTAATGGTTTTTGATTTAAAAGGTGGTGGGGCGGATTTAGAACAGTTAGAACAGGCATTGACTGCTGTAATAGCAACAATGAGTTCTTTTGGTCCTGTGATTGCACTGTCATCATTGTCAAATAATCTTAATCAGACATTGGCATGTGGAAAGCGTGTGCTTAGTCTTTTGGATGAGGAACCTAGAGTGCCTGAAAAAACAGATGGTGTTGATTATGTTATCAGTGATACAAGTACTACTTTGATACAAGCCAGCAAAATATCCTTTGGGTATGATGACAAGAAGGTTTTAACAAACATGGACGTGTCCATTCCAAGGGGAAAAGTGATAGGAATTCATGGGCCTAGTGGCTGTGGTAAGTCTACATTTATTCGTCTTTTAATGAGATTTTGGGATGTTGACCAGGGCAAAATAGTTTTAGCCGATAAAAATGTAAAGGGAGTGGATATTAAATCAGTTAATACAAGTTCACTTCGAGCTAATCAGTCTTATGTCACACAGGAAACCTGGATTTGCCATGATACAATAGCTAAAAATATAGCCTATGGAAGGCCAGATGCCTCATTGGATGAAATTCAGGAGGCTGCCAAAAAGGCAAATATACATAATTTTATTATGAGCCTGCCAAAAGGATATGACACCATGGTAGGTGAGATGGGAAGCACATTATCAGGTGGTGAAAAGCAAAGGATTGGAATAGCAAGAGCTTTTTTGCATGATGCTCCAATTATGTTTTTAGATGAACCTACCAGCTCATTAGATGCGCTAAATGAGGCTATGATATTAAAGGCGCTTAAGGAGGAAGGGGCTTCTAAGACCCTTTTAATTGTATCCCACAGAAATTCTACAATGAGAATCGCAAATAAAATAATAGATTTCTAAAATTAGGGCATGTATTCCAAAATGGAATACATGCTTTTACTTTTTGAATAAACAAAATATAATACATGCGAAACTCATATGGTATAATATGGTTTCCTGAAATGTTAAAATAAGAGGACAATATAGATTGAAATTTGTAATTAAGAGGCTTCTGCAATTAATACCAATATTGTTTGCCATAACATTTTTAAGTTTTGCAATGATGAGAATTGCTGGCTCCGACGTGGTAGAACAAAAGATGCTGAATACGGGTCAGGTAGTATCTGAAGCACAGCTGAATGCAGCAAAAGCGCAGTTGGGTCTTGATAAGCCATTTTTAGTACAATATGGCATCTGGCTGACAAAGCTTTTACATGGAGATATGGGTGAGAGTTATGTGTCAGGTAAAAATGTATTTGACACTTTCATCGAAAAACTCCCAGCTACACTATTTCTTACTGTGGTTTCAATATTTCTGACGGTAATTATATCTATTCCATTGGGAGTAGTGGCAGCTATAAATCAGAATAAGTTTTTAGATTATTTTATTCGTTTTTTTAGTTTTTTAGGAAACAGCATGCCAAACTTTTTTGTTTCACTGTTGCTGATGTATGTCCTTGGAATAAAGCTGAAGCTATTTCCAATCATATCAAAGGACGCAAGTCTTTCTACTGTAGCAATGCCTGCTATCACGCTGGCCATCGCTATGAGCGCCAAATATTTAAGGCAGGTGAGAGCAACAGTTTTGGATGAGCTATCCAAAGATTACATAATAGGGGCAAAGGCCAGGGGAGTAAGATTTTCAGCCACGCTGTGGTTTAGTGTAATGAGAGCGTCACTTGTGACCATTATTACTTTACTTGCTCTTTCTATAGGAAGCCTGCTTGGAGGAACTGCCATTGTAGAATCCATATTTATGTGGGATGGCGTAGGCAAGCTTGCGGTGGATGCTATAAATATGCGTGATTACCCTATCATCCAAGCTTACGTTATGTGGATGGCGATCATTTACATCTCTGTAAATTTAGTTACAGATTTATCCTACAGATTGCTTGATCCAAGAATCAGATTGGAGGAGCGATAGATGGGTAGAAATGTAAATAGAAATATTAAAATCAGAATTATCGTATTTACGATATTAGCTTTGATGCTGGTGCTAAGTGCTATTTTTGCTGATAAGCTTTGTCCATTTGATCCTTATCAGCAGGATCTGAATTTGGCTTACAGTGCTCCTGGTTTATCCCACATTATGGGAACAGATGCATATGGAAGAGATATGTTTTCCAGAGTGATAATGGGCTCCAGAGCAAGTATCCTATCGACACTGGCCCTGGTAGGAATCATTGCCGGAATCGGCACACTTATAGGAACAATATGCGGCTATTTTGGAGGGCTTATTGATTCTATAATGATGAGAATTTCCGATTTATGCCTGGCATTTCCAGGTTTGGTATTTGCCCTGGCAGTTGCGGCAATACTTGGTGGTGGAATTTTAAATGCAGTGCTGGCACTGGCTGTTATTAGCTGGCCAAAGTACTCAAGAGTGGCCAGAAGTAGCACCCTATCTATCAAGGGCACGGATTTTGTACAGGCTGCACAGGTGACTGGTGGAAGTTCTGTGTATATCATTTTTAAACACATCATTCCGAACATCGCAGGACCAATCCTTGTAACGGCTATGCTTGATATAGGAACTATGATGATGGAGCTTGCAGGACTTTCATTTTTAGGACTTGGAGCACAGCCTCCAATAGCAGAGTGGGGCAGCATGATGAGCAATGGTCGAAGCATGCTGCAAACTTATCCATGGGTAGTACTCTCACCTGGAATTGCTATTTTCATTTCAGTGGTAGTTTTTAACCTTTTAGGGGATACAATCAGAGATTATATCGACCCTAAAATGGTTGATTAATTAATAGATTAGAGGAGACTATATATGAATATTACAAAGAAAATGACGGCCCTGGTTCTTGCCACATTGATGGGCATGTCAGTGATGACTGGATGCGGCGTAGCAAATGAAGAATCTAAAAAAGATGAAAATGCTGACACAGGCAAAAAGGTCCTTATATTTGGCGACACTACATTTAATGCTGAGAATGAAGAGGCCAACATCAATCCACATGATACATACTGTGGATGGCCATGCGTCCGCTATGGTGTAGGCGAGACTCTGTTTAAATTTTCCGAAAACATGGAGCTTGAACCATGGGTAGCAGAAAGCTATGAAAACATAGACGATAACACCTGGAAAATCACAATCAAGGATGGTGTTACATTTTCAAACGGAAAGACTTGTGATGCGCAGGCTGTAAAGGATTGCTTCGAGCATCTGGTAGAGGTTCATGAAAGGGCTGCAGGAGACCTTGATATCGCTTCAATGGAGGCGGACGGCAATGTGCTTACCATCACAACAAATTCAACAAAGCCTACTTTAATCAACTATCTCTGTGATCCATATGGATGTATTATCGACGAGGAATCTTCAGAGGAAAACGGCGTAGTAGTTGGAACAGGTCCGTTTGTCGCTACTGAGGTTGTGACTGATGACCATGTAAATCTTGTGAAAAATGAGAATTATTGGAATGGTGATGTAAAGCTTGATGAGGTAAAGGTTATCACTATTAGCGATGGCGACACACTGGCGCTTGCCCTTCAAAATGGTGATATTGATGCAGCCTACGGTATGGCATATGCCAGCTATCCACTTTTTGAAAACGATGATTTCGTGTTTACATCAACAGCTACCAGCCGTGCCTTCTATTGTCAGATGAACTATAACTCACCTGTAATCAAGGATGACGCAGTTCGTAAGGCCATTGCGATGGGAATTGACAAAGAGGGATTCGTAAATACGTTATTAAATGGATATGGTTATGTAGGAAAGGGTGCATTCCCAGAGACATTTAGTTTTGGTGGTCAGAATGTAAAATCTGAAAGCTATGATCCTGAAGGTGCAAAAAAAGTCCTTGAGGATGCAGGATGGGTTGATAGTGATGGGGATGGCATTCGTGAAAAGGATGGACAGACACTTACCATCAGATGGATAAGCTATCCTAGCCGACAGGAGCTACCACTTCTTGCAGAGAGTGCTCAGGCAACACTTAAGGATATTGGTATTGATGTTCAGTTGAATGTCACAGCTGACCACGGAACAATCGTAGCTGAAAAGGATGGCTGGGATGTATATGCAGCAGCATTTGTAACCTGCGGAATTGGCGACCCAATGTACTTCTTTACAACACATTGCCTGGATACTTCGTCAAAGAACCGCGGTGGATATCATAGTGATAATATTCAGACTCTTGCAGATGAAATGAATGCTACCTATGATGTAAAAAAACGCGGCGATATTGCAGTTGAGATGCAGCAGGAAATTCTTGATGATAATGCATTTATATTCTGTTCATTCCTTAGAATGAGCATGATTAGCAAATCAAACTTAACCGGTCTTAAGGCATGGCCTTGTGACTATTATGAGATTACAGCGGATTTAGATATAGAATAATTTTTTATGACTCCTATTCTTTCATTTAAAGATGTAGAAATTACATATGGCTCCAAACCAGTTGCCAGGGATATCACTTTTGATTTACACGAAGGTGAAATCCTTGGACTGGTAGGGGAATCCGGTAGCGGGAAAAGCACAATAATAAAATCTGCCATGGGACTTTTAAATTCTTCAGGATATGTCTCAAAAGGTGAAATCTGCTATAGAGATACAAATCTTTTGGCTCTTAAGGAATCTAAAATGAGAGCTATCCGAGGCAGCAAAATCGGAATGATTTTTCAGGACCCTGGCGCAGCTCTTTGTCCCATCCGCACAATAGGGGATCAAATGCTAGAGAGTCTGAAGGCCCATAGCAAGATTAACAAATCAGAAGCAAAAGAAAAGGCTTTAGAGCTTTTTGACAATCTGAACTTCAGAGATCCTGAAAAGGTGTGGAAGAGCTATCCATTTGAACTGTCAGGTGGAATGAATCAAAGAGTTTCGGTGGCTCTGACAATGATTATGAAACCGGAAATACTATTATCAGATGAGGCAACAAGTGCTCTTGATAATATATCTAGAAATCAGGTTATTATGGAGCTGATAAAGCTATATGATATGGGAACCTCTGTGATATTTGTAACACATGATATCGATATAGTGGAGTCCATATGTGACAATGTGCTGGTGCTGAAGGATGGTATAATCAGGGAGTATGGAAATGCGAAAGAGGTAATTAATAATCCACAAAATGATTACACCAAACATTTAATCCATTGTACAAGGAGCCTTCGAGGAAAGCAGCTGTGGCACATGGCAGCTAAATAAAGTATTATTACAAACATGAATGAAAATTTAGAACAGAAAAATAAAGAATACTGGCGCGGCAGAGCTGAAGGGTATTCAGAAGTAAATAAAGAAGAGTTGGCGGGCGTCCAAAGAAATAATTGGACGTCCTTTTTATCGGCACAGATAATGAACCATTTCACCGGCAGGGATAGAGCATCTATCAAGGTTCTTGATGTTGGCGCTGGACCAGGTTTTATTTCTATCATTTTAGCAGAGCAAGGCTTTTCAGTGACAGCAATAGATTTTGCAGAAACTATGTTAGCTGAGGCTAAAGAAAATGCAGGAGCACTTGCTGATAAAATAAAGTTCATCCAGGGCAATGCCATGAAGCTTCCATTTGACGATGAGTCATTTGATGTAGTATTCTCTAGAAACTTGATGTGGAATTTGCCATCTCCGGAAGATGCATATAAGGAATGGATTCGAGTGCTGAAAAAGGATGGAGAGCTCTTAACTTTTGACGCCAACTGGTACGCATATCTTGTGGACGAAAAAAAGCAGGCTGAATATGAACAGGATAGATTGAATGTTGCAGCAGCAGATGTGGGTGACTATAACATAGGCGAGAATTTCGACCAGATGGAGACCATAGCCTATGAGATGCCATCAACAAAAAGATTTCGTCCTAAGTGGGATGAGGATTATTTAATCAGCTTAAATGCAGGGCGAGTAGAGACTATGACAGATGTAGGCGCAGTCCTTTATTCTGACAAGGAAAAGATTAACTATAAATCCACACCAATGTTTATGGTTAAATTTATAAAAGATACAAATTAATTGCCCCTCTTGTAAGAGGTAGATAAGGATATTTATGGGTGAGTTACACTATATTGCTTTTGAGGATGAAGCAGCAGACATTAAAGACAGGGTGGAAAGCTACTGGACCAAAAGAGCAGAAGGATTTTTTGAACTAAGACATGATGAGATAGAAAGCGTTAAGGCAAGTAGATGGCTTGAAGAAATAAAGCAGATGCTTCCTGAGGGAAAGTCTCTTAATATATTAGATGTTGGTTGTGGAACAGGATTTTTTGAAGTAGTACTTGGTAAAGAAGGACATAGGATTACAGGTATTGATCTTACACCTGAAATGATTGTCAAAGCAGGTGAGATGATCAGTCTATATGGTCTGGATAGTAACAAAGTAAAGGTGGAGCAGGGGGATGCTGAGAACCTACATTTCCCAGATGGATTTTTTGATGTGGTAATCAGCAGAAATCTCACCTGGACCCTTCCGCATCCGATAGAGGCCTACGGTGAGTGGCGAAGAGTTCTAAAGCAGGGCGGGGTACTTATTAATTTTGATGCGGAATATGCTAAGGGTGCTCACAATCTAAAAAGTCCGGAAAATCTTGCTCACAGTAAAATTGATGATGCCCTAAAGGATGAGTGTCATAATATTTATCATATGCTTACAATAAGTACTCTTAACAGACCGGAATGGGATAAGGAAATCTTAGAGCAAATCGGATTTGAAAATGTAAGTACAGATTCAGAATTTGGAAGTAGAATTTTTATAGAGCATGATGAGTTTTACATTCCGGATAAAATGTTTTGTGTGTTTGCACAAAAATCTGAGTTATAAAAAAGATTATGGACGGTTAGACCTCAGGTGTGGCGGTACTTTGACACAAAAATTAAAAATTGATTAAAAAAATAAAAAATGTGAAAAAAATGTGAAAAAGTTCTTGCGGAAACGTTTTCGACGTGATATATTTACAATCGTACTAGCGAAAAGCTAATACCAAATTTTTCATAACTCAGCGACCAAGGGCAACTTTGGTCGCACTCCCCGATCATAACGCCGACGCATTTACGCGTCGGCTTTTTTTATTTATAATGTAGCAAAAGGAGTATAGATAAATATGAGTGAAGTAAAAGTAATTGAGATAGGCGAAAGCGTATTTGCTGAAAATGATGCAGCAGCCGAAGCCATTCGTAAGCAGATGAAGAAGCAGGGGACATTCTTTTTGAATGTAATGTCAGGCCCTGGTTCAGGTAAGACCACCACACTTTCTGCAATCATCAACAGGATGAAGGACAGATATAAAATTGGTGAAATGGATGTGGATATTGAAACCAGCATCGATGCCCAAAGGGTAGCAGACGCAACTGGAGTGAAGTCAATTCAGATTCATAATATGGGGCTGTGTCATATTGATGCTGATATGACAAGCCGTGCTCTTATGGAATACGATACCAAGGATTTTGATTTGCTGATTTTAGAGAACATCGGCAATCTTGTGTGCCCTGCAGAATTCGACGTGGGAGCCAATAAAAACCTGATGCTATTATCAGTTCCAGAAGGGGATGACAAACCTCTTAAATATCCTCTTATGTTTGAAATAAGTGATGTGGTATTAATTAACAAAATAGATACACTAGACTATTTTG
Source organism: Pseudobutyrivibrio sp. ACV-2 (assembly GCF_900107545.1). Lineage (GTDB taxonomy): Bacteria > Bacillota > Clostridia > Lachnospirales > Lachnospiraceae > Pseudobutyrivibrio. Next base: position 131,872 of record NZ_FNQZ01000009.1, on the reverse strand, counting down.
ATTTCAGTAAAGAAAAAGTAACAGAACGTATATTAAAGCTCAATCCAAATGCTAAAATATTTTTCATCAGCGCCAAAACAGGCGAGGGCCTTGATGAAGTAGTTCAGTGGATTGAGGCAGAAATTAAGGCGGCTAAATAGCCGCCTTTTATTATAATTATTATCTAGGTGTAATTAATGATGTTAAATCAATGCCTGCAATGGCGCTGGCTTGTGCAATGACATTTGGATCAGCTGCGTTTTTGTAGAATTCGTAACCCATCTTTGGTGAGGAATCCACATTTGTAAGTCCTGACATCATACCTTGAGCAATGTCTCCTACGTGGTCCATTTCTCTTGAAATAACAACACCATCAATGAAACTGTTGTTTTCTGCAACAAGATAAGCATAAACAAGGGATGCTGCCTGTAAAGCTTCTCCGTCATGGCTTGTGTAGCCTACCTCAGAGCATTTAACTGTACGAACAGCGCCTGTAGGTGAAAGCATATCAGGTGTACACATGAAATCTGTAAGCACATCTATATTTGCCATTGTGACATAAGGTGTGTTCTGGCTGTGAGAAACATTCTTTCCTGTCTCCCATGCGATAGGAGCATAAAGTGGTGCATTGTATGGGTGCACTGCAAGTCTCCAGTCAATGTTACCCTGGCTCTTAACAATGCTGTTGAATTTTGTCACAAATTCTTTTCCAGAGATATAGTAAGAAGCTTCTGAACGAGCCCACTGGTGGTCGATGCAGCAGTATACATTTGCGTTTGCATTTTCAGATTTGATTCCGTTATAGAAAAGTCTGAAAGCATTGGTGTATTCCTGCATGAATACATCATTTGATGGGCAGTGCATATAATTCCAAAGCCACCAAGCGTTTACTTCGTTTCCAATAATAAAGTTGTCAACCTGTCCGTATGCACCACCTGCGTAGTGGCTACCTAAAAATGAAGCGGCAGATGCAAGGGCATTTACACCCTCAGTTGTAGAAGCGTTTAATCCATAGTAATTGTGAGCACCCAAGCCATCATATGAATATGGGCTGATGTACTGTTGTGGTCCCTGAGCGTCAACAAGGATAATAACATTAACCTGTATACCAAGGTTGTTATATTTCTGAACTGAGTAATCATATCCTGCAAGTCTACCAGGATCTCCGATAACAGATAAAGGAATGTTAAGGTTAACCTGTTTTGCACCTAAATCTGCAGGACGATTCATGTCTGCAATTTGTTTTTCAAGGGCTGGTAGGATACCTTTTTTTCCAAAATCCATTCTGGCAGGTCTAAAGGTTGCACTTGCTTCAGGATTGGTAATGAACATACTGTTTGAAACTGGTTTTAATGTACCACCTGACATAACGCAGACAGTGAATTTTTTGAAAAGCATAGATCTATCTGTTCCTTTACCAAGTGGAACTGTGAATGTGGCTCCTGCAGAAACAGGCTGCTGAGAAACATCTATTCCAGCTGGTGCTACCTGATTTACGTCTGAAGCTATAAGGTGATATACGCCATCATCAGAAACTACATTGCCAGCAGTTGCGACGACTACATCTGTACCCTGGATGACTGCGCTGCCTATTGCAACACCGCTGTCAGCCTTTGCTGATATAGAAGGGCTAAAGGTAAATGCAGTAACAATGAGTGTTAGGGCAAGCAAAAAGCTTGTTACTTTTTTGGACAATTTCATAAATACAAACTCCTTTCAAATAACCACCTTGCGATGGACTAGTATGTAATATAACATAAAATTATAAAAAAAGTGTGTATTACAATAATAATTCTGAAAATAACTCGAATTCTTCATGGATTAAATATGGATATAATTAGATAACAAAAGAATATTTTGTTAACTTAGAGAAAAAACTGTGAATTAACCGATTAATGTCTGATAATGGTGTAAAATACAGTATGACTATATGTCTGTTTTTTTATCCTGTGTGTTAACCTGGAGGGTTTTTCATGGCTAAAGAGGAATATATTTCAACTTCAGTAGGTAAGGTTCCAACCGGACTGCCAGGAGGTTTCTTCATATATGAAGCAGAAGGAGAAGAGCAGCTTCTGTTTGCGGATTATAATGTCATCGCATTATTTGAATGTGAGACCTTTGAGGAATTCAACGAGTTTGTAGGTGGGACCTTTAAAGGCATGGTACACCCTGACGATTTATACAAAATCGAAAATCAGATTCAGGCTCAGACCATACTGGGAGAGAAACGGCATGATTATGTACGCTACAGAATCATCACCAAAAACGGGGTAGTTAGATATATAGAAGACTTTGGACATTTGCTCCATTGGGTCGATGGAAAAAGCTTTTTCTATGTATTTATTGTGGATGTAAATAAAAATGAGTATTTGAATACATCAAGGAATTCCTATGCAGAGGCAGAGGTATTGGCTTCTGATCATGATGTAGACAAGTTGACAGGTCTCATTAACATGGCTTTTTTCTATCACAAGGTTCAGAACCTTTTATCACTTCCGGACACCACAAGAGAAAACAGCGCATTCATACATTTTGATATACCAAATTTTAAATTATATAATGAGCGTCATGGTTTTAGATTGGGAGACGAATTGCTCTGTGAATTGGCAAGGAATATTCAAGAGGTTTTCCAAAATGGAACGGTATCAAGATTTTCTGACGACCATTTCGTGGTACACATTATATCAAGCAAGGAAGAAGTAATCGAAGGTGTAGAAGAAGTTTACAGGAGAATGGTCCTTGCTGACGATGTAAACAAGAAAGTAAGAATAAAAGCCGGTATATATTTCATGGATGGTCAGAGCGCAGAGGTGGGCTTGGCATGTGACCACGCGAGATTGGCATGCAATAATATTAAGAATCGCTATGATTTGAATTATTGTATATATGATGACTTGCTGCGAGATAAGCTCAGAAGGCAACAATATGTAGTAGATCATATTGATGAAGCTATTGCCTGCGATTATATAAAGGTCTATTATCAGCCGATTATCCGCGTGAGAACCGGTGAAGTTTGCGGCATGGAGGCCCTTGTAAGATGGGTGGATCCTACAGTTGGAATGTTGTCGCCTTTAGATTTCATTGAGACTCTTGAGCATTTCCATCTGATTCATTTAGTCGATGAATTCATGGTAAAAAAGGTGTGCCAGGACTATAGAATGCTGGTAGATTCAGGTGCTCCTGTTGTACCAGTATCGGTAAATATTTCGCGACTGGACTTTGATGTTTGTAGTGTGTTGAAGCTATTGTCAGATTTCTGCGAAATATATGATGTACCTATTCATATGATTGAAGTGGAGATTACAGAGAGTGCTTTCAATGACAACACCGGTTTAATTAAAGAAGAGGTGTCAAAAATCCGAAATGCAGGCTACGAGATTTGGGTAGATGATTTTGGAAGTGGCTATTCTTCTCTTAATACAATTGCGGAATATGAATTTGATGTTTTAAAGCTTGACCTTATCTTCCTTAAGAGCTATGAAAATGTTAAAACAAGGACCCTGATGAACTATATCATAAGAGGTGCAAAAGACTTAGGTGTTCATCCACTTTGCGAAGGTGTAGAAAGTAAAGAACACTATGATTTCTTGCAATGGATTGAATGCGAAAAGGCTCAGGGGTATTATTTTGGAAAACCGCTGCCATTGGATTTGGCTCTCGAAAATATCGAGGAAAAAGGATATACCTTTGAAAAATATGATTATTAAAAAATAAACCTTCCCGGAATGATTCGGGAAGGTTATTTTTATATGAGCTTGGCATCTTCATCTAATTGTTTTTGAATTAAGCTTTGGATATAGGCTCCAACTTTCTTTTTGTTTTCACCTTCAAGCTGGTCTGGATAAACAGGTGGCATGTAGGTGACGATTACTTTTGTCTTCTTCATTCTAGGAAGATGTGTTTCAAATATCTCTCTGGTGTTGGTGAAGGCAACTGGGATGATAGGGGCTCCTGTTTTAGTTGCAATCTTCATTGATGCCTCGTGGAATGGAGCCATTTCCCCGGTTTTAGAACGTGTGCCTTCAGGGAATACAAACATTGATATGCCGCTTTTGATGTAATCCTGAGCTTTGAGGATTAGCTTTAAATCCTGTCTAGGGTCTGTTCGTGTAAGGAAAATACAGTAATTGAGCTTCATCCAAACGTTAAGAAGTGGCACCTTTTCGAAGGTCTTCTTTGAAAGGAAACCAGTAACAGGTGGGCAAAGATGGTAGCCAAGAATTACATCGAAAAAGCTCTGGTGGTTACCAATGTATAACACTGCCTGATCCTTTGGAATGTTTTCAAGACCCTTCACCTCGTATTTAGCGCCACCAAGGAAAGCTACGACACCAAATGCCCAAGCTACACATTTATAGCCTATGACATCCTTTGCCTTTTTGTTGAATAGGCCTAAAATTGAAAGAAATCCCCAAATTGGAATACTGAGAATTAAAAATATAGTTACAAATATAAGTGCAAGTAAAGATCTGAGCATATATACCTCCGATAGTTTAGATACATTTTATTATAAATAACCTTAGATAATTATTCAAACCATAAAAAGGTGTTATAATTTGTAACATTTATTTTAAATTTAATTAAGGAAAAATTAGTTATAAACAGTAATGTTTTAGAGGATTGACAAAAATAATTTTGGGATAAATATTCAAAAAATTCCGGCTGATTTTTGACAAATTTAACAAAAAATGCTATAATCTTTAAAGCAAGAATAAGATGCATTTATTGTAATCGTTTATTGCTAGAAAAGGGGGAGACATCATGGAACGCGAGGACTTTGACAAGGTGCGCGAATCGGTTAGATCGCAGTGCGGCAGTAGAGTTGTGATTCAGTTAGACAAAGGACGTAACAAGGTAGACATTCAGCAAGGTGTCATTCAAGAAGCTTACCCGAGTGTTTTTACTATATTAGTTGATGATACCGAGACATGTCCATCTCAGTTATTATCTTTTAGCTATACAGACATAATTACTAAGGAAATTCGCATGAAACTTTGCTAGTTAAAATTTCATAATGGCTTCAAAAAGACCCCAGCATTTTGCTGGGGTCTCACTCATTCTGGGATAAAGATAATAGTTAATGCTATGTCGTTATTTAAGCATTATTCGGGAGAAAGTATCTTTTAAACTCTTCGCCCATAACATCTATTGGCTGAATTGAAGTCTGTGTAGAGCCTGCTTTATCTGTGACTGTTGTAGTGAAAGTACCTGATATAGCATATATATTGTCCAGATATTCTTCCAGTTCTTCTGCTAATGCAAGTTTTTCCAAATTGCCCTTTATTTTACCTACAAAATGTACAACGATTTTTGTTGCGCCCTCAACCATCCATTCTGGATATTCAGCTTCATTGTCAATTTCTACAACATCCTCATTGTATGCAGTATAGATGCCACTTATAGCATTAAATGAATTAGCAACTTTATTTAAATCATTATCTGAATTAGTAACTATATTATTCACATAATTAACCATTTCATTTAGCAAAATGCTTTCATCTTCATCGATTGTACCATTATTGTTAAGGTCGATGATTGGATCAGCGTCTTGCACTATTTCATCAACTTTCTTTAGCAGCTGATTATAATTATTGTGAACATCCTGATTCTGCTTTTTTGCTTCAGTGTAAACTGAATCAGATACCATATCTATCTCATCAGCCTTGAAAGGAGTAAGAATGTTCTGTTGGATAGACTCTCTTATCTGAGTTTCATATGTTCCTTCATTTTGTGCTGCTTTTTCCAGTTCACTTGAAGCATCATTAAGATTTTTGAATATTTCTTCAAGTTCACTTTTATTTTGTGTTGATTTGTAGTCCCTGACGATGCCTTTTAATTCCTGGTAATCAGCACTTGTCTTAGCGAAACTCTCGTCAGCACGGGCCTTTAAAGAATTAGCTAGAATATTATCATTAAGAGCTTCAATGTATCTGGTGATAGCATCGCGAATGGCTGCGTAATTATCAGCTTCTTTGCTAATATTTGCATCAAATCCGTTTTTTATATTTTCAAGATATGTCAGGTAATTCTTTTTAAATGTAAGGCTACGCTCCTTATTATCCTTATTTGTGGTTGCATCAGTTATTAGTTCACCTGTTTTATCATATTCAGATTTCTTTTCTTCATATGGATTTTCTTCACGCCATTTGTTGTACTGCTCCTGTAACTTGGTAAGCTGCTGTTTCTTTTCTGCTATGGTCTGATTTTGTGTTGTAAACTGATCCTTTAATACTTGATACTGCTCATTAGATTTTTTTAATTCCTCACTACGCTGGTTAACAAGCTCAGTTACTTTATTATAATTATCTAATTGAGTTTCGTAAAAACTGATATCTGTACCGTAGTTGTACTCATCTTTGTCTTGCGTAAGATTTGTGAGTGCTGCTGCGGCATCTTCTAAAGCGGCTTCTGCCTTATGTAAATCAGTCATTACATCATTTAATGAAGCGATAGCTTTAACATAATCCTCGCCCTGGCCTGTTATTTTGCTGGAAAGTTCATTTAATACCAGATTTATAGAGTTGATTTCTGCTTCCAATTCAGCTATGTCAGAGTTATATTTTGAAGACTCTATGTCGTAGTTTTCCAGGTATGCTGCCAACTCTTCATATTTTGAATTAAGCTCCTGATAATCCTTAAGAGCGCTATCGTACTCTGCCTGGAACTGAGCTACAGTTTCGCTCCACTCAGTTATTTCAGCACAAACATCATTGTAGTCCTTAGAATCCTTACCATATGAAGCATTAAATTCTTCATGCTTTGAATCGGCGTCTTTAGCAGTTTCATCAAGTTTGTCTATTTTTTCCTCATCAGTTTCAGCTGCTTCGACTGCCTGAGCATCTTCTTTTAAATCATAATTTTCAGCTGCTTCGTTAAAATCTTTTTTTGCTTCCTCAGTTTCAGATATGACAGTTTCGTAATTTTCATCAACCTTTTCTTTTAGTTCCTGAGATTGATCCATTATTTCAGTACCATCATTTAGTATTTCCGTTGCGGTTTCTTTGGTGATGGTATCATTTTCTAATTTTTCCTTTGCCTCATCGAGACATTTTTCCTCGGCATCAGCATTTTGTTCAATAGTCTCCACATCATCTTCCAGCGATTGAAGTGTGCTTTCCGTTTGAGGCGTATTTTCTGCCAAAACAGTGTTTTGGGTATCAATATCATCCAGTTCAGCAGCGAATGCACTGGTTGAGTTTATGACAAGTCCAGTGGCAATTGCTCCACCAATAAATAGTGCCCCAATAAAATTCCGTGTGATTTTTTTCATTATTTTTCCTCCTTCTACGAAAATTAGACAACCAGTGTAAAAATCCTTTGAATTGCATGTTTGTCAGTGCAGGTTACTGAATATAATTTTGTCAGACCACAACGAACTTTATGTGTCTTAATGGGGAAATAATTGTGATAAATTAATGTCTTTGAATTAAATCTTAAAGAGCGGTGAAGGTATGGATTAATATATAAGGTTGGCTTGGCAAAAAGGTTGAAACTCCTCAAAAAAATAAGTATCATATTGTAGAGAGATTATGAAAATTTTTGCGTGATAACGTTTACTATAGGCTATTCGGAGATAGTGTTTATGAAATATTCTAAAATAATAAAGCCACTACTATGCATTTCACTTGTGGCATGTCTTGTGGCATCTGATTCCACAGTTTCTAATGCTGTGCGTTCCATTTCAGAGATTGAGGCTGAACAGGATTCACTCCAGGAAGAGATTGATGCTTTGGATGCGGATTTATACAGTCTTGTAAGCCAAATTACAGAGATAAACAATGCCATCAAGGATACAGAGGCTGAAATCGCAGATACAGAGGCGTCACTTAAGGAGGCCATAGCAGCCAAGGATGCGCAGTATGCTGCTATGAAGCTTCGCATTAAGTATATGTATGAGACTCCTCAATCCACAGTGTTTGAGATGTTACTTGAGTCTAAATCGATCACACAGTTCCTTAACAAAATGGAATATGCCAAGGAAGTGTATGCCTATGACAAGGCAAAGCTTGAGCAGTTTATAGCTACTCAGGCAGAAATCGAGGAATTAAAGTCGGCACTTGAAGAAGAAAAGGTTGAGCTTGAATCTTCAAAGAAAGAGTTGAAGAATCAGGAAGCAGCTTTGGAGACAATGGTTTCTCAAAAGCGTGGCGAGATGGATGATTTGGATGCAGAGCTGAAAGAGGCAAAGGAGATTGCAGCCAGAGAAGCAGCTTTACGTGCGGCCAGAGAGGCGGCAGCCCGTGCAGCAGCGGCAGCTGCAGGTAATACCAGTGGAGAGGTTAAGACTACTGGTGGGTATAATGTTAATGGAGACCTCAACCCGGGTTATAGAACAGGCGTGAGCGGCTCTAGTGTAGTTTCCTATGCAAATCAGTTTGTAGGAAACAGATATGTCTGGGGCGGAACATCCCTTACTGATGGATGCGACTGCTCAGGATTTGTGCAGGGCGTTCTTGCAAAATATGGTATTACCTATGGCTCTCGAATGACATCAGGTTCGTTTAGAGGTGTGGGCCAGGAGGTTAGTTACAATCATATGCAGCCAGGCGATATTGTTTGCTACCCAGGTCACGTAGCGATTTATGCAGGCGGTGGCACTATCGTTGAGGCTCAAAGTACAGCTACAGGTATTACAAATTATCGTCCGGTTACCTGCCATTCAATTATCACAATTCGAAGGGTACTATGATTATCAAAAAGCTGATAAAACCGATAGTTTTGCTGTTGTGCGCAGGAGTTATAATCTACGCACTTCTTACTATGAGCGATGGTAGAAATCCTATCGTCTATCAGGAGCATTTGTCAGATGTTGCGGTAACTATAGATGGCGAGCCTGTTACATTTGAGGATTTGGCTTTTTATATCCTTTTTGAAGAACGCAAAGTAGAGGAGCAGGCCAGAATCTACAATTCCGACTACACAAAGGACTATTGGAATCTCCACACCAACGACACCTTCATTCAGGAGGAGGCCAAGGATGTGGTAATGGGCATGGCGATTCATGATCATCTTTTATATCAGCTGGCAGTGGCAGAGGGGCTTGATACTCTGAGTGAGAGCGAGGAGGATGAGCTTGAGTTTGCTATGAATGATTTTTGGGAGGATACCTTGGATGTGCAGTACGAGCATCTTCCTTGTGATACAAAAATTATCAATAAGCAAATAAAACTTGCAGCCATTGCTGAAAAGTATCAAAATAAATTGGCTCAGGAGAGTGGCCCAAGTCAGGCAGCTTACAAATACGACGGATATTATTACAGCCTGATTAAAGATGAGCATGATGTTAAGATAAATAAAAAGCTCTGGGATAGATTTGTCCTGGGTGACGTTACATTAGTACATTCAAAAATTAACTATATTAATGGATTAACCGATGCGGACAAGGAAAAGAGCAAAGAACAGAAAGGCAATAGAAATGATAAAGTTAAATAGAAACGACCCATGCTGGTGTGGCAGTGGTCGTAAGTATAAGCAGTGCCATGAGGCATTTGACAGAAAAATCCAAAGCTATGCAAGCAAGGGACACAAGGTTCCAAGCCACAAGCTTTTAAAGACACCAGAACAGATAGAAAAAATCAAGCAATCTGCAGTGATTAATATGGCATGTCTTGATGCGGTAGCTGAGGCCATTCACGAAGGTATGAATACAGCTGAAATCGACAAGATTGTTTATGATACCACAACTAAAATGGGTGGTATTCCAGCACCACTTAATTACGATGGATTCCCTTACAGCGTATGTACATCCGTAAATGATCAGGTATGTCACGGTTATCCATCAAAGGATGTTATCCTTAAAAGTGGTGACATTGTAAATGTAGATTGTTCTACAATTCTTGATGGTTATTTTTCAGATTCATCAAGAATGTTCATGATAGGAGATGTAGATCCTGAGACAAGAAAGCTGGTTGAGGTTACAAAGGAATGCTGTGACCTTGGACTTGAGCAGGTTAAGCCTTGGGGATTCCTAGGTGATGTTGGAGCTGCTATCTGCAAGCATGCTCATGCTAATGGTTACCAGGTAGTACGTGAAATCGGTGGTCACGGCGTTGGACTTGAGTTTCACGAGGAGCCATGGGTTGGCTACAACACACTTCCTGGTACAGAGATGCTTTTAGTGCCAGGATTTATGTTTACAATCGAGCCTATGATTAACATGGGCACACAGAAAATCAAGACAGACCCTAGCAACGGTTGGGAGGTTTCTACATTAGATGGCAAGCCTTCCGCTCAGTGGGAGTATCAGGTACTGGTTACCGAGACAGGCTATGAAGTAATTTCATATTAAGGTGAATTGAATAATGATGCGATTAGACAAGCTTTTGGTAGAATTAAATATCGGAACAAGGTCTGAAGTTAAGGCTCTTCTTAAGAAGGGCCTTATTTTTGTTGATGGACAAAAGGCTTCAAAACCTGAGGAAAAGGTGGATGAGAATGCAGTGGTCATCTCTTATCAGGGCAAGGAATACACATATAAGAGATTTTCTTACTATGTTATCAACAAACCGAAAGGAGTTATCACCGCCACAGAGGATGCCCATGAACAGACAATAATGGATGTGTTTTATGGATTGTGTCCAGATGCCCCAAAGGGGCTTTCACCTGTTGGCAGGCTGGATAAGGACACAACAGGGCTTTTGCTGATTACCAACGATGGGCAGTTGGCCCATGATTTATTATCCCCAAAGAAGCATGTGGATAAAACCTATTTCGTAACTCTTGATGGTGGATTATCTAATGAAGATATCAAAGCACTAGAGGCTGGAGTGCATATCGGCGAAGGGGAGCCTACTGCACCTGCTACTGTTAAATACGACGGTGGGAATACCTGCTATATCACCATACATGAAGGAAAATTCCATCAGGTGAAAAGAATGTTTTTCGCTGTAGGGCGACAGGTGCTTGAATTAAAGCGTACGGCCTTTGGTCCACTCACATTAGATGAGGGTAAATTACCAGAGGGGCACTTTAGCGAAATAAATTGTGAAAGTTTTTATTGACGATTTAACAAACAAGATTTATCATATCCTAAAAGATAGTTTTAGAATTTAAAGCGCTAAAGCGCGAAAGACAAAACAGGAGGTATTGGATATGAAAAAGAAGGCTTTAAGTTTAGCACTTTGTACTGCTATGACAGCATCTTTATTTGTAGGCTGTGGCAACAGCTCATCGTCTACAGGCTCATCAGAGTCAGTTGATACATCAGGGGAAGCTACTTGGAGAATCGGTGGTATCGGACCTATCACAGGTGGTGCTGCTCAGTACGGACAGGGCGTTATGAATGCTATTCAGCTTGCAGTTGACGAGGTAAATGAGGCAGGCGGAATTAACGGATATCAGATTTCATTTAATTTCCAGGATGACGAGGCAGACCAGCAGAAGTCAGTAAATGCTTACAACACACTTAAAGACTGGGGAATGCAGATTCTTGAAGGTACTGTTACATCAGGCGCATGCCAGGCTGTTGCAGCAGAGACTTATGCAGACAGAATTTTCACACTTACACCTTCAGCTTCATCAACAGATGTTACAAACGGACATGACAATGTATATCAGGTTTGTTTCTCTGATCCAAACCAGGGTGGTGTTTCAGCAGACTACATCGCTGATAACGGACTTGCTACAAAGGTAGGTATTATCTACGATAGCTCAGATCCATATTCAACAGGCGTTTATCAGAACTTTGCTACAGAGGCACAGACTAAGGGCCTTGAGATAGTAGCTACAGAAGCATTCACAGCAGATTCAAAGACTGATTTCACAACACAGCTTCAGAAATGTAAGGATGCAGGTGCAGAGCTTTTATTCCTTCCATTCTACTATACAGAAGGTTCTATCGTTCTTACACAGGCTAACAAGATGGGATATGCACCTACAATGTTTGGTGTAGATGGTTTCGACGGACTTCTTGGTGTTGAGAACTTCGATGTAAAGCTTGCAGAAAATGTATATCTTCTTACTCCATTCGCAGCAGATGCAGATGATGAGGCTACACAGAAATTCGTAGCAGCGTATGAGGAGAAGTTCGGTGGCACACCAAACCAGTTCGCAGCAGATGCTTATGATGGAATCTACATCTTGAAGGCAGCACTTGAGGATGCAAATCTTACACCAGATGCTTCTAACGAAGAGATTTGTGATGCGCTCATCGCTTCTATCCAGAAGATTTCTTACGATGGACTTACAGGTGAGGATATGACTTGGAACGATAAAGGAGAGGTATCAAAGGCACCTAAGGCTGTAATTATTAAAGATGGTGCTTACGTATCAGCTGATTAATATTTTCAGATTTATAATCCGGTGTTTACGTTAACAAGCAACAATATCTCTGCGGTCGGCTAGGAATGCCTTCCTTAAGAGATATTATTGCTTGATAACTACCACCTCATATAAGGATTCAGGTACATCAATGGCGATGTAACTTTGCTCATGATATGGGTGATGTTGCATCGCGATTTATATTTATTCGAAAGAGAGTTTACAGATATGGGATTTTTAACCTATTTAATCAATGGCTTAAGCTTAGGAAGTGTATATGCTTTGATAGCGCTGGGTTATACCATGGTATACGGTATTGCCAAAATGCTAAATTTCGCCCATGGTGATGTCATCATGATTGGTGCATACATGTGCTTTATGTGTATGTCTAATTCAGGCATGCCTGCTATAGTTTCTATTGTTATTGCCATAGTCTGCTGTACAGCATTGGGAATGGTTATAGAAAAAATAGCATACAAACCACTTAGAAAGGCCACAAATCTGGCAGTTCTTATTACAGCCATAGGCGTCAGCTATTTTCTACAGAATATGGCTCTTATGATTTTTGGTTCAAATCCTGTTAGCTTTACATCTGTAATTAGCTGGGAGGGTATATCCCTTGCCGGTGGAAATCTTAAGATTGCTGGGAACACAATCGTTACTATCATCACATGTATTTTGATTATGATAGCGCTGGTGTGGTTCGTTAAAAACACAAAGCCAGGTCAGGCAATGCGCGCTGTTTCAGAGGATAGAGATGCTGCTACTCTTATGGGTATCAATGTTAATGCAACTATTTCCCTTACCTTTGCAATCGGTTCTGGACTTGCAGCCATTGCAGGTGCACTCCTTTGCTCATCATATCCATCACTTACTCCATACACAGGTTCAATGCCAGGTATCAAGGCCTTTACAGCCGCTGTATTTGGTGGAATCGGTTCAATCCCAGGAGCACTTATCGGTGGATTGTTGCTTGGTGTTATCGAAATTCTAGCAAGGGCTTATATTTCAAGTCAGCTTGCGGATGCTATCGTATTTGCGGTACTTATCATAGTTCTTTTAGTAAAGCCTACCGGTATTCTTGGTAAGCAAATCAAAGAGAAAGTGTAGGTGGAAGAGATGAACAAATATAAGAAACTAAATAAATCTACACAGAAATTAATTAGAACTATTTGTGTGATAGCTGTTTTATATGTAGTAATGACAATCATGGATGGAACTGGTAACCTAAGCTCTCTCATGAAGGGACTATTGGTACCGGTATGTGCTTATTCTCTTGTAGCAGTAGGACTTAATCTTTGCGTTGGATATTTAGGTGAGTTGTCACTTGGCCATGCAGGTTTCATGTGTGTAGGAGCTTTTTCATCAGCATTTTTCTCAAGAGCTTTTCAGGATGTGATTCCTGATGTGCCAAGATTTATTCTTGCACTTTTGATTGGTACAGTAGTGGCAGCACTTTTTGGTTTTTTGATTGCAATCCCGGTACTTCGTTTATCTGGTGATTATCTTGCAATTGTAACCCTAGCCTTTGGTGAGATTATTAAAAATGTAATCAACGTTATGTACGTTGGAATGGATTCAAAGGGAATTCATTTTTCAATCAAGGATCAGCTTTCGCTTGGCATGGAGCCAGATGGCAAAATGCTTATAAACGGTCCACAGGGTATCACAGGAACACCTAGACAGTCTACATTTTTCATTGCAGTGTTACTCCTTATATTGGCCCTTGTTGTAGTTCATAACTTTGTCAGATCTAGAACAGGACGTGCGGTAATGGCTATCCGTGACAATCAGATTGCAGCGGAGACAGTTGGACTTCCAGTTACAAAATACAAGCTGGTAGCATTTACACTTTCAGCTGCTATAGCAGGTGTTGGCGGTGTGCTTTATGCTCACAACATCAATTCCCTGACAGCTACAACAAACAACTTTGGTTACAATATGTCCATCATGATTCTTGTATATGTAGTACTTGGTGGAATTGGAAATTTCTCTGGCTCTGTTATTGCAGCAGTTGTGCTTACAATGCTTCCAGAGCTCCTCAGAGGACTTTCAACATACAGAATGCTTATTTACTCAATCGTGCTTATTGTACTTATGCTCTTCAACTGGGCGCCAGGTATCCTTAAGTGGAGAGATGAGCATGGTCTTACAACAGCAGCAATCGTAGGCAGATTCAAAAAGAAGAAGGAGGTGCGCTAATGGCTTTACTTGAAGTGACTAATCTCGGCATTTCCTTCGGCGGTCTTAGGGCGGTTGATGAATTTAATCTTTCAATTGAAAAGGGTGAGCTATATGGTTTGATTGGACCTAACGGTGCAGGAAAGACTACCGTGTTTAACATGCTCACCGGTATTTACAAACCTACTGATGGAACAATTTTTTTAGATAAAGATGATATTACAGGAAAGAAGACAGCAGATATCAACAAGGCTGGCGTAGCCAGAACCTTTCAGAATATCAGACTTTTTGGTGACCAGTCTGTACTTGATAACGTTAAAATTGGTCTCCACAATTCATACGATTATGGCACAGCCACAGGTATATTTAGATTACCTAAGTATTTTGCCACAGAAAAGCAGATGGATAAAAAGGCACTTGAGTTGCTTTCAGTATTTGGCTTAGATTCCATGGCAGATGTGTTGGCATCTAATCTTCCATACGGAAAGCAGCGCGAGCTTGAAATAGCGAGAGCCCTTGCCACAAATCCAAAGCTTCTTCTTTTGGATGAGCCAGCTGCTGGAATGAATCCAAATGAGACTCGCGATTTGATGAACACTATCGCACTTATCCGTAAGGAATTTGGCGTGACAATCCTTTTGATCGAACACGATATGAAGCTTGTATCAGGAATTTGCGAGAAACTTACTGTACTTAACTTTGGACGTGTGCTCGCGCAAGGCGAAACCTCAGCTGTACTCAATGATCCAGAGGTTATAAAGGCGTACTTAGGCGAATAACAATAATTAGCAGACTCAGCATAATCTAGGCCTGCGGGAGCATTAAAGAGTTGGAGGAGTCTGCGGAGTAGAGGGACTATGTTAGAAGTAAAAGATTTAATTGTAAATTATGGAGTTATTCAAGCCTTAAAGGGCATAAGCTTTGAGGTAAATGAGGGTGAAGTCATCGCCTTAATCGGTGCCAATGGTGCCGGCAAGACCACCACACTTCAGACAATCTCTGGAATGCTTCAGCCAACAAGCGGAAGTGTACTGTTGGAAGGCACTGATATTACCAAGGTTCCAGGGCATAAAATCGTATCAATGGGGCTTGCTCATGTTCCAGAGGGACGTCGAGTTTTTGCCGGATTAACAGTGCTTGAAAACTTGAAAATGGGAGCATATACTAGAAGTAACAAAAAGGAAATTGAGGATGCTTTTGAAAGAGTATATGAAAGCTTTCCACGTTTGAAGGAGCGCCAGAATCAGCTGGCAGGTACATTGTCAGGTGGTGAGCAGCAGATGCTTGCTATGGGTCGAGCTCTGATGAGCCAGCCACGCATCATCCTTATGGACGAGCCTTCAATGGGACTTTCTCCTATCTACGTAGAGGAGATTTTCAATATCATCCAGTCAATTTCAAAAGCAGGTACGACTGTACTTTTGGTAGAGCAGAACGCAAAAAAGGCACTTGCCATTGCGGACAGAGCATATGTATTGGAGACGGGGAATATAGTGCTTTCTGGTAATGCTAATGAGCTGATGAACGATGACTCTATCAAAAAAGCGTACTTAGGAGAGTAAAACGCGGGGAGGTTTTTACATCATGGCAGATGAAAAAAAACTGGTCATTAGTATTGCACGTAGTTATGGTTCAGGTGGTCTTACACTAGCTAAAAAGCTCGGTAAAGAGCTTAGTCTTCCAGTGTATGACAGGGAAATCCTTAGGATGGCTTCAGACCAAAGTGGTATAAATGAAGAGCTGTTTGGTCAGGTAGATGAGCATGTCAGAAAGATTTTCCTTTCTGCAAAGGGCAAATATAAAGGAATGCCTTTGACTCCTGAATATGCAGCCTTTACTTCAGATGACAACTTATTTGAGCTTCAGGCAGATGTTATCAAACGCATTGCTAATACTCAAAGCTGTATCATAGTAGGTCGTTGTGCTGACTACATCTTAAAAGACAGAGCCTATGTGCTATCTCTTTTCTTTTATGCATCAGAGGAGGATTGTTTGAAGCGACTTCGCCGCCAGGTAAGCGGCACAGATGAGGAGCTTATAAAGCGCATGCATGACATCGATAAACATCGTGCTGATTATTACAAGTATTACACTGGTAGGGATTGGAATGATGCCAGAAATTATGATTTCTGCTTAGATACAGGTGTCATGGACTACGACAGACTTATCGAAGTAGTTAAGTCCTACATTGAAATTAAAAATAGAGAAATCTAAACAAATATGATACACATTGGGCATCCTTGATTGTAAGGATGCCTTTTATTTGCTCAGCTTTTTTTATATAATAGTCCGTGAAATTATTGTAGATTACATATTTGTGTATATGAGAGGATTTTTAGTTTAAATGAACCTTAAAGTATTAAAGACACTAGAATACGACAAAATTATAAATAGATTAGCGGAACTGGCAACCTGTGAGTCAGGAAAGCTCAGATGTCAGGAGCTTCTTCCTATAAACGATATAGAGGAAATAAAGGTGATGCAGCAGGAGACTGCCTGCGCTTTTAATCGTCTGGTGAAGTTTTCAGATGTAAGTGCAAGCGGCACTACAGATCTTCGACCATCACTGGCAAGGCTTGACCTGGGATCTACTCTTGGAATTGATGAAATACTTGCAGTAGCATCCGTACTTGAGGTCACAAAGCGTGTGGCAAAATACGGCAGTCAGATGGAAGAGGAGGATGCCCTCAGCTTTTATTTTAATGGGCTTTCTCCAGAGGTAGCACTGTTGAATGAGATTCGCCGTTGTATCATCGATGAAGAGACTATTGCAGATGATGCCAGCACAGCTCTTTTTGAAATCAGAAGGGGAATGCAGCGCACCAACGAAAAGATTAAAAGTGTTATGAATTCTCTTTTGAACAATAGCACTACAAGAGGATACCTACAGGAGCCTGTAGTTACCATGCGTCAGGGCAGATACTGTCTACCAGTTCGCTCAGATTACAAATCAAGAGTGCCTGGTATGGTTCACGACCAGTCATCAACAGGTAGCACATTCTTTATCGAGCCTATGCAGGCTGTAGATTTAAACAATGAGATGCGTGAGCTGCAGGTGAGAGAGCAGGATGAAATTGAGCGTATCCTTGCCACTCTTTCAAATAGAATTGCAGAAGTCTCAGAAGGGATAATCCGTAATTACGAATTACTTACAGAAATAGATTTTATTCTTGCAAAGGGACGTTATGCAATCGAGCTTAACGCAAGCAGTCCCGAGTTTAACGAGGATGGTATCATAAATCTTCGTGGAGCACGACATCCACTTTTGGACCCTAAAAAGGTAGTTGCTACAGATATAAAGCTTGGAGAGGACTACAATCTACTTCTTGTAACAGGTCCTAATACTGGTGGTAAGACAGTTTCGCTTAAGACCTGCGGCCTACTTACACTTATGGCCCAGGCAGGACTTCACATTCCTGCAAAGGATAGAAGCCAGATTGCTGTATTTGATGATGTTTATGCAGATATAGGTGACGAGCAGTCAATCGAGCAGTCGTTGTCCACATTCTCATCTCATATGGTAAACATTGTCCACATTTTAGAAGCTATCAATGGTGGAAGTTATTCACATGAGACGGAGGAAAAGCTTAAAAAAACCAGGAAGGACTTCATTCATTCCAAGGTGATACATGGCACACAGACACCAGATAAGGTGCCACAGTTCCTCATCCTTATCGATGAGCTTTGCGCCGGTACTGATCCAAAGGAAGGTGCCGCTTTGGCCCAGTCTATTTTGGATAGACTTCACACCCTAGACGTGCGTACAATGGCTACAACTCACTATAGCGAGCTTAAGGTGTACGCCCTTTCAACAGAAGGGGTAGAAAATGCATCCTGTGAGTTCTCGCTTGAGACACTTAGCCCTACTTATCATTTGATTATCGGTGTACCTGGAAAGTCAAACGCTTTTGCTATATCTAGCAAGCTTGGAATTCCTCAGGATTTGATTGATGATGCACAGGGACGATTATCAGAGGACGACAAATCCTTTGAGGATTTGATGGTTGATTTGGAACAGAAGCGCCATCAGGTTGAGGAAGATGCAGCTCAGGCTGCTGCTGCCCTTAAGGAAGCTGAGGCAAAGCTTTCTAGTGCCACAGCCAAAGAAGAAAAGATAAAGACTCAGCGCGATGAACTTATTAGACAGGCTCATGAGGATGCAGCAGCTATCCTTCAAGAGGCAAAAGACATTGCAGACCAGACTATCCGCGACTTCAACAAATTTGGCAAGGGCAATGGAAATATATCTGCCATGGAAGCAAAGCGTCAGGCTCTCGGTAAGAACCTGAACAAGTCAAAGAGCAAGGCGAAGGAAAAGCAGGAGGTTGTGGAAAATCACAATGTTCCTAAGAACCTTCATGTTGGAGACAAGGTAAAGGTACTCTCAATGAACCTCATTGGAAATGTATGCTCACTTCCTAATGGCAAGGGTGATTTGCAGGTTCAGATGGGTATCATGAAATCTACTGTAAATATCAAGGATTTGGTTCTTATAGAGGAAGAGGATAAATTTGTTCCAAAGAAGGGAACCCGTGTCAAGAATATGACATATGGTGGCTTCAATAAGGCTGCATCTATCTCACCAGAGATTAATCTTTTAGGCTGCACAGTAGATGAAGGTATAGCAAAGCTTGAAAAATATCTTGATGATGCTTATATCAGTCATCTTACATCTGTACGCGTGGTGCACGGTAAGGGAACTGGCGCTCTGAGAAAGGGTGTGCAGCAATACCTGCGCAAATGCAAAAATGTAGCTGAATTCCATCTGGGAGAGTTTGGCGAAGGTGACGCTGGTGTTACTATCGTAACCTTTAAATAAAAATACATTAAAATATTATTACTAAGACACTTGCAATATATCTTGGTTTTTCAATGATTATAGGGCTTTTCCTACATTGAAATGACTGTAGATATATGCAGGTGTTTTTTAATTTTCAGAAAAATTTTCCAAAATAGTGTTGACATACTTTATCTGTCGTAGTATATTTACTTCAATAGATGAAGTACTTCATCAGACGTAGTAAATCTGTCGTAGTACATCTCTCGTAGTATGTTAGACGTAGTAAAGGAGGAATCATATGGGCGAAATCAGTAGTGACGTTATCCGTGGCTACAACGATACCATGATTCTTAGCATCCTTATTAAAGAGCCATCCTATGGTTATGAAATATCAAAACAGATAAAGCAAATCACCGAAGAAAAATACATAATCAAGGAGACGACACTCTATTCGGCGTTCACCAGAATGGAGAAGAACGGATACATCGAATCATTCGTTGCTGACCCGGACCCAGAGGGGAATGGAAAGAAAAGAACTTATTACAGAGTCACAGAAGCGGGAAAAGAATTTTACCGCGAGAAATGTGAAGAGTGGGAACTCACCAAAGAAGTAGTTGAAAGATTTATTAATCAGGAACAGTAAACAGGGTTTTAATTAGGAGAAAAATATGGAAACAATAAAGAGTTATCTTGAAGCAATGTTCGCTAGCATGCCAAACACTCCAGAGGTTAAAAAGGCGAAGGCTGAACTGTTGCAGATGATGGAAGATAAATACAATGAACTGATAGCTGATGGGGTTAGCGAGAACACAGCTGTTGGTACAGTTATTTCAGAGTTTGGAAATCTTGACGAGTTGGCTGAGGATCTTGGACTTGTTAAGGAATTACAGGAAACTCATGAGCGCGAAGAGTCAATGCCACGTCACTTCCTTAGAATGGAAGAGGTAGAGGATTATTTAAACCTCAAGAAGGGCAACGGCCTTTTAGTTGGTCTTGGTGTTTTCCTTTGCATCACATCTGTTACCTGGCCAATCATTTTTGAATTCCTTATGAGAGGTCGTATGGCAGATGGATTTGGCATTTGCGGCATGTTCATAAGCATCGCTGTAGCAGTGGCATTATTCGTATTCGCAGGCATCAGAGGAAGAGATTGGGATTTCTTGGATAAGGAGCTTTGCCAGATTGATATGTCTACAGCAGATATGGTAAAGGACAAGAGAAGAGCTTTTAAAATGCCTCACGCTATTATGATTGCTGGAGCAATCATGTTATTCATTCTTTGGATTCCTATAGCAGCAATCGATGTTGATATTATTTCCAGCTGCCTCTTCTACTTTGTAGGTGCTGGTGTATGCATGATTATTTATGCAAGTACAGTAATGGGAAGTTACGAAAAGATTTTAAAGCTTAATGATTCAAAGACTATCAGCGGCAACTATGGAAAGGATAAAGGTGATATCGTGTATATCAATAAGTTCGCAGAAGGAATTATGGACGTTTACTGGCCAACAGTTACCTGTTTATATCTTATCATCAGTTTCGTTACTATGGATTGGCACATTACATGGATTATTTGGGTAATTGGAGCCATCGCTCGCAGACTGTTGGAAGTTGTTTTAGAAGCAGAGGAGGACTAAAAATGGATAATAAGAAATGGACTAAGAAATACTTGGTTATAATCTGGTTAGTAACATTAATTGTGGTTATCGCAGCAGTTTGGGGACATATTGTAAATTTCGGTGGTTTCCACTGGTTTAGCGATGGCTGGCGCAGTGGAAATGTTGAGACTCAGAATTACGATTTCACAAATGAAAAGGTGACAGATATCACCATCGATATGAGTGAGACAGATGTAAATATCAAGTATGGCAGCAAGTTTACAGTGGATGCAAAGTATCCTGAGAAATATGCACCTACAGTAGAACTTAAGAATGGCAAACTTACAATTGTCCAGAAGGATAGTGTTAAGACTGCAGCCAGCGTTGATGGATTCAAGCTTGATATTGAAATTCCTGAGAACACAAACTTAGATTCACTGAAGATTGAGGTTTCAGCTGGCGATATCGATATCAAGGATGTGCAGGTGAAGGAGTTTACAATTGAAGCCAATGCAGGTGATATTGATATTAAGGATGTTGCTGCTGATAAGGTTGAGTTAGAAGCCAATGCAGGCGATATTGATATCAATAATATTAAGGCAGATAAGGTTACAATTTCTGCCAATGCAGGTGATATCAATCTTATGGAATCTACAGTAAAGACAGCAGATGTAAGTGTTAATGCAGGTGACATCGACATCACAGGAGACTATGATAAGATTGACTGTGAATGTGATTTCGGTGATGTGGACATTATCGCACCTAACACAGAAAGAAGTAATATTGATGCAGATTGTTCATTTGGTAGTGTTAATGTAAAGGGCAGAAATTAAGAAAAAGAGCTCGGCAAAATTTTGCCGAGCTCTAGTTATTTCTAAAATATTTAGTGTTTTATAATAGTAACCTGATATTTTTTTAGTTCTAGTGTGCCATCTATATCTTCACCAGTTAGAAGGTCTCTACCATGAATGCCGGTAAGGAAAGTAGTGTCGGTATTGGTATTTAGGTAGAAATCATACTGCGCATCGTCAGCGTAGCGAATATGTTTTTCTATTCCAATTGGCAACTTCGTATATACGATACCTGCTTTATCAAGCATTTCTCTATAGAGATACTCTATGTCAGGCTGGGCAGTCCTGCAAGCTACGTAATAGGCATGGCCTTCACCGTATGCGTTTGCAGTAATAGCAGGCTTGCCTGCCAGATAATCATTTTCATATCTGGCGATAATATCTGCAGTAACATCTCGAAGCATTTCCTGATAGTCATGAACTGGAACAGAGTGGTAGGTACCTTTTACTTTGTCGTAAATATTGATGGTGACTCTGTCATCAGGGTATAGTGTGTCAATCTCCTCAGACTTAAGTCCAAATACTTTATCTAGTCCTTGTCCAGGAAAACCACCCAAATTTGCAAGCAAATCTTTATTAACATATCCTGTGAAGTAGGTGCTGGCAAACTGACCACCAGCCTCCACATAATCAGAAATCTTTTCACCAATGCCATCGTGAAGCACATAGAGCATTGGAGCGCAGATGATTTTGTAGTTGCTCCAATCACTGTCTGATGAAATGATATCAGGTTCTATTCCAAAGCGCATGAATTCGTTGTAGATTTCAATGCAGGTCTTGTCGAAGTTTTTAGTTTCATTTGAAAGTGCCCAGGCATCATCGATGGCCCAGCGATTGTCCCAATCGAAAAGAATGGCTACCTGATTTTTAGAGATTGAGCCTGCTACTTCGCCAATATTTTTTAAATCGGCTCCAAGTGAAGCAACCTCTTTGAAAATGCGGGTGTCATTTGTGCCGATATGGTCAATGACCGCACCATGCCACTGCTCTGAGGAGCCGCGACTCTTTCTGATTTGGAAATACTGTACGGTGTCGGAGCCTGCAGCCACAGCCTGCATTGAAATGAGCTTGTGCATGCCAGGACGACGATATTTATTGTATGGACGCCAGTTTACAACACCAGGGGCTGACTCCATCATCATAAATGGCTGATCTGGCTTTAAGCTGCGAAACAGGGCGTGGTTAAAGCTTCTCTCCAAAAGATGTTCAGCATCTGACTGCCAGCTGTTGTGCATTTCAGGGTAGTTATCCCAGCTGATGACATCAATGAACTGGCTCATGTAGTGGTAGTCATAGTCGTAAAACATCTCCATGTAGTTGGTAGTGGTTGGTTCGGTGGCACCAGCCTTTCTTAAGGTATCGATTTCAAATCTCATGAAATCGGTAGCTGACCAGGTGGAAAATCTCTTCCAATCCAGATTCAGGCCAAGGACGCAATTTTCACCGTTGGCGTAAGGTGGATCAATCTGGTCAAAGCTATTGAAGGTATGGGACCAAAATGTAGTCCACCAAGCCTTGTTTAGCTTATTGATGTCATGGTCGTAGCGGTTAGCAAGCCATTCCTGGAATTTCTTTCTGCAGGTATCGCAGTAGCAGTATCCACCGAATTCATTTGAGATATGCCACATCAAAAGCCCTGGATGATTTGCAAATTTCTTAGCCAAGGCTGTATCCATGATACGTACCTTTTCGCGATATTCAGGTGACTGCATACAGTGATTGTGTCGGACACCGTGGTGATTGCGAACACCTCTTTCGTCGCAGCGCATAGCAGATGGATATTTTTCATCGAGCCATGCAGGGCGTGCACCTGTAGGTGTAGCTAAAATGGTATATATGCCATTATCATAGAGTTTATCCATGATAGGTGAAAGCCAGTCAAAGCTGATATTTCCTTCGGTAGGCTCGTGTGTAGCCCAGGAAAATACTCCCATAGTGACTGTATTTATTCCAGCTTCCTTCATTAATTTTATGTCTTTTTCTAATATCTCAGGCATATCAAGCCACTGCTCTGGATTGTAGTCTCCTCCGTGCAGCAGGCCATCGATTTGTGGAAATAATTTTTTGCTCATTGTTGTCTCCTTTTGTAGCATCCCTACAGGGTTTATTTTATTTTGATGCTATCACAAAAAAATTGCGAAAACGACTAAAAATTAAAGAAAAAATTTAAATTTTCGCTCATTCACTTCACATTGATTATCTCCCGTCCATCCCTTATAATGAAGTAAGATTTTTGCAGTTATGCTGCACCGCTCCCGAAGGAGCTTAGAATGGAGAGTACATGAAGTATATTAACACCCTCAAAGAGGGAGACAGAGGGACAGAGACATACCTCTGCAAGAAAAAGACACAGGGCATTTCAAAGACAGGAAAGGCCTTTGAATCTCTGACATTATGCGACAAAAGTGGCACCATTGACGCCAAAATCTGGGACGTTGATTCAGAGGGAATCAGTGATTATGATGAGCTTGATTTCATCACAGTCACAGGTGATATCACCAGCTGGAATGGTGCTTTACAGTTTAATATCAAACGCCTGCGCAAGGCTAATCCAGGAGAATTCGAAATTACGGATTACATCCCATCCAGCAAAAAAGATATAGGAGTTATGTGGTCTGATTTGATGAAGCTCATCAACTCTGTTAAGACTCCATATTTCAAAGCATTATTAAATAAATATTTTGTTGAGGACAAGGATTTCATCGAGCAGTTCAAGTCACACTCAGCAGCCAAATCTGTTCATCATGGATTCACAGGTGGTCTCTTGGAACACACACTTTCAGTAGCTACCAACTGTGATTACTTCAGTGGACAGTATCCATTTTTAGATAGAGATTTGCTCATCACAGCAGCTATTTTCCACGACATCGGAAAGGTTCGTGAGCTTTCAGAGTTTCCACGTAACGATTACACCGATGAAGGACAGTTGCTTGGTCACATCTATGTGGGGGCAAATATGCTTGACAGAGCAATCGACGATATCGCAGGCTTCCCAGAGGTAAAGCGTAAGGAGCTCATTCACTGTATCCTTTCACATCACGGCGAGCTTGAATATGGTTCACCAAAGAAGCCAGCCATCGCAGAGGCTATTGCACTTTCCTTTGCTGACAATCTGGATGCAAAGCTTGAGACTATCTACGAAGCACTTGAAAATGTTGAAGATAACAATTTAACCTGGCAGGGATTCAACCGTCTGCTTGATTCAAATATCCGTAGAACAGGAAGAAATTAATGAATAAAAATGATATTGTAAGACTTACAATTGAAGATATGTCCCTTGAGGGCGCAGGAATTGGTCACACTGATGGTGTGACCATTTTTGTCAAGGATGCAGTGGTGGGAGATGTATGTGATGTCATCATCACAAAGGTCAAAAAGACCTATTGTTTTGCCGCATTAAAAGAAGTAGTTGTGCCGAGCCAGTTTCGCGTACAGCCTGCCTGCCCTAATGCAAAACAGTGTGGTGGTTGCCAGATTATGCAGGTTTCCTATGAGAAACAGCTTGAGATTAAGGACAACATCGTAGCCAACAATCTGGTTAAAATCGGCGGCTATGACAGAGCTTTTGTAGAGTCTATAAGAGAGCCGATTCTTGGTATGGCAGAGCCACTTCGCTACCGCAACAAGGCACAGGTGCCTATCGGTGTGGATAAGGATGGAAATATAATTGCCGGATTTTATGGTGCCAGAAGCCATAGAATAGTTCCAACAGATGATTGCAAAATCTGCTCTAAAAAGAGCATGGATATCGTATATACGGTAATAGATTACATGAATGAATGTGGTGTAGCTGCATATGAAGAGGCTACAGGAAAAGGTCTGATTCGTCATGTGCTGGTGCGCGAAGGCAAGGCCACAGGTGAGACAATGGTTTGTGTAGTGGTAAATGGCGACAGGCTACCACAGGTGGATTCTCTTATATCGCATATACGAAGTGTAGAGCCAGAGGTTGCCTCTATAGTTTTAAATATTAACACTCGCCGTGATAATGTAATCATGGGATACGAGACAAAGGTGCTCTATGGTAAGGAAGCTATCCGAGACACTATCACTCTTACTAATGGCGATACTATTGCCTTTGATATCAGTGCTAATTCTTTCTATCAGGTCAACCACGACCAGATGGAGAGATTATATAGTCGAGCATTGGAATACGCAGGTTTGACTGGTAAGGAAGAAGTGTGGG
Organism: Pseudobutyrivibrio sp. ACV-2; assembly: GCF_900107545.1. GTDB lineage: Bacteria > Bacillota > Clostridia > Lachnospirales > Lachnospiraceae > Pseudobutyrivibrio. The sequence continues at coordinate 106,039 of NZ_FNQZ01000009.1, read as the reverse complement.
ATCTTTATTGCGGCATCGGCACAATCTCCCTTTCCATGGCAAAGCACGCAGGTCGGGTAATCGGTATTGAGGTGGTGCCTCAGGCCATTGAAAACGCCAAGGCCAATGCAAAGCTTAATGGCCTGACCAACGCAGAATTTTACTGCGGTGAGGCGGAAGTTGTGCTTCCAGAAATCTACGAAAAAATGTCCCATCCAAACGTTATCATGGTAGACCCACCTCGCAAAGGCTGCGATACTGTTGCCCTCGACACCATGGTTAAAATGCAACCGGACCGCATAGTATATGTCAGCTGCGATAGCGCTACATTAGCACGAGACCTCAAGTATTTAGAGGAGCGAGGCTATCATTTGCAGAAGTATACGGTCTGCGATCAATTTGGTCATACGATGCATACGGAAACAGTGGCAATTTTGGCCAAGAAATTATATAGTATTATATAGATTATATTAAATTATATAGTATTATATAGATTTAAAGAATTATATAATTAGTTCGAAGGTGGTAGTATGGCAGAGAAAAATCCTTATGTAATAAATTTTGGCCGTGTTCCAAATCAATACATTAGTAGAGACTATCTTATAGATAGTATAGTGGAGTCCTTAGAAAGTGAAATAGTTGAGGAACAGGCATTTAAGCTTACTGGAATTAGAGGAACAGGCAAGACAGTTACATTAACCTCTATTGAAAGAAAAATTAGAGAAAACAATGACTGGATTGTAATAGGTCTAAAATCAAATTCGAATATTATTAAGGATTTAGTCGCGGAATTATATAGTCAGGTTCCTTTTATATCGAGTTTCGTGGATGCTAATTTAAATTTATCTGCTTTTGGAATTGGATTAAATATAGAAAAAAAGAGTCCAGTTGCGAGTATTGATTATGCCCTTAAGACTATGCTTAAGGAAGTAAAAAAGCAGAAAAAGCGTGTTTTAGTCACTATTGACGAAGCTAGAAAAACAGAGGAGCTAATTGATTTTATTCAGGAGTTTCAGATTCTGATTAGAGAAGATTTACCGTTATATGTTGTTGTGGCTGGATTATATGAAGATATAGAAGCTCTTGAAAATACAGATGGCCTCACATTTTTCTTGCGTGCAACAAAGTATGAAATGCAGCCATTAAATTTGACAATTATTCGTTCCGATTATATAAAGACCATTGGTGTTACAGAGGAAGTAGCTACTGAAATGGCAGTGCTGACAAAGGGATATGCTTTTGCCTACCAGGCCTTAGGAAAATATATGTGGGACAATGAAAGCAAGGAATTAACAGAGGAAGTCCTAGCAAAGTTTGATGATGCTTTATCAGATAAAGTTTACAAAAAGATTTGGAGCGAGTTGGCACCAAAGGATAAATGGTTTCTACAGTTTATAGTACAAAAAGATAAAATGTCTGCCTCAGAGCTGTTAGAGATTACTAAGGCCAAGCATAATGAGTGGTCACTCCCAAGAGTTCGTCTAAGCGAAAAAGGAATTATCAATACACAAAATAGAGGAGAAATAAGGGTAAATCTCCCTAGATTTAAAGAGTTTGTAGATAACCAAATATTATTGGGAATGATATAAGGACAGCTCAGATGATATTGCCAATACAGTGGCAATTTTGTCCAAGAAGCAGTTCTGTTTTAAGGTAAAATTAAAGCGTAAGAGATTGTTAAATGGAATCTCTTACGCTTATTTTAGTTTGCGCGCCATGGGCGCGCTCTAACGGGTTCAAGTCCCGAACACGCCCAGATAGTGGGAAGCGTAAGAGCCATACACCATCCGCTGATAAAATTATGGATATATGTAGAGTATTGGATGTATCACCTGAACAGCTTCTTACTGGAAAGGATATTGATGAAGATTTTGTGGATTCACCAATCGATTATGTAGCAAAACAGAAGGATGAGGAGTTGTTATTAGAGATTCATAGCCTTAAGAAAGAACAAGCAAAAAGGCTAATGGCTTATCTGAAGACTCTAAAGCAATTAGAGGATATTTAGAAATGAAAGGAACTTGAGGTAGAAATTTTCGACCTCAAATGTTGGAAAGAAATATGGCAAAAACTAAAAAGAATGAAGTGGATACAGTTGAAGAAATCGATAAGGATATCCTTGTTATTTCTGAAGAAGTAATCAGGGAGAGAACCTATATTATAAGAAATCAAAAAGTAATGCTTGATTTTGATTTGGCTTAAATATATGGCTATGAAACAAAAAAACTCAATAGACAAGTGAAGAACAATATTAAAAAATTTTTGGGCGAAGATTTTATGTTTGAACTTACTGATGAGGAAGTGGAAGAACTTTCAAGGTGCAAAAATTTCACCTTGAACGATGATGAAAAAGGAAGAGGAAAAAGCTTGATAGCGCAGTATTAGAGGTTATTTCAAGCCTTGTAAGTAGACCGGAATATGCGGCACAAATGAGGGGATTGATTAAATCTAAAGTAGATGTTTCAGCTATTGATGAAGAGATTACAGCACTTGAGGGTAGGCAACAGCATTTCGATAATATCAAAAGTGATATATTGTCGGATATGAATTCATTAGATGTATCAGATAAGCATTATTCTCGTAAAAAAGAGGATTTGCAAAAACGTTTATACGATATTTATGATTCTCTTGATGAGTTAGAAGCTGCACTGAATGAAGCTAGAAAGAAGCGCCATTCAATTGCAGAGAGAAAAACATCTGCGGATAATGTATACAAATCACTTATCTATTTTGATAAACTTATAGATAAGCTGAATGAAGAAGAACGCAGGACAATCATCGAGCAACTTGTTTCGAAAGTAGAAATCTATCCTGAAAAGCAGCTTAATGGACAATGGCTAAAGTCGATAGAATTCAAGCTTCTTATCATCAAAAAAGAGATGAAGATTTTCTTGGACAATGGAAGTCAAGCTGAAACTGTGGTTCTCATGGGTAAAACAGTTACAAGGTCGAAATCTCATGTGGATCTTGGCTTGGATGTAGAGGATTACTACAAGATTAAGGATGCGGAGAAGGGGCAGGAATAAGAGATTCCGAGTTAGTTATAAAGTTAAACACATAAATAAGGCGTAAAGGATATTAAGAGGCTTCTACGGGCATATTTTACACGCCGGTGGAGGCCTTTTGGTATGTTGGGGTATAATCCCATTAAGGGGCAAAGGAAATATAATTGAAGATACACAGGGAGGAGAACTATCATGGCTTATGAAAAGAAAAGTATCAGAGATGTAATAGAGGATATCAACTCAAGAAAAATATATCTACCTGCGATACAGAGAAAATATGTCTGGGGAGATGATCAGATTGTCCGACTTATGGACTCTATTATGCTTGGGTATCCTATAGGGACTTTTCTGTTTTGGAAGGTTAAGAAGACGGTAATCAATCAAAAAGAATACTCTATGTATGAGTTCATAAAAGATTATCATGACCGGGATATGTACAAGAATCCTTCAGCCCCTCAACCATTTCCAATAGGAAGTCCAGATGAAACGATATGGGCCGTCCTGGATGGGCAACAGCGTTTGACGTCCTTGTATATCGCTTTACAGGGAAGTATGAGCAGAAAGCTCCCTAACAAGAGATGGAAGAATGACGATGCTTTTCCTAAAAAGGAATTATATTTTGATTTGCATAGCGAAAGAACTGATGACGACGATATTTCATATGAGTTTAAGTTTTTGACCAAAGAGGATGCTGAAAATCATAAAGATGGGAAACTTTGGTTCTTAGTTAAGGATATTTTGAAGTATTCAGCGGAGGATTTGGTTACGGAGATAATTCTTCCTAATGGGTGGGCGACAGATAAAATTGCTAGTAAGAATATCTCATTGCTCCATACAAGGCTGGTGGGTGACCAGATAATCAATTATTTTGAAGTGGAAAAAGATTCTATCGACAGCGTCCTGGACATATTTGTAAGAGTTAACTCTGGCGGAACTGTTTTATCTAAGAGTGATCTTTTGTTTTCAACGATTGTATCTCACTGGGATAAAGCGAGGGACGAGATAGATAAGTTACTTGCTGAAATAAATAAGACGGGTGAGGGCTATAAGTTTACAAATGATTTCATTATGAGAACTTGTCTTTATTTACTTGATATGTCAGTTACATTAAAGGTGGAGACATTTAAGAAAGAAAGCGTACTACAAATTAGAGATAACTGGGATAGTATAAAAAAGGCTATAAAGGATACTGTTAACCTTTTGAATGAATTTGGATTCAATTCTGAGAATATCATTTCATATGTTGCGGTTTCACCTATGGTTTACTATCGCTATAAGGGTGGCAACTATGATGCCGAAAGCAAAGCAGAATTAAGGAAATACATTGTTATTGCTCAGGTTAAGCAGATATTTGGTACGGCATCTAATTCTGCGCTTACAGGCATAAGAGAGGCATTAAAGAAAGCTCCGGCAGATACGTTCTCTATGAACAATCTTAAGGGTGTGAGATTTACTGGAGATAGAACATTGAAGTACACGCCGGAGGAAGTGGATGCAATGTTTGATAGCTACGAAATAGGTGCTTATACATTCATGCTTCTGTCCCTTCTGTATCCGAATCTTAAGTATAGTCAGAAGGGCTTCCATCAAGATCATATGCATCCGTATACAGGATTTGAAGAGGAAAAGATTAAAAATCTAGTTCTTCCAAATGGAAGTGTGATAGATGATGATACAAAGGAAGATTGGAGAAGGCGGAGGAATACACTTGCTAATCTTCAGTTGCTTGAAGGAAGGGAAAATGAGTCAAAGAATGCTACGCCACTGGTGGAATGGCTTAAAGAACCAGAAAACAAGGATAATGTGAAATATCTGCCTGATGGAATATCGTATGATCTGTTCAACTTTGAAGAGTTTATGCAGAAGAGACAGGAATTGATGAGTATGCAGCTAAAAACCATTTTGGTTTGACATAAACATCAGGATAATCAAACTTTTTGAGGGTTTGCCAAGCATTTTGAGGGTCTGACTTGAGGGTCAGGCCCTTTGCACTGCTTGCAATTTGTGAAAGACCTAAAATGTCATTTAAGGAAGGGGATAGCTGTGAAGAATAAAGTGATAGTAAAAGACAAAGATGAAAGGAGTTCTCATGCAAACTTTATCGAAAATATAATAGCAAAATACGCTTATGAAATTGATTTTGATTTATTACCGGATCCTGATGTCTATCTTCAAAGAAGATATATATATGAATCTTATAAGGCGTATATGAAGTTCCGTAATAGGGAAACGAAGTAGAACATTGATGGATAGCATGAGGTGTGATAAAATGAATTCATCTATATGAATGTTATATAAGTGAACAGCAAGCGAGGTATCACTCATGATTATCAGTGAAAGAATTATAAAGGTTTTGAAAGAACGCAATATGACTCAGGCGGAGTTTGCAAAGCAGGTAGGTATTTCAACCAGTACCATAAGCGAATGGAAAAAGAGAAAGACTAATCCTACTGTAGAAAAGATAATGGACATCTGTAATGTTTTGCAAATTACTCCTGAGCAACTTCTTACTGGTAAAGGAATTGAGGATGAAGAGGAAATTGCTGTAGCAAGTCCTGAAAACAAATTTACTCCCGGGGATGTTCATATGATTGAAGATTATCATAATCTCAAGGAAGAACAGCAGAAGCGTCTTATGGCTTATATGGAAGCACTGAAGAAGATAGAAAGTCTTGAAGATATGTAGTCTCAAAGGGCCAATATATTTAGACTTAAAAATTGTAAAAAACGGAGGAATAGTTTTATGGATAGTTTTGATAAACAGATGGAAATGGTTCTTTATCATTCTGCTGAAGGGGATGTTTCTGTAGATGCTTATATTGTAGATGAGAGCCTTTGGATTACACAAAAATCCATGGCAAAACTTTTTGGGATTGATAAATCAGGTATAAGCAGACATTTAAATAAAATATTTAAGAGTGGTGAATTGAAAAAGGAAGTGGTTGTTGCAAAATTTGCAACAACCAATCCTCATGGTGCTATAGAAGGTAAAACTCAAGAAAATGATAGCATGTATTATAATTTGGACGCTATTATCTCCGTTGGATACAGAGTGAATTCAATTAAAGCAACCCATTTTCGTATCTGGGCTACAAAAGTCTTAAAGGAATATATGACCAAAGGATTTGTTCTTGATGATGATAGATTGAAACAAGGAAAAACTGCTTTTGGAAAAGATTATTTTCACGAATTGTTGGAACGAGTTCGTTCTATCCGTGCTAGCGAAAGGCGTATATGGCAACAGATTACTGACATCTTTGCGGAATGCAGCATTGACTATACTAAAGATTCAGAAGTGGCATATCATTTCTATGCCACTATACAAAACAAGTTTCATTACGCAATTACTAATAATACAGCGGCTGAGATTGTGTACAAATCAGCAGACCATAATAAAGAACATATGGGACTCACTACATGGAAAAATGCACCGGATGGACGAATTTTAAAATCTGATGTATCTGTCGCAAAAAACTATTTGGAAGAGAAACAGATTCGACAATTAGAGCGTGCAGTTACAGGTTACTTTGATTATATTGAGGATCTTATTGAACGAGAGAATGTATTTACCATGGAAGAATTTGAAAAAAGCGTTAATGCGTTTCTTGAGTTTAGACAGTACAAAATATTGAAGGACAATGGAAGAATAACCCACAAGCAGGCGATAGATAAAGCTTATAAAGAATATGATACGTTTAATAAGACCCAACCTATTGAGTCAGATTTTGACAAAGCAGTTAAAAAAATGATAGGTGAATCAAATGGAAAAGAATAAAAAGATTAAGGTCTATTTATATACCCGTGTTTCCACATCTATGCAGATAGATGACTATTCTTTGGATGCACAGAAATCAAGAATGAAAGCTTTCTGCGAATTTAATGATTATGAAATCGCCCGAGAATATGAAGATGCCGGCAAGTCCGGTAAATCAATAGAAGGGCGTGTAGCTTTCAACAATATGAAGATATGACTCAAGATTCGCACTTCCGGTTTATGGTGATAAAGGAAAAATGTCAATCCGATATTTGAAAATAACGCGTGACTTGTCTTATGTTTTCTTATTCGCGTGCGATTCGAGAAGGTTAATAAATGAGCGAGATTATATAGAGGTGTATTTCGTTGAATAAAGTTGATAGAAACAGATACAAAGAATATATTAAATGTGCTAACGAATGCCCGGCTAACCGGGTTTATCCTTTATCAATTGCGACCGGGACTCAGGATGGAGATATTTATGTTGATGGCAAAGGCTGTGTATTGTTTTGGCATTATTGCGGCTTTGCGTATATCTCCGGGGATGTGAGCACAGATGTTCTTGAAGAAGTATATCGAAGTTTTTTGGTGTCTGATACGGAGCGAAGATTTTTACTCATTACAGATTTGAAGTCTGTTTCGGACTATTATTCAGGCAGAGACTTGCTCCGAGTTGATAAAAGGATTGAATACACGCATGGCGGAATCATTGAAAAACAACCGGAACTTGATGCCGGCTTTGTTATTGAACGCATAACTGCAGTCAATATAGGTGTCATTCAGGGAAGGATTACGCCATCTTTTTCATGGAAAGATAGAGATGTATTTTTGCGGAACGGATTTGGATTTATGGCCAGAAGTAAGGAAGATGGCAGTTTTGCAGCCGTGGCGTTTTCAAGTGCGGTCGGTCCGGAGGAAGTGGATATTGGTGTTGAGACAGCTGAAACGCACAGACACCATGGTCTGGCATCCTATCTGGCATACAAGATGTGTGAGGAAATCATGCGGCAGGGCAGAAGACCTGTATGGGCTCATGCTGAAACGAATACAGGTTCACAGAAAACGGCTCTCAGCGTCGGATTTAAGCCAATCGGTATAAATACGGTAATCCAAAAGAAGTAATATATTTAAGTCTCGCATATAGCGGTAGATATTATGAAACTCGGTTGCTCAAGTAAACAACAGTCGAGACGGTTGTACTTCTTTCCCAACTTCGCCAGAAGCCGGATGATTATATTCATGTAGATGTGGATGTAGCTGAACTGGAAGGGGCTTCTGCTGAGACAAAGGCAACCTACGAAAAGATAAAGAAGTATGTTGCAGAGCATAATGATGGGATGAAGGTTTCGAGTCTTTATATAGCTCAGGTTAAGAGAAAATGCGGATTGAAATTGGCAGAAAATTTTAATCTGCCTAAGTCTGAGGATGCTAGACAGCCACAGTGTCCGAAGGAAAAGGAAGATGCTATTGTGGAAGCACTGAAAGCGTTTAAGATGATATAAGAAATTGGAGACTGACAAATATGCACGATATTACAGAGTTTCCTGCATGGGAGAGATTGTTAAAAAATAGTATGGAAACAGCTGGGTAACATAGAAGGAAAAAAGATTCTTGATTTTGGTAGTGGCGAAGGAATTACTTCAAATCACTTTGCTGAGAAAAATGATGTCACTGCCATAGAACCATCTGAGAAAATGCTTTCTAATGCTTGGAAAGATAATGAATACAATCAGATTGTCGGAGATGTTAATGCTTTGTCTATGTTTGAGGACGAGACTTTTGATATTATTATATGTCACAATGTGTTGGAATACATTGATGATAAAGAAACTGCGGTAAAGGCTTTGACGAGAGTTCTAAAGAAGAAGGGTGTTTTGTCCATTGCAAAGCACAACAGAGTCGGCCGCGTAATTGTGAGTACTTTGAAATTCCATATATGACAGTAAGTGACTGGGAGCATGGCAAAAAGCGTGTTACTAAATACTTGCTGCGGCTGCTGGTATATTATGTGCGGATGGAGCAGATGAGACAAGAGAAGAAAGAAGATTAAAGTGGTCGAATTCGACTACTTTAAGGGCGCTAATTTTGTGATTTTGAAAAGGGGTGTATAAACAATGGATAAAAAAACTATTATGACTATGAAAAAGACCTTTGATGATATTATGCATATAACAGAAGACGGAAGCGTTGAATTTTGGTATGCAAGGGAATTGATGGAGTGTTTGGGGTATGCAACATGGAGACGTTTTAAGGAAGCTATTGAAAGAGCGAAGGAATCTTGTGAAAGTGCAGAAATAGAGGTGTCTGACCATTTTGCCGGCGCCGGCAAAATGGTTGAGATAGGTAGTGGAGCCATGAGAGAAAAAGAAGATATGATGCTTACCAGATATGCATGTTATCTTATTGCTCAGAATGGCGATCCGAGAAAAGAGGAGATTGCCTTTGCACAAAGTTATTTTGCGGTTCAGACAAGAAAACAGGAACTGCTTGAAGAAAGAATTGCGTATATTGAAAGGACTGAGGCAAGAGGAAAACTTCGTGAATCGGAGAAAAGATTATCACAAAATATCTATGAGCGCGGTGTAGATGATGCTGGTTTTGGTCGCATTAGATCAAGAGGCGACCAGGCTTTATTTGGTGGAAAATCGACACAGGATATGAAGAAAAAATTAGGAGTTAGTGATAAAAGGCCTTTAGCTGATTTTTTACCAACGCTGACAATTGCGGCTAAGAATCTTGCAACTGAAATGACAAATTACAATGTTGAAGAAAAAGATTTACAGGGGGAAGGTGCAATTACGACTGAGCATGTACAGAATAATTTATCTGTACGTGAAATGCTTGGCACAAGAGGAATTAAACCGGAAGAACTGCCGCCTTCGGAAGATATTAAAAAGTTGGAAAGAAGGGTTAAGTCCGAGGAAAAGAAATTGGCAAAGGAATCTGGAAAATTACCACAGGACGGGGAGTGAAGCGCGTTAAGACGCATAGCCTTGAACGTGAACATATTTTGACAGGTATCTTAAAGTGCCCAGGATGTGGTGCCAATATGTACGGCAATGTAAATCGTAAGAGACATCCAAAAGGTGGTACTTATAGAGATTATTTTTATTATGCCTGCGAGCATCCCACCGGTACCACAGGTCATAAGTGCGATTACCATAAGCAGTGGGGACAGGATATTGTAAATGATGCAGTAGCTGAGCTGATGGAGAAAGATATGTCTACCAAAGAGAAGATACTGGATGCGGCATTAACGTTATTTGACAGAGAATATCCTGATGAAGCAAACGGGATAACACATGTATCGGTAATATACCAATTGTTATGAATAAATTTTTCGGCACATCTATTTCAGGTGTCTTATGTGGGTGTGCGATATTATTATTCTTGGTGTTCAGGCTATTTTTACTGATCACAGATTAGTGCTTTATGGCATTATTTTAGTTGTCATTTACACCATGACACTGGATAAGACTTCTTCAGGATGTGGACCGCGGAGTTACAGTTATGTATGGTCGCACAGGATATCTTGGTAAAGATACAGAGATTTGCCTTTCAATCGTTTCTACACGTGAGCTTGCAAAGGCAGAACGACTTGTCCACCAAATAGATCCGGAGGCATTTATTATTGTCAGTCGTGTATCTGAGGTAAAGGGACGAGGATTTACAGAGCAGAAAAAGTATTTATAAATATTGTTGCATAATACTCAAAGAGGAAGAATGCCGGTAGATTTATTACCGTATTCTCCCTCTTTTTTTTGTTTCATCTGCTGAAAATGTGAACATTCTGTGAATTTTCGTTGATTTTGATTTTGGGAGGATGATAGAATTTCTAATGTTTTCGCGTTTTTTTCTGGTTTTAGCATAAGAAAAAATTTTTTTAAAATTTTTTTTATTTTTTTAAAACCTAATCACTTTTTGAATTGTCTTATTAGTATGAGGGCAAGAAAAGAGGTGATTTTGAATGAATAAAAATGGACCCTAATCCAATGAATTTCTTTTATTCGTTGGTTAAAAGTGAAATGAATACTCAGTTTTTATCAAAGTATCAAGCGGAGAAAATATTGAAAAAGATTTTAGAAGTAGTAGGAGGATAGTATGGATATACTACGTGCGGTAGCACTAGCCAAGGAAGGCAATAATGAAGGAATTACATATTTGTATGAGAATACCTATCAGAAGAGTTATTACATAGCTCTTAAATATCTTAAGAATGAGGATCTTGCACAGGATGTTTTACAGGATTCATATATAAAAGCATTTCAAAATTTAGAACAGTTAGAGGAAGTATCAAAGTTTGAAGCATGGTTTGGCAGAATTGTTACCACACGTTCTTTAAATGAATTAAAGAAAAAGAATCCAGTGTTATTCTCTGAAACAGGGAACGAAGACGAGGGTGATATTAGTGATACTTTTGAGGATGACAGGGTTGATACATGTCCCGAATTGGCAATTGACCAGCAGGAGACTTCAAGATTAATCAGAGAGATGATGGCTGAACTTTCTGATGAGCAGAGAATGTGTATCACAATGTTTTATATGGAAGAAATGTCTGTTAAGGAGATTGCTGAGACATTAGGTGTTTCAGAGAATACAGTTAAGAGCCGTCTTAACTATGGACGTAACAAGATTAAGGATAAGGTTCTTGAACTTGAAAAGAAGGGAACTAAGCTCTATGGTCTTCTTCCAATGGTATTCTTCTTTGCACTTTTCAAGAAGGATGCACTTGCATGCGAAGTTGCTGTACCAGCAGCAAGTTCTGTGCTTAGTGGTGTTGGAGCCGCAAAAGGAACTGCAACATTAACAACAGCTGCAGGTGCTACAAAGGCTGGTTTGGCTATTGGTGGGACAACTATCTCTACAAAGGGTGTTATTGCTGGAGTGACTGCGGCAGTAGTTTTAGCAGGAGGAGTTGGTACTGGTGTTTATCTGAATAATAAAGATTCTGAAACTGAGTTGAATCATGTTTTTATAGATTTTTATAATCAAGGTTCATATGTTGCAATTAATTGGGGAGAAGCTATTGTTACTTATGAGGATACACAGGAACAGGAAACTAAATTTTATATTACTACTTCATCAGAGCCGTTTGTGGATATGAGTGATTATTTTTCAGGCGGATTAAGCAATCTATATGAGGATGGAAAAACACCGCATCTGTATGCAAAATCATTTGATGGAATTACATATTTAACATTTGATAAGACATTTTTAGGAATGACAGATACTGAAGGTAATTTTCATGGCAGATATACCATAGGTTGGGTTGAAGAAGATAATACTGTAAATAGTATGGATTTTATGGATTATAGTGTATTTGTAAATGACGAGGAATGCCCTATCAGTGAATATATTGATGAACCTGTTACAAAGGTATACTTGGAATTAAAAGATAGTGATTTTGAATGTTCTGATTGGGTTGATATCACGACATTAATTTCAAAACATCGTGGAATAAAGGAGGATTTTGAGTACTCAAAGAAACACAGCAAAGAGTGGGTTGCACTAATCAATGGAACAAATGAAGTCTTGCCTGAAATTCCACAGGATTTGGAATTGGCAGTAATGGAATCTGGAAATCAGTCAGATATTGACGAATATAATGTTTCAGAAAATGAAGCAGAATTAAATGCTGAAATGCCGGAAGATAATGTAGATTCTGGAGTGATCGATGAAGGCTTTGTAGCTGATTCTAATTATGTTGATATTTCCGGTAAATACACATCAGATAAAGGGAATATGATAAGTATCAGTTTATCTACTGATTATGATGGCGTATATCCAGATGGTGTAATCGAAGGTGCCGCTGAAGATATTAACTTTGGTTATATGCATTTGGAACCCACAAGTATCAATGTATATGAGGTTTGGAAAAGTTGGCAGCAGCCAGGGGGAATTGGCTATGTACTAACTGGATGTGATGGCGGTGATACTGTACGACTTTATAAGGATGGAAAATTGATTGAGACATTTAAATTGGTTCAACATTATGAATCATAAATTAGGATGTTTTTAATAGTAGATAGGAAAGATATATATGAAAAATATAGTTTTGTTTAGTTCATCAGTTCTTGCGTGTCTGTTTGGAACTATGGCATTTATAGTAAATTTGGTTCATGCTTTGATTTGTGGCCTTGGAAAGGCTTTATTGAAATTGGTTAAAGTGTACATGGTTGTTCTTTTGCCTGTATCAATGATTATGTTGGCTGTTTTGCAATTCGAAGACATGTTTTATGAAAAAGGAGCTCTTATTACATTTGGAACACTTATTGGAGGAGGAATACTTGCTGTCTTTGTTTTTCTCTTTTTCATGTCTATTCTTATTAGTTTGTTTGGATTTATTCCTGTGATGCTTGCTACGCCATTGGTATTTTTAGTGGGAATTATTGAGAGTATTGCAGATCATTTTGAAGATAAAGCTCTTGGGTATATGGATAAAGCTTTAGGAAAAATGGGAATAGAGAGAGGAAATTAGAATGGAACCTATTGTAATTAGAGAGGTAGGGACACTTGATAAGACTCAAGTTCCTGTTGAGAAGATAATAAAGAATGCGGGCATCTTATGGCCTTGGTATATTTTTATTGGGTTATATAAGATATGCAAGACTGTGGTTAAGAACTTAAAGTGGTTGGCGATTCCAAGCGCATTGCTGACAGTTGTAATTATTAACATTGTTGTTCCACAACGTTGGAGCGTCATACCAACGCTGCTTGATTTGTTAAATATCTTTAATAAGTATAAGTGGATTGAGTTGCTTGAAACTTTGGGAAATATGAAAATAGATGGCATGTCTCAATATGAGCTTGTAGCAACTTCTATTGGATTAGTGCTTCTTACTTTAATTATAAATATTACACCTGCATACTTTGTTGCTGAGTGGATTTATCATTTCGGTAGGCTTTTAAGTGAAAATATTGGATGGGAGTATTTTGATACAAAGATTTGCTTGATAAAGGTTTCAATGCTTAACAAAAGAGAAACGACTTCCACTGAATTGATAAAAGATATTGTTTTGAGTTTGATTTGTATAGCTATTTTAGTTTTGGCTATGGTTTTTATTCCGGCAGGAATAAAGTATTTATTGCATATGCTGAGCGTGATTACAGGGTATGGATTATAAATATGTCTATTGAATTAATAATTTGAAAGGAAAATAATATGACAAAGTTTAATGGAGTAGTAATTGAAAATGCTGAGATGGCACAGGAGTTTATTGATAAATTTGAGATGAGAAAGAAAAGATGGATGATTGCATTTGCTGCATCTATTGTTTCACTTATCTTTTCTTTAAAGTTTTCCCGTATTACTCCGGGTGTATATGCTAATTTACCTATTATATTTGGTATAACCAGTACTATTATTATTTTAATTATGGGACTTGATAAAATGATATACTTTTTATCTTTGATTAAGAACGCTTGGATTAGAGGATGGGAACAAGGCGGTGATGGATTTGTTTTTTCATTCCTGAGTGCTTATTTGTATGCTGGTTTTGTAGTAAGTTTTTTATGTGCATTTTACTATGTTTTTCCCTTTTCTGGAATATTAATTAGTGGAGTATTTTTATTAAGAGCGTATCGTGGATGTCAGGAGATAATTCAAATGGAAGGGTAGATTTATATATACTGAGGAGAGAATAAACATGATAAAGAAAATTATAACTATTTTTTGTGTGTTACTATGTGTATTAAGCTTTACAGGGTGTAAAGATTCGAACAATGCAGAGTTGGCTTCCGAGAATGAGGAATCTGTAACAGGTACACCAGGAGAATATAAGCACTATGCTGCTTCTGCAGAATGGTCAAATTATAGTGTTTCGGATAGAGCAGTTCAAGTTGATGATGTTCTCTATGTACCAGGAATGACACTAGAGGAAGCTCTTAAAAAGGTTGAAGAATCAGAAGTAGATTATACCTATGACTTTATGGATGATAAGGAACCATATGATCCAAACAGACTTGTGGATTATAAGGATAGAGTGATGATCTATAGAGATGGAAACGAGTGGATAGAGTTAGATGTATATAATTGCTATGATGAGGAGACACCGATTTCGCAGTTACCAATAGTTAATGTATGTACTTTTTCAGCAGCTACTTATAGCCACTATCTAAACGGAATGAGTTATCAAGAGATACTAGAAATGAGTAAGGATGATGTGATTGCATTAGCTGAAGAAAACTTTGAAAGTGTTGATTTTGAAGAAACAGAGGACTCAATTACAGATGAAAATCATGAATTGATACATTGCACATTGCTGAAGTACACATATTATCCTAGGACATTTAAGAATGCAGAATGGACTGGTTATTATATAAGCACTGGTACAACTTATTTGTTTTATATTGACCCTGATACTTCAAAAGTTATATCGTTTTGGCAGAACCAGGTTCCATACTGTAGCAGTAGTAAGCTGAATTAAAGCAATCAAAAGGAAAGATACCCAATTAAGGTTTGAGTTCTTTCGTAAACGTTCAAGCAAAGACACATATAAGTACAATAAAAAAATCCAGCGACAGGCTATTTTAAGCCTTTGCTGGATTTTTTAGATTCTCTGGTAAACTTGGTGACCATGGCAAAAATTTTTTTGCATCTTTTTTACTGAGAGATTTTTTACCACGACAGTTTTCCAGGATGTATTTAAAATACTCTTCTACATTGAGATTATTCATTCTTGCCGTTTGAACCATGCTGTAAATGATACAGCTTGCCTTGGCTCCATTTACAGTGTCATGGAACATCCAATTTTACGGCAATAACAAATGGATTTACTAAGAAAACAAATAAGACTCCTAAATCGGAGATAGAGTTGGCAAAGTTTAGACGAGCGGACTACTATGGGAGGTATGGTAATGGAGAAAAAAGTGATTTTCAAAGAAGACTGGCAAAAGATTTGAAGAATCCTGATTAAAAAAAGAATGGGAATCTTTAGAACTAGAATATCAGATTCAGGCAGCTCTCTTGCAAGCGAGGATTGATGCAGATATGACACAAGCTGAATTACCGAGATAATGAATTCCACAGGAATGAGTAGGCGTACCTATTATCGATACAAAGCTTATTATGATGGACTCCATAACATTAAAGGGAATAGATAAAATGCAGGCCTAAGGATCACTTCATTATTCCATTTTCAAAGTACCTAGACAAAATTATACTTGTATATTTTACAAATGAAAGAATTCCTGCTGAATTGGTAAACGCGGCTGGTGCCTGCTTGGAAACGGATTTTGTTGATTCTCCATAACTTCCGCTTAAAATATTGGTGCGATAATGATTATATAGTAGTATATAGATTATATAGAGTTATACCATCAGGAGGGGGAAGTACCATGCACTTCGTAGATGCAAAAGGAATACTGGCAACCAGCGGTGGTCATTGCGGAATGAACATATATCGAGGATGCACACATGGCTGTATATATTGTGACAGCCGAAGCAAGTGCTATCAGTTCACTCATCCATTTGAGGATATTGAGGTAAAGCAAAATGCAC
The DNA here is from genome assembly GCF_900107545.1 of Pseudobutyrivibrio sp. ACV-2. Lineage (GTDB taxonomy): Bacteria > Bacillota > Clostridia > Lachnospirales > Lachnospiraceae > Pseudobutyrivibrio. Next base: position 89,802 of record NZ_FNQZ01000009.1, on the reverse strand, counting down.
CTGAGCTGTTAGAGCGGGCACTTAAATCAAAAAAGCACCGATGCATGATTGGAACAGGTGCCATGTCGGACCCATATATGCACTGCGAAGAGGAACTAGGTCTGACAAAAAGGTGTCTTGAAATCATAAAGCAATACGGCTTTGGGCTGGCTATACAGACCAAGTCGGATAAGATTATGAGGGATCTAGACCTTTTGGATGAAATAAATCAGACTGCAAAATGTGTGGTCCAGATGACACTGACCACCTACGATGATGATTTGTGCAAAATATTAGAACCCAATGTCTGTAATACAAAGCGACGCATTGAGGTGTTAGAAGAAATGCAAAAGAGGGGCATACCCACTGTTGTCTGGATAACTCCCATACTTCCATTCATAAATGATACTGAAGAAAACATCACAGCCATTTTAAATGAATGCATTCGCATTGGTGTAAAGGGGATTATTGATTTTGGAATGGGACTGACCCTTCGTGAGGGAGATAGAGAGTATTATTATGCAGCACTAGATAAATATTTTCCTGGGATGAAGGAAAGATATATTAAGCAGTACGGAAATGCGTACGAGCTGCCAAGCCCTAACGCCAAAGAATTAAGAATGCTATTTCAAAAAATCTGTAAAGCAAATGGCATTTTGTCAAACCCGGAGGACTGCTTTAGATATATGAATGAACTGCCAGAGAAGTATTCTCAGATGAGCATATTTGACCTGTAAAAAGGGGAATAATAAAGGCTGCTATGAAACGTAAATTTTCATAGCAGCCTTTAAAAATGAAGGAGTTGTTATTTATAAGTATATGTACCTACACTATACTTATCACTTGAATTGCCGGAAATATAGTAGCCAAGTCCGTCAGTGAAGCCGTCCTTTAAATCTATAGTCTGATTTCCGTTTCCATCACTAAAAATTAAACCAGTGATGTCGGTTGGAACTGTAATCGAATAAATTGATTCGTTGTAGTTGTTCTTTGTCACATATGTCATTGCCTGTCCTGGCCAATTCATATCTGCAGAACCACCCCATGCATATGCATACACATTGTTCCAATTATAGTTGTTTGAAAAATAAAGTGTCATATCCTTAATCACAGGATTAGGATTAGAGTCTTTAAGTAAAACAGCAATACCTGTTGAACCAATATGTCCTTTAATCTGTGAGTCTGTAACTGTAAATGTGCCGCCACTTACCTGATCCTTATAAGTGCCTGGCTGAAGAGTGCTGCCTGGATTTTGAACTGTAATATCCTGATTGCTTCCAGAACCTAGTGCGATTGAAGCGCCAGTTTCTCTAGAGAGGATAGCAGTATTTCCAGAGGTGCTATAATATTCCTTTTGACCTACACATTCATTGTGAAGCTTGTTTACAGCAGCTACTTCCTTGCTCTTAAAGTGAGTGCTGCCCTTTGCACCAATTTTGATTGAGTGCTTGTTTGTCGCAGAAGGTCTTGAGAAATAAAGTGCTGATGAATTTGACTTAGCTCCAAGGATGGCATAAGCTCTATCAACCTTGTTCTGGTCAATATATTTTGTCCAACCTTCTTCAGTTTCATCATTTGAGAATGTATCGTGACTTTCTGCAAAATAAACCAGTTCGTTGTCATCGATGCCGCTGACATTTACCCAGCTACCATAAGAGGTAGGAACAGTGCCGTTCTTGAAAGCACCCATAACAGTTGAACTGTAAACTGAGTCTAAAACAGACATATAGTCGGTGTATTCGCTCATGAGACTATTTGCTAATGATGTGTTTCCTCCTACAGGAGTATCTAAGATTTCGCCGTAATTGAAAAGAGAACTATCGATTACACTACTCCAAAAGCCGCATGATTCTGATGGAAGTGAAATGTGTTTTGCTGCATCCCATCTGATTCCGTCAACGCCATCTGATTTAAGCTGAGAAATATAGTTTCTCACTTTTTCCTGTACATAAGGGTGTTCAGAATTCAAATCTGCCATACCGATGTCTTTATGAGTGATTTCGTAACGATTGTTGTAGTCAATTCCTGATGATAAGTTGTGCCAATATTGAGAATCTCTAAGGCTGTTATCGATGTTTGTGTGGTCCCCTGCTAAATGGTTTGCCACAACATCCACAATTACTTTAATGCCATAGTTGTCAGCTGCGCTACATAGTCTCTTAAGGTCGGCTTCAGAGCCAAGGCCTGCGTTTGCCACATAAAATCCGTTTGGCTGATAGAGATAATACCAAGCTGATCCGCTGGATGAATTGGCTGGCTGTGCTGGAGAAGTTTGGATAGATGTGAAACCGGCAGCAGCGATATTTGGAAGTTCATCAATTATCTGCTGATAGGTCCAGTCAAAGCAGTGCAAAATGTTGCCATCTTTGATATTGGTAGCCAGTCCATAACTATTTGTTGCAGCTTCTACTTCTGTAGCATTTAATCCAAATCCGCCGAAAACGATTCCAGAAGCTAAAGCAAATGATAATAGTTTCTTAAAAACACTCTTGTTATGCATTTTATAACCCTCCCAATTTTTTCCCAACAATATTTATTCTCCCAGATAAAATATTATCTGGCGTTACATTTCTTCTGCGAGCCCCAAATGGCTACTCGTAGAAATTTTATATGGGCCCCATAGCGGTGCGCAAACGGTTTCGCAGCCCCTCAATCATGGAAACGTTTCCAGCCACCATCTGATATTCAAAATAAATGATAATGCGCATGTGTGTCAATATGGGTGGATGTTTTTCGGAAATAACTACAAATACGTTTTGTTATATTTGGCTATAATTACACTAATTAGCGCAACGGTTGCGCAGAATAGAAGCGTGATTCGTTCTGACCAAAATATTGAAATTATTGGCATAAAATCATAGAAAACCTCCTCAATAAATAAAACTTACACGCAATTATTTAGCACAAAACCGTATTTTATTCAATATCAAATATTGTATAATAGAAGTCAGGTAAAAGGAGAGCGAGCAAATGTTATACAGAAAAGACAGATATGGAAATGATATTTCACAGCTTGGTTACGGCTGCATGCGTTTTACAAAAAAGGGCACCGCTGTTGACTATGAAAAGACAAAATCTGAGATTATTCATGCCATAGAGGCAGGCGTTAATTATTTCGATACCGCCTATATTTATCCGGGAAGCGAGGAAGCTCTGGGAAGGATTCTAGAGGAAAGTGGTCAGCGCAAAAATGTTAATATCGCCACAAAGCTGCCACAGTATTTGATGCGCTCAAAGGAGCAGATAGAAAAAACCTTCAAAGAGGAATTATCTAGGCTCAGGACTGATTATATAGATTATTATTTGATGCACATGTTTACTGACTATAGTGAGTGGGAGCATCTGAACACATTAGAAATCAAACAGTGGATTGAGGATAAAAAGGCTAGTGGAGCTATTAGAAATATAGGCTTTTCATATCATGGGGACACAGAAATGTTCCTCAAAATCTTAAACTCCTATGATTGGGATTTTTGTCAGATTCAGTACAATTATCTGGATGAAAATTCCCAGGCTGGCCGCAAAGGTTTGATGGCTGCCGCTGAAAAGGGGATTCCTGTGGTAATTATGGAACCACTTAGAGGTGGAAAGCTTGTAAATCTTCCTGATAAAGCAAAACAGCTTTTGGCTGCCTCCGACAAGGGCTACACTCCTGCAGAATTGGGCCTGAAATGGCTATGGAATCAGCCTCAGGTTACCTGTGTGTTATCAGGAATGAATTCCATGGAGATGCTTGATGAAAACGTAAGGATTGCATCAAATACCAATGCAGGGGACTTTAATGAAGATGATTTCACCCTGGTTGAACAGATAAAGACCATTATTAAAGAGCGTGAAAAGGTAGGCTGCACAGGCTGTAGATACTGTATGCCATGCCCTAAGGGAGTGGATATTCCAGGCAATTTCCATTACTACAACCTGATGTATATGGAGAAAAAATCGGCTGCCAGATTTGAGTTTGCACAAAACATGGGGCTTAGAAAAGAGCCAGGCTTTGCATCCCAGTGCATTGGTTGCGGAAAATGTGAGCAACACTGTCCACAGCATATAAGTATCAGGGAAAAATTAAAGGAGGCAGACCGAGATTTGAGGCCACTTCCATACAAAATAGGTATTGATATTTCAAGAAAAGTATTGATTAAATAATGGATAAATATACAGGCTGTGAGGTAAATTATGCCCCACAGCATTTTTTGTATCAAATTTCACATTATATTCACATAATACACAACAATGAGAGGAAAAATTTTGATAGATTAAAGGTGTATGGTGCACTATTGTTAGTTTTCTGTAAAGGTATAATTATTTTGCGTCTCAAGGAAACGATTAGTAAACAGTTAAAATATTATAAAGATGACAATTATGTTATTGGCAAGTATTTTAGAGAATGCATGGATACTATAGACGATAATAATTTATACATGCTTAGAAAAAGCTGCATGTATATATCTATAGTTTATATTTTTATGCTTACTATTTCTGGTTTTCTATTGGATAATTTCCACGTTTCTTTAATTCATCTTTCCCCTGTTCCGTTGCTTGTGATATATCTGTTTATCAATATTTACACTTTAAAAAACAAGGGGCAGATTAGCACTGCCAAAACTGCGGCTATTTGTTGTACTTTTTATTTTTTCCTTGGTGTGATTCTTGCTGCAATAGACATATTTGAAGCACCTGCCGGACAGGCGATTTGGCTTCCAATTGCCGTAATCGCACTGCCTATGCTTTTCATCGACAGAACCTACAAATACTGTTTTGAGGAAGCGGTAGTTCTATCAATTCTTCTGATTTTCTCATATATTGCCAAACCAATAGACGGCTTTATCCGTGATTTATATATTTCAATTTGTGCCTATGTGATTTCATTTATCTCTGCAAGAATCATTTTGGAGATGAGAGCAAGAGAAACTTTGTCAATGAAGGAAGTCACAAGACTTAGTGCGCTGGACAAATTGACCCATGTGCTAAATAAAAATGCATTAATTGAACACATGGATTGCTATTTTGAGAAGAAAAAGCCAGAGGAATCCTGCGCTATGTGCGTCATCGACCTGGATGATTTTAAATATGTAAATGACAATTTAGGTCACAGTACAGGCGATATGCTTCTGGAAAGAGTGGGGCAGCTTTTGATTGAAAACTTCCGTGCTTACGATATTGTGGGACGTTACGGAGGCGATGAATTTGTAGTTGTGATGCCTAGAATGTCAGATGAAAACATTTTGCATTCCAGATGCACAGCCCTTCAGATGTTTATAGGTGACATAAATCTAGGCGGAGAGCATAGAGTTACTGCAAGTATTGGAGCAGTAATCGGTTCAGGTGATTTGAAACGAGAGACCATTTTTTCATTGGCGGATGATGCCTTGTATAAATCAAAAATAATAGGGAAAAATTGTTGCACAACCTGGGTAATTGAGGATGACATAGTAGATAGAGACTCACTGCTGATTATGAGCAAAGAAAAGCATGAAGCAGTGGCTAGATTATTTGAAGAAGAGGGCAAACGATTCCACGTAATACATGCGGCAAACGATGATGAGGCTTTACGTGTGGTTAGCAGGTATCATGACCAGATAAAAATCATTATGATCGAACTGGATATCGATGAGGGCTTAGGAGTATTCGCAATCAAATATCTTAAGCAGCGAGAGTCCTTTGCCAAAATTCCAGTTATTGCAGTTGTAAATACCAAAAAGGCAGAAGCCTATGCAAAGGAACTAAAAGCAGATGACATTCTGGCAATGGATTTGCCTGATGAGGAATTTCATAATGCTGTGACCAGATTATCTGGCCGCTAAAGTGGAGACAGGTAAGTATCTGCCGCAAGAATAACAGTATCCCCAGGCTTAAGTGATAAATCTGAAGTAGGAACAAGGGCTTCGCCATCGCGCATAATCACACATGGATTGAAGTGGTCTGGTGTGCCAATTTCTGATACTTTAAGTCCGTTCCAGCAGTGAGCATCGTTGACTTTGACAGTGAGCATATCGATGTGCTCATCGTTTGCAAATTTGGCCTGAAGCTTTGCCTTGGAATAGTGCTCAACAAAACCAGCACTGATAATACCTGTTGGAACAGCCACAACACCCACACCTAAAAAAGCGGTGCAGATAGCCATAATCCTACCCATGGTAGTGACTGGATAAAGATCACCGTATCCAACGGTCAGAACAGTAGACACAGACCACCACATTCCTGAGAATGCATTTTTGAAGGCATAAGGCTGGGCCTCGTGCTCGGCATAATAAATGCCTATAGAGCTTGCCAGCATCAGAATCATGATGATGACAAGTGAAGACCAAATCTGGTTTTTCTTTTCCTTCATGACAGCAAATATAATGGCGAATGAATCGTATTGACCATTAATTCGAAAAAGATGAAAGATTCTTATAACTCGAAGAATTCTAAATGCCACAAATCCTGAAAGAAAGAAAAATGGAAGAATAGTGAGTAAATCTACAACGCCATCGTAAGATAATAGGAATTTTATGATGGCGTTTTTGTGTGGAACTTCAGGAAAAAGATAATCGGCAGTCCAAATCCTAAGAGCGTATTCCACGCAGAATATGAGAATAGTGATGAATGAAATGACATCAAAGACAGGATAAAATGGAGCCAGCTGATCGTAAGTTTGTAGCACCATCACTAATATATTTAGACAAATTGTAATGGTGATAAAAATGTCAAAGGCCTGACTTAAAATATCCCCCTTATTTCCAATTTGAATAATATGATAAATTCTTTCTTTGCTTAGTTTTTTCAACTTCACTTCTCCCGTAGAAATCGATTATTTTAATTTTAATCCATAGTAGTTTGCGATGCCCGTTGCGTCAGCTATACCAAGCTCCTGGTATTGCTCAGGCGTGCTCAAATGATTTGTCAAATCGGACTCGTTGGTGCAGAATCCATGCTCAACAATTACGCAGGTAAAGCCTGCGGTTTTAGATTTGTTGATAAGGGCATAGTAGTCCTTGGCTGAGCCATCAGGATAGGTACTTGACGACGAATCTCTGGTAACAATGCCGGTTCCGTTAGGGCAGAGTTTCCAATCGTTGATATTCAGGCCTGTAGTCGTAAGCTGGGTAAGAATAGACTGACCAAGGGCGATTCCTTTGTTAGAAATATCAGGTTTATAGTTTTGATTTGGAACGATTATTTTAGAACCGTTTTGTGTGACATCCAAATCAGGATCATAGTCGTTGTGAAGTGAAACCAGCACATCAGCCTTAACAGATTTTGCAAAGTCCACCCTATTAGAAAGGCAGTCGGCCTTGTTATTTTCCTCAAGACCATAAGGGCACTCAAAGCCGTAGCGTGTCATATACACGGTGACATCATTGTATTTTTCCAGCTCCTGCTTGCAGTAGTAAGCGATATATAGATTCGCAGTTTCCTCAATAAATCTGTCAGTATGGCACCCAAAATGCGCTGAGTCGTGGCCAGCATCCAACACAACAACTATGTTGTTTGATTTAGTAGATTTGGCAGATTTTTTCTTGGCATCGGCGGTGGTAGAAGAACCGACCACACCTGTCACAATGATTGAGGCGCTAAGTAAAACTGCCAATAGTTTTTTGTTTAAATTTTTCATACAACTCATCCTCGTTAGAATTCAAATCTAAAAATATTTTAACATTCACATCTTTCTTTATCAATTTTATGTTGACATGCACCACGCATAGGTTTAGTATAAACACAACTTAATAAAAGATAGAGGTTGCGAGAAACATTAGTAATCTCATTGATGGGACAGGCCCAAGTGATATGAGATAAAAGGGAATTTCGCCGAAAGAGTGCGTCGTCTGTAGACGTAAGTCTTGGGCATACGGATAACATCCGTATGACTGTCATTTAGAAATAAATGGGGAGCTATCATGATAAATCGTAGAACGTAAACGCAAAAAGCTGTCCATTTAACGTGGGCAGCTTTTATTTTGTTGTTTGTCTAAAATTTAAATGAGCCGGCCGTATCGCTATATGCCATTTTTAATGAGTATAGCGCAAGCGATATTAAAAATGGTATATAGCGATATGGACGGCGGACTAAATTATTTGTCAAGTAAGCAGGAGGATATGAGATGAGCATTTTTACTGGCGCAGCTGTTGCTATCGCAACACCATTCAATAACGACGGTTCCGTAAACTACGAAAACCTGGACAACCTTATTGAATTCCAAATCAAAAACAACACCGATGCAATCGTTATCTGTGGAACTACAGGCGAGGCATCAACCCTTTCCCACGAGGAGCATATAGATGTTATCAAGCATTGTGTACAGACTGTAAATCATAGAGTCCCTGTCATCGCAGGTACAGGTTCAAATTCAACTGAGACAGCTATCTATCTTTCACAGGAGGCTGAAAAGGCAGGCGCTGATGCAGTGCTTTTGGTTACACCATACTATAACAAAGCTACTCAAAAAGGACTTTACGTTCATTTTAAGGATACAGCAGATGCAATCTCGCTTCCTTGCATTTTATATAATGTTCCATCAAGAACAGGCTGCAACATTTTACCTGAAACAGCGGTAAAACTTGCAAAAGATGTGGATAACATCGTTGCAATTAAAGAAGCCAGTGGAAATCTTTCTCAGATTGCAAAACTCCTTCAGCTTGCAGATGGTTGCATCGATGTTTACTCAGGAAATGATGACCAGATTGTGCCAATCATGTCACTTGGTGGTCTTGGAGTTATCTCGGTTCTTTCAAATGTTGCTCCACAGCAGACGCATGATTTGTGCCAGGCATGCCTCGATAACGATTTCAAGAAGGCAGCCAAAATGCAGCTTGAGGCATTGCCACTTATTGATGCATTATTCTCAGAGGTTAATCCAATCCCAGTTAAGAAGGCTCTTAACATTATGGGATTTGAGGCAGGTCCACTCAGAAAGCCTTTGACTGAAATGGAAGATGCCCACGCAAAAACTTTAGAGGAGGCTATGAAGTCTTATGGAATTTACTAATACAATTTGGTCCCTGTTACCACCACTTATTGCTATCGTGTTAGCGCTTATCACTAAAGAGGTTTACTCCTCTTTGTTCATCGGTATTTTTACAGGTGGACTTTTATACGCAGGATTTAATCTTACAGCTGCCATGGAGCATATATTTGTAGATGGTATGATTGGTCAGCTTGCAGATAGCTGGAACGTAGGTATTCTTATTTTCCTTGTTGTACTTGGAAGTATGGTCATGCTTATGAACAGAGCCGGTGGTTCTTCTGCATTTGGTAAATGGGCAGTAACCCATGTTAAAACAAAAGCTGGAGCTCAGGTTGCTACAATCATCCTTGGTATGCTTATTTTCATCGACGATTATTTCAACTGCCTTACAGTAGGTTCGGTTATGCGACCTGTTACTGACAAGCATGGCATTTCCCGTGAAAAGCTTGCTTATCTTATCGATGCTACTGCAGCTCCTGTTTGTATCATCGCTCCTATTTCTTCGTGGGCAGCAGCTGTTACAGGCTTCGTCGATGGGGCAAATGGATTGACACTTTTCATCAGAGCCATTCCTTACAACTTCTATGCATTGCTTACACTTGTAATGATGTTTACCATCACTTATATGAAGTTTGATTACGGCGCAATGAATTTAGCAGAGCTTAATCACAGAGCGGCTATTAAGGAGAAAAAGAAACACGGTGCATCCCTTACAGGTGCTGAGGACCAGCCTCATCCACCAGTTTCAGAGAGAGGCTCAGTAATTCATCTTGTACTTCCAATCGCTGCACTTATCATCTGCAACGTAATCGGTATGATTTACACAGGCGGATTTTTCTCAGGTGAGTCATTTGTAGATGCATTCTCAAATTCGGATGCATCAGTAGGACTTGTTTATGGTTCAGTAGTTGCACTTGTAATCACAATTGCTTTCTACCTTATTACAAGAGTTCTTAGCTTCAACGAATGTATGAATGCTATTCCAGAAGGCTTCAAGTCTATGGTACCTGCTATTTTAGTTCTTACATTTGCATGGACCTTAAAGTCTATGACAGACTCTCTTGGAGCAAAGGAATATGTTGCAGGAATCGTAGCTAATGTTGCTGATAATCACGCCCTTATGAGTCTGCTTCCAGCACTTGTATTCCTTGTAGGTATTTTCCTTGCATTTGCCACAGGAACATCTTGGGGAACCTTTGGTATCCTTATTCCTATCGTTGTAAATGTATTCGGTGGCGATGTAAACAACGAGCTTATGATTATTGCAATTTCAGCTTGTATGGCAGGCGCTGTTTGTGGCGATCACTGCTCACCAATTTCAGATACAACTATCATGGCGTCAGCTGGTGCAGATTGTAACCATATTGCCCATGTAAGTACTCAGCTTCCATACGCATTTACTGTAGCTGGTGTGTCGCTTGTATCCTATATTATTTCAGGATTTATCAGAAATTGGTTTGTATGCCTGGTTATCGGTATCATTCTTATGATAGGAACACTGTTTGCTCTAAAGACAGTTTCTCAAAGACAGAAAGCTCAATAATGTAGTATAATCTCCTTAGTATTTCGCTAAGGAGATTTTTTTATGAAGAATGTAAGCTTTTTAGTATTGGATGTTGATGGAACACTGACTGATGGTTGTGTGTACATGGGGGAAAATGGGGAGTTGTGTAAAGCCTTTAACATCAAGGATGGATACGGCATAGCAAATCAGCTTATCCCAGCAGGGGTTAAGCCTGTTATTATCACAGGAAGAACCAGCAAAATCGTAGAAAACCGAGCAAAGGAACTTGGAATTACCCAGGTATATCAGGGGGTATCTGATAAGCTATCAAAGCTTAAAGGAATACTGTCTGCCTATGGAAAGACATTAAAGGACTGTGCCTACATGGGCGATGATTTAAACGATTTAACAGCTATGAAGGCTATTCAGGCAGAAGGTGGTCTTGTAGGATGTCCTGCTGATTCAGCAAAGGAAGTTATTGAAATGGCTGATTTTGTAGCCACAAAGGATGGTGGCAGAGGCTGCGTTAGAGAATTCATTGAATGGTTGGTACTTTAAAATGGTGCAAAATGCAGTCAAAAGATTTGAAATAACAGGAACTGGCCTGAAGACTATAGCAGTAGTTACCATGCTTATTGACCATATTGCAGCAGGTTTTCTGTTGTACTGGCTCAATCAGCAGACGGATGTGGATGTTTTCAATCATTACAGGACTGTTTACATGGTCATGAGGCGTATTGGTCGCATGGCATTCCCTATTTATTGCTACATGCTTGTAGAGGGCTTTTTACATACCTCCAATCTTACGAAATATGTCCAAAGAATTCTTACAATGGCTGTAGTTTCCGAGCTTCCATTTGATTTGGCATTAAGATGGAAGCTTATAGATTGGACTCATAATAATGTTATGTGGGAGTTGGCCCTCGGGCTGTTGGTGCTACTTGCTATACATTCTGTTCTCTACAAAACCGAGGATGCCATAAAAGATGAGCGATTGAGACGTGTCCTTGCAGCAGCCATAATGCTTGCAGGAATGGGAATAGGACACCTGTTACAGCTTGATTATTCAGAAGGCGGCATTGCATGTATCAGTGTCATGTATTTTTTATATGGTGTCACAAAGGAGCAGCGCCTAACATCCTTTGGTATGGGCGTACTGATGCTGGCTCTTATGTCTGGAAATATTGAAGTGTTTGCTTTTATTATGTTAATTCCATTTTTCTTTTATAATGGGAAGCGTGGACGTGATTCAAAGTTTTTACGTGTTTTTTTCTATACTTTTTATCCTTTACATTTAATCATAATTTATATTGCTAGATTAATATTATTGTGATAGAATATCGAAAGTTTGAGCAATTTTAAATGAACCGTGGTTTATTTAATGCAAATTATATTTTACAAAGGGAGGAAATGTATGAATTCACATGCACCAATCAAAGATGCCTCGGCGCTAGGCTTACCGAAAATGCTAATTTTAGGACTTCAACATTTATTTGCAATGTTTGGAGCCACTATTTTAGTTCCAATTCTCGTCAACAATTATTTCAATGGCGAAGGCCTTTCAATTCAGGTTACTCTATTTTTCGCAGGTGTCGGCACCTTATTTTTTCATCTTTGTTCTAAGTTAAAAGTTCCAGCTTTCCTTGGTTCTTCATTTGCTTTTCTTGGCGGATTTCACACAGTTGCTAATTTAAATACCGGTATTTTCAAAAACATGACAATGGGCGAGAAGCTTCCATATGCATGCGGTGGTATTGTTGTAGCAGGCGCCCTTTATCTGGTTCTTGCATTAATCATAAAGCTTGTTGGTATCAACAAGGTTATGAAATATCTTCCACCTGTTGTTACAGGTCCAATCATCATTTGTATCGGCCTTTCTCTGGCTCCATCAGCTATCACAAATGCATCATCTAACTGGCTTCTTGCGATTATCGCACTTTCAGTTGTAATCATCTTTAACATCTGGGGCAAGGGCATGTTTAAAATCCTTCCTATCCTTATGGGTGTCCTTATTTCATACGGTTGTGCCCTTATTTTCAATGCTCTTGGAATGACAAACGCTGACGGCAGCGCAATCCTTAATTTTACAGAAATAAATAATGCAGCATGGATTGGTCTTCCAGATTTCTTCGTTGCCAAATTCAACATTTCAGCAATCCTTGTTATGGCACCAATCGCCATCGCTACCATGATGGAACACATTGGTGATATGTCAGCTATTTCTGCCACAGTAGGAGAGGACCTTGTAGCCGATCCTGGTCTTCATCGCACACTTGCAGGTGATGGTATTGCCACAGCACTTTCAGCATTATTCGGAGGTCCAGCAAATACTACTTACGGCGAAAATACCGGTGTTCTTGAGCTTTCAAGAGTTCATGACCCAAAGGTTATCAGAATAGCAGCAATTTACGCTATTGCCCTTTCATTTATCCCTAAGATGGCAGGCATCATCGGAACTATGCCAAGTGCAATCGTAGGTGGCATAAGCTTTATGCTTTATGGTATGATAAGTGCAATAGGAGTTAGAAACGTGGTTGAGAATCATGTAGATTTCACAAAGTCTAGAAACCTTATTATTGCAGCAGTTATTCTTGTATGTGGCCTTGGTTTCTCAGATGGTCTTACATTTACAATAGGTTCTACAGATATTACTCTTACAAGTCTTGCCATTGCAGCACTTGCTGGCGTTGGACTTAATGCAATCATTCCTGGTAAGGATTACGATTACGGCAATCCAGAGCCATATCACATGGAAAAAATCGTCAGCGAACACACTGATGCAGCAGACCGTAAGTCAGGACAGACTGTAAGCTAACTCTTTAAATCTCAGAGTTTTAGTTTTATTAGATATATTTTTGGAGGTTATTAAAATGGAAAAATTAGAAAATGTAGTTGAGTTAACACATCCATTACTTCAGCACAAAATCACAATGCTTAGAGACAAGAATACAGGTACAGCTGAGTTTAGAGCCCTTGTAGAGGAAATCGCAATGCTTGAAGCATTCGAGGCTCTTAACGATTTACAGACAGTTGAAATCGAGTGTGAGACACCAATCGAGAAGTGCATGGCACCAGTTATTGCTGGTCGTAAGATGGCTATCGTACCTATCCTTCGTGCAGGCCTTGGTATGGTAAATGGTATCCAGCGCCTTGTTCCTACAGCAAAGATTGGTCACATCGGTATGTATCGTGACGAGGAGACACATATCCCTCATGAATATTACTGCAAGCTTCCTAGCCCAATCGAAGAACGTCTTATCGTTGTAACAGACCCTATGCTTGCAACAGGTGGTTCAGCAATCGACGCAATCGGCCTTATCAAGCAGCACGGTGGAAAGCGTATCAAATTCATGGCTATCATCGCTGCACCAGAAGGAGTAAGAGCTCTCCACGAAGCACATCCAGATGTACAGATTTACGTAGGCCACATCGATCGCGAGCTTAACTCAGACGCATACATATGCCCAGGCCTAGGCGACGCCGGCGACCGTATTTTTGGTACTAAATAATTCGTTGCGTACGCGTTCACGTCTAATGCAAATTCTCGTATAATATTACGTCGATATCAAGGCTCGTAGCTGGCAAAGCAGGCCGACCATTTTTGAGGAGTATAGCGAAAGCGATCTCAAAAATGGTTGGATTGATTTGCCAGCTACGGGCCCCCTTTTTATTGTATTTTTTGTGAAATAATAGTAACGAGATTGCATTAGTATTCAGACAATTTTATAATTAACGTATGGTGTAAAGGTGGGGCATTTTACATAAAGAGGTACGAATTTGGAACCTATTAATATCCAAAAAGGAAAAAGAATAATTAGCGAAGGCAACCCTGTAGACTGCATGTACGTAGTAGTTACAGGTTCTATAACGCAAACCTGGAAGGGCCAGCACATTACACTTGGCCCTGGTACTATTGCGGGTCTTTCAGATGCCTTAAATCATGAGTACGACTCTGACTACGTAGTCAGTGAAGACTCAATGGTTATAAAATGTCCTTACAAAACAATGTCTGACTTTAATTCTATTTTTGAGGCACAGCCAGTATATATCTTTGGCTTTTCCAAAGGTGCTTTCAGACAGTGTCGCGATGTTTTCAAAATCTATGATTCATATAAAAAGAAAGTATCAGATTTCTTGTATTATTCCCGAGGTATTGATACAGAGTATAAGAAGCTTTGCAGGTCTGTAGGGATGGAAATTAAAGAAATCCCAATGCTTGAAGAATTAGAACCACTGGTTATTGAGGGTGAAATCCAGACTTGGGAGCATGAATATATAGATAGCCTGAATGCTGTTGATAATAGACAGATTGAAAACATATATGGCTCCCGCACAGAAATCGCAAATGGCGTAATCGGAATCAGCTGCGGCTATATGAAGCGCGCTATAGATGCTATCGAATCCATGGAGTCTTATTTAGAGGAGTTTTCTCCACTCATACTCTCCCAGGAGAAAGGGGACTTGTTTGAGCTTGTGTATAATCTGAGAATATACGCCGCCCAACGCGGAGCAGAGCAGGCCGGAATTATAAAGCTAATGAAGATGCTCTATAAATATATTTCTCAATCTGGGTTATATGACAAGGCTCTTGTAAAGGAGCGATGGACAGAGTACGAGACCCACGATTTTGCAGCTACAGCAGCATCATTTGACGAAGCTAAGATGATGAAGCAGGCTGAGTTTAATCAGGCCTTTGAGCATATTTGCGAATTCGCTGAAATCGACGATGAGAAAACAGCAGAATATAGAAAACAGCTGGATGATTATCTTGCTCTTTCAGATAGAGAGGGTAAGGAGGATAATGAGCGTAAAGTGCGCAAAAAGGCTGTTGATTTGTTCTATGATTTGTATAATAAAACCTTCTTCAGAGCGCTGGTGCTTGAGGCATATGGTGGTGAATTAGATACAATCATCAAGATGTTTTTGAACCTGGGCTATATAGATTATGGTGCCCTGGGGGATGATTTAACAAATGAGCTTGCAGATATAATGGAGCGCATAGATGCACTGTGTTTGGACGAGCATATTTTCACTATCTATACCTGGCTTCGTGCCGTGTACGCAGGGGACAGGGAGCCTAGTAGAAATGAACTGGATCTTGATTACAGAGGTTTTATCTTAGAGGAACGAAAAGCTGGCAACATAGCAGAATCTGACATGGCCGAGTGGATGAATAATCAGGAGGAAAAAGTAAAGTTTGAGATAAACAACTTTTTTGTTTCTGCCAACCGTACAACTTCAGGAAAAATGTCATCCTTCTGTCCTGTACCCACCAAAGAAGATTTTGGTGGCGAAGCCATGCGTATGCTTCTGACAAAAACAAAACTTAGAGAGTCGCTATCCAAAATAGAGGAAGTGGATTACGGTATATTCCTTCGCGAAGGCTTTTACACCGATATGGAGGCAAACGTTAAAAGTGAGCCTTATCTAAAGCGTGTTGAACCTGATATAATTCTGCTTCCAAACTGCGGCATGCGTGCCATGATGTGGCAGGAATGTGGTGGTATAAAAGTGGACACACCAGGCCGATTCGTATTTCCGATGTTCACATTTGATGATTTGGATAAATTTATGATTTACTGCTGTGGTGCCTTCCGTTGGGAAATTTGTAGAAAAGAGCAGGGCTCTAGATGGAACGACATCGGCTCAGATTGCTTAACCTCAGATTTTTACGATTACTTTACTTTCTATCGAAAGAACAAAGATTTATCAGCGGAAAATAAAGAGAAGGTTAAAACCCTTCTTAAATCTTCAAGAAATAATATGCGAGAGGCCTTCACCAAGCAGTATACAATCTGGGTGAATTTCGAGGCTCAGGGAAGTATTCGTTTGAACAAATCTGAGAGAAATATTTTAAATAAGCATTGCACCTTCTCTAAGGCATACAGGAGCAAGGTGAGCTCACATCCTATGTTCGAGCAGGGTATTTCCCGCCATGAGATAAAGTGCAGCCAGGAACTAAATCATCTTAAGACGATCATAGATAAAGTGGAGAAGAACGGAGGTACAGTTCCTGATGAAGTGAAAATGGGCATGGATTATCTTAGGATGTAAAATAGAGGCCAGGTAGCTTGTGTTATCTGGTCTTTTTCTGTGCAAATCCTTCATTAATGTGCTAGAATGATTAAATCATATTAACAAATTAGGAGAACCTATTATAATGGATGGCAAAAAAATAGAGCAGGAAATCCTAGAGATTACCGAAGAACTCATCAAAGATTACAAGTCAGACAGAGCCATTGATAAAATGGACACTTTCCATCAGCCTAACAAGGACAGCATCATTGATATCACAATGAAGCTCCTTAGGATTGTATATCCTGGCTATTATCGAGACCATGTTTACAAGGTTTACAACGTGGAGACAAATCTTAACACCCTGATGGAGGATGTTGTTTATAATCTAAACAAGCAGATAGCATTGATTCTTTGCTACAGTGCAGACTTCTGTGGTTGCTGTGATGAGGAATGCAGTTCAAAGGCTGAGGAGCTTTCTCTTGCATTTCTTAAGAGAATACCTCATGTAAGAGCTCTTTTAGATACAGATTTATCTGCAGCTTTTGATGGGGACCCTGCTGCTACCAGCATAGACGAAATTATTTTTGCTTATCCTGGCATACATGCAATTACCATTTATCGTTTGGCCCATGAGCTTTATCTGCTGGGAGTGCCTATCATTCCTCGTATCATGACAGAATACGCTCACTCAAATACTGGTATCGATATTCACCCAGGAGCTACTATTGGGGAATACTTCTTCATCGATCACGGTACAGGTATCGTAGTTGGTGAGACTACAGTTATCGGTAAAAATGTAAAGGTTTATCAGGGTGTTACCCTAGGAGCTCTTTCTACCAGAGGCGGTCAGACACTTAGAGGTGTGCGCCGTCACCCAACCATCGAGGATAACGTTACCATTTATTCAAATGCTTCTATTCTTGGTGGAGATACAGTTATTGGACATGATTCTATCATCGGAGGTTCTACCTTCATCACTGAGTCTGTTCCACCTGAATCTAGAATATATTACGATGTTAAATAAAAAGGAGTCCATCTCTCGCGTGAGGTGGACTCTTTTTCTATAGTCTTTATCTTACATAATTGATAAGTAGCTTGAAGGTGTTTTCTACGCCTTTTTTGTGGGAGCGCTCATAGCCGTGGCTGGCATATACGCCGGCACCGATAAGACCATGCTTAACATCATAGCCAGCGCCTAAGGCAGCGTCTGCATCAGAACCGTAGTGAGGATAAACGTCTACTGCAAAATCAATATCGTTTTCTTTTGCGGCATTGATTAGATTTGAAACTACCTCGTAATTGTATGGGCCACCAGAATCCTTGGCACAAATGCTTACCTGAGTCTCCTTGCAATCAAGCCCATCACCAATACAGCCCATATCCACTGAAAGGATTTCGGTTACTCCTTCAGGAACAGTTCCGCAGGCACCATGGCCGACCTCTTCATACACTGTGATGTGGTGGTAAACCTTGCGCTCAGGAGTGATATTATTATCTGCTAGATATTTTGCTTGACCTAAAAGTATGCCCACCGAAAGCTTGTCATCAAGGAAACGGCTCTTTATGTAGCCTGAATCAGTTACTCGTGTTCTAGGCTCGAAAGCAACAATGTCACCAATCATTATGCCAAGTGCTTTTGTGTCGTCAGCACTTGAAACCTCTTCATCGATGACAACTTCCATGCCTTTAAATTCACGGGTCTTTGTGGAATATTCACCGTTTACATGAACTGAAGCATCATTTAGCTGGAAAGTACCTTCATAGATTTTGCCATCTCTTGTGTAAATGCGACAGTTCTCAGCTTCACCGTTGTTTGGGGAAAATCCGCCAAGTGGGGTCAGCTCCAGATTTCCATTATCTTTTATCTTGCAAACCATTCCGCCTAAGGTGTCCATGTGGGCTTCGATTAGGATAGCATCATCCTCATTCTTTCCGCCAAGATCCACAAGGATACCACCTTTTGTGGTCATAACAGGCTTATAGCCAAGCTTTTCGTATTCACCCATAAGGTGCTTTGCAGCATTTGCTGTGAAGCCTGTAGGACTGTCAATTCCTAGAATATCCACAGTTTGCTGTACCATATAATCTACATATGCTTTTGTTTCCATATTGTTCCTCCAAAATTATTCTATACCAACTTCAGCTTTTGCCATTCTATCGGCGGCTTCATTTCCAGGAATGCCTGTGTGGGCTTTCACGTGAACGAAGTTTACTTTTAATTTATCCTTGAGTTGATTATATTCTGCTACATAAAATTTAGATATTTTTTTATTTGCTTTCCAAAGCCCTGTGGGCCATTTTTCCACTCCCTCATAATCATAAAAGAGTGTCATTTCTGTAAGTCCAAGCTCCACAGCTTTTTTCATTGCGGCAACAGCACCGTGAACTTCACCAGAGACATTTCTTGATTCTGCTTCTTCAGGATCGTTGCCATTTCCACGGATTTCGATGTCATCTTCAGTTTCACTATAGTGCAAAAAACCGCCATAGCCGTATACTTTTGTGGCTATATTGTAAGAGCCATCTGTAAATGCATAAACATCTGGCAGTTTGTCAGGGGAGTAGGTGGCTGACTCGCAGGTTTGAGCTTTAGACGAATCATTATTCTTTTGAGGCTGCCCCAAATTCATAAAGGCCTGAGCTTCTTCGAGAGTCTCAAATCCCTTAAAAACAGCACCAGGGAAACCTGATGTATTAGCCTGACATTCTGGCCAAGTCTTGTAAATACCAGGAACCTTACCAACACGTACAGCGTAGAAATTCTTTTTTGCCATAAAAATCTCCTAAATGAAATATTACTTAATTATAGTAATAATAATACCTGGGATTTTCAAATGAATTTATGAAAAAACTCTGAAACATGTGTAGGGAAAATTGAACTGGGAAATGATATTAGCTAACATGAAACTATAGGGGTTTACATCACCACTTTAATATGGTAAAGTGTAGAGCAAATAAAAAAAGCCCAAACAAATTGGGCGAAATTAAAAAGGTGTTTTTAGGCACTAAAAAAGCTGGTGACGGGAATTAAGCGAAGCGCTGATTCTTGAGCTTGCTCAAGAATAGATTCAATTCCCTACCAAGTGTTTTTGGACACAAAAAAAGCTGGTGACGGGAATTAAGCGAAGCGCTGATTCTTGAGCTTGCTCAAGAATAGATTCAATTCCCTACTAAGTGTTTTTGGACACAAAAAAAAGCTGGTGACGGGAATTGAACCCGTGACCCCTTCCTTACCAAGGAAGTGCTCTACCTCTGAGCCACACCAGCTTGCTTTTCAGCAAGAAAAAGGATATCAAAGATAGGTGATGAAGTCAATACGTTACCGCAAATTAATTGATATTTCAGAGGTTATTGAGGGAAAGAGTATGAAAATATCAGTAGTGTCTCCCGGAGCAAGTGTTATTTATGAGGATGTAATGCAGGCTCTGTCAAAAAAGGAATCCACTGCAAAAGCTGGGAGCTCTTCAGCCAGCAAGGCTTTTCAAAAGGCCCTAAATACTAAAACTGTTTCAGAAAAGATACCTTCAGCAACATCCTACAAGGATATCTTTATTGAAGCCAGCAAAAAATACGGTGTCAGCTATGATTTGCTTACCGCCATGGCCCAACAGGAATCTGGGTTTAATCCGGATGCAGTCAGCCGAAGTGGTGCTATGGGAATCATGCAGATTATGCCGGAAACTGCTAAAGGGCTAGGGCTTGAGCATCCGTTTGATGCCTACGAAAACATAATGGCAGGAGCAAATTACATTTCTCAGAAGCTCAAAGAGTTTGGTGGAAATGTGGATAATGCACTCGCAGCCTACAATGCTGGAAGCAGTGCGGTAAAGGAATATGGTGGTGTTCCACCCTATGGAGAGACACAAAGCTACGTGAAGAATATTAAAGCTATTATGAAGCGAGGGGCAGATGTGCCTTACACAAACTATATCTCACGTACAGCCTCAAAGGAACAGCTTGAAGCGGACTTAAAGACTCTTCTTCGAGAAATACCTGAGGGGGAAGAATACACGTTACTTAAACAAACACTAGCGGAGATGAATTATTTATGAAAACCCCATTTGTAACAAAAGAAAAAATTAACGAGATTACCAAGCAGATTCCAACTCCTTTTAACATATATGATGAGAAGGGAATTAGAGAAAATGCCAGAGCAGTAAACAAGGCATTCAGCTGGAATAAAGGCTTTAAGGAATATTTTGCAGTAAAGGCAAATCCAAATCCATTCATATTAAAAATCCTTCAGGAGGAAGGCTGCGGTGTGGACTGTGCGTCCTATGTGGAGCTTGCTCTTTCAGATGAGCTTGGCTTTAAAAAGGATGACATTATGTTTTCGTCAAATGATACACCAGCAGAAGAATTCAAGTATGCAGACGATTTGGGAGTTATTGTAAACCTTGACGATTTTACACACATTGATTTCTTTGAAAATGTAGTTGGTCATTTTCCTAAGAAAATGTGCTGCCGCTTTAATCCAGGTGGAGTATACGAGCTTGCAAATGGCATAATGGACAACCCTGGCGACAGCAAGTATGGTATGACTAAAGACCAGATTATTGAGGCATACAAAATCCTTAAGGAAAAGGGCGTAGAGGAATTTGGTATCCATGCATTCCTTGTTTCTAATACAGTAACAAATGACTATTATCCTACACTTGCAAGAACACTTTTTGAGCTTGTTGTGGAAATCAAGGAGCAGACAGGCATCTCTCTTTCGTTTGTAAATCTTTCAGGTGGAGTGGGTATTGCCTACAGACCAGATCAGAAGCCAAATGATATTGCAGTGATTGGAGAGGGCGTTCACAAAGCATTTGATGAAATCCTTGTTCCAGCAGGTCTTGGAAATATTGCTATCTTCACTGAAATGGGCCGCTTTATGATGGGACCTTACGGTGGACTTGTTACTACAGCAATCCATGAGAAGCACATCTATAAGGAATACATCGGAGTGGATGCTTGCGCAGTAGATTTGATGCGCCCAGCAGTTTATGGTTCTTATCATCACGTGACAGTTCTTGGCAAAGAAGATGCTCCAGAGGATCATGTATATGATGTGACAGGATCACTTTGTGAAAACTGTGATAAGTTTGCAGTGGACAGACAGCTTCCAAAGATTGATATGGGAGATGTGCTCTTCATCCACGATACAGGTGCACATGGCTACTCAATGGGCTACAACTACAACGGCAAGCTTAAAAGTGCAGAAGTTCTTCTTAAAGAGGATGGCAGCTTCAAGCTTATCCGCCGTCCAGAAACCATCAAGGATTACCTTGCTACATTCGACAATCTTGGTGTTGTAGATGGAATTTTAAAATAATACAAAATAAGGGGTTATCTTTTTTAATTTTTTGTTGAAAAACATAGCCCCTTTTAGTATACTAATCTTCGGACGCCGGCATGTCGGAATTGGCAGACGAGGCAGACTCAAAATCTGTTGATGGCAACATCGTGTGGGTTCAAGTCCCACTGCCGGCATAAATATTAGTGGTCTAGCTTTGCTAGGCCACTTTTTTCGTATGAAGAGATAGCTATATTCTTGAAGAAATAAAGAGTATGGAGTAACAATAATAAAAAGGGGATGCCTATTTCAAGGCATCCCTGATTTTTCCCACAAGTTCCTTATACATTTTAATTACTTCGTCATGATGTTCATCAATATATTCAAGTCTGTCTTCTTTAACAGCAAATTCCAAACCTTTAGCAGCTTCTGATACAACAGGAGCACCAATAGTCAGGGAGGTTCCTTTTATGGAGTGAGCCACAATCTGGTAGTTTGGCCAATCCTTCGCCTGATAGAAATTTTCCAGTGAAGCAGCTTTATCTTCTGAGATATAAGTCTCAAGTATCTGTCGGTAAAAGCTTTCATCCCCTATTGCAAAATTCAGGCCTGCAGCTGTATCCAGAAATGATAGCTGGGCAATAAAAGGAGAGGACTCATTTTGAGGCACATTCGAATCGTCAGAAGTTACAGTATCCTTTGGTTCATCCTGTTCTGTAAGTGTGACAAGTTCTGGCGGAAGATGCTTAATAACCATATTTTCTAAGGCAGTAGGCTGTATTGGTTTTGAAAGGTAATCATTGAAGCCGCTATCTAAATAATTCCTATCGGCGCCCATAACTACATTAGCTGTAAGCATGATGATAGGTGTATTGTGATTTTTACTTTCGCTGTCATTACGCATATACGTTAACACATCTATACCGTCCATTTCTGGCATCATATGATCGAGAAAAACAATATCGTATTTACGAATTCGCATCATTTCTAAAGCATCCTGACCACTCAATGCGCAGTCAATTTTAATGCCAGTATGTTTTAGCAGACCTGTGAAAACATCCAGATTCATCTGTACATCATCTACTGCAAGAACATGTGCGTTCTCAGCAGTGAAGCTACAGGTGTATCTTTCGCCGGTAATTGAATTATGTCTCTCATTGATGTCACCGACAGGAGAATAATCCGCTACATCGAAAGGAATCCTGACCATGAATTCAGAGCCTTCCCCATATTTACTGGTTACAGAAATTGTACCATTCATAAGGGCTACAAGATTTTTTGTGATAGATAGTCCCAGGCCAGTACCCTGAATTGTTCTGTTTTTATTGAGCTCAAGTCTCTGGAAATTGTCAAAAAGCTTTGATATATCCTTTTCCTGGATACCGATTCCAGTGTCAGTAACGGAAACGTTAAGGATGATTTTATTTCTTCCAACAGGCCGATAATCAGCTTTGATACTGATTGAGCCATACTCGTGAGTATATTTAACTGCATTTGAAATCAGATTTGAAAGAATCTGCTTCAAACGTACATCATCACCAATTAAAGTACATGGAATCTCGCTGTTACATTCAAGCGAAAAATGTTGATTTTTGCTGTGGGTAAGACTCAAAAACAGACTGTAACAATCGTTTAGAGCGCTACCGATATTGAATTCACCCGGGATGATTTCCAGCTTTCCAGATTCAATTTTTGAAAAGTCCAAAACATCATTTATCAATGCCATCAGATTTCTGGAAGCAACGTTAATGTTCTCAGAATATTTTAAAATATTATCATCTTTGCATTCTCTGAGAATCAATTCATTCATGCCGGTGATGACATTGATAGGTGTACGGATTTCATGTGAAATATTGCTGAGGAAGGTTGATTTTGCCGCATTTGCAGCCTGAGCATCTTTTAATAATCTGTTTTCCTCAGTCAAATCTGTGGTAGTAAGGATGTAGCAAAGAGGTTCCTTGTTTTTATCCATTTTGCAACTGAAATTAACAAGTGTGGCTTTGCCTGTTACGTTGGCAGTGAGTCTGTAATCTACAATATTGCCACCTTGCGCAATGCTGAACATTCTGAGGGGTTCGCCACTTTCCAAATCAAATATTTCCTTCAAGCGGATACGATAAGGTTCCACATCCAGACCTAAAATTTTTTTTGCATAGTCATTAGAAAGGGTCAGGTGGTAGTTAGTATCAAAAACCAGAAGTCCAGTTCCAAGTGTGGAGAAAATATCCTTGCTTATGCTGTTGATGGTAATGTAAAAAACCGTGTAGTCGTTTGATGATATATAAAATACAAAAAATGCAAAAGATATTCCAAAACAATAAAAAGCATGTAAAAAAGGGACCTCTTTCATTGAAAAAAACATATCAGGAAGAGATGAGCATGCAAAAATAAAGTTAGACAGGAATATGAAAAATACGAATCTTTTATCTCTCTTATATTTTGTGTGATAAGCCCATAACAATCCTAATATGAAGAAGCAAATTACAACGAGAAGCTGATAAGAATAGTGAAAAAGCTGCCTGTAAGGATCTTTTGCAATGTAAATACAATAGTTGTTGATTCTATAATAATCGTTGCTTTCCGGACTACCATAAATGATTAAATCAAGTAGTGATGCGATGGAGGTTACAACTATCAAAAAAATCTCTGCCAAACGGCTGATTTTGAGACAACTGGAGATAAGAATGAGCTCAGCTACGATATAGATGTCTATGCCTAACAGGCCAATGCTTCTAAACACAAAGGCAGAGCCAATGTTTGGGCTCATGGACATAGTAGAATAGCCGATGGAGCATAAGCCATTACCGATAGCTAAAAGAAATACAGAATATTTAAAAAAGCCTTTTGTATGACGTTCTCTTCTTAAAAAACTAAAACCCAAATGGACGGAGGTAATTCCCACCATCAAGATAATAAGATTTAGAAAAATCATGTTGTTCTGTATGAAATCCATATGTAAATCCCCTTATGAATTAAAAGTAAAAATGCTAATGGTGGAATAAAAAGATTATTCACGCTAATTATAGATAATTTTTGAACAATTTTCATTATCATTCCAAAAGAATTATGATATTATAATAGAAGATTATACTGCGTTATGGGGAGGCAACATGAGAGTAGCAGTTATTGATGACGAAAGTTTGTTTAGAGTACAGCTAAAGATGATGATAGATAAAATTTCTTCATCACGAGATTTGCACCTGGAGGTTGAGGAGTTTGAGTCAGGCCCTCAGTTTGTTGAAGCATTAGGAGAGCGTCGATTTGATGTTGTATTTATGGACATATTCATGCCGGGGATGAATGGCATAGACGCAGCCAGAAAGATGAGGGAATTATCGGATAGGACATTCCTTATTTTTATGACAGCGTCAGATGATCATTATCCCGATGCGTTTTCGCTACATGCTTTCGATTATGTGACGAAACCTTTCACATATGAGCGAATAGATTACCTTGTCACAGAAATTGTGGCCCATACTCCGATAGATGCTTTCTTCATAAAAATCACAGTTGGAAACGTAGACGAGAAAATCTATTTAAAAAATATTATCTCTGTAACTACAGACGGACACTATCTTGAAATTCACAAGGATGATGCAAGCACTTCAAGGGTTCGCATGACTTCAGGCGAATTTTTAGAGGTTGTTGGTACTGACAGGCGATTCATTATAGTTAACCGCGGAATCATAATTAACATTGATTACATTGGTAAACTCGAAGGGAATGAAGTACATATGCAGGATAGGACCATTTTCCCTATCTCGGCAAAAAGGGTTTCAGAGGTAAAACAAAAAATCAACGATTATAAATTTAATAATAATTAGTTATCGGATATTAATTAAAATGGAACGAGTGTTGATATTGCCAAAATAAATCATATTTTGCCAATTCGCATACGTTCCATTATTATTTTGTTAAATTATTATGGAGAGACTGATGTAATTAATGATTAGAACAATTAAGGGTAGTTGTTTATGAATAACCGGACGGTACAAATGATGTCCATCGGTTTGTCTGTTGCAGCATTGATGGGACAGGTTAGTTTAACCGCCTACGCAGAAGAAATCGATACTGAGGAGAATGCACCAGAGCATCTGGAGCAGGTATCAGTAACAAACGATGAGACAGTGGCTGACGCCGAGACAATTGCAGATGAGGCCTGTGAAGCCATGGATGAAGCTCAAGAAGCTACCCAGGCTGCAGTTAGTGAAACAGAAACTGCGGTTGGTACTCTTGAAAGTCAGGAGATATCAGCTGAAGATGCACAGACCGTTGTAGAAAACGCATCCAATGCCGTAGATTCAGCAGAACAGGAATTGGAAAATGCAGAAAATAAATATAATCAGCTTGTATCCGAGTATGATAAAGCAAAAGCTGAGTACGAAAATGCAGCATTAGCTTATGCTGTAGAATTACAAGCTACACAAAGCTCTCTTGAGGACGCTGAGGGGGGCTTGGCTGAAGCAGAGGCGAGACTTCACCAGCTTGAGCAGGAAATCGCCGCAGCCAGAGAGAGCATATATGAATATACTGACGCTGATGGCCAGGTGCTTCAGCTTACAGCGGAAGAAGCTGAAGCATTAAATGGACAAATAGCAATCGATAATTATTGGACAATAGACGGAACTTATGTGCCTAGATACATAGAGTACATGAGATACACCGGTGTCCGTGATGCCAGAGTATATAATCCCATATCTGCCGTTGAAGATGGGAAGCAATATGTTGAAGATGAATTTAAATACAATCGAGAGTACTATAAGACTTCTATAGAATTCAATGACGATTGGGAGACTGAAAAAAATCCCCATAAAAGGACATATGAAACTACTGGTACTTTTAAAGCATCTTACAATAAGACGATAGAGAAAAACGGCTATGAAGTAAGCGATACCATCAAGGAGAGTCATTATTCATCTGAGAATGAGGCTGTTGATGCAGTAATAGACGAAGCTAAAAAGCTTCACGGTGCTGCAACAATTGATATGGAAGACAGCAGACTCAATCCTGCTAATGTCACTCTTTATTCAGAAATTGTTGAAAAATATAAATATCTTGTGGGCGATGAAGCTGACTATAACAAACTTATAGCCGATGCAGAGCTGGCTAAAACACAGATGAAGGCTGCCAGAGAAAAGGTTAGAGATATTCAAAATAAGCTGGATAATCTTAAAGATGATGACAGCGTTCTGGCACTGGTTCAGGTGACGTATCTGGAGAGCAGACTTGAAGCAGCCACAGCCTCATACAACCAGGCCAAAGAAAATCTTATCGTAGCAAATAAAAATCTACAGGATGCCAAAGACATCTATGCAAATAAATATCAGCAAGCTCCAGAGGAAAAGCAACCAGAAGCATCACCTTCAGAATCTACTGACGCAGAAATCGTACCATCTGAAGAGGATATTCCAGAGGAGATTTTGCCTGAAACAGAGATTGATGATAAAGAAAAAAGGGATGTTATCGAAAAAGTGCCACAAAAGATATCTTCTAGTGGTGGAAATTCTGATGAATCCTGGTATGAAGCAGCCCCTGTGATATCTCTCCCAAAACAGGTTGAGGTAGAGGAAACTGTAGAAGAGCCACAGGAAGAGATTATTGATCTTTTGCCATTCCTAAATAGTGATGACACTGTATCGCAGGATGGAGGAAGACATCAGGATACAGTTTACCAGGATAGTGAAAGTCTGGAACTGCAGGATGACACTGCTATTGAAGAACCCGTTTTATCATCAGATGAAACCATTACCATACCTGATGGAGCCACACCAAAGGATATAACCCTGTCAGGTTTAAAACAGCATCGTAAGTGGTTTGTTGGTTTGGCAGGTATAGCAGGTACAGGAGGCATTGGAATAGGTATATTCGAAGCCAGACGCCGTGCAATTGCGAAAATACTGGATAAATTGAATCAATAATAGAGTATTTCACACATTTGCCAAACAGAAGAAGATTGTGCCAAATTATTGTTTAGGCTATTCAACAGTGGTAAAGTACCTATGTAAGGTGTTGTTCACAAAATGTTCACATTTTTGAGAGGGAGTAGTGTGACATTACGTGGGTGAGAAGAATGAGGTAGAATGTTATGAAAGTGTTGATCTTGAAGATGAAAATGCTAAAAACTATGATGGAAAATTGTAGAGCAAGACGGCGCCTCAAGAAGTTCGAAAACATGAGGGACCGTTAATTCATCCACATCGACATTAAAGCAAAATTAGACTTACATAGTTTTGCTTTAACACTGATACCAGCTGATTTTTCAGCTGGTATTTTTGTATTCAAAAATAAACTTTTTAAATCGCGATTTTATGATATAGTTAGATTGTGAAAAAATAAACGAAGTGGATTTGGTTACATAAAAAATACATAAGTTTAGGCTATAATATTTCACAAACTGGCAAACTGGTTACCTAGGTGTAACTTGTAAATAAACTGGCAAAAGTATTGTAAAAGGAGAAAAATATGGTTACTTCAGATCAAAGCATAGTTAGATTGAAGCACAACATTATGGAAGAAGTTTGTAAGCTCGCATGGGCTGGCGAGCTTGACGCAGAGCACAAAGAGGCTGTTTGCTACGAAATCATTCCTGGACCTAGACCAACATATCGTTGTTGCGTTTACAAGGAAAGAGAAATCGTTAGACAGAGAGTTATCCTTTCTTGTGCAGAGAATCTTCCAACAAATCCAGATTCAAAGAACGTAGTTCAGGTTATCCAGCCTGCATGTGATGACTGTTCAATCGCATCTTATTCAGTTACAGACAACTGCCGTTTCTGTCTCGGCAAGGCTTGTCTCAATTCTTGTAAGTTCGGTGCTATTTCTCCAGGTGAGAGAAGAATGCACATCGATCCTACAAAATGTAAGGAATGTGGTATGTGTGCTAAGGAATGCCCTTATCAGGCAATCGTTCATCTTGAGAGACCATGTAAGAAGGCTTGCCCTGTTGGCGCTATCTCTTACGATGAGTACGGTCACTGCGTAATCGACGATGAGAAGTGTATCTCATGTGGTCACTGTATCCACAGCTGTCCATTCGGTGCTATTGGTTCTAAGACATACCTTGTACACATCATCAAGGCTATTCTTGAAGGCAAGAAGGTATATGCTATGTGCGCACCTGCTACAGAGGGACAGTTCGGCGAGGACATCTCAATGGCAGCAGTTAAGGAAGCTTGCAAGAAGATTGGCTTCACAGATATGGTAGAAGTTGGTCTCGGTGGAGATATGACAGCAGCTTACGAGTCTGCTGAGTGGTACGAGGCCAAGGAAGAAGGACGTAAGATGACTACATCTTGCTGCCCAGCTTTCATCAACATGCTTAGAAAGCACTTCCCAGAGCAGTTCGAGAACAACATGTCTTCAACAATCTCACCTATGTGTGCTATCTCACGTCTTCTTAAGGCTACACAGGGCGACGATGTAGTTACAGTATTCGTTGGACCATGTATCGCAAAGAAATCTGAAGCTGCAGATGAGACAGTTCCAGGAAATGCAGATTACGTAATTACATTTGGTGAGCTTCGTGCATTAATGCGTTCTAAGGGCGTTGAGTTCGAGCCAGTAGATGAGAACTACCAGGAGTCATCTACATTTGGTAAGCACTTCGCTTCTTCAGGCGGTGTTGCAAAGGCTGTTATCGAGTGCATGCAGGAGCGTGGACAGAACACAGACGATATCAAGCTTATGCAGTGCGCAGGTGGAGCTGAGTGTAAGAAGGCACTTATGCTTCTCAAGAGCGGCAAGCTCGATGTAGACTTCATCGAAGGTATGATTTGTGAAGGTGGTTGCGTTGGTGGTCCTTCAAAGCATAAGGCAGAGAGAGAAATCATCAAGGCTAGAACAGGTCTTATCAATAAGGCTGATGGACGTAAGATCCTTGAAAACCTTGAAAATTACCCAATGGATAAATTCTCTATGTATAGAGATGGACATATGGAATAAAAGTCTGATTTATGGCTCCCAGAAATGGGAGCCATTTTTATTTAGTAAAGGAAATAACAGCTTATGTTTAATTTTGCTAATTCTATATGATAATAATTGTTTAAATATACAAAAAGAAGCTTCTATATTGACGCAGGAGCAGACCTGCGTTATTATTTAACCATGAACTGGAAACGTTACCAGTAACGTTTCCAAATAATTCTCAGAAGTGGATTAGGCCCCACAGAGTTTTAGTTCAATAAATAATTGATTTGGGAAAGTAAGGAAGGAAAACCATATGACAATCAAAGATATCGCACGACTGGCAGGGGTGAGTGTGAGCACGGTGTCACGTGTATTAAATGATCATCCAGATGTCAGCGATACTGCTAAGGAAAAAGTACGTGCAATTGTAAAAGAATACAATTACATACCAAATACCAGTGCCAGGGAGTTGGGAAAAAGTACTTCAGAAAATATAGGTGTAGTAGTGCGAGGAATGTCAAATCCTTTCTACACAAAGATTATTACAGAAATAGGGGATAAAATCGAAAGAGCTGGCTATACCATGGTGATGCAGCAAATAGGAGCAAACGATGATGAAATCTTTGCAGCTGCAAAAATGGAGCGAGACAAAAAACTTCTAGGAATTATCTTTCTTGGTGGTCGTTTGAATTATTCTAAAAAGCAGCTTTCCAGTATTAATGTACCATTTGTATGCTGTACATTTAATAATCAGTACGGAGATGTTGACAAATCAGATTATTCCAGCGTTTGTATTGATGATAATCAGGCTGCCCATGATGCAGTTGAATATCTTTATAAAGAAGGCCATAGAAAAATAGCAGTTCTTCTGGCAGGACCTGAAGATGGTTCTGTTAGTCAGGTCAGATTTGAAGGCTACATAAGAGCCTTAAAAGATTTTGAAATTGAATTAGATGAAAATCTAATTATATCCATAAATAGTTTTAACATTGCAGATGCCTATGAAGGCATGAAAACATGGCTAGCTGAAAAGCATGAGTTTACAGCATTGTTTGCAATTTCAGATAACATGGCTATGGGTGCCATGAAAGCAATTAGGGAAGCGGGAATGAATGTTCCAAATGACGTGGCAGTTATTGCCATAGATGGAATTGAAGCTTCCGAATACATGAACCCAGTGCTTACAACACTTTGCCAGCCGATGGAAAAAATGGGTGCTGAGGCTGTGAGATTGATGGTAGATATCATCAAAGGTGAGAAAACCCATAAACACATTTTACTGCCAACCATTTTACGACAGGGTGAATCTCTGAAGATGGTACAGTAAATTTATTAAAATCGATGTTTATTGCTAAATGCAATTTACATATATAGAAGAGTTTTTCTTCCCAAAACATTAATGATTCCTTGAATTAAAGGAATCAACGGATTGGAGGGTGAGGCCTAACACCCTCCATTTTTCGAGAAAATACTATGGAATATAACTATTAATCCATTTGCATTAAATAATAAAAGGAGAACACACATGAAAAGAAGTAGCGGTATTTTGATGCCTGTATCTTCATTGCCATCACCTTATGGTATTGGTACTTTTGGTAAAGCAGCTTATGATTTCGCTGATTTTTTAAAGGAGGCAGGGCAGAAGTATTGGCAGGTGCTTCCACTTGGTCCTACCAGCTATGGAGATAGCCCTTACCAGAGCTTTTCTACATTTGCTGGAAATCCATACTTTATCGATTTAGACATGTTAATTGAAGACGGTTTGCTCACTCAGGAGGAAGTAGATGCTGAGAACTGGGGCACAAATCCTAGATATGTTGATTATGGCCAGATTTATGAGAGCCGTTTTAAGGTATTAGAGAAGGCAAAAGAAAGAGGCTACAAGGATTCTCTTGATGCAATTGCAGCTTTTAAAGAGAAAAATCCATGGGTTGAAAATTATGCCTTGTTTATGTCTATCAAGAAGCATTTTGGCCAGAAGAGCTGGCAGGAATGGCCTGAGGAAGATATCCGTTTACACGAGGCAGCTGCAGTTGAAAAATACCAAAAGCTTCTAAGTGATGATATAGAATTCTTTATTTACATTCAGTATCTGTTCTTTGAACAGTGGGATAAGCTTAAAAAATATATCAATGGTCTTGGCATCGATGTAATCGGTGATTTACCAATTTATGTTGCACTGGATTCATGTGATGTGTGGTCAGAGCCTGAATTCTTCAGTTTGGACGAGGAGAACTATCCGGTTGAAGTAGCAGGTGTACCACCAGATTATTTCAGCGAGGATGGTCAGCTTTGGGGTAATCCATGCTACAACTGGAAGGCTCTTAAAGCAGATAAATATCGTTGGTGGATTCGTCGTATCGAGGGAGCAGGCAAGCTTTATGATGTGCTTCGTATAGATCATTTCAGAGGCTTCGATGAATATTGGGCTATTCCTGCAAAGGATGATACTGCTAAAAATGGTAAGTGGAAAAAGGGTCCTGGTATGGATTTAGTTGGTCTTCTTTCAAAGAAGTTCCCTAACATTGAATTCATCGCAGAGGATTTAGGAGAGCCATCACCTACAGTTGTACAGCTTCTTGAGGATAGCGGATGGCCAGGTATGAAGGTATTAGAGTTCGCCTTTGATTCAGGTGAGGCTAATAACTATCAGCCACATACTTATGATAAGAATTGCATTTGTTATACAGGAACTCACGATAATGCCACAGTTATGGAGTGGTACGAGGAAGCCAAGAGAAAGGATAGAAATTACGCAAAGAAGTATCTTGGAATTTCTAGATCCGAAGGTTTTAATTGGGGCCTAATCCGTGGAGGAATGAGCTCTGTTGCTAATCTTTTTGTAGCTCAGATTCAGGACTACTTAGGACTTGGCAAATATAATCGTATTAACGTTCCAGGAACCAAGAGCGGTAACTGGCAGTGGAGATTATTATCTGATGAGTTAGATGATAAATTGGCGGAAAAGATTTATGGAATTTCCGTAATGTATGACCGCGCTGTAAAGCCTAAAAAGGAAGAGACAGCACAGGCAGCAGAAAAGGTCGAAAAGGCTGAACAGGCTGAAAAGTCAGAAGCTTCAGCAAAAAAAGCTAATTAATCTTCTTTTTCATATACTTTCTTCTTCGAAGATGCTTCCCCAGTGTTTTGGGGGAGCATTTTTTGCCTTAAAAATAATAATATGGTAAACTAATGCAGACTTTTAGGAGGACACGAAATGAAAAATAGATTATTAGCATTTTTCCTTGTGACTGTAATGGCCGTATCTATGGTAGCCTGCGGCAAGGAATCTGCAGAAAAAGCTGAGACTAAAACAGAAAAGACTAAGACTGATGCTAAGCCAGTTGAATATGATGTAGATGAGTATGTAACTCTTGGAGATTACAAGGGCGTTGAAGTCACACTGACTGGCACATACGATTTTACTGAAGAGGGCCTTGATGAATACGTATCAAAGACTATTGCAGATGCAAGCGTTTACGTTGAGGACACATCAAAAACAGAAGTAGAGGAAGATTCTATCATCAATGTTGATTACGTAGGTTCCCAGGATGGTGTAGCATTTGATGGCGGTTCAGCAGAAAATCAGATGATTGATGTTGCTGGCAACTGCGCAGCAGGTGGAACTGGTGGCTATATCGATGGCTTCACATCAGGATTGGCAGGACATTCAGTAGGAGAGGAAGTAGCTTATGAGGTTACATTCCCAGAGCAGTACGGTAATGCTGATTTAGCTGGTCAGACAGTTATCTTCACCTTCCAGATTAACTATGTGGCTAAGGCTATCGAAAGCAAGGCTGACTTAACAGATGATATTGTTAAAGAAAACTTTGGTTCAGATACAGTTGATGAGTACATTGATTCATTAACAGAACAGTACAAAAGCAAGCTTGAGTCTGATTATGAAAATGATGTTCAGACATCTGTGCTAAATACAATTATCAACAACAGCAAGGTTTCAAAGGTTCCAGAAGAACTGGTACAGGCCAGAGTTGATATGTACCTTAATTTGCTTGAAATGCAGTGTAAGCAGTACAACACCACAACAAAGGATTACCTGGATTCCATGGGCCAGGATTATGATGAATATGTAGAGAATGTAAAGAGCAACCTCAATGACTCCCTTACAGAAGAATTAATTCTTGAAGCTATTGCAAAAAAAGAAGGTATGGAAGTTGATGCAGAAGGCTATGAGAAATTCATCGCAAACCTTGTAGCATCAACAGGCAGCAAGGATGAGGATGCTTTCTATGAGGTGTACACAGTGGACAACTACGATGGGAAACGTTATTTCCGTCAGCAGTACCTTATCCAGAAGGCAGTACAGTTCTGCGTGGATAATGCAGTAGTTACAAAGGGCGAAGCAGAGGAGAACTAGGAAAAGACTTTATATTTTAGGCAATTTGTAGTATAATTTACTAACCTGAGGGTTACTAAGCGTAGTAATCACAATATGAAAGGAGTTTTCATTATGGAACACATCAAAACACTTAATACTGCTAGATTACAGAACACTGTAAAGGAAGGCGGATGCGGCGAGTGCCAGACATCATGCCAGTCAGCTTGCAAGACATCTTGCACAGTTGGTAACCAGAGCTGTGAGCATTCAAAGTAATAGCTTACAAACAATAAAGTAATAACAACGCAGACCGGACCTTGTCTTTTAGACAGGGACGGTCTATTGTGCGTTTATGAAAGGACATTTTTTAGTGATACATCAGTTCAAAAACAATGGATATAACATTGTTATAGATATTAATAGCGGCGCCATTCATGTTGTAGACGAAATCACTTACGATTTCCTTGCTCTCTGGCAGGAGAAGGGACGTGACGAGGCACTTTCACAGATGAAAACAGACCATCCTGAGGTGGCTGAATCAGAACTTTTAGAGATTCAGTCAGAAATCGATAGTCTCATTGAGGATGGCTCATTATTTACCACAGACAATTACGAGCCAAGGATTGCAGATTTCACAGCACGTCCTACAGTTGTAAAGGCTCTTTGCTTACATATAACCCACGATTGTAACCTTGCCTGCAAGTACTGCTTTGCAGAAGAAGGCGAGTACCACACAGGAAAGCGTGAGCTTATGACCTACGAGGTCGGCAAGCAGGCTCTTGATTTCCTTGTTGCCAATTCGGGCACACGTCGCAATCTTGAGGTTGACTTCTTTGGTGGAGAGCCTCTCATGAACTGGCAGGTGGTTAAGGATTTAGTTGCCTATGGCCGCTCCATCGAAAAAGAAAAAAATAAAAACTTCAGATTTACACTCACCACAAATGGTGTGCTTTTAAATGATGAGATTCAGGAATTCGCTAATAAAGAGATGGCAAACGTGGTTCTCAGCTGCGATGGTCGTCCAGAAATCCACAATCTCATGCGCCCATTCAAAAAGGGTGCACCAAGCTACGAGCTTGTTATGCCAAAGTTCAAAAAGCTTGCTGAGTCAAGAAATCAAGATAAATACTACATCCGTGGTACATTCACCAGAAATAACCTTGATTTCTCGAAGGATGTTATTCATCTTGCAGATGAAGGCTTCAAGCAGATTTCTGTAGAGCCTGTAGTTGCTCAGGAGACAGACGATTACGCTATCCGCGAGGAGGATTTACCAAAGCTCTTTAAGGAGTACGATGATCTTGCCGCAGAGATGATGCGTCGTCAGGGCACAGATGAGGACTTCAACTTCTTCCACTTTATGATTGATTTGGAAGGTGGCCCATGTGTTTACAAGCGTCTTTCTGGCTGTGGTTCAGGAACAGAATACATGGCAGTCACTCCTACTGGTGAGCTTTATCCTTGCCATCAGTTCGTTGGTAACACAGATTTCTGTCTTGGCGATGTATTTACAGGAGTTAAAAAGAAGGAAGTCGTTAATGAATTCAAGCACTGCAACGTATACGCGAAGGAAGAGTGCAAGAATTGTTTCGCACGTTTCTATTGCAGCGGAGGCTGTGCAGCAAATGCATTTAATTTCACAGGAAGTATCCTTGGAAACTATCATGTGGGCTGCGAGCTTCAAAAGAAACGTATCGAATGTGCAATCGCTCTCAAGGTACACAAGAGCGAGCTGGACGAAAAATCAAAAGAGGCCTAACCTCTTTTAACTGCGAAAGCAGTCATAAATAAACGATAGGAGAATAAATAATGAAACGTTTGAAAAAAGGACAGGGGATTGCCTGGCTTGTTGCGTTTGTAGCTCTCTTGGGTGTACTTGGCTACTGCGCAGCTGCCGTACTTACAGGCACAATTAAGGAAAATGAGGACAGCCTCAAGCTTGGTCTTGACCTTGATGGTGGTGTCAGCATTACATACGAGGCAGTTGGAGATAAGCCTACTGATGAGCAGATGGCAGATACAATCCTCAAGCTTCAGCAGCGTATTGAAAATGATCTTGGTGAGGAAAGCTCAACAACAGAAGCAAATGTTTACCGCGTAGGTGACAGACGAATCACAGTTGAGATTCCAGGCGTTTCAGATGCTAATGCATTATTGGAGGAGTTGGGAACTCCTGGTACACTTTACTTCATCGCTCAGAAAGACAACGATGGTAATGAAAACTACAGCTATGGTGCTGAAGGATATGCACTTAACTACGATATCCAGACACTTATTGA
Source organism: Pseudobutyrivibrio sp. ACV-2 (assembly GCF_900107545.1). Taxonomy (GTDB): domain Bacteria; phylum Bacillota; class Clostridia; order Lachnospirales; family Lachnospiraceae; genus Pseudobutyrivibrio. The sequence continues at coordinate 53,552 of NZ_FNQZ01000009.1, read as the reverse complement.
CAATGGTTCAGTTATAGCTACTGGTACTAATGTAAAGAGTTCTCAGGCAGGTAGCCAGTCAAACAAAACTACCAATGCCACAGAATACGTAGTACAGCTTACATTTGATGATGAAGGCACAAAGGCATTCGCAACTGCTACTCAGGCAGCTGTTCTTACAGGCGAGACAATCGGTATCTACTATGATGGACAGTTTGTCTCAGTTCCAAGAGTTAACTCAGCTATCACAAATGGTAACTGCGTAATCGAAGGAATGGAAAGCTTCGAAGCAGCAGAAAAGCTTGCTTCATATATCCGTATCGGTGGCCTTGACATCGAACTTCAGGAATTAGAGTCACAGGTTGTTGGTGCGCAGCTTGGTTCTGATGCACTTCGTACATCACTTATTGCTGCTGGTGTAGGTCTTGCACTTGTTATGGTATTCCTTATGGTTATGTACCTTGTTCCTGGTGTGGTTGCATCACTTGCACTTGCACTTTACACAGCAATGCTTATCGGAATCCTCAAGGCTTTCGATATCACACTTACACTTCCTGGTATTGCAGGTATGATTCTTTCAATCGGTATGGCGGTTGATGCAAATGTTATCGTATTCGCTCGTATCCGTGAGGAAATCAAAGCTGGTCGTCCAGTTATTTCATCTATAGAGACAGGTTTCTCAAAGGCTCTTTCAGCCATCCTTGATGGAAACATCACAACACTTATTGCAGCAGCAGTTCTTGGATTACTTGGCTCAGGTTCTGTAAAGGGATTTGCAATCACTCTTGCACTCGGTGTTGTTTTATCAATGTTTACAGCACTTGTAATTACACGTATCCTTATGAATTCCTTCTATGCACTTGGTGTTCGTTCTCCAAAGGCGTATGGTAAGGCAAAGGAACCTACAAAGTTCGACTTCGTAGGAAAGAAGGCAGTGTTCCTTACAATCTCAGTTGCAATCATTGCTGCTGGATTTATTACAATGGGTGTATTCAAGGCTACAAGCGGTACAGGACTCAATTTCTCACTTGAGTTTCTTGGTGGTACATCTACAACAGTTGATTTCAATGAGACATATTCACTTGCAGACTTAGATGCAAAGGTTGTTCCAGAAATCGCAAAGGCAATAGATGTCAGCGAAGGAAGTATCCAGACTACTACAGTAGACGGAAGCAATCAGGCAATCTTCAAGACACGTACACTTACACTTGATGAGAGAACAAAGCTCAACGAGATGTTTGAGGAGAGCTTCAGCGTTGCAGAGGAGTCAATCACATCGCAGAGTATCGGTTCTACAATCTCAGGCGAGATGCGTAGCCAGTCTACTATCGCTGTTTTAGTTGCAGTACTTTGCATGCTTGTGTATATTTGGTTCAGATTCAAGGACATTAGATTTGCTTCATCAGCAATCATCGCCCTTGTACATGATGTACTTGTTGTTCTTGCACTTTATGCATTTGCCAGAATCTCAGTTGGTTCTGCATTTATTGCATGTATGCTTACTGTTATTGGTTACTCTGTCAACGATACAATCGTTGTATTTGACCGTATCAGAGAAAACCACAAGTCAATCCGTACAGAAAATACAGATACACTTAAAGAGCTTTGTAACGAGTCATTATCACAGACTCTTTCACGTAGTATTTCAACATCAATCACTACAGCAATCATGGTACTTATGCTTCTCATCCTTGGTGTTTCATCAATCAGAGAATTCGCATTACCACTTCTTGCTGGTGTAGTTGCAGGTACATATTCATCAATCTTTATCGCAACACAGCTTTGGTACATATTAAAGGTTAAGTTTGCAAACAAATAAGATGTAATTATAGATTAGGAGATTTAAAATGATCGACATTAAGTTTTTACGTGAGAACCCAGACGCAGTAAAAGAAAACATTAAGAAAAAATTCCAGGAGCACAAGCTTGGTCTTGTAGATGAAGTTATCGAGCTTGACGACAAGCGTCGTGCTGCTCAGCAGGAAGCTGATGACATGAGAGCAAAGATGAACCAGGCTGCAAAGCAGATTGGCGCTCTTATGGGACAGGGCAAAAAGGATGAGGCTGAGGCTGTAAAGGCTGAGGTCGCTGAGCTCAAGCAGAAAATCAAGGATTTAGAGCCAGTTGAAAAGGAACTTGCTGATAAGGTTGAGGAAATCATGATGAAGATTCCTAACATTATCGATCCTAGCGTTCCAATCGGTCCAGACGATTCTTGCAATGTTGAAATCGAAAAGTTCGGTGAGCCAGTAGTTCCTGATTTTGAGATTCCATATCACACAGATATCATGGAGCGTTTCAATGGTATCGATATGGATGCCGCTGGCAAGGTCGCAGGTAACGGTTTCTATTACTTAATGGGTGATATTGCGCGTCTTCACTCAGCAGTTATTTCTTATGCTCGTGATTTCATGATTGATAGAGGATTCACATATTGCATCCCACCTTTCATGATTCGTTCAAACGTAGTTACTGGTGTTATGTCATTTGAAGAAATGGATGCCATGATGTACAAAATCGAAGGTGAGGATCTTTACCTTATCGGTACATCAGAGCATTCTATGATTGGTAAGTTTATCGACACGCTTAATGATGAAGCAAATCTTCCTTACACTCTTACAAGCTATAGCCCATGCTTCCGTAAGGAAAAGGGTGCTCATGGTATCGAAGAGCGTGGTGTTTACCGTATTCACCAGTTCGAAAAGCAGGAGATGATTGTAGTCTGCAAGCCAGAAGAATCAAAGATGTACTATGACAAGCTTTGGCAGAACACAGTTGATTTATTCCGTAGCCTTGATATTCCTGTACGTACTCTTGAGTGCTGCTCAGGAGACCTTGCAGATCTTAAGGTTAAGTCATGCGACGTAGAGGCATGGTCACCACGTCAGAAGAAATACTTTGAGGTTGGTTCATGCTCTAATCTTGGCGATGCTCAGGCTCGTCGTCTTAAGATTCGTGTTAAGGGTGCTGACGGAAGTAAGTACTTCGCACACACACTTAACAACACAGTAGTTGCTCCACCACGTATGCTTATCGCATTCTTAGAGAATAACCTCCGCGCAGACGGAAGTGTAGCTATCCCTAAGGCACTTCAGCCTTATATGGGTGGCAAGGAAGTATTAGTACCCGTAAAATAAGCTTCGGGTTCGTTAATATCATAAAAAGTACTTAAGTGAGCAATAAAACAAGCTACGCATAGGCTAGGTTTTGAGATGAGCTAGTAGTTAACAAGACTCTATATCTGTTTTTTGAGGAGTATAGCGAAAGCAATCTCAAAAACAGATATAGAGGCTTGTTGACGTAACTAGCGGATTATATTACTCAATAGTACTTGGATTAGCTTGTTTTATTGCAGACTAGATTCAGGGGTTTTTACAAGGTAGTTTATAGTAGTAATTTTAGAAAGAGAAATTTATGGGAATTCAAAGTAGAGAAGATATTAGAAACATTGCCATCATCGCCCACGTCGATCATGGTAAAACTACACTTGTAGATGAGCTTTTAAAGCAGTCAGGTGTATTCCGTGAAAATCAGGAAGTAGCAGAGCGTGTCATGGACTCGAATGATATCGAGCGTGAGCGTGGTATCACAATCCTTTCAAAGAATACAGCTGTATACTACAAGGGCACAAAGATTAACATCATCGATACTCCAGGCCATGCCGATTTCGGTGGCGAGGTAGAGCGAGTACTTAAGATGGTTAACGGTGTAGTTCTTGTTGTAGATGCTTTCGAAGGCGCTATGCCACAGACCAAGTTCGTTCTTATGAAGGCACTTGATTTGGATTTACCTGTTATCGTATGTATCAACAAAATCGATAGACCAGAAGCAAGACCAGATGAGGTTATCGATGAAGTATTAGAGCTTTTCATGGATCTTGATGCTTCAGATGAGCAGCTTGACTGCCCATTCATCTATGCTTCTGCAAAGGAAGGTTTTGCAATCAGGGACCTTAGCGAAGAGCACAAGGATATGACAGCTCTCTTTGAGACAATCGTAGATTATATCCCAGCTCCAACAGGAGACCCAGAGGCTCCTACACAGGTGCTTATTTCTACAATCGACTACAATGAATACGTTGGTCGTATCGGTATCGGTAAGGTTGAAAATGGTTCTATCAAGATTAACCAGGATGCTGTCGTAGTTAATGCTCATGATCCTGAAAAGAAAAATAAAGTACGAATCTCTAAGTTGTTTGAGTATGATGGACTTAACAAAGTAGATGTTAACGAAGCAAATATCGGTTCTATCGTAGCTATTTCAGGTATTGCAGATATTCATATCGGAGATACAATTTGTGCAGTTGATGCTCCAAACCCTATTCCATTCCAGAAGATTTCTGAGCCTACCATTTCAATGAACTTCATTGTAAATGATAGCCCACTTGCTGGTCAGGAAGGTAAGTATGTTACATCACGACACATCCGTGAGCGTCTTATGAAGGAACTTAACACTGATGTTTCACTTCGTGTAGAAGACACAGATTCACCAGATTCACTTAAGGTTTCAGGACGTGGTGAGCTTCACCTTTCAGTTCTTATTGAAAACATGCGTCGAGAAGGCTTCGAGTTTGCCGTATCAAAGGCAGAGGTTCTTTACCACACAGACGAAAAGGGACGTAAGCTTGAGCCAATGGAACGTGCTTATGTAGATGTACCAGATGAATTCACAGGAGCTGTTATCGAAAAGCTTTCTCAGCGTAAGGGTGAGCTTCAGAATATGACACCTATCGCAGGTGGATATACACGTATCGAATTTAAGATTCCTTCACGTGGTCTTATCGGATATCGTGGAGAATTCATGACAGATACAAAGGGAAATGGTATAATCAATACAATTTTCGATGGCTATGAACTTTACAAGGGGGATATCGCTTATCGTAAGCTTGGAAGTCTTATAGCATTTGAAACAGGAGAGTCAGTTACATACGGACTTTTCTCAGCACAGGATAGAGGAACACTTTTCATCGGACCAGGCGAAAAGGTTTACTCAGGAATGGTTATCGGACAATGCTCACGTGCAGAGGATGTAGAGCTTAACGTATGTAAGAAAAAGCATCTTACAAATACTCGTTCATCTTCAGCTGATGAAGCACTTACACTTGTGCCACCTAGAGTTCTCAGCCTAGAGCAGGCTTTGGACTTCATTGATGTAGACGAGCTCTTAGAGGTTACTCCAGAATCTCTTCGAATCAGAAAGAGAATTCTCGATCCTACACTCAGAAAGAGAGCAAGTTTCAGAAAGTAGGAGACTCATGGAAAAAGGAAATATTGTAGTATATTATGGAAATGGTCAGGGCAAATCGGCAGCCGCACTTGGCAATGCGATTCGCTATGCATCTCAGGGAAAGACCACTACAATTATTCAGTTTTTAAAATCAGAAACTAACGCAGATTATCTAAGCAAGCTTGAACCAGAAATCAAGCTGTTTAGATTTGAGCGCTCAAAAGAAGATTTTATGCATCTTTCTGATGAGCAAAAACAAGAAGAAATTATAAATATCCAAAACGGTCTCAACTATGCCAAGAAAGTTCTTGGCACAGGGGAGAGCGATTTGGTTATTCTTGATGAAATCCTTGGCGTACTAGATGAAGGAATTGTCTCGGAGCAGGATATATTGTCTGCTCTTGAGGGGCGTTCCATTTCAACAAATGTCATAATGACTGGTTTAACTATTACGCAAGGAATAATAGAAATTGCAGATAGTGTACTAAACGTAAAACCAGAGAAATAAATCTCTGGTTCTTTGTTTATTTAGAGGGTTTTGTTATGATGGGGTTATCATATTTTTGGATTGACGGTGGTACATACTTAGGATTTATAGTCTGCATCACATTGTTGATGTTTATCCTTATAATGCGCTCATTTGATTTAAAGCTCAGGCGCAAATTTACAAGAGTAGCTATGGCTATGATTATTGCTCTTGCAGCGGGGGCGCTTGAGCTGGGACTGTTAGCCAAAGGGGATACATCTACATTGATATATGCAGCGCTTCTTCTAAAATATATTTTAGAAGGTTACATGGAAATAGCAGTAATTAGAATAGTAGGTCGTGATTACAAAAAGATTCAATCAAAGTTGCTTTGGATACCATTTATTGTTATTTCCATATTGATTTGTACTGCGCCTGTTAATCCATCAGTATTTTATTTTGATAGCACACTTGGATTATTTGTACGTGGTTCACTTGGTTATTCTATTTTTATAGAAGCAGGTTTTTATCTGCTGGTAGGTTTGTGTATCTGTGTGAAAAAATGGTTTACCGGTTACCAGAGAGATGCATTGATTATTCTATTTATGCTTGCGGTTGTTAGTACAGGTGTACTCCTAGAGGAAGCATACATATTCGATAATTGTACTCTGACTTCCAGCAGTATTGGTGTATTGTTCGTGTATGTATATATGTATGCCGAACGCTACAATGTCGATTCTGTGTCGATGTGTTACAAGCGCAGATGCTTTTACTCGGATGCTGCCAAATATGCCAAGCAGGAAATGGCCATTATATCTATGGATTTGAATGACCTGAAATACATCAATGACAATTATGGGCACCAGGCTGGAGATGTTGCTTTATTAACATTCGCAGAAGTATGCAGAAGTGTTAAAACCAATAAATTCATTCTCTATCGAACCGGTGGCGATGAATTTATGATACTAGGAATAAAGTCATCTCAAAAGGAAGCGGAAAACCTGATTAGCATCATAAAGGAAAAACTCAAGGAGACACCTTACACCTGTTCCTTTGGATTACATATGTATAAACCAGGTGAAGATTTTGAGGAAGCAGTTGTAAAGGCTGACAAAGCCATGTATGATGATAAACACATATATAAATCAAACAAGAATAAACAAGCAAATAAAAGAGATGACCGATTTGATGAAAAGGTTCAATCTTTTAGTAATGATATAGATTTTTTTGATGAAGGAGAATAGCTATGACAAAAGTTGTAATGCACGGATGTAATGGACACATGGGAAGAGTTATCACAGATTTATGCAAGGCAGACAGCGATATTGAAATCGTTGCTGGCGTAGACAAGTATAAGGATGTGGATAACGATTATCCAGTGTTTGATTCTATCGCAGAAGTAAATGTTGATTATGATGCAGTTATTGATTTTTCTAATGCTGCAGCTGTTGATGGATTACTTGATTGCTGTGAGAAAAATGGTAAGCCTGTAGTTCTTTGTACCACGGGTCTTAGCGAAGAAATGCTTGCTCATGTGGACAAAGCGTGTGAAAGCATTGCTGTCCTTCGTTCTGCAAATATGTCACTTGGCATTAATACTCTTTTCGATTTATGCCAGAAGGCAACAAAAGTTTTTGCAGATGCAGGATTTGATATTGAAATAATAGAAAAACATCATAATCAAAAGCTTGATGCACCAAGTGGTACAGCTCTTGCTCTTGCAGATGCATGTAATGATGCTTTGGACGAAAAATATGAGTATTGCTACGGAAGAGCTGATAGAAGAGAAAAGCGTCCTAAGAATGAAATAGGTATTTCAGCCGTAAGAGGTGGAAATATCGTTGGCGAGCACGAGGTTATTTTTGCAGGCTTAGATGAAGTAATCACAATCAAGCATACTGCATACTCAAAGAGTGTTTTTGCAAAAGGTGCTATTGAAGCAGCAAAATTCATTGCTGGAAAACCAGCAGGTCATTACGATATGAAGGAAGTAATATCTGCAAAATAAAAATTCCCTGCCAGCAGGGCTACGGATGAGGTGACTTATGTACATACAACTCAACTCACAAATTATTTGCTATGAAAAGACCGGCGAGGGCTCGCCGGTTATTCTTATACACGGAAATAGTGAGGATCATCATATTTTTGATCAACTTGTTGAAGCAATGCAGGCAGATCATACAATATACGCCATGGATTCCCGTGGACATGGAGAAAGTGCTACGCCAAAGGAATATCATTATGATGATATGGCATCAGATGTCATTAATCTGATAAAAGCATTAGATATAGAAAAGCCATATATTATTGGGTATTCGGATGGCGGTATTGTAGCTTTACTTGTGGCTATGAGAGCTTCAAAACGCATAGGGGGCATTGTATGTTGTGGGGCAAATCTTACACCTGCAGGTTTACATCATAAGGCCATTCGTGAAATAAAAAGACAGTATAAGGAAACCAAGGATCCAAGAACACTTTTGATGTTAGAAGAGCCCAATATTCCAGTGGCATCCTTAAAATCCATTACAGTTCCCGCTATGATTATCGCTGGTGAACATGACCTGGTTAAGGAAAGGGAAACTGTGAAAATTGCACAAAATATACCCGATTCCGAGCTTTTGGTTATCAAAGGCGAAAATCATTCTAGTTATGTTGTGCAAAATGACAAGTTATATTCATATATAAAAACATTTATAGGCTGATATTTATAACACCACAGACTTGTCTACATAATTCATTTAGTGTATAATTGTTACAGTTTTGTGAACAAATAAAAACGAGGAAAGAAATATAACGTTAACGGATTAATATCAAATGTTAAACGTTGAGAATGAATTATGTTTAAGTTGTCAAACCTGAAGGGGGTTAAAAGAAGGGTAAATATTGTTATTTTAATAATATGCGCATTGCTTTTGGGAGCATGTTATTTTTTAACACCTAATGAGACCTGTAATAATTCCCATACAAAAGTTATAAAACCATATACCGTAGCAAATCTTCCAGATGGCAGTAAAGAATATTATTTTGATTTGGTGGATTATGATTATAAATATTCTGGAATAATGTTTTACACTTCACATCAGTTTGTGCAAGTTCATAATGCCGGCAAGCTTATATATTCCTTTGATACACCAGGAGGTTTTTGGGGCTCTACACCAGGAGCAAATTATAATTTTGTTGAAGTAAACGAAAAGATGCTACATGTAGCTGTCAGTATCACACCAGCTTATCCGCAAGTGGCAGATCAGGATATTGTATTTTATATCGGATCATCATATCAGATGTATAAAGATATTTTGGTACGGTCTATGCCTAGATTCATTGCCAGCATGTTAATAATTTTGTTTAGCATAATCTTGTTTGTATATTACATTGCTATGCGTAAAAAACAGAATTTAGGACGTGAAATAGTGCATCTTGCATTCTTTTCATTTTTCCTGGGGTCCTGGACCTTAAATGAGTCAGCCGTGGAAGTGTTGATAAATAAAAGCGTTATTTTTGATTCATTGGTACCATATTTTTGTTTGATGCTCGTTATTCCACCTTTTGTTTTATTTGTGGATGAATATTTAGAGCTTAAGAGCAATGCTATTAGAACGATAATATTAAGTCTGTCTATAATCCAAAGTTCTGTTCTTACTGTACTGCATTTCACAAAAATATTAGAATTTAGACAATCGCTTGTCTTTATACATGTAATGCTAGTTATAGCGGCGGTTTATGCATTATCAGGTGTACTGATTCAAGTATCCAGACAGAATATGACCCATCATGTGATTGTGATGTCAATTGGTCTTAGCTTAATGCTTCTTGCATTGCTTGTGGACATTGTGAAATACTATACACACATTGGAGACTCAGATTACCTTGGAAGATATTTATTCCTCGTATTAGTAGTACTGTTAGCATGGGACCTTATCCGAGATACATATGAAATTATTGAGAAGGGACGTCGTGCGAAGGAGCTTGAAGTTTTTGCATTAACTGATTCAATGACTGGTCTATTCAATAGAAATGCATTTGAGACTCACGTAAGAATGCAGAATTCAATAGATGGAGTTACTGTTGTTGTGGCCGATGCTAATGGATTAAAGAAATGCAATGATACCTATGGACACGATGTAGGAGATGTGTACATAACCACCGTTGCAAATCTATTTAATAAAGTATATGGCAAATACGGAAGCTGCTATCGTACCGGTGGTGATGAATTCTGCTGTATTATTCCATCAAACAAGTCAGTAGATGTTGATAGATTAAAATCTATATTTGCAGCAAAGATTTACAATACAAATCTTGAGGGTGAATACGATTTCAACATAGGAGTAGCAGTTGGGCATGCAAAATATAATTCAGCTGTTGATTCTGATTTCAAATCTCTAATTAAGCGTGCAGATACTCATATGTATGAAAATAAAAAGGAAAGTAAAAGAATAAGCTAAAATATAAGGGCCGCCTTGTCATGAGGTGGCCCTTTTCAATATTAAGATTAAATGTCAAGAGAGTTCATCCAATCAACAAGCTCCATAAGACCCTCTTCAGTGAATTCTGCTAATTTTGACTGTTTTTGCTCTTCTGGCGTGTTTTCTGAGCTATATGGACCAGGCCAGATAGTAGCCTTGAACTGATCTACATCAGAATCCTCTTCGCGAAATCGTTCAATCTTATAGCATTTATTTTTATCACTGCCTGTAAAAGAGGCAGCTTTTTTATAGTAACCGAGAGATAATAATCTGCTTCTATCTATCATAATTTAATCCTCCGTTTTAATTTCACGTCAGTGCTGTATTTTTACTCTCTAAGTTTAATGATTTAGAAAGACTTTGTCATCAAAGAATGATAAAATAATTATATAAAAGATTACTTCAAATTAGTCTAAGGGGGATGCTAGATGGACAAAGGACGACTGTTTAGAGTAATATGCGGGGTAATGATTGCCATAATAGTGGGTATTTTGATTGCGCTATTTGTCAGCGATGATGACAATACCATCCCAGAAGGCAGCATAGACATGACAGCGGAATATGCTACAGCCTCTGACTGGATGAGTTATCTGCCAGACGATAAATACATTTCTGAAATTACTATTCCAGGCACCCATAATAGCTGTGCGAGAAATGTTGTCTTTGGGTATGCTATGAGATGCCAAAATACAGATGTTTCAGAGCAGCTTGTAAATGGATATAGATATTTAGATTTTAGGATAGCTTTAGAGGAGACAGATGAAGACAGCGATATAGTGATGGTGAATAAGTTGGCAAAGTGCCATGTAGCTGGAAGCTTTTTCTCAGACTATCTCTATTTCGATGATGCGATGGAAGATGTATACGCCTTCCTTGAGGAACATCCAAGTGAGTCAGTTGTTATTAATATAAAAATGGAGGATGATGCGCATTCAGTAGCAGAAATCCAAAGCTTACTATTAGACAAAATCAAGCAAAACAAGGGTTACTGGTATACAGACAGTAGCATACCTACCCTGGGGGAGGTCCGCGGCAAGGTTGTTTTGGGCACACGTTTTGAGGATGCAAATGGTACAGGTACCACAGGTCTTAATTTGATTTGGACCGAGCAGGACAACTCTACACCTGCTGATTTGCCATATGACTTGTATGTCATTGATGACTACAGACTCTGGGTTCAGGACAGATATAAGTATTCTGTAGAGGACAAATATGAGGCAGTTGTGGATGGTTTTGAAAACTGTGAAGCCGATGAAAATACAGTATTCTTGAATTTTGTCAGCACAAGTGGTGATGGACCTATTGGACATCCATACGGATATGCTAAAACCTTGAATGGATTGATAATGGAATATCCGTTAAAATCTAACACGGGCTACGGCACAGTTATAGTTGACTTTGGTGATGCCAATTTAGCTAGACATATTTACTACTCAAATTTTTAACGGAGGAATTGTTTATGGGTAATGTTTATGAAGACGGAGAAATCAATCCAATTCTTTTGGAATTCTTAGATGCCGATTGTTTTGAGGACAAGTACAAGATACTTGTAGCCACACCAATTATGGATTTTGACAATTTATTAATTGACAACATGGCTTCATCAATCGACGTGGTGATAGAGGATGGAGAAATTGAAGACAGAGTTCAAGACCTGAAAAACTGCGTAAGAACCAGATCCAGATATGAGACGATGAGATTACGAAGATAGTGTGAATTATCTTCGAACAATTGGTAAAATGCCACACAGACTACTTTTTTGGTAATACAATACCATTAAAGTAGTCTGTTTTGTTATAAGGAGAAGGGATATGGCAAAAGACAAAGCAAAAAAAAATGCTAAAATCAAAAATAAGCTGATTCTTCTTATTGTCCCTGTTGTTATTGTAACTATGCTGGTATTGGTATTCATTGCAGGATGGGTATCGAGAAATAGTATGAAGAAAATGGCTATGGCTCAGTTGGATTCGTCTATTTCAAATCAGGGGGATAATATTGAAGCCTGGTTACAAGAGAATCTGGAGAATTTCTCATCTATTAAACATGTGATTGAGAAAACACATCCCGATGCAGACGGTATTCAAGGGATACTAGACGGTTTTTACGGCTATAATAAAAATTGTCCAAATGGATTATATATCGCATTTGATGATGGACGAACTTTTAAAGCGAAAGCCAGCGACAAAACCATCACAAATTTTAAGGAAGAACCATGGTATAAGCAGGGTATCACCAGAATTAATATGAACTATGGTGCTGCATATACGGATGCAAATGGAAATTCGGTTATATCAGCATCAGGTATATTGTGCGATGGTGAACCTGGAATCAAGATTATTGCAGCGGATCTTCCACTAGATCAGATAACTATCATTGTAAATTCTGGCGTAAAAATGGACCAGGCTGCTTCTTTCCTTATAGATAGTTTTAACGGCACAATCTTGGCACATCGCGACAGTAGTAGATTAAACACTACATTAACAGACCAGGATCCTGATAAGCTAATGGCTGGGATAGCAAAAAAGCTCAATGCCAAGGATTATAGTACTTCAGAAATCAATGGCTATCAGGTTGCTTTTAGAAACATTTCAGGGACAGAATGGTATCTGGTATCTTATATTGATAACGATATTATCCTGGCTGATGTGATGAGATTGATTAATCTTCTCGTTATGATAGGCATTGCAGCAATAGTTCTTATCGCAGTACTTATCAATGTACTGGTAGCCAGAGTAGTTGCACCACTTGGAAGCATTACTAAAAATATTACAGATATGTCTGAAGGTGATTTTACTATCAAGGTTAAGCAGGAAAGCAATGACGAAATCGGACTTATGGGAAGTAAGGTTTCCGAATTCGTATCTTCCATGAGAAAGATGCTTTCATCTATCAATGAAGAGTCAGAGCGTCTGAAAGAGGAATCGGATAATTCTGACAGAGTATCTAAGGATATGTTTGAGGCATCCCGCTCCCAGGCTGAGGCTATGCAGAATTTGAACAATACGGTAGACCAGTTGGCCATTGCTGTAAATGAGATAGCAGAAAATGCTACCACTCTTGCAATGGTAGTTGCAGATACTAGAGATAATTCTAATCAGGCCAACGACAGCATGAAGGAGACTGTTCATATCAGTAAGAAGGGTCGTGAGGATATGGAACAGCTTTCACATGCAATGGAAGGAATTAAGAAGAGTAATGACGAACTTGTTGAGTCAATCAATGACGTTGGTAGAGCATCTGAAGAAATCACAAAGATTGTAGGGCTTATCGCAGAAATTGCTGATGAGACAAATCTTTTATCACTGAATGCTTCAATTGAGGCCGCCAGAGCAGGTGAGGCAGGAAAGGGATTTGCAGTAGTTGCAAGCGAGATCGGAAAGCTTGCACAAAATTCGGCTAAGAGTGCTGAAAATATCTCTAAGCTTATTGATGATGTAAGCAGGGCAATAGAAGGCGTAGTTGGCCAGGCACAGTCAAGTGCTAAAGAGATAGAAGCAAACGGTGAATTAATACGTGCAGCAGTTGGAACCTTTGACCAGATATATGAAAACATTCAGCGTTCTAATGAACTATTAGATTTGATGATAGATGATGTGCAGAAGGTTGATGATGTTGCAAGCAACGTAGCTGCCATATCTGAAGAGCAGGCTGCCAGCGCAGATGAAATTCTTGAAACCAGTAGAAATATGGTTGAACAGGCAAATAGTATTACACAAAGCAGCCAGGATGTTGCAGATAATTCTCATGAGTTGGCAAATACATCCCAAAAACTGACGGACTATGTTCAGCAGTTTAAAATTGGAAATGAGGAGGTAGATGGCTATGAGGATTAATATACGTCTGAAGAAACTAGTCGGGTTTATGCTTGTAGTCGTAATGACATCAGCCATGATGCTTGCAGGTTGTGGAAGTTCAAACTCAGGGGCATCAACGGGCAACGCAGGTGGAATAAAGATATTATATTCTGGACCTCCTTCAGATACATTTAAGCAACTGTTGATGGATGGTTTACAGGAAGCTGCAGCAGAGGAAGGCTTGACACTTGACATCGGCGCTCCATGTGAAAGTGTAAATGATCAGGTAGAGCAGATAAGAGATGCTGTTTCGTCTGGATATAACGCAATAGTGTGCTTGCCGGTAGATAGAGCAACAGCCTTACAGCTTGAGGTGGTGGCTGGCGATTTACCTATCATTTATGTAAATGGTGTGCCAGATGAGCAGTTTCTTAAGGCAAATAAATACATGGCAGTCAGCAGCTACGAATACACCGCAGGAGAATATCAAGCTGAGTATGTATGGAATAAGTTAGGTAAGCCAAGCAGTATAAATGCTGTTATATTACGAGGCGAGCTTACACATAACGCTGCAATACAGCGTTCCCTTTCAGTTAAAAACTGGCTGAGAGAAAACGGTGTAGATGTAAACATAGTATTCGATGACACAGCAAATTGGAGCGTTGAGGAAGCTGAATACGTATTTAATGTATTCCTTCAGACAGGCCAGAGCTTTGATGCTGTATTCTGTAACAACGATGACATGGCTCTGGGAGTGGTGGAAGCCATGAAGGCCGCAGGCTATGATTTAAATAAAATCCCTGTAGTAGGTGTTGACGCAACAACCGCAGGCTGTGAATCAATCGCCAAAGGCGAGATGCAATTCACCGTTTATCAATCTGCAGTAGGCCAGGCTCAAATGGCAGCGCAGGTAGTTAAACAAGTTGTAAAGAACGGAAAAGTTGAAGGCCTAGACGGTCTCAGCGAAGATGGCCTCTACGTCTGGGTCCCATTCGAACCCGTCGATGCTTCTAACGTAAAGGACTATATGTGATTTTCCATTGTAAACTAAAGAACATCTTGTAGCTAACAAACTTAGGGTCTCTTAAGGGAGGCGTTCCCAGCCGACCGTAGAGATCCTAAATTTGTTAGCGTAACAAGATGCACACAGCCTAAATCATTCAATATTACAAGATGCACACAGCCTAAATCATTCAAGATTACAACATGTCCATTCTCTTGGTTATTATCACGACTTTTTTAGTTAAAATATAGAAAACAGATAAAAGGAGTTTCCCACTCCTTTTTTTTTGTGTATACTGTTTGACGTGTTGTTTATATCAAATGTTTTAATAGGAGGATTTTGATTATTATGGCTATTGATCTTAAACAATACGAGAATATACCACATGGCGATATGCCAGGTGACAAGGTAGAAATTGGCGAGGAGCACGTTAAAAAGGCACAGCTCATCATGGAGACTCTTAAGGGTCAGCTTGATGAAGTTCTCGCAAAGGATGGAAAGGCAGTTATCACAGTTTGTGGTGGCTCAGGAGTAGGTAAATCAGAGACCGCATCTCTTATCAGCTACTTCCTTAACGAGCAGGGCATCGGAGCTTACACCATGTCAGGCGACAACTATCCAAGACGTATTCCTATGTACAATGACGCAGAGCGTCTTCGCATCTTCCGCACCGCAGGCGTTAGAGGCTTAGTTAAAGCTGGCGAAGGCACAATGGAACACTTCGACACAATTCGTAAGTGGCAGCAGGAGGAAACTGATGCATCCGCAGATCACGTATCAGAATGTCCTTGGGCAGCAGCTTATCTTGAAGCAGGTCGTAAGGGTCTTGAAGGATATCTTGGCACCAGCAATGAAATCGATTTCGATGAGGTATCTGGTATTGTAAAAGCATTCAAGTCTGGTCAGGATAAAATCTACCTTAAGAGAATGGGCAGAACAGACTCTGAACTTTGGTATGAAGAAGTTGATTTTTCAACAATTAAGGTTCTAGTAATTGAATGGACACATGGTAACAGTGATCACTATGAAGGTGTAGATATTCCTATCCTTCTCAACAGTACACCAGAGGAAACACTTGCTCACCGCAGAGCTCGTAACCGCGATGGCAAAACTGATAGTGCATTCACAATGTTAGTTCTTGAACTCGAGCAGAATCTTCTTGCGTCACAGGCACACAAGGCAAAGATTATACTTTCAAAAGCAGGAGAGCTCCTTTCGTTCGACGAATATAAAGCTCTAATGAACAAATAATTAATACGTATGGTAATAATTCACGCTGGTCCACAGTAAAGAGGAGCCAGTAGGAGACAAGCATTAATATCTCTTAAAGGAGGCATTCCTAGCCGACTGTAGAGATATTAAGGCTTGTATCCGTAACTGGCGAGCCAAAGACTACGGCACCAGCACACTATTTGGAGGTATAAAATGAGTAACGGCCCTATGCTGAATGCCTACCCAGATTCTATGGGTGGCACACTTGACGACATTGTAAAGGTTTTGAAGAAGGATGAATTAAAGGACACATTTGAGTCTTTCTACATCCTTCCAAGTATTTTTAATACAGATTTGGACAGAGGCTTCTCTGTAATTGATTACGGAATTAATGAAGAGCTTGGCAGCCGTCAGGCTATCGAGGACATTAAGGGAATGGATATTGACCTTAAGCTCGACTTCATCTTAAATCACGCTTCTGTTCTTTCAAAAGAGTTTCAGGATATCATCAAAAATGGTGAAAAGTCCAAATATAAAGATTTCTTTATTGACTGGAACAAGTTTTGGGAAGGCTGCGGAGAGATGACTGAAGCTGGCTACATTCAGCCAGACGAAAAGTACATCAAGGATATGTTCTTCCGCAAGCCAGGTTTACCAATCCTTATGGTTAGATTCCCTGATGGACGTAACGTTCCTTATTGGAACACATTCTACCAGGAGGTTCGCTACAAGTCTTTAGAGGCTGAGGACCTTATGGAAGTAATGGATATTCAGTACGTTGCAGCAGGACGTTTAGCTGAATGTGTAAACTCTCAGATTTCTGAGGGCTGCGCAGTAGCTGATTTACAGCTTGGTAAATACGAGCAGTATCGCGCGCAGGTAGTAGAGCTCTTAGAGAGCAGCCGTAGATACTTAGGACAGATGGACTTAAACATTAAGTCTCCACTTGTTTGGGAATTCTACGAAAACACTCTTAAGACTTTATCATCATATGGTGCTAAAATCGTTCGTCTCGATGCATTTGCCTACGCTCCAAAGGAGCCAGGTCTTAAGAACTTCCTTAATGACCCAGGTACATGGGATTTATTACAGAAGGTTAAGGAGCTTGCAGACAAGAATCAGGTAACACTTCTTCCTGAAATTCATGCAAGCTACGGAGAGAAGATTTACGATCTTGTAGCAAAGAAGGGCTACATGACATACGACTTCTTCCTTCCAGGACTTCTTATCTACGCTATCGAGAAAAAGAACCCTGAAAAGCTTATCGAGTGGGCAAAGGAACTTGTAGACAACGATATCCGCGTTGTAAACATGCTTGGTTGCCACGATGGTATTCCTCTTCTTGATCTTAAGGGACTTCTCCCAGAGGAAGAGATTCAGGAATTAATCGATACTATTGTTGCAAGAGGCGGCTTTGTAAAGGATCTTCACGGCGCAAAGAACATGTACTATCAGGTAAACGCTACATACTATAGCGCACTTGGTGAGGACGACAAGAAGATGCTCTTCGCTAGAGCAATTCAGATGTTCATGCCAGGTAAACCACAGGTATGGTACCTTGATTTGTTCGCAGGAAAGAATGACCACGAAGCAGTAGCTCGCGCTGGTGCAGGCGGTCACAAAGAAATCAACAGAACAAACCTTTCTATGGAGCAGATTGAATCACAGCTTCAGAAGGAAGTAGTTAAGAATCAGATTGAATTGTTACAGCTTAGAAAGTCTCATCCAGCATTTGGATTTGACAGCAAGCTTAACATTGAAACAGAAGGATCAGTTGTTTCCTTTACATGGACTAAGGGAGATGACACCATCACTCTTAAGGCAGATTTTGCTACTTATGAGTATCAGATAATTAAATAATAGTTATCAAAAATCCCCCTTGCCGCTATGGTAAGGGGGATTTTATTATGCAAATATTTATTGGGGCAAAAGGCAAAACTAAAATGAATTAGTTACCTATAGCCATATTTTTAAGCTTGCTCATAAGTGCGCGTACAGGTGGAAGACAAAGAACTACGATAGTTACTCCAGCTTCGGCAAAAATATAGATTGCATTGTAAGCTAAAGAATATGCCAGAGGATTCCAACCTTCCCAAGCCCATTCGCCAAAGAAAATCCATCCGGAAATTACTGCAAATACATAACGTCCAAGAACACCAGCAATGTAGCCCTTAATGAGACCATACTTTGAATTTGAAAAAATGCCTGATAAGCCTAGCGCGCCAAAAGCAAGTATGTAATCTACAATAACCTGAGCAGGAAATAGGATATATGGATCCACAATAAGATTTAACAGTCCGTAGGCAACGCCGGTTACGATGCCTACGAGAGGACCGAAGAAGAATCCAGGGAGGCAAGCTACAAGCATAGAAAATGCTGTGATAGAGCCACCAGTAGGAAACTTGAAAATTTTAATGTTGGAAAGCACGAAAGCCAGTGCCATAGAAACGGCACAAAAGGCAAGTTGTTTCGCAGTAAAAGTAACCTTTACTTTTTCATCTGATGAAACGTGGTTAATCATAAAAAAAATCTCCCTTCATACACATGCTAGGAGATCGTAAAAAGCTTCCTTACGCTGGTATTATCCAGTTCAAGTATTAAGGGTCGGTGAATCACCTCTCAGCAAAAATGCGCCCCTAGCAAAATTATTTAATTAATTCAAATAGAAAATACATCATAAATATTGAACTGTCAATATATTTACACAATTTTTACCGTTATTTGTAATAGTATTCCTACGCATATGTATGATACAATCGAATTGAATTAATATAGAAGGAATACATATGGTAAGTACAGATAAAATAATAGAAAAAGTAATACTTGTAGCAGTCAACGAGGGAGAGGAAGCTGAGGCGAAGGATTCCCTTGAGGAGCTCAAGGACTTGTGTAAAACTGCAGGAGCTGAAGTAGTAGGTCAGGTGATTCAAAATCTTGAACGTCGCAATCCGGGCACCTACGTAGGCTCAGGCAAGGTACAGGAAATTGCAGATTTAATATGGGAAACAGAAGCCACAGGCATAGTTTGCGATGATGAGCTTACTCCTGCTCAAATGAGAAATCTTGCAGATGCATTAGACACAAAGGTTATGGATAGAACCCTTGTGATTTTGGATATTTTTGCAGCCAGAGCAGGCACTGCCGAGGGTAAGATTCAGGTAGAGTTGGCTCAGCTTAGATATGAGATGACTCGTTTGACAGGCTTTGGAAAAAATATGTCCAGAGTGGGTGGTACTGCTGCCGGAGGTGGCGGTGCAATCGGTACCCGTGGTCCTGGTGAGAAAAAGCTTGAAATGGACAAACGTCTTATCGCTGGACGTATCACACAGCTGAAAAAAGAGCTTGCTGATGTGGTATCCCACCGTGAAATCACTAGGGCGAAACGTCAGCGAAACGGAGTTCCTGTAGCTGCTATCGTAGGATATACAAACGCAGGCAAATCATCATTTTTGAACAAGATGACAGATGCCAACATTTTGGAGTGGGATGCTCTTTTTGCTACACTCGACCCTACTACTAGAGAGCTTTTATTGGACAATGATCAAAAGCTCCTTCTTACAGATACAGTAGGCTTTATTCGAAAATTGCCACATCACCTGGTGGATGCCTTCAAAAGTACCTTGGAGGAAGCAAAATACGCAGATTATATCATCCATGTTGTGGATGTGAGCAATCCTCAGATGGATAGACAGATGGAAATTGTCTACGAGACTTTAGATAAGCTTGGAGTGTGCAACAAGCCTGTTGTAACTATCTTTAATAAGGTAGACAAAGTTGATGATGAACACGATTATCATGATTTGCGAGCTGATTATACCGTACATACATCGATTAAAACCGGAAAAGGTTTGGATAGAGTAAAAGAGATTTTGGCGGAGCTTCTTAGAGATGGCAAGCAGTATGTTGAAAAGCTGGTGCCATACACTGAGGCTGGCTCAATTGCTAAAATCCGTGAAAATGGCGAACTAATATCAGAAGAATATCGCGAAGACGGAATATTCATTAAGGCCTATATTTAATAGTTATTTTTAATAACAATAATTGATAAATCTTTAGACTTTTCTATTCGTTTTTGATAATATTATCTACGGACGCAAGAGAGGAAAAGAGTATTTACTTTTCGTGAAGGAAAAGTACGGTAGGTAAAAGGAGAAAATAAATGACAATTGCACAATTATTATCACTGTTAGGTGGAGTGGGCTTATTTTTATATGGAATGTCCATTATGTCCACTGGCCTCAAAAATAGCTGCGGTGATAATCTTCAAGTTATCTTGGAAAAAGCTACTACTAACAGAGCAGTAGCTGTCTTGGTAGGACTTCTTATGACAGTCCTTGTTCAGAGCTCTTCAGCCACTGATGTCATGGTTATCGGCTTCGTAAACTCGGGCATGATGACGCTGGCACAGGCTATTGGAGTTATTCTTGGCGCCAACATCGGTACCACAATCACAGCACAGATTACAGCCTTTAATATTGCTACATTCACACCATTTTTACTTTTTTCTGGTGCAGTAATGTATCTATTTATGAAAAAGGATCTGGTAAAGCATATAGGTACAGTTATCATGGGCTTTGGTATGCTCTTTCAGGGTATAACTATTATGAAGGCAGCCATTGCACCACTTAAGGAATTACCTGCGTTCAAAGAATTCTTAAGTGGCATGAACAATCCATTTATTTTATTGATATTTGGTATTTTGTTCACTGCTTTATTGCAGAGTTCATCATCATCAACAGTTATCTTCCAGGCTTTTGTTGTTCAGGGAATATTGAATTATAATCAGGCTGTATATCTTGTAATTGGTGCTGCTATCGGTTCTGTTACACCAAACCTTTTAGCATCACTTACAGCCAATAGAAACGGTAAGCGTTCTGCCATCCTGAATTTATTATTCAACCTTATCAGAGCTACCATAATAGTAGTCATTATTAACGTAACACCACTGCTCAGCTGGATTAGATCCACATCGGCAGATCCGGCTCGTCAGATAGCCAACACACATACGATTTTTGCTATCCTTGCGGTATTGATTATATTCCCATTCACTGACTACATCATCAAGCTTACATACATGTTTATCCCAGAGCTTCCTGAGGAAACCAGAGCAGCAGAGGATCGCAAGCTTGTATTTATGACTCAGATGGGCAATGTACCACCAAACATGGCTATTCATCAGGCACAGCTTGAGGCAGCCAGAATGGGCGCTATCGCAGCAGAAAATTTTGAAAAGGCAATCGATTGCTTCTTCGATTATTCTCCTGAAAAAGTAGAAGATGTAGAGGAGCGTGAGGAGACAGTAAATATCCTCAATCATGCAATTCAGGATGCCATGGTCAAGCTTCAAACTCTTAACCTTACACCTGCAATGCTTCGTCGTATTTCAGCTATCACTATTGCGGTTACAGATATAGAACGTATTTCTGACCATGCGGAAAACATCATCGAATATGCAACCCGCATGAAAAACAAAAAGACCAAGCTTTCCAAAAAGGCTGCCAAAGAGCTTAAGGAAATGGCAGATAATTCAATGGAAGAGGTTGAACTTGCAATCGATATTTTCACTTCAGAAAATTACGAGAATCTTCCAAAAATCGAAAAGCTTGAGGCCAAGGTTGATAAACAGGAAAAGCAGCTCATCAATCATCATGTTGAGCGTTTGATGGAAAACAAATGTGAGCCTATGGCTGGTGTTGTTTTCTCAGATATGGTTACCGACCTCGAACGATGCGCTGACCACGCTATCAACATCGCTTACGCACTTAAAGACACAAATAAATAGGAATCCCTAATGAGAGGGTTCGGACTTCGTAGATTTTACGAAGTCCTTTTTTTATTTCTGGCATAATATCTCCATCAACAAAAAAAGGAAGGGGATATTCATGAATAGAAAAGAAAGATACAGCTACAGATACTTAGGTGACGGTTTTAAGGTGAGTAACGACACTAGAGAAACCCATCTGAATAACAATGATTTAATTGTTGGAAGTTCCGGCTCATCAAAGACTGGTTCTATTGTGTATGCGCAGCTTAAGTCATTGAAGGATTCAAGCCTTATTGTAGCAGACACTAAAGGGCGTCTGGCAAAGATGTTCAGCGAGGAACTGAACTGCAAAGGCTACAACATAAAAACACTTGATTTTGTAAATCCTGAAAATAGTGATGTTACCTATAATCCTCTTGATTACATTCGTCGGGATGAGCGGGGAAATTATAGAGAGCAGGATATAGCAAAACTCGCTGCTTGTCTCGTTCCTTTAGGATACCACCATGAAGCCTTTTGGCCAATGAGCGCCAGAACAGTACTGGAATTTGCTGTGGCTTTTACCCTGATGGCTTTGCCTGAAGAGAACCATAATATGAATATAGTTGAAAGCATCATAGGAAAGTTAATGGTAAATGACAGAAAATATTTTGAGCCATGGATTTCAGAACATTATAACACGTTAGCTGCCAGCCGTTATATACAGATCCAGGGGATGCGCACGGCAGATAAAACCATAGCCAGCATTTTTGCAATTGTGAATAATGCGATAAAATCTTTTGCTTATAAGGAATATAGAGTCATTTTCGAACCTTACTATAATTCCCTCAGAACTAAGGAAGAGTGGGAGGAAAATCCATTTGCGATGGATGATTTTGATGTTGACGAAAGAAGACTGGACTTTTCATCCTTAGGAAAAGAAAAAACAGTTTTATTCTTAAATATCTCAGATAGTGATCACAGCCTGGATGACGTTGTGAATTTATTTTATGCTCAGGCGCTGCAAGGTCTTATGGCTGAGGCTGATGCTCAGGATGATGGGCAGCTTAATGTGCCAGTCAGAATTATTATGGATGACTTTGCATCATCAGCAATTATTCCGGATTTTGACAAGCTGATTTCTGTTGTAAGAAGCCGCGATATCTGGCTTACGCTTTGTATCCAGTCGTTTACTCAGTTGGAAACACTGTATTCGCACTCTCAGGCAATGACAGTTATCAATAATTGTGACCATATAGTATACCTGGGCAGCAATGATATGCAGTCAGCTCAGTTTATTGGGACCAGAGCCTTAAAGACTCCTGAGGCAGTCCTGTGTACTGACAGACAAAAGGAATTCATCCTCGAAGCAGGAAAACCAGTGTCACTAGTAAACAAAATTCCTTCTTACAGCTT
The DNA here is from genome assembly GCF_900107545.1 of Pseudobutyrivibrio sp. ACV-2. Classification (GTDB taxonomy): domain Bacteria; phylum Bacillota; class Clostridia; order Lachnospirales; family Lachnospiraceae; genus Pseudobutyrivibrio. Next base: position 30,250 of record NZ_FNQZ01000009.1, on the reverse strand, counting down.
TGAGCTGGAGGAGGAAAATGATGATCAGTTAAGCGCATAGAAGGTGGTAATGATGATGAATGCAAATTATTTATACAACACAATTAAAAACTACTATGATAATGAGCCTTTGATGGAGCGGATAAAATCTCTGCGTAATCAGGCTATATCTACCACAATAAAAAAGGGAGGTGGTTGCGGATTTACAAAAATATACGTTGACTTTGAAGATGCATATAAGGCAGGACAAATTGACGACGAGACCTTCGAGATTCTATATTATTTCCTTCGAGAATTATCAGGAAAGTTTCTTATACCTGTGAGACCCCATGAAAATTTTCAATACGTATTTACGGTTTCACTTTGTTGGAAAGTAAATCCTGAGGAGCTGAATAAAGCAGCTGAGTCGTTGAAGGAAGTCTTGAATATGTTATGGCCTGAGTATAGTGACTTGATTCATGTGGATACAGTGCTGGACAATCCAACAAACCACACCTTGAGAACCATGAATTTGGTGGTGAAAACAATAAACCGTCGATTGACTGATAAGGAAGAAGTCTATGTAATCAACAGAGTCAAGGAGGACTTTGGGTTTGATCAGGATGCTTTGGATAAATTAGATATTTGGTTCTACAACATGATGGCGGTTATTTATGAGGCTATGGGTGATATGAATAGTAGTGAAGTAGTAAACAATAATGATTATTTTGAGGAGGTATGCGAGATGCCAGAGGAATTATTTAGCCATAAGTTCACACAAGAGGAAATTGAAATATTGCAATCAGGTGGAAAGGTTACTTGCAGTGATTTCGTAAGCAAGACAGGGATTGTGTACGAAGCATCTGTCACATATAACAGTGAGGTAGGCAAATTCGATGTGTATTTTGGATAAGAGGGGTGACTGCTATGAGCCCTTTATGGTCAGGTGCTCATAGTTGTTTGTTCACAACTTTTACAATGCATTTTCACACCTTGGATATAGAATGTACTCAGTCGTAGTGTGGCTATTTATTGGTGTTTTTTGAATGATGGAGGGATACACCTATGGAAAATATAGAACGTAATGGGATGTACTGGGGATTTTCACCGGATTTTGATATTGATTAAAGGCGAGTAAATAAAAGGGGAAACAATTATGTATGGATATTTTGAAAGAATAGATGCGATAAATTATAGAAAGAAAAAGTATGAAGAAAAGTGTCGGAAACTGATAGAACTGGTGAGTGGTGTGGAATGGGACTATGTCTCCCATAAACTTAACCAAGGCAAGTTGATGTTTAAGAAAGGGGGATATGGTCAATTTGAAAATGAGTTCCCGAAGGAAATAATTGAATGTATTGAAAAATATATTCAGTATGATGCCTACATAAAATTTGATGCTGAATCCCTATATTTTTCCATTGAGGCTGATGAGTGGTTAGAAAAAATGTCTGGTGTCCTAGCACTGGATAATGAAGAAAAAGAATTCTATGAAGCATTTATTTATATAGTAATGGGGCTAGCAATTGAAGATGGAACCTGGAAAGGGGTTTTAAAAAAAATCTCTACTCCATTTGGATACAGTGAAGAGGAAAAATTTTTTAAAAGTTTGATTTTTCCTGATGTTACTGCTGAAGTGAATTGTTTACTAGATCCCTCATTTGATCCTTCTTCTTGTGGGTGTGAGGATACTCCATTTTTAGATAAGGTTATGTGGCCTTTAAAAAGAGTTTATAGACTTGTTACTGGAGAAGATCTTTCAAGCCTGCTTATGGAAGATGAAGAATGCCGTCGTTATGCAGAAGAGATTCGGAAGAGATTAACTGAGGGTTCTATACCAAATATAAAAATTGCTGATTTGCCTGAACCTCCTGAATGGGATGAAGATGATAATTTGTATGAAGAAAATATGTATCAGGCTTATCAGGAGATGTATGATCCATGGCCAAAGTTTGATGAGGAATCAGCAAATGAGTCTATTGAAAATCTTGACGAAATTTATCGACAATATTTTTCAGATATAGAATACTTCAAACAGTGCTGCAAAACCCTTTTGACAAAATCAGCAGCAATGTTTAACAGCCGAAACGTTAAAGAAGAAATTGAAAATGGAATTAATCTTTATCTTGATAAACTTAAAGCGTCAAGCTGGTTAAAGGATGATAAGTTCTTTGATAGTTATATTTATCTAGATAAGGTATATGCTTTGATTGAAAGGGTGATTTGTGATGCCGATTTACCAGAATAAGAAGATGAGTGATGTAGCAATAGATGACATGATGCAGGAATATGCTTTAAAGGAAAACGATTCGTACATATATAAGTATTTCCTTGAATTTGATTCCAATATACAAAAAAGGAAGTTGGAAAATATAACCAGTGAAGAATTAAAAAAGGCTATAGATAAGCGTATTAAGACATTCAAATATGATTTGCAAACAAGATCTAATAATACAGCAATTAATCTTATTAACGGTTGGTACCAAATGCATGATAGAAAAATACAGGAGACAGGTGTTAATGAGATTTCTACAGAAAAATATCAAACATTATATGACAAGCTTTATAAATCTCCTGCAAGTGATAAGGTGCTTATTCCAATCAAGGTAGATGCAAAAAGCGGCATTGGTCTTTTTATAATCGGGCGAGACAATTATTTAAAAAATGAATTCTTATATCCAGCTACATACCATTGTGGTATAGATATTATTTCAAATTGGGAAAATACCGATGACTACGGTGTTTGCTTACATAGAATAGGCAATGACAATTATCTATCTGATATCAAAAATGTTAGAGAGGCGGCCTTGTGGTTTGATAAATGGCTTGTGATAAATGAGGATGATGTTCTATCTGAAATTAGAAACCTAAATGGTAATATGCCGGAAGGATGTCCAGAGGAATTGATGAAATATTTTGCCGATTACTTTCCTGATGAAGATGACTATTGGAGTATTTCGGATGATGATAGAGACAGGATTATGTCCGAGTTTTAAAAGTAGGAGTTTCGGAAGAATTTTAGTTATTAGTTTCTGATGATTAAGAGAGATTAAAAAAGCAGACACAAATGAATCAGTAAGCCATTCCTTTTCATAATTGAACTTGAAATAGGAAGAAGTATTGTATATTGAATCCTTTAAATCTCCAAAATAAATGCTAAGCATAATATAATCTCCATAATTTTACTATCGGAATAATTATATCGTATTTTGTGGGAGATTAATATTGTTTTGGAGGTCTATGCAAATAATATCGAGGCTTCGTAAATTCTACGAGGCCCTTTTTGTGCCCTGATATAATGTACACATGCTTAAGAAACAACTTCATATTTGCTCCCCGGTCGGTGGGTGGGGGATAGTTCACCGACAGTGACTGTGACGCTGGTAGTATTTCGGCTAGAGTTAATATCATTTCAGTACCTTATAATCTAGAACAAAGTAAGGTGTTAAATGGTCTTGGCTATAAAGATGATGAAATAAAGTATGTTGAGAAGCTCATAGTCAAACATTTATATGAGAAAAATGGAAAGCAGCAGATATATAGAAGTATAGTTTCCAAGTATAGGCAGGAGCTGGGGCTTAAGCTGTATAGAGATGTTAAGAAGATTTTTTGTTAGATTAAGGTATGACGGATTATGAAAGCAATTGAAAAGATTTTTAAATTATATGATTTGGAACCATTGGATAATCAGTATTTGAATAAAGTGTTTGAGAATAATGACACTGTTCTAGCTGGTTGGGTGAAGTTGGAGGATAATTGTGGATATCGTAAAGAAAAAGAAGAATTATTAAATGCTATTAGAGAAGAAAAGATAGATGTATATTATGATTTTCAAACGTTATACTTCGGCGGGGAATTATTCATTGTCTTAAATGATAAATTAAGGGAATATGAATTTAATAAAAATTACCCACGGACTATCATACTTTCTCTTCTGTCGCGCACTGGTACTTCTGCTGGGGATAATCATACAATTACAACTATCAGAGTTGGTGACACAGATGAGTATGTACTTTCAATTCGAGATTTTATTAATCTTCTTAATCAGCCTGAGCGAGTAAAGGAATACAAGGATAACCTTACTTTGATTTCTCGTGATATATATGGGGTGGCTGACCCTGATGAGGAATGGGATGAGGAGTCTGATTCTGAAGAGCATGCATAAAACCATGGTTGTTTGTTCACAACGTATACAATAGTTTTTCACAGATTGAAGGTAGAATGTATTCAGTTACTGTGTGAGAGATTATTTGAAAAACACCACGGAGGTATAATTTTGTACAAACAGATAGACATGGCTATTCTAAATGCTTTATCTATGAATTCCAGAACACCCTAAGAGGCGGATTATGTTTCTTTGGGTGTTTTTGTATTTTATGAATTGGGAGGTAGCTTTATATGTTGATACCAAGAACAAGTAAGAATTTTCTCAAAAGAGCAAGAAAATATGCATACTATCAGTATGTGTTAGCGACGAGAATTGAATTTGAAATTCCTACTGAAGCAGAAGGAAAAACTATCTGGTTGTAAGATTAGTCTTGATGGTTTAAGCAAAGAGGATATAGCTTCTCTTGCAGAGAGAATGTTTGGTACCAGTCTGGCTGAAATAGACAATCTTATTAATAAAGCTGGCACTAAGGCATTGATGAATGAAACTAATATTTCTAGGGATATGCTTGTGGAAACCGATGAAGAGATGAACTATGGCAAAAAGCTCCCTGTTAAGGAAGAGGACATGCTACTTACAGCCCGTCATGAAGCCGGCCATGCTGTGGTGGGTTATGTTGAAGGCGGATGGTGTAGTCCGGAATTTGCCACAGTACAGGCCAGGGCAAGCTTCTTGGGATATGTTCAACATGAGGTGGATGAGTCGTCAACAGATTACTCTAAGAATGATTTGCTAGGTAAGATTAGAACGAGCTTGGCTGGACGCGCAACGGAATTGGTATTTTATGGCCCTGAGGACGGATTGAATGCGGGCATTTCAAACGATTTGGAAAATGCATCAAGATTAGCATATTTGATGGTTACCAGGTTTGGAATGAGTGAGAATCATTTATTCTACTATCCTAATAATTCAGGAGCTCTGACAGTTAAATACTGTGAAGAGGCCGATGCTATCTTGCAGCGAGAGCTTGAAAATACCATAAAAATCGTTAAAGATAATAAAGAGACAGTCGATAAATTTGCCCATGAACTTTTAGAGAAGGGTCACTTGGGTAAAGAGGATATTAATAAAATTTGTGGGGAAATTAAAAAATAATTAAAAGCCCCAACATAGAGTAAGGGGGAAAAAATGATATTAAGTGCCAGTAGAAGAACAGATATTCCAACCTTTTATTCAGAATGGTTTTATAACCGAATAAAAGAAAAAAGTGTGTGTGTTAGAAACCCGATGAATAAATATCAGGTGAGTCGTATAGATATTTCACCTGAGGTGGTGGATTGTATAGTTTTTTGGACAAAGGATCCAGCTCCAATGCTCAGTCGCCTGGATGAGTTGAGGGACTATAAGTATTATTTTCAATTTACCCTCAATGGCTATGACAGAGACTTGGAGCCGAATCTGGCACCTGTGGAGAATCGCATTTCCACCTTTAAAAGTCTTTCTGAAAGGCTTGGAAGTAAGTGTGTAATCTGGAGATACGACCCGATTATAATCACGGACAAATACACTACTGAATATCATTTGAGATGCTTTGAGAAGATTGCAACAAGTCTTAAAGGATATACCAAAAAGGTAGTTATCAGTTTTGTGGATGTGTATGCCACAAAAAATAAGGGCAACCTTACAGAAGCAGGCAATAAGTTTTTAACTCCAAATCGTTTGAACGATTTTGCTAAACAGCTTGCAGATATAGCAAGGGCGAATGATATGGAGATTGCCACCTGCGCCGAGGCGGTGGATTTAGAGTTCTGTGGGATAAAACACAACAGTTGTATAGATAAAGAATTGATAGAGAGCATCATTGGATACTCGCTGAAGGTTAAGGCTGATGGCCAAAGAGAAGGCTGCGGCTGTGTGAAGTGTGAGGACATTGGTTCCTATAATACATGTATACATGGCTGCCGCTATTGTTATGCCAACTATCAGGATGATGTTGTAAAGGAAATGTATTCAAGGTACGATGTCGACTCACCAATATTGTGCGATGAGATTACGGCCGATGATAAGGTGACTGACAGGCCTGTAAAATCTCTTAGAGATGGCAGCAAGATGGCTGGGCAGATGTCGTTGTTTGATTTGTAAATGGAGTTTGTGCATCAAGAGGTGCTAAGGTTGTTATGAATGAGAGAATCTGGCAATACTACAAGGATTTAGCAGAAAAAATAGGTATTGGTGAGGATGGTATACCATACGGATATTCTGTCTCATGGTTCTATGAGGAGAAAGCTCTAGGTGTTTTAGCAGATAATTTGAATACTCTTACCAAGGCATTTCTGCAGGATGATGAGGCTAAAGCTGCCATTAAGCGTGCTTCTAAGAGTGAGCTTGAAGCTATGAATGCTAAAGTTATGGCACTGTGTGATGGCATGCCTATTCCTCCGTACCCTGCGCAAGTTGATGCTATTTCAAATGCCCTCCTTAATGATATTACAATTATTCAGGGGCCTCCAGGCACCGGTAAGACGGAGACCATCAAGAACATTTTGCTTTGCATTAGAGATTTTTATCCCGATGCAAAAATAGCAGTCATTTCAGCAAATAGTGAGGCTATTGAAAATGCAAAGGATGCTGTCAGCACAGAAGCCAGTCTTGCAAAATGCTATGCAAGGTTGGGACCTCAGGATAAAAGAAAAGAATTTAAGAAAAGTCTCAAGGAGGTAAATCCAGATTTACATAAGAAGCTTCGCAGCTGTAAGGCTGACAATAAATATATATTTCCCAAACTTTTGCTTGATAGCTATCCTATTATATTCAGTACGATTCATTCACTGCGCAAATGTGTAGCTGATATGGATGAATATGATTATGTCATTGTAGATGAGTGCTCACAGGTGCCATGCTATATTGGATTGATAGCCATGTCCTCTGCTAAGCACCTTATTCTTTTGGGAGATAATGAGCAATTGCCTCCTATTCACAAAAAAATTGAAGGTGGCATAGATAGTGAAAAGCAGTTGAAGGGAAGCTATGAGTTTTTTATTGATAAAGAGGACAATAGCTTCATGAAGGCCTGTGGTCAGAGTTTTGGTGATAGGTGCAGCGCTATTCTTTTAAATGAGCATTTCAGGTGTCATCCTGCTATTATTGGATTTTGCAATGAAAAAGTGTATAAGAATCAGCTTATAGTTAAAACAAGCGATGCAGGAAAAAAACTCCCTATAAGAATCCGCTGGTATGAAGGGGATTATTGGGAATGTATAGATGCTCCAGCTAAGGATGAAGAGGATAAGCCTAAAAACAACAATTATAACAAAAGACAGATTGAAATCTTTGTCAGAGAAGAACTTCCAGATATTTACAATAAATTAATAGACGAGCCTGACTATAGTATTTGTGTGCTTTCACCTTTTAAGTATCATTTGGAGCTTCTTCAGGAAAGGATTCAAGAAGTGGTTGCTGCTGGAGAACTTGAAGGTGTAATCATAGATAATGATATTGAATATGACAGCCAGGGGAAAAACCCAGAGGATGAAGAGGCTGGTTTTATAAATAAGATTCCTCAGTTAACTATTCACAAGGCCCAGGGAAGAGGCTATGACAGAGTGTACATAATGCCTGTACAGGATGCTGGAAATAAGCCATGGTCTCAAAAGAAAACATTGATTAATGTGGCTATATCCAGGGCAAAGAAAGAAATATGCGTTATAACCTCTGCAGTATGGCTCCCAGAAGAAATGCAGGAAAAAGAGCTTGGATACCTTGTGAAAAATAAATGGAAACAGGAATGCTATCTCAGAGATTTTCTGGGGTATGTTTATGCCCAGGAAAAGCTCCGTGATACAGGCGCAGATTATGGATTCATACGCACATCTATTTCTTCAGTTTTTGATAAGATACCTTATTATCGCCAGAAATTTAGAGCTGGTGAGGATGAAAAAAGACATTCAGGTAAAAGGGACTTCGCTCCTGAAGAATGCCTTTATGAGGAATTGAAAAAATGTGATGGCTTATTAGCTGACTTTGAGATACATAGAGAGGTGGAACTTAGAAAATTCAAAAATATTCCATTAGACGATGAAGAGATTAAGGAATATGTGGAAAATGGAGCCCGCTTTGATTTTGTCATTGCAAAAGCTGGATACGTATATGCGATAATTGAAGTGGATGGAGCATATCATCGTTCGGATGAAGAGCAAGCGAAAAAGGACGAATTAAAAGACCGAATAGTTTCATTAATGAACAAGAAATTTGCCGAAAGAAGGTATTTAAGACTTTCGACTGATGGTACATCTTCGGATGAATTGGATCAAATTATTGAAGCTGTTTTTGATGAGAAGGCACCAGTATTGGGGGTTAATGAAATTATGAATATGGAATATCTCGACAATAAATTACTTGAAGCTAAAGATTTCTTAGAAGAACACCTTACCCGCGAAGCCTTTGAAAATAGGATACAGCGCGTTAATTTTGGAGAAGGTATACCAGATTACAGTGATGAATTCCAGGTTGCTTTTTACATGATGAAATATGCCAAATATTATGCTCTGGAATATTACTGGATATATGATCTGGTTTTGCGATTGCTGTCTAAGGAATTAAAGGATGCTAAAGATGATGCAGCAGTTGTTTATACCTTTGGTTGTGGGTCTATGGTGGATGCACTGTCGCTACTATATGCACATCGTCAATTATTAGATACAGAGGATTACAGTTTAGAAAAGAAACTATACTACAGGGGAATAGACATTGTTAAGTGGGCAGATGTCGGTATGCTATTTCCAGAAGAAGTAGCCGAGCACAACGAATACCTGAAAACCACAGGTCATCTTGATTCAGGAATGGTGGATTTTTGGAATGAAATGCAAACTTTTTTAGCAAATGTAATTATGTTTCCCAAAATGCTTAGCGAAGGATTGGATGATGATTCGACTGGTACCTCAATTATTGATCAGTTCTGCGAGAGAGTATCAGAAGCAACACTAGTGAGGGACTATATCATTATTTGCGTTTCCTACAGAGGAAGTAAAACCTTTGATGAAGATAATGCCTTGGTAGAAAAGATAATTGCTACCATGAGAGAGAAGGGGTATGCCCCTGAAGCTTTTGGTCAGGATGTGATAGACGGTTGGGTCTGCAATGAATACTTTGATTTGATTGACGATGATAAAATGGTATTTCAATCAAAGGATGACTGCATAGTGGATTATGAAAATAAATATGCCGATTTTAACCTACCCGTAGAGGTACAGAATTATATGTCCAAGGGCGGTATTTTGGTTAATAATTGTGACGGCAATATCACAGATGACCAGCTTCTTGAGGGCAAATCGATTACCACGATTTGTGAAAAATGTGTCCAGAAAAAGTGTCGGAAAATAAGATCAATCCCTAGAAAGAACCTCAACATGGCGACTGGAGAGGATGTAGATCATACAGTCTTCCAGATCTTACCTTTTAGGAGAGAATAGCCACAGATTGCTGATATTTTATGGATTGGCGGTAAAGAGATGGAGGTAAAAGCCATGAAGATTTTATATATTGAGGATACACCAGAGAAATTTGATGCTGTTAAACGAGCGCTTGCTAGCGTTGGCTTCAGAGATATTAAGCAAGAGAAGAATCTTGAAGATGGCCTTTATGCTATTGAGCAAAGCGTGCTGTCTCAGGATGAGTTTGGTGTTATAATTACAGATATGTGGTATCCTCGCGAGTCAAGAGGTGCTGAGGACCAATGTGGATTGGAACTAGCTGCCACTGTAAAAGAAAAGGAATATGGTATACCAGTAATTATTTTCTCCAATCAGCAGTATCGAAGCGAGGATGCAATCGGCGAGGTTCTTTACGGCAAGGAGAGAAACTGGGAGCCGGAATTGATTGCGCTTGTGAAGCAGGCTGCGGAGAGTGAGGTAGAATAGTGCAGTTATATACAGTAGGTCATTCGACTTATCCAGTGGAACATTTTTTAGAATTGTTAAGAAAGTTCAATGTGCAGTATATCATTGATGTAAGGAGTACTCCTTATTCCAGATTTGCATCTCAGTATAATTCGGATGCCTTAAGTGCAGTGTTAAAGAAAAATGGAATTGAGTATTTCCATATGGGCAAGTTTTTTGGCGCCAGGCAGGAGGATAAGCAGTATTATCCCAATAATTATTTGGATTTTGAAATGTTCCGGCAATCGGATTTATTTAAAAAAGGCATGCTGAACATTGAGCACGGCTTGGAAAAATACAATATAGCTCTTATGTGTACAGAGAAGAATCCTATAGATTGCCATAGAGCGATAATGGTCGGCAGAGGATTTGAGCTTGATGGTATAGATGTGAAGCACATCCTGCATGATGGAAGTGCTATTTCTCAATACCAGCTTAATCAACAGCTTTTGGATATGTTTTTTCCTGATAGGAATCAATTGTCGTTATTTGATATAGGCCATGAGAAGACCGAGGAGGAATATCTGGTTGAGGCCTACAGAATTAGAAATAAGGACATAGGATATAGGCTAGGTTCTGATAAGGAAGGAGGCGAGGAATAGATGACATTATATACGATTGGATTCACCCAAAAGACCGCCAGAGAATTTTTTGAGAAGCTTAAGTCTAATAATGTAGAGCTGTTAATAGATGTAAGATTAAACAATCAATCCCAGCTGGCAGGATTTACTAAGGGAAAAGATTTAGAGTATTTCCTAAAAGAGATAGTTGGCTGCAAATACGAACATCAGCTGGTGTATGCACCGACAAAAGAACTGCTCAGCGATTATAAGAGTAAAAAGATAGATTGGGATGCCTATACAGAAATTTTTAATTCTCTGATAGTAAAAAGAGATATGGTAGGTCATTTTGCAAAGCATTATTTAGATAAAGAGAATGCAGTTCTTTTGTGCTCGGAGGCACTTCCTGATATGTGCCACCGAAGACTTGTGGCAGAAGCAATGGAAAGGGAACTTGGAGTTGAAGTAAAGCATCTATAGAAAGGATACAATTGTGGAAGTTTTAATTCTTACAAGATCAGATAAACACAAAGCAGACGATGGAGGATATTGTGTAGCAGGCATTAACTTGCAAAATAATCAGTGGATTAGACTTGTGGGGCCACATTATCATTTTAAAATTGCTGATGCTGAGGCAATTTATGAGGATGGTACACTTTGTGAGCCTTTTGATGTGGTGGAAGTGGATGCAGAAAAGATAGATTCTCAAAAGAGGATAGAGTGTAATGCCCATGGATGGGGGAATGGATTCACAGAACAGTATCCAGAGAATTTATTAAGCATACAACCTGAAAATTATATTGTACGTGATAAGTTCAAATTAGTACGAAAAGCTTCCATTGATGAAGTTATGCATTTGGGAATTGTAAGTGACGATGAGTATATATACAAAGACGACACTACTAGTCTAAGTATCGAAGATGCAATCGAGTGCAACAAATCCCTAGTTATGGTTAAGGTGGAGGATTTAGAACTGTATCCTAAGGAAAAGTACGATGAAGACGGGTATCAGGCTCATTATAGAGCACGATTTAAATATAAGGGACATCAATACGATGGATTGTCTGTCACAGATCCAGATTATGATGCTGCTAAAACGGATTTCCAGGGGCTGAAATTTGGTGAGACATATCTGATTATGAGTGTCGGTGAAGAATATCGAGAAAGGCATTATAAGATAATTGCAAAGATATTTGAAACCGTATATACGATTGAAAATAATACCTATGGTTTCTTCCACGCATTCAGTGATTGTAAGTATCTTGAAAAATATAAGGACTCAGTTATCTATGCATTATGGGATGATATGGTAGCTGACGGCATGGGACAATGTAAGGAATGCGAGAAAAATTATCTGAGTTAAATGATAAAATTTCTATTTACAAGTTTGAAAGGAAATCTTCGTGTGGACAAAGTTGCCGAAAGAATGGTTAATTCATAATATGGATATTGACCTGATTAGGGGGCTTCGTAAATTCTACGAGGTACCTTTTTATACCCCTGTATAATGTGCTCATAATTCAGTTGTAGCTTTATTTTGAAAGGAAACATTGACAATGGAAGAAAGGAAAATGTTAATCGAAGAAAGAACTGGCAAAACAGCTCGAGAGCTTGTTGAACAGGACGAAAGACCAGACTATTTCGACATCACTAAGTTTGACGAGATTAAGAATCTCAAGCTTGGCCCTTGTAAAGTATCTGATATTCCTGAAGACATTCGTAAAGATGTAGTACACAGCAGAGGTTTCGGTGGAAACCTTGGTAGTGCATTGAACTACTTATACGAATACCTTGAGTATTTATCAGAAAAGGGTATTGAAATACCAGTGAATCTCAAAGACTTCGCTAGTTTGAGAGACGCTAGAACTGATGAACTTTATCCACTCAGTTTAGAAAGCGTAAAAGCAATCGGATATGCTTGTAAGTACGGCACAGAAGGTTATAACGACGAATTATTTAGCTGTTTAACAGAGTTCGCCCGCTTAGAAGAAATTCGATTCCAAGTCAGAGAAATGCCATGTGATATTGATGATTGGTTTGATTAGTATAGAAAATAAACAAGCACGAAGAACCTCACTCAGATTCTTCATGCTCGTATAGAAACTTAAATTAGGTCTAATAATAATTTAGGTAACTTTTGAGAAATTGCATTTAAACTTTTCTCATGTAAGTAAGCTGGATTCAACTTAGCTTTAGTATATTTCAGATAAGAATCCTCGGTCTTTTCTATAAGTAAATGAGTAAAGTACCGTTCCCAACTAAAATAGTTTTCAGAATCTATATGATCTTCTGGTGCAGAAAGGATTTTTCTGACATCGGAATTATCTAGTAAGACGGAATCTAGTATTAGCCATTCAAAAGACTCTGGTAAATACAAGCTAATATTATCTTTGTTTTCAACGAAGCTGTGAATGTTGGACATTGGTGCACCAAATGCTGCCCCATCAGCAATGACTAAAATATTACCAGTTATGTTGCCATCAGTTAGTAGTGAAAAAATATTGTCACGTCCTTTTGCTGATATGCATTTTGTATTTTTGAATAGAGTATCAAAGAACTCATAACCGGAATTACTATCTTCAACAATTACTGTGTCAGGCTTGGATGAAGTGGCTTTCTCACTGCTATATATCTTATAAAGTTCATGGTAAACTGGCTCAAGCGAGTTATATTTTCCAGATGAATGAATTCCATAGATTTCTGTGACACTATAAGGTAGAGAATGCAGACTCTCTCGAGTGATGATTACATAATAATTGCTAGAGCCTTTTATGGCAGAAGCAAATTCATTTGAAGAAACAAAGCTGTTCCCTTCATCTATGAAAACAATACTGTCATTGATAAGTGACAGTTGCTCAGCCCAAGTGTTGCCCTCTAACAACCTGCAAGGTACATCGCAGCTGATTGTGATACCAGTGTCAGTGCCATTTAAAGTGTATTCTCGAATAAGCTCGGCAAGGGTTGTTTTACCAGTGGCGCTATCGCCTTTTATTATAGTTATATTGCGGATGATATCAAATTCATACTTTAGGTGTGAACTTTGAACGATGATGTGATATCTGCCTTTCATTATACGTACCTCCCAGCAATAGGGATGAGTTCATCCATGGACGATACGATGACATCATCATTAAGGATCTTTGCAGAAAATGTTTCTTTTCCAAAATTCATAATGTGCCTAAGGTTGATAGTGATATCCTTTTTTTCGGCAATTTTCAAAATCCATTTTGCACAGTTATCTCCGCAGTTAGATGCATTAAACACTTTATCTGTCACTTTATCAATAAGTATTAATGTCTTTACACCGCCGGAAAGGCTCACGGGGGCGATCACTCCCATGACAGGGCTATCAATGGCGCCCGTTCCTAAAACGACTGAGTCATCAACATCTTTTATCATTTCAGACACAAATGGATCAGTAAGCCATTCCTTTTCATAATTGAATTTGAAATAGGAAGAAGTATTGTATATTGAATCCTTTAAATCTCCAAAATAAATGCTAAGCATAATATAATCTCCATAATTTTACTATCGGAATAATTATATCGTATTTTATGTGAGATTAGTATTGTTTTGGTGGGATATGCAAATAACATCGCCACTTCGTAAATTTTACGAGGTCCTTTTTTGTATCCTGATATAATGTGCACATGCTTGAGTTACAACTTCATAACATGCTCCCCGGTCGGTGGGTGGGGGATAGTTCACCGACAGTGACTGTAAGCGGCTTCAGCTTATAAGGTTTCTTGATTTTCTTAGGAAAATCAAAACCTTGAAATACTTACAGGGATATTCCAGCCTAAAGGAAATTGGTAATTGATATTAATACGTACTTATTTGAAAGCGAGGTATCTGCAATGGAAAATATAACACCTAGAGAAATGGCAATCAGACAGACAGGAATGAGAACTTACCAGGTTGAAGTAAAACTTCTTGAAGAAGAGGTTGTAGACCAGGAAACAATTGATAAAACACTTCAAGGTTTAGTTGATTTCACAATGAATGAATTGAAGGAACAGAAATATATTCCAGCTGATTCGGAAGCATCAATCACAAACACAACCCAGTCGCCTGATAATAACGTGGTAATCTCCGTAAAGTGGCGCACAGCATCGAACGATATCTATATTGTTTGTGATACACTTGATGCTGTGATAACTACTGCAAAGCAAATGAAGCCAGTTTCACACATCTTGGATGAACAAGATCTTGCGGTGTATAAGGATCCAGCCCATAAAAAATATGCAATACGTTTCGAACTTCCTTCTGATACCGTAGCTTATAGACCGTTGGAAGCCTCATTAGTTCACATCTGTGATTACAATGACATTCATTTGCGCGACGCACTTAACTTCCCTGTGGAGTATTGGGCAGAGCATGGGGAAATGATTTGCAAGGATTTGTTTATGCTGGCTGCGATGTAGAAAGGATATGTGAGAATTAATGGAATCATACTATCTGATTGATTTTGAAAATGTTAATAGTGCTGGACTAGAAAGCAAGAAGCTTTTGACAGACCAGGACACTGTGATTATCTTTTTTACAAAAAATGCAAGTAAGATAGACATGTCTGTCCTTTCAAAAGTTGATAGGGCAAAACTCCAATTTATTGAAGTGCCATCAGGAAAGCAGTCACTTGACATGCACTTAAGCTCATTTGTTGGAAATCTACTATCAGAGGCAGAAAGAAGGATAGTTGTGGTAAGCAAGGATCATGATTATGATTCAATCATTAAATTTTGGAAAACCAGACTGGGCGCAGATATAGAGCGGATTGACAGTATGAGCGACTGCAACTCTGGAAGTATTTCAACTAGGGTCAGTATTATTTCATCTCCTTATAAGCTAGAACAAAGCAAGGTGTTAAATGAGATAGGCTATACAGATGTAGAAATAAAGTATGTTGAAAAGCTGATAGGCAAACATTTAAATGAGAAAAATGGTAAGCAGCAGATATATCGAAGCATAGTTTCCAAGTATGGTCAGGAGCAGGGGCTTAAGTTATATAGAGATGTTAAGAAGATTTTTTGTTAGGTTTAGGGGTACAGGATGGAAGATTTTTTATGCTGGCTGATATGTAGAAAAGAATTCTATTGTTTATGAAGTATTATGCGATTAGTGATATCCATGGAAATGTTAAAGCCCTTGATGAGGCTTTAACATTAATTGATTTAAACAATCCAGACAACAAGCTGATTCTGTTAGGTGACTATGTTCATGGCAGGGATAGTGTCGCTGTGATTGATAAGGTTATGGCTCTTGAAGAAAAATATGGTAAGGATAGAGTCGTGGTGCTAAGAGGTAATCATGAAGAACTGGTACTAGAAGGTGAATCATTATTTTTGCATGATACTGTAGTGAGAAAAATTCCCAATGCAGATTTGAGAAAGTATAAGAAATGGATGAAGCAACTGCGACTTTTTTACAGAACAAAAGATCAGATATTTGTTCATGCCGGATTAAATGAGGGAGATGGCGAAGAAATGATAGATGAGGGGCGAACAGTTGATGATTATTTACTAGGGACTCCCGATGATTGGTTCACAAATATGTATCCGCCAAACACAGGTAAATTTGTGACAGATGTTATTGCAGGTCATACGGGTACACATAAAATTTCAGGTAATCCGGATTTTCACGATATCTATTATGATGGCGAGTCACATTTTTATATTGACGGATCAGTGCAGTATAGCGGTGTGATACCTGTGCTTATGTTTGATACAGACACAAAGGAATATTATAGTTTGTCGCGAGATGGTCGAAGATTGCTGATTAAAAGATGAATGAGAAAATGGTTTGGACTTCGTAAATTTTACGAGGTCCTTTTTTGTACCCTGATATAATGTGAACATGCTTGAGTTACAACTTCATATTTGCTCCCCGGTCGGTGGGTGGGGGATAGTTCACCGACAGTGACTGTAAGCGGCTTCAACTTATAAGGTTTCCTGATTTACATGGAAAATCAAGGTCCTTGAAATACTTACAGGGATGTTCCAGCCTAAAGGAAATTGGTAATTGATGTTAATACATGGTTTAATGATGAAAGGAAGACTGTTTATGAATATTTTAGTTAACAATGGTGTAAAAAAGAACGATAAAACTTTAGAAGATAAAATTGCAATTCTAAAGGAAATACTTGCCGAGACTGGTGGTTGGGGAATCAATGAATTACTAATGGGAATATGTGACTACTATAATTCATGGCATATGAATCATATGGATGAAACATATGCAAAGCTTGCTAGGGCATATGATTATGATTACTTAGTTGAAAGCCTAAAGCAATGGACTGAAGAAGAAAATCACGATTAGAAACGGAGGTGAAAGAATGAGTGACTGGGGAACAGTAGTTTTTTTATATGATTATGAGTGGGACTTCAAATGGGAATTTTGGAAGGAAGACGGTGAAACTGTACGAGAAACAACAAGAGGAATAATAGTTAAGCATTATAAATATTCTGGAATAAGTGGAATAGTACAACATGCTTATTATGGCATGAGATACTTTATGGAAAGATTTGATCATTCAGGCTTGGATTTATCAGACTATAGAAGAGGAAGGTCTTCGAGTCTGCCAGAGATTAAAACAGCATTTGATGTTTTTATGGACCAGGGAATCATTGAATTGGGGTATGATTCAGTAGAATATGTTATCAAAAATTGGGGAAGAAATAAAAAGAGATATGAAGAAAAACCTAGCGAATTGAAATATGATCTATTTGCCGGAGATGGAACCGATGGCTATTTCTATATTTATTTTAGCGGCAAGCCGGAAACTGGATACTCACTGAAATACACCTACGTACTAGGAAACGACCTTCATGATATTCAACATGCCTTTAAAAATGCTTGTGGTGGTGAGTATAATTATAAGAATAATAAAGATGAAATTGATAAGGCAATTAAGTTCTTTGAGGAAAAAGGAATCTTAATCACATCAGAGAAAGATGTAAAATTCATTGAAAACAGGGGTGCGACTATAGTGCAGCAAGCAATGGAAAGGAATTAGTTACTTGGGACTTCGTAAATATTACGAAGTCCATTTTTATGCCCTGATACAATGAATACATCAAAACAAAGTAAGGAAAGGGGATACAAAATGCCAAATATTATTTTAGATTCAGTTAGAGGTCCACAGCCAGTACCAATTGATGATATGTTCTTAAAGAACAGGAAAATCTTTCTTGTGGGGGAAGTGAATGATGCCTCTTGCAATAATTTGATCAAGCAGCTCCTTTATTTGGAAGCAGAGGACAACACACAGCCAATTACATTGTTCATCAATTCTCCAGGTGGGGATGTTGGCTCAGGACTTGCTGTTTACGACACAATTAGATTAATGAAAAGCCCAGTCACTGCAGTGGTGACAGGGATAGCTGCAAGTATGGGAAGTATTATTCTCCTGGCTTGCGATAAGGATAAGCGTCTAATGCTTCCTAGCAGTAAGGTAATGATTCATGACTGTAGCTGGGGGCATCGCGAGATGGGCGGAATGAAGCCTTTTGAAATTGAGCAGGAATTGAGACAGCTTGAACAGGTTAATGAAAGGCTGGTATCTATCATCGCAGAACGAACTGGTAAGACTGTGAAGCAGGTCTCAAAGGTGACCATGTCCGATAGTTACTTTAATGCTGAGGAAGCCATTGAATTTGGACTTGCTTCAAAGGTGATAGATTCAGATTGCCTCAGGGATTTGATGAAAAGAACTATGGTGTAATAAGAAAAACGAACCTGAACTTCATGGCTCAGGTTCGTAATCATCATTAGTATAATCAAGTTTGATTAGCTCGTCGGCTCTGCGGAACAAATCATTTTTGCCGTATTCGTTCAAACTTCTGTATTTATTTATTATATCTAGTTCATCCTGGCTGAGGCTTGGGGTGGTGGTTGGAGGAGCGATTAAAACAGAAGCGTCGATTTTGAATAACTCACACATCTTGTTAATCATATCCATGCTTGGTTCTGTGCGATCTATTTCCCACGAAGAAATAGTCTTGTCACTGATACCAAGAATTGCAGCCAAATCCTTTTGCTTCAAGCCTTTGAGTTTGCGATGGTATTTTATTTTTTGCCCAATGCTCACGAGAGTCCTCCTTGCTTTTAGCTAGTTTGATTATACTATAGGAGTTTTAAATTATGAAGATATTTGAAAAAAGAGTTGAACCTGAAAAAGGCTCAGTTAGACTGATTTTGATTACATATTTACTCTGCATAGCAATGCCTTTATCAGTTAAGTTTTGTGTAAAACAGATTGATGAATATAACGTACAGTATGATTCTCAACTACTTTTAGATGAGCTAGATAAGAAGCGCTATGTCCAAAGAATGGAGGAGCGGGAAGAACAGCGTATTGCGCGAGAAAAAGAGCAGCAGGAAATGGATGAATTCGTAAAGAAAGTGTTGGAGATGGTTGATGGAGAGAACGACAAAGATACTGAAAGTAATTGATAGTGTTTTTATATGGATAATTATATTGTCACTTGTAACTGGACTATGTTTTTTGCATGAAGCTAATGTGGCAAAAGAACGGCATCAGCTTATAGAAGAGACATTGATGGGAATTTCCTTCGACAGTTCAGAATCATACGCCGGTTTACGAGAGGAATACTTGCCACAGTTTGCTGATGAAAAAGTTTGGGGAGAATTGTTTCCACCAGAACCGACTACTACTTTTGACGGAAATACTATAGGTCACATAGATGCTCAGCATATGGAGTTAGATGTTGAAGAGATATATATCAATCTGAGTAGCGAAGGAAACTTCGTAGCAAACCTCCGAGTAGTCAGCAATTGGGGAGTGCATTTTAGTATCTTTTTTGTGGGAACTGTTGATGGTGATGGGGTTAGGTTTACGAAGATGTATTAGAGGATACTATTCACAGTAACATTGAGTTTGACAAAGTTATTAAAAGTTATTAAACTTATTATAAGTTATTAAGACTTATTAAACTTTTTAAAAGTTATTAAAACTTATTAAACTTTGTAAGAGGAAACATTATGTCAAATCCATTTAATATCAGTTTTGGTAAAGAACCAGCCAGATTAATTGCTAGAACATCTCAAGTCAAAAAGGTAATAGATACCTTTAACAGTGAGCATCCATCTACACAAGCCTATATGATTACAGGAGTCAGGGGATATGGTAAAACAGTAACCATGACTTATATTGAGCATAAACTTGCAAAGGATGATACTTGGATTACAGTGCCACTAAATCCCAATATGGATTTGCTAGAGGCGCTGGCTGCACACTTATGTGAAAACAAGATATTGTCGGCTGCCTTTATGAAGGCGGATATAAATGTTTCTGCCTTCGGGATCAGTGCTAGTATTGGTTCAGATAGACCAACTGCTACAGTAGAGGTTCAGCTTATAAAGATGCTTAAGGTTGTTAAAAAGCTTGGAAAAAAAGTTCTGATAACCATAGACGAGGTTGTAAAAAATTATAATATAATAGCTTTCGCATCATCTTTTCAGACTTTCATAAGAGAAGATTATCCAGTATTTTTGCTTATGGCTGGGCTTTTTGAGAATATTAGAAATCTGCAAAATGAGAATACATTAACATTTTTATATAGAACGCCAAGAATCGATCTTAAGCCGCTTGGAATAGTGGGAATGGCTAACAATTATAAAGAGGTTTTTGATATTACTTCCGATGAGGCAGAAGAGATGGCTCGATTTACAAAAGGGTATCCATATGCTTTTCAAACTCTAGGATATTTAAAATGGGAGAACAACCAACCATTGGAAAGTCTTATTCCTGAGTTTGATAGCATGATGGAAGATTTTGCTTATGAAAAAATATGGTCCGAATTATCTGAAGGAGACAAGAAGGTTATCCAAGCTATATCAAAAAACGGCGGTGTTATGAAAACAAAGGATATCCAGGCAGCAACAGGTAATACATCTAGCAGCTTTTCCACATATCGTAAGCGTCTTAAAGAAAAAGGACTGATTGATGTATCAGATTATGGTCAGGCAAAACTGACTCTCCCTAGATTTGGAGAAATCGTTAATGCTTGGGGAGAAATATAAGTCCTGAATGAAAATAGAATTATAAACTAAATCTGGTCGGCTGGAATCTCCAGTCGGCTTTTTGCTTCAGGAAAAGATGTGCGGAGAGTAGCGGGGCGTAGAATTGTGTAGATTACTAGTGGAACCTACGAAAATCTATTGAATGCGTGGCGAGTAGAGCGTATAATACAGTTAATCTACAATAATCTACATGGAGCGCGATGGTAAAGGGAAAGTATGAAAGTTAGAGAAGTAAAATGCCCCAAATGTGGGCACGAGTTTATGTGGATGGAAACAGTAGCTTCGTTAGAAACAATAGATAGAATTAGATTCATACGAGATATTTGTGATGAAGAAGATGTGGAAACCCTGATTGCAGGGGCATTCGGTTGTGGTGTGTTTGCTCAAAAGCCTGAAATGGTAGCGCATTATTTCAGAGAATACTTTTCTGATACAAAAGTTAAGGCTGTTATATTTGCAGTTCCACCAGATCGAAACTATGTAGCATTTGAAAGAGAGTTTAAATAAGAGGAATAACTATGACGCTAGATGAAATAAAAATAAAGACTCAGTCTGATGAATATGATTTTTTAATAACGAATGAACATCTTGGAAGCAACATTATTTATATGTTTCGCCTATCGGGCAGGAACTTTTGAATAATAGAAAAATGTTCCTATCGAAGAAAGCTGTGCATTCGTTTGGCGGTTATGCTAATCAGCAATTGTATCGCCTGCAACAGAAGTCAGCTAGTAAGTTAAAACAGTCAGATTTAGAAGAGCATATTTTAAAAACTCTAGAGCATATGAGGACAGATTTTTCTTCTAGGTATTCGAATGTGCAGGACGATGGAATTAATCTGTATATAGATCGGGCCATTCAAGAAGGCTTTGATACAGAAATCTTTATGGACGTTAAGCTTTCACACTATCCGCTTAGAGATTATTGTGGGCTGTGGGCAGAACTCCAGAATACAGTTAAGGCTTATGGAAAAGTTGGCCGACGTAATGAAAAAGCCATTGCCCATAATAAAATAGGAAAACACAGTATGCACCTCATTAGGCTTTATATGATGTGCTTGGATCTTCTAGAAAAAGAGGAGATTGTAACATATCGTGAGAAAGAACATGATTTGCTGATGGATATTAGAGATGGGAAATATCTTGATTCTAATGATAAGCCTACACCAGAATTTTTTGAAATGGTAAATGAATATGAAAAGAGATTAGATTACGCCAAGGCTAACACATCTTTGCCAGATGAACCTAACTATGAGGCGATTAATGAGTTCGTGATGAGTGTTAATGAAAGGGTTGTAACATGCAGTTTTTAGGATGAATTATGAAACTATATATCAGCGATACCCATTTTGGGCATAAAAATGTAATACTTAATTCACCTGAGGCTATGAAGTACTTTGACTCAATAGAAAAACTTGATTATGTTTCAGATGGAGATAAGCAAATAGTACTCTGCCATTATCCACTTGCTGAGTGGTACAAGTCCAGACACGGATCATGGCATATTTACGGTCACATCCATGGCAACAAGAATGAGACCTATGAGTTTATGAAAGCTAGGGAACATGCTGTCAATGCAGCAGCTTGTATCAATAATTATATGCCTGCCTCTATGGACGAACTAATAAGGAATAATGAGATTTTTAAAAGCAGGGGGAACTAATGATTTACATTACAGGTGATACTCACCGTGATTTTGTTCGGTTTGAAAAATGCAATTTTCCAGAACAAAAAGAAATGACCAAGGATGACTATGTGATTATTCTTGGGGATTTTGGTGGTGTCTGGGATTCAAATTACCATAAGAAGAATTATAAAGAAATATTGGATAAAGATTTTGATTGGTCCAAAGAACCAATCAGTGAAAAGATGCTTCTTGATGAATTGGAGAAGAAGAATTTCACAACTCTTTTCATTACAGGTAATCATGAGAATTATGACCGACTTCGCACATATCCTGATAAGGAGTGGCATGGTGGAGTAGTAAAAGTAATCAGGCCATCGGTTTTACTTCTAAAGAGAGGCTATGTATTTGATATAGGTGGTTTCAAATGTTTATCTATGGGTGGAGCTAGAAGTCATGATATTTGGGGAGGAGTATTTGATTTGGACGATCCAGATTTTCAGAAGAAAGTAGCTAGAGCACGAAGGGCTTATGAGCCATTCAGGATTAATCATCTCTCTTGGTGGAAAGAGGAAATTCCATCTGAAGAAGAACAACAAAGAGCTATGGACATCCTAGAGGTTAACAACTGGAAGGTGGATTATGTATTTACCCATGAGGCCCCTGCTTCAGATTTAGCTTTAATAAGTAGGATGTATAAGCCCGATGAGTTTAGCAAATTCTTGGAGGGAATAAAACAGTCATTAGATTATAAGCACTGGTTCTTTGGACACTATCATGAAAATAGAAATATTACAGATAAAGACCATGTCTTATATGAACAGATAACACGAATAGATTACCACCCATCGGCAGAAGATAGTGCTTTCAATTCATAGAATGAAGGGTAGGCGAAAAATGGGAAGAGATTGCTTTTAACAATCTACTAATTTACAATTATGTATCATAGCTATTTAGGTATAGAGCAATTGCTTCGAGGTGAAAGATGCTTAAGGTATATTACGGAACTTTAGATGAAGCCTTATATGGCCCGGCATGGTTTTTGAACAACTATGAGCAGTCATGGTTTGAGGATCCATTTGTTCAGGCTATGGTCGTGGATGTAGATAAAACTGAATATAAAGAAGGAGAAGTTTTTGAAAGTAGTGTCCTTGGCGCGATTCCTCCAGAGAGGTTATCTGGTGGTGTAAAGACTTTGATTTCAATTTATAAAAATCCTGACCTTATTTTTGATGCTACCAGCTGTGGGGATAATTGTGCAAAGTGGCTTTTGGAAATAGGAAAAGTGGCTGATATTAAAGTAACTTTGCGTTACGCAATGAGATTTCCAGAAAATGATGCATTTGAGATCTCACTGGAGAATAATAAAACGATATATACAAATAGGCGAGAGTATACATTAGCTGCACTTAGTGTTATAGACGAGGAACTGTAATGAAGGGGAAGCATCATATTATTGTTGAGACTAAAAAAATTAAATACGAGTTTGATGTTAAGCGAAATATTACTGTGATTCGTGGTGATAGTGCTACTGGTAAAACTACACTGATTGAACTTCTAAGTCAGTATGCTAGGTTTTCAGAGCGAACCGGTATTAGAGTTGACTCGGATGTACCGTGTCTAGTATATGCAGATGGTTTGGTATCCTGGCAGGAATCACTGTCAGCTACAAAGGATTCTATTGTTTTTATCGATGAAGATTTTGATTTTATAAAGACAAAAGAATTTGCATCTGTAATCAAAGGCAGTTCAAATTATTATGTTTTAATTACTCGTGATTATCTTAAGAATCTGCCATATAGCATTAATGAGGTATATGGGATTAGAAATTCTGGCAGATTTAATTATCCTCAGCAAATCTATAATGAATTTTATCCATTGTATGCCAAAAGATATTATTGAGTAAAATGCTGTATTAGAGTTTAATATGTATAGTTCATAGGACTTCGTAAATTTTACGAGGTCCTTTTTTGTACCCTGATATAATGTGCACATAGTTGATGACCAACTTTTATTAAAGAAAGGAAGACTATATATGAGTAATTTAGTTAATAATGGTAACGTAGAAAAGAACGGAAAAACTTTAGGGTGAGCTTGCGGCTGCTAGGAAATACCAATTCGAATGCTAAAGAAAAGTGGCCAACAGAGTGGAAATCATTGGGCTTGTAGCCGTAACAGATTGGCTTTTTTATATGTGTGATACTTCTGTGATACTTGATTTTATATACTGTGTTCATCAAATAGAACAACAGACAAAACAAAAAATAAAACAACAGATAAAAATCTTGGATACAGGAGGACATGATTATGATTTTAGTATTTGGTTATTTATTATTCTTAATTCTTGGCGTAGCAGTATTTATTTACACAAAGGATACAGACGATGACTTTTTCGATTACAGTCCAGAGGAAAGTGTCATTGGTGATGCCTACACTTACAATTTTATAGAGTCCGACTACGAGCGTGTAGAGAAAGCTTTGGTAGATTTCGCAGATGAGCTTGCTTTTGCTTAATCAAAAAATGTAATTAGTGGAAAGTAATTTTGTCTACGTAATCATACATACTGTACAAGAAAATAATAGAAAATATGTTTGCTTTTTCAAGTCTATCCCTAAACAATAGTGATAGACTTTTTTCTTGTATGAAATAGATTTGAAAGAGAGCAGGTAAAGGGTGAGGACAGATATAGATACCGACTTCGACCCAGATGGGCGCAGCTGAGGTTATCAATTTCGATACCGTAGCTGAATAAAATAAAGAGTATAAAACAAAGGGGCTGTGAAGTATATAAAAACTGTACAGTGAGGGATTATGATGATTGCCTGTGGGCATTTATAGCGATCATTATCAGGCAAATGATTGCAGAAGAGTTTTGCAAGGACATCGAAGGACTTAGTAAAATTTACGAAAAAAACACAGCTTGCTGATAGAATTGGTTTTGGAGGTCGAAAATTATGGATAAAAAGAAAATATATGCACCAATGGTTGTAGAACACATTGCACGTAGTTCAATGACGCGTGATGAAATAGAACAGCGCCCTTTGGCGCACTTATATAGAATCAAGGGTAAGGCAAAGGGCTATGAGACTTTACCTGAAGAATGTGTGATTTTTTCAAATCTGGAAAACAACGAAAACCTTGTGGCAGATATGGACCAGTTTTCGAAGGAATTTGAGGTATATCAGGAACCAGAGTATGAAATAGAGTTTATCAATAGCTTTATTGAAAGAAAGCTAGATGAAGTTGGTGGGCCTATATATTCAAGAAAGCTTCAATTATATTTTGAAAAATACAATGATGAGTACAGATGTATGGCTATATATCATATGGATGTATTTAATCTATCAAGCTACTTAGCTATGTACCCAGATTTTGCTACATCTTGTAATGAGTCACTCATTGATGCTGTCAATAAGTTACGTAAAACAGGTGAGTTTCATTGGTATTTAGGCGAACCACCTATCGACAAATGTTATGCTAAAGGTAAAACGCCATATGACGCTTTACAGAGACTTCGTAGAAATTACGAGTATCTGTCTTGTCATATTCTCCGCAGACCGGAAGGACAGTGGGACAAGGTTAAATGGTTTGATGCACTTAATTGTTATACCGATACAAGCCTTATAGGAATATATGATATTTGATTATTCTGTGGCTACTTTATGAGGGAAAATGTAGATGTTAACGTATTCCGATATTGAAGAATTTGATATTCGCAAGAAAAAACTTGAGTACCGTTATATTGGATTACTTGATTTGGTAAGTGGTGCAGATGAAGTATATTGGGATGCATCTTGTGATACATCCTTAAAGAATCATGTCTCAGAGGAGTTCCTTACGGCGATGGAGTTGTATCACGGTTACCGCTTTCAGTTGGAGAGTACAAAAAGCCTGTTGGATGAACTGGAGCCAGTTCAGTTGTCTGATGAGGATAAAGAATTGTACGGCACTTTTTTCGATACAGTAACAAGTCTTGCAGTTTACAACGAACCAGGTGAGATTAGCTGGTTTGGAACGCCTGGCACATGGCGAGCAGTTATTGAAAGGATTAAATATCCATTAAGCTATAAGACATCTGCTGAACTTCACAAGGATTTGATTATTTGGAATGAAATTATTGAGGAAGGCAAAATGTTTCTTGGTGGGGAAAGTGTTCCTGAAGGAATATTTTATAGTTTGTCCTGTGCATATACAGAGGTTACTGGTGAAAAGCTGTCATCTTTATTGACCAAACCTCAGCGAAAAGCCGCAATGGCGCTGATGACGGAGAAGGAACTAAAATATCTTGAGGTTGCTCAAAAACATGATGAAAAATTAAGCTCGAAAATTAGGCAGGAGCAAGATAGGGAGGATGAACTTTTTTATCAACAAATTACTGATGACGAAATAGAGAAAAAATTTGCTGGTCACGAGGACGTAATTAAATCAATTAAAGATCTTAGGAATCAGCTCAAGAGACTGGGAAATCCAACATCAGAGCAAATGCACCTCGTGCAGCGAGTAATGAAGAAATCAACTCATAAAATGTTTGATTCCATAGGAAAACATAGAGGCGACGCAAGTGATTGGAGGGTTTGTTTTGATTCTGAAGGGATAAAAACTGCATCCAAACTTCTTCTGAAAAAAGGTGTAGAAATGTATAACAGAAGACATTTTCAGGAAGACTGTGTGAATGCATTGTATTTGGCTTTGTCTAGTAATGGTATTGGATCATGGCTGGATAAAGAAAGATTTTATGCTGTATATGATAATATGCAGGAGGCTATATCAAACTCCAACAAAACGATAGAGGAGATCAAGTATGGGAATAAAAGATGAAGTTTTGTCCCAGATACGAGACGACTATCACCGACATAAAGAAAAATCTTTTTTGTATAAGTACATCCTGGAACATAATGAAAAATTAGAAAAGAAGCTACGGGATACCCCTGCTAATAAGCGAGAAGCGACTATTCTTAAATCTATTCAGGATACGATGATTAACTACGGATACCCGCTATCCTACAAGGAATCAACTAAAGAAAAAACTAGTAATCCGCCATTGGAAATGGTGGATGCATGGTATGAGTACGAAGGAACAACGACAGGCTCAATAGAAGAATTTGATAGATTATATAAAAGCATATGTAAGTCTGAATCCAGTGATTCAATACTAATTCCAGTTAGGGTTGATTCTGTAACGGGGGTAGGTCTTTATATCATTGGAAAAGATTATTATCAAAGAGGCTATTTCACGTATCCGCAATCTATTCATTGTGGAATTGATTTTATTTCCAATTGGGAGGAAATAGATAGTAAAGGAATTTTTTTATCTATAGCATATGCTTATGCTCATATTGCATGTACCAGCGTAAAAGAAGCATATGAGGATTTTAATAATGAGAAGCTAGATTGTCTGGAGGAGTTCGGTGAAATGAATGGTCATATACCGGCTGACTGCCCAGAGGGAATTAAGAAGTATTTTAAGGAATAAGAGCTAGTTGTTCCAGAACTGATTGCTCAAAGGAGGAAGGTATGGGACAAAAAATATACGTAGTTGATGGTGATTTGTACAATCCTGATGAAAAAGATGATAAGCTGGCTGAAGAGTATAGGGATTTATTTGGGATGAGCCAAGAGAAAAGAAAAGATTTCATGGGGCGTGAAATGTTGAAAAAAATTGAGCATTATGGACAGTACGTTATAATTCGTTGGCAAAAGTAATCAGTAAATATGGAGGCTTATTTTCGTGGAAGAAAATATTAATTTTGAAATGACAGATGAAGAGCGTGAAGAGTATGGTGATTTTATTTTCATGTGCCCTAATTGTGGTGAAAAATTTCCTATGCATTATGACTTGTGCCCTAAGTGCGAGATAACTGAGACTGAGTTTTATAAAGGCGATTTAGAATTATGGAAGTCTTTACGTGAACAAATACGTGGAGTAGAGGAATTAAGAGTGCAGGAAGCAATCGAAGACTATGAAAAAGATAAACGGCACCGTGAATTTGAAAGTGATTGGGATGATGACGATTTGTTTTTTGACGAAAATTATTTCGATTTGACTTAGGAAGTCGAAGTTTCTGTAAAAGGATTTATTACTTAGAGGAGTGTTATGGCAATTTGGATTTATAGAGCAGGAAGAAAAGGTGAGCATGAGAAGAAGTTTTTAGATGATGGCAGGATATATTTGACCTGGAGTAATCTGGACAAGAGCTTTGCTGGAGAGTCTGAAGCTAATATAAAGAAAATTATCAGGCAGGCCTTTCCATGGTTATCAAAGGAAAAGCTGGAGGATTATTATTTTCTGATTTGTCCAATCGTAAATGCGATAAAAAAAGATGACTTGATTATTCTTCCAAGCAAGTTTTCAAATACATTTCATTTTGGAAGAGTGGAAGGAGACTATGAGTTTGATGAAGTAGCTCCAGAATATTATAAGCATTCAAGGGTGGTAGATTGGTTCGCAACAGATATTTCAAAGGATTTATTTGATAATCAAATTATCTATGATACCAATATTAGAAATTCTGTTGGTATGATAAAGAATAAAGATATCACTGAGTGCATCGAATATATGGTAGAGCACGACTGGAATCGACCTCCTATGAAGCCATTTGATGAAGACTATGAAATGGATTGGGAAGCTGCAGCTAAATCAACCATATCAAAATATATATACAAGAATTTCAAAGGTTATGATATGGAAGATTTAATCTGTGAAATCCTTAAGACCAAAGGCTTTACAGTTTACAATGGACCTAAGGGACCGGATGGAGGTCAGGACTTGCTTGCAGCAGCTGGTGATATGGGATTTGAATCTCCTAAAATATGTGTACAGGTTAAAACCCAAAATTCTCATGTAAAAAAAGAAGTAGTGGATAAACTGTCACAGACTATAGAAAAGTTTCATGCGGAATATGGATTATTTGTAGCCTGGAATGGATTTGATAAAGCAGTGAAGCCGGCAGATTATTTTTATAGTATTCGCCTATGGACCAGCAAAGAGGTGGTTGATGAGGTGCTAAAATACTACGACAAGTTAAGTCCTGAAATGCAGCAGCGTATACCGCTTAAGCATATTTGGATTTTGAATGATGTAAGGTAAAAAGTTAATTGTTGAGCAGGAGGTAAAGAGATGGAAAATTTTGCATTTGTAGACGGTTCTTTTAACAAAGATACGAAAGTATATGGCTACGGTGGATTCTTAAATGTGGCTGGTGAAAAAATAGTTCTGCAAGGACATGGGGACGTAAAAGAATTTGCAGAAAGTAGAAATGTGGCTGGAGAGGTCTTTGGAAGCATGGCTGCAATCCAAAAGGCAATTGAGCTTGGCGTAGAAGAATTGAAAATCTACTATGATTATGAAGGTATTGAAAAATGGGCCAGTGGAGAATGGAAAGCAAATAAGGCTCTTACAAAGTTTTATAGTGGATATATTGCAGCTGCTAAAAATGTAATTAAAATCGAGTTTGAACATGTTAAAGCTCATACCGGAATAGATGGAAATGAGGAAGCTGATCGTTTGGCGAAAGAAGCGGTGGGCTTATAGTTAAAACAGAATAAGTTATTCAGAGAATTGAGGCTTCGTAGATTTTACGAAGCCTATTTTGTTCCACTGTACAATGTGTACATGCTTTGAGTTACAGAAATTTGTTTTTACAGAAAGGAACAATTATATGAATAAAAATTTAAATGAAAAGTAAGCGGCAAATATAAAGCTCTCGAATACGCCCTTTCAAATTAGTAGTATTAAAGAAAAACTACTGATTTGGAGGGCGTTTTGTTATGGATAAAAAAGTCATGGATGTTAGATTGAAGTCCTGGATACCAGTTTTTGAAGAACAAGCCAGAAGTGGATTAACTAAGCAAGCTTTTTGCGAGAAAAATAACATTAAGCGTGGCGATTTCTTTTACTGGCAGCGCCAAGCCAGGGAATATTTTCTTGATCAACAAGAGGAAACAAAATCATCAAGTAAAACTACAGAAAAAGAAGAAACAGCTCTAGGCTTTTATGAAATTTCAGCACCTAAAGCTGTATCCAAGC
>NZ_FNQZ01000023.1 GCF_900107545.1 Pseudobutyrivibrio sp. ACV-2 | reverse complement strand
AACAACACCTACCGGTGTTGACTTGATTAAAAGTGCTATGCACAGACCTAATCTTTCATTTGCTTGATTACAGTGTATCTGCCCAGAAATGGGAGTCAAGGATGCTTTGCACCGAAGGCTTTGTCCTTGACACCCATTTCAAGGCAGATAAAATATCAACAAGCAAAAGAAGGATTATTTGTCGTACAAAAAAGTACGGCATTAAACATTAATCAAAGGCCTGCGTAGCAGGGCTTCCTTTTAAAAGATAAAAAGAGTAAGATAGTCACAAATCTAATTCTTATCACAAATACATAGGGATAGTCTTTTCTATGATTTCCGAGTACAAATTTACGCTGCCAATAGTAAAATAGATATATTTACAATTATAATAATCTGAATTATAATAATCTCAAATATAAAAACACAGGAGGAATATATGTCAGCATTTATAGATAGAATCGATGAGATGGCTTCTCTTGAAAATGAATATGCCAGAGATTCAGCATCCTTTGTTGTTATTTATGGAAGAAGAAGAGTTGGTAAAACTACTCTCATAAATCATTTTTGCGAAAATAAAAAAGCAATTTATTTCTTAGCGACAGAAGAGAATGAGTCAGAGAATCGAAATGCTTTCAAGGAGCTTGTTGCAGAAACTTTTGATAATTCCTTACTAGCAAGTGCAACACTTGATTCCTGGACACCTATCTTCAAAATAATAGCTGATGAATCCAGAGGCGAGAGAATTGTACTTGTCATGGACGAGTTTCAGAATCTAGGTAAGGCTAATAAGGCGTTTCCATCTGTGATGCAGAAGATTTGGGATGAGATCTTATCGAAGTCAAATGTTATGCTGATTCTTTGCGGATCACTTATCAATATGATGACTTCACAGGTCCTTAACTATGATTCGCCTCTTTATGGACGTAGAACTGCACAGATAAAGCTAAAGCAGATTGATTTCTCATATTATCATGAGTTTGATGAAACATTGTCATTAGAGGAACAGATTGAACAATATGCTGTAACTGGAGGAGTTCCAAAGTATATTGAGCTTTTTGATAAAAAGAAAGATATCTATAAATCAATCAAGGAAAACATCTTGTCTACAAGTTCGTTTCTATATGCTGAGCCTGAGTTCTTGTTGCAAAAAGAGGTTTCTGAGATTGGGAGTTATTTCTCCATATTGAAGGCAATTGCTGCAGGTAACCATAAACTTAGCAAGATTGCAACTGCCCTGGGGGTATCTCAATCGAACTTAACGAATTATCTGAAGACGCTTATCGATTTAGATATTATTGAGAGGGAAGTCCCTGTTACAGAAGAGAATCCAGAGAAGAGCAAGATGGGCCTATACAGAATTAAGGATAATTTCATAGCTTTCTGGTTCAAATTTGTATATCCAAACCGAAGCATGCTTGAATCAGGACATCCTGAATACGTAGAAGATAAGATAAAAAACAACTTCATCGACAATCATGTTTCATATATCTATGAAGATGTTTGTCGTGGAGATATTTGGAAGCTATTATCTGAAGGTATAACATTCAATCGAGCTGGAAGATGGTGGTCAAAAGATGTTGAGATAGACATTGTTGCGTATGATTCTACAGGAGCAGATATTGTCTTTGGCGAATGCAAGTATTCTAAGAACAAGAAAGGACTTAGTGTCCTAAATGATCTCCAGGAAAAGGCGAAGACTGTTAACTGGAATAAAGATAATCGAAAAGAGTATTATGTTTTGTATTCAAAAAGCGGATTTACTGATGAATTGGTGGAATATGCTACAGAACATATAAATGTTTATTTGAAGCAATTATAAAGATAAAGGCGCTATATTATCACGATATAGTGCCTTTTTTTATGCCTTAGGATAAAAACTACAGAAATATTATAAAAGTTCTATTTTACATTTTTTCTGCTTAGAGGACTTTTTTTCTCTGTATTTACAATATCGTTTGAAGTCTATTACCTTTAGATCATCCTCGGTCAAACGTAAGTGATCCAGTATTATCTCTATAATCGCACTGTGAATTTCTTGAAGCATATCTATCATAATTATATGATTCCTTTCCAAAAGCTATATAAATATTATACATATTTTATTCATTCGTGGCATTCAACTCTTAGTTGAAAAAAGAATTTAGAAAAAAATTGAAAAAGTGATTAAAACAGACACTAGAAATTTCTAATACAGTGAAAAAAACCTATATCAGACTCAGAAAGACATTGAGAAAGGATGTAGGATTTTATGAACAAAGACTATAGAGAAGTGACAAAGACATGTATCTATACAATTAAATATAGCCAGTATATTGCTGAGAATAGTAGGGATATAAATAGGATGCTTAAGGAGTGCATGAATATATCTATATTCAGAGAACAGCCAGACCCTGCCTTTAAAAATGGAGAATATCTAATGACTGCGGATTGCTCTGCTGGTAAGACATATGCTTTTGCTAAAGATATCTTCCTTAAGACTAGAAAGAATCATATAAATATTTTGGCATCACCAAACGTTTCTCAGGTCAGCCAGAATTCTAAAAAGTATGCGTTCAAGGCTGTAGCTGGTAAAAATGCGGTGATAAATAGAAACGTCGAGGATTACGTAGCGACAAACGTAATCTACGACAAGCTTCTTACTGAAATAAAGAAAATTGAAATGGAAAATGATCTTAAAGATGTGTTTCTTGTAATAGACGAGGCACATCTATTAGTTGATGCTATTGACTATCGTAAAGAAGCCATTAACGATGTTAAGCTTGCTTGTAGAAAGGTGGCTAATGCTGGAGGTCGAGTTGTTTATTTAACAGGCACGCCGATGAGTATCCTTCTAACTCCGCCTGATAATAACCCGCTTTGTAGTGAATACAAGGCTCATATTGTTTGCGAGAAGGTCGGTATTAATGGTAAGCCAGAAGTATATAGAAATTATAAATATTGCAATATCGTACCTTATAAGAATGTTCGTCATTTACCTTATGAGCTTGCAAGACTTGCAGATGAAGTGAAGGAAGGCGGCTATTTCTTGGTACATAACAATGACAAAGAATACAATCTGAGAGCGGTAAAGTTCTTAGAAGAACAGGGTATAAGCGCAGCTGCTATTTCTTCGGATGATATTAATTACAGTAAGGTGGATGAAATTTATTCTAATAGTGCGTACAACGACATTATCAGTGAAGGAAAGATTAATCTGGGGCCTATTGGATTAGGCTATCAGGTTATTTTTACAACATCGCTTCTTAACAATGGTACGTCAATTGATGAGCTTGTCTATCGTGATGAAGATTCGCTTATTGATTATCGTAATCACAACATGGTTAAGTGTATCTACGTTTGTAATAAGAAAGAAGAGTTCAATTTGAATAATATTGAGCAGTTCTTCTTACGTATTAGATTTAGTCACCATAGCAACATGATTGTTCTTCCAGAAAGCTTAGTTGACGAAAGGGAAGTGGAGTACAAGAATTATGAGGACTTCTTAAGGGCTTATATTTTTGGATCAGAAAACAACTACAGAAAGGCAAATACTGGTGTAAGTTTGTCCAACAGCATGACCAAAAGAGCAAATGAGGCATATTGTCAGTACATGCTATCTAATTGGAATCTATTGGAGAAGAAAGTTGCGCAGGAACTAGGAGTTGAAACGACAATAGCCAATGTAGTTGCAGATAGTACAGATATATATGCTTCAGGCAACTGGACCTATACCGAAGATGACATAAATCTAATATGTAATACGATAGCATCAGCCATTAACAATAAAGAGACATTCTACAAATTTATAGCTTGGAATGTAGACATTAATGGAACGAATAATATTAGAGAGCAAATTAAAGCTGTTGATGCAGCCATAGCAAAACCAATAGCAAAGTTACTTCTCCTGTATCACATGAGTACAGGTTCTTTTGACATGTCTATATTTATCGATAATCTCAGAATGGCCTTTGAACTTGCGAATATGGAGTATAAGACTATAACTAAATACTTAAAAGACTTAGAAAAGTTCTATGAGAAGTTATTCTTTAGAATGGCCAAAACTAATCAAACTGTAGCTATGGCTATTAGAGATTATGTTGTTCTTAATGAAAACAGTTTTGGAAGGGCCGACATTCGTAAAACTATAAGCAAGGCTGTGTATGGAAGAGAAGATATAAAGGACCATACAGTTTCGAATAACGATTTAAAGCAATTACAAGAAGAGGCTGCTTATAGATATTACCAAGCTATATTTATGAGTAGATTGTTCAATAACTGGATTATGATGTTTGGAGCGACTCTTAAGCAGAGTGGACGTATGATTTCATGGAAGCGCTTATGTTCCATTGGTGAGAGCTTTACGGGAGAAATGATTTCAGAGCTTACAAACTATATCCGTGTATTTAATGACAGTAGCGAAGATAGCTCTTATAGGATTTGCCAGATGGCAGCAATTCTAAAGAGTAAAGAATTTGCCGAGTTATTTGGTGCTCAGTATATAGATGGTAACTATAATTGGAAGAAGGTACTTATTGATTATAATAAGTGCTCTATTGCTGTACCTAAATTAAGGGAAGCGATGAAGATTTATCATCATTATGATATTAAAAAGTCTGATGATTACATCAGACGAATGATTTTGAAGTTGTATGGTTACATGTTTACTTATAAGGAAAAGCAGGTTCAGGTAACAATCAAATGCAATAATGGTAAATGTGAAAGCTATACTAAGGATTCAACAGCTATCTATATATATGGTGAGAGAAAGAGCATTCAGTCACTAGATCCTATAATGCTTACATTCTTCAATGCTGCTAACTACAAAAAGAAACAGGGGTATGAGAGTATTCCAATGGAGCTTAAGGCTGATGCTATTGAGCTTGAGGAACGTATTAACGTTAATAAATATATAATTGAGGAGCCTTCTGGCAAAAGATACTATGATTTGGAGAAGTTAACAGCTAATGGAGAATTCCTAAATATTTGCGAGTACTACACGGTGTATGTAGCTAAATTACGCGATTTAACCGGCAAGCCAGTATACAAATGTGTTGCTGCAGCGTTATCAGATATTAATGGCGTTTTGACGCATAACAAAATCACATTGTTAGATGATTTCTATAAATTATTTAAGTACGAAGATGATATTTATAGCTACAAGGATATGATTAAGCATCGTGTACCAGTAGGTTCTGATTTAATCTTCAGAAATGGTAATGAGCTTGTTGTTAACACCAAGGGGGTTAAAGAAGAGCTTATCAGGTTGAACCTAATCTAGATTATACGTAGAAGAAATCATCAATATAATTTAATAAAGTCTTAATGGATATTGTATATTGGTCTCTGGATTAAACCCATAGGCCTATTTTTCGTGTGTTTAACTCAATAGATTGAGTCAAGATACTGTAGGTTATAAGGTTTATAAGGAGGATAGACAGTCTGAAGTCGAGAATAAGCCTTCTTATGTCGTATAAGTAAGGTAAATCTAATATATTATTATATCTATATACAGTAGACGATTAGTTGAGATATCTAGGATTTATGGGCATTATTGGCCATAAAAAGATATTAAGTGTTCATATAGCATAAACCCAAATACGAAGCACACATCATTATGATTAGATAGACATACTGCTACCTAAATGCTCATATTTAAGGTTGCGCTTATCATAAAAGATTCTATTTATCCAGAAATGTAATCAGTAATATCAGCCATATAATGCTATAATATTGTTGTTACTATAGATGTTGAGGATAATGGAAGGTTGTATGATGAGTAGAGAACAGGTCGGTTTTAATAAGTTAATTGAAACGATTGGAAAAGACTTTTGCTTACAATACAAAGATGTATCTTGCTTCAGCACTGAAGAGGTTCCGGAGGGGTTATATTGCTTTTTAGGTTTCGATCTACATGCTAATGAGCGTACATTAACACTTTCAAGCAATTTAGATGAATGGGATGTCTATGCTACTTGCATAGTCTTCGATGATAATACAGTAGAGTTAAGAAAATGCAAGCTTCCATCAAATATTCACTGGATAGCTTTGAATCCTAGTGATCAACCAACTAAGGAGCAAGCGACAGAGATAGAAGAAGCTTCCAGGAGACCTATACAATATACGGAGGACGCACCTGAACTTACAGATGAAGAGTTATCAGAATTTAGACCGGTAAAACCACACCGATAGAGTAAGGTATTATCATGAAAATAATAAAGCATATTTTTGATGGTGACTTTGGTTGCGAAGAAAGTAATAACAAAAAGCCTACAGTATCATTAACACTTATAGATGAAGCTGGTAATGAATCTTACATAGCAGTAGAAGATGAATGGCTTACAAACAATGGATTAAATATTGGCGACACTTGGCCTGAGGAGGAGCAAATTTGAATAGAGCAGATGTACTAAAGAAAGAATATAACCTTGAAAAACATCCTGAAGGCGGCTGGTTCGTAGAAGTATATACAGCTCCTTTCGAAAAGGAAGGCAGACCTCTTGCAGGTAGCATTTACTTCTTGTTAGATATGGGAGAGCTTTCTCATTTCCACCAGATAGACTGTGATGAAATCTGGTATTTCCACGAGGGCTGTGGAATGAAGGTAACAATGCTTACAGACACTGGCAAAGAAGAACTGCTATTAGGAAACAATCTTGAGAAAGGCCAGCGAGCAATGGTTCTTATTCCAAAGGGCGCTATCTTTGCTGCAGAGAACCTTGCTGCAGATGGCTTCACATTTGTATCCTGCGCCACAACACCAAACTTTACATATGACGGCTTTAGATTAGTTGAAAAGGCGGAGATAAGAGAGAAGTTCCCAGAGATTGCGGGGGATATTGAGTATTTGGCTTATTAATATTCAGTTAGACTTCACATAAATTACTGTGAAAGAACATACAGGGAGAGTACTATACAATCATCGCAAGAGCGATTGAAAACTTTTTCATATATTCATTCTCCCTATAAATGGCTGCTGGCGGGCAGCCTTTTTTTGCAAATAAAAAGCCTTATTACAAGGGAGAGAAAGACACACACATCCAAGGTCCTTTGTAAGAAGGCTTAATATATACGATATTGTTGTTATTTATGAATTATTATAAGCAAATACAGGACATTTGCAACTTTAATACTCATTATTGCACAAATAAGGCATATATCACTATAATATGCATAGAAACTATAGATTGTTGTCAGTGAGAGGGGGATTTTTCAATGGCAGATATAAAAGATATTGTTAAGCAGTTAGGTGGAGACAAAGATTTGGCTGGAGCTTTTATGAAGTAGATATTGATTAAGTAAAATACCATCTTTTTTACAGGTGGTATTTTTGTTTGTGTCAAGATTTTCACTGTCTTATATTAATGTATGCAATATTATCGCGGGGAGTTAATTAATAATAAACTCATTTTATTACCCCAGAATTGATTAAAATATTGCAATTGTGGAGGAATAAATATATAATCAAATTATGATTGGAAGAACAAAAGAAGTAAAAGAATTAAATAGACTATATGACAGAAATCACTCAGAACTTGTTGTTATTTATGGAAGACGTCGTGTGGGGAAGACATATCTTGTAAATGAAACTTTTAAAGACAGGATTACTTTTCGTCATACAGGATTATCCCCAATTGAGATTAAGAACAACGGCGCTTTAAAGGCACAACTAGACCATTTTTTTCTTTCATTACAAATGTATGGTTTAAGAGGCGAGAAAAAACCAAAGAATTGGTTAGAGGCATTTTTCTTACTTGAAAAGCTACTTATATCGAAAGATGACGGTGGAAGACAAGTGGTATTTATAGATGAGTTGCCATGGCTTGATACACAAAGATCTGGATTTGTAACTGCTTTTGAGGCATTTTTTAATGGTTGGTGTTCGGCTCATAGTAACGTAATGGTTATAGTTTGTGGTAGTGCTAGTTCTTGGATTCAGGATAAGCTGCTGAATAATTATGGTGGCTTATATAATCGAGTAACCTACACGATGAAATTATCTCCATTTACGCTTAAGGAATGTGAAGATTATTTTGTGTCACAGCATGTTGATTTGACGCGTTATAACATAGCACAAAGCTATATGGTTTTCGGTGGAATACCATATTATCTTGGTTACATTCGTGAAGACCTGAGTTTAGCACAAAACATAGATGAATTGTTCTTTTCTGATAAGCCGCTATTGGAAGGCGAGTATGATAGACTATTTACTTCTGTATTTTCAAATCCAGAAAAGATAAAACAGATAGTAGAATTTCTTTTTACTAGAAATCGTGGATATACGAGAAAAGAGATTTCTGAAGGAACTGGTATTTCCAGTGGAAGTGATTTAACAAATTATTTGGAAGCGATAGTTGCCAGTGATTTTGCAATTAAATATATTTCATTTGGTGACGGAAAGCGAGAAGAATGTTATAGGTTAACAGATCCATTTTGTATTTTTTATTTACATTTTCTAAATGGTAAAAATCGTGTCGGAAGTTATTATTGGCAGAACAATTTAAATTCAAGTGCAGTAAATAGTTGGTGTGGAGTTGCATTTGAAAATATATGTTTCAATCATATAAAACAAATAAAAAATGCATTATCTATTGGTGGAATCGAAACCAATAATACGGTTTGGACTAAAACTGGCGGAAAGGATAGTGCAGGAGCACAGATAGACCTTATAATTGAAAGAGCCGATAATGTCATTAATTTGTGTGAAGCAAAGTTTTATAGTGACGAATTTGTTGTAGATAAAAAGTATGAAATGCAGATACGAGAAAGAGTTTCTCTAGTTAAGGAACATATATCTAAAAAGCAAACCATACGTAATACATTGATTACAACATTTGGAGTGAAGAGAAATGAGTATAGCTGGATCTTTACAAATATAATCACGTTGGAAGATTTATTTGTGTGATAGGTGCTTTATTTCTCCAGAATCATAGAAAAAACATTAAATCTGGGGATGTAAAATAGTAATATAGCTTCTGTGCGCAGTATTAAGAAATCGCATACACGTTTTAAATTAGGGCTTCCTTTACAGGTGGCTCTAAATTTTTACATTGTAATAAATAATATAATCATATAAGGTGTCAAAAGTTTATTTCAAAATATTGTTGACAATTAAAGAAAATGAGGATACTATTTTGTTAGAAATTAGCGAACAAGTTAACATATTGTAGAGGTTAATGAGCAGTAGTAGATAATATCTATTTTTTTAGGTTAGAGTTAGAAATTAGCGAACAAGTTAACATACTATAAGATAGCACTAAGTTATCAGAAAGTAGGTGTACATGATTAGAAAACCCAAAAAACCGTTCATTAGAGATGTTTTTCTTGCAGAGCTGACTAAAGATGCAAAAAGGACAAGACCAGATGGATATCCCATTATTGAAGAATGGATGGTTGCCGAGAAACCACCTAAAGAATTGTTTCAGTGGGATAGACGTTATGATGTGACAGAGCCTGAAAAATCCGGCATGTCATTTTACTGCAATGACTCAGGATTTATTCCAATACTAAATAATCCACAGGGATACACAGATAAGC
The DNA here is from genome assembly GCF_900107545.1 of Pseudobutyrivibrio sp. ACV-2. GTDB lineage: Bacteria > Bacillota > Clostridia > Lachnospirales > Lachnospiraceae > Pseudobutyrivibrio. Next base: position 23,971 of record NZ_FNQZ01000023.1, on the reverse strand, counting down.
TCCGTGTGTATGAATGCATTGTTGGAATTGATCCAAGTCCATATGATAATATGCCACTAGTTGTTCAAAAAAGCCAAATTTATAACAATCTTGCAATTACATATTATTATGGAAAACAAGGACTAAAAATCATACCTAATGTCAGATTAGGCAATAATGAAACAATTGGTTCATTATCTGCGTATCCCAAGGGGACTTTGATAGCGATAGGAACACACGGATTTACTAAAAAACTCGAGAATAGACAGATTTTTAAAAATCAAGTATCGATCGCAGTTGAAGAGATAAGACCATCAGGTATAATAGTTTATGGACCTGTATCTGAATATATTTTTCAGGCAGCCATCAGTAAAGAGATACCCATTTATCAGTATGATTCATACACCATGAAACAAAATGCTAAAGACAAGGCTGAACGCAAAAATAAGCAGGAGGGTAAGAATCATGAAAGGGTATAACAGTGATTATGGTGGCGGTGGAAATGGCAAAGCTGTTAACGGTGAAGATTACAATGGGGCTGGTTCTAAATCTGTAGGCCGGGTTGATTCAGTAAATATTACTGCAGATGTACATTCTGTGCCTACTACTGGAGAACCGAATTCTGTTTCAAAAAATTACAAAGATGGAAAGTTAGATTCGGAGAGATATTATGATGGGGATGGAAATGCATATCTGGATATAGATTATTCGGATCATGGAAATCCCAAAACGCATCCAAAGGTGCCACATGAACATAATATTTGGTTTGATAATGATGGAGGTTTCCATCGTGGAAGGGATAAGGGTATAAACAAATGACTAAAGCGCAATTGTTTCAATATATATCAGAGGGACGAGAGATAGAATTTGAATATAAAGGGAAAAAATATTCAATTACTTATAGTCCGTCATGGGATGATGATTACATATCATTTTGTGAATTTTATCAATATACATCAGATGTAAAAACTCCAGAGGAGCTGATTTCTGTCGAGAGAGATGGAGTTACGGTTCTTGAGATGATAGAATCACTAGATGAAGATAAAATCTGGATTTATTAATGAAAAATATAAGTAAAGACAGGGAGAAGTGATATGCTCCTTGTCTTTTTTTGTTAAAAATATTAAAATGTAAGCATATAAGCGAACAGATAAACCAATATGGAAAGGAATGGCTTATGACAGGGGAATTTGGGAAATATGTAGAAAAGAAACGTAAAGCAAAAAATATGACTTTGCGTGGTCTAGCAGCAGAACTAGAAATAGCACCAGCATATATGAGTGATATTGAAAAAGGACATCGTTATCCGCCTGATAAAAACAAATTGGAGAAGATGGCAGAGATATTAGAACTTAATGAAAAAGAAAAAAATGACATGTATGATCTTGCTGCAGGAGAAAAAGAGAACGCTGTTTCACCAGATTTACCAGAATATATTATGGGAACAAAAAAGGCTAGGGTGGCTCTGAGAATGGCGAGAGATAATGGCGCAACAGATGCTACTTGGCAAAAAGTAATTGATATGCTTGAACGAGAGGCAAAGGAGTAAAATCGATGCATTGCACAAATTATTCTCTTGAAGAATTGGAGAATAAGGCTATTGAATTGATAAGAAAGTTTGATGAGGAGAGATTGTACAAAACCAAACCTATTGATGTATATGCTGTTATCGAAAAATGCCTAGGAGTTCCTTATGACTGGAAGTATCTTACACCAGATCAATCAATACTTGGGGTCACAGCGTTTAGCGATGGATATTTATACGTATGGCCAGAAAGTAGATACTATGAAGGTTTATTACCGTACAAGGTGTATGTTGAAAAGGGCACTATTTTAATTGATGAAACATTAACAGAAAAAGAGAATAGGGGACGAGAAAATTTTACCGTTATGCATGAGATTTTTCATAATGTTTTACATAAGGAATGTTTTATTGCTGAGGATAGTACTATTATGCACCCAACTTATAGTAGAACTATCGACGGTAAGATTAAGACTTCAAGTGGGGTATGGAAGACGATTGAATGGCAAGCAAATGTTTGTGCAGCATCTTTTTTAATGCCAGCTGATTTGGTTAGAGCAGAATATGAAGAAAGGTACAGTCAGGCCAAATTTGCTAGACATAATCGTGATTACATGTGGAAATTGATTAAGAATATGTCTAGTGATTTTAACGTATCTAAACAAGCAATGTCGTATAGACTTCAGAACTTAGGTTTAATAAATGAAAAAGAAGAAAATTTACTAAAATAGCAAAGATAAGGTTGTTCCATTTGTTGATGTGACAACTCATGTTGAGTTTGAGTTATAAGAAATTTCAACCATCTTATCAGATAATACACAAATTTTTAGAATAGCCTTGCAGATGCAGGCGTGGAGTCGCCTACATCACTAAAATACAAGAAATACGTAAATGGCAAAAATGTGCGTATTTTCGCTGGTTTTATCGATTTTTCAAAGAAAAATCGATGGAGCTGGCTTTTTTATTGCAGGAAAAGGAAAGATTTAGTTATGATTGACGATAATATAGTTTTTATGTTGCTGGCAGCCATGTGTCTAGCTGCATTTTGCTTTGATTTAGCAGTAGAATTTGCAAAAGGTTTAGCTACATTACGTGAATGTAATGTAAAAGTAGAAGCGGTTCTAAGATATATAGATAAAGTGGATAGTCCAAATGATCGTTATAAACATTATATGTATTATCCTGTTTTTACTTATGAATATGAAGGAATAAATTATACGTCTAGCTCTCAAAGAAGATTGTATTTTCTTGAGAAAAGAAGATATTTTAATCATGAAAGTGAGCGTTTTATGATTAGAATTAATGGAGAGAATCCTAGACGATGTGTCCAAGGAAGTATTCTTGAACCTGCCGGTTTTTTTCTTATTTCTATGGCATTTATGACCTGGTTCTTTATGCGAGGGAAACTTTTATAAGATTTGACATAGTTAACGCAACCAAAAGAGAATCTAAAGTGAATGTGGATAGTGCTTAAGCACAACAACTATAGGCAAGACATTGTGAATGCCGACATTGTGAATGCTGAATGCACTATATATAGTGTGATGGCAATAGAGTACCACTATATCTTGCGGTTAAATATTAATTTATCTGTGTGAATAATTCGGAAATTCACGAAATTATACAAAATAGGAGCAATTATAGAGTTTATCTGAATGTCGGATAAACGCTGTATTTACAACAAATTTGGCGGTTCTTATTTCTTTTTATGAAGTGTATTATAGAACAATTGAGTGAATAGTTCAATAATTGTGCCTTATCTATCGGAAAAAGAAAAAAGATTAACTATACCTCAAATTATAGTCCAGTTAGTACAGTTAAAAATCCCTCCAGACAAAGATCTGGAGGGATGTTGTGCTTATACAAATATTATAGGGATATTACCTTACAAAAAAATAACCAACAACAGGCCCCATAAATATTGCAAGATAAATTAGTGTGATCCATGGCTGATAATCAATATAGAATTCTCTAAATGTAAGTCTCCATGGGTGTTTAATTAGCACCCATCCGACTAAATCAAAAATTATACAGATGCCAGCCCAGATAGCACCTGTAATTAGTGCTGCTGAAATTGTAGGCACTGAAAGGCTATTAACATAAATAAATCCAAATAGTGAGAACAAGATAATATTGTAGAGTGGATGCCAAGGTTTGGTTCTTTCGTATCCTTCGCCCATTCCTGGGCTCTCTTTCATGGACTTCATATGCAACACCTTTATATTAAAAATAGTGTGTGCAATTCCAACCCAAGTAACTAAAACATAGCAAATCCAAAAGCAAATCATTGATACCCCAAAACGTTCCATAATCATTACATCTCCTTTGTTAAGATATAATAATTTTATTCAATCAAAGCATAATATACCATTGATTAATGTCATTTTTTTAATGATAAATGTCATACGTCTAGGTATCTATTAGTAGGAAGTTCGAGCTAAACATATAACTTAAATTATACGCATAGATAGAAGGCTTAATATAATGCCCCATTCTTTAAATGAAGAATGTCATTTGACACATAACATATAAAATGTGTGATACATAACGTATAAAAAGGTACAAAGGGATCACTTTTATCGGTCATTTTATGCGATTTTGTGACACATAACGTATAAAATGATGTCGGATTGACAGATAAAATATAAAAAGCCGCCCAAAAATGACACATAAAATATAAAAAGCTGTCGTTTTGACACATAAAATATAAAAAGCTGTTCTGTGATTCAGTGCATCTAATATTCACTATTTATCAATAACGTAACGTTTTCATAGGCAGTGGGGCTTTCCGTATTCAGTTGTTTTGTGTGGTAACTTAACAATACCGAATTACGAAAAGTACTTCCACTGCTTTTTAATTGTCATTAAAGATAAAACTGCGCCACAGCCCTGGCAGGCCATCGCGCAGCGATTTTGTTCAATTTGAATTTGTTAATCAAAAACTTCCCTTATCGAATCATCATAGTTTTCTGTGATTATGGTAATCTGTTCTCCATTAGATCTGTATCCATCTATGACCTGATGATTATCTTGTTTCATTTGTTCAGCTGTACAATAAGAATCATCAAGCCTTTTTTCGATATCAGAGGCATGTGATTTTATTTCTTCAAAATGCGAATCTATATATTCATCTGACATAGCAAGGCAGATGAATCTTATCGACTGAAGATACTGCTCACCAAAACTATTCCTCCAATCAAAAGGTATATTGCAGCCTTCAACAATAAGGTTCTGCTCATTCTCAATAGCAGTCTTTATTATCTCTCGAACGATTGGCCAAAGATAGTCTGTAAGTTCAACATCGTCTTCTGGGGTGAGAAAAGAAAAGAACCGGTCTCCCGATTCTTCTTAAAAACATTTCACTTTGTTTATACGCGCTATTTGCGCTTTCTTTTTCCTGTATTATCGGATCCGCGGATTTCTTCATGATAAAAATAATCCACGATTACCGGATGCCCCTGCGGAACCCTTCCATAAGGCATTTCATTATCCACAAACGGGCAATCATACTTCTCGGCAAGTTTCTCGGCTTTGTTTTCCAGAGCCTCGAAATAGCTTCTGTTATGCTTGTTATAAATCTCATCATAGAGCGGCACTAAATCAGGATACTCTTCAGCGATATAGTCCATAACGGTATTCTTAAATCCGCCTCTCAGATTAAGATTCTCCAGCCAAAACAGATCACATTGGTCTTTTACACGTTCAAAGATAGCCTCAAAATCCGTAATGCCCGGAAATACTGGGGATACAAAGCATACTGTCCTGATACCGGCGTCATATATCTGCTTCATCGCAGCAATCCTTCGTTCAATGGAAACCGCTGCATCCATATCGTCCTTGAACTTCTCGTCCAGCGTATTGATCGACCACGATACTGTTACCTGTCCGAGCTCTTTTAGCAGGTCAATATCTCTCACCACAAGGTCGGATTTTGTGCAGATCAGAATATCTGCTCCGCTCCCCCGCAGCTGTTCAAGCAGTTTCCTTGTGTTTCCAAACTCTTTTTCCTGCGGATTATACCCGTCTGTCACGGAGCCGATCACAACGCGCTGTCCGGCATATTTCTCAGGGTGCTTGATTTCAGGCCAGTGCTTGATATCAAGAAATGTTCCCCACTCTTCCGTATGTCCTGTAAACCTTTTCATGAAAGAAGCGTAACAATACTTGCAGGCGTGCGTGCATCCGACATACGGATTCACAGAATACCCTCCCACCGGCAAGTTTGACTTTGTCATGATATTTTTGGTTTCCACATCCCTTATCAGGATATCTTCCGTTCTCACTTCTTCCATGCCCGCTGTACCTCCAATACCTTCTCAAATGCTTCAGGAAATTCCTGCACCATATTTCCATCGCCTATGATCGATTCAAGATCTTCCTTCATAAAAACAGGTATATTCCTTTGATGCGCCTGATCCGTAAGCGACCATGCCCATTCCGGCTCAGTACGGATTTTTCTCCTCTGAGCGCCTGTCATGGTTCCTACAACGATCCAATCAATACTAGAAAGATCGACCTCTCCAGGATCATCAAAAAGCGGCTCAAAGGTCACATGATAATGCTTTGCCCTTACATGATTCCTCAATGCTTCAATGCGCCAGAGTTCTGATCTTCTGGTAACCGTCACCCCAAACCAGGCGTTCTCAAGATCCGTTTCAAAATCCAGGAGATCAGGCCTTTTTGACAAAAATAAAAACTGATGCTGCGGATTTTTCCGGATCTTTTCAAACACCTCTTCTCGCCATTCTTCTTTCCATCCCGAAAGATCACTCATACCGGTCAGAAGGAAATTCTGCGGTCTTGCCTTGTCCATCATTTTAAGCTTGCCTTCAAAAAATTCAGGCTTACTAAAATCCGGTATCATATGCCACCGCTTCACATTATTCCGCGCATAGCAATAATCGCAGCCTACCGTGCAGCCGATGACAAGGTTCATATTCTGGATATTATCTTTTATACAAACACTCATAGCTCTCCACATAAAAAGTTATGGACATCTGCTTGCAGAAATGCCCACAACTTTAAAACTCATACTTACTCGATTACTGCATCGTCGGCGGTATACGCTTCAAGAGAACCTGCCTTCACCTGGATACAGGCATAGCTGATCTCAGAATCATCTGCCGCGAAGAACTGTCTTTTCCCATCCGGCGCAATACGCACGATATCACCGGCAGAAAGCTCTATATCCTCACCGTCAACTACCGCTTTTCCCTTGCCGGAAAGAATGATGTAAATCTCTTCATTGGTCTTATGATAATGAACAAAAGGAACACTCGCACCTGCCGGAAGATGGTTGATGCTGATCTCAGCCCCTGTAAGTCCCAGCTGATTATGAAGTTCAGTTCTCGGATCGTTTGCAACACTTACCTTACTATAGTTAGACATTTCTGATACCTCCACTTGTTGTGATATTGATTGATACAACGGAAGTGTACCACTGCCCTGTTGTGATGTCAAGTGTTACAACAAAACTTTTTAAAATTCTATCAGCTTGTTCGCATCCGCCATTACATCAGCTATGGTTATTCGCCGCATTTTATCTTCCATGGCATTCTGTATTTCTTCAAGCCTGTGATCCATGATCCTGTGAATGTTCCGTCCCACAGGGCATAACTCATTCGGATTCTCATGGAAATGAAACAACTGTCCATTTTCGACAGGCTCCACGGCATTGTAAACATCCAGAAGCGTTATCTCCGTCAAGGATTTCTCTATATCGGCACCGCCGCTTCCCCGCTTCACTGTTACAATCTCCGCCTTCTTCAGCTGCTGCAAAAGTCTTCTGATTACCGTCGGATTTACATTTGCGCTGGATGCAAGAAATTCACTGGTGATTTTATGGTCATTCTTAAATGTTTCAATTGCTATAAGCACATGAACCGCTATTGTAAATCTGCTTGAAATCTGCATTCTGACACCTCCATCGACTCTATCTTAAATCATTTTCGTTGTAATTCCAATAGTCACAATAAGGTACGATTATCCCTTCTAGAATCGATCCATATCATCCTGAGATGCCAGAGTGCTGTATGATCCCTGGTTTTTTAGCCGAAGGATCTCACGATACTTGGTCATAGATTTGACCCTCCTTTATCTGTAGTCACGCTGAAGGCATGCACGTACAGTATAAAGGAATATATGATTCAGTGGCCGCAAGGTGGCTCCAAAACTCCGGAATCAGTGGCTCTCATTCTCCGGAATGGTGGCTCTCAAAGTCCGGACAGGTGGCTCTGGGAGGGCCGGAATAATCACTTAGTTTCTCGAAGAATTGGCTGTTCTCATTATCCTCTATCAAACTGTGCGTAATTTTGTATTTTATATATTATGTGTCAATCGACAATTAATTTTTTGGTATATATTAATACCTTTCATAACGCTCTCTATCGAGATTACGCTGAAAGGTATTAACAAGCAACAGTATTAAATAATCCTAGCTTCTCGCAGGCATTGTAGATTCCATCTTTATCAACGTCTGAAGTCACGTAGTCTGCAAGCTTCTTCAATTCAGGAATAGCATTTCCCATGGCAACCTTTGTCCAATCATCTGTAAACATTGAAATATCATTGCCAGAATCACCAAAAACAACAGCATCACTATAATCAGCATTAAAATAATCCATAACCTTTTTTATGCCTACAGACTTGTAGCTTGGCTCAATAAACAAATATCTTTCATGAAATCTGCAACAAGGAAGATTATCCAGTGCTTTGAGATTTTTCTCCTCTTCTGCGCTGCAGGCTACATATGCTTTATATATATGTTCATAATCTTCAGGATTCAATCCCTTGACGATTTGTTGTTCCATATATGTATCCTTTGCGATTTCATTAAATCGCTCATCGGGAACATATCTTACAGCTGAATTTTCAGGTTGAATTCCCCATGGGTATCCTTTCTCCTGACATTCTCTAATTAAAGTAACCACGTTTTCTTTTGGAAGTGACTGGATTCCTAATAGAGTTTTGTTAATGGTAATACCATAACCTCCATCACTTACCATATTTTCGAAACCTAAATCATTCATTATATCAACTGCAAGAGCCTGAGCTCTGCCTGTTGCAATACAAAGAAAATGACCAGCCTTCTTAAGCTTTTGCAACGCCACGACAGTTGAGTCGGGAATATAGAAATTTTCGTATCCTCCTGCTGCCAGCGTACCATCAATATCAAAAAACAAATACTTTTTCTTATACATTGCTATCTCCTGACATTAGTTTATATTTCCAAGTGCAAAAAGATAATAGCACATGTATTAACATGATTTAATGTTTGAAGATGTTTTTTATATCGTTTTATATGGTATAATTTTGTTTGATTAAACATATATTTTATGAAGGAAGTTTCTATGAATAAGATAAATGAACATAATGGAATGAGCCGCCGTGAATCTATCTACGAATTATTAAAAGAACAGTCTACTGTATATGTAAAGGATTTATCACAAAAACTTGGCGTGTCTGATATGACAATCAGAAGAGATTTACACATAATGGAGGAACAGGGAATACTTGTTACACATTATGGTGGCGCTACTATCAGGCATCCTAACTCACCTATACATAGTTTTGACATGAGGAAAGAGAGCTTCTACGAGGCTAAAACTGCAATTGCTCGTCGCGCGGCAGAACTTATTAAAGAAAATGATGTAATATATCTAGATCCAAGCACCACAGTGTTACTTATGACTAGATATCTTCCATCTTTGCATCACACCGTTGTGACAAGCTCATTGGCTGTAATGCAGGAATGTTCTCACAATCCATATATCACATTATACATAGCTCCTGGTAAATATCAGGATTCAAATGGTGGTTCTATGGATATGGATACTATGGCATATCTTTCAAATTTTCATTTTAATTCTGCATTTCTAGGAACAGGCTTTATAGATACCGTCTATGGAGTGACCAGCACAGAAATGGATAGTTCAATAAAACAGGTTGTTATGAGAAATTCCGAGCGAAACATTCTTCTTGTTGACCACTCAAAATTCGGGCAACATACCATGAAAAAGTTTGGAGATATCAAAGACTTTAATACTATTATCACAGACTCTGATATCTCCGATGAGGATCAATATAATATTTTAAAAGAAAATGTAAATCTAAACATAATACATTTTTAAGGTGCTCCATTTATTCCCAGAATTAGTGGTAGGATTAAAACTGCTAGTAACTCAAACACCATACTTCTTAGTACGGAGATTATTGCTGCAAATTTAATAGGTGTAAGTGAAAATCTAAGCAATCTGTCATTAGGCTTTATGAAATACGCAAGTGGTATAAGACCTCCAATTGATGCACTCAAACCAGTAGCAATTGCAGCGCCAGCTTTCTATTTGCTAATTAAAATATTATGAATAAAATCACCTGAGATATTTACTGCCTTTTGCGATAATAATCCTGTGACAAATGCTTTGAGTAAAAGGTAATACAACTCCCCATCGAGACCGACTTCCTCAAAATAACTTGAATGAAGATCCATAGTTCTAAGAATTTCGATACTTCCATCTGAATTATAATTTACCATAGTTGCTCTGTCACAAGGCATTCCATCTAATAAAATCTCCTGCAATTGGCTACAAACTTCTTCTGGGCTGTTAACACCCTCAATTATCATTGACTCTCCAGTTGATCTAACAACGGATTCAATTTTCTCAAGTCGTTCAGAATTATTTTTTGAAATTGCCGAAATGATATCAGCAAATCTCTTTTCTGCTCCATCTACCATCCCAAATAAGGACGCATGAATGTTACTCAAATCTACCGCCTCTTCTATAGGTGGAAATTCCTTTATAACAAAGTCATTCACGTCAACATTCCAGCCCTCTGCCTCAGTTAATTCAGCAATGGCATTGATAACCTGTTGCATAGTAATAATTCTATTGTACATCAGCGAATGAATTGGTCCTAAAAATGCACTCATCTTCTCCCCTCCTATCCAATTAAAGTCTTGATATCATCTTCTACTGTTGTAATTCCAGCAATACCAAAGTTTTCAACTAATACATTAGCAACATTAGGTGAGAGGAATGCTGGAAGTGTTGGTCCAAGGTGAATATTCTTAACTCCAAGGTAAAGAAGTGCAAGAAGCACAATTACAGCCTTCTGCTCATACCATGAGATGTTGTAAACGATTGGAAGGTCGTTCACATCATCAAGCTCAAATACTTCCTTAAGCTTAAGCGCGATAAGTGCTAGTGAATAAGAGTCATTACACTGACCAGCGTCTAACACTCTTGGAATTCCTCCGATATCCCCTAAATCCAGCTTGTTGTACTTATACTTGGCACAGCCTGCTGTAAGAATTACTGTATCCTTTGGGAGAGCCTGAGCAAACTCTGAATAATAGCTTCTGCTCTTTGCACGTCCATCACAGCCTGCCATAACAACAAACTTCTTAATTGCACCAGACTTAACAGCATCTACTACTGTATCAGCAAGGGCGAATACTTGCTCGTGAGCGAAACCACCTGTGATTGTTCCTGTCTCGATTTCTGTTGGAGCCTGACATTTCTTAGCCATCTCAATGATTTCAGAGAAATCTTTGGTCTCACCATATTTTCCATCTATGTGTTTGCAACCTGGATAACCACATGCTCCTGTTGTGAACAATCTATCCTTGTAAGAATCTGCTGGGGGAACGATACAGTTTGTAGTCATAAGAATTGGGCCATTGAAGCTTGCAAACTCCTCCTTCTGCTTCCACCATGCATTTCCATAGTTGCCTGCAAAGTTATCATACTTCTTAAAGAATGGATAATAGTGAGCTGGAAGCATCTCTGAATGGGTATATACATCAACGCCAGTTCCCTTTGTCTGCTCTAAGAGCATTTCCAAGTCCTTAAGATCATGACCAGAAATAAGGATACCGGGATTATTTCTTACACCTATATTTACTTGAGTAATTTCTGGATTTCCATAAGCAGATGTGTTGGCCTCGTCAAGAAGCGCCATTCCATCCACACCAAATTTTCCAGTTTCTAATGTAAGAGCTACCAAATCATCTACAGAAAGACTGTCATCTAATGTTGCCGCAAGTGCCTTCTGTAAAAATGCATCAACTTCTACATTATCCTTAAGCAGTGCGTTGGCATGCTTAGAGTAAGCAGCAAGTCCCTTAAGACCGTAAGTGATAAGCTCTCTAAGTGAACGGATATCTTCATTTTCAGTAGAAAGAACACCTACTGTCTTTGCCTTTGAATCAAATTCAACTTCTGCCCCTGCCCAAAGAGCTGCCTCTGGGAGGTTAGCTTTTGAACCTTCACTAAGCTGACCTAACAATTGTTCCTTAACGAAAATAGTCTCTCTGATTTTTTCGAAAATCGCATCATAATCAAAGTTTGCATTTGTAATAGTAGAAAACAGATTAACAGACACAAGATGGTTTATACTTTCTGGAACTTCCTTGCCTTCTTTACGAAGCGCTGTTGTTACAGCAGAAAGTCCCTTTGTAACGTATACTAATAAATCCTGAAGATTTGCAACCTCTGGCTTCTTTCCACATACACCAGACATTGTGCAACCACTGCATCCAGCAGTCTCCTGACACTGATAACAAAACATCTTATTTTCCATTTGTTTGACTCCTTTTAAACCTGTTGTTTGTTCATAGCTAGAACTATAACCCTAAACCGCAGGCAAAATAGTTGCAAATGCAACTCTTCTCATCGTATTATTTAGATAGTATATGGATAGGCAGGTGAAGGCTATGAATAATGAAATTAGTTATAACGACGTTGCTCTTTTTGAAAATATTAAAGAGGCAGATTTAGACAAACTGTTAGTTTGCATCCGTTCTTTCAAAAAGGAGTTCAAGAAGGGTCAGACCATCTATATGGAAACAGATAATATCCCCTACGTAGGAATTGTTTTATATGGAAGTGTTCATATGTTAAAAAATGACATTTGGGGAAATAATACTCTATTTACATTCTTCGGCCCTGGGGAATTGTTTGGAGAAAGCTTTGCGGTTCAGAAAGATGTTTCTTCCTCGGTGATATTTAAAGCTGCTGAGAATACCAAGGTCTTATTCCTTGCTGCATCCAACATAATTCATTCATGCCCTAATGCCTGTGGATTTCATGCTCAGATTGCAACAAACCTCTTTCACCTACTTGGAACCAAGAATCAAAAGTTCCTTAATAAAATAGAGGTTCTCTCAAAAGGAAGCATTCGAGAAAAGCTTTTAGCCTATATTTCTCAACTAGCCCAGGAACAGAACACAAAATATGTTAATTCCCCTCTTTCAAGAGTAGCTCTTGCAGAGTACTTATCAGTGAATCGTAGCGCAATGATACGAGAGCTCTCAAAAATGAGAGATGATGGAATTATAGACTTTGACAAAGATACTTTTATCGTAAAGGAACTTAATAAATCTAAAGTTCCGAGTCTGCCTTAATACAAGACAGACTCTTCTTTTATTTATTCCTTTGCTGACACTGCATATGGCACTGCTATAAACAGAATTCCGCCAATCATATTGCCAAGAGTAACCCATAACAGATTATGCATATAGCCACCCATTGTTACAGCAACTCCACAAGGATTTAATAATGCTTCTGTAAGAAGCGTCATATTTGCAATGCTGTGTTCAAAGCCAGTAGTAATAAATGCGAATAGACACCAGAAAATCATAATCAGCTTTCCTGCATCTGACTTAGCTCTGAAACCACACCAGGTAGCAAGACAAACCAGCATATTACAAAGAATTCCTCTTGCTACAAGTTGAGGTGCTGTGGCAGACATTTTACCAAGTGCACCATTTGCCATAAACTCTCCTACTGGTCCATTTGCAAGACCAGTAAAATTATAAATAACAGCTAAAAGAATAGAACCAACCCAGTTGCCAAGATAGCATACAATCCAAAGCTTGATTCCATCTGCAACTGTAATCTTCTTCTTTAGCATTCCTGCAGTCATAACAAGGTTATTTCCAGTAAATAACTCGGCTCCTGCGATAACTACCAAAGAAAGTGCTATGCCAAAGGAAACACCCATTGCCATCTTAGTTACAGGAGCTCCAGCAAGCTGTCCTCCAATTGTAAAAATCAAAAGAATTCCAAACCCAATGTAAGCACCTGCAAGCATGGAGAGTAAAAAGTATCCAACTGGATTCTTCTTTAAAAACGTCACCTTACCAGCCGCACCATTGGCAGCGGCCTCAAATTCATCTTTAAACATATTTTTTCTCCTCTTTAATTAGTGTTGGTTATCAAAGTGAATTCCATCCCAGTAAACAGTGTTATTCATTATTGTTTCTGGCATAAGTTCCACATCCTTTAGTGCATATTCTTTGAACTTTTCAAAGCCCACTCTATCGATAATGTAGCCAATATGCTCTTTTCTAGCTGGTGCATTTGGAGAAATATATTCTTCAACAAATGCGTATGTATTCTTGATGATTTTTACGATGTTGTCTTCATCAGCCCAGATGAGCCAGTCCTTGCCTAAGCGAGGATTCTTTTTACCTGTACGTCCCATGATTGTAAGCTTATAGTACTTCTTTTCTGAACGAGTCCAAGCTCTTGTAGGACACTTTGTAACGCAGACACCACAGCCGATACACTTTTCTGTATCGCGGACAATTTTATAATTTTCCATACGAAGAGCACCAACAGAAAGTGACTGGCAGCCCTTTACGCAAGCATTACAACTAACACAGCGCATTGGATCATACTGTGGCATTGTCTGACCGATAATACCAAAGTCGTGCATTCTAACCTTTGCACAATCGTTAGAACATCCTGTACAAGCTACCTTGAAGTGCAAATCATTAGGGAAGATTTCCTTATCAATTCTTCTAGCTAAATTTGATGTATTGTAGTTTGCAAAAGGACATACATTATTGCCTATGCATGCTGATACATTTCTTGTACCTGAAGCACTATAGCCCTTATCTTTATCCTCACCGTTCTGGTTGATTCCCACCTTCTCGATAATAGGCTGAAGCTTTTTGTTAACTTCCTCCATATCCTCAAGATGGATTCCTTCAATTTCGAATCCCTGACGTGTAGTCAAATGAACATAACCATTTCCATATGTCTGGGCGATTTCCTGAACCATGCCAAGGACTTCTGCATCACAGTATCCGCCTGGAACTCTGATTCTAGAAGCACCGATGCCACGTTCTTTGGTTATTCGCCAAGCATTTTTCTTAGCTTTTTTTGTATTAATATCTAATGACATACCTTATACTCCTTTCTCTTAATCAAAAAGTTCCTTGGCCTCAGTATAGTTAAATACTGGACCATCAAGGCAAACATATTTATCATCCATCTTGCAATGTCCACACTTACCTAGTCCGCAGCACATTTTACGCTCATAACTTGTCCAAATCTGTTCATCAGCAACACCGAGTTTTTGGATTTCCATGATAGTAAACTTAATCATGATTGGTGGTCCAACACAGATAAACACTGCATTTTTAATATCTTGAAATTTAAGATCAGGAATATATTTTGTAACCATACCAGTTGGTCCATCATATTCTTCTGGAGCATTATCAACGGTCTTGATAACATTGATAGTCTTTGACCATTCCTCAAAATCTTTCTTGAAAAGAACATCATCAGGAGATTTGAAACCAGCAATAACAGTAGTGCTTACAGCATCAGTAGGATTCTTTGCAAAATGCTGGATAACTCCTCGCATAGGCGATACACCAGTTCCACCACCAATGATTACTATTTCCTTGCCCTTATAATTATTGATGTCAAAACCATTACCATATGGTCCACGGATGAAAAGCTTATCTCCAACATAATTCTCAAATACTTCGTCGGTAACCTTTCCTACACGGCGGATTGTAAAGTCTACAAGACCATCTCCAATTCCGGAAACAGAAATAGGTGCCTCTCCGTATTTTGGAATAGAAATCTCAAAGAACTGTCCTGGCTTGACCTCGCCGTCAAACGCCATTCTGAAGGTATACTCTAAATCTGTATGCTTAATTACTTCTTTTATCTCGGAAAGCTGTGGTATATATTCATTCTTCATTTTATTCACACTCCTTTCCAAGACGATTAACTAAATTAGAATATGAAATGTACTCTGGGCATACGTCGTCACAACGTCCACAGCCTACGCACATATGATATCCAAATCGTTTCTCAAAATCGTGAATCTTGTGCATGACCTTGAATCGCATTCTATCTGCATTATCACTTCTAAAGCCATGTCCACCGGCGATTTCTGTATATCCATCTACCTGGCAGCTAGCCCAAACTCTTCTACGCTCTCCGTTTTTCTCATTATCCTTATAGAAAATATCTTGCATTGTAAAGCATGTGCAGGTTGGGCACACGAAGTTGCACCGACCACAGTTAATGCAACGGTTGCCGTATTCCTTGAACAACTCAGACTTCATGGTCTCTGGTGTGATGTTCTTAGGAAGTGTAACCTTTGTTGGATTCTCAGAAACAAAATCTGGAGAAACTGCTTCTTCGTTGCCTGACTTAAATGCCTCTGCTAGTTTCTCATCCTTGGCTTCTACATAGGCATTATCACCATCAAGCTTAAGATACAGATCGTATTCGTCAGTAGTATTTGTTCCCATGCTTACACAGAATCCTGAAGTGCAAGACTCCTTGCAACCCATAAGAACAAACTTAGTCATCTCTCGGGTTCTCTTGTAATAAAAATCTTCAAAACCATTCTTTAAATAAATCTGATCCAGTCTTTTTACTGCATTTAAATCACATGCACGTAAGAATACCAATCGCTCCTTTGCAGGTCCCTTTGGAACTGTTGTTTCGTCCTCAGTAAAATAAAAAATAGTCTCATTGATTGGCAAAAGCGCCTCTTTAAATGAATAATCGGATTTTTTCTTAAACTCGATTTCATCTAAACTTGAAACCTTGTCGTATCGCACCACATCTACGTCAGAAAAGGTACCATCCCCTTTTTTAACTACAGGTGCAAATACATCGTAATCCACTGCCAGTTTTGAAAAAATGGATGCCATTTCTTCTTTGGAAAACTTGTATCCCATATTTTTCTCCTTTTACAATAATTGCTGATTGAAAGTACGTTAATTTTTTGACAATCCATGATGTAAAAAAGCCCTTCTTGATATTTATTATCAAGTAGGGCTGTTACATTGTCTGTGATATATATCACACTTATTGTGAAATTTCTTTTAAACTTTTCATATCAATTACAGTAAGAAAGCCGTTCTCATGAATAACAATCTCATCTTTTTTCCATGATGAAATAATCCTAGAGACCGTCTCTCGCTTAGCACCAAGCATATTTGCAAGAAATGTTACCGTTAACTCAAAGCTAATCTGCACACCTTCTGGAGTGGAATTGCCATAGTCACGAGCAAGCTTCCATATTTTAGCCGCCAAACGTTTCTCAATAGGGTATGTTCCGTTGGCATTTCCAACCTGGTGATAAAGTCTTCTTGTTTTTCTAGCCAAGGAATCAAAAATTTCTCGAGACAACTCTGTATTATTTGCCATAAGTTTATAGAGCTCGCTTCGATGCACACATAGTAATTGGGTATCTGCAAGGGCCTTCGTACAGATGCTGGTCTTCTTGTCTTGCAGAACAACTTCATTTAAAACCTCACCATTGGTACAAATGAAAATTATCTTGATTTCACCATATCTACTGTTGCGGTATAGCGCCACAAATCCATCAAGGATAATATACATGCACTTGACTTCTTCCCTCTCTGCAAATAAGATTTCGCCTTTTCTCAAAGTTATAACCTTACCCACATCAAGAAGTTCTTTTCTGCTCTTCTCACTAAGAAGATTTAATAATCCTCTCTCTACTCTTTTCTCTGAATTCATAGTAAAAGCTCCATTATTCCATCGTAGGATGAAATCTCTGCCTCTTTATAAACTTCATATCCCAAATTAATAATTGTCTTGCTGCAAGCTGGACCAATTGAAATGATTTTCTTTGGCACATTATTTCCAAATTGTTCAATAGCAAAAGTTGCATTACTACCGCTTGTAAATATAGCCATTTCACAAGTTGAGATTTTTTCTTTCATATCTTCAGAGTTATCGTACTCAAGCTGCTTATTTTCATAGCATACAATCTTATTCAGCTTTATTTTGCTGTCTATGTTCTTCTCAAATAGTTCAGAAGTATTCTTCTGGCAGAACCAATAAGTCTCTGAGGAAGAATCAAGTCTACCATTTAAAGCCAATGCCAAATCCTCACCAGTTTGCTTTTCAGAAATAATATCTGAATTAAATCCAAATTCCTTAAGTGTCGATGCGGTCTTTTGTCCAATGCAGGCGAATTTCACGTTTGATATCGCTCTCGAATCAAGATTGTTTTCTTCAAATAGATTCCAGAAGAATGCCTTAACTCCATTGGCGCTAGTAAATACTATAAAAGCATTCTCCTTGAGTTCAGTCAGAAATTTCAAATCGCATTCTATTGGCTTAATAGCGCCAGAACAAGCGGTGATAACCTCAGCTCCAAATTCAATTAATTTTGATTCTAGTTCGTTTTCGAAAAAACTCTTTCTCGGATTACCAAGGGTGTAGTCGAACCCCCTAATAACAGGCAAGAATATTTTTTTGCCAAATAAAGGTCGTTGCTCAAAAAAATTAAGTTCTTTTTCTAATTTAGCAACTTCTCCTACCACAATAATCGCAGGGGAATCGATGCGTGCAACAGCAACTGCTTCATCTATGTCATTTAGTGTTGCTACTACCTTCTTTTGGTGATTAGTAGTTCCATTAGATATAACAGCTACTTTGGTTTCGGCGTCTCTGCCGGCAGCGATTAATCCCCTTGCAATTTCACCTACATGAGAAAGTCCCATCAAAAATATATAAGTCACTGTCTCATCAGTAAGCTTCAAGTAATCAATATCGGCTAGCGCATCTTTCTTACTATGGGCGGTGATAACCTGAAAACCTTTTGAAACGCCTCTATGAGTAACAGGAATACCTGCGGCGGCAAGAGCAGCTATGGAAGAACTTACGCCAGGAACGACGTCCACTTGAACGCCTTTATCAATCAAGTAAAGGGCTTCCTCACCACCTCGTCCAAAGACATAAGGATCTCCACCCTTAAGACGAACAACCAATTTGTACTTGCAGGCTTTTTCATACAAAAGCTCGTTGATTTTGTCCTGTGGGACAGTATGTAAATGGTTTGCCTTACCAACAAATATCTTTTCACAGTTTGCTGGTGCAATTGAAAGCAACCTCGGGTTTAGTAATCTGTCATATATGATGCAATCAGCTTTCTCAAGATATTCCTGCCCCCTGATTGTCATAAGTCCCATGTCTCCAGGACCTGCGCCAACAAGAACAACCTTTCCTAAAGAATTCATTATAAATCCTCCAACTGTCTTCTAATATCGATGACAGCTTTCTCTATCAAATCTATTTCGGCTTTTGCACCCGAAACTTCGGAAAAAGCAAGCTTTTCACCTGTCGCATTTCCAAAAACCGTTTTTAACACGAAGTTCCCATTTTCCTTGTATGCGTAGGCACCTATAGGAAGATGGCAGTCACCGCCAATCCTATCAAGAAAGCCTCTCTCCAAAAATGTAACTTTCTCTGCATCTTCGTCGCTCAAAGCATTTACCATTTCTAACAATTCATGGTTATTTGCATTAAGTTCGATACCCAATGTCCCTTGGGCAGGAGCTGGAATCATTTCATCTGGAGTAAAATAATAGCAAGTATCGGTGTTTATATTTAACCTATGAAGACCGGCAGCTGCCAAAACTATTCCATCCAATTGAGTTCCATCTTCAAGTCCCTCATGAAGCTTTCTGATTCTAGTATCAATATTTCCCCTAATAGGAAAGATGTGTAAGTCTGGCCTAAGTTTTAACAATTGATAGGAACGTCTCTTGCTGCCAGTAGCAATATTTGAGCCTATTGGTAAATCTGATAATTTATGACAACATTTTAGTATAAGAACATCTCTAGGATCTTCTCTTAACCAAGACTTTGCAAATACCAATCCCTCAGATGGTTTAGCGGGCATATCCTTCATCGAATGTACCGCAAGCTGTATTTCATTGTTCAAAAGAGCCTTTTCAATTTCATCTACAAATAAACCTTTAGAACCAATTTGATCCAAAGGCTTAGTTAAATCCATATCGCCTGTTGTCTTAATAACAACAATTTCATATTGATGCTCAGGGAATGCTTTTTTCAATGTATCGCAAACATAATTAGTCTGCACTAAGGCAAGCTTTGATCCCCTGGTACCAATTTTAATCAGCATTTGATTACCCCCTTGCCAAACCGATTCGACCAAAAACAGGTCGCAGTTGTACAGCAAATCCAGCCGCAAGAACACAAAGAATAAAATCTGGAATTATGGTGATTAAGCAGTATTGAACAACCACTACAGTGAACGATACTGTTTCACCTACATACAAATTCTTCATAAAATAAAAATATATTGCGCCAACTCCATAATAGACAAATAATCCAACAGTTGCAGGGATAATGTATTGCCAGCGTTTTGAATTATTCATTCTCTCCGTCATATAGCCAATCACATAGGCTGCAAATACAAATCCCAACAAGAAACCAAATGTTGGTCGCAATATATATCCAATTCCTCCACCTGATGCAAATACAGGAAGTCCGCAGAGACCTAATAGTAAATACACTACTACACTGAGCCCTCCAAGTCTCGATCCAAGCAAAAAGCCCGCCATCATAACGAAAAACCACTGTAATGTGAAATGCATGGTATAAAGTGGTAATGGTATGTCAATCTTTAGAAACGCTCCAATTATAATAAGAGCTGCAAATAATCCTGTAATTGTCAGCTCTCTGGTATTCAATTTCATATTACAATCCTCCTGTGGCGTGACTTAAATCACACTTAAAATAACACATAATTCTTTCACCCGCAACCTCAATTGTCATTGAGCAACAAATCAAAATTAGCTAAAATGATTTCATAAATCTCGTGAGGAGGGGAAAATATGGCGTATTTTCCAATGTTTGTAAATCTAACGGACAGTAAATGCTTAGTTGTAGGTGGTGGCAATGTTGCATATAGAAAAATTAAAGTATTATTAGATTTTGAGGCATACGTATATGTAGTGGCCGAAGACATAAATGATGAAATCAGAGCCCTTGCAAAGAGCGTGGACCGTATATTTTTAGAGGAAAGAGAGTTTTCACCAACTGATTTAAAAGATAAGACGCTTGTAGTAGCAGCTACTTCAGATAATACTCTAAATTCACAGATATCCTCCCTGTGCAAGACAGAGAAAATACCTGTAAATGTTGTGGATTGTAGCCAACTCTGCAGCTTTATTTTCCCATCCTATTTAAAGGAACAAAATCTCGTTGGAGCTTTCTCAAGTTCAGGAAATAGCCCAGTCATTACACAGATGCTAAGAGATCACGAGAAGAAGCTTTTAACACCAAAACTTGGAGAAATAAACGAGCAACTTGGAAAGCTTCGCCCACAACTAATAGAAAAATTTCCTATAGAAGCTGGTAGGAAACAAGTAATCAAGCACCTGATAGATTTTGCACTAACAGCTGATGAATTTCCCACAGATAAGGAATTTCAAATGGAAATTGACCATGATGGTGCTAAATAGTTGCAAATGCAACTTCTCCATAAGTCTTATTCAATTATTATATGGATTAGAACCACTCGAGAAAGATATGTTTATCGTAAAGGAAGGAAAACATGGAGAAGAGAATTGATTTAAAAAAAAGTGTATATGAGCTATGTACAGAATATCCAGAGCTTGTACAGATTATGGATAATCTAGGTTTTAAAGATATTACAAATAAGACAAAGCTAAATACTATTGGACGTGTAATGACCATCCCAAAGGGTGCCATTGTTAAAGGCATTGATATGATTGATGTTGTGCTGGCCCTTAAAAATAATGGTTTTGTTTTAGAAGGAAAAATGCCAGATTTCGACCAGAAATCCCTTGATAAGAAACTAGCGGATAGACAAGCTGATACGGGAGACACCCTTGATGATAGAACAGCTTTACTCAAATCATACATTGAAAGACTTAGCAATGGTGAAGATTTAGAATCTGTTAAGAAAGATTTCGTAAAGAATTTTTCTGAGGTTGAAGCTGGAGAAATTGCAAAAGCTGAACAGGCTCTCATAAGCAGCGGAACTCCTGTGACAGAGGTTCAAAAGCTTTGTGATGTCCATTCTGCTCTTTTCCATGGTGCCACTAAGGCTGAAAAAATTGCTAATGCTGAAAAAGCTGTAGCTGAAACTTTAAAAAACGAAAGCTATGGTATGGGTATCGGGTCAAAGGTAAAGGCAGCTCCATTAAAGAGACAAGATGGTGCTGATGAACAGTATAATGTCCTCAAAAAGATTGAAAACCACCCTTTAAATGTATTTTCACTTGAAAATGAGGCTATTTCAGATGCTCTTAAAGAATTAAGAAGTGCTATGGAAAGTCGCGAAAATCTCATCGAAACATTGGATAAAGCCAGAGAATTAGCTATTCATTATGCAGAAAAGGGTGACTTGCTCTATCCTCTTCTTAAGCTTAAGTATCATTTTGTAGGACCTTCAGATGTAATGTGGTCAGTAGATGATGAAATTCGTGATGAAATGAAAGTTCTCTCTAATAGTGCAAAAGATTTCCCTTCACTTTTAGAGGATACTGATTGGAATAATCGACTTGATGCAGTTGTGACAAGAGCTGAAGAAATGATTTATAAGGAAGAAAACATACTCTTCCCACTTTGCGCTAAGAATTTTTCTGAAGAAGAATGGTCTGATATTGCTAGAGATTTCAACGACTATAAGCCTTGCCTTATTGGAAAACGCCCTCTGTGGGGGAAAGCTACTCCAAAGAAAAATGTTAGAGACTTACCTCAGACTGGGGATATGATTAACCTCCCATCAGGTCAGCTTACTCCATACCAATTGGATGCGATGCTTAACACTATTCCTATTGAGCTTACATTTGTTGATGAAAATGATGTTAATAAATATTTTAATGACGGTGATGATATGAAACTTTTCAAGCGTCCCCTCACAGCTCTTGATAGAGAAGTTTATACCTGTCATCCTCCTAAATTTGATCCAATGGTTCGCTCTATCATTGCTGATTTCAAAGCCGGCACCAGAGATTGCATCGAGATTTGGAGCAGCCGCGACGACCAGGCCGTACTAATACGATACATGGCCGTCCGCGACAAGGACCATAATTATGTTGGAACCCTTGAATGTGTCCAACCTATGGGCTTTGCAGAAAAGCACTTTAGCTAATTTTCTCAATTTGCGCAAGTGCTTCGTTAATAATAGCACTTGCGTCAGCTTCATAAATATCTAATCCCACAGCTTTAATAAGCTCTACATCCTCTACTCCATAGAAGTTTTCTGCAAGGGTCTTTATGTAGCCGAAGCCATATTCTTCCGGAACATAGATGCATCACCAAGCTGTAAAGCCTTGTAGTAGCATAGCCATGATGAACCAGTAGCCAAGACCGATAATATTAGGAAAATCCAGTTCTTTTTGCTTATAGCAAATACAAACCACATGTTAGACCTCCCCAATATCGTTTCTACAAATCCAATTCTTTACAAAGGTTTTCGTATCTCTTTTGCTCTTTTTCCTTGATAGGCTTAGATGAATCTTTAAAGCAATGGTCGATTACATCAGCATCTTTAAGAAGTTCATCCATAGGCGAATCAATTACTAGTTTGTCATCATGATGATATATTGCAGAGCAAATAGTATCTGTTTCTTCTACAGAAGTTATAGCTAATTCATCAAGAATCTTTCTAGCCAAATCAGCGCCTAAATGTGCATGATCATCATATGAGCCACTCTTATATGCATGCATATCGTGAAGCATTGCTGCCATTGCTGCAAGTTCTTCATTTAGCCCACGCTTCTTTGCTAAAATTGTGGCTGCAAGAGATACACCGTAAAGATGTGCTGTAGCACTGGTGCGCTTCTCTTCTTCCAAAAGATTTAGTTCTTTATCTACGTATTCACGAAGTGTTTTTAATCTGCTCATTTGCTATCCTCCCCTAGATTAGAAAATATTGCATCAGTTCATATTTCAACTTACTACCCTCTTCTATATCTGCAGGTAGCAAGGCACGAGCTACTAATTTGAGCTCATCTGAGTCAATATCAGTTCTCTTTAAATTGGCATAATCACCATCAATACTCTCCACTACGTAAAACCAGGTTTCCATATAACCTCCCATTATCTTGAATATTTAGGCGTTTGCGAAACGCCAGAAGCCGCATAAATACGGCATTTTCACTTAACTAAAAAAGAATAACCCCTCACTGGATATGGTATAATAGAGTTGTTCAAAGAAACTATCATACACACCCAAGAAAGGAGTTATTCTGACATCTATGATACCATATAAACAGCTTTCTTTGGCTGATATTTTTCAAGATTGCCAAGATAAATTTGAAAATGACAAACCTGCTTTTCTTTCTCTATTAGAGACCTATATCGACATTGATGAAATTATTCCGATTTCATTTAGAAA
>NZ_FNQZ01000024.1 GCF_900107545.1 Pseudobutyrivibrio sp. ACV-2 | reverse complement strand
GCTCCCTCAACTTTATTGCCGATAGAATCTTGATATGATAGAAATGCAAACATTTCCATATCAGTTGCAGAAGTTGGGTCGACCTCATTAATATGAATATCAAATGTTTTCTCTTCACCATCCAAATCATTCATTGTAATTTGAACAATCGGATCTTCTTCAGTGGATTCTTCTGCTTCATAAGCTACAACAATGTTACTTTCAGCTTTGGAAACAGGATATGAAGTCATTCCAAGAAACTTTCGATCCTCAGATAAACCTTCAAAAGAAAAGTTCTCAATCTCTCCAGCGCGACTCGCAGCACTGTTTTGATCCTGCAAAGCTTTATTCATTGCTTGAGCAATTAATGAAAGCTTTTTTTCCTCATCTGACAAAGCTTCATCATTCACGCTTCCAAATGTTTCTGATAGTACTTCCGTACTTGTCTTTGGCGTATTCATCAATACACTGTACGAGTATATTGGCGACGCGACTACTGTGCTTACGTTCATATAACCTCCTTCCCACTAAAAAAGCGCCTATTCCAACTTCATTCCGTTGAAATAAGCGCATCCTTAGCCTAATAAAAATTCTTACACTTAGATATCGAGATTAAAATCTAGATTGTTAATGGACAATTTGAACAAATAAGTAGCATCTTTATTGGAGAATACATCAATTTTAATCCTATGAAGCCTGAATCTAATTTTTCCAATAATTACGAATAACGTAGCGATAATCAATAATATTGGAAAGGCTCATTCTTTCCTCTGTTTTTGGTTTTTCCATTAACTTCAATTAACGCTCCATTAATGCCAATTATTGGAAAATTTAATCTTATGTGTACCATTTCTAGATTTTTGGGCCATTTT
Source organism: Pseudobutyrivibrio sp. ACV-2 (assembly GCF_900107545.1). Lineage (GTDB taxonomy): Bacteria > Bacillota > Clostridia > Lachnospirales > Lachnospiraceae > Pseudobutyrivibrio. The sequence continues at coordinate 29,756 of NZ_FNQZ01000024.1, read as the reverse complement.
ATATATAGGTTAGCCTATCAAAATTGGGGTCCGTTTGTTCCTTGCAAGCATAGACAAATGTCCTTTTTTTCATGGAAATTACATTCCCATGAAAAAGTTGGGCAAGCCCAAAACCTTGAGATTAAAGGAATCGCAAAAGCTGCGCACTGTTAGTGAGAAAACAAAAAATACGGAAAAAGAGGTAAATACAATGAATTGAAGAAAAAAATATAAGTAATTATTCTTTGTGGCTTTCTATTGTATCAGGATAACCTGTGCCATCAAGGACTTCGCAAGTGACAGGAGTCATCCTTGACGGCCCAGCTTATTCTGATACAGCTTAGCCAAGCAAAGAAAAGTGAAGAAACGGAGGATATTTCAATTACTAATAACCATGCATTTAGGATGAGTCTAAACTCTAATGTATTCATTCCTAATAATGTGTCTCTTACTAAGAGAGCAGAGCTGTTGGGGCATAGTGTTGAAACTAAGCTGAGACATTATTCATACGCACAAATTGATGCAGAAGATGATACTTTAAGCAAGCTGGAGGGTGGTTGTCCCTCAGTTGTCCTAAAAACTAGCTAATTTTAGAAATTTGCAAAAAATAAAAGCCCTTTAAACACTGAATTTAAAGGGCTTTACTCTGATTATTAACCAATGCGGAAGGCGGGACTTGAACAGTTCTGTCAGTCCAGAAACCTGCTAAGAAAGGAGGTTCTGACACCGTCTCCCGAAAGGGAACCCCTTAGGGAACCCTTGAAGTTCACCCAGAATACGGTATACTACAACGATATTTAATGTATATGTTACTTAGATATATCTAGTGTAAGCTCAATTTCATCATCGTCTACCACACCTGTCTCTATAAAACCTATATTTCGATACAATGCCAGTGCAGTCTTGTTATCTTTATTGCAAGTTAGTGTAACTCTAATCGAATTTCCAAATGGCTTTGTGCTTATATATGCTAGAATCTGCTCAAGAGCTGCTTTCCCAAAACCTTTTCCTTGATGCTTTTCATCAATCATCATATGCCAGATATTGTATTCTAGAATGTCATCATCATAAATTACCATAACATATCCAACCATAATGTCATCATCATAAATTCCAAATGGCTGACATTGGTCTCTATAAACATAAGCCTGTGCCAGACTTCGAATTGGATGGGAAACGAACTTGTCCTGATCATGTCCCAACTTAAGATTAAATGCATCAATAAAATTTTCTTCTGAGATTTTTCTAAGATTAATCATAAGATTCCTCCATAAAATTCAAATAATTGATTGGTAACAAAAGTCTTGTATGAATATCTTATGAAGGATTGGCAAACAATACCGTGGCTAATAAATCACGGTACAGTAGAATTCTTATTTTAGAAATGCCGAGGTTTTCAATAGATATTCAGATTTTGTATTTTTCTTGCTATTCATCATAATTAAACACCTCACTTTCCTGTAATTTATGTATCCATCATAAATTTTTGAAAATGTTTATGCAACATCGTTTATAATAAGCTTTTTCTTAAGAAGGATGTGGTCTATCTCAAGCCAAGCTATTTCGCCAATTATTGCCACAGCAAATAGGATTAATGATAGCTTAGTATTATCAATCATTATTTGTGATATTCCAAACAAAACCAACGTTAAAAATAATAAGCATCCATATACAATAAAATTTCTACCATATTTATGATTCCATTCTGTAACGCTAATCAGTTCTTCTGCCTTAGGAGGCTTTTCTCCAGTGTTTATACCTACTGGCTCTTTTGAATGAACTTGTCTTATACCTAGAATCACAAATACTAATGATACCAAGAAAGAAATTACTAGATAGATAATCGTTCCTGTCATAGTAACACCTCCACCCATATATTACTCATTTTTTAGTTTTCATGCTTATGTTATCTCAAAAGTTCCCCTTTAAAATATCGTTCCTGAAAATCAATCGTAGATAAGATTTCTTCGTTAGAATAATCTTTACCATCTAACGATACGATCCATTTGTCTTCATTATCATTAATCCTGTGATAAACAGCAATGACTTTTCCTTCAAATGTCTTTAAAGGCTCGTTTATACCAAAAACATAAACATCCTGTTCTTCACCATCAGCAGCAAAAACACCATCAACATACCCATAGTTAATTGGATAAATCATGCCTGGATAATTGGGATGAGTAGAACCTAATGGACGGTCGATATGCCCTTTTACGGTAGTTCCAATTATCTCGCAGGACTTTTGAATTTCTTCAAGCATATAAGCAGAGTATTTTTGAGCAAGCGTTTCATCATAAGTAACAGCTTCATTGTGGATATATTCATCTAATGCTGCCAATATCAGTACATGAAACTCTGTTGGAATATGGTTAAGTGCCCATTCTCCACCTTCCTTTTTTGAAAGTACCAATCCCTCTTTCTTGTAGGCTAACACTCTTGTAAGATTAAGAACGATATACATTGTATTTTCAAGAATATCATCCTCGGCATCAACTATGTCTTCCCATATTGAATCCAAATAATCTTCTCTAGGCACAGGCGCAAACACTTCATCAATTGACAAACCGTATAGGCACTTACCTCTGTTAGTAATGATTGTAAAGTGAGCTGCTAAGTCCTTATCAGTACCCTTCATCTTTTGAATATAATCATTATGATTTGATTTATACCAATCTAGAGTTCCTATGGAAAAATGTAAATCAAATGGTGTCGGATAAACAAAAGGCTTGCACACATCCCTAGTAACAATACTCATTTCAATTCCTTTTGCAGGAGCTGATTTATTGAGTTCAATAACCATATCCAAAAATTGCTTTTTCACGGCATCTTCTATAGATTCTTTTACCACTATAATCAAATCCAAATCACTTTTATCTGGATTAAAGCATCCCATCACAGCGGAACCATGTAAATAAATTCCAACGAGATTGTCTTTCAATATTTCTTTTGAGTTTTCAACAAAGTAGTCTAATAATTTTTCCATTTCAGTCATCACCTTCTATACATATGTCTCAAAAATCAATTTATCTAGTGTTATCCTAGGTCTCCACCATTTCCTAGCTGTCTCAAATTCAGGATAGTCTGTGTACCATTGCCACGATATATCAAATCCTCCATCGTCTTTTTGAAGATGCTCTAATATATCCTTTTCTGCGGCAATAAGGGGCTTTATATCTTCTATTAAGAATTCATTATAAATTCCAATAAAGAAATCTGATGGAGTAGGAACGTATTCAACACCATATTTTGAAGTATCATCACAAATGATTTCTTTTAACTTATTTTCTATAGCATTTTTTGTATCATTAAGATTAATTACATCATTAATATTATCTCTGGTAAGTAACACATGCGCTAGCATGTAACACTTCAATTCATCTCCAAATTCCTTTAAATCAACTATAGCTTCAAAAGCATCCCTGACAATTTGCGCATAGAATTCTTTGTCCTTAGCATCGCCGAAACATATCATAAAAGCAGCCAATGAAACTGTTGGATTAAAGTGGCTGATACCATCGCCATCTTTATTCCACCAAATAGCATGAGGATAATCTTTATTACTTTCTATGGCAAAAAGCCAACGTCTTTTATCTTCATCAAATGAATCATGCGAGGAAAGATAGCGCACAATATCTTTTACAATTCCTAAATCAGAATCAAGTGAATCAATTCGGTGCAACGTTATTATGGCATCATTTGTAGCTATTGGATTAGAATTTGGATTCCAATTATCAGCCTCGATGCCGTGACCGAAGCCACCATCTGGATTTTGAAATTTCTGTAATTCTTGTAAAACAGAAGCTTTGTCACCATTTTCATAAAAGAATTTATATAATGATAATTCCAGTGGTCTTGCATTTTTTAGTATGTATTGTTTTGCATTTTCTTTGTTTAACATAATTTCCCCCAATATAACTGCATCTATGCTAAGTTTTCTTCTTCCTCAATCCATTCTCTAAGCTTTTCTTGTAATAGTTTCTTGTCAGGTAAGTAAAGCTTGTATTCTTGCGCATAAATATTACTATTTTCAGGTAATGTTAATTCTACCAATTCTTGATCACTTTCTTTGCACATAAGTATGCCTATGGTAGGTCGTTCAGTCTCTGTTTTTTCATATCTATCATAATAATTTACATACATCTGCATTTGACCTAAATCTTGATGTGTAAGCTCATCAACTTTAAAATCTATCAAAACGTAACAATGTAGATACCTGTTATATAGAACCAAATCCAAATAATAATTTTTTTCATTAAAGACAAATCGTCGCTGTCTTTTCTCAAAAAGAAATCCTTTGCCTAACTCCAACATAAAGTCCTGCATCTTGCTTAGTACGGCATTTTCTAAATCGCTCTCATGATATACCGGTTTATCTTCTAGGCCCGAGAACTCTAGAACGTAAGGAGTATGAAGAATATCTTCTGGCTTATATGGGATATTACCTTCATTTGCTAAGCGTAAAACTTCATTTTTATCTCTACTTAGCGCTATACGTTCATAAAGACTAGAATTGTATTGTCGTTTTAGAGTTTTTACACTCCATGCTGAATTAAAAGCTTCTTGCTCATAAAAAGATCGTTCATTTGCATCATCAATTCGCATAAGTACTTGATAATGAGTCCAACTAAGCTTAAAAGGCCAATTTTCTTTTATTGTCAATTGTCCAATCGCTGACTGGACAATGCCACTATTTTGCAAATCTGGTAATTGTCCAATCGACGATTGGACAATTTGGGAATCACGGTCTTTGTACGTAAGATAAAATTGTCTCATACCGGCAACGTTACTACGTGAAAAGCCGCGTCCATATTTTGCTGTCAAGTAATCAGATAAAGAATCTAGAACCTTAGCACCATAACTAGCTCGATCATCACCATTTTGTTCTTCTTCAACTATATATTTTCCGATTTGAAAATTAGTATAAACAGTTAGCATGTTTGCAATTGAACCGATTGCATTTCGTGAATTGGTGATTAATTTATCAGTTCTTTCGAATAATAAGCTCATACTAGAAGTAATATCATTAGACATATTTGTAAATCCACCTTTCTACTTTTAGCAGACTATGTCTGCAAACATATTTATTACAATATTTTCCCATCATTCATCCCACGCTTAAGCTCTTTAATAGCATCAGCTTCGATATCCTCAGCAAACTTTTGGCTGAGATGAAAGTGTTCGGCTGTTTCTTCTAAGGTTCTGTCGTCACCAAACCCTATTCCATAATGAAATATTAAAAGTCTTCTTTGTCGTGGGGTAAGTCCAACCAATCTGTTTATCAGCTTGCGAACCATAACCCAGTGAACAGCAGTGTTACCGGTAGGGTCACGTCCATCTAATGTAAGAGTTTCTTCTACATCAACACCGTCTTCATCAATAGGATGAGCATCAAGCTGAATTCTTGTATAGCCTTTATCTATCATTTTCTTTTCGTAAACATTAAGGCTTTTTCTGCACAAATCAGCCATAGCATTTCTCATTACGATAAATGCAAAAGTCGAAAATCTAGCATCAGAATCTAAATCAAATTCATTGGCAGCTTTTAGCATAGCAATTCTGCCTTCTTGAATTAAGTCTTCAATGTCAATTCCACTATAATGAGTTTCATCAAGTTCATAGGCGACTTCAACACTCATGGCAAGTCTTTTTATCAGCCCCTCGTTTTCTCGAACAAGGTTATTAGCTGCTAAAGAATTATTGTGTTGTATTTGTTGGCAGAGAAATCTATTTCTTTTATCCTGTCGTAAATCGTGATTGCTAGTTTTTTCCATACTTGGCATAAGTCTCTACCGATTGTTCAATGACAGGTGTTAATTCTTTAATCATTTCTGGTGTCATGTTTGGATCTATAGCCATTGAATCCTTTATAGCATTAACTATTTTTTTCTTACGTTGAGCTTCTGGGAGAGTACGCCCATATTGTATCTTTTTCATTTCAATTCTGACGTTTTTAGCTATTTCCTTATTTAGAAGCTGTCGTTCTTCACGATATTTTTCTGTCTCAGCATCAACCTGTTCTTTGACTTCTTTAACCGCCTGCATAAATCTACTTTTTATTGTTTCTATTTCAAAACTATTAGGAGACTCCTTAGATACTCTGATTGAAGTTTTTAAATCATCCATTTCAGAATCATTTGGAATATCACCATTGTTCATCAAATCATTAATCAACGAATATGAAAAATCCTTCACGCAGTTTGTAGCCTTAATCATTTCTGACATTTCACCAGAAAAATAAACAGACATCATTTTTATGGCATCTGCAAATTTATCATTAATTAATAATAAATTGATAACACGTGGGTCGATCTTTCCAGAATAAAGATTCTTGGCTGCTTCAACTGAAAGACCAAGTTCACGAATTTCAAAATATGTTTTATCAGGAACATCAACAATTCCAAGAATATAATCTGCTGGCACGTCATAATACTTCGACAACAGCATCAATCCCTCGCTACTAAGTGAAGCAGTACCGCTTTCAATTCTTCCGTAAGTAGTTCTATGAATGCCGATTATTTCTGCCACGTCTTGAATGTCTAGCCCTCTAGCCTCACGAAGTTCTCTAAGTCTTTCACAAATGTTTCCTGGTAAATACTCTGACATAACAATTTCTCCCTCAAAAATCAATGTAACTATTATACCTTATCTAAAGAAATAAGAACACTTGTTTCTATAAATTTATGAGTAATTTTTTAGATTCGCGTGCAGATTTGCACACAAATTTCTATTTTTCCTTATTAACGATTCAATCCTGCGCAAGATGTTGACAATTCGCTAGTTTTAAGATTTTTGACCGTATCATCTAAGTAGAAGGATGAAAATCCACCGCCGTAGTGCTTTTCAAATCCCTTACTTTTAAGTAAGGGCGCACTTCTATACCTCTTTAAGAGGTATGTGCGTTTTGCGTTGCAAAAGTCTTCCTGGCTTCGCCGATTTGCGTTCGCTGTCGCTCCGGGATTGCAAGCAATCGAAAAGCTGTGGCTTTACACATTATTAATTTTGAAAGGAGTTTAATTTATGGAAAAACAAACTGAACAGGAAGAAGCTAACACTTTCGTTACTCCGCCAAAGCTTGCAAAAGCAAGAAGAGATTTAGAGAAAGCTACTACATCTTATGAAAAATCAATTAAAAGATGTGAGCGATTTCAGCACGAACTCACAAGGCTCGAGAACAAAGCTAAGCAACAAAGTAAACAGGAACGTAAGCGAAGAACTCACAGACTTTGCACCAGGGCAGGTCACATAGAGTCATTGCTCCCAGAAACAAAAGAGCTAACAGATAACCAATTCATGGCATTATGTGATGCTCTTTTTTCTATTCCAGCTATTAAGAAAAAAGTTGTAGAACTCATCTGCAAGGTAAAGGAGGAATACTAAATGGCCCTATATCATTTTCATGTTACACAGGTCAGTCGTGGTAAAGGCCAAAGTGCTACTGCAGCTGATGCTTACATCACAGGCGAGAGGATTCATGATGATTACTATGGAAAGATTCATGACTACACAAAAAAGGAAGGAGTCATTTTCAAAGAGCTTTTGCTTCCCGACTATGCACCTGAAAGACTTCGTGACCGAGAAACACTTTTCAACGAACTCGAAAGAATCGAAAAGCATCCAAAAGCCCAGCTTTGCTACAATTTCAATTTTGCTCTTCAAAATGAATTAACCTATGAAGAAAATCTTGAGTTAGCTCAACGATTTATAAAAGAAAACTTCCTAGCAAAAGGAATGATTGTAGACTACGCTGTTCATAACCCTGATAGAGATGGTGGCATCCCTAATCCTCATGTACACATGTTAATTCCTATCAGACCACTCAATAAAGATGGAACCTGGGGAGAAAAGCAAAGGCGAGAATATCTCATTGATGAAAATGGTGAACGTATAAAAAAGCCAAATGGTAAATATGCTTTCAATGCGGTCCCAACAACAGACTGGGGTTCACCTGAGATGCTAAATGTCTGGAGAAAAGCCTATGCAGATATCTTTAATAAAGCTTTTGAGGACAAAGGGCTTAGTTGCAGAATTGATAATCGTTCTTACGCAGAACAAGGGCTTGATATTCTTCCTACAGTTCATGAAGGCCCACACGTTAGAGCTATGGAAGCAAAAGGCATAAGGACTGAAATCGGTGACGAGAATCGAAGGATAAAAGCATTCAATGAAATGATTACAAAGCTATCAACTAACCTACAGGATTTATTTGAATGGCTTTCTGATTTCTTGAAAAGCTGTCATAAGCAAAAGATTTATGTTCCTTCACTTGGAGAGCTTGTTAGCGATTACTATAGCAAGCGAAATGACAATGCTTGGAGCAGAAAAGGAAAAACTAACAATTTAAAAGCTCATGCGAAGACAATTCTATTTCTGACTCAAAACAATATTTCATCCATGGAAGGACTAACAAGTTTTGTTCGTAAAGCCTACAGAGATTCAGATGAATTATCAACAGATATTTCACACATAGATGATCGAATTAAAGATATTAAAAAAGCTTTTAGATATCTGGAAATGTACAAAAAGTACAAGCCCGTTTATGACAAGCAATTCGCTTTTAAGTTAAAGAGAAATCAGCAGAAATATAAAGACGAGCACAGCAATGAATTGAATCAATACCACTTAGCCAAACGAATGCTTGATAACTTTTGGTGTGGTCAAAAGCCTAATTGGTCAGTGTTAAAGAATGAATTGGTAGCTCTTGAAAAAAGAATAATTGATATTGAGCTTGTCTACGACAAATGCCATGATACGGCTGTTCAGGCATATCAGATTAAAAAGATGGCAGAAGAAATGATGAGAATGCAACAAGAAGATGTTCACGTTGCAACAAGAAAACGTAATCGCGATAAAGAAAGATAAGAGGAACTTAAAATTGAATATTTTTAAAGAAGTTAAGTCGGCTGTATCTGTGAAGGATGCAGCCATTTTTTATGGAATGAATCCAAACAGAAATGGATTGTGCCAATGTCCATTTCACAATGATAAGACACCAAGTCTTAAGGTGGATATCAGATACTACTGCTTTGGATGTGGTGCTACTGGTGATGTGGTTGATTTCGTTGGAAAACTTTTTAGTCTGCCACCACTTGCTGCAGCCACTAAAATTGCAAATGATTTTGGCATAGACTGCGGATTTTTATCCCCACATAAGCAATCGTCAAAGCCACCTAAACAAAATCCAACTATCCTACAAAAGAATAATGAATATCAGATTCAAAGAGCATTCGACTTATATGTCCGAGATGCTCTTTTTTCTTTGCATGAATACAGAGAAAAGATTCGTATGTTCAAACAAAACTATGCTCCAACAATGGAGCAAGGCTTAGATAACTGCCATCCGCTTTTTGAAGAAGCTCTCATGAATCTAGACCGTATCGACTGGATGATTGACGAGCTTACTTTCGGTTACCGAGATGAGCAGATTGATTTTATAAACACTTACAAAGGAGAGATTGCGAATGTTAAGAGAAGAAATGAAGAACTCAACTAATCTATCAGACGATAGCTACAAAATGATAACAACAATACTTGAAAGCGAGGGCTACAAAATCACACCGCCTGATAAGGATGAAGGCAATGATGTAGCTTCAATGCTTGAGGTTGATGAAAAAGGAAAGGTACTGCAAAGCAATTACAACTGCCAGTACGCTCTTAGAAATGATCCAGTATTGAAAGGTGCTATTAAGTTCAATGAACTCAGTCAGAAATATGATATATGCAAAGACTTAGGCTGGCATAGGGAATCCCCCAGCTTTTCCGATACAGATTTAGATAACATCATAACTTATCTTGAGACAATGTATCACCTTAAGAACGACAAAATGATTGAGCGAGCTGTCAGAGTTGTTGGAAAGGAAAATAGATATCATCCTATCAGAGAGAAGCTTCTATCTCTTAAATGGGATGGAAAAAGTCGCATAGGTGATGCGCTTCACTATTTCTTAGGAGTTGAAAAAACAAAGCTTGCTACAGAGTCACTTAAGGTGTTTATGCTTGGTGCTATTGCTAGAGTCTTTGAACCAGGTAAAAAGTTTGAGCTTATGCTTTGCCTGGTAGGAGGACAAGGTGCAGGTAAATCCACTTTCCTGAGATTCTTGGCAATGGATGATATTTACTTCTCTGATGATATCAAAAGACTTGATGATGACAGAGCATTTCAGCGCTTACAAGGGCACTGGATTATAGAAATGCCCGAAATGCTTGCCGTATTGAATTCAAAGATGGTTGAAGAAACAAAGTCATTTGTAAGTCGTCAATACGATAATTACAGAGCCCCATATGATAAGTATGCAGTAGACCATCCAAGACAGTGTGTATTTGCTGGAACATCAAATAAATCACAGTTCCTTCCTATGGATAAATCAGGAAACCGACGATTCCTTCCTATTGAAGTTCACATGGAAAACGCTGAGTGCCACATCCTTGACAATGAAGCTCATTCTAGAGCTTATATCGAACAGCTATGGGCTGAAATTATGGTCATCTATCAATCAGGCGATTATTCTCTTACGCTTCCGAAGGAGCTAAATGACGAGCTTTTAAAGGCACAGGAAAGATATTCGCCTGAAGATCCAATAGAAACAGCAATAAGGAACTATCTTGATGAAAAGAAACCAAAATATGTCTGCATTAGAATGCTTTTTCTCGAAGCTCTTAATCATGCAGCCTATGAAACAGCAGCTCAATGGGAATCAAACGCAATATCAGAAATCATGGATCAAAAAATGAACGACTACGCAAAGCTGACAAGCCATAGATTTAAAGAATATGGAACACAAAGAGCCTGGAGAAGAATCAATCCACCAGACTTTGAACCTGATATTGACGAAAATGAAAATCCATTTATTGATTAGATATTTGTAAACAGTGTAAACAGTTAAACAGTAAAAAGATGAAAACGTATAAAAATTTATATAAGAAAATAAAAGTTTTAAAATAACCTGTTTACAGTTTACACAGTTTCACCTTACCAGGCAGCCTTTATCGGGCTGTCTTTTTCATGCCTTCGGGTAGCCAGTAACTATAAACATTTCACAGCACTTGATAAGGAGTTTTCCTTACCAGGTGCTTTTTTATTTGGAGGGAATATGGGAAATAATGTAGATGTATTAGAAGTTTTTAAAGCACGTAAATCACTTGAAAGCCAAAGGGAGTTCTTGAATGTACAGCACTCCTTGGGTATTATAGACGCAGACGGTGTCAGAAATGAACTAGAATTGATATCAAAAAAAGAACAAGCTATACGTGACAGACTGGTACTAAACAGTCATGTTACAGCTGATGGGTTACCTCGTTCGATAGCCCATCACGAGCCAACGCCTAATAATCCCAAAGATTATTACAGCACCAAGATGCCTGATGGTAAAAAGATAAAAGCTGTCACCTATGATGGTCTTATGGAAAAGCTTTTTGCTTATTACACAACAGGTATCAGGGATTACTCTATTGAATCTGTTTTCAATGCTGCATTGCATGAAAAAGAAGTGACAGAGAATCCGAAGGCAAACACTCTCGCAAAGAATAGAGTTGATTTTAAACACTATATTTCAAAAGAGCTTGCCTCAAAGGATATCAGAAACGTCAATGACTTAATCCTTAAGCAATACACTCAGGAATGGGTCAATAGAGAACATCCAAAGCAAAAGGCATTCTTTAGCTACAAAGGTATTCTTAACCTCATATTTGGCTATGCTTACGCTCATAAGATTATCCCTACTAATCCAGTGGAGATGATTAAAAACAAGCCTTATATGAAGTCCTGCGATACTAGAAAAGCTAAGCCAGAGGATAAGATTCTTTCCCCAGAAGAAATCGATATCATCAAAGATGAAATAAGATATCGTATGACTAAGAAGAAATGGGGAAGCTATTATATTAATGGCTATGCAGCGCTTTTTGCTATTGAAACAGGTGTCCGTGTTGGTGAACTCTGTGCCCTCAAATGGGAGGATATTTTAGCTACATCTATTCATATCCATGCACAGCAGCTTTCAGTTAAAGAGAACGGACAAAAAGTTTATTACTATGACACTTGTACAAAGAATGAGAAAGGCATTTCTCAGGATGGTAGAGAGTTTCCACTTACTAGGAAAATTAAGAACTTACTTCTTGAAATAAAAGATAAGCAGGATGCTCTTGGAATTGATTCAGAATTCATTTTCTGCCATGAAGATGGTGACTGGATTAAGAAGGATGCATACGAAACTTTCCTCAGACGATTATGTCAGTCAAAAGGTTTCCATGTAACCAACAACCATGCTCTTAGAATGTCACTTAATTCAAATGTACTTTTACCAATGGGGATTTCTGTTGCAGATAGAGCAGCAATGTTAGGACATTCAATTCAGACCAACTTGCAGTTCTACAGCTTTGCAAAGAAAGACTACTTAGAAAATGTAAGAGATTTACTGGACTCACAGGATGATAGCAGCGAGGGAACCCTTAGGGAACCCCTCAAAATAATCCCTTTTTCCAAAAAAGAAAGCCCAGAAACATTGATTTCTCAATGTTTCTAGGCCTCTACAACCAATGCGGAAGGCGGGACTTGAACCCGCACGCTCGCAATGAGCACAAGATCCTTAGTCTTGCTCGTCTGCCAGTTCCGACACTTCCGCGTGTCGTAGTGTTCCTTACAACGATATAGATGATATCATCCAATCATAGCTATGTCAACCTCAATCGAAGAAGATGCTATATTTCGTGGGCAGTGGTTAAATTTTCTCAATCTTCCGGTATGCATAACTAGATTTTAGACAAAATATATAAGAGAGAACGACATCACTTTTTCTTGTAGTATTATTGATAAAAACAAGTGTTATATTCAGCAGTTAATAGTACTTGTATATTAGTATATTTTTGAATATAATCTATGAAAATAAATGCAGAGTAGACTGTAGAGCGTTAAGTGCTAGGTGAACAGGGAGTTGTCATTTAGACGAAGGTTTGTCCGCGGTTTTATGGTCGCATCCCGCTGCTACGTAGATGCGAAGTTACGCCTCCATTGTAGACAAAGGGTTCTGCGATGGAGGCTATTTTATGATGTATCACAAGATACTTGAGAACAGCAATTATAAATTCTGTCTTAATCAAATAAACGAGCTAGAAAAGGATAGAATTTATTGTAGGCACGGTTTAGATCATTTTTTTACAGTTGCAGAAATTAGTATGATATTGACAAAAGAAAGTGGAATCGATGCTGACGAAAATATTATTTTTGGAGCAGCGCTATTACATGATTTAGGTAGATATGATATAGCGGCAGATAATCACGAAGCTATTTCCTGTCAACTAGCTAAAAAAATTCTTCCGGATTGCGGATATAACACCGTAGAGATAGAAAAAATCGTGGAATTAATCAGTAGTCATAGAGGACGTTATTCTATTTCAAAAATACAGGAATTAAGAAACACAAAACAGCTTGATTTAAAGGAGTGCTTTAGAATAGCAGACCAAATATCTAGAAAGTGTTTTGAATGTCAGGCCATTGATACCTGTAAATGGAAAGAAGAAGAAAAATTACATTTTGAAATTGTACAACTTCAAGGAGAAACATAAATTATGATTATAGGAAAGAGAGATTTTGATTTAAACTGTGGAAAATCCTATATTATGGGAATATTAAATGTGACACCAGACTCATTTTCTGATGGCGGTAAATATTCGGATGTTGATGCAGCACTCAATCAGGCCAACCAAATGATTGAGGATGGCGCGGATATTATCGATATCGGTGGTGAATCCACACGTCCAGGATATACTATGATTTCTGTAGAGGCAGAGCTAGACAGAATTCTTCCTGTAATTGAAAAACTTAAGGAGAATTATGATACTCCAATTTCTGTGGATACATACAAATGGACTGTAGCAGAAGCCGCATTAAATGCTGGCGCAGATATGATAAATGATATTTGGGGACTTAATTATCCAGAGGACCCAGGACACAAAATGGCAAAGATTTGTGCTAAGTATAATGTGCCGATTTGTGTTATGCATAATAATCCAATAAAGCTAGAATCTGCTAGTGAAAAAGAGTTCTTAAATACATTTATTCCTCAGATTCAGGAACGAATCACTATTGCAAAGACTGCAGGAATTAAAGACGAAAATATTATTCTTGATCCAGGTGTTGGCTTTGCAAAGAATTTGGAAGAAAATAAATGGTCAATTCCTGCAATCAAAAGTATGAAGGAATTAGGCTATCCTGTATTACTTGGTATTTCTAACAAGTCCATTATAGGAAATATCAGTAATCTGCCTGTGGAAGAGCGAACCGAAGGAACTATTGCTTTAAATGTTTTAGGTAGAACTTATGGAAGTGATTTCTTTAGAGTTCATGATGTAAGAAGTAATAAACGTGCGTTAGAGATTGCAGATGCTATTATGAACTGCACTAAATAATTAAGGAAGAAAAATGAGATACGATATTTTAATTAATAAACTTGAATTCTTTGGATTCCATGGAGTGTTGGAAGAAGAAAAAAGACTGGGGCAAAAATTCATTATTTCTGGGAAACTGACAGTAAACTCTCCAGATGCATTGAAGGAGGACAACTGTGAAAAGACAGTAAATTATAGCGAAGTATGTCACTTAATTGGTGAAATCGTAGAAAAGGAAAGATTCAATTTGATTGAGTCATTAGGTGATGAAATTGCCAGAAGGATTCTACTCGAATTTCCATTAGTGGATAGTGTGACAATCCAGGTAGATAAACCATGGGCACCTATAAGACTTAATGTAGAAAATGTGGCTGTGGTGATAACACGAAGCTGGCATAATGCCTACATTGGTGTAGGTTCTAATATGGGTGATTGCAGATCTAATATTGAAACGGCAGTAAAATACATTAATGATTCCATATTCAATAAAAATGTAAATGTGTCTACATTGATTAAGACAAAGCCATATGGCTATGTGGACCAGAATGATTTTCTTAATGGGGCAATCGCTATAAAGACCATGTTATCTCCAGAGGAACTACTTCATTTTCTTCAGAAAATTGAACTTGATTTGCATAGAACGAGAGAAATTCACTGGGGACCAAGAACTATAGACCTAGATATTGAGCTGTATGATAATTTAGTTATTAATGAACCAGATTTGAAAATACCACATCATGAAATGCACAAAAGAGATTTTGTCTTGCAGCCTCTTTGTGAGCTTAATCCATATTTGGTTCATCCAGTTTATGGAAAGTATCTAGTAGATTTGTATGATGAAATAAAAAAATAAACGAAAAAAACATTGAGGGCAGGAGAATTTCCCGCCCTCTTTTATTATTAGAATTCTGCACCTAAATTTCCCATAGTGTCGATAATAACGGTACAATCAGGTTTTACATTTTGCATAATGAGCTTCATCTGATTTTCTGGGACTGCGACACAGCCACCAGTGTAAGGTTTGCTAGGCCCCATGCAATGTAAGAAAATCGCAGAGCCTAGCCCTGGTGTACCTTCGGCATTATAGCTGATATTCAGGCAATATTGATACTGCCTAGTATATTCAATAATATGCTCGCTGTTTTCTTTATCAAGATTAGGATAGTCTTTGATATTTACCATTTTGTTGTATTGCATGCCAGGATTTACATCACCTGACCAATATTGATCATCTCCAACCTGAATATAAGGTATACTGCAGCCGGGGTCAGGTGCGATACCGAATGCAGCATTGAAACTGAAGGTTCCAACAGGTGTTTTTGCATCACCTTCTTTAGTTTTGCCAAGACCATTTTTTCCTATAAAACCAGGAGTAGTAATAATGGTTCGCCACTTCCCGTCTGTACCTTTTTCATTTAAAGAAATCCATGCTACGGTTGTATCATATGCTGCAACTACCAACATTTGTGAAGTATTTTTGGATTGTGGAAGATTAGTAATCCATTTAGGTGAATCACCAAGCATGGTGGTTGTTGAAGCTGACACTTTGTGTGTGTTTGCTGACGATACAACAGATTTTGTGGTAACCGGGAATGTAAAATAGGTATCCTTATATGGCTCATTTTTCAATGTAAAATGCCACCATTCCTCCTCAAGTGGATTGAAACCATGACGCATCATTACATCTCTAAGTAACATTCTATTGGCATATTGCTGTTCGGTTATTCCCTTATAATCTGGATGACTTAACTCTCCAAAGTAGTCGAAGGTTCCGCCCATATCCACTTCTTTTTCTGTCGTCATATCGAAAAGAGTAAGATCTACAGTACTTCCACGGCTATGGCCAGAGTGCTCAGCAATGTATCCTTGAGGAAACAGTACTGACTTATCCAACTCAGGATAGAAGTATTGCTTCATTCTTATATCACTTGTGTCCAACGCCCAATTCATAAAATTGGTAACAGCCATTTGCGGACGATATGCATCATATATTTTCAGTCGATACCCTTTTCCCACAAGCTCATCACTTACTTCTTTTAGTGCAACCGCAGCCTCTTTGGTTATGAGTGCGACAGGCTCTTCATAACCTGCAATTCTATCACCAACAAAGTTGTAGGTAGAATAATATCTGATTTCCTGTATTGCGTCTGGAACAACATCGCTCAATAAAACAAAATCAGAAGATTCCCCTGAAAGCTTTACCGTCTCTGATTTAGCCATGGTGTCTATGCTGTTGGACAAAAACATGGTGAATGTAAGAGCCGCAATAGCTATTACACTAGTTATTCGTTTGATATGTGTTTGCAAAATTCTCTCCTCCTTATTTAGCTACTATTTTTTAATAAAAGAATTTTACATTATAATGGATAAAAAAAGATAAATGTCGCAAAAAGTTCATAGATTATCAAAATATTTATATTCTACAGTCTTATAATTGCACAAAATAGAATTATACATTAGAAAATTTAGCGTTAATATTTCATTCAGTAGAATAGAACTATATAATTAATAGGTGAACATTATCAAAAGAGGATACATCAATGAGAGAATTAGTTAGATACCATATGGTATTCACTGGAAGAGTACAAGGTGTAGGTTTTCGGTACAAAGCTAATTATATTGCTGATGAATATCGTTTGACTGGATATGTGAAAAATGAATATGATGGCTCCGTAACTGCTGAAGTCCAAGGAACTGAACAGGAAATCTATATGTTTATAAAAGCACTAGCCAATGATAAATATATTGATATATACGATTTGAAAAAGAATAAAATTCCTGTAGAAATCAATGAACGGAGCTTTATAACACAGTACTGATTGAATACGGCATATCAAAAACACATACTCTACTATTTAATTAATCCAAAAAGGAGGATAAAGACATGGAAGCATTAGAAGCAATCCTTACTAGAAGAAGCACCCGTAGATTTAAAAATAAGATTCCAACACGGGAACTTCTAGAAAAAGTAATCGAAGCCGGACGATACGCGCCAAGTGGTTCAAATAGCCAATCGACACATTTTATAGTTATTACTGATGAAGATACGCTTTCTACACTTGAAGAGTTGGTGAAACAAGAATTTTCAAAAATGGAAGTGGCAGAAGACACTTATGTTTCTATTAAAAATTCTATTAATGCTGCCAAATCAGGTCAGTATGTATTTCACTATGGAGCCCCAGTCTTTATAGTGACTGCAAACCGTCGAGGTTATGGAAATGCAATGGCAGATAGCGCCTGTGCCCTTGAAAATATGATGATTGCCGCTAATGCACTTGATTTGGGGTCATGCTGGATTAATCAACTTCACTGGTTGGATGAAAATGAGACTATACGTAATTTTATGATTGAAAAGGGCCTTGCCGAGGATGAAACCATTACTGGCGGTTTGATACTAGGATATCCTGAAAAAGGTGTTCCCGAGCGTAATCCTCTGGAAAGAAAGGGAAATCCTGTCACCTGGGTAGACTGATAATGATAAATTTCTACTTATATTCTCTATCCTATAAGTAGAAATTTAATAAAATGAGGATTGCTATGGAAACTCAGAAATATAATATAAATTTATCTGCAATACATCACATTGCAATTATCGTTTCAGATTATGAGAAATCTAGAGATTTCTATGTTAATAAACTAGGATTTGCTGTTATCCGAGAAAATTATAGACCACAAAAGGATGATTGGAAGCTTGATTTAAAAGTAAATGAATCAACCGAACTAGAGATATTTGCTCCTAAGAATCCACCCAAAAGGCCCTCATACCCAGAAGCTTGTGGTCTTAGACATTTAGCTTTTAAAGTTGAAGATATTGAAACAGCTGTGTCAGAACTTTGCGAACTTGGAATCGACTGTGAACCAATAAGAACTGACGAATTTACAAGCAAAAAGATGACTTTCTTTTTTGATCCAGACGGACTACCATTGGAGCTACATGAATAGGAAATTTAAAATCTTTGCTACTTAATGTAAATAAAGCATTTAAATCCATTATTTACAATAAGTAGCAAGGTTAAATTTGGCATATTATATCTTCATAGAAAATTTGTATTTAACACGTAGATATTATATAACTCCTACCAACTGTAATAACGTTGACGAAAAAATTTTTCATAGATAAAATATTATATATTTTTTATCACGCACTAATTGCGTCATTTATCGCATCTTCACAATCAGCCATCGCATGCAATGTCTTCTCAAGCAAATCATTTAAATCCCATCCCAGTTGATTGGCACCACGTTCTATTACCTCGCGTGAACAGCCAGCAGCAAAGCCCTTACTTTTATATTTCTTTTTAAGAGATTTCAGTTCCATATCTTTTGTACTCTTTGAAGGGCGCATCAAGGCTGCAGCCCATATTAAACCGGTCAGCTCATCAGCTGCAAAAAGAACCTTTTCCATCTCTCTAGTTGGTTCAACATCGATTGTTTCGCCGCAATCTACTGTAATTCCATATCCATGTGAACACACTGCATGAATTATATCTTCACTGACGCCAGCTTCTCTTAAAAGCTCTGGTGCCTTCAAGCAATGCTCCGCTGGGTAGAGTTCAAAATCAATATCATGTAAAAGTCCTACAATACCCCAATACTCTGCCTCATCAGCATAACCTAGTTCATTTGCATACCATTTCATAACTGCCTCTACTGTCAGTGCATGTTGGATATGAAATGAGTCCTTGTTGTATTTCTTTAATAGTTCAAATGCCTCATCTCTGGTAATCATACTGCTATCTCCCTTCTCGTACGTTTTTCTAAAGCATACTCTTTTGATAGGTAAATAGCAATCTATTCTGCCGCCAGTTTGTATCCCAAATCTTGAATATTTTTCAAATCCTCAGTAATTGATACTCCCTTTACTGTCAACATATTTCCAGTGATTGTGGCATTGCAGCCGCCTTTAAAACATTGTAGGCCAGAATCCTCTAACACATCGCGTCCTGCCGCAAATCTGATGAAGGATTTTGGAAGGATGAATTTAAAAATAGCAATTATTCTTCGTAATTCTTCTTCGCTTATCATTTTTCTGTCTTCCATAGGAGTGCCTTTTATTGGTTTTAGCATATTGATAGGGATTGACTCAGGTTGTATGTCGGTAAGTGCAAACGCCATGTCAATTCTATCTGTCCAACTTTCTCCTACACCAAAAACACCACCACTACACAGCTCCAATCCCAGTTCATGAACAAGCTTCATCACTTTAATTTTTTCTTCTGTTGTATGAGTACTACAGATGTTTCCGAAATACTCGGGACTGGTTTCGATATTATTGTGCACTCTTTTAAGGCCTGCCTCCTTCAATAATTCCAAATCTTCTCTGTCTACAAGACCTAGTGAAACACAAGGAGCAAGCTTTGTTTCAGCCACAATCCGCTTTATATTTTCAGCTATCTGAGCAACCTCTTTTTTATTGAGGCGTCTACCTGACGAAACTTGACAGTATCTAGCCACACCTATGCCGTCATATTTTTTTGCATCTTCCACTACATAATCAGCATTCCTTACCTCAAAAGTGGGAATATCAGCTGTCGAACAACTTGACTGAGCACAAAACTTACAGTTTTCGCTACATCGACCTCCTTTAACACTTAGTATTGCGCACATATCAAAAGAATCCCCATTAAAATGCTTTCTTAACTCATCTGCCGCTTCGCATAGCTCATCAAGAGGCGCATCTATCAATGCCTTAGCCTCATCATATGTTATTTTTCCTCTATTAATTATTTTGTCTTTCAGTTCTTGTATATCCATTATTAGCCTCCTTTGGTATATATGCCACAGTAAATTAATATTAGCCATTATCATTCAATTGTCAACCTTTATTCATTTGCAGGTTGACAATTTAGCTAAACTTAGTTAACCTTATTAAAGTTAGTAAGACTATTACTATTAAGGAGACTTGAAATGGACAACACAAATATTACAAACAATTCTACACAGCTTCTATCAACTAAAAAATTGGTTTTATGCAGTCTTTTCGCAGCGTTGCTATGTATCTCTGCTTACTTAAGCATCCCTACACCTCTGCCAATGGCTCCAAAGATTACTCTAATGAATTTTATGGTTTTCCTTATCGCACTCTTGTTCCCTGTAACTGAATCTTTTTTGATTGGACTTGTCTGGTTTCTACTGGGTGTAGTGGGTCTTCCAGTGTTCATCGGTGGAGGAAATGGTATTGGTTATCTTATAGCACCATACGGAGCCTACACATGGGCTTTCATCGCTGTTTTCATTATTCTTCCATTGATTCGTGGAAAAAAATACAATCGTGTATGGTATACAATTTGCGGAATTATCGGGGTTTTATTAATAGATATAATTGGTATGATTTGGTTGAAGCATTCAATGAATTATGATTTTAAAACAGCATTTCTCACCGGATTCATTCCATTTATCCCGCTAGATTTAATAAAGGCGGTGGTTGTTGCTCAGATTATTCCAGCATTTAAAAAAGTAATGGAATAACAAGATGTTTAATATCATTAACTACAACATTTTAAAAAACGGCTGCTTACACAGGCAGCCGTTTAATTATGAAACACCTAAAAACCTATAGCCTCTGCCAATTCCTGGAAATCACTTAGGTCTTTTTTATTCACATCGTAATATAGGACTCTTTCAATTTCATATTCAAATCCTGCAACTGATGAAATTATTCCTTCCTCGAAAGGTTCAGCTTCGTCTTCTTTAGCGTATATATAGTTTGCTGCTATAGCAGCAAGCTCTTCTGCTATTATTCTCGAAACAGCGAATGAATGATTTTCTGATTCATCCATATAAGTTGGAGCTGCATACATGCTTACTAACTCAATAAGATTAAAATAAGACATTAATAAATCAGGAGAAAGTTTTGAATCATTTTCAATCTGATCATATACCATGGTAATAACATCATATGTTTCTTTTACACAATCAAGGTAGTCTTCCATGTATATTTCATCTTCGCCATAAGCGAAATCTGCTTTTGCCTCAAGTAGTGATGCCCAATTTTCAATTAATTCTGCTACATCTATCATTTATAAATCCTCCATTTGTCATGAAAATACTTCGCCATAACATTTATTTACCATCAGAAAAACTTGTGAATGCATCTCTTTCAACCACTGGTTCTCCATATTTCTCTTTGGCGTCAGCATATGCTTTAATCATAAATGACATGTTTCTCGCAAGATTACGCATTGTTTGAAGACCTTCTAAATCTTTTTTGACATCATCAGCATTAAAACCATGTACCTGATTCCAATAGGTACTTGTAGCAATAGGCATTCCGCTAATTGAAAAATATTTGTTCAACACGTCAAAAGTAGCTGTGTTACCGCCTCTACGAGCACTTACTACGGCAGCACCAACTTTCATATGCTTTGAAAATGAAGTGCTATAGAATAATCTGTCCATAAATGAAAGAATTGTGCCATTTGGAGAAGCATAGTAAACCGGGCTTCCCACCACCAAACCATCAGCAACTTCAAATTTAGGAGCCACTTCATTAACCAGGTCATCGAATACACACTTTCCACTTTCCTCACATCTTCCACATGATACACAGCCTCTGATATCCTTATTTCCAACATGAATAATTTCCGTTTCAATTCCTTCTTCGTCAAAAATCTTTACCATTTCCTGTAAAGCTGTTGCTGTGCAGCCGTTTGCCTTTGCACTACCGTTTAATAGAATCACCTTTGCCATGTTTTAACTCCTTTATAATGTTTTAAGCGTTAGAAATTAAACTAACTATTCCTACTACTATTAAAATAGGAAATGCAATATAAAGCAAGCCTCCAAAAACAAATCCCACAAGGATTAGTGGTAAAAATACTATAAACATCAGCACTTTAAAAAGGCTCCAGGTCGCGCGAAAAGCAAAACCAATCATCCTTCCAAACACAGCAAAAAATAAAATATAAAATAATATGGTCACAATAGAAATCCTCCAATTATAAGGCTAATTTACATCTATATAATCCGGGCCATCATCCATAATGATAGCTGCAACGATATAGGCGATAATTCCTGAACCACCAGCTAATGTAAATATCACCCAAAGCAATCTGATTACAGTTGGATCGATGTCCAAATAATCAGCTATACCACCACAAACACCACAAACTTTCCTGTCATTACTTTTGTATAATCTCTTTTTCATAATCTTCGTCCTTTCTACCTTCCGTAAGGTAAATCCCTTTAGTTAATTATATTGTAGTAACATCATGTAAAACAATAAACATTGAATTATGTGGTAAAAGTATACTTATTTTTCCAATTCTGCAAAATAAATTGACTCAGAATAACTCTATATAGATGCAAGCAACATCTTATCTCTTTGAGATTTATGTTCAAAATTCATTGCACAAAAATACCCTTCTGCAATGGTGATGTGTTACAGAAGGGGGGGCAGATAATATTCAATTACAATTCACATTTTATATAGTGCTTATAAGGTAAAGAGTAACTGCGACTATTGTACTTGTCAATCCAACCATTGCCTCATATGCTATAAGCTTCATTCTTTCTGAAATATTCATATTCACTGAACCGCCTGTTGCATGGAAGAATGAACCATGTGGTAGTGAATCAATTACTGTTGAACCTGCATGTATCATTGCACCAGCTGCTAAGGCATTTACTCCTTCTGATGCCAAGACAGAAGAGAATGTTTGAGCTGCTACTGTAGCT
This sequence comes from Pseudobutyrivibrio sp. ACV-2, assembly GCF_900107545.1. GTDB lineage: Bacteria > Bacillota > Clostridia > Lachnospirales > Lachnospiraceae > Pseudobutyrivibrio. Next base: position 6,725 of record NZ_FNQZ01000024.1, on the reverse strand, counting down.
CCAGCTGTTGTTGACGCTGTGGCACCGGCCATAAGTATACCTGCAATAGGAGCTAAGAGGAACGCGGGCATATTGAATACATTTAATACATATATAACTGCGGACTGCAAAGCAGATGCCTTTATAATACCTGCAATCGTACCTGTTCCCAACAGAAGAATTGATACTCCAGTAACCTTTCCAAGCCCAAATTCTGCAAAGGAACTGAATTTCTTTATGTTTCCTGTAGCAACTGTACATATTAATCCACCAACTGGTAAAGCAATCATTGGATCGATTGCTATGTTTGCAATAGGTCTTAAAGCAAGCAACAATATTACAATCACAGGCCCAACTATCGCTTTAGTAAATGAAGGCAATTCCTTTGATTCAGTTTTCTCTAAATCAGTATCAAGAACCTGTAGTCCTTCTTTTTTAGATAACATTGTAGCAAGAATAACTGTAGCAATAAGGGCACAAATTGCTGGAATGATATTTTTCATCATAAGAGATGTTAAATCTACTCCAAATGATTCAGAGACAGCTATTGTGTTTGGATTAGGTGAAATAATATTTCCAGCCTTACCTCCACCAATCATAGCAATTAACAAAGACTGCTTGTTGTAGCCAGCCTCTTTACCGATTGCAAGGGCTATCGGAGCGACGGTGATTACTGAAATATCAATAAATACACCGACAGCACAAATAATCATTGTAGCTACAGCTACAGCAAATAATGCTCGCTTATTTCCAAGCTTACTTACTATTACCTGGGCAATTTTTTCTGCAGCGCCTGTTTTGATTAAGGCTCCTGCCAGAATACCGGATGTCATAATTCGTAAAACTGAAGTAATCATGCTTGATGAGCCATTCATCATAGTAGTAACAGTTAGAGCTAAATCACCATGTGAACCAATTAAGCCTCCTACTAAAGCTCCAAGAATCAAGCTGTATGCTGGGTGAAATTTCTTTATTATTAATATAATCGCTAATGCCATTCCAATGATGGCACCAATCGCTGTAAAATTGTACATCACTTTCTCCTCTATCTAACCATTAACAATCTCATTACCTGCTCAGCTGTAGCAGACAAATTATATTTTGCATTTACAGAATCCATTGCTTCATCCAATGTAGTGACGCCACGAACTATTGGGAAGAATGCATCTATACCGTTTTTATTGCATTCGATTGCTTCTTTAGTGACTCCACCGGCAAAAGCGAGCACTGTTTTGTTATATTTTTTAGCAAGCTTTGCCACACCAATAGGTGCCTTACCCATAGCAGTTTGGAAATCTAACATTCCTTCGCCAGTGATGACTATATCAGCATCTTTTATATAATCCTCTAATCTCGTTTCCTCAAGAACAATCTTTATACCTGACTGTAGCATTGCGTTTGTAAATGTTAAAAATGCAAAGCCCATTCCACCAGCTGCTCCTGTTCCTGGATACTTTGGATCTGTATTTGGATATTTTTCTCTAGCTATAGCTGCATAGTAGCTCATCCACTTATCCATATCCATAATCATAGAAGGGGTTGCACCTTTCTGAGGTCCATATACTGCACTGCAGCCTTCGGTCCCACAAAGAGGATTTGTGACATCACAAGCTACTTTAAATTCACAATCTTTTAACTCTGGGATTACATAGTCATCAGTGATAGTTTCTAGATCCTTCAATCCCTTTGCACCAAATGGAATCTGTTTTCCGGACTTATCTAAAAATCCATAGCCTAAGGCTTGAAGCATTCCTACTCCACCATCATTTGTGGCACTTCCACCTATTCCTACTATGAATCTTCTGCAACCCTTACCAATGGCATCTTTTATTACTTCTCCAACGCCAAATGTTGTTGCATCAAGGGGGTTTAAATCTTTTTTCTGTACCAAGGTAATCCCTGCTGCTCCACTCATTTCGATCACTGCTGTCATGGAATCTTTGATAATCCCATATACACAGTTAACAGGAGCACCAAGAGGTCCTGTAACCATTATTTCATGTCTTTCACCATTCATACCCTCAATAAGTGCTTCAACAGTACCCTCACCGCCATCTGCAAGAGGTCGCACTTCAACCTCTACATTGCGATTTGCCATTTTAAAACCTTCTGCCACTGCATACCCTGCTTCAATTGAGGTCATACTACCCTTAAAGGAATCTATAGCCGTTACAACCTTCATATTTTTCTCCTCTCATATGGTCCACACATTTTATTAGGTGCTATTGTAGACAAAATATAAACGCAATGATATGTTATATATAATATTTATTATGATTTTATTGTCGCAATTATGTTAAACATAACACTAGCAATCCGAAGGAGTTCCTATGATTACATCTATTTCTAAGAATTTGGCTCAACAAATTGTTGATACAATACATGACGTTTGCGGTTATAACATCAATTTCATTAACACAAAAGGTATGATATACGCTTCAAATGACGTCAGACGTCTTGACACATACCATGAAATAGGTCGACAAGTTGCAACAACTGGAGAAACTATTGAAGTTACCGCAAATGACCAGTTTCATGGAACTAATAAAGGCATCAATATACCTATTTACTATCACAAGAGAATAATTGCTGTTGTGGGAATATCAGGAGAGCCAGCAGATGTAAGAAAATACGCCCATTTAGCAGAAAGAGTTGCAATTCTGCTGTTACATGAACAGGAAATCAATGCATCACATCGTACCATTGAAGAGAAAAAACAGTATTTAATGCATTCTTTAATTTACTCAGAATTTGACAATCCTGAATATTTAGAAGAATGTTTTGAAGAATTTAAAATTGATACATCTAAGGATTATCGTATAGTAGATATTGAAATAAATAGTCGCTATAATCTTCTGAACAAATCTTTATTAGAACAGCGAGTGGAAACATTATTTAGCTCTGTCAAAGATGGGCTTTATGTTTATATATACCCAAATGAATTTATTGGCTTGATTCAAGAAGATGCTTTTAGTCAAAACGATTACATGTTTCAGATTTTTTCGCAAAACAATATAGACATTGTAAAAACTGCAATAGGCAAAGCTTCTAAAATATACAAATGTAAGGATTCCTTTGTTACGGCCAGAAACGCTTTAGCTACATTAAAAACTAAGAAAACAAACTACGTAGTATTTGATAATCTAACGTTAGAAATCCTATTTGCATCTCTCTCAAATGATATTATTAAAGAGTTTAAATCAAAAATTTTATGGAATATAGATGAAGACGAGAAGGACCTCTTGAGATCCTATTATGATAATGAAATGTCACTACAAGCAACTTCACAAGCCCTTTTCATACATAAAAATACAGTTCAACAACGCCTGAATAAAATAATGAGTAAGACCAGCTATAACCCACGCCAATTTAGAGATGCTGTCATTTTATATTTAGCACTAATAAATTAAAAATAAGGTTGCCACTGGGCAACCTTATTTGGGAGAATGATATATGAAAAAGTTTTTTGTCATCGATGTTAGCCACTTCTTTAGCGGCCGCTAATTCTTTTTATTAGCTCGTCGATGATTGTATATTATCGTTCCTATTTGAATGCTAAATGTTTGTAATCTGAAGATTGTGTGAAGATTGCCATTTTATTTTTCTGTTCCAAACCATACCCCCCATAAAACAAACAATGGAACCCTTTTTATATGATTTTTTGCAGACCAAACAAATATTATCTGTAATCATCTATGCCATATTAAATGTTGACATACTGCTTTGATATTCGGTTATTATTTCGTCAACTAAGTCTTTTACAGTAGTTATTTTGTCTATCCTAGCAGCATTTTCTCCACAAAAGAAAAGACCTTCTTCTCTATTACCTTCAACAGCAGCAATGAGTGCTCTACTGATGCAGTAAGGAATTTTGTCCCCCTTAGGGCAAGCTTTAAGACAGCCATTGCACTTTTTTGCAAAAAATGTTTTACCATTTTCCAAACTTTCCAACATAGGAGTAAATATTGCTCTTGCTGGCATACCTACAGGACTTTTTATAATGCGAATATCGTCTTCTGATGCATTAATCAAGACTTCCTTAAAGGCGTTATTGGCATCACATTCCTTTGTGGCTATAAACCTCGTCCCAATCTGTACGCCATCCGCCCCTGTTTGAATAGCCTCTGCCATATCTTTGCCGGTAAAGATTCCACCACCCAAAAATACCTTTATTTTCTTTTTGAACTGTTCTTCAAATGGTTTTATTGTTTCTTTGACTTCTTTTAGAATCTCCAGGTTATCCTGGCATGTTTGATTGTTTAAGTCATCCGCTGAAAATCCTAAATGTCCACCAGCTTTATAACCTTCGATTACAATGAAATCCGGAATAGACTGGGCTTTTTTGGCAAATGTCCTGCATAAAAGCATCGCAGCTTTAGCACTAGAAACGATTGGCGCATATAAAGTATTAGTACCTTTTACCAATTCTGCAAGGTTTAGCGGTAGCCCTGCGCCAGATATAATCGCATCTGCTCCGGCAGAAATAGCAGCCTTTACCGTTTCTTCATAGTGGCTAACTGCCACCATAATATTTACACCAACTAATCCGTTACTACCTGCAATTTCTTTGGCTCTTACGATGTGTTTCTTCAAGGCTCTTATATTAGCCTCAAAAGGATTGGTTAAAAAATCTTTTTCTTTGAATCCTATATTTACTGAACTGATAACTCCCATGCACCCTTGTTTGGCCACATTTCCAGCAAGTTCCGACAAAGATACACCTACACCCATGCCACCTTGTATTATCCCATGAGCCAAATATTTTCCATTAATATCCATTTTAATTCTCCATTTGTGTAAAAATATTTAGTTAAATTCTTTGAGATAATACACCTAAATACTATGAATGTCAAATAATAGATAATGATACACATGTGTGTATTAATTATTATTCCTATATCATTTAATATCCTTGTATACTGTAACAATCCCCTTTCCATTGGATTTTGAAAAATATAATGCCTCATCGGCCTTTTCCATATTTTTCTCAAAACTTAATTGTGGATTCACTTTAACCAATCCACAGCTTAATGTCACCGTTCGCTGCGTTTCTGCTTTTTTCAACTCCCCTATCAATACTTCAACTATTTCCTTTGATTCATCTTCTGAAGCACGTATAACACCTATAAATTCGTCTCCGCCCCATCTAGCTGCCATCTCCTTAAAAAAGGCCATTTCACCCATCTGTACAGATACATACACAATAAGAATTAATATAATAATTATTATGTTCGCAATAGAGTATGCATGTTTTCTTAAAAACGTTTTACTAATCATATAAATCACCTACGAGTACTTTATAAATAAAGAACTACATTCAGGCTGTTAATAATGAATATTTGTAATCCCTAATTATAGGTTGATTATAGAATAATTATTTGTAATAACTGTGTAATTGTTTGTTGTGTGCTCAGGCAAAACTCTATAGATAATCATTTACAACTTTTATAGTGAAATAATTGCAACCTGACCGCCTCTTTGAGCGCCCATTACTCTATGAGAAAAGAATAATTTAGGATTACACATTGTGCAATAGTCTGTCATCTCGATATTCTCTTCTGTGACCCCCGCTTCTAACAAAGTAATTTTGCAAGCATTCCATAAGTCAAGCATATACTTATTCTTGTCTCCAGGGTTAAATACCGATGGTCTCAAAATCTGCCTGCAGATGTCAACCCCAAAGACATCTATGAACACTTTTGCAACATCTGAGCTAACTTCATAACAGTCTTTACAAATACTAGGTCCTATTCCACACAATATATTACTCGGCTTACAATCAAATTCTTTACACATCTTTTCGATTGTGATTCTTCCAATTTTCCCTACTGTACCTCTCCAGCCAGAATGAGATAACGCTACAACTTTCTTCACTGGATCATAAAAGAAAAGTGGTACACAATCTGCATACGAGGTTACCAGTGGCATATCCTTAATGTTTGTTATAAGCCCATCAACATTATCATAAGTTAATGGTCTTACAATACCATTGCCAGCGTCTTTTTCTTCTACAACTATTACATTTGTGGTATGAGTCTGTTTTGATAGGCACATTCTATCGTAATTTATATTTAGGGCCTCTGAAATGCGCTTGAAATTTTCTCGCACATTATCATCTGAATCTCCTCTATTAAAATTAAGATTGAGTGATTCAAATACACCCTCACTCACGCCACCAATTCTTGTGGAATATCCATGTTTTACACCCTTAAATAACTCAAACGTCAAGTATGTAACATTATTTTTTATTTCTTTTCTCAAAATTTTATTCTCCTGTCATTTCAATTTTCTCATCTAAATAAGAAAAAGAGACCATCAATCATGATATTTTTGATTATATACAATAATATCATGATTGAAAGGTCTCTCATTTAAATTTTAATCACCTTAGACTCGAAAAGGCAATATATTTTTTAATAAAAAAGCAAGCCTGTCCCAGATGGGTACCGCTTGCTAACACTTTATAGCAACCTCAAAACTTCATACAGCATTAATGAATTATCTTTCTACATATCTTTACCTTAGAATAAACCTTCGATCTATTAGTATTCATCAGCTGAGTGTGTTACCACACTTACACCTTGAACCTATCTACCTTATCGTCTTTAAGGGATCTTATCTCCTTGAAGGAGGGGATATCTCATCTTGAGGGGGGCTTCACGCTTAGATGCCTTCAGCGTTTATCCCGTCCAGACTTGGCTACTCAGCTATGCCTTTGGTAGACAGCTGATACACCAGTGGTCCGT
>NZ_FNQZ01000036.1 GCF_900107545.1 Pseudobutyrivibrio sp. ACV-2 | reverse complement strand
TGCTCAGAGATACCATGGTTAGCGAAATGATTGTAGTAAGCCGCAATATCATCGCCAAAAGCAGCAACAAGATCAGGATAAGCTTTCTTGTAAGCATTAACATCGAAATAAGGATTAATGCGTCTGCCTTCATTGATACCAAATTGTAAGAAGTGGTTAAAGAGAGCATTAGCATCGTTGCCAAGAACAGCAACAACATCAGGATTCATTTTAGCATAGAACTCAGCATCAAAGAGTTGACGAAGAGCAGAGCCAGCTTCATCAGCAGAGCCAGCACGACCTTCCTTTTTACCAAACACATTGTAGTGGGTTTCAAGATCAGCAGGCTTAGTACCGATAGCAGCAACAATATCAGGATTCTGCTGTGCATATAAAAAACTCCACAACATGCAGCTGTGGAGTCAGAATTTTTATGAAAAATATTCGCCATTAGTTCCGATGCTTTATTTCTGTAGAGCAGCAAGCTTTGCTTTTAGTTGCTCAATTTCGCTAGCTAAAAGTTTATTTTCAGCATCTTTCTTCTCAAGTTCAGCATCTTTCTTCTCAAGCTCAGCATCCTTTTTTCTCAGTTCGATATTCTTTTCTTCAACCGCTTCTGCTACGATTGCATCACTTAAATTACACATAGCCGCTGCATCTCCTTTCATTTCTTCGGTCATAGGCAACTCGTAGTCTTCCTCTAAAACAACCCTTTTCTCATCTGGCTGGATTTTAGGTGATAGTAGTGTAGATAGCATACCTATGAGTTTATTAGACGATTTCATTGTACTGTCTTTTAAGTTGACAAAAACTACAGATAATAAATCATATCGCCCCGTAGCTTGCTGATTTTGTTCACCTGATGAATAAATCGATTTAGGTGAAATGGAATATTCGGTAATTGTATCAGCAACATTAGCACCACTTTGATTTACAGCAGGTGTATTCATACATATCCAAATTGAATATACCTTTTTTGCTCCATCATAGTTATTTGCTGTGTATTCTTTATCCATTTGTTCAGATAGCAATCGCGCTGTGTAAATAACACCTCTTGTGACTAAATCATATCCTGGATAAAAAGATTTTTGAGCCTCTAAATTAATATATAGCTTTTGTCTTTCCGAAGCTTTTGTTCTTACAGTAAATAATATATCGAAAAACATCTTTCCTTCATCTGGAATTTTGCTTTCATTTTCGATTCCTGTAATAGCACCTGTTGGCCTAACTTCATGGCTGGCGACTTCAGGCTCACCTTCAATCGCTGCTTTTGCCTCTTCAAGTGTATAGTCCTTAAACTCTGCAACAGCATACTTAAGAACATATGCTAATACGCCTTTATCTTTTAATAATCTTCGAGCATGCTCATCATATTGGGCTTTTTTATCTGCTGAAGTCAATTCGCTATTTAAGTATGTTTCAGCTGTCATTCATGTTCCTCCGTAAAAGTACGTTTATTATATTATAAACAGAGACAGCCTGCCACATTAGTTTGCACTTGATTCAATTCCTCAAGTACTTACACATATCTATATTTCAATTATAACATAATTATAGCAAAAAATAACCTTGTCAAGACTATTCCAGAATCCATATCTGACTAACATATATAACGGTTGTAGTAGCATTAAAGCTTTTAAGGAAACCTGTGAGAAGATAGAGATATTCTAAATTAAAGATTATCGCTAAAAATGAGAAGATGTTCGATTGAAATGAATTTATACATCTGATAAACTAAGCAACGGTGCTACCAAGCGGTAGGCGATTAGCCCTTGAATTAGTGAGGGCGGTACCCTCGTGATTACCTCACAATCCGGCATTGCCGGAAATAGATATCAGGAGGGCTTGCTTATGGACATATGTGATTTCATTGCAGTTATATGCTTTGGATTAACCTGCTTTTCTATTGGCGTTAGCTATGGAAAAGACCATAAGAAAAAGAAGTAATCGCCTCGCCCAAGGTTCGATTACTTCTTTTTTATAGTAATATCAACCAAAGGGCTGACCGTCTATCGGTAGCACCTTTTTTGTATCTATATCGTACGATATAATAAGCTGATTTTCAATAGAAAATTTAAGTATGACAGATAATTGCATATTTATGTATAGATTACTATAAGACTCCGCACACCATATGTGATGTGGAGTTTTTTATTTTCTAAAACACAGTCTTTTTAAAATCCTAATTTGGATGACCCGGACGCGAAAATCACATTTATTGATGTTATGCAGATATGCAATATAGATGTATACGTCACAGGCAGCAACTCTAAAATGCTATCTTCTGATGTGCTCGCTCAATTTAGAGCCCGAGGCGATGAAATCAAAGTTTTTCCATTATCATCAGAGGATTGATGTACTTCGGCAAGATGTACAATAGATATATTGAAATCAACAACCTCAATATCTATGGCACAAAACTGGAAAAGCTTCCAACACCAAAGTATGTAGTATTTTACAACGGATATGCCGACAAACCTGCTATAGAAAAGCTAAAACTCTCAGATGCATTCATAAATCCTTCTTATGATGGTGAATTTGAGTGGACTGCAACTCTGTATAATATAAACAAAGGCAAAAATGACGACCTCTTGAAAAAATGTATACCTCTATCAGATTACATGGAGTTCATAAACAGAGTCAGAGATTTTGCTAAAGATTATGATATTGAACAGGCTGTTTCTTTAGCTGTAGATTCATGTATAAAAGATGGTATCTTAGCTGATTTCCTTAGGAATAACAAGGCGGAGGTGACAGATATGGTTTTAACAGAATATAATGAAGAGCGTGTTTTGCCGGGAATGTATGAGGATGGCTTGGATGACGGTTTGGCTCGTGGTCGCGCAGAAAGTATTTTCAATCTAATGAAAAACACAGGCAAAACCTTTGATGAAGCATGCGAGCTGCTTGGCATTCCTGAGGCAGATAGAGATGGTCTACGTTAAAAGTATTTTTTGTAAATACTGTTGTTGATGATGAAACAGATATTGTAGACTTAATGTCTTGTTTTACCAAGAAGGAAGTAAAAAATCCTAAAGTATCCTCATATCCGTAAGGCTCTGGGGATATTTTAATACTGTTTGCCGGTATTTATAGGTCATTTGCTGTCTCAAGGTTCTTCGTTAAAAAGTTTTATTACTAGAAAAAACATGTGAATATATTTTTATGAAAAAAGGCAACTACCCAAATTGAATAGCTGCCTATATCTTTTACTCTTTCTCAAAAGCATCATAAACGATTCTTTGTAAATACTCTTTTTTTCTAAAATCACTTCCATCTGAAAAATATGCATTATATGCAACTAAAGCTGTTCTAACATAACCTGCATTTTGTTCAAATAGTTTCCTATTAATTTTAAATCCTTTTTCATCAATAAATTGACAACAGAATGTAACCGTCGTTCTTGTGTTACCTTCTCTAAAAGGATGAATTCTCCATAGCGCAGCTAACGAATCGCAAAACTCATCAGCTATCTCTCTTTGATTCATAGAGAACCACTTTTTTTCCCTCATCTCTTTTAAAACATGATGAATGTCGTTAACAATATCAAAAGGATCAGAATACTCTATTGATTGTCCACCAAGAACGTCCTCTTCTTTATAAATAGAAATTGTCCTAGGTATACCAGCCCATTCAAATATATCTTGAAATATTAGGAAATGCATCTTAAGGAAATGATCTGTATGATAGTCACCTGGCAAAGGATTAATTGCCAAATCTTTTAAACGATACACCACATAATCAGCTTCAGCATCATCTAGTAAATCCTGTTTCGTGATACCAAGCTTATTTTTTAGAACAGGGATATCCTCATATAAATAAGGATCACGCATTTGAGCTCTCCTTCATTTTATATTTCTTATCCAAAAAACGCTTTGCCTCTTCCATAGTAACTTCACCACGTTTTTCTTTTTCTATATATTCTTTAAATTCAGCAGTTGGTTCTAATCCATCTACTTTAATCATACCAATTGCATAATCCCAAGCTTCAGCATTTGTCATAAAACTCGCCTCCTTTGCCCCTTTATTTTATCATAATTTAAGGAAAAATTATATTAGATAAACAGTGGTGGCAGCGTAAATTTGTACTCGGTAAACATTGATAGGCGCGCAAACTAAAAAGCTGCAAAGCCTTAATTTTACTTTACTGGCTTTGCAACTTTAATTGACCACATCGGATTCAGTCACCAACATTGTTTCAGCATCTCTTTCTTTAACTGCCTCATCTCTGATTTCTACTGGCACCGTTGTTACAAAAAGATTGAAAGCACGAAGATAGAGGGAATAATAAAATTCACGTGCCCGAATCGGAACTAGAATGCACGTAGAAAGTGGATTGAAAGGATTTTTCGTGTCAAATAGATAGTCTAATGACACGTAATATTAGGATAAAATGAATTATACGTGTCGGATTTGACTCTAGATGGCATGTAGCATGTGGAATCGAGGGAATTTTCGTGTCAGGGTTACGTTCAGAAGGCAGAAAAATATTTACTTTGATTCGCTCTATGTTTTATGTGATAGTGAGATACCGTAAGTGGCCCTATTGCGAAAAACTGCGTTTTTCCAATTAAAGAATAAGCTGAAAAGCCTTGATTTTACTGGCTTTTTCAGCTTAAGTTGACCACATTGGGGTCAGGCACCATTGTGTTGATTACTTCTTTTTTTCGTAACATCAACCAAAAGGGATGACAGTCTATCGATAGCACCTTTTTGTATCTATAACAAATTACATATTGTCTAGAAAACTACACACTGAGTTCTGGGATATTTTCATTATACTAGATTGCGACTATGTTTTTGACAAAGTTGAATGACTAGCAGATGGTAAAGGCTGTTTAAGCAAAAAAGGGAGTAGGTATTAATTTAGGAGTTATGCGAGATGTGGCACGAACTGATTGCTTTGTCAGTTCATGTTGTAACTTGATAAGTTCAATAATCTAGTATGTCATAACATTAATCCTTTTACTATTATTCAAAAATAACATCTAAATTTATATTTAAAAACCATATATAAAATAGGGCAACATACCTTTTGATGATGTAGATTGCCCTAATTAATGACATCGATTAGATAATTATTTTAGTTCTTTTTGACTCTTCAATAATTATGGAGCAGTAGCAGCTGTAATCAATAATGCACCACTCTCAACTGACGTCATATCTCCACATGAGAAGCGAAGCTTTACTGTTTTAGTGGCATCTGTCTCACTTGTCCTTATTACAAGATCTGAGAATGTAGCCACACCATTTACTGCATTTACAGTAGTTGTTCCCGAAAGTGTACATACTCCAGCATCTGTTCCCACAAGACTAACTGTAACTGCAGAATTAAATCCTGTTAATACAGCACTGCTATTATTCTGATCCACGATATTTATAACTGGTTGAGTAGAAAGTGTACCGCCACCAGCGGTTGTTGGTACAACTGGCTGCGTAGCAACTGAAAGCGTAGGTAACTCTACTACTAAAGAAACCTTCTCCGAAATCTCTTCCCCATCAAAGGTAATCTTTGCAATGATATCTACGTTTCCAGCGCTTACACCAGTTACATTACCATTATTATCTACTGTAGCTACAGCTGGGTTAGAAGATACCCATGTAACATCACCAGTTCCACCCGTTAATTTCAAAGCAGTTGAAGCTGCTCCTACAGTAATTTTCTTGCCATCAGGAATGCTATTGTCACTACTGTCAACAATATCGAGTGATGGATTTACTTTTACATTAAAAATAGTTTGCGCAAGTACTTTATCCTTATTATCCTTAAGTTTTGCTACAATAGTTGTCTTTCCTGTTTTTGCTGCGGTTAATATACCACTAGTAGCTCCCACACTAACTATATCTGGGTCATTAGAACTATATGTCACTGTACCATTTGGACTTCCCGGTTTCTGTGTCTTTGGTGTTAATGTTAATGCATCACCTAATTTCATATCAATTGCTGTTTTTTCATATTCCAAAGTAGGTGTTAGAGCTGAAACAGTAACATTACACTTTGAAACATATTGCTTACCATTAACAGTAATTGTTGCGGTAACTGTTGCATTACCAGCCTTAAGACCTTTAATTGTAGCTGTTTTTCCATCATCAGTTAGATTTATAATATCAGTTTCAGCAGAACTAAAAGCTACACCACCAGCAGGTACAGGTACAGCAGTTGCAGTCAGTTTCACTTCATCTTCCACTTCGATTGATAATGCAGTCTTATCAAGCGCAACATAAGGATCTGTAACAGTTACTACACATGTAGCTGTATATGCTTTACCATTACCATCTGTCGCACTTGCTGTGATAGTTGCAACACCAGCCTTAAGACCCACAACCTTTCCTGTAGTATTAACTGATGCAATTGTGGAATCACTTGTAGACCATGTAACTGCTGCGGCAGAAAGATCACCGGCTCCTGTTGCCTGCAAAGTCACTCCTGTAGCATCATCAAGAGCAACAGCTATTTCTGTCTTATCTAATACAAAGGTTGCATCTACAACAGTGACAGTACCTGTTACTGTAATTACATCTTTATCTTTAACCAACTTGGCTGTAATTGTAGCTGTACCTGTCTTTGAAGCACTGGTAATCTTACCACAAATAACACCTTCTTCATCTGCAACAGCCATAACAGTTGCAACAGTATTATCAGATGATGTCCACTCTGTTGCAGTATATCCATCAGGGATATTCTTTATCTTCATAAGTGTGTTAGCACCGTTCTTAGCAACAGTCACATCTTCTAATGTAGGTTTCTGTACCTCAGGCTCTTTTTCTGGTTCTTTCTCTGGTTCTTTCTCTGGCTCAGGAGTAACTGGAGTAGGAGTAACCTGTTCAGCAGGGGTAGTATCAGCAGGCTTAGTAGCAGGCTTAGAAGAAGAAGAACCACCGCCGCCGGAAGAAGAAGAGCTAGAGCCGCCCGAATAAGCAACAGCGGCGCCCGGAACAATCTTTTCAGCAGGGAAACCACCAAGAGTTCTGTGCTCAGAGATACCATGGTTAGCGAAATGATTGTAGTAAGCCGCAATATC
>NZ_FNQZ01000025.1 GCF_900107545.1 Pseudobutyrivibrio sp. ACV-2 | reverse complement strand
ACTGAAAAGAAGTACGACTCTTACGCTATAGCTGCGGATGTGTACACTTGGGCAAAGGATATACAACACGCTGATGCAGAGAGGCAGGTAATGTGGTGTGATCAGCTTTTAGAGACTTACGATGCTTCAGAAGGAATTAAATTGGCTCTAAAGGGTAATTTGAATGGTGAAGGTAATATCGTTGGAACACTACGACACAGCCATGGGCAGTTTTACTTTGACCTTGATGCATTAAAAAATATCTCTATGGATAAGAAGCCTTCCTTTGTAAAAGAATCGTTCGATTTAGAAGGAATGAAGAAATATGTGGATGATCTAATTAAGAGCAATGAGTATAAAACTAAAACTTTAAGGGAGTCTATGTTAGAGATGAATCCAGGTTTCAAAAATGCTACTTTTACTTTTTGGGATGATCCAAATAAGCATTATACATTCGAAGAAATGATTAAAGAGGATGAAAGGCGTTACGGACAAAATTGGACTAAATAAATATGTGGGTTAGAACCGCTCGGACCTTTCTGGAGAGCGGAGCAGCTTTGACTGACAGATAAGTTGCAGAAAGGAGTTTTATGGCAGATTATTTAGCAGAAAACAATTTTCTTATGCAGGGAGCTTTTTCAAGTAGTTATCTTTATTTTTCTAATTTCGCTAATAATAAAGATTCTAGTTTTGAAAAAGCTATGAAAGCGTCAGCAGATGAACAATTGAATACTACTGAAGTTGCGGAGGATGGAAAAAATAAAGGAAATAGCTATACACGTATTGTGTCAGCAACAGTAATGAGCAGTGAGTTTTCAGCAACTGCAGGTTCAAACGGTACTACAGCATTTTCTTATCAAGGTGTGATGCAACAGTTTGAAATCAGAATAGATGTTAATGATGATGATAGAAAGTACACTGCCATTGGCACAGATAAGGATGGAAAACCATTTGAAAAAGAAATAGATCCTTATAATGTTGATCCTACTGATGCAGACTTTACAGAGTTTGCTGCGTTATGCTCTTACATTCGTGAAACAGAGAATCTTGCTGATGAGACAATGAAGTTTGTGAGCGACTTTGAAGTAAATGATATCTTTGAGCGTATGGATTATCTTGCTACCTTCTCAAACGAAATGGGCAAGTATGAAATGGCAGGATTGGGAAATCTTTCGCTAGAAAACTTTATGCCGCACATCAATAAGTTGATGGAAACTCTTATGGGAGTCACCATGGAGAAATATAATTTGAGTCTTGATGAAACAAGCTGTGTTTTGCAAGACAAGGAACAACAGCTTATAGATAATATTTCTAAGGCGACACAAAAGGTTGAATCTGAAAATGATTATATTATTTCTAAGCATGGAGCTGTTGATGAAATAAATTCAGAAAAGGCTTCAGATGATAGCGTGTTTATTGGAATGACGACTTTTCCAGTTTCTAGTTTAGTCTCTCATATGGTTGAGGCGGTTATTCCACCTGAGTCAACATCAGAAGATCCAGTTGTTCAGGTTCGTTTTAACGGAGATGACGGAAAGTATCATGTGTATAATATTCACGTTAATGATGTGAACCCAAATTCAGCTTCTGATATGGAGATGTTTGCTTACTTATCTTATCAAGATCACATTGGAAACAAAACTCCAGGCGCATTTAATAATTGGGCCGCATATCAAATAATGAAATTCACACATGAATTAGAGACATATGGTGATTATCGCGAGTTGCTAGGAGAAAAATTTTTTACAGGGGTAAAAAATGATGTTGAAGCCATGATTAATCAGGTATTTTCGTGGTTAAAGAATAATAATAATCCTAGCGCCCAAAAGCAAGCCGGATGGTGTAGGGATTTACTTGATATGCTGAATATGGGGAACGTAGAGGTTTTGCAGGAAGTATAAATACAATTCACACCAAGTTTATAGCATTTCAGCACAGATCTATTACAAGTATTGGTTAAGAACACGATATTCTTATTGGGAGAATGAAAGGAGCTGATTGCTATGGATGTAAGTGGAGTAACTGCTCAGATAATGGAACTTAAAACGGCTACGCCTTATGTCACCAGACAGGAGGAGATAAAAACTGGTTTTAAGAATATAAATGATTATTCAAAATATCTTCAGGAAAAGTATCCAGAGATGAATACAGGTACTAAAAACATGTATGGTGTTCCCGTGACGGTAACAGTTTCAAGTGCTTTTCTTGAAAAGTGCAATAAGGATCCAGAAAAGGCAGCTTTCCTCGAAGAAAATTTAGCTGTAACAAATGAGTGTGTTAAAAGAAGTGTTGAGTACACAAAGAATATGCCTGGAAATCCAGTGATGACATTTATGACTATTGAATATGATGCTAATGGTGAGATTACCATGACAAGTGCTTGTACCAATGATCCTGACGGAAAAATCGCCCGTGAAAATGCAAAACGTAAGGCTGATGAGGCCAGAGAAACACAGAAGAAACTTGAAAAAAGGCGTCTTAAGAAAAAGAAGGAAAAAGAAGCTGAAGAAAAGCGAAGACTAGAGAAGATTAAGAGTGAGTCATTAGAAACACAAGAGTATATTGGAATGGGAACTGATTTAAGGGCGATTACAGAAAGCATTTTTGGTAGTAAGGGAAAAACTTCTTTTGATTTAAGAGCTTAGATGAAATATGTACAATGGGATTATGGCAAATGCTTATAATCCCATTTTTACTTTATGCAATTCACAACAAAAAAAGTGCGTTTTGCACAAGAGGTAAGGTTTACATAAAGGTAAATTGGCTATAATAATGTTTATGAACAGTGGGGTATTTGAAAATGAAAATTGCAATTTGTGATGATGAAAAATACATAAGGGATTTTATAGCTGAAAGCGTCTCAAAAGAAGTGGAAAACGCTGATGTTATGTGTTTTGAATCTGCAGAAGGTATGTTAGAAGCAGATGGGAATGTAGACATTATGTTTCTAGACATTCAGATGGCTGGAATGGATGGAATGGAGTTGGCACGACAAGTTCGTTCTAGAGGAAGTAATGCTGTGATTATCTTCGTGACTGCGCTAGAGGAATACGTATTTAAAGCATTTGATGTCAAAGCTTTCAATTACCTTGTAAAACCAATCAATAAGGATAAATTTGGAGAAGTATTACATGCAGCTATTGAAGAGGTGATGCATCGTCCGAATCAGCCGATTTCAAAAGAATCAGAAGATAAAACTTTTTTGATTAAAGCCAACGGATTAAGTCGAAATATTGCTATATCAGAAATTGCATTTGCTGAGGTTTTTAATCGTAGAATTGTACTTCATATGAAGGATAATGATGAGATTGAGTATTATGGACGAATGGCGGATTTAGAGAAAATTGCTGGTGGTGATTTCTTTAGGGTTCATAGGGCGTATTTAATAAATCTTTCAGCAATTCAATCATATAACTCAAAAGTTGTTCAGGTGATGGGATTAGAATTACCAGTTGCTAGGGGAAAGTATCAAGATTTAGTAAGAGCATATTTATCATATAATACAAGAGGTTTGTGATGATGGTATCAGACGCTTTTTTTAATAATTTTATGATTGGTGCAATTGAAATATACTGCCTAATTACTTCGATTCTATTTGTTTATTGGCTATGTCCTTTTGTTAACAAGAAGAAAGCTGTATATGTTGCAGCTCTTTTTGAGTGGGGTGTAGACTGTATTCTTAGATATGTTGATATTCAAAATGGAATTAGATTAGTTTTATCTATATGTTCGCTTTTTAGTGTGGGTATCATATTGTTCTTATTGGATGAGAAAAGAAATCTTATGCAAAAGGTTTTTCTTTGTGTGTGCTTTTTCATCATAAGATGGCTGACACTGGAAATCTTCACTGAGCTTGGGTTCTATGAACGAGATTTTATCATGGGATTCAGTTTGTTTAGAGAAAGCATTCCGGCAATAGTGGCTGAATATGTGGTCTCAACAGTTATTGAGTACGGATTAGCGTTATTGCTGTTATTCATTTCAATCAGACTTGTACTTAAAACGTATAAGAATAAGCATGAAAACTTGTCATGGAAGGAATTTATTATGCTATTAATACCATGTGCATGTATTTTTCTTGCTACTCGCATTATCTATGCATATTACATGTTGTGGTTTGATGGCATTGAAAATGGAAGTATTCAAGCAAATATTCCAGGTAATTTATATAGAATATTGTTCTGCGTAATGTCGTATTTAACATTAGTTGTGACGTTATATTTTTATCAGAGCATTAAGGCTAATAAAGAAATCGAGTATGCTAATCGTGTTCTTGCTAATCAGATTTACGACAGCAAAAGGTATGTGGAGCAAGTTGAGGCTGTTTATCAGCAGATGAGGGCTATGCGCCATGATACAGGTAATCATGTAGCTGTAATGTCAGGCCTTTTGGAGTCTGAAAAGTATGACGAACTTAGAGACTATCTTGGTAAATGGGAAGAGGCATATACGGACGTAGTTCCAGCTGCAAAAACGGGAAATGCTGTAACTGATGTTGCGTTATCAGAGTATGTAGATAAATTTGCTAAGGATGAAATAAGTTTTAAACCATTCTTCAAGTATCCAAGTAATGTAGGTGTAAATCCGTTTGATATGTGTGTGGTTCTTACAAATACTTTACAAAATGCCTACGAAGCTTCACTTAACGTTAGGGAGCCGTTTGTGGAGATAACTTCAGTTGAACGAGATAAGGTTTATATTATTAGTATCAAGAATAGGGCAGAGAGAAAGGCTCTGATTGATGAAGATGGGCTCCCTATATCCTTAAAGAATGGTGAAGGCCATGGGTTTGGAGTACGAAATATTAGGGAAATTGCTAGAAAATATAACGGAGATATTGAGATTAAGCAATTGAGTGAAAAAGATGGGTTATGGTTTGTGCTTAACATTATGTTAGTTGGATAGGAATACAGAGTAAAGCTTGCTGCAGTAATGCAGTAGGCTTTATTTTTTGTAATAGATGCTGTTCACATCATATAAAATGCGGTTCACAACAAATGGGTTTAGATTGAAAAAATACTAGTCGATAGCGATTATAGAAAGCTATTAGTCTATCTAAAAGAAAAAGGATTTTGATTGTGAACCAAGGAGGGTGATTACATGGGAATGGAAATATCTCGCAATAATCTGAGCTATTATCAGGGAATTCAAACAAATAGTCAAAACATTAAGGAAAATGAATTAGTTGCAGAAGAAACATCCACCAGAAAAACTGCAGCTGATGAGTTGAGCTATTTACAGAGTAAATATGATGGTATCCAGTTTTTTGCTATGGATGTTTCATACGGCACAACTTATGGCTCTAAGGATACTACAAATATAGCTATATCCCCAACTTTTCTTAAGAAAATGGCGGAAGATCCAGAATTGGAGAAGGAATACACGGACCAATTTGAAAATATGAAACGTCTTGATAAGGAAAACATACAACGAATTGAAGCTGGCGGTGGCAAACTCATTGCCCAAGGCTGGGTGATAGATAAAGATGGTGGAATGAGTAAGTGGAGTATAGGTACTTATGGTGGTAAACAGAATTATAAGCAGCAACCATATGATTACTTGAGTAAACTCAGAAAACAAAAGGCTGCAATGAAAAAGAATTTATCAAAGAATAATAATCTTAGCACAGCTAAGACAAAAATAAAGATAAAAAGTCATAGCATTGACGCTCGTGTATAGATTGGGGGAGATTTCATGAACATTAATATAAATAGAATTAGTGAATCACAAAGATCTAGTACGACATTTCAGATAAATCAAAATCAGCAGATGGATTCTTATAGTAAGAGTATCCAGGAGCAGATAAATAATGCCCAGGAGCAGCTTCAATCTCTTGGCGAGGACAAGGAAATGTCTATAGAAGAAAAAATGAAAAAGCGACAGGAAATTCAGAAGCAGATATCTGATTTGCAAAATCAATTACGCCAGCACCAGATTGAGCAACGTAAGGAAAGTCGGCAAAATAAAGGCTCATCTATGGAGGATATGCTAGGAGGCAAGAAGGCTGTCAAATCATCAAAAGCCTCAAAGGGCATTTCTACAGCTAGTATGAAAGCACTTATATCAGCTGATAGTGCGATTAATCAGGTTGAAGCCCAAGGTGCCGTTAAAGCCAACATGAAAGGGGAAGCTGGCATTCTTGAAACTGAAATAAAGCTAGATTCTGCCAGGGGAAAAGACGTAGAAAAGAAACAGGAGCAGCTTGCTGATATTGAGGCAAGGACCAGAGATATTGAATCGGCTCAAATGGATGTAATTAATCGTGCAAACAAGGAAATTGATAAGTCAGCTGAAAGTGATGATAAACATACTACAATAGCTTCTGATAAGAACAATAAAACAGATAAAGCTAACAAGTCAGAAACTGAAGCTACAACTGAGCAACGTGCAGATTTAGTAGAGTCTAATGATGAGAGTACAATTCCAGAGGGAGTAGAAATCAATCCTGATAATCCAGTAGGTAATAATGTTGATGAGGTATTATAGGAGGGATTGCCTATGAATATTAAGTTACAAGGCATTGATTTGTTAGGTAATCTTGGATTAAAAAGCACGCAGGATAGGTTAAACAGGCAAGCTGAACGTGATAATAAAATCGCGTTCTTTGAACAGCAAAAGGAAAATCTTAAGAATATGAAAGCCGACACCATAGATGAGATTGCTAGAAAACTTGACTTGTTCCATGGGTATGAAAATCAAATAGCCGCGGCTAAGATGGAGTATAACAATTCTCAGATGTTTCATGTATTTGACGAAGCCCAGGAGCTTGCTGAAAAGATTGCTGAGGCTGCTGAGAATTATAAACCTAAGACTTCTGAAGAACGTCGTGAGGATATGATTGAGGAAGCAACTGGCGTTGAAAATGATGGAATGCTTGATGAGTTAATGGATAATCTCACCGATGCAGTTGAAGAAGTCACGGAAGAGATGGTTGAAGAATTGCAGGAAACATCTGAGGAGGCATTATCGGAGGAAGAGTTGGAACAGGCTAAATTGTTGAAAGATGAACAGTTTGAAAAATTAGAACAGGAAAAAGATATTCCTGAGAATTATAAACCGTTTGAGTATCGTATTTAATAGATTATTAGAATAGACAAGGAGGTCGATAGTATGGCAAGGATTAGCGATTATGTATCAAGTCATAAGTATTTTGACGAGAATTACAACGTAAACAATCAAAATTATTCTAATGATTTCTTGGCTGGACTTAATGTATCATCGCCTGCAGCATCAAGCGGAACATTCAGTTTGTCGGATTATTCAATGATTAAGAGCGGAACCTATGGCAAACTAATGAAGGCTTATTATGCGCAGGAAAAGGCACAGAAGTCATCCTCTGGTAAAGACTCCACAGCAAAGCTTTCAGTGATGTCAGATAATGCTGCATCGTTGTCTAAATCAGCTGAAGCATTGATGAATTCTTCCCTTTGGGAAAAAAAAGAAGTTCAGGAAAAGAATGAGGAAACTGGAGAAGAAACAACCAAATCAGAATATGACTGGAAGGCTATAAGCAAGGCTTTAAATTCATTTATAGATGATTATAACAGCACAGTTGAAGCGGCTGGTGAATCAAATACTAAAAGTGTTTTAAGAAATGCAGCATGGATGACAAAAGCTACATCAGCTCACGAGCGCTTGTTGAATCAGGTGGGCATTTCTATTGGGAAAGGTAATAAACTTTCCTTAGATGAGGATGAGCTGAAAAAATCAGATATAGAAGTTCTTAAGACTCTTTTTACTGGTCATAATTCGTTTGCATCAAAGATTATGAATAAGGGAAATTCTATTGCAAATGCAGCTGGAGTTGGAAGCTCCTATACAAAGAACGGAACCTATTCAAAGGCAGTGTCTCAGCTTGCTAACAGCAAGTTTGATGTGAAGGAATAATAGGATTGGAGGTATTTATTATGGGTATGGATATTAGTGGAATTACAAATACAAATGCGACTTCGATAGTTCAGAATAAAAATGATGTTAAGAATACTGATACATCAAAGGATGAAGAAAAAGTGGCTGAAAATAAGAGTACAGAGCAAGGTGCTACATATGAAAAAAGCGATGTAAAAGAGACTGGAACTTATAAAATCAATAAGATGAGTAAAGAAGATCGTGCGGCATTGGTCCAGCAGCTTAAAGCTGATATGGAACAGCAAAAACAGCAGATGCTTGAATTAGTAAATAAGACTTTATCTGGACAAGTTGGTACTTTTGGAAAGGCTAATGATGATAGCTTTTGGAGAATGCTTGCTGGAGGAAATTTTAAAGTTGATGCAGCAACAAAGGCTCAAGCCCAGGCTGATATAGGCGAAGATGGTTATTGGGGCATTAAGCAAACTTCTCAGAGATTGTTTGATTTTGCAAGCGCACTTGCTGGTGATGATGTTGACAAAATGAAAGAAATGCAAAAGGCAATGCACAAAGGCTTTGGTCAAGCAGGTAAGTCTTGGGGAAGAAAGCTTCCTGATATTTGTCAGCGTACAATAGATGCTGCGGATTCACTGTTTGACAATTACTATAAGTCAAAGGAAAGCGAATCTAAGGAAGTGATTAGTGAGGATACAATTAAGGAATAGATGAGTTACCTGCTATTCAATACATTATTTGTGCATTTCATTACATTGAGATTATTGAAGCAGAGGATTTGACGAAACATATTATAGAAAATGCTTTTAGGAGGCTAATCATATGAGTTCAATAAATAATTCTTATGAATATTATCAATGTAACCAGGGCTTGCTTTCTATGCTTAATAAGAGTAAGTCAGGTAATCCTCTTATAAATCAGTTGATTTCAAATAATGAAATAAAATATCAGCAAAAAATGGAATCATTAGGTATTGGCACCACGAAAAATAATACAAAATATAAAAATGTGGATAATGCGACCAATAATCTTTTGGATGCACTAGAGAAGCTTGATGATAAAGATTTATATACCGCTGAAAGTGGTAAAGAATATGATAAATCTAAGCTCATTAAAGGAGTAACTAATTTTGTCGCATCCTACAATAGCACTATTTCTAATTTGGATAGTTGCGGTGGTGCATTAAATAAGAGCTTTAAGACTGAATTCACTGATACATTCAAGGAAAATGCAGCTTCTTTTGAAAAGATTGGCATTACAATTAACGCTGATAAAAAGCTCTCAGTTGATCAAGAAAAATTGAACGCAGCTAATCCGGAAGATATAAAAGCACTATTAGGTAACGGTTCATCATACAGAAGAGAACTTATCAGTAGTGCTAATTCGATGGATTCAATCATAAATAAAGCTTTAGCAATGCGTTCTGGGACATATAATGCTAATGGATTTATGATGTATTAAGTCTATTCATTACATGGAACTGTCCATTGATAGCATGTAGCTTTATAGCATTGTCAATGCTTCCGAAATTTAATATATGAACTGTAAGCTAAGATTCATGGATGAATATAATATGAGTCTTGGCTTTTTGTATTGAATGAGGAGGTGGCGCTTTTACGAAGAACAATCTAAGAAGCTAGCGCTTAATAAATCGGTGATGGATATGTTGTTCCTTGGCAATACTAATTCTATAAATAGATCTGCACTTTCAAAAATATCTGAGTCAGGAACGGCTAATAAAACTCTATATTCATCTTTTGCTATTGATACTAATGAAATTATTTAATAGGCAATATTTGTTTTAGATAACCACTTGGACCTTTCGGAAAGTGGCACAGTTCAGATTGACAGATGGACTGAGGAATGGAACTTAAATAAAGCAACGAACAAAGGGTACACTGCTATAGTGGTAGTGTACCTTTTGTAAGGAATTGTATTAAGCATTTAAGAATGATAACATTTACTCATAATGAAAAAAATAACGAGGGAATTATATGTATGGACAAGCTTAAATCGATAGTTTTATTAAAAATAGTAGGTTTAAACTACAAGTTCAATGACATAGTAATATTTTTAGTATAAAATCTTTTATGTAGTTCTTTATATTTTGTTTATCACAAAGGACTTTAACATATCTTAAAGGAGTTAGCGTAAAAATGAAACTCTCATTTGAAGAAATTAAAAGAAAATTGCTTTTAGGTGAAAATGTAAATCTTGAATGTAAGGAGGCTGAATCTACGATTCCAAAGTCAGTGTATGAATCATATTCAGCATTTGCAAATACATCTGGTGGAGATATAGTTTTAGGTGTTAAGGAAAACAAAAAAGAGGTAAATCCTGAAAAGAGATTTATTATCCAGGGAATATCTAATCCAACTAAGCAGATAGAGGATTTTTGGAATACACTCAACGGAAATAAGGTCAATGCAAATATTTTGATAGATGATGATGTGTATACTGTATCTGCTGATGGCGTCGTACTGATTATTATCCATGTACCTCGTGCAAGTTACAATTTGAAGCCAGTTTATGTTGGAGAAAATCCATATAAGGGTACATTTAAGCGTAATAACGAAGGAGATTATCATGCTACAGAGCACGAGGTTCGTGCAATGATAAGGGATCAAAATCCAAATGGAAATGATAGTGCTATTTTGGAACACTATAATATGGATGATATTGATATCGCAACCTTATCATCATATAGGCAGATGTTTAAAGTTACTAATCCAGAGCATGTTTGGAATTCTTATGATGATAAGGAATTTCTGAGAATGTTGGGAGGCTACGCTAAAGATCGCATGACCGGCGTGGAAGGTCTAACTGTGGCGGGGTTGCTTATGTTTGGAAAAGGTCTTCCCATTAGAGAGAAATTTGATAATATTCTCATGGATTACCGAGATGAAAGCGGTTTATCAGGGGATATGCGTTGGAGTGACAGACTGACTTACGATGGTACATGGGAAAATAATTTGTTTAATTTCTTCACTATTGTAGCTAGAAAACTGACTTCAGATTTAAAGAAACCTTTTAGACTTGAAAATGAAACCAGAATAGATGATACAGCTGTGCATAAAGCTGTTAGAGAAGGTTTTGTTAATCTTATTATTCATTCAGATTATATGATGGATGCCGGTGTTTTAAAAGTTATTAAGAAAGAAGATGGTTTTGAATTTACTAATCCAGGAGTATTGAAACTGCCTAAAGAAGAAATATATTTGGGAGGCAATTCAAAAGCTCGTAATCCTAAGATGCAGACAATGTTACGAATGGTTGGCTTCGGAGATAATGCAGGCTCAGGCTTCCCGGCGATACTTAAGGCATGGAGTAATAATGGTTGGGTTACACCAGAGTTAGTTGAAAATACCGTGTTGAACCAAGTTTGCTTATCGCTTACTTTTGAAAAAACGGCGATAAAAAACGGCGATAAAAAAACGGCGATAAAAAACGGCGATAAAAAAACGGCGAAAAAAAGTGAGGTACACATTAAAGACATAATTGAATTTTTATCTACGGTTGGAGAGGCTTCAACTGCTGAAATTTCTGAAAAGATAGGATTAAAACCATCTAGAACAAGGGAAATATTATCCACTCTTGATGATGTGGAAGCCATTGGTTCTAACAAAGATAGAAAATATATTTTAAAGAGTAAATAGCTTTTGGTTACATATTTTTGCCTACTGATTACATATCTATCAATGCATTACTCAATTCACACGATAAATATAATAGCAAGGAAGTTTAAGCATTGTTTCAATGGAATGAAAGTTTTGTTGAGACAATGCTTTCTTTTATGAGAGGAGTGTTTTCATGAGTATTAGTTTTGATCCTAACATTTCAGCAAGTGTTTATAAGGCTCTTTATAATTATGACAACAAACAGAAGTCCGGCAAGGTTGATAAAAGTAAGCTGTCTAGTAATATGACTTATTTAGAGAAAATGAAGTCTGCTGCGGACAAAACGAATAATATTAGTTTGACTTCAGATGTGAAGAATACTGGTGCATCTAGAAACTCAGTTGCAACCAGCAGCGTTGATGAATCATTAAAAAAACATCCAGAATGGAAGGAAAGCGTGAACAGCATGGTAGATTCTGGAATAAAGGCTAGAGAAATGTATGGTGCAAAAAATGTAGATATTGATTCTATGACAATGGTTGAATATAAGAGTTATATTTCAGATATCATCGGCAAGATTCCATTTGATGCATCGCATCCATATGATGAAGAAACAGTTTATATCTCAGAAGAAGGCTGGGAACAGATGAAAAAAGATCCTAAATATGAGGCTTGGGTTCTCGGCTATACTGTTGAAAACAGGGCTGTAAAAAATCCATTCTTTGGTATGGGCGATAAAGGCGCATATTGCATAGAGAATTTTGGTGCATCAATAGAGGAACACAAAGGCGCTGGATATTCTAAGGTTTATACAGGCTCAGCAAGAACCGCTCGCTCTATGTATGAAACAGCTTCATCAGGTTCAGGTGCTATTAAAACAAAAGCACCTCAAGCAGATTTACAACCTGACCCAGATTGGACCTTGGAAGAACAACTTAAGAAAAACAAAAAGAATAAAGATTATTGGGATGATGTATATGAGGCAAGATTATATCAAAGGAAAATGCTCCAGCAAGATTTGAATAATAAGTATTATGAGAAAATGAGGATTAGTCAAATTGAGATGACTTCCAACTTTAATAATAGCTGGAGTAATCTACTATTCTAGGAGGAAAATGCTATGTATGGAATGTCAGTACAGCAAGCTCTTTTAAGTTACACTAATACTTTTATAACTGGAATGAGGAGCTATACAAAATTGAATGAAGCATCTAGCTTTTCAGAAACATTGTCGAAAGTCGAAGCAGCAAAAACGTCTGGCAAGAAAAGAATACAACCTGAACAGAGTACAGTGGATAAATATATTTCTAAGCATCCAGATAGAAAAGCTGATGTTGAGAAAATGGTTACTGCTGGAAACAATGTAATCAAACAATATCTTGGTGAAAACTATAATCCAGATGACTTAACCTTGGAGGAATACAAAGAACTAATAAATGATGTTATTTCAAAAATTCCTTATGATTCCAGCCAGTTAAATGATGTAGAGTACTTGAATATAACCGAGGACGGCTATAAGCAAATGAAGTCAGATCCGAAGTATGAAGCCTGGGTACTTGGATATTTTAAGATTGATAGATCTGTGCATTTTCCTTTTGGTGCACAGGGAAACTATCATAGTGAACATTTTGGAGCTTCAATAGAAGAACATCACGGTGAGAGTTATCATATGGATCTTGGTGATGACAAAGATGAAGAGCGTTGGTGGAAAAAACGTCAAAAACGCCATGATATGCTAATGGAGCAGATGGAAAAATATTATGAAAAGCGCCATAACGAACGAGAAGCAGCCATGAAGAAAAATGCTGGTAGAATTACGGTAACAGATACAGAAGCAATCTTTAGCTCAAGGGGTGCAAATAATACCTTGGATGATAGCAGTTATTTGGGAGGAGAAATAAGTGCTGCAGCAGAATTTTTTATGATGATTGCTACTGGTGGTGGCGCTACTGGAGATGGAGCTGGAAATTAATATTGTTTATTATGAGAGGGCGTAATGTCCTCTCATTACATTTTTTTGACCTTTCATTACATATGGCGTAATAATATTATTAAATAGATTTATACTGAACTTAAAAGATATTATGGGTGAAATATATGAAGATTGTGATTTGTGATGATTCAAAGCTAGCATGTGATAAATTGGATGCTATGGTTAAATGTGTATTGCCAGATGTTGAGATTAAATGCGTTCAAGATATTATCAGCTTACAGGCATACATAAAGACACATACTACTGATTTGTTATTTATGGATATTGATTTAGGTAATGGTGTAGATGGTATGCATTTTGTAAGGGAACTGCGTCAATCTGCAGGGGCAGAGAGTAAAACTCATAGTACATTACCACTAATTATTTTTGTTACAGCACTAGCCGAAAGAATGCCAGAGGCTTTCTCCGTCAGAGCGTTTTGGTATCTAGTAAAACCATTAAAGCAGGAAACACTCAGAGAGGTTCTTATTCAAGCGGAGTCAGAAATTGAAACTTTAGGTGCAGCGGATGTAGCATGTAAGCTGGAAATAAAAATTAATGGCAATACAATTTTAGTAAGTCTATCAGATATTTTGTATATTGAAAGTATTGGAAGAAAGATTAGAGTTGTAACAAGAAGTGGAGAATATGAATCCTACGCAAAGATTATAGAACTTGAAGAACGACTTCCTAAAAGTTTTTTCAAAATTCATCGCAGCTACATTGTAAATTTTGAACAAGTAAGCAACTACTCTTCAAGTTCGGTGGAATTGACTAATGGAACTACTATACCGATTTCAAAATACAAGTACAAAGAATTCGTAAATACGTTTTTGGATTATCAATCGGGGAATATACTATGATTAAAGTATTATTAAGTGTCTTTGGTTATTTGGGTATAATCGCAAAAGTTGCAGTGTTCTTATATCTTTTTTATTTGTTTATACCATTGGATTTGTTTGCAAAATCAGTGAACAATAACTTCGACAGCAGAAAACGTGCCACACCAGTAAAGAAGGAAGATTTTCTGAGTATGGCCATTATTGTGATGTTGGTTCAACTTATCCTATGGCAGATTCCAACTACAACATTTCCGATAAGCGTATTAGGTATAATCGGTGTAGCAGTGCCATTTTCACTTTTACGATTTAAGGATCATATTACAGAAACAATTTATGTAATAAGCCTATGGTGGTGTTTGAGGTCAGTTTCGTTTTTCATTATTAATACGTTGACAAATTGGTATTCGGATTATTTGATGAAGGATATTTTGACAGCTTCTAATGTGGAAGAATATGTTGAAGTCAGAACAGGTATCATCCAGATTTCAGTTGAAATAATGTATGTCTGCATCATTGTTCTAGCAATTATACCAATCAAAAAAATAATTAAACGCTATGAGACCATCGATTGGAATGATTTAGCTTACCTGCTAGTACCCAATATACTTGGAATTCTTATAACTTGGATAATGATAAGCATAATCATAATTGTTGTTGATGGAACTCCTTTCATTTTGATGGAACAAAAACCTGAGCTTTTATTTATTTTGCCGATTCTTGCATTGTTAATATATCTTGGCACGGTAGTAGCGCTTTTGCGTTTCGTTAAAAGCCAGGAGGCAAAAAGAACTCAGCAATTGTATTTCGCAGAGCATTTGGAAAAGGAAGCATTTGAAAACCGACTTCAAGAAACAACCCGTGTCAATGAGCAGGTTAGAAGTGTGAAGCATGAAATAGTTAATCACTTTGCTAATATCAAAGCGTTGGTGGATGACGGTCAGTATGAAGCACTTGCTGAGTATATAACTAACCTTGATGTAGATATTTCTAAGATAGATAGTGTAAGCTACACTGGGAATGCAATCATCGATGTAATATTAAACGACAAAATGGCTAAGGCTAACAAACAGGATATTATCATAAATATGTCCGTTGGTTTTAATGATGCGTGGGGAATACAGGCATATGATATAGGGATTATTATTTCTAATCTTTTAGATAATGCGATTAAAGCGGTGCAGGATTATGACGGAGTAGATAAGATTATAACTTTTTCTATATTGTCTAAGAGTCCAGTGATAATAATCTGCTGTGAAAACCCTTATAGCGATGAAAATAAAAACCAGACTGAAACTCAGCTTTGGCATGGACTGGGGTTAAAGAATATTGAATCCATTGCTAATAGATATAATGGTACAATGAGAGTTGAAAGAAAAAATGGTAGATTCATGAATACGGTGATGTTAAAAGCACAGTTTTAATATAAAGATACCATTCGTTACAGAAAAAATACTTTTCACTACAATATCGAGATTTTAGAACTAATGATTGTTATATTAATGAGTAGAAATGAAAGGTAGTGAAATGAAGTTATTGTACGAAAAAACAAGAAATATAAATATATATGTGATATCTAGGCGGTCTTAGTGACCGTCTTTTTTATTATCAAACTACGGTGCAGCGTAGTAATACTACGACGCAAATGCTTAATTGAACCGTATCATTCCTCTAAAATAAGGGAGTAGTATTTTAGAGGAGGGGCGGACTTCCATGAAGAGAATTGATATTATAAACAGAATAAATCATTATTTAGATGAACGCGGATGGACACCCTATTATCTTGCAAGTAAATCTGAAATGGTAGAAAGTACTCTGTATGGTATGTTAGATTCAAGACCAGAAGGGCTTCCACGCTTAGAATCAATATGTAAAGTGTGTAAAGGATTAGAAATATCTGAATGTGAGTTCTTTGAGTTCACAGGTGATAAACATCTTGTTTATGTATCAGATGATGAATTGGCTTGGCTTAATATTTATAGAGATTCTCCGGAGGATGTGGCAGGAATGTTGGCATTTAAAGATTCAGTAGATGATAAAAGAAGAGTATCTAATAAAATAAATAACTGAAACCATTTTGAGAATCTGAAAATAGCGACAGGAAGTAATGACAGTATAAATAATATGATTTTTTCAAAAACATAATAAAATGATGAATCAAGGTGGTTGATGCTACCTTGATTTTTTTGTTATTAGGTTTTGAAAGGCGGAGATTTGAGAAATGGGAAGAAAATCGAAAGATGAGGAAGGAATTAATATCATCTGTGAAGGTATGGGCTTTGATCCCAAGGTAGCTTACGAGCTTACCAAAATGATGTTAGAACAGTACAGTCGTAGTGTCGTAGCAGGAAAGATTCTTTCTAGTATTACTAAGGCATCTGATCAGGAAAAGAATAAAAGGCAGATGCGTAAGGACTTTTTGGAAATTATGAAGTTACCAATAGAAGAGTCAAAAGAAATGCAACGAAAGTTGCTTTGGCAAGTATCAGAATATGAATGGTTGGAAGCACCAAAGAATTATGTGTTAGAGGGAATGCAAGATTATGGTAATTCTGGTCCTATATATGTATCTATTTTAAATAACAGATATATGACTAAGGATAAAAAGACTATGGTTGTGCTTGCTAATGAATTAGGATTTTCAGTTGCAAGTCTTGAAAACAAGAAAAGAGAAGCTATAAAGCTTTTTGGTATTATGATGTATCGATATGCTGCAAAGCTTGAAGAGGAAGATACAGAATAGTGTGGTATATGCCTACGGCTTATTAAGTCGTGGGCATTCTTTTATTTGTTCGTTATATAGAGCTTATATATCTGTTAGAAGTTGTTTAGATGGTTGTTGTAGAAGTGCTATGGATTATCTAGCAATCATTTACATATTTGCTAGATAACGAGTAGACATTGTTTATATTATTGTCATGGGTCACTACAATCTGGTTGTGATATTATACTTAATGCGCAAGGGTTTTAAATGCTATAGCAGAAGGGGAGAGTGAAGAAATTTGGAAAGGAGAAAATGGTTATGATGTATCTACACGAAAGAATCTATTGCCCCTGCTGCGGTAAGGTGATTATTAGACGACTTAAGGGTGTTATGGAAAACAATTGTCCATATTGCAAAAAAGGGCTGAAGGTTATAGTCGACGAAAAGGGAATGACTATTTTTAGTGAATTATCTTAAGATTTATATTTAATTACATAGAATGAGCTAACTGTGGTAGCGAAGAATTAGTCTTGGAGCTTCAAGTTCGCAGGCGGCTAGTAAGAGTTTGTGGCACGGCTATGAATATCATTGAATATTGAAAGGCGGGGCAAAACAGAAGGAAGTATCTATTAGATAGATATTCTGTTTTGCTTCGTCTTTTTTTGTTGCTCTTTTTTAGCTTCCTTCTGGAGCTCTGAGAGTAATGAAGGATGCATGAGTGGGAAACCTATGTAGGCCGATACCCATGACTTTCGAGTTTGAAACTTATTAATTTTTCAAAATTCGGAGGTCAAAAATGAATACCAATAATGAAAACAAGGAATATGAACTTATAAATCTTAAATTTGAATATCCAGGTATGAATGGTGGAGTTACTTGGGCTGTTATATCTGATCTTTCTATGGATGAGCTGATGGAGAAATATGCAGATGAGTTATTGAAGTATTCCCCAGTTATTCTTCTTTCCGTTGAACAGGGGAAAGCTTTTAAGGATTTCCATAAAAATGAAAGTAAGCATCTTATGAGAAATTATCGTACTTACGAATTTCTTGGATATGAAGACAGTGTTACAGAGGAAACATATTACGATTTGATGACTAAGTATGAATTAAATGAGCCAGCTATTTCAAAGGATTATGAGTTTTTGAGGGACATGATAGAGAAGCTTCCTGAAGTACAAAAAAGAAGATGTAAGTTGTATTTTTATCACGGATTTACAGAGGAAGAAATAGCTCG
This sequence comes from Pseudobutyrivibrio sp. ACV-2, assembly GCF_900107545.1. GTDB lineage: Bacteria > Bacillota > Clostridia > Lachnospirales > Lachnospiraceae > Pseudobutyrivibrio. The sequence continues at coordinate 9,843 of NZ_FNQZ01000025.1, read as the reverse complement.
TATAGAAGGTGTAGATCAATCTAATGTATCTCGTACATTAGCCAAGGCGATAGAAAACATAAAAAAATTATTCTAGGGCGCATATTTTGTCCGACATTCGTTAGAACTAGTGAAAGGTATTTTATCTTTCACTAGAAACTTACAACTGAATATACATTCATCAGGTACGTTCCTGCATTGTGGAGCCCCAACAGGTACGCCATGTGCGATATAGCCTCACTGGAAAATTGGTAACACCAAACTGGCCATGATACATGCAGGTATAATGATACTTCCGCTTAGCCACAATTATCGTAATGGGAGCGGCCCGGCGAGAACCGCGGGGAGGATAGAACCTATGGAGCTGTGTTGCAGCCGCCTGATTGAATCCCGGAGTAGTATCGGGGTGCGTGGCAAATAGATACTTACAATTAAGAATTATTATGGAGCGTCTTCTTTATATCTATGTGGAGACGCTCTTTTTACATAAGAGGAAAGGAGGAGTTCTATGCTTGTAGTTCATCGTGGAGATATTTATTTAGCAGATTTAGGTGAAGGATTAGGTTCTGAGCAAAGAGGCGAAAGACCAGTGCTCATTGTTCAAAATAATAAAGGTAATATCTTTTCACCTACAGTTACAGTGCTTCCTATCACTACAAAGATTCATAAAAGTGAGGGAATGCCTACACATGTAATTCTAGATGACGTTAATGGTCTATCAGAAAAATCAGCGATTATGGCTGAACAGATTACTACTATAGATAAGTCAAAACTGATTAAGAAGCTTGGCATTCTTGACAAAAGTTTTATGAATAAGTTTGTTAATCCTAAGATGCTAATTCAGTTAGGTTTTTATGTGGAGGATAAGAATAAATGGAAAAGGCATTATTAACAGTAGAAGAATTTTGCTCATACCTTGGAATTGGGGAAACCAAAGCCAGGGAGTTGATAAGGCAACCAAGAAATGGGTTTAGCTTAAAAATTGGTAATAAGTGGTTTGTAAATAAAGCTAGATTAGATCAGTGGTTAGCTGATGAATGTGATAAATACTAAATCGGCATCCTAGACGATTCAATTGGAGTGGATTTTAATTAAGACATAACAAGCGCTGGTTAAATAATAATGAAGGCAGGTAATGCTATGGAGAAAGTCTTATTAAATCTGCAGGAGTTTAGAGAATATCTGGGGATAGGTGAAAACAAGGCATTAGAACTTGTTAAAATGCCACATAATGGATTTAGCCTAAAAATTGGAAATAAATGGTTTGTTTATAAGGTTAGATTAGATGAATGGCTAGCCAATGAATGCGATAAATATTAAGAGCAGAAGAAAGCAGGTGAAATAAATGGGAAAAAGCTTGAATGGCCGGGAATTAGGCAAAGGTATTAGCCAAAGAAAAGATGGCTCTTATACAGCTAGATATGTAGATAAACATGGAGTTAGAAGATCTTTGTATGCATCTACTATTAATGATATAAGGCAAAAACTTAAGGTTGCTAAATTCGATGAAGAAAATCGTGTTATTACGGAATCAAAAATTACATTAAGTAAGTGGTTTGATAAATGGCTTGATGTATATAAAAATAACGCAGTTAGAATTGGAACCAAAGCAGGTTATATATTAGTTTTTGAAAAGCATATAAAACCTTTCTTAGGATATTATGAACTTAACGAAATTAAAACTTCGGATGTTAGGAGATTAATTAATAAGCTTGAAGCTGATGGGCTTGGATATTCTACACAAAGCAGGGTGAAAATAATGTTGACAGATATGTTTGATAAGGCAATTATGGATGATTTGATCATTAAGAATCCTGCAAAAGGAGTTCGTGTTATAAGAAAAGATCATTTTGAGAGAAGAGTATTTTCTAAAGAGGAACAAATTACTTTCTTTGAATGTTCTAAAGGTACATATTTTGACAATCTATTTGTTGTAGCAGTAAATACTGGTATGAGAATTGGAGAAATATGTGCACTAACGTGGGATGATATTGATTTAAAGGCAAAAAAGATTCGAATTAATAAAACGCTCTCATATAGAAAGTTAGAGGGAGATGAAAAGAGAAGTTTTCATTTAGGTCCACCTAAAACTACGACAAGCAATAGGGAGATTCCAATTAGTTCTGCATGTGAGAAGGCATTAAAGAAACAGTTCATTTTACGAAATAATATTATGTCCAGCCGTAAGGCAAAGCCTCTGAAAGGATTTGAGGATATTTTATTTGTATCAAGGAAAGGATGGCCATTATGTGACCAGACTGTAATTGATGCACTAGATAAAATAGTTAATGAGATTAATTACAGTCGAGATGAGGGGGAACAGTTTCAGCGTGTGTCACCACATTGTTTCAGACATACATTTGCAACTAGATGTTTTGAAGCTGGTATACCTCCAAAGACGGTTCAGATTCTTTTGGGACATGCAACCTTGGATATGACAATGAATCTTTATACTCATGTGTTAGAAGATGAAAAGGATGAAGCTCTAGTTGCTTTAAATGATTACTATTTTGATATTGAGCAGCAAAAGGAAATCAATATAGAGGATAGCTTTAGGAAGGCTGTCCTTGATAGTAGAAAGATTGTCTCATTTGGTTAATTGGAGAAGTAAAAAGCAAAAATCCAAGAAATAGATGGTTGAACAATAAGATATACCAAGTTATAACAATTTGCCCTGAAAAATCAGGGCATTTTTTTAAAGAAAAAATGGTGTATACTAATGAAAAATAGACACAAAAAAATGGTGTAAAAATGGCGTGGAAGAAAACCACACCATTTAAAACCGTTGATTTTACGGGCTTTGAGGACCATAAAATTTTTCACTGCCCAAGTTACTACGTATACCAGAACACACCTTATGAGTGGAATAAGATTAGCGAAAAATAGCGGATTTATGCGGGTTTGAACTTATATACAATTCACTTTATATCGCTTGATATAGCTTTAATCAGTTTGATTTAACCTGGTGTAAAAATGGCTAAAAATCAACGTTTCTTCGAGGGGCCTTATAAAAAAATGGTGTAAAAATGGTGTATAGCCATGTCGCAAATGGTGTACGAAAAATACACAATTTAATCAGTACATAGAGCAATTATTCAATAGAGTAATTGCTCTTATTTTTTGCCCTTTTTTTAGGGTGAATTTATCATTTTTATAGGAGATTCCAATAAGTTCTGCATGCGAGAAAGCATTAAAGAAACAATTTATTCTACGAAATAATATAATGTCCAGACCAAAGGCAAAGCCTCTCATAGGTTTTGAGGATGTCCTATTTGTATCGAGAAATGGCTGGCCATTATGTGATCAGACTGTAATTGATGCAATGGATAAAATAGTTAATGAGATTAATTACAGTCGAGATGAAGGAGAGAAGTTTCAACGTGTGTCACCACATTGTTTCAGGCATACATTTGCAACTAGATGTTTTGAAGCTGGTATACCACCAAAGACAGTTCAGGTTCTTCTAGGTCATGCAACATTGGATATGACTATGAACACCTTTATACTCATGTACTAGAAGATAAAAAGGAAGAGGCTCTGGGTGCTCTTAATGATTACTATTTTGATATAGAGCAGCAAAAGGAAATCAATATCGAAGATAGCTTTAGGAAGGCTGTTCTTGATAGCAGAAAGGTTGTCTCATTTGGTTAATTGGAGAAGTAAAAATAAAAATCCAAAAACCGGATTGTTGAACAATCTTATAAACCATCAACTATAGGGATTCCCGAAAAGCTAAGGCCATAGGCTATGAAATATATATTGAAATTTGTAGTTTTTTGATGTTATCATCTTAACAAGAAGAAGCAGTGATGCTTCTGGGCTGGTCGAAAGACCCAGGTCCAACCTATTAGGCGGGGAGACTCCCCGCCATTTTTATTAGGAGAGTGTTTTGAAAGAATTAAGTATTTTTGTAGATGAATTATGAGAGGCTTCCCATAAGATGAATCGGGTGATTTTGGTGAATATTACAATATCGTATTAATGCTAACAGCAGCAATTTAAATCCAGGCATAAAATTTGAAGACATATATAGTATGATGAAATTAATAAATTATTTCGTTATAATTGTAGGCAGCGATATTAAAAAAATGGATTTTATCTAAGTGAAGTTAAAATTACTACGGAAGGTGTAATAATCATGAAAAAGAATGAAATGATTTTAAATAGTAAAGGCGAGGTGGCTAGCGAAGAAACATATAAGGCTGTTCGTGGCTACGTTGTATCTGCGCAGAAGCAAGTTACTGCTGCGGTTAATTCTGCAATGGTTATTGCCTATTGGAATATTGGCAAGCAGATTTATGATGCTTGTGGAGAAAACGAACGCGCTGAGTACGGAAAGCAGTTATTAAAATATTTAGCAGAAAAGCTGACTAAGGAGTTTGGTAAGGGGTTTAGTGAGAGAAATCTGCAGTTGATGAGACAGTTTTATCTATCTTTTCAAAATACGAACGCACTGCGTTCGGAATTAAGTTGGACTCATTATCGTAGCCTTATGCGTGTGGAAGATAAAGAAGCACGCGACTTTTATCTTGAAGAGGCTGTTAAATGTGGTTGGAGTTCTAGACAGCTGGATAGACAGATTAATTCTTTTTATTATCAAAGGATTATAGCTAGTAAAGATAAGAAAAGCGTTTCAGAAGAAATTAATGAATTAGAGCCAAAACCAGAATATGAAAAAATCATTAAGGATCCTTATGTACTAGAATTCTTGGATTTGCCGGCAAATGAACATTTTTACGAATCTGAATTGGAGCAGGCGCTTATTGATCATTTGCAAAAATTTTTATTGTTATACGAACCCTATGTTTATACGAACTTTTCAGGTAGGATATCGTTTACTTACGATATTCCAGCCTGAAAAAGTTCGTATAAAGTTTATGCTACTTTAATCCTAACTCCTTGGCAAGTTCTTCCTCATCATCAGGCCACATCTGGATTTCGTCTGGGATCATTTCCGTTCTTTTTTTAGCAACGGCCTGTAACTGTTCCATAGAAGGAGAAGTATAGTAATCTTTAGTTGTCTGTATATTGGCATGTCCAAGCAGTCCTGAAACTACCGATATATCAACTCCGTCCCTGTAAAGATTTGTTCCCCTAGTTCTTCTGAATGTATGCGGGGATACTGAATCCGGCAAAGGATGATCGTCTGCCCTTGCCTTGTCGGCATATTTCCTGATCAGCTTTTCATAGTTTCTTACACTCATAGAGTGCCTCTGACCATGGGATTCTGTATAGAAAAACGGCAGAGATAACCTCCTGTCGGGATGGTACTCCTCAAGGTATTGCTGTACTAATGCAGTTGTTTTTTCATCCAGATAAACAATGCGTTCTTTTTGTCCTTTGCCATGAATCAGAACCCTTATCTGGTTTCCACTCACCTCAACATCCCTCAAAAGCAGGTCTTTCATCTCTGAGATGCGCATACCTGAATCGTAAAGCATTGACATCATAACCGTATCCCTCATGCCTTTTCTCGTATTCTTTGGCATACTTAGGATTGCGCCGAGGGAATTCGCATCATCAATTATTGGTTGCTGTACCTTTGGTTTGACATACAGGGGAACACGCTCTATGGACAGATGAACCTGCAACAATGAGGTGTCCCTAGATGAAGCATATCCGACATAGGACTTTATGGCAGCCATTTTGGTGTTAACCGTAGACTCCTTTCGATGCTTTATATCATGAAGGTAGTTCCTGTAATCAAGAAGATAGTCATATGTGCAGTCAACAAAAAGAAATTTCCCAGTCGCTATCCCTTTCACATTGTTCGTGTAATCTTTGAATTCCTTCAGGGCTATACGGTATGTTCTCTTGGTATAATCGGATCCGTCCTTATGTTTTGGAAGGTATACATTCAAATAATCATAGGTTCTTGAGAAAAAAAGCTGGCTGAATTCTTCTTTTTTCATCTGCGTACCACCTCCGGAATTACCTTGCTGATTGTCGAGTCTTTTTCCCGGATGATTCGCGCGCTATCTTCAATGTAGTGGAAGTAGTAGTATGTATCGCTGAAAGTCTTATGTCCAAGGAACTTGCACAAGTATGGCATCATCTGTTCAAAGCTAATTCCCTGCTTTACCCATAGATTAATTCTCCGAGTAATCATTGTATGACGCAGTGAATGGACACACGGCTTAAGGGCAGTTTTGCCTTTGAATTCAGTCTTGTTCCAGAACTTTGTGAACCGATCACTTACAGTTGAACTATTAACAGGCTTGTCAGGAAACTTTCCCGGGAAAAGCCATATGGGATTCATTCCAAGTTCTTCGCAAAGGTATCGATAATAATCCCGGCATATAACAAGTAAATCTTCGGAGAGGTATACTATCCGATCTTTATCCCCCTTTCCGTTAAGTATTTCAATACATCCTTTCTCAAAATCGACATTTTCTATGGACAGATGGGAGGCCTCGGAGTTTCGGAGTCCGGTGCAGGCAATCAGGCGAAACAGTACTGGATATTCGTTTGCCATTCGGGATGACATCTTGGAAGCCTTCCTTGGCACGAAATTATCTACCTGATGGAAGAATGCCTTAAGTTCCTCATCGGTAAGAACATACGCCGGCGGTTTTGGATAACGCACCTCTATTGAGGGATAATAGCTGGGTATTCCCAGCCCATTGAGATAGAGTGAGAACTCCCTTATTATCGAAGTGCGGTGCATCAGGCATCCGGCTCCTTCAGTCTCCCTTTTCCTAAGCCATTCTTCCAGGTTCGCTTGTGTCAGGCCGGTATCGCCATAATTATGGTTTTGCCAGTAAGCATCAAATTTTTCCATCCACTTGGATTCGTTATAGTACTTGTATCCTGATGCCTGTTTTTCATCAATAAATCCTTGGATATGATGCCCGATGGAACTACTGTAATTATATTTTTCAGGCATGCTGGTCACCTCCCTTCAGAGGGATCCCGGCTTCTTCCAAGGTAAGGCAGCACATCTGCATTCTTTCTTGATCTAGCAGGGTGTACTTATGTACATTTCCCGTGTCCGTATGACCTAACGCATTGGCAGTCTCATCTATTGTGGCTCCGCTTTTCATGGTGTTCGTGCCAAAGGTTCTCCGTACAGAATGGAACTTGCGGGTTGAAAAACCATACCGTTTCATGGCATCTTCGCAACAGTATATTGTTATAGGTCCGAATGGAGTAACCATACTAAGGAAAACATGTGTCTCCCCTTCTACTTTTGGACGCCCTTCCTTTATGTATTTATAAAGCGCGTTTCCAACAGAATTGCTCATGGGAGCCCAGTGCTCAACCTCAGTTTTGTCTTGTATTATCCTGATAAGCTTGTCTTTCCACCGTATATCGGAAGTCCTGAGGGCAACAATATCACAACTCCTGAAACCAAGATCCAGTCCACACTGTATGATAGCGGCATCCCTGAGTTGTATGGGAGTAGATGCCTGTTTACGACGCTCCTCAATCTTGCGCAGGTCATCTTCGCTTAAAACCTCTATAATTCGTTCTCCCGAGGTCGCTACGCGGGGAAGGGCGTTGCTAATGCCATAAGGTAACGCCTTTTTGCGCTCCATCCATTCAAGATATTTGATTATTCTGCACCTGTAAGCATTCTTTGCCTCGGGTGTGGTGTGCTCGTCCTGGACATGGAATTGCTTTATTATTTCCGGTGTCAAATCTGAATAAGATGTCAAACCTTGCAACACAAGATATTTACTGAAACGGACAATGGCTGTTTCGTACATTGTTACTGTGGATTCATCCCACTGTTCCTTTTCCTTCATTTTCAGAAAAGGATCTATGCTGTCCTTGCACCACTGGGGCAGGGTGTCATAGACCTTTGTTTTATGCCCTTTCCACCGTTTTGTAAAAACAATGTCTCCCTCATGCGTGTAATCATCATATATTTCAAGAGCACGCCGGGCTTTGTTTCTGTCTGATTGAAAAACTCTGGCTCCAAAGGATTCATGCCACTGTTCGGCGATTACCTTATCATAACCAAGATCTTCCCTGTTTAGAAAAAGATAGAGCAGCGTCAGTGCACGCCTGGAAACAGCAATAACGGAATCCGAATACATCTTGCTCTGCAATGTGCAGCAAAAATCCGGAATGCTGTTGTATAAATCAAGTGCGGGGAAACACATGCTTTCAGCACGGTGAGATTCCACAATAGTCCGTGTTTCTTCCTGCATCTCGTTAAGAGACGTGATTCTTCTTCCGGCTCCTTTTTGAACATAGTGCATATACAGGGCATACCCCGGAGTGACAAGATTGCTCTTCACAAGGAAATCGAGAAAACTGTATATACGCCCCTCTGTATTTGTGATTTCAAATCCTCTTTCGTGGATAAACAAATCATACTCATCCAAAAATGTATAAGAGAAATCAGCGCATGAGCTAATCCCATTAGACGTAGCATACTGGCAGAAAGTCCGAACAACTCTGTCGATAGTATCTTTATACGGAAGACAGTAATCGGATGAATCAACATGTTTTTGGTAGGTATCCAAGATACTTGCAAAATCATTAGACGGCTCGGTAAAAATGTTTATATGACTTCCGGAAACATGTCCTATATCATAGACATCACAAAGCCGACTAACTGCCTGTCTTTTATTATTAGGCAGTCTTTGATATGATTTCTGCATATCAAACCAATGTTGAGCCTCCTCGGAGGAAAAATTGTTCGTCCCCTTTCTGATAAGGTGTTCTCCTAACCGTTCAAAACAATCCTTGTGCATAGCAATACAATCAGCATCGTAGCCATACATTGACAAGGTGTTAAGAACAATAGTAACATTTGTGTCGTAGTGTATCATCTTGTTCTCCTTTCTTAATAAGATTGGTTATTTACAAACAAGATGATACACTTTATCACGATATGTTTATACGAACCTTTTCAGGCTTGAATACTGTAAAAAAGCGGTTGCCCTCCTGAAAAGTTCGTATAAACATAGGGTTCGTATAATAAAAGTTATCATCACCTTTATAGATGATAGATTCCTTCTTGTCGAGCTTAAGTTTGCCTTGTTTTATCAAGTTTTCTTTTTCAGCTCTAATACGTTCAAGCAATACTGATGCAGGTTCGTCATTAGGATCCTGTGAAACTAGTTTCCCCTGAATTGCAAGATCCAGAATCTTTGATTTAGCTGAATCTACAGAATACCTAAGTCCATCGACTTGATTATTAATATCTTCTGCATATGGAAGGATTTCTTCTATCTTTTTTACAATATGAGATTGCTCGTTTTCTGAAGGAATTGGTATAAGAGTTTTTCTTATGTGTTCTAGGTGAAGATTTGGAACACCTATTCCTTTTAAGGATCCTTTGAAATAATCCTGTACAAATGTGCTACCTATGGCATATAAAACATACTTTGGAAGTATTATCTTATTTACAATTCTTATCAGTCCAAGACTAACATATATATCAAAAACACAATCTTTATCTACAATTGCTGCTACGCCGGTAGTTCCATTTTTGGCCAAAAGAATATCATCTACTTGTGGTGCCAATCTTGAGTATAGTTCCTCATGCAGACTTTCCGGAATATACATGACATTATTCCAATCTATTCTGCCACTGGTGACATTTTTAGATGATAAAAAAACAAAGCCTTTGTCGCTATATGTTGGTGTCTTATGTGTTCCATCTGTCAATACAGATGCAATCGTTTGTAATCTGCACCATTCCCATCCATTTGGAATTTCAAAAGGCAACTCGTCCTCAATACATTTTATAGTCCCATCCTGGAACTTCTCATAATGTAAATTATAACTAGCTAGCGTAAAAATTTTCTCGGAAAATATACACAAATAATAAAAGAACATCCTTCTTTGTGATAAGGTATTGGTTTGCGAAAACTATACACACAAGGGAGGATGTTCTTTTATGGAAGA
>NZ_FNQZ01000026.1 GCF_900107545.1 Pseudobutyrivibrio sp. ACV-2 | reverse complement strand
CTCCTCAAGTTTTTCTATTGAACGTTGGAGTGGAGTCTTTCTTTTTCCAATACCATGTACGAACTGGATATCTTCATCATCCTTAAGTTTATACAGTTTCTTCCTTAGACGCTTAATGGTGTGTAATGATATTTGGTCGTTATATACTACTTTTATCCCATAGAGTTCTTCACACTCGGCACAGAAAGTACATATCTTTTCAGTCAGCTTTATCATGTTTTTTGATACAGCTTTCTTCCATACAAAGGTATACTTGTTGGCTACTGACTCTATCTTGGTTCCGTCAATGAAGATGTTTTCGCCTGAAATCTCACCAAGTTCTAGCAGTATGGTTCCTACCTGTGCCATGATCTGCTTGGCGCACTGTGAGAGATGAATTGATATAAATCTTGCGATGGTGGAATGGTCAGGAGCAGGCGCTCCGTCCAGAAGGTACATGAAATTGATGTCTCTCTTGCAGGCAGACTCAATATCACGACTTGAATAGATTCTGTTCATTGCTGCATAGATGACAATCTTAAGCATCTGACGCGGTGTAGCCTGATTCTTTCTGATTCTGTTATAAGTCTCATAAAGATCAGAAAGATTCATTTCCTCCACAAATGCACTTACCAGGCGTACCGGATCATCGGATGGAATGGATATTTCTATGTCTAGCGGAAGTTTGATTTGATGATACAAGGAAGATACAGTATAATCTCCTTGTAAGATTTTGTTTAGTAGCATAAACTAATTTTACAGCAAAAATCGGGCTTTTCGAAGCCCGATTTTTGTGTTAAACACAGTATTTCTGCATGAAAAAGGGGCCTCACACTAATTTCTTAGTGCGACAGCCCCCATTTTATTGTCACTACACCTTGGCACACCTCACAAGCCCTTATAAATACTGGCTTCACGGATGTCTTGGTATTATTCCATCTCAATTCAAGGGTGTTTGCACCCTATTGTCTTTGTTGATTTTACGGCATTTCCGATTTGCATTTTGTCCATATTTGCCCATTTTGGTATGACTCGCAAAATTATTGTACTCATTTTGTACTCACTGATAAGATTATATAATATCGGAGACTACACTTTTTTATTGTAGTTTTATAGTAGTGTTATCAAATACTCACACCTCATATATCCGTTTTCAAGCGATATGTTCTATTCCGATTGCTTCCTAGCGCTTCCACTTCATCCATATTTGCAAGAATATCTCTTGTCCTTGCAGTACTAAGGCCTATCTTTTCTGAAATGGTCGCAGTATTCGCCTCTCCCACATTTCTAAGATACTCGATAATCTGTTCTATATTCTCCAATGTTTTTATCGCTTGTTTTTTCCTTTTTTTTAATGATAGAATAAGCTTCGTTCTATCCGGATTAAATTCCTCAATGATTTCCGGTGCCTCGAACCCCTCATCATTCCAAACATTAAAGATATCCGGAACACCACTTCCTGCCCTTTCGCCGATATCGATATCATATTAAACATCTTCATCAAGCCTTTATTTCGAGGGTCAGAGACCCCACCAAGCCTTATCTACTTCTTTCATACTCGGATATATCTGGAATTCTCAAGAGTAAGCTTATGATCCTCCAATTTGATTACGATCCCTCGCGGTTCATAAAAGTCCGCATTCATAAGACAATTAGCGAGTGCCTCTCGCAAAGCTTTATGCACTGGTGTATCATCTATCCGTGTACCGCCCACTGTCTTAAACGCGACCTTCACCTCTTTGATTACTTTGTTATACACGCGAAAATAAAAATCACACACATTACCCGACCATTCACCGGAACTGGACTGCAGTCTGTCTGTCCAGCGTATTGTGGGATCAAGCATTTCCCTGTAATCCAAAAAGTATTCCGGATAATGTCTTACAATATTATACTCATCACCAAACACAAGTAAACCGGCTCCGGTAGGATGATACTTTCCGTCTTTGCTTGATACGGCTGCTGCTCCAATGCTTCGAAGATACTCATCATCCGCATATCGTTCAAAAGGATGTCCCGGTCTAAGCGATTTATGACTATTCCTGTATCCGTATACAGTTTCCATATTCAGATATTCCATCGGAATGTCCTCAAGAATCTCCATATCCATTGTGTTCTCAGGCTAATCACGAAGCATCGCCTTCACCTGTGCCCTTGTACAATGATAATCGCCCTCACTGTTACGTTGGAATGTATGTCCAAACATATCATCATTAAGATACACTGGCTTATCTTCCCGACGTGCCATGGGTACAGTAATTGCAAGAATCAGATCATCACCCACCTCGTACGGTTCCACATTCCTATCCGTAAGAAGATTGATGCTTACCTTTTTTCGGTCATTGATCGTATCCCAGAAATTCTTGATTAGCTTTCGCGTATCATCTTTCTTCAGCCCGGTGGTATACCATGAGCCGTCTTCCCGCTCCAAAACACCCAGAAGAATCACTCCTCCATTACTGTTAGCAAGAGCAGAATACGAATCCCAAAGGCTAAGTGGAAGCCCACCTTTAGCCTTTTTCACCTCACGACGATTGTCTTCTTTATAGTCATCAAATTTTCTGATGTCAAACACATCTTGTTTCATTTGCTCTTATTCCTATAGCACTTATTTCTATATCTGTTAATTTCATCTGTTTCCTTTATACCTCGACTATAACAAACCACAATCATACAGTCCTAAATTGCTTTACTATCCAAAATATCTAAATCATTGATATACAATTCTTCAATAATGCTTATTCCTGCACATTTAGCCGCTGCGGTTACTAATGCTCTTTCATATTCCGGCATTCTCATCCCTAATAAAACCTTACACGGTCTCATTTTTATGCATGTGCGATTCGGACTCATGGATGGTCGTATCATCCTCCATTCCTCATCATACTTATGGCATTTCTTTTTTATTAGGGAAATTCGCTCCGCTTCCCAAACAACACTCCTATAAGATAAATCCAACAATTGGGTGGAAAGCTTTTCTTGTTTTTCCCACAATAAACTCGCAAGCGCAAATTTTGTCGCATTGTATGCTTCATCAGTATAATATACGGGATAAATTCCCGGCTTCTCTATAGCCGATAAACAATTCTGACACGTATCTTCCTTTCCGCATAAAAACGTTTCTGAATCTCTCATGTCATATATTAACGCAAATCCCTTGTAATTATTTGCATATTTCAGCCACAAAGTTTCATTCAGTGCATTTTCGCAAAAACAAATAGAAAAAAGGTTCTTCTGTATTATATTTCTGATATGCTTAATTCGTTCTGGAAAAGCATGTATATCCAGCGGGTAATCTTTTAAGTTTTTCATAAATATATCTGCCCCTATACCAATAACTGGTTCCAAGGCTTTCAAATTATTATGCAAACCTGCACTATTCGAATATAAAACGCTCTGCAAATACTCGTACCACTGTTTTATTGATGGAATATCTACATGAATAAATGTATCAAAAGGATCATCATAATAATCAGCCGAAGAATAATAAAGCTTGTTTTCTTGTAACTGAATTAATGAATTCTCATTTACAGACCTAAATCTGCATAAGAAGTCTGGCTTTTTTATGGCTCCTTGTATTTCTTTTATACTTTCAGAGCTTCCATCTTGTGCACTACACAACACATCCCAAAACTCTTTTCGTTCAATGTTATTCATTTTAATTCCTTTTAAAATTCTAGTTCTCTATTCGAAAAACCAATCGGCTTATTGACACATCCATTAATACTGAATAATGTTTTGTTTTTTAATATGCTTCTATAGCAATACCATTTTTTATCGTAAACAAATGCTGGCTTCTTTAACATTACTATCTGTTATAGATCCACTCTTATGCCGTGAATTATATATATTACCTAGCTCTAATAGTTCATTTACATCTCTGATTAATCACTGTTGTTCCTTGTGTTCACATTATCCATATTGTCACTCCAGCTCTAGAAAGGCATCAATATCTTGCGAAATTGATTTTCTTTTGTAGCTATATGTTGTTGTGGTTTTACGCTTATTCCAACAATTTTTTTGCTTTTTATAACTTTTTGCAACCAAAGTGTAACCGGAAGTTAATAGTCTTCTTTCAGTCGCTTTTCAATATCAGAGGCACTGTATACTACTCTAGTTACCGTGACAAGCTCTTCCTTGAATACATAAAATACCGAGTAATTATCTACTAGCATTCGTCTAAGTCCTTGTGAGCGTTCCGGCTCAAAATCTACCAGTCTGAATTTCTCTGGAAAGAAGCCAAGTTCAAGTACACAATCAGCTATTCTGTTATACTGCCCCATAGCATTATCCGGAGATTGCAAATTAACTGCGATATACTCATATATCCCATTCATATCACCCAATGCTTTTTCTGTAATTTTTACAGGATATTCTCTCATCTGTGGCTCTCTCTAAAAGCTGCAAATGCAGCCTTTGCATCCTGTACTCGTCCAGCTTCAATATCCTCAAAGCCTTCCTGTAATTTTGTATGAATCTCTGCAGTCGTCATAAGATCCGCATTAATAGCATCCGGTGCCTGAGGTAATGTAACTCTAAAAGGAATTCCACCTGTGAGCGTAATCTGTCTTAAATACATATCAATAGCTGTAGACATAGGAATTCCAAGACGTGAAAGCACATCCTCAGCTGATTTTTTCGTTGTAGGATTAACTCTTAAATTGAGTGTTGCTGTTTTCTCCATACTTATCAACTCCTTTTTGTTTATTGTAACGCGATTTGCGTTACAATTCAAGATATGCTTGCAAATTTTATCGCTCGATATATTGCTTGCAAGCGATAAATAATCAAACCATCAGATGTTGAAAACTACATCTAAGCTAAATCCCTTTATACAGAAACTCTATTTCCGAAAGCTTGCCGGTTATAGCATTCTGCTTCCCTGATGGCACAAACCCTTTCCTGCGATATAGGCGTTCTGCTTCCCGATTGTTCTCCAGAATCCATAAGGTGGGTGTGATACCTTCCCTACATATTAGGGTAATTACATAATCTAATAATGCAGTCCCATAGCCTTGCCTTTGTACTTCAGGCAACACATACAAGTCTTCAATCAATCCGTCTGTGATGGATACAACAGCCATCGATTGCTTGTCACAGAGCATATAGAACTTGCTACCATTAGCGATCTTATTACGGATATATTCTGCTTGGTGGTCCGTATCATGCTTTAAGATAAATGCTTCGTCGCAAAATGCACGATGGGATTCCTGCCATGATATGGAATGTATACATGCAGCCTCAATGATGTTATCTTCGTCTACCGGAACAATCATATATTCACTAATAAGCCACTTCATGGCATCATCACGATTATAGAATGTTATAACTTCTTTTTCCGGATACTTTCGGAAGAGCTCCTGCAACCTTGGTTTATTCTGTGTTTCGTACTGTTGAACCATCTCCACCAATTCAGGGTCCAACTCGTCTTCTGTCCATGGCATGTCTTCACGAACTTTTCCTACCCGCTCAGTGATTCCTTGCATGCATACTTCTTCCCCATAGTCTAAGAAGATGACTGTATCACACGCCGCGATTCTCATCTCATAAGTTCTCGAATAGTCCCCATCAATAATCCAACTATCTCCTTGCATATATTCAGTCAAGCACGCATCAAATTCATCTTTGGATATGTAAGTTCTATCTGCTTTCCAAAACAAATTATCTAAGTGATATATTGGTAATCCCGTTACATCATGAAGTCTCCTTGCAAATGTACTTTTCCCGCTCCCGGAACAACCAATGATAATAATCTTTTTTCCGTCCATTTAGCTCCTTAATTCCATATTACGTCCAATAACAATTGCTTTAGAGTCTGTGCCATGTCCTATTTCAGTAGTTTTAGCCACAGACAATGTCTCCGAAATATGTCCTTTTAACACTTCAAATACACTTTGCGTTGCTCCCGACTTCTCATATGCTGTAAATGTTCCAAGTATAATTCCCTCTACCTGTTTAAACACTCCCATCTGTTCAAGTTGCGTAAACAACGCCGCTATTTGGCTAACCTCACCACCATATGCCTCCAAGAAAAGAATTTTACCGTCCATGTTCGGCCAATACTCTGTTCCTGCAAGCTTCAGCAGGCATCTTATATTTCCGCCTACAATAATTCCTTTCATTCGTTCACCCTGAAGGAAAGAATAATTAACATCAAACAATGCATTATTCTTTTTTGAAATAAACTCCGCAAATCGTTTTCTCTGAAGCTTACCATCCGCATAAACCAAGTTCTTAATCTGGTACAAAACAGAAGATTTTCCCGTCTTTGTATAAATAGCATTAATTACAGTTGTAAGATCACTGTATCCCCAAAAGGTTTTATTGGCACCTGCAATCACATTCCAATCCAAGTATTTTAAAACCCCATTCGCTAAATCTCCACCGGATATATCATATATGGCGTCAATAGAATCATCCTGATAAAAGCGCATTAAATCCTCCGCGCGATCCTGATCCGTTCCACTAAAGGAATCCTTCTTAGCGTAGATATGTTTTGCAAACACTGCCTCGATTCCCTGTTCATATAGAATTATTCCTAATTCCTCATTCTGTTTTTTCCAATCTTTGAATTGCCCATCTGAGCATGCTGATATTCCAATTTTCATCTTTAACTTCCTGATTAATATGAGTTTAACTCGATTTTAAACATGCAACCAAAAGTTATCGTTTTTTATTACGACAGTTATTACGTCATCTATTGTGACAACTATGCTGTCACCCTGTTTCATTATAATTTCTTCATCATCCAGTCCGCATCCGCATATTTACCATCCGCATATTTCATGTTATTCGGAAAATGTCCACACTTCTCAAACCCCAGTTCTTTATAAAGAGAAATTGCTTTATAATTATCTGAAATAACTTCAAGTTCAGCCTGTTCATATCCGACATTCTTTGCAACCTTTAGCACGGTCTGCAACATGATTTTTCCTATGCCACATCCACAATATTCTTGGTACAATGCTATTGCCACATCACACCTGTGTGCATACCGCTTATATGGTGCGATAGTCATCAGTGAACAATTGCCTATATGCTTACCATCTATCGTAGCAATCAGCATCAATTCTCTGGTTGCATCTATTTTATCTTTAATAAAATTTTGTTCCTGCTCCAAAGATAATGTCACCTCGTCAGGTTCACGTATCAAAAAAGGTGTTTCTCCTGTCGTAACTTTTAGGTACTCTATAAGAGCTTCAGCATCCTCAACTTCAGCATTTCTAAGAATTACCTTTCGCCCATTTTTATCTATTATCTCCTTAGGACCAAATCTCATTTTTGATTCTTCCCCTCATCATCAATAACAAATTCACAGACGTCCTCTATATTACAATTCAGTGTTCTGCAAATTTTTTCCAGCACTTGCGTACTCACATGCTCATTTTTACCTAATTTAGCTAATGCATTTGTAGTAATACCTGATTGATCTCTGAGATCTTTTTTCATCATTTCTTTGTCAATCAGAAGTTTCCACAATTTGTTATAACGAATTGCCATAACACTTTTTACCTTTCGTATTTGCTCTCAACGCCTGAATCTTAGGCATTTCACCACAAATATAATTTTAACAGAGCTACTAATTTTCATCAATTTAAAATTGAATATTTCAATCTAAAATAAATCTTTGATTGCATCATTTTCTCTCAAATGATGTAATCAGAACCACAAATGATACAAGCGTATTGAAAAAGTTTCTTCCAATATCGAACCTGTTTCTGAGGATGAAAAATCATACAAGCGTCCTCGCAAAACTCACATTTAACATCTCTATATGAAATTATTCCGGAATTTATCCGGTACAAAACGGGAAAAAATATGCCAGATTAGGCAATAGATATAAATGATGACCACCGTGGAATTATTCATCGGAATGGTGTACGAAAATAATCCGGTTGTCATTTGGTTGTCACCGGAAATAAAAAGTGGCTGAAAACCCTTTAAATCAAGGTTTTCAACCACTTTGAAAATTATTCCATCTCCACTGTTCCAGGTGGCTTACTTGTCAAATCATACATTACGCGGTTGACGCCCTTAACCTCGTTGATGATGCGGCTCATGACGCGCTGAAGTACTTCGAATGGAATTTCGGAAGCTTCTGCTGTCATGAAATCTACTGTCTCAACAGCACGGAGCACGACTGCGTAGTCATAGGTACGCTCGTCACCCATAACGCCTACTGAGCGCATGTTAGAGAGAGCTGCAAAATACTGGTCAGGAAGCTTTTTAAGGCCAGCTTCTGCAAGCTCTGTCCTGTAGATGTAGTCAGCATCCTGAACGATGCGAACCTTTTCTGCTGTAACCTCTCCGATGATACGGATGCCAAGGCCTGGGCCTGGGAATGGCTGACGAAATACAAGGTATTCTGGGAGGCCAAGCTCTAAACCTACCTTACGAACTTCATCTTTAAACAAGTTGCGAAGTGGTTCAATAATCTCTTTAAAATCAACATAATCAGGAAGACCACCTACGTTGTGATGAGATTTGATGACTACTGACTCACCGCCAAGTCCTGACTCTACAACATCCGGATAAATAGTACCCTGTGCAAGGAAATCTACTGTGCCGATTTTTTTAGCCTCTTCCTCGAATACACGGATGAATTCCTCGCCTATAATCTTACGCTTCTGCTCTGGTTCTGTAACTCCTGCAAGCTTTGCATAGTAGCGCTCTGCTGCATTAACGCGAACAAAATTGATATCAAAGGAACCTGCTTCACCAAATACGCCTTCCACCTCGTCACCTTCGTTTTTACGAAGAAGACCGTGATCTACGAATACGCAAGTGAGCTGTTTGCCGATAGCCTTTGCAAGGAGTGCTGCAAGCACTGATGAATCCACACCACCAGAAAGTGCAAGAAGAACTTTTCCATCTCCTACGCGCTCTCTAATCTCTCCGATTGTCTGCTCAACAAAAGAATCCATTCTCCAGCTGCCTGAAGTACCACAGATATTGCGAACAAAGTTGAATAAGATGTCCTTACCCTGAACTGTATGAAGCACTTCTGGGTGGAACTGAATAGCATAAAGCTTTTTAGCCTCACAAGCAGCGGCTGCAACAGGACAATCTGCTGTGTGAGCAATTATTTCAAAATCAGGTGCAGTCTTGCTGATATAATCAAAATGACTCATCCATACAATGGTAGATTTATCAACCCCAGCAAACAGTGTATCGCTGGCACCATCGATAAAGGTCTCAGTCTTTCCATATTCGCGAACTGGTGCCTTTTCAACCTTGCCTCCAAGGACATGCATCATAAGCTGTGCACCATAGCAAAGACCAAGCACTGGAATACCTAGCTCGAAAAGCTCCTTAGTATAGGTAGGTGCACCTTCCTCATAGCAGGAATTTGGACCACCTGTAAGGATAATGCCCTTAGGATTCATTTCTTTAATCTGTTCAATAGGGGTACGATAAGAATAGATTTCACAATAGACGTTACATTCTCTGACGCGACGAGCAACAAGCTGATTATACTGACCGCCAAAGTCAATAACAATGACTTTCTCCTGATTCATGGAATACTCCTTTTATATAAAGTTTAAAAGTTTTCTAAAGTATAGATTAAATTCTTTATTTCTTCAACAGGAAATATTAATAATTTCTCTCCAAAGTCCGATATCCACTATAGGACATAACACTATGGATTTGCTTTTCAGGAGTCATTATGGGTATTACAATCAATAACTCACTAAGTCTAAGAGTTTTTTATGGAAACTATTCGCCACTTGTGAAGGGCCAAGCCAGGAAAGAAGTCTCAAAAGGTACTCTTTCCTTTGCCGACGCAAGTGCTCTTCGCAATGCCATCAGAAAGCTACAGGACTATGAATTTGAAGATTCCCCTGAAGGACAGGTACAGGAAAAAGTAACTGCCTTTGCAGATTCCATTAATAATACCCTAAGCTCCGCTTCCAAATATTCAGGAAGCACTCCTGTCAAAAATGCCGTCAAAAAAATCAAACAGTTAAATCAGGAATACAGTAGCCAGCTAAAACAAATCGGAATCACTGTAAATAAAGATGGTACAATGTCCGTATATGATTCGGCTGCCAAAAACTATAGCCGTGAACGCTACAGTGATTTCTTCAATAAAGAGTCAAAATACCTCAACGATTTATATGATGCGGCTAAAAAAATCACCCGCCGTGTGGACCTTAGGATTTAACTTGAACTTTTGCCCCATATAGATTACATTATCATATGGGAGATTGCGTAATCTCCTAGTATTATTTTTGGAGGCATGAAAATGTTATTTAGCTCATCCCAAAAAAAGAGGGGCTTAAAGATAATAATCGTTGGTTGCGGAAAAGTTGGTCGTACACTTGTCGACAGACTTTCAAAAGAAGGCCACGATATAGTCGTCATTGACGAAAAACAGGATCGAATTGATAATCTAACAAATCTTTACGATATTATGGGTATCCAAGGTAATGGTGCCAGCTACAGTATTCAGCTGGAGGCCGGAATCAAGGATGCCGATTTAATTATTGCCGTAACCGATTCCGACGAGCTCAATCTGCTATGCTGTACTATCGCAAAACAGGTAGGTGATTGCGCTTCTATCGCTCGTGTGCGAAATCCCGACTATTCAAAGGAAATTTCATACCTTCAGGAAAAGCTTGGTCTTGTAATGATTATTAACCCAGAGTTTGAGGCTGCCAGAGAGATTTCTTCTATTCTCTCCCTTCCATCTACTCTTGAGGTTTCTTCTTTTGCCCACGGCCAGGCTGAAATGGTTGAATTTAAAATAGGCGAAGGAAATGTCCTTGATGGCCTTGCTATCAGAGATTTACGTTCGGCTATTTCAAGCCGTGTGCTTATTACTGCTATAAAAAGAGGCAACGATGTTATCATTCCTACCGGTGATTATATTCTTCGAGCAGATGATATTGTCTGCGCCGTAGGAGCTCGTCGATTTGCCCGCATTTTCTTGAATGAAATAGGCTTTAAGACCCGACAGGTTAAGGATTGTCTTATCGTAGGTGGTGGCAAGGCATCTTTCTACCTTGCAAAGCTTCTTTTACAGGCAAAAATTAACGTGCGTATCATCGAGCGCAATAAGGAGCGCTGTGAAGAGCTTTCCATTGCACTTCCTAAAGCTACTATTATTAATGGCGACGGTGGCGATGAAGCCCTTCTTAAAGAAGAAGGCATAGAATATGTAGAAAGCTTTGTTCCACTTACAGGAATTGACGAGGAAAATATTCTCCTGACACTTTATGCTAATCAGGTCAGCAATGCCAAGGTTATCACAAAGGTAAACCGAATCAACTTTGACAATGTACTTTCTCAGTTAAATCTTGGCTCGGTTGTTTATCCTAGACAGATTACTGCAGAAGCAATTATCGCTTATGTTCGTGCAAAGGGCGCTTCTGGTGATGGTGATGATATCCTTACCCTCTACCATCTGTTTGACCAAAAGGTTGAAGCCATCGAGTTCAACATTAGCGAAAAATCAAAAGCAACTGGTGTGCCATTTTCTGTTTTACAATTTAAAGACAATGTTCTGATTGCCTTTATCAATCGAAACGGTACAATCATCATCCCTAGCGGTTCCGACACAATCGAGGTCGGAGACACTGTAATGGTTGTTACCACCCACACTGGCTTTGCCACTATTTTAGATACATTGAGGTAATCGGATATGAATAATTCCGTAATACGTTTTATCCTATTTTATGTAATTGGATTTATGGGTTTATTTTTGATGCTCCCATTTATCGTTGCACTTATTTATCATGAGGATGTCTGGTTAGAATATGGCCTGGTCGCTTTTCCATGTCTTGTTATTGGCATAATCAACAGCTACATCAAGCCAAAGGAAGTATCCTTTTATCTGAAAGAAGGATTCTTTTGCACAGGCGCGTCATGGGTCATTCTTTCACTGATTGGAGCTGTTCCACTTTGGCTGACAGGCGAGATTCCACACTTTATTGATGCTGTATTTGAAACAGCATCAGGCTTTACCACAACAGGAGCTTCTATTTTACCGGAGGTTGAAGCATTGACACATGCATCACTATTTTGGCGAAGCTTTACACATCTCATTGGTGGTATGGGAGTTTTGGTATTCCTTTTGACAATCATCCCCCTTGCCGGCGGTGAAGGCTCCCAGTTTAATCTGATGAAAGCAGAATCTCCTGGCCCTTCAGTTGGAAAGCTGGTTCCGAAGCTCAAGAACACCGCACAGATGTTATATCTCATCTATCTTGGACTTTGTGCCATAGAAATCATATTACTTTTGATTGCAGGGATGACTCCATTTGAAGCTATAAATACAGGCTTTGCCACAGCAGGAACCGGTGGATTTGGTATTTATTCAAGTAGCATTGGTGGATTCAACGTTGCATGTCAGTGGATAGTTGCGATATTTATGTTTATATTCGGTGTAAATTTCAACTTCTACTATTACATGCTGTTCCATCATGCTAGGGATGCCTTCCGCATGGAAGAAGTTAGAATGTACGCATTAATTACCGCAGGCTCCATCGGCATCATCACTTTAAATACATTAAGCTGCAGCGCTGGGCTTTTTGATGCCCTTACAAAAGCAGCATTTCAGGTTACATCCATTCAATCATCTACAGGTTTTTCTACAGCAGATTTTGCTGTATGGCCTCAGGCAAGCCGCTGTGTACTTGTTATTTTGATGTTTATTGGTGCCTGCGCAGGTTCTACAGGTGGTGGAATTAAGGTTTCCCGCTTCATTCTTATGGGAAAGGCCGTTCATAAAGAGCTCATCAGCTACATCCACCCACGAAGCGTCAGAAAGACACTTATGGATGGAAAGCCTGTTACACATGATACAGTACGTTCAAACAATGTTTTCTTTGGAACCTTTATGCTTGTATTCTTTGTAAGCGGATTTATTCTTTCCTTTGAAGACCTTGATTTTTCAACTATATTCACAGCTATAATTGCCTGCCTTAGTAACATAGGTCCTGGTATGAGTATGGTAGGACCTACTCAGAATTTTGCATTCTTTACAGATTTATCAAAGATTGTACTTATTTTTGATATGCTTGCCGGAAGACTAGAGCTATTCCCAATACTTATGCTCTTCCACCCTAATATTTGGCAGGACTTATTCACAAAACGCCAAACAAAAGAACTTATTCACGCTGGAAAAATATTAAAATAAATGAATACTACAATTATAAAAATGACTGATGCTTACGAGCATCAGTCATTCTACAATAACAAAGAAAATATAGCGATTTTGGATTGCAGGGATTTGGATGGCACACGCTGCTATCTGGATGACTTATCAAAAGAGGTACTTGTAAGTCGCATAAAGGAATTTTCTCCTCATGGAATCCATTTTATAGATTCAGGAAATTACCATTATCTGTCCCTACTTTGGTTGATGAAAATAGACCAGGATTTCAACCTGATTTTATTTGACCATCATCCAGACAATCAACCGCCAAGCTTTGGTCAGATAACATCCTGCGGTGGTTGGGTGCTAGAAGCTGAAGAAATTCTTTCTCATCTAAAAAATGTGTTCACTTATGGTGTAGGTGAAGAAATCCCAATTAACCAGCTTCCTACCGACTTACCACTGTATATTTCAATAGACAAAGATATTCTTTCAACTATTGATGCTATTACTGATTGGGATCAGGGCAACATGACTCTTTCTCAGATGATTGAAATGTTAACTCAATTATTTGAAAATCATGAAATATTAGGCGTAGATATATGCGGTGACAGCGGGGAATATGCTGAATCTGGAGCATTTCTTAATAATCAGACAAATCAGACTCTTTTTGACTTTCTATCGGAAAACTTTTAAAATATAAGTAGTTAAAGACAATTTCGATTGGAGGGAACCACTATGTATCCAGTAATTACTATATCTAGAGAATTTGGCAGCGGTGGACATAGCATTGGCGAGGCTGTAGCAAAGCAATTAAACCTCCCATTCTACGATGGGGAAATCGTAAACAGGGTTGCAATAGAAAGCGGCTACGCCAAGGAGTTGATAGAGACTCAAGGTGAATATACAAATTCCACAGCAATGTGGTTTGATATCTCAGCTGCAGGAACAATGTATTTCCAAAGCCCACAGGACGAAATATTTATCGCACAAAAGAAGGTAATTCTTGAATTTGCAAGTAAAGGCCCTTGCGTAATAGTCGGTAGATGCGCTGACTATATCCTTAGAAAAGAGGGCATACGTTGCATGAATGTAATGATTCATGCCGATATGGAGCACAGAAAAAAACGTGTACTTGAGAGATATGACAATATCGAAAATGTAAGTATTGAAAAGCGCCTGGCTAAAAAGGACAAACAACGTAAAACCTATTACAAATATTACACAGATAAAACCTGGGGTGATTTCAGAGAGTATGATGTGATACTTGATAGCGGAACCCTTGGAGAAGAAGCCTGTGTAAATACTATCTGCGAATTAGCTGAAAAATATCCTGAATAACATATAAATAAAGGCTAGCCATTAATATCAGCGGCTAGCCTTATTTTATATTTATTATATTACTGATTCCCAAAACTCTACCGCTCTACCAAGCCAACCTTCAGCTTTAGTATGAAGTCCAAGTCCTATGCCGTGTGGAACACCAAAAAACTTCTCATATTTATGCTCCACATCATTATTTCTAAGAGCTGTCTCAAACACATCTGCATGTCGACTGGCTGGCACCAGTACATCCCAGGATCCTGAATACATGAATGTAGGTGGATAGTCTTTATCGATATATTTTGCCACATCAAGAAGCTCTCGTCCCTTTCTGATGTGGCGCAGTCCAAACATATAAAAGCTGCCCCTATTACTAAGCCAGATGCCAAGTAAACCTATCCAAATATTCCAATAAGGATGATGTAGCCAGTCATTAACACAAGTCCATGGATAGCCAAGTATAATCGCTCCAGGCTTAGGTAGATTGTAGTCTTTATAGCTATGGTCGTTTCCAGCAAATATTCCTGCAAGATTACCCCCTGCTGAAAATCCAATCAGTCCATAGCCTTCCATTTCTACACCAAATATATCAAGATTGTTCTTAATAAATTGAAGAGCTGTTCCTAAATCCTCCATTGGAGCAAATGGGGCGCAGTCACGGCCAGTCCTGTATTCCAGTACAAATGCATTGATTCCCATTTTATTCAGTGTGGCTGCAACAGGATAGCCCTCCTGTTTTGTACAAAGATGTGCGTAGCCACCTCCGGGAAGAATCATTATAAAGCGCTTATTTTTAGGATGATCGGCAGGAAAAAACATGATTCGCACATCACGTTTATGTCTGTTGCTTGCCATCTCTTCCCTGGAATATATTGGGAATTGTTTGAATCTACCTGCCAGCTGAAGTCCCTTGACTCTAACTCTTCCAAGTCGCACATTGTTTGATTTATGCTCTATAAAATACATCCTTGCTATAGAATATACCGTAAATACGAATGTAAGGATAAAATAGGCAACTATAAGTGTGCGGATAGTTTCTTCTATGCCGTTGGCAAAAAGATATATGTTTTTCATGTGATCTCCTAATTAACGCTTAATATTTATTGCCATCATCAGTCACCTGCGGTGACAGCTTCCCCCAGAGGGGGAAGCCTAAAAAAAGGTGCTACCACCTGTAGCACCTCTAATTATATCAATTTTTATCTACGCTTAAAAGCAACCTTAACACGCTGCTTTAAGCCGTTTGGAAGCACATATTTAAGCTTGTCCTCAGATGGAACCATCTTAGAGCATTCAGGATGCTCACGGTAAAGCTTGATAGCATCAAATTCGCATTTGGTTGTACATACACCACAACCGATACACTTATTCTCATCTACTACTGAAGCACCACACTTCAAGCATCTAGCAGTTTCGATTTTAATCTGCTCTTCTGTAAGCTCTACAGTCTTGTCACGGAATGTAAGCTCGCCTGTAACTGTAGTCTTAGATACTCCAGGAATCTGACGTGGGCTGTGATCATAATCTCCAATCATAAGGTTTTCCTTATCGAGCTCAATGAAATCACGGCGGTTACGTCCGATTGTAAGTGAGCTGTGTGGCTGAACAAATCTATGAATAGAGATAGCACCCTCACGACCTGCTGCAATAGCATCGATTGCAAAACGAGGTCCTGTGTACATATCACCACCAACAAAGATATCTGGCTCATCTGTCTGATATGTAAGTGGATCAGCCTTAGGGCCACGCTCAATAACAACCTTTGAACCCTTGAAGAGGTCACCATAAACACTACGCTGACCTACTGAGAAGATAACATGCTTACACTCTACTGTGATTGTATCGTTCTCATCGTATAATGGGCTAAATCTGCCTGTCTCATCCTTAACACGAGTACATTTTTTAAGAACGATGCCCTTTACAGCACCAGCTTCATCAACAAGTACTTCCTTTGGTCCCCATCCACAATTAAGCTCAACGCCTTCAGCTTCAACGATTTCGATTTCCTCTGGAGATGCTGGCATGATATCCCTACTCTCAAGACAGAACATAGAAACCTTTTCATTGCCAACACGGCGTGCTGAACGAGCCACATCGATAGCAACGTTACCACCACCGATAACAACTAAATCACCCTTGATATCGTATGCTTCGTTTTCTGAGCACTCATGAAGGAAATCAACAGCTGTAGCTGTGCCGATAGCATCATCACCTGGTACGTTTGGACGACCACCACCCTGACAGCCGATAGCTACATAGAATGCCTTGTACCCCTGGCTACGGAGCTCATCAAGAGTAATGTCCTTACCTACTTCTACACCACACTTAATCTCTACACCAAGCTCTTTGATGATTTCGATTTCGGCATCGATAACATCATTTTCAAGTACAAATGATGGAATACCGTAACGAAGCATACCACCTGGGTATTTGCTCTTTTCAAATATTGTAGGCTTGTAGCCCTTGAGTGCAAGGTAGTAAGCACATGAAAGACCTGCAGGTCCGGCACCTACGATAGCTACTTTTTCTGTAAATTCACCCTTCTGTGAAGGTACGATTTTCTTAGGTATGTAACGTGTTTCAGCCTTCAAATCCATCTCTGCTAAGAAACGCTTAACCTCATCGATAGCGATAGCCTCATCAACTGTACCACGGGTACAAGCTGCCTCACAGCGTCTGTTACATACACGACCACAGATAGCTGGAAGTGGATTATCCTGCTTGATAAGAGCGAGAGCTTCCTTATAGCGGCCCTGAGCAGCCATACGAAGGTACCCCTGGATAGCGATATGAGCAGGACAAGCAGTCTTACATGGAGCTGTACCAGTATCATAGCAGTTGATTCTGTTATTATCTCTATAATCGTCATCCCAGTCATCAGTTGTCCATTTTTTCTCTGTGGGAAGCACATGCTTTGGATACTTAACTTCAGAACCATCAGCCTTGCAAAGCTTCTGACCAAGCTTTACAGCACCTGCTGGACAATTCTCAACACACTTACCGCAAGCCACGCAGTCCTCTGCAGTAACGTGAGCCACATAAGCAGAACGAGACATATTTGGAGTATTGAAAAGCTGTGATGTACGAAGAGCATAGCAAACATTTACATTACAGTTACAGATAGCGAAAATCTTGTTCTCACCATCGATATTAGTAATCTGGTGGACGAATCCATTGTCCTCAGCTTGCTTGAAAATCTCAAGAGCTTCTTCACGAGTGATATAGACACCGCCCTTGTTGGTCTCAACAACGTAGTCTGCCATATCTCCCATAGCAATGCACCAGCCCTCTGGATCATCTGCACAGCCCTCATCGTAAGTCTTTCTCGAAAGACGACATGAACATGGAGATTTAGCATAGTGGCCTTCATATTTATCGAGCCAGTGAGAAATCTTTTCTACGCCGATAGCTTCCTGCTCCATAGAAATAGCTTCCTCAACAGGAATAACATGCATACCGATACCTGCGCCTCCTGGTGGTACCATGTGAGTAAGTCCCTCTAGTGGAAGGCGACTCATACGCTCAAATAAACGTCCCATTTCCGGATGCTGCTCAAGCATGTCTTTATTCATGTTTGAAAATTCTGCTGAACCTGGAACAAACATAGGAAGAACCCACTGTTTTTCGTGAGCATCATTCTCATAGTTCCACTCTATAAGACCATTATAGCTTGCAAGATCAAGTCTTTCCTGAAGAGTCTTTTCATCAAGACCTGTAATCTCTAGTAGCTGCTTGAATGTCTTTGGCTTTCTGATACCACCGAATGAAAGTGCTAAATCAGCGATTTCCTTTGTAGGAGCAAGTATTGATACTGCCCAATATTCAGGATCATACTTGGTGATTTTCTGAAGACCAAGCTTAATCTTAGCGCGGTCTGTAATAACCTTTCCAAGCTTTAAAATCTCAGGACGTACATCCTCATCCTTGAGTTCATTTACCCAATCAGGGTAGAAATCACCCAGATTATCTGGTCCAATTCCCATTTCATTATCCTCCTTTTGCACAACCTTATTAATACTACGATTTCCAAATAAAAATGAGAAAAACATATAGAAATCTGTTTATACTTCCTCAAAAAGATATATGTGATAACCAAAGTGCCAGCTTTAGTTATCACTATTCCAAGAACTTACCTGGCCCCTCAACCAGTTAATCCACTCTTCAAAGCCCTCGCCTGTTTTTGCTGATACAAATATCACAAGAGCATTTGGATTGATCTTATGAATACGTTCTTTAACTGCTTCTTTTGAGAATTCTGTGAATACGGGAAGCGTATCACATTTGTTGACAAGTACCACATCACATACTGAAAACATGAGTGGATACTTAAGAGGCTTGTCATCTCCTTCTGGAACAGAAAGAATCATTGCATTTTTCGATGAACCTGTATCGAATTCTGCAGGACAAACCAAATTACCAACATTTTCCAAAAATACCAAATCAAGATTCTCGGTGCCGAATTCTAAAAGGCCCTGTCTGGTCATGTCTGCATCCAAATGACACATGCCACCAGTGTGAATCTGAATGGCACGGGCTCCAGCATCTTGGATTGTAGCTGCGTCAACATCTGAATCAATATCAGCTTCCATGACACCGATATTCATTTCGCCTTTTAGTCTTGAAATGGTCTGACATAATGTGGTGGTTTTTCCCGAACCGGGAGCAGACATCAAATTTACTAAGAAAGTTTTTTGAGCTTTGAGCTCAGCTCTGAGTTTGTCAGCATCAGCATCGTTATCTGCAAAAATGCTTTGCTTAACCTCAATAACTTTGTAATCTTCCATTATTCCTCCACCGTCTTTGAAATATGTATATTATGCCACATACGTAAACTCTAATTATATAAAAGAGTTTCCATGCAACATAAATATAACCTAATTGACTATTTTTTGTCAATTAGGTTATGATTAAAATCCTTATAAATACAAGAATTATGCTACTTTATTACACAGCTGTGTATTAAATTATAATTCAGCCTGAAATTCTGCATTTCCTGGAAGTGGATACTTGTCTGTAAGCTCCTTTATAATTGCACGAGCCTTTTCAACACCTGCTTCCTGTTCTTTGATTACGATTGCGATAGCCTCAGCCACCTTGTCAAAATCATCTTCCTTGAGACCACGTGTAGTTGCTGCTGGTGTGCCAAGACGGATACCAGAAGTTACAAATGGTGACTTTGGATCGTTTGGAATTGTGTTTTTGTTGGCAGTGATGTGTGCATCATCGAGAAGCTTCTCTACTACCTTTCCTGTAAGCTCAAATGGAGTAAGGTCAATGAGCATGAGGTGATTGTCTGTTCCATCAGAAACAATCTTAATGCCTCTATCCTGTAAGCCCTTGCAAAGAGCCTGTGCATTTTTAACAATCTGCTGACCATATTCCTTGAAGGATGGGTCTAAAGCTTCCTTGAAGCAAACAGCCTTTCCGGCAAGTACGTGCATAAGTGGGCCACCCTGGATACCTGGGAATACAGCCTTGTTGAAGTTGTATTTTTCATTGGCCTCAGCTGTAGCCATGATCATACCACCTCTAGGTCCGCGAAGAGTCTTGTGTGTGGTGGTTGTAACGATATCTGCATAAGGGATTGGGCTTTCATGAACTCCTGCAGCTACAAGACCTGCAATGTGAGCCATATCTACAAAAAGGACAGCGCCAACCTTGTCGCAGATTTCTCTGAAACGCTTGAAATCTATCTTGCGACAGTATGCAGATGCACCGGCAATAATCATCTTTGGCTGGCACTCTACAGCGATGCGCTCAACCTCATCATAATCGATAACACCATTATCATTTACACCATAAGGAACGATGTTGAAATATGTACCAGAGAAGTTGGCTGGTGAACCGTGTGTAAGGTGTCCGCCGTGGTCAAGGTTCAT
Source organism: Pseudobutyrivibrio sp. ACV-2 (assembly GCF_900107545.1). Lineage (GTDB taxonomy): Bacteria > Bacillota > Clostridia > Lachnospirales > Lachnospiraceae > Pseudobutyrivibrio. The sequence continues at coordinate 4,481 of NZ_FNQZ01000026.1, read as the reverse complement.
GCCCATGACTGTATCTCCTGGCTTGAGCACTGCAAACTGTACTGCCATATTGGCCTGGGCACCAGAATGTGGCTGAACATTGACATATTCGCAGCCGAATAATTCCTTGGCACGCTCTCTTGCCAAATCCTCTACTACGTCTACTTCGCCACATCCGCCGTAATAGCGCTTTCCAGGATAACCTTCAGCGTACTTGTTGGTGAGAACTGAGCCCATAGCTGACATAACAGCTGGTGATACCCAGTTTTCAGAAGCGATAAGCTCAATATGCTCTGACTGGCGATTGTATTCCTTTACAATAGCCTCTGCGATTTCTGGATCTGTGTTTTTGATGTCCTTTAATGTGTACATTAGTTTCCCTTTCTAAAACAACTTAAAATGGTTCTATGGTTATCAGGACGAACCTGCTAATCATTAAAGATATTTCTTTTCGAATTCCTTCCTTGAAAGTGGCTTGTCAAAGAAGAAGCCCTGAGCGAGATTTACAAGGAAATCTCCAAGCATATCTACCTGGTTGTTTTCCTCTACGCCCTCTACGCATACATCCACATCGATTGAATCTGCAAGCTGCGATACAGACTTGACAAAAGCCTGCGAGAATTCGTCGCTTGCCATATCTACAGTGAACTTTCTATCTATTTTAATTGTGTCGATTGGTAAATTCTTCAGGTGATTTAGTGAAGAGGTAACAGCACCAAAATCATCAAGCGCTATTCTGCAACCAAGGGCACGTATTTTTGATAATGTGTCTGCAAGCTTATCCATTTCGATAAGTTCTAAAGACTCTGCTATCTCTAAGGTGAGATTTTCTGGAGTAATAGCTGTCTTTTTTAGGATTTCTGAAAGCTCATCCACAAAATCCTCCCTGGCAAGCTGAATATAGGAAAGATTTACATTGATCTTATATTCAGGATGACCGAAATCATTCCAATGCTTACATGTTTTTGCTGCTTCATATAATACATGGGCTCCAATAGGACCGATTAAATCAAGTCTTTCGGCATCCTCTATGAAATATTCAGGGGTGACAAGCCCGAGTTCCGGCGAATTCCATCTGATGAGAGCCTCTGCACCACAGCAATTAGGCACACCGCCTACAAATTCCATGATAGGCTGATAGGTAACGATGAATTCCTTGCAGCCACCATCTACTGCCTGACGAAGTGATTGCTCAAGCTTTATTTTTTCGTCTAAAACTAAATCAGTCTTTTCACTGTAGAATTCGAAATTGTTTTTGTCTCTGTCCTTTGCTCCGTGAAGAGCAATAGAAAGTCGAGTAAGAACAGCCGAAGCTTCAGTGAAATTTCCTGGAGCCTTTAAGGCTACCATACTGATTGTCACATAATATTCCTTTTCTTCGATAACCCATGGATTGTCAAAAAGATTCATTATTCTCTTTATAACAAAATCCAAATTATCAATGTGCTCATGGTCAATAAGAACAGCGAATTCATCTCCACCAACTCTATAGCACCGACCTTTAATTGCAGAAATATCATTGATACTTCTGGCAATAAATTCAAGCAAATCATCGCCAAGATGGTATCCATAGCCCTCATTTACACTGCTGAAATTGTCAAGATCAAACATGAGGACTGCAAATTCCTTGGATAGCTTTGTGCTTACATGGTATTCAAGAGCAATATCTCTTTCGCAGGCCTGACGATTGTAAAGTCCTGTAAGTGAATCCTCCTGAGCCTGCTTTTCTGCTTTCTTCTGGTAATTTCTGATATCTGTGGTGTCATAGAAAGTAATTAATCTAACGCTTCTACTATCCACCCACTTTATGTTTGCCAATGTGATATCAAACCATTTTCCAGAGCCGTTTGCTGAATACCCGTTAAGCTCTGATAAAGTGAAATGCTTATCGAAAATCAAATCCTGAACAGCAACTTTATCTACGTCATTATCAAACATAGCTTTAAAGGTGTCATTTGTGTACAAAATACGATTATTTTCTATATCCGCAACAACTACTCCATAGCCTGCGTTTTGAAGAATGGCTTCTAATGCTGAATAGGAGCTTGCTAAAGAGTTCGCTGCAATTTTTTTGACTAAAATGGTATGTAGGATGTGTTTTATATCATTGGCAAAGCGAATATCATCCACACTCCACTTTCTGTTCTCCTCTACCGAAATGAAGCCTAGATACATAACTGTTGTATCATTAACATTTAACGGAAGAAGAATTGCCGCATCAATATCAAACCGCTTAAAAAATACCTCAAATGCATCCGGTAAAACTGCATCACTTGAAATAGTATATGGCTTGCCATTCATAAATGGCAATTCTGAAATGGGAACTGCTTTAAAGCTATTAGAGATTTGTAGCTTATCATCTTTTGACCACTCGTGAATAATATCTGCAGTAGTGCCATCAGAGGACATCTGAATCAATACAGTATTGGTACATTCTATATATTTTCCTGCATCTGTAAGAATATTGCCTGCCAATGCATCAAAGGTCTTGTCCGATTCCATTTGGCGCAGAATTGATGTCATAATTTCATTTTTGTCCAAACGACTCTTATCATCCTGATGCTTTTGATTCAGCTCATCAAGCTTTTTGCTAAGTACCGCACTTTCAAGTTTCTGCTTGAAATAGTGGATTGTATAAACTTCAATCAGTCCTATTGATTTATCAAAATGTGCCGCCGTAGTGAACATAATCTCCTTGGGAAGATTGGTCTCTGAAGTAACCTTGTCACCATCGACACCAAAGCAAAGCCATGCTCCTATCACTTCACCTTTAGCACCACGGATAGCAACACCTTTACATATAAAATAATCCTCTGTAGAAGGACACTCCACGATATTCTCTGGAGCTCCATCCACAAAGGAATCTAAAATCGTTTTCCTAAGTGCTTCTGGAAAATTGGCATCAACAAACTCCTCCTCAAGCTTTGAGCCTGAGAAGGATGTAAGATTGCCGCCAGACTTTCCAACACACATAACATACAAATCGTTTGAGCTGCAAAATGTGTCCTGAAGAGACTGCATCTCATCACTATTGATTTCTATTTCGTAATTTAATCTACTAGTGTAGTCCATCCATACTTATCCTCAAGTCTACCCCACTGAATACCTGTTAAAGTATCATAAAGCTTCTGGGTAAGCTCGCCGGTTTTACCTCCATTTATTACAACAACGTCATCCTTGTAACGAAGTTCGCCAACTGGAGAGATGACTGCTGCTGTTCCTGTACCGAAGACCTCTTCAAGCTTGCCATCCTTGCCAGCCTGCATAAGATCGTCAATTGCAAGACGTTCCTCACGAACCTTGTAGCCCCAGTCCTTAAGAAGATGAATCATAGAATCTCTTGTAACACCTGGAAGAACAGTACCAACTGTTGGAGCTGTCCAGATTTCACCATCGATTTTGAACATGATGTTCATGGTTCCAACTTCCTCTACATACTTTCTTTCGTTACCATCTAGCCAAAGAACCTGAGAATATCCAAGCTTTTCTGCCTTTACCTGACCAGCGATAGAACCTGCGTAGTTACCACCACATTTTGTAAAGCCAGTACCGCCTGCAACTGCTCGTACTAATTCATTTTCTACCAAAATCTTTACTGGGTCAAGACCTGTTGCATAATATGCTCCAACTGGACAACAAAGAATCATAAACTTGTATGATTTTGCCATGTGAACTCCAAGTGCTGCCTCTGTAGCAAACATAAATGGACGAATATATAATGATGTATCCTTCTGAGATGGAACCCAAGCTTCCTCAACCTTTACAAGAGCCTTGATAGCAGCTACAAAATCCTCAACAGGGAATGCAGGCATGCAAAGGCGCTCATTTGAATTAATCATACGTTTTGCATTCATTTCTGGTCTGAATAACTGAATCTTGCCGTCTTCTCTGCGGTATGCCTTAAGTCCCTCGAATGTCTCCTGTGCATAATGAAGTGTCATACAAGCTGGATCCAATTCAATCGGTCCCTCTGGAACGATTCTTGCATCGTGCCAGCCTATCTCTCTATCCCAATCACAGACAAACATATAGTCTGTCATGTACTTACCAAAACCAAGGTTGTCCCAATCTGGCTTTTCCTTTAAATTCTCACGTTTTTCAAATCTGATTTCCATAATAATTAGCCTCCGTAAGCTTATCTCAATTTAACTTTGTGATTTATTATCGTACTTTTCTTCGTTTACGTCAACACTTTAGTGCGCTAAAGGCAGCGTAAATTTGTACTCGGAAATCATAGAAAAGACTATCCCTATGTATTTGTGATAAGAATTAGATTTGTGACTATCTTACTCTTTTTATCTTTTAAAAGGAAGCCCTGCTCCTCAGGCCTTTGATTAATGTTTAATGCCGTACTTTTTTGTACGACAAATAATCCTTCTTTTGCTTGGTGATATTTTATCTGCCTTGAAATGGGTGTCAAGGACAAAGCCTTCGGTGCAAAGCATCCTTGACTCCCATTTCTGGGCAGATACACTGTAATCAAGCAAATGAAAGATTAGGTC
>NZ_FNQZ01000040.1 GCF_900107545.1 Pseudobutyrivibrio sp. ACV-2 | reverse complement strand
CTGCACCGAGAGGCGTATCTGCAAACAACCAGTTGACTCTACCCACTGAAAAGCTTCTTATGGCTCTCTCAGCAGCTCCATTGTCGATTGGAATGTTGCCATCTTCAAGAAATCTTTTTAAAAGCTCCTCCTGATTGATAGCATATCCGATAGCCTTTTTGAGTCTGTCAGAATACACCTCTTTTGACTCATCCAATTCATGTATGTAATCAAACAAGTCATTTATTAAAGGCTTTATATCGCTTTTTCTTCGCAGTAGCCTTTCGTGAACATCAAGTTCCCTAAGCTTATTCTCCTCAGAGTAAATATCTCTAATTTTTAATAAAACCTTGGTTTCTGGAAGAGCATAGAGCTCCTCTTCGGAAAGAGAAAGTACATCATTTACAAATAGTGCCTGTGCGAAATATCTTCTAAGATGCATGTGACATCCTGTAGCTTTAATACGTCCTTCTGACTCTTTTTCAATTACCTGATAAGATATGTAAGCATCGCAGGTAATATAACCTTTGAATTCAGCCAATAGGTCACGTAAGTGTGCAGTGCTTCGGCTTCTTTCATAGCAAAATATAATTATAGGTGGATTCTTAATTAACTCGCTACTGCAATGCACCCAAATATAGCTTTTAGATGAAGAAGAACGCCCGTCTTTATTAACTTTTATATATGTTTCATCACTTTGGATGTGATTATAGGTAAGAAGTTCTTCAAGTAAACGATTACAGATATGTCTCATATATCTTGGGACAATGGTATTTACCCAATTAACCATTGTTTGCTTGATTATACCTATATCGAAGATTTTAAAATTGAATGCCTGTCTGTATAAAGGTATCCCCTTTACATACTTGTCATACAATATATCTGCAAGAAGTGACGGTGACAGATGAGATCTATCAAGAAGTTGATTTTCATAAGGCTGTGTAATTATATCTCCTGTATCCTTTACTTTAATTACTGGAGTATAGACCGCCTTCACATAGTAAGGCACAGGTATCTTTTCTATGGTTTCATGAACATGCCAGAAGGCAACACCCCAATTTCCAACTCCGTATTTTTCATCATAGTAAGAAGGGTCAAAATCATAGCTGATTTGCTTTGGAAGCTTTTCCATAGATTCTTTTAGGCTACTGTTATACCCCTTCTTGCTCTTGGACTTCTTTTTACCGTGAGAAGATTTTCCTTTTTTCGCACCCTTTCCTTTACCATTTTTATAGTCATCAATGTTTGTTACCTTTGATTCATCGTCATCTTCAACCTGGCTTTCATCCTCGATTTCTTCAGGATGATTGGCAGCGGCCTCAACAAGTGAAACAAATTTTTCTGTAGTGGCTCCAAACAGTGTTTTATTCTTAAGTTCAATTTGGTCACGAAGTAAACCAACAAGCTCTTTTAGCTGCTTGTTTTCAGATTCAAAAGACTCATATTTTTTCTTTAATTCATTGTATATGTAAGCTGATTCATCAATGTTACGTTGTAACTGCGTGTTTTCCGCAGATAAACCAAGATAGTACTCAAATAATTTCCCACAAAGAAAGAGCAGAACGTCTTTGTCAAAACCCGATATTTGGTTTTTAAACTTTTCGACATCTGCTCTCAATTTTGCATCCTCCCATAAATTTTAAGACCATTTGCTTGTAATAGCTTCAAGTGCATTTAAAATATCCTGCTTTTCTTTTTTTAGTTGCCTGATTTCAGCTTTGAGTTCTGTTATCAAGGCATCCTTTTCAGCAAGAGAAGCAACCTGTTCGGTTATTACAGAGGAGCTTTCATTATTCAGTTTTTCTTCTGAAGATTTCCTACGACCACTTTTACCTGTAGGAACAATTTCGCCTGTGGCCTCATCAATTTTACCGATAAGAGTTCTTTTAGAACGAGGTTGTTTCTTTTCCTTGTCCCAATAAGATTCTGATTCATAAACATAGGTCACTCCAGTGCGCTTATCTGTGTGTTTTACAATAGACATTCCCTTCTCACCTCCATAGGTATATTTTAAAACATACCTATGCTAGTGTCAATAACATAGTGATAAAGACATGTGTAAATCACCACTATGTTTTGTCTATTTTTTCCTGAATTCTATAGGAGTGGTAGTACGTTTTTTACCTACAGAGGGGTCAATAGCAAAGCCTTCCATAAGTCTCATGAATTCATCACCAGAAAGCTGCCTTGCTTCATCTTCAGATTTAGGCCATCGAAATGAGCCTTCTGCCAAGCGAATATACAGCAAGATGAATCTATCGCCTGTCCATAAGATACCTTTTAGCCTGTCTTTTCTGGTGCCACAAAAGAGGAAGAGTGTATCTTTTTCTAAAGGATTTTTATTGTAATGGAGCTTAACCAGTGCAGAAAGACCATCTATGCCTTTTCTAAGATCAGATTTTCCTATCAAGATATAGACTTTTGAAAATGTAAAACCTTTCTCAGTCAGCATGTTTCACCGCCTTAAGAATTGCACAAAGTGCTGGCTCATTCACTTCACCATGCATTTCTATGGTGAATCCACCGTAACTTATACTTATAGATGACGGCATTTGAACCAAAGGCTCATAAGTCTTAGCTACAATTTCTGTCTGAGGCTTGGATACAGCTTTAGGTGCTGAAATTTCATAAAAGCCTAGAGCTGTTTCTTCTTTTTCTGTAGTTTTACTTGATGATTTTGTTTCCTCTTGTTGATCAAGAAAATATTCCCTGGCTTGGCGCTGCCAGTAAAAGAAATCGCCACGCTTAATGTTATTTTTCTCGCAAAAAGCTTGCTTAGTTAATCCACTTCTGGCTTGTTCTTCAAAAACTGGTATCCAGGACTTCAATCTAACATCCATGACTTTTTTATCCATAACAAAACGCCCTCCAAATCAGTAGTTTTTCTTTAATACTACTAATTTGAAAGGGCGTATTCGAGAGCTTTATATTTGCCGCTTAC
>NZ_FNQZ01000027.1 GCF_900107545.1 Pseudobutyrivibrio sp. ACV-2 | reverse complement strand
GCCTTCCATCAGCCTTATGCTCCACAACCCATTTCCTTTTTCTAGCTGGTAACGATTTGATTAACCGATCCATTTCTTCTATGGATGTCTGCAAAATCTCTCTACCCAACTTATCTGTTTCTTCTTTTGTTGCGATGGCAAAATCAGCCAGACTTGTTGGATTTTTATAATACTCCAGCTTTAACTCGAATAATTTTGGAATGAAATATTCCGCTAAATAATTTATAATGTCTTCCATAAAAGAACATCCTCCCTTGTGTGTATAGTTTTCGCAAACCAATACCTTATCACAAAGAAGGATGTTCTTTTATTATTTGTGTATATTTTCCGAGAAAATTTTTACTCTAGCTTTTACTATTTGTATTACAACAACAGGTATGTCTTTATCTAGTATGTTGTTGTTTATATATAAATAATAATACAACAATTATTTTATTATTAGTAAAGCAGAGTCCTTATAAATTAAGGCTTTACAAACTCATTTCGGATATAAAATTGGGACAAGATGGATACAAAAACAGGAGAAGTTGGTTACAAAATCAGTAAAAGATGGGTATAAAATTAGGATTTGGAAGATGGATACAAAAACAGGAGAAGTTGGATGCAAAAGCGGTAAAAGATGGATACAAAAATAGGATTAGAAGCTTTACTTGGCTACAAAATTGGGATCTATAAAACTATGCTTTTTCTTCTCAAGTTTCTAAATCGGCTATATTACTTGGTTTTCTCTTTTTTCAAGAAAATCTCTTGACATTGTTTCATCCTGTTTTTGTATCCATCTTTACATTGCAAATCCCATTTTTATATCCATCTTTGCATAATCGCGCAAAAAAAGAAGGCCTATAGCCTTCTTTTGAAAATTTTTCTATTATCTCGTCATCAGTATGTTTGTTTATTAAATCCTCTATGCTTGCTTCATACAAGCACATAAGAGCAAACATAGACTCTACCTGAGGATATCCGGTTCCAGACTCATATTTATATATAGCCTGAACGCTAGAAAAGCCTAAATATTCAGTTACTTCCTTAACTGATAGGTTTTTAGCCTTTCTGATTTTTCTTAAATTCTCTCCTACTATTTCCATGTTAAAAGTTGGTCTTTCCTGCATCGATTAATGCCTCCTTACTAAATATTATTTGACAATTGAGTAAAAAAATATGAAAGCATACACTCCTAGCGTGCAAAGCTTCCATTCTCATCTTCAATCAATATTTAGTTGCTCAACCATACAGGTAATGCGAGCATCCTTCCTATGTTCAACCAAATGATGCTCATATACTGCTCATTTTAAAAAAATAAAAGGTTGTCTGGTTTTATCTCCGGACACTTGTAATAATACCACATGAATTTAAGAATATAAATCCCTATTTTGTATATAAATCAAATCAGATTTATTTCCCTTTGCGTTCAGACCTAACAACTGCTATTTCTGCATTAATGTCATCTAAGGACATATCTGGCAAGCTAGCTGCGTCTTCTCGTAGTGAATAAAAAGATTGCTTGAAATCTTCTCTTTCTTTAGTCTTGAGATAATTAATGAAATCTATCACTTCCAACTGATGATATTCAGAGAGCCCTTTTGCAGCCTGTATTAATTCATCATACACCATTTCTAACACCCCGCTAATATATGTAATTACCAACTAGTATTATATATAAGATTCTTGTCTTACTCAATGCATTTCCAATATTTGTATACCCTCTGTTATCACTTTCCTATGGCCATTTATATCTACAACACTCTCTTTATTCAACTATACGTTGAATGCCAATCTTAACAACGCCTGATAAACTTTATCTGTAGTTGTAACAAGGAAACATGATACATATTGTGTTTATCGCTTTGACAGAAAGGAGTATATCATGTCAAACAAGAAACAGAATAAAACAGATGAGCCAGAGCTCATTACAAAGTCAACCGTAAAGTCCGAATATGGATTCAATGAAAAGATGATTGATACCTTATTACCAGAACCTATATTAAAGACGAATCCTCGCTATCACAGTGCTGCACCAATGCAGTTGTTTAATAAGGAAGATGTTTTAAAAGCTATGGAAACTGATGAATATAAGGATATGCATGCAAAACATCTAAAGCGCTCAAAAACAGCCACAGAAGTTGCAGAACGAAAAAGACAGGAAACACAGGCGTCTGTTAAAGAAATCATCGATTCAATTACGATTCCTAATATACCATTAGACGATATTTACGAAGAAGCATGTGAATGTGGTCTAGCTCACATGGAAGAAAAAGCCTTCAACAGAGGTGATTTTGACTTTAACATCTACGATTATTCAAATGTCGATGACAAAACTCGAGACCGATGGGCTGTTAATTTTATACGTCATGAACTCACCAATTACGATTATTATCTTCATAAACTAGAAGGTAAGGTTGGTAAGGAGGATGCCTATATTCAATTAAATCAAACCATCTTTGATAAAATTGTTTCTCTCTATCCAGCACTTAAATCTGCTTGTGAAGATCAAAGAAATAGAATGTTTACAAGGATAGCAAATTCACATTTAAGGTAAAATTATAATTTATACCCTATAAATTTTTACAATTTCTTGTGACCTAGTAATCATTTTGGGAGTGGTCTTTTATTTTGCGGAAAACTTTATTTAAAATGAAAGCTGTTGAAAAAATTTCTTTATAAAGATTTGCTAGACAATATTTCTTCATCTCAAATTGCAGATGAAGAACAAAACGAAGAATTAAAAGATTACTGGAACATAATCAAAAATGAATACATAGACATATAATTTTCTATTAGTCCCTTTAGAATATCTAAAGGGATTTTTTATACTAATTAATATTTTTCACATTTTTTAGTATAATATATCCAGAATCAAGCTGATTTTACTATTTGGATTAGGATTTGTGATTTTAAATAAGCAAATTTGCCCCAAATTTGCTTAAATTAGTGTTATGAATTCATTTATCAATTATTTATCCATTTAGATATTTTTATGTCAAATTTGAACGAATTTCGAATTCGCTACTAATGTTCTAATCAGCTAATGTCGCTAACTATGTGATGAACCAATGTATATAATTAATAAACGTTATAACGTTATAGTCGATATATTTAATGTTATATTATGTTAAACCATTATTAACATTTGATATTCTTGATGCATTCTATGTAGTTGCTATATCATGCGCATAATAAGTATTATCAACTATCTATATATCATATATTCTTAATACTTTTCCAATACAATACGTATTTAATTAATTCAATATATTTGCAATATAGACTTGCTTATATATCTTTGATATATTAATATAACTATATAGGTTTATTGTTTTTGGTGCTTTTGTCATTATGAATACATCGTTAGAGTTATCGAAATAATATTTTTAATATAGTTTTTACAAATCTAATTATTTCTATATATAATAGAAAGCATCTAGAACAAATAAAATGTATGAAATAAATGCTGTTACTAGTTTGACTAAAGTGTATCAATAAGATAAATTATTAAAAGCAAATAATACATAAAACTAGTTTCAATCATAGGAGAGTAATGCAATGAAAACATATGCAATAATTAATGAGAAAGGTGGAGTTGGAAAAACTACCATCACACACAACTTAGCCTATGTTAAAGCAAAACAAGGCTTTAAAGTGCTCATGATAGACTTAGACTCACAGGCATCATTAACAAGTAATTGTGGTATCGAGCCACATACAGTAGCTGAAAATAACGTTGTTAACATCTTTTACAAGGATTATGACCAGTCATTCTTTGATATGGCCACAACAATTGATGCCGCGGAGCTAGATACATTATTCTTAGTACCTACAGACACTACACTTAAGTATGCTATTGAAGACCTTCCATTCCAATTTGACACTAAGGAAGAAGCTTATGGAGTACTTAAGAAGCACCTGGATGAGATTCAGGACTACTTCGATTTCTGCTTCATAGACTGTGCACCAAGTATTAACTGTATTTCATACAATGCCTTTGTAGCAGCAGATGAAGTCATTATCCCTGTAACACCTACATATCCAGCATTCAGAGGACTTAACACGCTTTCTGAAACACTTGACATGGTCACTGGCGGACATGAGTGGCACGGTGAAAGCTTCCCACCACTTAATCCAGATCTTAAGGTTAAGGGCTTAATCATCTCAATGTACCAGCACACAACAGTAGTAGATAAGCAGATGACTCAGATGTATTACGATATGGTTGATTATCCAGTACTTGGAGAGGTTAAGAAGGAATCAGTAGTAGAGCAGGATGTCGTATTCCACGCAGCAGTAGCCCAGAAACATCCTGGAAAGCAGTGTTCTAGAGAACTTTATGCTATAGCAGATAAACTTTAAGGAGGATAATAGTCATGGCAATGTCATTAAAAGATAAATTAGCTTCGCAGTTAAATACAAACAACGAGGAAATGCAAAAGGCAAAGGAATCAGCCAAGGCACCTGCTTCAAAACCTGAAGAAAAGAAAGTCGAGGCTCAAAAGAAAGAAACTGTTAAACAGGAAAAGAAAACAGTAACAGAATCTAAACCTGTTCAAAAGACAGTTAAGGCGGAAAAAACTGCGGCTGCTCCAGAGCCAAAAACAAAAGCTGAGGTAACGCCTAAGCCAAAGGCAATATCTACCAGCTCAAAAATGAGCTTTGAAACATGGACCACTCAAACTATTGAAAAAATTGACGCCATTTCATCTGACGATGAGAGAATATATAGACCAATCACAGTAGACATTGATAACTGGAAATATATCGATGAGGTTGCAAGATCTTTATCGACAGCAGCCAGAAAAATCACACATAACGAATATATCGAATTGCTAATCAAGAAGGAGGTAGATGAATTTAATTCTCTTTCTGAAAAGGAAAAAGATATCGTTCAGGCAACTGTAGACCTTAAGCATAGAACAAATAAAACAAAGACTGTTGGTTTACGATTTAACTATTGGAACGCTTTTGATCAGCTATGCATCATTCACGGCCATTGTCCAAAATGCGATATGATTAACCTTTTGATAGAAAAGGACATCGAAGAAAATCATCCAAAGAAGGCAGCTATAACTAAGATATCCCTTTAATACGTAAGAAAAGTACTTCTTGAACCAAGATTCTCGAGTACTTTTTTTTATGCCATAAACAGAATTAGAAATGAAAATAACAATATGCTTGCCATCTAAAAACAACCAGATTAGAAAAAACTTTCTGTAAAAGGTTCCTTAGTTGTTTGTTGTAGTATGTACATACAAACTTACACAACATATTAATTCATTTTATTAGTCGCAAGAGAAAAGTCTGTAAACACAAGGCTTTAAAGACTTTTTGCTACGGAAGGATTTACCGTGAGCATCTATATACAAGACGGCTCAGACGGAAGATTTTACTGTTAAAATATTAAGAATTTTGCAACTGCGGAAAGATTTACTGTAGATTTCATATCATTATATATTAAGTACGGAAGAATTTACGGTTCCTATTATTAGAATAATGGGAGCCGTTTTTTTTGTAGTCTCTTTTATGTTGGAATTTGTAAGTGCTTAAGCAGGTAATGAATCAAAAATGAAAGATATGAGAGTACCAGATAGCATTTACAAATAGAAAAATGTCTGCTGGATGATAAACATGGTTTAGATATGCCAGAGATAACCTTTTAACTTAATATCCGAATCCTAAACCCGACTAAAATGCAGTAAAATCAAGGCTTTAGAGATATACTACGGAAGAAATTGCGGTTAAAACGGAAGAATATACAGTAAAAATAGCTCAAAAAACATTAAAAAATAAAAATGCGGGGAATTTACCGTAGTTGTTTCCGTTGATAGTATTATTTTACTGTAATTTAGTCCGTTGTTAGAGTGCAAAAAGTTATGATTAGGTCAAAATAATCCGTTTTTACTGTAAATCTTTCCGCAGATACTGTTTTGATTTCCGTTTTATACTTAGTACTTTTTCCGTTTATACTGTAATTAATTCCATGATAACTGTTGAGTTTTCCTCTAAAAACTGTTATATTTTCCCTATAAGAGGAGGGAGAGTACTATGGATTCGTCATTCGAACTACAAACACAATCAGTTCGAGTTCCCAATCAGATTATTGAAGCAAAAAGAAGAACATCAATCATTGAAGAACAAATAATGTGGCTTTCAATGGCTCACCTTGATGATGCTTATTATAAAAAAGTCGTAAGTACTGCAACTGGAGTAGAGAACAAGATGCTTGTTCTTGATCTAAAGGTAAAGGAATTTGCTGAGCTTGCAGGAAAGGACGTTGACAGTTACTATCGTAAAATCAAGAAAGCTGTTCCAGGCGCTGCCAAAAGACAGATGGCTATCAAGAAGGTCGAGAACGGACATGCAAGCTATAAGTATCAGCAGTTCTTCGACAATATTGTCTACAATGATGGTGATGCATCTATAACGGTAACTTTTGCAGTTGGAATTCAGGATTACATCTTTTCAATGGCTTCTGGATTTACTCCACTTGCACTTAGGGTATTGTTTAAGTTTACAAAACCATGGTCTTCAAGACTTTATGAGAACTTGAGAAGTCATTGTTATGAAAAGAAGTACGGTCATAACAGAAACAAGGATGGAAAATACATTATCCGCTACAGTTATTCAGATTTAAAGCTTACTCTTGGTATCATTGATCCAGAGGATAAGGCTGTTCAGAGTATCCTTCAGGAAAGAGATCCTGACTTTGAGGAAGCTGAAGATAAAGCTACAGACGTTAAGTATACTGACTGGACTGATTTCAAGCGCCATGTATTAGTTCCGAGTATAAATGAAATTAATGCAGGTACTGATATTTTTGTAACCTATGATACGGTAACTGCAGGAAGAAGAACATCAACTGTAATTTTTTCCGTAGAACTTATCCAGCCTGATGAGGACATCCTTAAGAATCAGGGCAAGATATCAGAAGAGGAAGCTAATGAGATGGCAGCAGCTTTAATGTTTGAGCTTAAGGAATCAAACATTAACTTCACTTTCAAGGAGACTCTCCAGATAGTAAATATCGCAGATGGAGATTTAGCGAAGATTCAGCGTAACGTTGAGCTTCTTAAAAAGGCAATAGAACGTGACACTATAATTGATTCATATTATGGCTGGCTTGCTACTGCAATAAGAAAAGACTATGCAACGACTGGTAAGGGTGGAATTGATTTAGCTGAGGACACATTTGATGAGCAGCTTAATGAGATTTCATCAGAAGAGTATTATGAGTCACTTGATAATGAGGTTAGCCAAAGTGATAGTGAAAAGGCAGCTCTTATCATGGAAACATGTTTTGATAAGGATATTCTTTTATCGCCTGGAGAAGAGGATGAGATATTAGAATACTGTCAGGAAAGAGATATAGAGATAAGTCTCATCATTGATGCTATTAATACAATTACTGATGGTTCAATCATTAACAAGAAAACTGATTTAATAAAGGTTATCTTAAGCTATGCCGCTGATCACAAGGCAAATAACGATTCTGATGAAGTAATAGAACTTGATCCAGAGCAGGAGAGGACCTTGGCAGCAAAATGTAAGAAGATATTTACAGCCGAGACTGACGGATTAGTTAAGCTTAAGTATAGTGAATGTATAACTATCATCAATGACATAGTTGCAAGAGATGGCAATCCTGACTTTGAAGCTGAGTTTAACAGACTGGCTAAGGATGTTAACGAGTATATTGAAGGCGGAAATAGCATTTTCAATATACTTGCCTTTATTAGATCTGACATAAGAAGACCATATGAAGGTAAAACAATTAAGGGCAAGGCTAAGAAGCAGGAACCTAAGAATGGATTCCATAATTTCAGTCAAAGAGACTATGATATGGATGCGCTTAGCAAAAAGTTATTGAATAGATAAACATTTGAACTCCCCAAAATCCTATGATTTATGCAAAAGATTTGTATAGCCATAGGTTTTTAGAGTCCACTTATATTGGGGGATACAAGTCAACTATAGGAGGCTATGGTACAAGTGTAAACGCAAAGCTTTATTGTGATATCAAGTTATTAGAATATAATTAGCCAGTCAATCACAATGTGATTGAGCTGGCTTTTATATTGTAAATAATTAATTACTAGATTTTGTATTCTTCAAGTGTTTTTTTCTGTAAGTTGCTTGCGCTGCGTTTTTAGCATGTGCAGTACAACAATAGCAGCTCTTCATATCGCTTCTTCTTCGAATAAAGAAATTACTACAGTTATCCTTTCGACAAATATCAAAGATTATTTTAGAAAAATCCATTTGTGAGAGGGTTAAAAATATTGCAGCTGAAGAATTTGTTAACTCTAAACAACATTTGTTTTTTGAATCATATTTTGTATTGAGAAATAGATGCTTTTTACATAAGGTGTCACATAAATTGTTTGCAAGATCTTTAAGCATAATAATAGCATGCTCATCTAGTAATTCCGGGGTTATGTCATCTATTGAATCATAAGGACGAATTTCGTAGATATAGTGGAAAAAGGTAATAGCATCATTTTCCAAAGGAGTGGATGTAGTCCAAGGTAAATCTTTTGAATAATTAAGCTCATGTATTTTTTGTCCAATAGTTGTAGATTGGATAAATTCTGATTGAGATTCGATTTCAAATGGGAGATTAGAAGAATCTCTTCTTTTATATGGCATACTTAAAATTTTGTATATTGAAGGAAATAATGTATCGTTAGGATCAGGGGAGGAAATTTCATCTTCCATACATATCAAATATGGTATGCATCCATGATTTCTAATAATAGAAAAGCAATATTTTAGCAATAATTCTACAGAAGGAACTTCTTTTGATATTTCAACCTTTAGTAAAATAATATTTTTTAGCATTTCAATATAATCCCAAAGATTTGTTAAATTACATTTATGAAAATTTGTATCGCTAGGCCAATTCAGAAAGCCATATTTATTAACGAAATTCATAAAAGAATCAACATTATATACCTCTATATTTAAGAATTCAGTGAGGATATTTTGTTTAGTATCATTTGAATCGCAACTTCCAAAATCTGGAGAAAAAATTAGAGTCGATTCTTCTATTTGGAATGTAGAAAAAGCTAATATTTTATGTAGATTACCATCTTCTGTTGAGGATGTGTCTATATGGCTTTTACAAATTTTTAAAATATTATATTTAACGGGTAATAATATATTATTGTCTCTTTTCATATAACTCTCCTAGTGATAGTGATAGATTCTATAACATAAATTATATAATTTCTTCTAATTAATGTATATAGAGATATAAAAGATTTTATAATTTATATTATGAATGATAACAGAAGAGATAATATGGTGGCATTTACATATCACTGTCAAAATGCTATTCTTCTATCATAGATTCTAATCTTGGACATATAACTAAGATTTAGGGATGTACATTAAGGGGTATTATTACAAAAAAAGATTAAATGGTACTAGCAGATAGAGGTTTATATTAATGGCAAAGGCAGATGAAGACATAATATATGATCAATTAATTAAACTAGGTATTTCTGTAAAGGGCACAAAGGCCAAAGGAAAGCTTAAGTCAGATACTGAGAGTATTCAATATTTGGGAGGGAGAGTTGACTCTGAAATTTACTATCTTGAAGAGGCTACTAATCTATCACAGTCAGAATTGAATAAATATATATGTAGGGCGAAGAATGACTTCATGTTATTTAACGCGATTAATAAGCGTCATCCAGATTTAATTAAGCCGAATTTATTGAGGAGAATAGATAGACTTATTCATGCAATTGCAAAACAGGAAGCTATCTTACTACAAAAATATAGAATTCAAAATCCTAATGGCAACAGAATAAATATAGAGAAGTTATTTGATGGAAACAACTACTATAAAAAGCTTTTGAATTGTAATATGTCACAATTGGTAAAAGAGATTCTTGCTGATTCTACTTATACAACGGTTGGGAAAAATAGACGTGATATATTCATAACTGAAACAGGGAAGAAGTACCATAGGAAGGATTGTCCTTATTGTAAGAGGAAAATTTTAACAGTTTCATCTATGAAGTTGGTAAGAAACCTCAAGCTTGAGCCTTGTAAATGTATCAAGGATATGGATGAACGGACGAAAAAAGAGGACTCATATAGGACAATATTTGTCGATGAGTCCTTACATAATGTTAATTGGAATCTGGTAGATTTTGGGAGTAAGGTTTCTAGCTTCAGCTACATTATTTGCAAGGGTAACCTTACAAGTGAAACAGAGATAACAGAGGATAATATTATTGCAATTGATGTTGAATATACTCCAGAACAGTATAGAATTGAGCGCGTCACTAAAAGTGCAATAGCAGCAACAATGTTAATGCTGGCATTTGATTATGGGTTTAAGGGGCATATTAAAATATTCACGGATAATCAAAGCACGATGAAAAGCTGGATGACTGAAAACAAGAACAAAAGATTATCTGAGTTGTTTGAGTCTGTAACCGTCGAGTATATTCCGAGAGAAGATAATACTAAAGCTGATCAATTAGGACGAACTCAAATGTGTTTAAAATTGCCGATGCCAGTATATAAACAGATAGGCGACATAATAACTGAATTTCCTAAATTGAAACAAGATAATGAACGCTTAAAAGAAAGAGAGTTAGAAGATTTTTTAGACAGAGAGAGAGAATATTCCCAAAAATTGGCCCACGAAAATAATTATCTGAGAAATATGTCTATGATATCTATTATTAAAGAGCGAATAAAGTATTTATTTCAGAAAGAACATCTACCAGTAATGGCAGTTGATGAGTTGAAAACTGCGAAGAATATCCAACTACACGTTGAATGACATAGGGTAAATATACTTATATCCTATTAGTAGTAAGAGAGTATATCGCGAGGATGTGAATACGCAAATGGGATTGTTTGACACTTTTTGGGGAGACTTTAGATGTCAGAACTGCGGTGAAGTATTTAGGTTTGAAGAACAGACAAAAGAATATGAGCGGAGCCTAAATAATTATAATATTGGGGACTATGTTGATAAAGGAGATAAGAATTATTTCTTTGATTTTGTCCAGGAATGCCCAAAATGCAAGGCAAATAATGATATTAGCGTTGCAATTAGGCGTGGTCAGTATGTAGGAGTTTATCCTTCAAAAGAGGCTAGAAACATTAATATTCTTGAGTTAGATAATATCAGCGAAAAAACGGAAGAAAAAGGAGACAAAATGATGAAACAACGATTAGGCGAGTTCCTGAACATGACAACAGCTGATGACCACTTTTTTATCAATGTTCAGAAGAAAAGAGAGCAAATATATTTTGGTTACAACAACGAGATGCCGGAAGAAATAAAAGAAAAATATTATATAGACGGTATTTATCTTGATTTCGCGAGTGAGGCACTTGGAATAGAAGTATCTGATAAAGCCGGTGAATAAATGAAAAAAGAAATAGAAATAAAATTGGATAATAACCGGTATCCATTATTGGTAAAAGATAGTAATGGTGTTTGTCTCGAGAATACAGGAATCGCTACTGTAAATAATGACTTTTTTATTCAAAAGTGGAGTGAAGAGGCAACGGAGTTATATTCGTCTCTCTATGGCGAGAATAATCTATTCAATAAAGAAAAATATGAAGAAATGAAGCCGAAGCTTTCGGCCACTCTTTGGAAAATTGTTGCTAGACTAGAAGAGATTAATGATGGTTCTTTTATTGTTATAAACAAGGAACAAGACCTGCTGAAAATTAATAATCCAATTGCTTATGCGTTGGAAGAATCAAACGAAGATGAATACCCTGAGGTGATAGATGGAGAGCTGGTAGTATGGCCAAAGCCAGAAACCCCAACAAGTAATATATTTATTGGGGGTATTTATTCATCATTAATCAATATGATAGAAGAAGCAAAACTTGAATATGAGGTGTTTAGTCACGTTGGATTGTGTTGCTATGATATTTTAGAGGAGAATCCTGCAGAGAATTATTTTATTCCTGCTATTTCTGTTGTTCAGAAAGGGTTTAAAGAATGTTGCGAACGCATTGCGTCAGCACCTTCTTTTGTTGTAGAGGTAGTAAAAAGTAGATTACAGAAGGAATATGCATTAAAGAAAATTCCATCATATAAAAAAATGGGAATAGATGTCTGGATAATAGATTTCGTTAACAGCAGGCTGTCTATTTTTGATTATAACAATAATTATAAAGAAGAATATACAGAATATGAATTTAATCAACCGGAAGAGTGTGCGGGATTAATTTTCACAAAAGCAATGATTGAAACAAGAAAATCAATGATTTAATCAAATGGAGCATGACGAATGGAAATAAGAAATATAAATAATAAATATCTTAAGTACATGATTAATGTTCTGGATAGGTATGGGTTTTCTTATTCCGTGAACGAAAAGAAAGACGAAGAGCGCTCGCAAATTGCTACAAATCTATCCGCTCAAGAGTTTGAACGCTATGTTGAAAGAGCTATGTGCGAGTTTGAAAGTGAAACCATGCACAATGGACGTTTCGTGATATCATTCAACGAATTGCTAAATAATAAGGATGAGCTACAGAAGGAGTTTTTTCCAAATAAGAAAGGAATGGCTTATCACATTCTCTCCAAAGACCAAGATAAGCTATTAAAACAATGGGGCGGCTGAGAAATGTTATATGTATTTTTGGATGTGGACGGAGTGCTAAATAATGCTCACACAAAGGGCATTAGAAATAAACTGTGGTGGCTAGATGACGAAAATATAGCAGTTTTTACAGAGTTTATAGAAGAATGTTGGAAAAAATATGGTAGAGAAAATACAAGGATAATACTAACGTCGTCTTGGAGAAGGAATAATTTTTCAAGTCATTACGACGGCATTGAAAAGTTTTTAAGAGAACGTCTCTCAAAAAACAATCTTACAATATATGATGAGACAGAAAGTATTGATGTTTGGGCTAGAGGGTATGAGATAGCAGATTATCTTCTTCGACATAAAGACGATGTCTCACATTATGTTGTTATTGATGATGTTCTATTTGTAGATTTCAAACCTTTAAGCCTAACATCACATTGGGTACAAACGTCAGATGACCCTAAAAATGGAATGGGAGGTTTGAGAAAAAA
Source organism: Pseudobutyrivibrio sp. ACV-2 (assembly GCF_900107545.1). Classification (GTDB taxonomy): domain Bacteria; phylum Bacillota; class Clostridia; order Lachnospirales; family Lachnospiraceae; genus Pseudobutyrivibrio. The sequence continues at coordinate 7,017 of NZ_FNQZ01000027.1, read as the reverse complement.
ACATCTCAAGCATTTATTCGAAAAAGCTTCAAAGCCTGTGACAAATAAAGATTTTGAAAAATTGTCACGCCAGCCACTTCGCAATGATTAAAAAATATAGGGAGAATTCATTGATGAAATATGCTTTTTTAAGTGACGATGAAAAAAAAGAATTAATAGAGATAATCAATATGTTATTGCGTGAATATGAACGTAATGACGAAGAGAGAGAAGATGATTGCCGCTGTTATCGATTGCCATATAGAGATGAGGAATTTGATGTATATGTTTCTGAAGAAGAAAAGAATAAGGTTATTGTTCTCTCCATTAATCTAATGGAAGAACTTAAATCATTAGCAAATAGTGATTATACAAAAGAAGGTTTAAAGCAGCTTCTAAGCCAGGTTAATGGTGAGCCTAGTGCAATCAAGTCAACCTTGTTGATGGAATCCATACAGACTCCAAATATAAAGGCACTTGTAGCAGAGGCAGCAGAGACCGTTCGTGTAGGGGGCGCCTACCTGATGTTTGTTGCTAGGCCCGAGATTGCTCAGCTACTGTTTGTTACCCTTTATGGTATGATTGACAAGTTTGATGATGAGTTTATGTATGATGGTTCAACTTTCTTGATTGTAAGGGGAATTCTGAATATGCATAAATACCGAGTTGAAGAGGACTAAAAGGAGAAAGAAAAAAATGCATAGAGCATTAACCGTAACAGCGATGGCTAATAAAGTGTTACTAATTGAGTTTGATACTGGAGAAAAGAAGAGATTTGATTGTTCAAAGCTGATTGAGAAATCCACTCTTTATAAGGACTTATCTGACGAGACATATTTTCAACGTGTGTACGTTGATGAGATGGGAATAATCTCATGGGAAGATGCTGTAAGTATAGATCCATATAGTGTTTATGAAGAGAGTATGCAGATAGGAGAGAGAGACTAGTTTGGAGGATTATGTGAACAAATGGGAGAAAAAACACCAGCGGAAATAGAAAGAAAAATAGTAGATGAGTATGAAAGAAATTACGTTTCAGCATCTCAGCTTAGTGAGAAATATAGATGTTGCAACAGAACGATATACAATATTTTAAAGCGAAATGGTGTGCAATGTAGACCACAAGGGAAAATACCTGAAAAGGTTGAATCAAAAGTAATTGACTTATATTGTAAACAAAAATTATCTATATATGCCATAAGTGATAAATTAGATATTAATTCTGTTACGGTGTATAATGCCTTATCGCGAAATGGTGTGAAAATGCGTACAAACGGAGGGATTGATGCGTTGCCAGTTGATGAACTTGTCACTCATTATAAAAATGGTAAATCCTGTAGTGAGATAGCCTTACTTTATGGTGTCACAGAGCATACTATTACGAATTATTTGCAAAAAGAGGGGATAGAGCGAGACAATCGATATAAAAATACGGATGTTAATGTTGATTATTTTGAAAATGTAGACACAGCTGATAAAGCGTATTTTGCTGGATTTATGTTTACAGATGGTAATGTTGGAGATGATAATTCCATAAGAATCACTGTCGCAAAAAGGGATATTGAAATATTGAAGATTTTTAACAAATATACAAATAATATGAATCAAATTAAGGAGACTGAAAGGATACGAGAAAACAGAAGGAATACTATTGAAGTTTCTACTTGTTTTAAATCGGAAAAGACAAAAAATGATTTGTGTAATCTTGGAATTGTTCCAAGGAAAACATATTATGGCAAGCCGAAAATGGTGGCTAATAAATTATTATCTCATATGATTCGGGGGATGATAGATGGTGATGGTTGGATATCTTCAAGGGGGCATAACATAGGTTTTTGCGGAAATGAATATGCTGTGAAGTTTGTCCATGACGTTTTAGTTGATAAACTTGGAGTTTATGATGTGAAAATAATTAAACGTAAGGGTAAGCATTTATGGCAGGTGCAATGGTGCGCGCAAGAAGATATTCGTAAAATAGGCGAGTATATTTATAGAGATAAGGGAGATTGTTACTTATCAAGAAAATATCATGAGTTGTGTCGAATGGTATAATTTGTGTATCGAAGTATAAGGGCTCATGATTAGTAGGATAATATAATGCGACTGGGAGGTTTTTCTCATTTTTTCCTGGCCCAAAAAACGTAAAAAAACAAAGTCTTTCGTGGGCTAATTTTAAGCACTTATAAAATGCGATAAACGGCGTAAATTCAATATTCTTAATTTTTTAGTGGGCTAAAATGCCTATATTTTTGTGGGCATTTTTTGATTAAAAATAAGCCCTTTTGTGGGCTGAAATTAATGCAAAATGATGTTACTGGGCAAAAATTCGATATTTTGCTGGGCTAAATTTGATAAGAAAAAAATGGAAAAAACAGCGAAAATAAAGGAAAGTACCTATTTTTAGTGGGCTAAAATCAGCATTTTTTTATAGTGTTTGTGGGCAAAAATCCTTATGTTTTAGTGACCTCAAATTAATGGTTAGCGTCGCCCTATTCACCGACTAGGATGAAGGCTTGCGCGTGGCAGGGAAGTTGCTAAACGCATCTTTTCCTGCTCTTTTCCAGGTTTTCTTCTTCTTTTTTTAAAGCTATAAGTAAAGGCCTATTGTTTGAAGTGATTTTTTTGAAAAACATAGGAAAAAATGGGGAAAACCCTGGATTGAACAATATATACAGCTGTAGACTTTATTTTAAAAGGGAATGTAAAATAAGTTGTAAACTCAAGAATTTCTTAGATTGTCAAAATCTAAATCCCCTCATAAAAAAATTTATATCTATTAGAATTTCATATTTATAAATCCATAAAAGGCATTCAAAACAAGTACATATGCGCTAATACATATACTCCGTAGACAATTGACGCAAATTTGAGAAACGCTGGGTGAAGCAAATATCAAAGAATCTTGATTTTCCGAGGGTTTCAGGCATGTAAAGAATATGTTCTAAGGAATCAAATTATCCAATATAGATATTATTACGTTTAAAATATTATCTTCAATTAGCAGTTCTTTAATTCAAAAACATTAAATTTCACTATAAATTTCTTTTAAAAAGTATCTGAAACATCGTTTTAAGAGCGATTTTCTTATCCTACATCCATATTAGACACGAATAGAACATTCAAGATCAAATTATCTATGTTTGGATAATTTGAAATAACAAGAAAGGATAAATAATAATGGGATATTCGATGTTTAAGATTTCTTCCTTAAAGACAGAAGCGGACTTTAAGGAGATTATTACGGAGGTCAATCAGGGTAGTTTTGCTTACTTCACATGTAAGGATTATTTGCTAAAGCAATCATATTATTCAACGCATCAGCTTCGAAAAAACGGCGTTATAGCTATTGGAATCCAATTTAAGTTATGTATTGGTGAAAGTGATGTTATTGATGAAAACCGCTGGAAGAAAGTGGCATTACTTTTTTGTAGAGATTATTTGGATATTAATATTGCTGAGTTGAAAGATTCATCTACGGAAGAAGCGTGCGCTGATAAAACTAAAATATTGTTTTGTGATTTTGATAGCAAAAAGCAAAAAGGAACATATACGATTGTTTTTACAAAGACGCGTGCAGATGGAAAGCTTTTCCTGACTAAGTATTCATGTGCTAAACGAGGTTGGTTCAAGAGTATATTAAGGAATTATGAAAAGATAATGAGGAATACTTTTTACCTTGATACAGCACCCAAAGAAGTATTCTACGACTTTTTATACAACAAGGATAGAGAAGCTGTTTTAACATCAGATTATTCTCAATTAAAGAAGTTGCCATTTCCAATGGAGGGTGAAACTACAACGCAATATTATATGAGAATAACGCCTTTTGTTGAAAGGATAAAAAAACAAAGGGATGAAGATGAAGAAAAAAAGTATAGCAGGCTTAACCAATCATATAAAAATCTTAAAATTAAGTATGATGTTTTGAAAGAGCAGGAAGTGAGACAGAGAGTATATTTAGCTAGAGCTGGTAAGGTAATGCAGATTATAGATGAATATCAAGATTTTAGGGTACTCCGTTCTGATTTACTACAAGGGCAACGTATTAAGGCAGCATTAAAATTTTTTGATTTGCTAGGAGATGAACGAGGAGAACAGTCAATAAAATTTATTGAATATGCTTTGGACCAAGGCAAATCATTTTTAGAAGATTTAGAAAGAAAGGACTTAATTATAGATGAAAGTAACTTGTAGAAATAAACGTGCCGGCTGCTTAGCAAATCATAATGATAGAAATTTTGATATACAAAAAGCAGACCATATAGATATCTCTAAATCTATCAACAATATCTATGGAAACATCTATGAGGATGAAGGTTTAAAATTCAAGGATGTTGAACTCAAGTATTACAAAGAACAATATGGTGAGCGAATAAAACATATTAATGAAACCTACATAAAAGCACGTCACAAAGAACGTTGCATGACGATAGAGAAATATTATTTGAAGCATCCGCCAGAAGAAACCATTCTTCAGATTGGAACAATGAATGACAATATAAATCCAGAGATTTTTAAAGATTGTGTGATGGATTATTTAAAAGAGCTGGAGAAATATAACTCTAATTGCCATGTTTTAGACTGGGCCATTCATGTTGATGAGAAAAGTCCGCATGCTCATATAAGGAAATGTTGGGATTATACTAATGAAAATGGTGACTTAATAATTTCAAAAGAAAAAGCTCTTGAAAAACTGGGCTTTAGCAGAGTAGATGAACACTTACCTCAAGGACGAAGAAATAACCGTACAGTATCATTCGATGCAATGATGAGAGAAAAATGGACAGAGATTGTAGAAGCTCGAGGTTTTGTAATTGAACGAAAAACGGAAAGAGAAATCAATCCTGAAAGAGAAGATATGGATATTCATCAGTTTAAGGAGCGAAAACTTAAAGAAAATCTTGAGATTATAAGAGAGTATCAGGTTAAAGTGCAGGAACTTGAAAATCAAATAACAGAGAAAGATTCTCAAAAAAGAGAAATTGAAGCGAGAGCTGAAGTAGAGAGAATAGAAAATGAAAGAGAATTTCAAAATACTGTCGTCCGGCTTAATCAATTAATTATTGAACAGCGAAAGCAAATTAAGATGCTCGAGAAGGAAATTCAAAGGAACAAACATAAGAGTAAGGATGAAGAAATAGAATTATAACGATATTTATAGAAGACGAGTTCTCTCTAAAATATCTTTTCCAATTATACTTTTCTTATGGGAGTCTTAATACATTACGTTCTTGCACGATGTCTTCTTTCAACCAAATCGGCTATTAAGTCGAAAGCTTTATCTGCAGGTAATTCTCTACCATTATCAACATCATCAAGGCCTTTATCTAAAATAGATGTAAGATTCTTTGGAATAGAAATATTCTTTCCTTTTTTACTATCCATAATTGATATTTCTTCCATAAAAGCCGAGTTCCTTTCTCCTGTGTTTCAAGTAAAAGAGAATCTTGAAGATTCTCAGTATTTCTTTGCAAGAATCCTTCTTGACAACAATATTATAACATGAAAATCTTGCTTTTTCTTTACTTTTGTACCTCCATACGTAAATATAACAACGGAAAAACAAAACACATGAAGACCACAGACATTATCATATTGTTTGTGGTCTTTTTTGGCATTAAAAGTAAACGGTAAATCGGTTTACCGTTTACTGATGAAGTGTATGGATTACGGTTATAGTCGTGGAGTTATACCGAGGATATTATGAGTCATATACTAAAATAGGAGCTCAAATCTGAGCTCCTTAATTAATCCCTGCTGTTTACCAATTATCATCGTCGTCAAAACTATTATTGTTGTCCGTGAGATGGAGGTCTCCAGTTTCAAGATCTAAGGCCATTCCGGAACCCATACTTTGCATAAGGTGCCCGTCTGTATCCATCATCATACCGCCTCCCATATCCATACAATAGTCACCATCATTAAAATCAAAGATATTCATAGCATCTCCTTTCAATTTAACTGAAAAATATCGTATCTATCTTCAGTGCGTTTTACCTGATAAAGGCAATCATCAATCCAGAAAGTATTCTTATCTGCTGCCTCCTCATTAGTAGCAATGTTTGTACATATGAGGTTGCTCATATGGTTAGTGCCACCAGCAGCTTTGGGGAGAATATGGTGTAGGTTCCAACCACAATAGATATTTACACCGTTTCTTCTGATATGAAAATTTTGGTTGCCATAGCCTTGACGACACATAAGATTCCCATGAAAGTCTTCAGCAAATTCAGCGTTTCCGTAATCTGCTTCCCAGATTTTGAGAGCGTAGGTCTTATTGATTTTCATTCTGAGTTCACCTCCTAACCTGACCAAAATAAAAAAGTCTGTACACACTATGCATGCACAGACTAGAAGGTCAGATTATAGACTCCACACGCATAGCTAACAGAGTGATTAAGTATTTCATTAATCACTATAATTAAATATGGTGTGAAGCTGGGAAACAGGTACCTTACGCACCTAAGGTTTATCGGTACTTTTCTTAATGAGTCAACTAGAATGAACGCCCATTAATAGTTTACGAGGTTCACTTGAACACAATACTATCATTTCTATGTTGTCCAGTACCATTTAAGCCGTCTCTTGTCGGGAAATCTAGTATTTTCCGCGAAGTGAAAGTTCATAAATGTAATACTGGAGAAAATGACAATCTTTACAATTTAATTGTAGACCCTATGAATAAAAAAAAGCAAATTGTAAAACTGGGACTTAATTAGTACTAAAAACTACCTATATAGCATAATATATATTATATAATCTAGGTAATTGCGAAACTCGCTGACGCTCGTTTGCAATCTTGAATCTGAAATATGATATTTCGCGTTTTGGCGCGAAATTACTGATGATTGCAGATTTTAGGCGTACTTAATAAAGCTAATACTATTAAATTGGTAAGTCCTAAGCAATCAGAGGTTTTAGGCTACGGATGAATTCATGGTGGTTGATTTTGTCAGCTAATACAACTGTTATAAGTTGTGTAATTCCAGCAAGAATCAAATCTGCATGCAAAGTTTTTTCATTTTGGGTCCTGCGGCC
>NZ_FNQZ01000033.1 GCF_900107545.1 Pseudobutyrivibrio sp. ACV-2 | reverse complement strand
TGGCTCCGTGGTCAAGCGGTTAAGACATCGCCCTTTCACGGCGGTAACACGGGTTCGATTCCCGTCGGAGTCACTTATATGCCGATGTGGCTCAATTGGCAGAGCAGCTGATTTGTAATCAGCAGGTTATCGGTTCGAGTCCGATCATCGGCTTTAATTAACAATATATATGCAGAGGTATCGAAGTGGTCATAACGAGGCGGTCTTGAAAACCGTTTGTCCGCAAGGGCGCGTGGGTTCGAATCCCACCCTCTGCGTTTTGGCCTCATGGCTCAGTTGGTTAGAGCGCCGCCCTGTCACGGCGGAGGTCGAGGGTTCAAGTCCCTCTGGGGTCGTTCAAATTCAATAGTTTGTTTTTCTTGGGATCTTAGCTCAGCTGGGAGAGCATCTGCCTTACAAGCAGAGGGTCACAGGTTCGAGCCCTGTAGGTCCCATTTTCTTAGATATTATATTCCGGGGTGTGGCTCAGTTTGGCTAGAGCACCTGGTTTGGGACCAGGGGGTCGCAGGTTCGAATCCTGTCACCCCGACTTAGAAATAAATATTAATATGCGGGTGTGGTTCAATGGTAGAACATCAGCCTTCCAAGCTGAATACGTGGGTTCGATTCCCATCACCCGCTTTTATCTAATAAACAGATGAATGTGTATCAGGTAGCACTGGATTATTACAGTCCAGTGCTTTTTTGTTCAAAAAATTTAATAAAATCAATATTCTTAACATATTTTTACTCCTAAATTATGGAATTATTTGTGTTATTGATGGTAAAAAAATAAATATACCATTTATCTATACACTTTCCTGTAGACATTGTGTAATAAAAAAATTTAAAATACTAGCATAAGATTAAATTTTTAAAGAAAAGACTTGAAACACGATATGTCACGAAAAGCATAGATTGAGCTATGAAGATAAATATTTAATTCTAAAGGAGCATTATGTTTTTTAAGAAAAAGATTGATAAGAAATCCTATGACAAATCAAATAAAAAGCCTATTATAAAAGCTAGTATATGTACAGGAGAGCAGGTGGCTGGTTTTAGGGATATTGCTACAGGCTCCTTTGAAGAAATTATGCTAATAAAAGATCAAAATGACTTGGCATCTTTTAAGGCAACGTATGGTATTACAGAAGAGATAGAAAAGATATATTAATTATGATAAATAAATCACCACTTAGCATAGAATTATACAATACACTAATTCAGGACGGCTACCAAGAGCGATTTGCAAAGCTTGTTACTGATAACCTTAATACTGATTTTACAGCAAGAAGAATGCTGGGATATTTAGCTCACTATGACCACCTACCTGAAGTGGAAATAGCTGATGAGATGCTTGCTATACTAAGCGATAGAAAGCAAATTATGGATAAAAAAGCAGCCGAAAGCTATAATGCCACCTGGAACAATTATCAACAGTCTGGAATATTTGATAATATCGATGAATAGTTGATTTTACCCTGGTCTTGACCACAAAAATCGTTATATTATATTTCTGTAGAAAACTAACATTTAATACACAGATAGTTATTTCAAAAGAATTTTCTTAGGTATCAGAAGGTTCTATGACCTGGATTTGTGTGATTTATCTTTATACTTTTATTACCTTGGCTACAAGTCAATATGAAGAATGTAAAATAATTGATATTTTTATATGAAGTAAAAGAGAGGAGCACTTCTGCTCCTCTCTCAAAATTTAATATATTTATTTAAATACTTTCTGTGCAAAATTGTAGAAACCAAGATACCAAATATCAAAATTATGCTCACCATCAAGCTCTTGCCACTGGAAGTTTTGTCCGTCTACAAATTGATCACATACCTCTGGTAAATTCTTGGCTGCATTTGAAGCACTGGCATATGCGATTCCATCCTGAAGACCGCAAATATTATAGAAGTAATGGATTGGATATGTATTATCTTTCAATATCTCTGCTGTTTTAGATGCAGGATTGCTAGTTGGAGCAGCTGAAAAAGCTCCAAAATAACTAAATAAATCTACACACTCACCAATACCTATATTAATTGTCTGCATTCCGCCCATTGAAAGACCTGCAACTGCTCTATGGTCACGATCTGCATAAGTGCTATAGTGTGAATCAATATATGGAATCAAATCATTTCTGAGTTCATCTCCAAATGCATAGAATGATGGGATTGAACCACTTTCAGAAGCTTTTCCATTTGGTGTTACAACGATAAATGAGTCAATATCACCATAATATGTAAGGTTATCCATCATGGCTTTTACTTTTGACTCATCATTATACATTTCCCACTCGTTCTCATCACCACCGATTCCATGAAGAAGGTATAAAACATTATACTTCTTGTCTTCACTATAATTTGCTGGTAAATAGATATTAGCCTTTTTTGTATATGTATTTCCGTTTTCAGAATCATGTGCAGTGTATGAAATAGTTTTTACTGTACCTGCCCCTTCATCACTTCTAATAGAAGAATATTTGTCAGGGATACTATCACTTATGGTAGCTGTAGGATCATAATGATTTTCCTCTTCTGCTGAAACATCAAGTGTAAAATCAATCTCATCCCCAATTTGACCCACACCAATAGAACCAAATTCTATGGTTGCTCCACTGGGAATAACTGTATTCCAATCAAGAGGAGTAATAACGTACTCATCATTATCTGTAGCAATATTTACACACCAGCTAGAATCTATATTAACTTGATTCTTATTTAATTTTACTTTCCAACCATCTATAGGGGCGCCTGTATTATTTGTAATCTTGTAGTCTACCAGATAGCCTGTACCCCAATCGTTAATCGAATAAACTAAATCTACTCCTGTGTTTGTTGCTGCCTTCACATCCGCCTTTATTGCAACCCCAAAGGAGCCGGCAGAGAGAGCTAAAACTAAGACTTTTGCTAAAAATCTTTTATTTTTCATTATACATCTTCTCCTTATTTTATTTTTTGTCTAGACAACAACCAGCGCGCAAGATAATAATACTATCTATTTGTGTAATATGCGACATAATTCTTGCCGAGTGTATTATTAGTTGTTTATCATTTGTTGCTACTGTTTTTGAGTAGATTTAAAAATTCATTATAGGATAGTTTAAACGTAAGCGTCAAATACTCATGTCGTGACCTTTTTGGTTTAAATTTCTTAACAAAAAACGCAATACAATTAAACATTAATATAACACCATCACAATTGGGGGCCCTAAAAATGTGTTATGTTTAGATTTACCTTTGCTTTTAAAATATTATATTGATCCTCATCGGAGATATCTGAGTCTGTGATAATAGTATTAAAGTCTTTGATATCTCCGAACTTTTTCATGGTATGTTGGCCGAATTTTGAGTGGTCAACGAGAAGTATATTTTGCTCCGAGTTTCTCATAACAACCTGTTTTATTGAACAATCCATTTCAGTGCTGGTTACGCCATAGACTGTATCTATATAGCCTGTTCCTAGAAAGGCAGCGTTAAAATGAAAATTTGAAAGATAAGTCAAAGTATCCATATCCATAGGACCGCCGTTTGAGTCCTGATATTTACCAGAAGCTATGTATAATGTGACATATGGATTGTGAGAACACTCATGCATTACAGCCAATGAGCTTGTTACAACGGTGTGATGCAAAGGTGGAAGGTATCTAGTCATAAGCAATACTGTGGTGCTTGGATCTAGATAAATTACATCATTTTCTTTAACAAGTTCTGCAGCTCGGCGTGCAATTGCTGCTTTAGCCTCGTAAAAGCTTTCTTTTCGCATGTCAAAAGTATGTAGAGATGAGCTTGGATGCCTGATAGTAGCACCTCCATAATGAGTAATAAGTATTCCCTGTTCTTCCATTATGTGTAAGTCTCTTCTGATTGTCATATCAGACACACCAAATTTTTGTGATAAATCCTTTACATATACGGTAGTCTGTTCTTTCAATAATTCGTATATAGATTCACGGCGGCTTATTCCATTATTTTCATTTACCTGTTTCATAGAAAGCTCCTTCAGAGGATATAATGTTTTATTAAACATAATTATATCACAGAAATTGGGGAAATAAACAGCAACGAACATTAAACTATGTTAATACATGTGCTATTATCTTTTTGCAATCGGAAATATTAAATAATGTTAGGAGATAGCAATGTGTAAGAAGAGGTATTTGTTTTTTGATATTGATGGCACACTGGCCGCAGGAGGATATGAACATTTCTATATTCCTGACTCAACTGTTGTAGCACTACAAAATCTTAAAAAGGCTGGACATTTTTTATGTATTGCAACAGGCAGAGCCCAGGCTCTTGCAGTTGATATAATGAATGAATTAGGTTTTGAAAATATGGTAAGTGATGGAGGTTATGGTATTACCATTAACAAAACTCTATTAGGAATCAAGCCACTTCCAAAAGAAAACGTTGTTACTTTAATAAGAGAATGTCAGGAGAAAGGATATCCATGGGGAATTCAACCTGAAAATTCAGCTGTAAGATATGTTCCGGATGAGCGCTTTAATGAAATCGCAAAGGATACATATATGGAACAAAAGATAATTAATGGATTGAATCCTGAAGATTATGAACATATATATAAAGCATATATAGCCTGCAGAGCAGAAGATGAGAAAAATCTCAAAGCGCTGGAAAATCTTCCTTGTTGTAGATTTCATGAAAGTTATTTGTTTATTGAGCCAAGCTACAAGTCTGTAGGCATAAAAAAGGTTATGGATTATTTTAATGCTCATTATAGTGATGCTGTTGTTTTTGGTGATTCTGGCAATGATATTTCAATGTTTACAGATGATTGGACAAAAGTTGCCATGGGAAATGCTATTCCTGAATTGAAGAAGCTTGCAGACTATGTGACTTCCGACGTTGATAAAGATGGAATTTACAATGCCTGCGAGAAGCTGGGATTATTTGATGCTGTTGCTTGTTAATACCTTTCAGCGTGATCTCGATAGGGAGCGTTATGAAAGGTATTAATATAAATCAAAGAATTAATTGTCGATTGACACATAATATATAAAATACAAAAATTACTTAAGCTCGCATTTGGGGCTTTGGATAGGGCTACATTAAATATTAATATTTACTGAGGTTACTGAAAACAGTAACCTTTTTCTATATGCAGATTGTTTTAATATGTATATATGAAACAAAAATGAGAAATATGGTAATTAAAACTTTTATTTAGCTCTCTAATCAATTAAAATAAAGACATTATCGAATCGAGGTTTGAAAGGGAGATAAATGATTGGATTGATAGTAGCTCGTTCAAAAAATAATGTAATTGGAAAAGGTGGAGAAATACCTTGGAGAATTAAAGGAGAGCAAAAACAATTTAAAGAGCTCACAACGGGATTTCACATAACTTTCATCATAAAGACGCATAGGGAGACTAATATACAATCATCGACGAACTAATATATTGGAACAATATATTAGTTGCCACCACGGCGAGTAGCAGGAGCGATAATAAAACTTTTTCATATATCACCCTTTAAAGGCTGCTGACGAGGCAGCTTTTTGTTTTGTCTTAAACTAGAAGTATCTCTCCTTGAAAGTGTTAAACTAATACCCATTAGATATAGAAATTGGAGAATAATATTTAAATGATAAAGCAAGTAGTTATTTGGAAATTGCAAGATAAATGCGTTGGTCCGAACCTCAGCACAATTAAGGCAAACATTAAAACAAAACTGGAGAATCTGAACGGACAAATTCCTGGTCTCGAAAGCATTACTGTTAAAACTGAGTGCCTTAGTTCCTCAAACGGTGATATAGAAGCTGAAGCAGTATTTGAAAGCGAAGAGGCATTTAAGAATTATAAAAATCACGAACTTCGTCTTGCAGCTACCAAGGATGCTATCGTGCCATTTGTAGATACAACAACTCATGTAGATTTTAAAGTATAGGTTAAATGCCTAGTGGAGATCACTGACGAAGATTCATAACTCCTTCGGTAGAATGGTTAGCTTGCGCGAGCATTGCCTGACCGGCCTGCTGAAGGATATTATTTTTTGAGAGGCTAACTATTTCTTTTGCCATATCTGTGTCGCGGATTCTAGATTCTGCGGACTGGGAATTCTCCGTAACATTATCTAGATTCTTTATTGTATGTTCCAAACGATTCTGATACGCTCCCATCCTTGATCGTTCATCGCTGAGATAATTGATAGCGAAACCGATTCTTGTGATTGCATCCTCCGGACCATTAGGTACCATGAAATCGATTGTTGTAATATTCATAGCATCACAAGAAACATTAGGAAGAAGGATGTAAATCTTGTTGTCCATGTCTGCTTCCGCGCCGCTGTGAATATTGATGTCTGCACTGCGACTTGAAGGTTTTGTACCATAAGTTGCATCAACGGGAACTGTTTCAGTGTAACCGAGCCCGAAAAGTCCATATCGCGAGTTGGCACGAGTGTTATAAGAATTTACATTTTCCCATCCCGTACCAGTTGAAACACTAAATTTTTCAAAAGTAACCTCAGTAACGGTACCGGTTGAATCGATTGAAGAGCAAACGGTTGCTTTAGAAGCAGAAGAACGGTCATCGTATATTACAAGAGAATTGCCTTCTATAGCATATTTGGTGTAGTGATTATCTGGATTACCAAGTTCACCTGTATAATCTTTTGTTCCCTCCATTATCCTGTTTAATACATCTGCAGCGGATGTGGCGCCTTTTATACCAATTGTATAAATGCGGTGCTTCCCACTTTGTGTGGAAATATTTGCATCGGAAGTGGCATCAAACTTGATACTATATCTGTTTTGGCAAGAGCAACAGCTTGAATAAATTCCTTTACCATCCAGCTGTGCCACAGTATCTGCAGAAATGCCAGAGAAGTCAATATATGTTGCAGAGTGTGGGATAGTCGCTGTACCAGAAAGCTCTTCATCAGAGCCTTCTAGTTTGTAGGTTACATTAACTGTTGTGTTGTATGTGCTTGCCATATAGCCGTTGGTCAATGAAGCATTATCTATGCCGTTTTGTAACCATTCAGGTAAATCTGCACCTGAAGTTATAGTCTTTGTGTAGGCAGGAGTAATCATATCGCCCTGAATATTAACAGGGAGACCTTTAAGAACAGGAATTTTATTGAAAAATGTCCTAGAACGAACACCGTCGATTTCTTCTTTTATCTGATCAAGCTCGTCTTGGCATGTTTGACGGTCTGCCTGAGAAAGTGTGCCGTTTGCGGCGTGGATAGAAAGCTCATTGGCGCGCTGAAGCATGTCATGAATTTCTGACATAGCACCGTCAGCGATCTGAACTAGAGAGATGCCATTTTGAGAATTAACAGAACCTTCATTGAGACCACGAATTTGCTTTCTCATTTTTTCAGAGATAGCAAGACCTGCAGCGTCGTCTGCTGCACGGTTGATTTGATAGCCGGAAGAAAGCTTTTCCGTTGATTTCTCTATGAGGCTAGTAGTGTTGCCAAGAACTCTGCTGCTATTTGATGATTGTAAATTGTGTGTAACAACCATTAAATAACTCTCCTTAATTAGTAACCAGTTATCTTTGATATCGACATTATATATTGAAATATTATAGAAATAATAAAGTTATAAAAAATAATTATTTGAGGTCATTTTTCTATAAAGAAAGCCGACATATGAATTGTAACGTGGAAAAAGCCTAGAAAGGCGATACAAAGGGTGCGATTAATGGTAGTACAATTAAAGCATGAATAGAAATACATCCTTTAAACTAATTTCTGTATATAGTTGTGAATATTATTCTGAGTACAAGATGTAATACAAATATAGGGGGCACAAAAGTGACCATCGTTCAACTAAATAAATTCTTTCTTAATGCCTCTTTAAAAGTAATTGCAGGGGGCATACAGGGGGCATTATTTTATGCCCTTAAACTATGCGTATAATTAAGTTTTGCACATAAATATTTAATTGCGACAAACGCAAGATATATCATTACATTGTAATGATATATCTTGCGTTTTTATGCTTTCATGATATAATCAAATTAAGAAAATAGAAAAACTATGGAGGTTTTTAAAATGGCAAACGCAGTAAATGTTAATTTTAGAATGGACTCTGACTTAAAGAAAAATATGGAAGCACTTTGTGATGAACTTGGCATGTCTATGACAACCGCCTTTACAATTTTTGCTAAAAAAATGACTAGGGAACACAGAATTCCATTTGAAGTCTCTGCAGATCCATTTTATTCTGAATCAAATATAAGATATCTTGAAGGCATCGCAAATGATATCAAAACAGGAAAAGCTCACTTTGAAGAACATGAACTACTGGAGGATGAAGATTAATGGGAATCCTATGGGAAGACAGAGGTTGGGATGATTATCTTTATTGGCAAACCCAAGATAAAAAGACTTTAAAAAGAATTAATTCACTAATAAAAGATGCCCAACGTGATCCATATAATGGTATTGGAAAACCTGAAC
>NZ_FNQZ01000038.1 GCF_900107545.1 Pseudobutyrivibrio sp. ACV-2 | reverse complement strand
CCACATTACCTGCCTCTCTGCATCAGCGTGTTGTATATCCTTTGCCCAAGTGTACACATCCGCAGCTATAGCGTAAGAGTCGTACTTCTTTTCAGTAAAATCCTCATATCCACTGGATGAGTTCATGTTTTCAAATGAACCCCAGTCATTTTCCATTTGGATAGTACGATAAGCTGCCCAACTATTAATTGCTCCCTCAACTTTATTGCCGATAGAATCTTGATATGATAGAAATGCAAACATTTCCATATCAGTTGCAGAAGTTGGGTCGACCTCATTAATATGGATATCAAATGTTTTCTCTTCACCATCCAAATCATTCAATGTAATTTGAACAATCGGGTCTTCTTCAGTGGATTCTTCTGCTTCATAAGCTACAACAATGTTACTTTCAACTTTGGAAACAGGGTATGAAGTCATTCCAAGAAACTTTCGATCCTCAGATAAACCTTCAAAAGAAATGTTCTCAATCTCTCCAGCGCGACTCGCAACACTGTTTTGATCCTGCAAAGCTTTATTCATTGCTTGAGCAATTAATGCAAGCTTTTTCTCATCCTCAGACAATTCCTCCTCTGTAACGCTCCCAAATGGCTCCATACTTTCTTCTGTACTCGGTTTTTGTGAATTCATCAATGTACTGTATGAGTATATTGGTGCAACGCCCACACTACCTACGTTCATATTTTTCCTTTCTACCTTTTCTTCGTTTGATAAAACAAAGCAAACAAAAAAAGATTTAAATCATATATAAAAACTATCATTCCTCATTAACTTACAATCATCTTGACCACCCCATTCACTTATAATAGAAAAAGCATTTTTTCAATCTTTCAATCCATTGAAAAAATGCTTTCCTACTAATTCTTATATATATTTATGTCGACTCATTATGTAAAAAATATTAGTTAATTAAGTACTCATGCATTACATTACAAAAAACGCATCGTCTGAGGAGATACAACATATTTGTAGCCGATGTAAATATTTGGCTGCCAGGTAAAACTATAACTATATAGAACTTTTCCCCAAATTTCCCAATTCTGTTTAGCATAATATGTGTTTTCTGGAATGTCAAAAGCTTCTAAATTTCCATATTGAGTCATTTCACGTCCTGCAGAATTTCTGAGGAACTTATAAAAGCCACCCCATGTCCCTCCATTTCCACTATTATCCATACGGAAATCTGTCAAAACTGCTCCATCTGGAATAGCAATATCATTTGTCAGGTTATAATATCTATGTTCGCACGATTTATAATCTGTTCCTCCTTGAGGCTTATATCCAAAATTGAAAGTCAATCCAGAACTTCTCCAACCTGTGCCACCATCTTTATAAGCTGCTCCAAAATATAATGTATATGGTGTATCACTGTATCCTGAACTTGATTGTATACAGATATAATACGTTCCTTCCGATTCAAAATTCAGATAAAATACCTCTGATGTATTTCCTTCCTTAAAATCAATATACCCCTCTGTAACGTCTGAATTAACAACAATCATGTCATAATTGCAATTACTTGGTATATCCATTAAAACAAATGCATATGGCACAGAGGTATCTAATACTTCCATCTTGTACCAATCTACATCTCCGTCATGCAATGTTGCCGATATTCTTTTTCCCATGAGGCCTGTAGTCGCTGTTTCATACTTATTATTAGATTCGTATCTGTCCCCTACACTTGAATTTGCCATTGTGCCTATAGAAATTGGTGCAGATACAGTACCTGGAAAAGATAACCCTAAATCCTCAAAATCTGACTCACTAACAATTGGATACTCATTTTGTAAATCCTCAAACAAAATCTCATCTGTATTGCCATTCTCGAAAAATACTTCTTCATCATCTGTTTCTGCTGCAAAAACCTGTAATGATAATGATACACTCAAGAATAAAATTCCTAATAATCGAAGCACTTTTCCACCTTTGTTCATAAAACACCTCCCAATTTTTTGTTTACCTAAACTGCTTGTCAATGCTTTAAAAACTTATCAAATTCATATGTAAGTCTGCTTCTGTTAATTACTTGAAGCACCAGGAATAATCCTACTTGCACGTATCGTTTGTCTTGGATATCTTAAGGTTTGTGCCTCTGCAGTTACAGCAAATGAATGTATCCCATTCCTTTGATCATATGTATATGGTGTTTTAAAAAACCTTACTTCACCAACTTCTATATTATTTGACCCAAAAATGGTATCTCGATATCTAGTATCTTCCGGACAAACAAAACCATTACATATAACAGATGCTGTACTTGGTCTTCCTACATATTCAATATAAACATAAATCTCACCTGTTGTATCCTCATAAGTCATATCGTGTATTATGATTTGTGTCAACGTAGGTGCTGGTACAGCTTCAACACTCAATGGTCTTGCAAGCGCCAACAAAAATACAAACATCATAACCAATGTGGTAATTTTTTTTACTATTTTCATAAACTCACGCCTCCTCTTACTTATTTCTTTAGTTTCTGCGGAACTTTAGGCTCATAAAACCTTCCGAAACATAAACAGTTAGCCTTTTTCTTAGCCACATATTCCGTAGCCTGCAATACTTTCTTAGCCATAATCTGTCTTTTACTCATGCCGCTCCCCTCCTCCAACAGATACATTTTCTGACTCAAATATATCATCTACCAAAATCATTTCAATAGATAGTGCACGAACGACACGATTAGGAGCACGAACAACATTCAACGGTCTTGTTGCTTTTTTATGGTAATGATAAACTAATGTTGAACATCAAATATATGAGGGGAGGATAATATGACACTAACATCCTATATATGGGAACTAATTATAAACATTGTAGAATCCAGTCTACTATGCATCTTCTTAAATGATAAACTAACGTCAAAAACAGATTTCCCCTTACTCGCAAAAATTCTATATTTGCTAGGAATCATGGTATCCACAAGTTTACTAAGCCTATTTCATATTTCAATACCTATTCGTTTCTCTCTTATTTTCTTCATATGTATCCTTTTCTCTGCTATCTTTTACAGTGACTCTGTGTCAAAAAAAATAATATGGACAAGTATCTATTTTGTTATTTGCTTATCTGCCGATAGTATCGTCGCATTAATTCCTCAGTTATTCTTTAATGCCAATACTATTGCTACTAATGCAGGCGGAGCTCTTAGAGTTCCATTTACATTGCTGTACATAGCTACAATCGCTTCATTTGTTTTTATTTTCCACTATATTAAGAACAATGAGTTAAGCATGACTCGTTTCCAAAGAATAATCTATATTTTAGTATGTATCATAGGGTTCTTCTTCGGAGAATATATAACATCTATAACATTAGAATCCGCTGAAAAATTCAACGACAAGTCATTCACCAATAACATGATTTTGGTATGCACAATCTATATATCCCTATTTCTTTTACTACTAATATTCATATACAAATTAGCGTATGCAAATGCCTTAAATATCGAATTAACCACTAAGCAACAACTATTTGAACTAGAAAAGAAAGAATTTTCTAATCTTATAGCATCTACTGAATCATTAAGACAGATGAAGCATGAGCTGACTCTGCATTTAAATACTATCAACTACTTATTAAAAGAATCAAAAGTAAATGACGCCATGGGTTATATCCGCCAATACCTAAGTGTAGTTGATGACTCACACCATCTCCCTGCAACGGGTAACACTGCAATTGATTGTATTATTTCAACTACAATTCCAGAAGCAAAATCGAAGGGGATTCGTATAAGGACCTCTATTTTCATACCAGACTTATTTCCTTTAGATGACCTTAGCACATGTGCTTTGTTGGGAAATCTATTCACTAACTCTATAGAAGCCTGTATGGAACTAAAGGCCTCAGATACGACAATTGAACCATTTATCGATTTTTCAATAAAACCCATACAAAATATGATGCTGATTAAAATTGATAATTCTTTTAATGGAGAATATAAAGTAGATAACCAAAACCACTTTTTATCTAGAAAAAGAAACTTTTCTAAACCAGGACTTGGATTAAAGAGAATCGAAGAAATCACAGCGCAATTCGACGGAATTATTGATATTAATACTAACAATAACATTTTTACTATATCTATTATGTTTCCACTAGTGGAGGGATCCAATGAATATTGCAATAATTGAAGACAATCCTGTAGAATCAAATCGTCTTAACGATATTATCAATAATTGGAGTAAGACTAAAAAAGTTAAAAATGATATATTATCCTATTCATCCGCAGAAGCTTTTCTCAAAGCTAATGAAACCATTCCAAAAATCTCAGTCATTTTTCTTGATATTGAGATGAGCGGAATGTCAGGCATAGAGCTTGCACATAACCTTAGAAATATGAATTATGATGGGGAAATTATCATAATAACTGCTTTTCAGGAATATGTATTTCAGGGATACAATGTTCACGCATTAAATTACTTATTAAAGCCAGCAGAACCTGTCAGCATTGGTAAATGCCTTGATGATGTTTATAAAAAATCTCTTAGCGAAGTCTATACATACCACTTCCGCTCAGATGTTATATCTATTCCATTCGCAGACATAATTTGCTTTGTAAGTAACCTTCATAATGTTGATATAGTAACTGCTGACAAAACTTATTCTGAGCACAAATCATTTGGGGATGTTGTTAATAATCTTCCGTCTACGTTTGTACAAGTACATCGTTCTTTTGTAGTGAATCTTGCCCATGTATATAGTATTTCTAAAAATACTATAAAACTATCAAATGGTACCGAAGCCAGCATCGGGCGTTCCTTTGCAAAGGATTTATCAACTAAATTTATTAATTATTCTACAAGATTAGATTAAAAGGGATTCTTCAAAAATGCACAGTTTATCCAAACTCATTGTTACCAGACTTATCAGTATTTCTAGTACTAACTATTCTTCTGATGATATCGACGTCTTTATCTATGGAGTAGAATGTACCCTAAATGAAGTTCTCACAGATTCAATTATTATTCTGTGGGGAATTTATACACATACTGTTATAGAACTATTAGTCTGGCTTACTGTTTTTACCCTCTTTAGGCACCAAACTGGAGGGCTTCATTCAAAAAGTAATATACGATGCTTTTTATATACCATCACCTTAGGTATATCAGTTGCGTTTTTCAGTAAAATGAATATCACATTTTGTGAGGAGTTACTCATTTATGCATTTTCAATTACCATAGTTCTACTATTAGCTCCAAGAGAAAATTCTAAAATTGCCCTCACTAACTATGAAACAAAACAAAAAAAGTTTTTTTCAACAATAATTGTTATCATAACTTTTATGATATCTCTATTCTGCCCGCATAACATAAAAACGTCGCTAGACTACTCTATCTTTGTAAATTGCATTTTGCTCATACTAGATTATTTACTAAAAGATATAATGCATCTACTAAACTAAATATTCCCCCAAATGTTATTCGTGCTCCTAATAATGTTATTCGTGCACTATCTATTGAAAACAAAATAGGACATGATATATTCAAGTTAACCTATAAATTCTGTAGGAGGTGCAAACAGATGAACAGTATGATGAAAAAAGCAATCACGATTTGCTTAAGTTTGTGTTTGATTTTAGCAATGACTCTAACTGTAGAAGCAAAGTATGTCCCTAAACAATGGAGGTGTAAAACTTGCAATAAAACATGCACAAGTTATGGATATGATCCTAAATATGGTGGAGTTACTCAGACTCAAAATGCAGGGAACTATTGTCCTGTATGTAAGGAAATAGTGCCCGCAGGAGAAGTACATATGTATATGTGGGATTTTGATAGATATTATTTCCTGTGCGATAGTTCGAGTGGTAAACATAAAAATTATCAAGATAGGGTATTTTACCATGATTTTGAGCAACCAGTATCCGAACATTACACGAATGGTATAAGAGATTTCTAAAATGACATCAATGTCTTTATAGTTTGTCGGATAACAATTAAAAACACGTAGGATGCGCTTATTTCAACGGAATGAAGTTGGAATAGGCGCTTTTTTATCCTTATAGCCGCTCTAGCAGTAAGCGGTAAATATAAAGCCCTTTAGTTGACGCTTACATATATCCTGGTAGACTAACAGATTAAAATAATAGCCTTAATCTCCTTTTTATAGGGATAGGGGCTTGCCCTTTTTCTCAAGAATGTAGGGGGCTGGTTACTTATTTCTCGTATCTATGTCATCAAGATTGTATGTAATAATAGGCTTGTTATTATAAACAAAAGCTATTTTAGTAGTATTAGGATGTAGGAATGCAGTAAAATTATCTTCTTCTAGATTCTTCATGGATAAATCTCTATAACTCATTAGTGTTATGTTCAATGTCTCACCATCGTGTG
>NZ_FNQZ01000039.1 GCF_900107545.1 Pseudobutyrivibrio sp. ACV-2 | reverse complement strand
ATCGAAATTCTGATATAGGAGAGATAGTAGAAGCATTCGGTGAAATGGACCCAGGGCAAAGAGCAAGAATAGCTGGCTATGTAAAGGCGCTTCTGGATATGAAGTAATATCTGGAAGCGTAATATTAAAACCTCAAAATCCGTAAAATAGGATATATTATAGATGCAGAAAGAGAAAAATGGCAAGAAAGAAAAGAGAGTGGTATCCAGGCGCAACATATCATGTTATGAGCCGGGGAAATAGACAAAAAGCGATATTTAAAGATGTGGATGATTATATACAGTTTCTTAATTATATAAAGCTAGTTCAAGAAAAATATCCATTTAAACTGCATGCATATTGTTTGATGACTAATCATTTTCATCTGGAAATAGAAACAGAACAGGATGAGATTTGGAAGATCATGCAAAAGATTTTGGCGTTATATTCAAGTGAATTTAATCATAAATATAAATATGTAGGTCATGTTTTTCAGGGGCGTTATGTATCTAGCATTATAGAAGATGACACTTATTTCTTGGAAGTGAGCAGATATATTCATCTTAATCCCGTAAAGGCTGGTATGGTCAGAGAGGCATTAGATTATAAGTACAGTAGTTACGGAAAATATATGGATGTCAATTTGAACAATAAGTTAGGAGATGTTTGTGATGTCGTAACCGAAAAGACGCTAGGATTATTCGGGAAACGAGGAAAAGAAGGATACAGAATGTTTGTTGAAGGCAAACAATCTCACGAGGAAAAAGAATTATTGATTATGAAAGATATGGGAGAAAACGAGTTATGGCTACCATGGTAAGAAGTATGGCGGTAGAAGGTATAGATGGGTTCCAAGTAGAAATTGAAGCAACTACATTGAAGGGGCAGCAACAGATGATTTCAATAATTGGTCTTGGAGATCAAGCAGTAAAGGAGTCAGGAGAAAGACTACAAGCTGCAATGGAATATTATGGATATGATATTCCAAGAGATAAGGTACTTATAAGTTTAGCACCAGGGAATAGAAAAAAGAGGGGCTCCCACTATGATTTGGGAATAACACTTGCAGTTCTGACAGAAACAGACCAGATTGCTCCTAAGGATATTGAGGAATATGTATTCATTGGGGAACTGTCATTAAATGGTCGAATAAGAAGCTGTCCAGGGATTCTATCAATGATTACAGCTGCAAGACAATGTGGAATTAAAAAAGCAATTGTTCCTTATGATAATTTGCAAGAGGCTGAAAAGATTGAGGGTATTGAAATATACGGATTACAAAGTTTAAAACAAGCCGTGCAGCTTTTAGAAGGCAATGAAAAGGTAGAAATTGAAAGAACTGAAAATGTTGAGATAAAAATATGTGATGAGGAATTGGATTTTGCTGATGTTAGAGGACAAAGAGAATTATTAAAAGCTGTTTTGCTATCAGCGGCCGGTGGTCATAATCTGCTTATGATAGGTGAACCAGGATGTGGAAAGAGTATGATAGCTAGAAGAATACCTGGTATTCTCCCAGAAATGTCGGAAGAGGAAGCACTTGAAGTGACAAAAATTCAGAGTATAGCAGGAACTCTAAAGAATAACGAAGGTCTGGCAAAACGGCGTCCGTTCAGGGCTCCGCATCATAATGTTTCACTAAATGCATTAATTGGTGGAGGAACATACGCGCAACCGGGTGAGGTATCATTAGCACATGGCGGTATTTTGTTTCTGGATGAGTTGGCTGAGTTTTCAAGAAGTACACTTGATGCATTAAGACAACCACTGGAGGATAGAACTGTAACTATTTCAAGAGTGAATGGTACAAATTCATATCCTGCAAACTTTGTATTTGTAGCAGCAATGAATCCCTGCCCCTGTGGTTATTATCCTAGTGCAAAGTGCAAGTGCACAGATTATGAGATAATACATTACCGCTCAAAAGTATCGGGACCTATACTTGAGAGAATTGATATTCAAAAATGGGTACATCCAGTTGATTATTTTGAACTAAATAATGAAGCGGTTGATTACACTTCCGAAGAACTAAAATCAAAAGTTGAGAAAGCAAGAAAAATTCAAGAAGAGAGATACAAAAACGACGAAGGTATATTCTGTAATGCTCAAATGACAGTCTCTCAAATTCAGCAGTATTGTAAATTGGATGATGAATGTACTTCTATATTAAGAAAAAGCTGCGAAAAGTATGGTTTTAGTGCAAGGGTTATCCATAAGTTATTAAGATTGGCTAGAACATCAGCAGATATACGTGGGGCTGAGAATATAGAAAAATGCGATATTATTGGAGTGCTTTCTTGCAGAGAACTAGATAAGAGTAATAGCAATATGTACACAGTGGGAGACTAAATCAATGGATGAAATTGTATATTGGATTTGGCTTACAACTATTCCTTACGTAGGGATAAAATCGCAACATATTTTATTGATGCAGTTTGATAATCCTCGAAAAGTATACGAGGCTAGTATGGAGGGATTAAGTAAAACTGGAATAGGAACTAAAAGATGTACTTCAATTATGAATTCGAAAAGTCTAGATTCTGCAATCAGAATAATAGAAGACTGTAAGAAGAAAGGCATTAGTATCATTACATGCAGAGATGTATTTTATACAGATAAATATATTCGAGATGATAATCTGCCGATTCTTTTGTATTGTAAAGGTGATATCGAAAATGTAGTTTGTTCCAGCTACAGTATAGGAGTAATAGGAGCTCGTCGTTGCACTCAAAAAGATAAGGCAGAATGTATTAAATTTATTTCAGAGATTTCTATAATGGATAATCCGACTATAATCAGCGGCGCCGCAAAAGGTATTGATGGATATGCACATACAGCTGCAATAAAAAATGGATTAAAAACAATTGCGTTTGTCGGAAATGGCTTAGATATTTATTATCCCAAAGAACACACGGGATTGATTGATGAGATAAGTCAAAATGGAGTAGTTATCTCACAGTTTCCACCGGGCACACCGCCTTTGCGATATCATTTTCCTATGCGGAACAGATTGATTGCAGCATGGAGCGATGAACTGAAAGTGTTTGGCGCTGGGAGAAATAGTGGGACGGGGTATACGGTGGAGTATTTTAGGATGAAGAGTGATTATAAGTTTGAGACACAAAGAAATGTGCTATAATCAAATACGTATAAGAGGAGAAAAATGGAAATTAAGCAGTTTGATGATTGGGTAATTTGGGAGGGCGCTGCCGAAGGTGGAGGAAGAAGTGAGAAAGAGTGGCTTCAATCAGCTGATGGCCAAATAGGCCTTTTTAAATATCCAAAAAGTAAAAATACATCGGAGTTTGTTTCGGACATTAATGGTGCCTGACCCCAATGTGGTCAACTTAAGCTGAAAAAGCCTGTAAATTAATGCTTTGCAGCTTTTTAGTTTGCGCGCCTATCAATGATTTCCGAGTACAAATTTACGCTGCCCTCATCAAAAGAAATCATTATCCTCTCAAGATACACTAAAGCTAAATATTATGTTTATTTAGTCGATATAATAATTGGAGGATGTTGATGTTTTTGATTGAAAAAATGTGGAAAAAGTGTGAATGATTTGTTATTATTCTATGAAAAGAAACATAAAAAAACCGCCAGCGGTTATTATAAAGATGTAGAGTGGATTTTTGCCACTTAATGTAATAAAACAATTTTTAAAGGAGGTGTTTGAGATGGCAACTTCAAGTATTACAAAGAACTTTGTTGTTTCTGGTAAAAAACAAGTTGATATGTTCGCAAATGCAATAGAAG
>NZ_FNQZ01000041.1 GCF_900107545.1 Pseudobutyrivibrio sp. ACV-2 | reverse complement strand
CAATTCTATTGTACCATATCAGTGGGGAGTTATTCTTTTTTAGTTAACAAAAAATGCCGCATTTACGCGGCTTGTGGCGTTTTGCAAACGCCTATGTTTTATCTATTATTTGGCGGAAAAATGTACTCATAAAAGTACTACGAAACGTGGAGTGTTCGATTGTAAAAATAGAACATTTGTGCTAGATTTATTTATGCGGTTCATCCGCACTGAAAGTACCCATGACAGGGTGGTAGTCTCCCGAGCCTATATGGTATCTGAGTAATTGGATACTAACGGAAGGGAGGTGGCGCCAGTGAGCGATTATGAAATCTTAATGATTGTACTAGGAATCCTGGTATTGCCTTTTACGGCTTGTAGTTTTCTCCTTGCGTTGCTTAACTTTCTCGACAAGAGAAATAACAAGCGCAAATAAAAATGCCTCTCCTGTCGGCCAACGGGAGAGGCTATGCTCAATATGAGCAGTTAACTTCATAAACTCGTGAGGCATCCACTTTGGAGTGGGTGCTTTCTTTATTTATAATATAACATCAAAACATTCTAGATTCAACCTGGTTTAATAAAAAGCTTTATTTCATAACATTATTTTACTGTGAATCAATGTCATTAAGTTAAGATGTTTTGAGTTAGATTCTTTATAGGGTCTAACTCTTTTTTTTATAAAGAATAGTTGACAAAGCTACTCAAAAGTGCGGCCGCTCTCACTACTGATTGCATTAATTAGAAGTAGTGAGAGCGGCCCTTGAAATTAACAAGACGTAAACGTTGATTTCAAGGTTGCTATGAACTATTCTGTTACTGTAAAAAACTATTTGATGTCTGATATCGATGCTATGGCATCAACATCAGAAGCCTATGCGTTGAATCCAGGAAAGGACTTTACCCGGCATAGAAAGATATCGTTTAAAGATCTTGTCTTACTGCCTATTACCATGGAAGCTGGAACCATGAGACATGAGCTGTATAAATACTTTAACTACCAGGAAGATACACTGTCCAACTCTGCATACTGTCGAGCAAGCCCTTTCTATTGTCAATTTCTAGCCGAGAATTAATCCGCAGTCTAAACGTAATTCTCGAGAGTATCATTTACAGGATTAAGCATCGCTAATAAATCTTCGCACCAGCCTGCTTGTTTTTGTGCATCTGGATGGTTAATGGTTTTCATCCATGAATAAACATGCTTAATAATGGCAGTTGCATCCATCTTGGCACTAGTGAATAATCTATTACCATATTCAGCTATATTATTATTTTCATGCAATTCATCCTGATATTTTAACGTCTTATATGCTGCGTAATTATTTATCGCGCCTGGAATCCTATTTCCAATATGTCCTTGATAAGTCAAATAGGCAAATATTTCCATCTCGGTAGCATTATTAGGATTCACATCATTTACATGAATGTTATATGTATGCTTTTCTCCTGTCGCATCGTTCATAGTCACCTGAACAATAGGATCCTCCACAGTTGACTCGGGTGGCAAAAATGCCCCAACCATATAACTTTCATTTTCATTAATTGGAAATGTTGTCAATCCTATAATCTCTCTATCTTTAGAAATTCCTTCTTCTGAAATCTCCTCTATAGCTCCACGACGAGAAATAATGTATTCATTTTCTGCTTCTGCTTTCTGTGTGGCTGTAGAAATGTTCTCTATTAGTTGTTCCTCTTTAGAATCTACATTATTCTGTACTTCATCAAGATTTACATCGAATACATAACCAGAACATATTCCCATGAGTGCTTCCATAAGCTTATTTATTTGTGGTAAGAATCCTTCTAAAGAAAGATTATCCCATCCAGCCAATTCTAAATTCCCAAGCTCGTTTGAGAATGTTGATAGATAGTTCATGCGTTCAAAAATATCGTCAACCTCAAAGCTGCTGACAAATTTCATTGTTTCATCAGCGAGATTCTCCGTCTCACGGATATAAGAACATAAAGCTGCGAATTCTGTAAAATCCGCATCTGTTGGATCAACATTGTACGGATCAATTTCTTTTTCAAATTCATTTCCATCTTTATCTGTACCGATAGCAGTATATTTTCTATCGTCACCATTTACTTCAATTTTTATTTCAAATCTCTCAACAGTACCTTGGTAAGAGAATGCAGTTCTACCACCTTCTGTAGTAGTTTTCATTTCACTAGTCATTACAGAGGCTGATACAATACGAGTATAGCTATTTCCTTTATTATGTTTATCATCCGTTAACTCTGCTGTATTTAATTGTTCATCTGAAGAAGCCTTTAGAGCATTTTCAAACTCACTGTTTTTATTAGCAAAGTTTGAAAAGTACAGATATGCACTAGAATAGTTATTTTGTAATAATACATTGTTTTCTGTTAAATAATCTGCCATAAAACTCCTTTCTACAGCTCATCTGTCAGTCAAAGCTGCTCCGCTCTCCAGAAAGGTCCGAGCGGTTTTGTTACTTGCTATGATTAAATTAATTGTCAACGCATCCATAACGTTTTTCCATCTCTTTAATCATTTCTTCAAATGTATAATGCCTATTAGGATCATCTGGGAAAGTATATGTATCATTTATACAACCAGGCTCCATCTCCATCATGCATTGCCTTAAGGTTTTCTTCTTATACTCATTACTTTTAATAAGATCATCCACATATTTCTTCATTCCTTCTAAATCGAACGATTCTTTTACAAAGGAAGGCTTCTTATCCATAGAGATATTTTTTAATGCATCAAG
>NZ_FNQZ01000043.1 GCF_900107545.1 Pseudobutyrivibrio sp. ACV-2 | reverse complement strand
TGTGTGACTTGCTGTCCCTCAGTGCTCGATTATAATATCATCCAACCACACACATGTAAAGTGTTTTTTTGTCATTTTATCAAAGTAAATCTATTATTTAAAAAATGTTTTTTTGTTTGAATTGCGTTAACACTATAAACAATTCAATTGAAATCCCTTATACATTTTCCATTATTATATCCAATGTGAGCTATTAACTTCATTTTCGAATTCATAAGATTTAATCAAACTTGAAAAATCTTTTAACAAAAAATCTTTGATTTAACATGCGTAAATTATCACAATAATTATAAGTCATTCGAGTATTCTGATATTACTATTATATTCTTTTTATTGATAGGTCATATTACATAATTGTACACTTCCTATGATATAATGAGAAAAAAAGGGAGGTTTAAGTTCATGCTATCTTTAATTATTTCGTTTGTCGTTTTATTTGTAGGATATTTCACATACGGTAAGTTAGTCGATAAAATCTTCTCACCAGACGATCGTATCACGCCGGCCAACAAACTAAATGATGGAGTTGATTACGTTCCAATTAATACCAAAAAAGCTTTCTTAATTCAGTTACTGAATATAGCTGGAACTGGTCCTATTTTCGGAGCACTTATGGGGGCTTGTTTTGGTCCTATTGTCTTTCTATGGATTATTTTAGGATCTTTACTAGGTGGTGCTGTGCATGATTATATGGTGGGAATGATATCCGAAAGAAACGATGGTAAATCTATTGCTGAATTGTCTGGTATATATCTCGGAAATATTGCAAAATGGGGTATGAGACTCTTTTCTGTCATACTTCTTCTCTTAACAGGAACTGTATTTGTCAACAGCCCTGCAGCATTAATCGCAAGATTAACACCAAACTCTTTAAATGATAATTTTTGGATTTTAATTATTCTCATTTACTATGTTCTAGCAACATTATTACCTATCGATAAGATTATAGGTAAACTATATCCCGTATTCGGTATTGTGTTAATTACCATGGCTATATGTATTTTAGGTGGAATCGTAATTGGAGGATATCATGTCACTGAAATATCTCTACAAAATCTTCACCCAGATAATCTTCCAGTATGGCCATATATGTTCATTACTGTTGCCTGTGGTGCTATTTCAGGTTTTCATGCAACACAATCTCCTATGATATCAAAATGCATCACCACAGAGAAGGATGGACGTAAAATTTTCTACGGTGCAATGCTTGCTGAATCTGTAATAGCATTAGTTTGGGCAGCTGGGGGAATTGCCTTTTATGAAACAACATCTGCTTTAAATGATGCAATTACAACTTCAGGACAATCTGGTGTTGTATATGATATTTCTACTGGAATGCTAGGTACAGTAGGCGGCATTCTCGCTATTATAGGAGTCGTTGCTTGCCCAATCACATCCGGCGATACTGCTTTTAGAAGTGCTCGTTTAATATTAAGTGAGATTTTTGGTTTATCACAAAAACCTATTAAAAATAGACTTATTATTACATTACCTCTTTTGTGTATTGGTGCTTTACTAACACAATTGGATTTCAATGTGTTATGGCGCTATTTTTCATGGAGTAATCAAACTTTAGCTATGATAAGCTTGTGGATATCAACTGCATATTTATTAAAAACACATGCAGAAAAAATAGTATCCCTTATAACAGCACTGCCTGCCACATTTATGTCTGCTGTAAGTAGTACATATATTATAATGGCAAAAGAAGGACTTGGATTAAGTAGTCAAATTGCCTATCCATGCGGTATCATATTCGCTACTATTTTGTTTCTAATCTATATTTTTAAATTAGTAAAAAAGAATAAATAAATTAAATTATAAATAAAAAAGACAAGTTTTTACTTGTCCTTTTAGTGCGCGACCAGGGGTTCGAACCCTGGACACCCTGATTAAGAGTCAGGTGCTCTGCCAGCTGAGCTAGTCGCGCATGATATTTAATTTAAGAGCGGGTGATGGGAATCGAACCCACGTATTCAGCTTGGAAGGCTGATGTTCTACCATTGAACCACACCCGCAAACTATTAAGATTAAATCGGGGTGACAGGATTCGAACCTGCGACCCCCTGGTCCCAAACCAGGTGCTCTAGCCAAACTGAGCCACACCCCGAAAATATTAAAAGCCGATGATCGGACTCGAACCGATAACCTGCTGATTACAAATCAGCTGCTCTGCCAATTGAGCCACATCGGCTTATAATGTTGAACTCCCCGAGTAGGGCTCGAACCTACAACAACTCGGTTAACAGCCGAGTGCTCTACCATTGAGCTATCGAGGAATAT
>NZ_FNQZ01000044.1 GCF_900107545.1 Pseudobutyrivibrio sp. ACV-2 | reverse complement strand
AGCAGGCTTAGTACCGATAGCAGCCACAACATCAGGATTCTGCTGTGCATAATAGGTAGCATCAAAAGCAGCGTAAGCTGGCACTGAAGTTGCAATGATAGAAGCGTAGTATTGAAAAATAAATGAAATATTTTACTAATACACTCAATTTTTCACATTTATCTTCATAGGGAGGCCTCGAACATCCATAAATGTCCATTTATGTATTGCGAATATAAGGCTATAATCACTATTTTGAGCCTAAAAAAACATTTTATACGCGAAAATACATTTAATTTGTATCAATTATCATGATATTTAGGCCTTAAAAACCCAATTTTTCAAAAAAATTTTCGCTCGCTTCGCGAGTAAGGAATGATTATAATCGGCTTCGCCGATGGAATGCATAATTACATTTTTTCTCAAGACCTTATCTAATCTAAATATTTTATTTACCTATCTGTATCTAATATCTTCATCCTTAATAGAGTAATCAAGCATCAATTTTCATCATCAATGTATACCAGGAAGCATACAATATGAAATTAAATTAAGCTTACGAAATAAATTATTTTGATATTTTTGTCAAACAGATCTTAAATTAATTTATTGGACAATGCTTTATGATATTGTGTATGTTAACAAAATACTGAAAGATTTGTAGTTTTTATGAACTTATCAGGCTAGTACTAGTATTTTCGTTTTGAACCTCACTCAGTGGCAAACCATATCCTAGATAATTTATAGACACATTATATCTCATAATTATATAGTCAATTAATTCATATAGTGGCTATATTCACACATTATTCATCGTGAAAGATAATTATGTGAATTAAATGTTAAAAAACTGTTAATCTTAACACAAATCAAATAAATGGTGATATATTGTCCTCAGAACGTTACCTAAGGGGTAGCGTAAATGGTAACTCAGCACATAGTGCTGGCTTTTTGCAACTCTTCCGTGCTACCAATTGGTTGCATATAATTGGCGTATGGGGAGAAAAATTTTTATTAGGAGGACATTTATCTATGACTAGAAACAAGAAACTAGTGAAACTCATGGCGCTCGCAGTTGCCGCTTCTACTGTTGCAACTTCAGTGCCAGCTTACGCTGCTTTTGATGCTACCTATTATGCACAGCAGAATCCTGATGTTGTGGCTGCTATCGGTACTAAGCCTGCT